>CAWBVS010000011.1:0-17179 GCA_963792285.1 uncultured Actinomycetota bacterium | reverse complement strand
GCCCGGTCGCTCGGCACCAGCCGCACGCGCACGATCGGCATCCTCGCCTCCGATGCGAGCATGTACGGTCCGGCGGTCGGCATCCTCGCGCTGGAGGCGGCCGCCCGCGCAGCGGGGCGGTGGGTCACGGCGGCTTATGCGGACGCCGGAGACGAGGCATCCGTCGTCGAGGCCGGCCGTCACCTGTTCGCGCAGGGAGTCGACGGCATCGTCGTGGTCGCGCCCCACGCCCGCACGCTCTCGGCGCTGGATTCCGCCGGTCTCGGGCTGCCGGTCGTCGCTCTGCACGGTCCCGACGCGTCGACGGTGCAGAGGGATGCCGCGGCGATCGCTGTCGATCACCTGCTCGGCGCCGGCCACACCCGCATCGCTCACCTGGCCGGACCGGACGATTGGATCGAGGCGGTCGCCCGCGCGGAGGGTTTCGATGCCGCGCTCGCCGCGCACGGATTGTTGTCCGCGGGTGTGTGGCGCGGCGACTGGACCGCGGCATCCGGTCTCGCGGCGTCGGATCAGATCGCCCGCGCCGCGCGCGACGGCAGCGGAGTCACGGCGGTGTTCGTGGCCAACGACCAGATGGCACTCGGGCTGATGGCGGGCCTCGCCGATTCGGGCATCGCGGTGCCGGGCGAGGTGAGCGTGGTCGGGGTCGATGACAATCCGGATGCCGCGTACTACCGTCCGGCGCTGACGACCGTGCGTCTGGACATCGCGGGCGAAGCCGCCCGGTGCATCGCGCAGCTGCTGGGCTCGGCCGCACCGACTGCGCCGGCCGCGCCTGTGCTGGTGCGGCGCGCGTCCTCCGCTGCGCGGTGAAGGGGCGCGCGCTGATCGGCTTGGCGCCGCATGATGTTACCGGTAACATCATGCGGACACGTCACTCGACGAGGAGACCACCGTGAACAGTTCCACCGCTGACGCCGCGCGGGAGGCGATCGTCGTCGGGCGCACGTCGCTGGGCATCGAGCTCGGGTCGACCCGCATCAAGGCATGCCTGATCGACGACAGCGCGCAGGTGCTCGCGGTCGGCAGTCACGAGTGGGAGAACGCATTCGAGAACCGCGTGTGGACCTACGCCCTCGAAGACGTCTGGACCGGCATCCGCGCGGCGTATGCCGAGCTGGCGCGCGATGTGGAGCGTCGCCACGACGTGCGGCTGGAGACCACGGGCGCGATCGGCGTCTCGGCGATGATGCACGGCTACCTCGCGTTCGATGCCGATGGCGAGCTGCTCGTGCCGTTCCGCACGTGGCGCAACACGACGACCGGACCTGCCGCGGCCGAGCTGAGTGAGCTGTTCGGCACCAACATCCCGCTGCGCTGGTCGATCGCCCATCTGTACCAGGCCGTGCTCGACGACGAGCCGCACGTGCCGCAGATCGCGTCGCTGACGACTCTCGCCGGGTACGTCCACACCGCGCTCACCGGTCGCCGGGTGCTCGGCGTCGGCGACGCGTCGGGCATGTTCCCGATCGACTCCGCGACGCACGACTACGACGGCGAAATGCTGCGCCGCTTCGAGGATCTCGTCGCCGGACGCGAGGCCACGCTGACGCTCGCCGACCTGCTGCCCGAGGTGCTTCCCGCGGGCCGGTCGGCCGGAGAGCTGACTGCCGAAGGTGCCGCGCTGCTGGACCCGTCGGGCGCGCTGCGCCCCGGCATCCCGCTGTGTCCGCCCGAGGGCGACGCCGGCACCGGCATGGTTGCGACGAACGCGGTCGCGCCGCGCACCGGAAACGTCAGCGCCGGCACGAGCATCTTCGCGATGGTCGTGCTCGAGCGCCCGCTCTCGCAGGTGCATCACGAGCTCGATCTGGTCACGACGCCGGCGGGCGACCCCGTCGCGATGGTGCACTGCAACAACGGCGCGAGCGAGCTCGCCGCGTGGGCGGGCATGTTCGGCCGGTTCGCGGCCGCGGCGGGCATACCGATCCAGACGGATGCCGCATTCGATGTGCTGTTCCGCGAGGCGCTCGACGGCGAAGCGGATGCCGGGGGGCTGCTGGCCTACAACCATCTGGCGGGCGAGCCGATCGCGGGACTCGACGAGGGCCGGCCCCTGGTCGTGCGCACGCCCGACAGCCGCCTCACGCTCGCGAACTTCATGCGCGCGCAGCTGTACGGCGTCTTCGGCACCCTGAGCCTCGGCATGCGCGTGCTCGAGGGAGAGGGCGTCGCGCTGGACCGGATGTTCGCGCACGGCGGCATGTTCCGCACCGCCGGAGTCGCCCAGCGATTCCTCGCCGGAGCTCTGGGCGCGCCCGTCGCGGTCGGCGAGACCGCCTCGGAAGGCGGTGCGTGGGGCATGGCCGTTCTGGCCTCGTATGTCGCTCACGCAGCTGAGACCCCGCTGGCCGCCTACCTGAACGACCGTGTGTTCGCCGGCGCGCAGATCGACGTCGTCGAGCCCGTGCCCGCTGATGTCGCGGGCTTCTCGGCCTATCTCGACCGCTACCGCGCCGGCCTTGCCGTCGAGCGCGCGGCGGTGGACGCACTCTGACCACACTTTCTCGCTTCGCTCGCCCAACGACGGAACCACGAAGGACCTGACATGACCCGCACACCCCTTTCCACCTCGCTCGACGGCTATGAGGTCTGGTTCGTCACCGGGAGCCAGAATCTCTACGGCGAAGAGACGCTGAAGCAGGTCGCCGAGCAGTCCCAGGCGGTCGCCGACGGCCTCGGCGGACTCCCGGTCAAGGTCGTCTGGAAGCCGGTGCTGAAGGACTCCGACTCGATCCGCCGCCTCGCCCTCGAGGTGAACGCGCGCGACGACGTCATCGGCGTGATCGCCTGGATGCACACGTTCAGCCCCGCGAAGATGTGGATCGCGGGCCTCGATGCGCTGCAGAAGCCGCTCCTGCATCTGCACACGCAGGCGAACGTCGAGCTGCCCTGGGCCGACATCGACTTCGACTTCATGAACCTCAACCAGGCCGCGCACGGCGACCGCGAGTTCGGGTACATCCAGACCCGCCTGGGCGTCGCGCGCAAGACCGTGGTCGGCCACGTGTCGAACCCGGTCGTGCGCCAGCAGGTCGAGGACTGGCAGCGCGCCGCCGCCGGGTGGACGGCATCCCGCACCCTCAAGCTCGCCCGCTTCGGCGACAACATGCGCTACGTCGCGGTGACCGAGGGCGACAAGACCGAGGCCGAGCTGCGGTTCGGCGTGCAGGTCAACACGTGGGGCGTCAACGAGCTGGCGGATGCCGTAACTCAGGCTCAGGATGCCGACATCGACGCCCTGGTGGCGGAATATCAGGAGCTGTACGACGTACAGCCTGAATTGCGCATCGGGGGAGAGCGGCACCAGTCGCTGCGCGACGGCGCCGCGATCGAGCTGGGCCTGCGGTCTTTCCTGGAGGAGGGCGGCTTCGGCGCCTTCACCACTTCATTCGAGGACCTGGGTGAGCTGAAGCAGCTGCCGGGACTCGCCGTGCAGCGGCTGATGGCCGAGGGCTACGGCTTCGGCGCCGAAGGCGACTGGAAGACCGCGATCCTCGTGCGCGTCGCGAACGTGATGGGCGCGGGCCTGCCCGGCGGTGCGAGCCTCATGGAGGACTACACCTACGACCTGGTGCCCGGAAACGAGCGCATCCTCGGCGCCCACATGCTCGAAGTCTCGCCGTCGCTCACGACCAGCAAGCCCCGGCTCGAGGTGCACGCGCTCGGCATCGGCGGCAAGGAGGATCCGGTGCGCCTGGTCTTCACCGCCGACCCCGGCCCCGCGCTCGTGGTCGCGATGAGCGACATGCGCGACCGGTTCCGGCTGGTGGCGAACGTGGTGGAGAACGTCGAGGCGCCCGATCTGCCGAAGCTGCCCGTCGGGCGCGCGATCTGGAAGCCGCAGCCCGACTTCGCCACGAGCGCCGCGTGCTGGCTCGCCGCCGGCGCCGCGCACCACACGGTGATGACCACCGCGGTGGGCATCGAGGTGTTTCGCGACTTCGCCGAGATCGCCAAGACCGAGCTCGTCGTGATCGACGACGCGACCACCGTGCGCGGATTCCAGAGCGAACTGCGCTGGAACCAGGCGTACTACCGGCTCGCCCAGGGACTGTGAGGGCGGATCCGACGCCGCATCAGCCACAGGACGTCGCGACCGAACGACTCCACGAGCAGCGCCAGGGCGATCACCACGACGCTTGTTCGTGCCCACAGCGGGAAGAGGTCCGCCGCGGCGATGGTCAGAGCGATGCCCGTGGCGGCGGTGACCACCTTGCGCCAGTACCGCGCCGGCAGGGTGGCGCGCATCCAGGGCAGAACCCAGCCGGCCGCGACGAAGGCGTACCGCAGGAGCCCGATGCCGAGTACCCACCAGCCGAGGTCCTGAGCGACGTAGGCGCTGAGGGCGAGCAGCAGGAAGGCATCGACTTCCATGTCGAATCGAGCGCCGAGTTCGCTCGCAGTGCCCGTGCGGCGAGCCACCCAGCCGTCCACCGCATCCAGGGCCAGCGCGACAACGGTCAGCCCGATGAGCAGGGGCACGGAAACGGCCTGCGTGAAGGACGTCACGATGAGTGCCGTGACGACCCCCACCATCGTCGATCTGATCGCTGTCGTCGCGTTCGCCCACCCGAACCGCGAGACGTGGTGCGTGCGCAAGCCCCTGGCCAGCAGAGCGTTCGACACGCCAAGGTAGAGGAGTCCGGCGGCCCACCCCGCCACTGAGAGCGTGTTCAACCGGCCGATCGCGGCAAGGGCCAGTGCGCCGCCGGCGATCGACCAGAGCGGAGCGAGATGAACCATTCGCAGCGTGCGAGCCGTGTTCTCGTCATGGGTCCTGCTCATGACTCCCATCCTCCCGGGTCGAGGGCACACCGGGGTCAGGCGACGCGATGACGCGCGCCACGGCGTTCTGGCTCGATGCGCCTGGGACCGGTGCGCTCCGGGAGGAGGAGATCGACGACCCTCCGCCCGGCCACGTGATGGTGCGCACGCTGTTCACGGGCATCAGCCGTGGTACCGAATCCCGGGTCTTCCGAGGCGAGGTTCCGCTCAGCGAGCACGAACGGATGCGAGCGCCCTTCCAGGCGGGCGACTTCCCCGGGCCCGTCAAGTACGGCTATCTCAATGTGGGCATCGTCGAGAGGGCAGACTCCGATCTGCGCGGCCGCACCGTCTTCACGCTGTATCCGCACCAGTCCGCCTTCGTCGTGCCGGAGTCCGCTGTGTCGGTCGTCCCCGCCGGCATACCCGCCCGCCGGGCGGTGCTCGCCGGCGCGGTCGAGACAGCCGTGAACGTGCTGTGGGATGCCGGCCCTCTCGTGGGCGAACGCATCAGCGTCATCGGAGGGGGCATGATCGGCTGCGCCGTGGCCCGCCTCCTGCAGGGCTTCCCCGGAGTCGACATCGCACTCGTGGATATCGATCGATCGCGGGCGGCCGTGTGCGCCGAACTCGGAGTCTCCTATGTCCACCCCGACGACGCGCCGAGCGACCGCGACCTGATCGTGAACACCAGTGGCTCGGAGGACGGGCTGCAGCTCGCGCTTCGAACCGCCGCGCCCGAGGGCGAGATCATCGAGGCGAGCTGGTTCGCCGACCGCGCCGTCAGCCTGCGACTGGGTGAGGAGTTCCACTCCCGCCGGCTCACGATCCGATCCAGCCAGGTGGGGATGATCCCCTCCCGTCGGCGCGGCACGCGCAGCACGAGGGATCGGCTGACCCTCGCGCTGAGTCTGCTGAAGGATTCAGCTTTCGACGCCCTCCTCACGGGCAGCTCGACATGGCGGGAGCTGCCCGCGACGATGGCGGCCATCGCGGAGGGATCGTCTCCGGGACTGTGCCACACCATCGATTGGAAGGATGCCGGATGACCTACTCCGTCACGGTCCGAGATCACATGATGATCGCCCACAGCTTCACTGGCGAGATCTTCGGTCCTGCGCAGCGCCTCCACGGCGCCACGTATGTCGTCGATGCGACCTTCAAGGCCCCTGCGCTCGACGAGGATGGGCTTGTGGTGGACATCGGACGTGCATCGGACGCCTTGCGCGGCATCCTCTCCGCCCTGTCGTACCGCAATCTCGACGATGAGGCTGCGTTCCAGGGTGTCAACACCACGACCGAGCGGCTGTGCAGCGTGATCGCGGAACGACTGGTGGCGGCCGTGCGTGGGGGAGAACTCGGTCGGGGTGGTGCGGGACTCACGGCGATCCGCGTCACTCTCCACGAGTCGCACATCGCATGGGCGGCCTACGAGGTGGATCTGTGAGCGCACGCACGAAGGTCGTGCATTTCGTCGTGCCCGCCGGCCTCGACGAGCCGCAACTCGTGAGTGGCGGAAACGTGTTCGATCGGCACGTCCGCGATGGGCTTTCGCAGATCGGTTGGGACGTGCGGATGTGCGAGGTCGACGTGGATACCCTCGCCCCGGCAGCCCCGTCGTTCGCGCACGTTCCGGACGACGCGCTGGTGCTCATCGACGGACTCGTCGCGAGGAGGTGGCCTGACGCGGCCGAGCGGGTCGCCGATCGGCTGCGGCTCGTGCTGGTCGCCCACATGGTGTCGGGGTCGTTCGCCGATGCGGATCCGCGTACGACAGATGCCGAACACCGCGCCCTCCGGGCAGCTCGACGAGTGATTGCGACGAGTCCGTGGACCCGTGATGAGATCGTTCGTCGAACGGGGCTGCCGCCGCACCGTGTCGACGTTGCGACGCCCGGCACGGAAGACGCCGAGGCGGCGACAGGGACGACTGCGGGTGGGTCGCTGCTGTGCGTCGGGGTCGTCGCACCGCACAAGGGGCAGGACACCCTCGTGAAGGCGCTCGTCATGCTCGGACGCGATGCGCCATGGACGTGCACGATCGCCGGTTCGGTCGCCGCCGATCCCGAGTTCGCGGGCCGGGTGGCGCGGCTGGCGGAAACGGGCGGCCTCGGCGACCGGATCTCGATGGCCGGAATCCTCCTCGGCGGCGACCTGAGCGACGCGTATCGGAATGCTGATCTCCTCGTCGCACCTTCGCGCACGGAGAGCTATGGTCTCGCCATCGCCGATGCCGCTGCGGCGCGGCATCCCGGTCGTGGCCAGCAGGGTGGGCGGGATTCCGCAGACCGTCGCCGCGGGTGCCGCGGTGCTCGTTCCGCCCGATGATCCTCGTGCGCTCAGCGACGCGCTCCGTGGATGGATGCGCGACCCCGGACTGCGGGCGCGACTCCAGCGCAGGGCCCGGCGAGGGATGCTCCGGGCGCCGCGCTGGGCGGATACCGCCGACCGCGTCGCCGAGACGCTGTCGGGAGTGCGATGAACGAGGTGATTCCGGTCTCGGCCGAGTGGCTCGCGCGTCGCGAGGGTGCCGACGAGCGCTCGCGGTCACGAGCGCTGGTGGCCGAGGTGACGGCGATGATGGCACCGCCGGTCGTCGTGCACGACCTCGGCAGCGGTACCGGATCGATGATGCGTTGGCTCGCCCGGCAGCTTCCGGGTCCGCAGACGTGGGTGCTGCACGACTGGAACCCCGAACTCCTCGCGCATGCCGTCAGAGAGTCGGCTGCGGACCGATCGGGGCAGGCGGTCGTCGCACGGACGAACGTCGAGCAGGTCGCTCTGATGAGTGAGGACGCGCTGGCCGGGGCCTCGCTGATCACCGCTTCGGCTCTCCTGGACGTTCTGACCCTCGCGGAGATCGAAGCGATCGTGCGTGCGTGCCTGGCCGCACGTGCCCCCGCCCTGTTCAGCCTCAGTGTCACCGGCCGGGTTCGACTGAACCCCGACGATGCCGGTGACCGGGTCTTCGAGGCGGCGTTCAACGAGCATCAGAGGCGCGCCGACGGCGGGCGCCGACTCCTGGGCCCGGATGCGGTCGAGACGGCCGCTGCGCTTTTCGCGGCTGCCGGCTGGTCGGTGCGGATCGCCGACACGCCCTGGCTTCTGGACGCCTCCGACCGTGAGCTGCTGGAGGAGTGGCTGCACGGGTGGGTGACTGCGGCCGTCGAGGCGCGCGGAGCCCTGCGGGAATGGGCGGAGGAGTACCTGCGCACGCGTGGGGCGCAGGTCGCCGACAGTTCTCTCCGAGTGCGCGTGGACCACCGCGACCTGCTCGCGTGGCCGCGATGAGCACGGCGAGTCGGACGGATGCCGCGAGCCTGGTGGCTCGTCGACAGCGGCTGTGGGTGTGGGTCCGAGCCGGGGTGGGAGTCGCGATCCTCGTGGCGATCGTCGGGCAGGTCGGTGCCGAGCCTTTCGTGCGCGGTCTGGCCGCGGTGTCGTTCGGTGCGGTCGCCGCGGCATTCGCGCTCGGCGCGCTCGCCACGGTCGCGGCCGCGTGGCGGTGGCGCGTCATCGCCCACCGTCTCGATCTGTCGCTCGGGTGGATTCCGGCGGTCGCGTCGTACTACCGTTCGCAGTTCCTCAACACCGTTCTGCCAGGCGGGGTCGTCGGCGACGTGCACCGCGCGGTGTCGCATGGGCGCAGCGCCAGTCGGCTCGCGCAGGCATCGCGCGCCGTGGCCGCGGAACGCGCCGCTGGGCAGGCGGTCCAGCTTGTCCTGGCCATCGTCGTGGTGGTGTCGCTCGGGTTGTCGGACTACGCTCCCGGCGTGGGCATCGTCGTCCTGGCGCTCGCTGTCGTGTGCGTCTGCGTGATCATCGCAGCCGGCGTGAGCGAGCGCGCCCGCGCGGCGATCCTGCGCGAGGGGGTGATTCTCCGCGACGCAATGGGAACTCCGGGAACCATCGTGAGCGTCGTGGTTGCATCGATCATCGTGGTCGCGTCACTCGTCGCCACGTTCCTCGTCGCCTGTATCGCGGTCGGTGTCGACGCGCCGATCGGACAGCTGATCGGCGTCGCACTGATCGTGGTACTCGCCGGTTCGATCCCCCTCAGCATCGGAGGCTGGGGTCCACGCGAGGGCGTCGCCGCCTGGGCCTTCACGGTCGCCGGCCTCGGAGCCACGACGGGGATCGCCGCCTCCACGGCCTACGGCGTGTTGACGATGATCGCCGTCGCACCGGGAGCCGCCGTGGTGGCGGCATCCGCTCTCCGTCGTCGCCGCGTCGTCCCCGCCGGCGCAGAGTCGAGGTAGTCATGAACCGGCCCTACGTCACCCTCAGCTGCGCGATGTCGATCGACGGCTACCTCGACAGCGCCGCTCCCCGCAAGCTCGCGATGTCGAACGCGGAGGACTTCGATCGGGTCGACCAGCTGCGTGCCGACAGCGATGCGATCATGGTCGGCGCATCGACAATCCGCAGGGACGACCCGCGGCTGCTCGTGCGCAGCGAGGAGCGGCGACTCCTGCGGGTCGCCATCGGGCGGACCTGCTCGCCCGCGAAGGTCACCGTGACGGCCAGTGGGGAGCTCCCGCTCCATTCGGCCTTCTTCGCCGAGGGGGACGTCGAGAAGATCGTCTACTGCCCGACAGCGGGCGCCCCGCGTCTGGAGAACCGCCTGGGACACGTCGCCACCGTGATCGGGTTGGGAGCGCGAGTGACGATGGCAGGCATCCTCGGCGACCTTGCCGAGCGCGGAACGCGCCGGCTCATGGTCGAGGGCGGTGGCCATCTGCTCACGCAGTTCCTCGTCGACGAACTCGCCGACGAGCTGCAGTTGGTGGTCGCGCCGTTCTTCGTCGGGGAGGCGCGCGCACCGCGCCTCGTCGAGTCGGGACGATTCCCGTGGACCGCCACGCGCCGCGCGAAACTGGCGGAGACCCGACGCATCGACGACGTGGTGCTGCTGCGCTACGCGCTGTCGGATCGGTTCGGCGCGCCCGCGGAGCGAGCCGAGTCCGCGGGCCGCCTCCCGGCTCGATCCTGAGTGTGCGGCGTGCGCGCTGCGTTCGATGAGAAGCCCGGCCGTCGGCGGTCGTCGCGGGCGGCCACCGTCGCGGCTTTCGCGACACTGATCCTGGCCCCGCTCGTGCCGGCGGCGCTCGCGTCGGGATCGCCCGCGGGAATGCTGAGCCTGCCCGTCGAATCGATCGTGGTCGTCCTGATCCTGCTGACTCTCCCGTGGCGCCTCGCGCGCGGGATCGTCGCCGGTGCCTACGGTGCGCTGGTCGTGATCGCGAGCATCTGCGCGGCACTCGACGTCGGGTTCCGCGCGACGGTCGACCGCGCCTTCAGCATCGTCGAGGACGGGCGTGGGCTCGCGTCGGCCTTCGGGGTGGTCGCCGACGCGATCGGGCTCGGCAGCGCCGTCGTCCTGTCCGCGGTGGTCGTCGCGCTGCTCGTCGGGGCAGCGATCGCCATTGCCCGTGCCGCGCTCCGCGTCGGGCGCGTGATGCGCGGTTCGGGCCGGCAGGGCCGAGTCGGTGCGGCGGTCGTCACGCTCACGTGGGTTTTCGGTGGCCTGGTCGGCGCGCAGGTATGGCCCGGTGTCCCGCTCGCCGCCGCCGCATCGACCGACGCGATAGCCACGACCTCCGCGCGCACCGGCATGAGTCTTCACGAGCAGCAGGCCTTCGAACGCGCGCTGAGATCCGACGACCTCGCCGTGCAGAACGGTGGACTGCTCGCCGCCCTCGAGGGGAAGCATGTCGTCGTCGCGTTCCTGGAGAGCTACGGGCGCGTCGCGCTGGAGGATCCTTCGCTCTCGGTCGGCATCGACCGCGTGCTCGATGACGGCGGCGCCCAGCTCGCTGCCGACGGATACACCGCACACAGTGCGTTCCTCACCTCGCCCACCTTCGGCGGCGTCAGTTGGCTCGCCCACGCGACGCTGCAGAGTGGAATCTGGGTCGATTCGCAGCAGAAGTACGATCACCTCACATCGACCGACCGGATCACGCTGAGCCGCGCGTTCGAGGCCGCCGGGTGGCGGACGGTGGCCGTCGTGCCGTCCAACCACGAGCACTGGGAGGCCGGTGCCTCGTTCTACGGGTACGACGCCGTTCTCGACTCGCGGAACATGGGGTATCGCGGTCCGCCGTTCAGCTACGCGCGCATGCCCGACCAATACACGTGGCAGCGCTTCTACGACCGCGAGCTCGTCGGCGCGACCGGGCTCGTGATGGCCGAGATCGACTTCGTGTCCTCGCACACCCCATGGACACCGCTTCCTCGGCTGGTGCCCTGGTCGAGCCTCGGTGACGGCTCCGTCTTCGACTCCCAGGCGTCAGCCGGACAGGCTCCGGCAGCGGCGTGGACCGATCCGCACCGGGTGCGGGAGCTCTACGGCGCCTCGGTCGAATACACGCTCGGCGCGATGTTCTCGTTCCTCCACACGTACGACCGGTCAGATCTCGTACTCATCGTCCTCGGCGATCACCAGCCTTCACGGATCGTGAGCGGCGCCGGGGCAGATCGCGACGTGCCGATCACGATCATCTCGAAAGATCCCACCGTCCTCACGAGGATCGCGTCATGGCAGTGGGAAACCGGGGTGAATCCCTCGCCCGATGCGCCGGTCTGGCGGATGGACCTCTTCCGCGACCGGTTCGTCGAGGCGTTCAGCGACTGACGTCGGTCTGAGCGACGCCATGTCCTCCTGGGTCATCGCCGGATTGGATCGCCCATCGTGCTCGTGCTGACTCCCTTCACGACTCGCTCGGGGGAGCGCTGCGCGACGTGGTCCCGGCAAGTGAGGCCGTGGAGCATCACGCCGAACTCGGAGACACGCTGTTGCCCTGGGTGACCGCCCTGTTCATCGTCGCGCTCGCGCAGTGGCTGTGGGCGCGGTCGGGTCGGTGGTCCGGCATGAGGCGGCCCGTCGCATCCCACGCCCGGCCGTCGTCACGATGGTCGCCGTCGTGCGTATCGGAGACAGCGGTGCGCGCGCCGTCTGGGAGAGCATCGTCACGCCCTGACCGGTAGGCGCACGCACGCAGGACGAGCGCGTCTGCCTCTCGATGGACCCGCGCGCATGTTCTTCGGTGATCCCTGCCGGCGCCGGGCATACAATCGACTGGCCCAGGGCTTCTGACCCCCCGCGGGCACCTCTCTCATGCGCACACTTCTCTCCGGTACCCAGCACGCGCTGCGCGCGGGCGACTACGAAGCCGTCATCTCGAGCGTCGGGGCCTCCCTGCGCTCGCTCACCCATGACGGACGCGACCTCACCGTGTCGTTCGACGCCGATGAGGTGCGCCCGTCGTACCGCGGCGCGACACTCGCACCGTGGCCCAACCGCATCGTCGACGGAAAGTACTCCTTCGCGGGTGAGGAGCGTCAGGTCGCCCTCACCGAGCCGGCGCGACACCACGCGCTTCACGGTCTCGGCGGCTGGCTCGATTACGAGGCGATCGACAAGGGGCCGAGCCACGTCACCCTCGCCGCCGCGATCGTGCCGCAGACCGGTTACCCCTGGCGCATCGTGATCGAGACGACTTTCGCGCTCGACGCCGACGGCCTCACGCAGACCGTGAAGGCGACGAACGAGAGTCCGGATGCCGCCCCCTGGGGCACCGGCCCGCACCCGTACCTGGTGGCCGGTGCCGGGCACGTCGACGACTGGACGCTCGATCTGCCCGCAGAACAAGTGCTCGCCGTAACCCCCGACCGCCTCAGCCCGATCGGCCTGCGCGCGGTGGATGCCGACGAGCCGGAGCGCTTCGACTTCCGCAGCGCGCGGCAGATCGGCACGGTGGAGATCGACCACGCCTACACGGCGCTCAGCCGCGACGCCGAGGGCCTGGCAACGGTGCGGCTCACGGACGCTGCCGGCTCGGGCGTCGAGATGGTGTGGGACTCAGCATGCCCGTGGGTGCAGGTCCACACCTCTGACAAGGGCGTGGGCAAGCCCGGGCACCGCACCGGACTCGCGGTCGAGCCGATGACCTGCGCGCCCGATGCCTTCAACGCCGACCGGTACGACTACGACGCCGGCCTGATCGTGCTCGATCCCGGGGCCTCAGCCACGGCATCCTGGCGCATCGCCGCAATCGCCTGATCGAGGTCTCTCACCCCCGCCACGCGGCGGTGGCGTGGTCCAGAGCATCGACCTCGCCGCGATCCAAAGTCGCAGCGAGTGACTCGGCGTTCGCCGAGGCTTGGGCCGCGTTCTTCGCTCCGGGTATAGGCAGGACGAGATCGTTCTCGATGAGCCAGCGCAGGGCGATCTGCGTCGGACCTGTGTCGTGGCGCGCGGCGATCTCCTGCAGCAGGGCGATCACGGCCTGCACTGACGCGCGCTGACCCTTGCGGAACATCGGCATGAAGCGGCGGAGGCCCCGCGGCCGTGGCCCCGAGAGGTACTTGCCGGTGAGTGCCCCGCTCGCCAGCGGCTGGTACGCGATGAGCGTCACACCCAATTCGCGGCAGGCATCCAGCACACCATTCGTCTCCGGCTGTCGGTGAAGCAGCGAGTACTGGACCTGGTTGGATGCGAGGGCGACGCCCCGCTCGGCGAGCGCGGCGTGCGCTGTTCTCATCTGTTCCGCGGAGTAGTTGCTGACGCCCACCGCGTGCACCTTGCCCGCGGCGACGGCATCGGCCATCAGATCCATCAGCCGGCGGATGTCCACTCGTCCCGCGGGAAAGTGGTGCTGGTACAGGTCGATGACCGGGAGGCCGAGACGCGCCAGACTCTCGTCCAGTGCTCGAGGCATGTCCTCGGCAGTGGCGCGCAGACGGGGCGGGAATTTCGTGGCGATGAGCGCGGATGACCCCCGCGCCAGCTGCCCCAGCCGCCGTTCCGAGGCGCCGTCGCTGTACATCGCTGCCGTGTCGAACAGCGTCGCGCCCGCGGTCATGCTGAGCTTGAATGCGCGCGCCTCCTGCTCGGCCCCGTCGGCCCCGCCGTAGGCGAGCTTGGCCGGGGTCATCCGACCCCACCCCGACGGATCTCCCCATGTCATCGTGCCGACGCCCAGGCGGGGAACCTGCAAGCTGCTCCGGCCCAGAGTCTGCGTGTCGCTCATCTGTCCCGGTCCTCAGCCGTGCCTCAGCGAACGATGCTGAAGTTGAACATGGGTGTGCCCAGGGCGCCCCACAGCCGCAGCCACACGGGCAACATCATCTCCGTGCCGCGCGCGGTCGAGAGGTCGCCGAGATCGATGACGTCGGTGTGCCCGAACTCCGCGAGCAAACGCGTGACGGCGGCCTTGGCGTCGGCATCGTCTCCGGAGACGAAAATGCTGGAGCCTTCGGGCAGATCCCCCGGGTGGACCATGAGTCGCGCGGTGAGTGTGTTCAGCGTCTTGACGACACGGGCATCCGGAATCGCGCGCTGAATCTCCTCCGCGAGGGAATCGGTGTCCTTCACGAAGAGGGTGGGAGGCATTCCCTGAGAGAAGTCGAGCGGGTTGGCGATATCGATGAGTACCTTGCCTGCCAGGTTCTCGGCGCCGGCGAGCGCGAGCGCTTCCAGCGAGGCGCTTCCGTTCGTCGCGTTGATCACGACCTCGGCTGCGCGCGCGGCGTCGGCGAACGAAGCCAGGCGGATGCCGGGATGCTCGGCCGCCCACGCCGAATAGGGAACGTTGCCCATTCCGTCTGTTTCGGTACGGCCCAGCGTGGACGAGGTGTCTCGTGTGCCGATCGTCACGTCGTAGCCCAGTTCCGTGAGACGGGCCGCCATTGCGCGGCCAACGGCGCCTGTGCCGAGTACTGCGTAGATCATTCTGCTCCTCTGGCATAAACAGACAGATCTGTCTGTAGAACAACCGTACAGACTGATCTGTCTGTGCACAAGCTAGAGTGGTCCGATGACCGACGTACTCGTCAAGCCCAGCGCCGCGCGTCAGCGCGTCGTGGATGCCGCCTTCCGGCTCTTTTACGCACACGGTATCCGGGCCGTCGGCGTGGATCGGATCATCGCGGAGTCGGGGGTGGCGAAGGCGACGTTCTACAGCCACTTCCCGGCAAAGGACTCCCTGGTGGTCGCGTACCTCGACACCGTCGACGGCATCTGGACGCAACAGCTCCACGACGCGGCGGAGGCGGCCGGTCCTGCACCTGCCGACCAGCTCGTGGGCATGTTCGATGCACTCCGAACTGCGTGCCGCCGCGAAGGCTATCGCGGATGCGCGTTCATCAACGCTGCGGCAGAGAACGAAGCCGGCACCCTGGTGCATGATCGGACGCTGGCGCACAAGACCGCCGTGAGGGATTGGGTCCGCGATCTGGCCACCGAAGCGGGAGCCGCCGACCCCGACCGACTTTCACGTTCCCTGACGCTCTTGCTCGATGGGGGTCTGGCCAGCGGCTCGGTGGACGGACTTCCCGACGCACCCGACGCCGCCAAGGAAGCGGCAGAGACCCTGGTGAGGATCGCGGTGCCGGCCCAGTAATCGCCGACGGGCTCAGACCCCGACGCGGCCGAAGCGCTCAGTGGTGACCGGGCTCGACCATCTCGCCGTGCGGCACAGCGTGCTGACCGGCTTCGGTCGCTGCCAGCGCCGGGGTGACGACACCCGCCACCAGCACCGCGGAGACGACGAGTCCGACGAGGCGCCGGCCCCCGGCATCCGTCGGCCGTGACCGCGGGGGTGCTGCCGCTCGGCGCACCGCGAGCGCGCACCCGAGTGCGACGGCGATGAACAGAGCGGATGCCGCGGCCACGGCGAACACGCTGACCCGGGTCGGATCCAGCGCCATCGCTGCGGCGGCGGCCAGAATGCCGGCCAGGGAGCCTGCGATGCCCAGCCGGGGGACGACGATGCGTCCCCGGGCGAGAGTCGCGGCTCCCCAGCCGATTGCGACGACGCCGATCACGGCCAGGAGGATCCCCGCCGCCCGAATGGCAGGGACTCCTCCCGCTCCCGTGATCGCGCCGGCGCCGAGCGCGAGCTGGATCAGGCCTCCGCCCCACGCCGCGAATGCGGGCCACGACGGTGCGTCGGCAACGCCCCCCTGGGCGCCGACCTCCGTCGTGCGTGGTGCTGTCGAGGTGTCCATCTCGGCTCTTCCGTCGCCTGTCAGGCCGTACGGCTGGACAGGTCGGAGCGGACTCCGCGTTCGGCGGCCAGACCCACGCCCAGGAGCACGATGGCGCTCGCGAGGTGCAGGAAGTGGTCGAACGTGTTGAGGGCGAGGATGTTCAGCGCGGTGCCGACGAGGAAGAACCCGACGATTCCGAGCAGAAGATACGTCGCTCCGATGATGATGTTGACGGTCTTCGCCGCGCGTGCCGATGCGAGTCCTGCGATGAGCAGGGCCGCGCCGATCAGGAGGTGGGCGATGTTGTGCAGCGGGTTGACCATGAAGATCCCGAGCAGCAGCCCTCCCTCGGTGGCGAGGAATCCGACTCCTCCGGTGACGGCGAAGCCGAGAAGTCCGACGAGGATGTAGACCGCGCCGAAGATCGTGGCGACGAGGCGGTTCGGTGACGAGCGCATGTGCGACCTCCCATTTCGTGCGCGGCGGGTGCCGCGTCTCAGAGGTCTTCGGAGGCGGAGGCGTAACGGTTTGCCCGCGAGCGCGTGAGAACGGGCGGCCGGGCATGACAGAAGGCCCCGGAGTGTTCTCCGAGGCCCTCCGTGCTCTGCCTCCGGCCAGGCGCCGGGGACGGATCAGGGTGCGATCAGCTGTCGCGCATCTTCTCTTTGAGTTCGTTGCGCTTGTGGACCGAGTCGCGCTCGGCTTCGGCCTTCTTCACGTCGGCGTCCGCCTTCTTCTCGTCGATCTTGTCGCCGATCGCGTCGGCGGTGTCTTCGACCTTGTCCTGGATCTTGCGTCCGGCGGTCTCGGCCGTCTCTTTGGCGTCTTCCATGAATCCCATGTCGCGCTCCTTTCGTGAGGATGACTCCCACGACGCTACGGCCCGCGTCGTGCGGGCGCGGGGGGCTTGCGCCGCACTCCCCGCGTTGCTACGCGCCCTGTGCGACACTCGGTTCCATGCGATTCGAGACGACTCTGTTCCTCGTCGGCAACAACACGGGCATCGATGTTCCCCCCGCCGTCCTCGAGCAGCTCGGGGGCGGCAAGCGGCCGCTCGTGAACGTCACCGTCAATGACGCCTACTCTTACCGCAGCGCGATCGCGCCCATGGCCGGCCGCTACCTCATCGCCTTCAGCTCCGACAAGCGCTCGGCGACCGGGCTGAAGGGCGGAGGCGATCACCGTCGAGCTGACCCTCGACACCGAACCGCGCACGGTCGAGATTCCCGCTGACCTGGCAGAAGCGCTCGCCGCCGCCGGCGTACGCGAGGCCTTCGACCAGCTGGCGCCGAGCCGTCAGAAGGCGCACGTCACGAACGTCGAGGGCGCCAAGGCCGCCGACACCCGTGCCCGGCGGGTCGGAACGGTCGTCGACTCGCTGGCATAGCGGTGATGGCCGGAGCCGACCGGCATC
>CAWBVS010000010.1:0-7306 GCA_963792285.1 uncultured Actinomycetota bacterium | reverse complement strand
CGCAAAGGCTTCTCGTGACCACGCAGCCAGATCGTCGCCCTGCTCAGACAGGATGCGGGGCCCTACGCTGGGGCCATGGACCCCCTCGCCCTCGTCCTGATCGTCGCCGCACTGACCTGCGCATTCTGCTGGATCGCGTCGCTGATCACGAAAGACACGTCGTGGGTCGACCGCATCTGGTCGATCGTTCCGGCGGTGTACGTCTGGATCTTCGCGGGCGCGGGCATCGCCTCGGGCGACGATGCGGCGCGCCTCGTCCTGATGGCGCTGCTGGTCACCGCGTGGGCGGCGCGGCTGACGTTCAACTTCGCGCGCAAGGGCGGCTACACGGGCATGGAGGACTACCGCTGGGCGATCCTCCGCGGCCGGATGAAGCCGTGGCAGTTCCAGATCTTCAACCTGCTGTTCATCGTGCTCTACCAGAACGCGCTGCTGGTCCTGATCACGATGCCGGCGCTGATCGCGTGGCAGAACCCGGCGCCGGTGAACGGGTGGGATGCCGCGTTCGCGGTGCTGTTCCTCGGGTTCCTCGTCGGCGAGTTCGTCGCCGACCAGCAGCAGTGGGACTTCCACCGGGCCAAGGCTGCGGCCGGCGGTCGCCTCGAGCCCGGATTCGTCACGACGGGGCTGTTCCGGGTCAGCCGGCATCCGAATTTCTTCTTCGAGCAGGCGCAGTGGTGGGTCTTCTACGCGCTGGGCGCGACGGCGGCCGCGGCATCAGGCCTGGGATGGTGGGGCGGCGCGCTCAACTGGACGATCGTCGGAGCCGCGCTGCTGACGCTGCTGTTCATCGGCTCCACGATCTTCACGGAGTCCATCACCGCGTCGAAGTACCCCGCATACGCCGATTACCAGCGCGCGACGTCGATGCTCATCCCGCTGCCGCCGCGCCGCGCGGCCGAGTCACCCCGGCCGGCGTAGGTCTCACGCGGTCGCGTACCCCTCGGGGTTGCGCGACTGCCAGTTCCAGTAGTCACGGCACGAGTCGTCGATCGTCAGTCGCGCCTTCCACCCGAGATCGCGTTCGGCCTTGGACGGGTCGCAGTACGTCGCCGCGACGTCGCCCGGGCGCCGCGCGAGGATCTGCTTCGGCAGCTCGTGCCCGACGGCCTTCTCGAACGACGCGACCAGTTCGAGCACGCTCACCGGCTGTCCTGTGCCCAGGTTGTAGACGACGAAGCCCGGCTTGGCCTGCTCGAGAGCCGTCACGTGCCCTTCGGCGAGATCGACGACGTGGATGTAGTCGCGCAGTCCGGTGCCGTCGGGGGTGTCGTAGTCGTCGCCGAAGACGCCGATCTTCTCGAGCTTGCCGACGGCGACGCGCGCGACGAACGGCATGAGGTTGTTCGGGATGCCGGCCGGGTCCTCGCCGATCAGACCGCTCGGGTGCGCGCCCACGGGGTTGAAGTACCGCAGCACGGTCACGTTCAGCTCCGGGTTGACGCGTGCGACATCGGCGAGCACGACCTCGTTGATGCGCTTGGACTTGGAGTACGCGTTCGACAGGTCGATGCTCGTCGTCGACTCCTCGGTGAACGGGAGGTCTGCCGGGTCGGAGTACACGGTGCCGGTGCTCGAGAAGACGAACGAGCGGATGCCGTGCCCCAGGCCCACGCGAAGCAGGGCGAACGTGGTGTCGACGTTGTTCGAGTAGTACTCCAGCGGCTTCTGGGTCGACTCCCCCACGGCCTTGAAGGCGGCGAGGTGGATGATCGCATCGATCGGACCGTGTTCGGCGAACACCCGCTCGACGATCGCATCGTCGGCGGCATCCCCCACGACGAGCGGAACGTCCTTGCCGGTGATCGTCGCGACCCGGTCTGCGGCGATCGCGCTCGTGCCCGACAGATCATCGAGGAGGACGACGTCGTGTCCGGCATCCAGCAGGGAGACGGCCGTGTGGGCGCCGATGTAACCGGCACCGCCGGCGAGGAGTACGCGCATGGATCGAGCCTACCGAGATGAGGTTTGCGCGGAGGGCACCTCAGCGCCCGTCGAGCCGGCCGCCGGACTCGCGCAGATAGCACTCCGCGCACATGGACTCGTAGGTGACCCGATCGGTCGAGAGCTCGTCGATCGCGACCTGGTCGCCGTCGAAGACGAAGCGGCCACCGACGAGCCGCGCGTTGAAGATGGCCTTGCGTCCGCAGCGGCAGATCGTCTTGAGCTCCTCGAGGCTGTGCGCCAGTTCGAGCAGCCGGCGAGACCCGGGGAAGGCCTCGGTGCGGAAGTCGGTGCGGATGCCGTAGGCGAGCACCGGCACGGCATCCATCACCACGATCCTCAGGAGATCGTCGACCTGCGCGGGAGTGAGGAACTGCGCCTCATCGATCAGGAGGCAGGCGACATCGACGGGGCGGCCCAGCGGCGTCTGCTCCGCGAACAGCGCCTCGGCGCCGGAGGACTGCACCCGCGCGCGGTGTTCGGCGAAGAGGCTCCGCAGATCGGCATCCGGCTCCACGAGGAAATCCACCTCGCGCGACATTCCGAGGCGGCTGGAGATGCGGTCGGACTCCTTGGTGTCGATCGCGGGCTTGGCGAGCAGAACGTGCTGACCGCGCTCTTCGTAGTTGTACGCGGCCTGAAGCAGGGACGATGACTTGCCCGAGTTCATCGCACCGTAGCGGAAGTACAGTTTGGCCACGTGCCGAGCGTAGTCGCCCGGTCACCGTCCGCCGGAACCGCCCCCGCCGCCACCACCGCCGGAGGACCCGCCCCCGGACGACCCGCCCGACGACGACCAGCTCGAGCTCGACGAGCTGCTCGACGAACCCGAGCGGGTGACCGGCGTGACCGCGAGGCGCCCGATCGACGACGACGCGTCGGAGAGGGAGCGCGACGAGACGGCGTCGAACAGCGACGCCCGCGCAACGGCCTCGGCGGCAGGAGAGGCGCTGCGGATCACATCGACCCACTCCCGCTCCATCCCGAAGAGCACCGCGTACGGCAGCAGCCGCTCGTAGACGTTCACGATGCTGTCGCCGGGCGCGTTGGGGGCGTCGCCGTAGGCGCGCCGTCCTGAGGAGACGAGGTCGGCCGTCGTCGGCGACTGCGCCGCGCGCAGGCGCTCCTCCTCCGCGAGCCGGAGATACTCGCGGATGCCCTCGAGGTAGGTCTTGTGCATGCCGCCCGCGAGGGTCAGCGTCGATTTCGGCAGGCTGAAGAACGGCAGGATGATGAAGGCGAAGAAGCCGCTGACGATCGCGCCGATGTAGAGCAGATTGCCGAGCGGCGCGAACTCCGAGAGCACGGCGAACGCGCCGTCGCCGAAGAAGATCAGCGCCATCGCCAGGAAGAACCCGCCGATCTGCGACGCGGCCCGCACCGACCCGACCCAGGCGGGCAGCTTGCTGCGGTATCCCCGCTGCACGGTGGACTCGTCGATGCGGCGCACATACGTCACCGCGCGCGTGGGCGGGGCGCTCGCGAACGTGCCGAGGTCGACATCCGCCCCGGGCTTGGCGTCCTTCGAGAACAGCGTGTAGATCACACGCAGATCGTCGTGCTCGAGTCCGTCTTTGCTGCGCAGCACGACCTCGAAGTCGTCGGCGTCCTTGCGATCGCCCGATGCGCGCAGCTCGACGGCATCACGCACGGCCAGATCCACCACGTGCGCGGCCATCGCACGCTCGGGGACGTCGAGCACGCCGGCCGAGAGCGTGAGCGATTCGTCCGCGGGAGGTGTGTACTGCACGATGACGGGCGAGCGGTCGGGGTTGCGCCGCAGCACGACCTTCATCACGAGCACGAAGATGAGCCCGCCGATGCCGGACAGCAGGGCCAGGACCGGCAGGATCCACTCCCACCACGGGTACGGCGGAGGCGGCGGCGGGGTGGGGGCCGAGAACGTGCCCTGTGTGAAGCCGAGCGCGACGGTGACGTTCTCGTCGGGGCCGAGATCCACATCTCCCGCCGTGAAGGAGACCGACCCTGCTGCCGCATCGGCCGCCCCGACCGCGGCGGCCCATGCCGCCACTTCCGCCGGCCATTCCGTAGCGGTCGCCGGCTGGATCTCGCAGGTGTCGGTCGAGCCTTCGGGACCGGAGTAGCAGAACGCGCGCTCGGGCATTAGCCCCTGCGCGGCATCCCCCGCCACATGCACGTGCGCGGTGACCGAGCCGTACGGCTGCGCGTGGTCGGTGCCGATGGTGTCCCAGTAGAACTCGTCGGCGTCGGTGTCTTCGTAGCGCAGGACGACGTCGCTCATCGTGTACGAGATGACGTACGTCTGCAGTCCGCGCACGTAGGAGTCGTCGCCGGTGAGCACGTAGATCCAGTCGTCGTCCTCCTCCGTCCACCAGGGGATCGGCGCTCCCCCGGCTCCGGTCACGCTGACGACCTGAGTGTCGTGCGCGATGCCCGAATCCGCCTTCGGGATCCAGCGGACGATGCCCTTGTTCTGGTCGAAGTCCGGGAACCGGGCCACGATCTTCTCGGTCGTGAACAGGTGACTCTCACCGCCCGTCCCGCGCACAAGCCAGTAGTCCGCCTCGAACGAGTCGAACGTGAAATCCTGCACGGATGCCGGCACCGCGGCGACAGCGACGCCAGAGGTGCCGGGCGCGGCCGCCGCTGCCGGTGCCGCCGCGAGCAGCACGGCGACCACGAACGCGAACATCATCGCGATCGCGCGCCGCGACCGCCGTCCCCAGGCTCCCCGCATGCCCCCACTTTAGGACCCGGCGCCCGGGCGATGCTTATGCGGTGAGGGCGAGTGTCTCCGCGGTCTCGGAGAGGACTTCCTCGGCCACCTCGGGGCGGGGGTTCAGCTGCTCGCCGTAGCTCGGGATCAGCTCGCGCAGGCGCGGCTCCCACTGGTCGATCTGATCGGGGAAGCAGGTCTGCAGCAGTCCGAGCATGATCGAGACCGCGGTGGAGGCGCCGGGCGAGGCGCCGAGCAGGCCGGCGATCGAGCCGTCCGCGCCGGTGACGACCTCGGTGCCGAACTGCAGGACGCCGCCCTTCTTGGGGTCCTTCTTCATGACCTGGGCGCGCTGGCCGGCGTTGAGAAGCTCCCAGTCCTCGCGTCGTCGGCCGTCGGCATGAACGTGCGGAGGCTGTCGACCTTCGCTTGTGGTTCTTCAGCAGCTCGCCCACGAGGTAGGTGATGAGCGAGGGGTTGTCGATCGCGACCTTCATCATCGGCCACAGGTTGTGCGGACGCACCTGGGCGACCAGGTCGAGCATCGATCCGTTCTTGAGGAACTTCGGGCTGAAGGTCGCGAAGGGGCCGAACAGCAGCGAGGTCTCTCCGTCGACGACCCGCGTGTCGAGGTGCGGCACCGACATCGGCGGGGCGCCGACGGAGGCCTGCGAGTACACCTTCGCCTTGTGCCTGGCGACGAGGGCGGGGTTGGAGATCTTGAGCCACTGCCCGCCGATCGGGAACACCCCGTAGCCCTTGATCTCGGGGATGCCGGATTGCTGCAGGAGCTTGATCGCCCAGCCGCCCGCGCCGACGAAGACGAAGCGCGCCTTCGTCTCGCCGGGAGTGCGTCCGATCGAGTTGCGCCAGTGATCTTCCAGGTGCCGTCGGACTGCCGCTTGAGCTTGCGCACTTCGCGGTTGGTCACGATGTCGGCCCCGCGCTCGCGCATGTTGTCGAACAGCTGGTGGGTGAGCGCGCCGAAGTCGACGTCGGTGCCGGCAGGCACGCGGGTGGCCGCGATGGGCTCCCCGGCGCGCCGCTTCTACATGAGCAGGGGCGCCCACTGGTTGATGACGCGCGAGTCCTCGCTGTACTGGATGCCGGCGAAGAGGGGCTGTTCCTTCAGCGCCTCGTAGCGCGCCTTGAGGAATGCCACATTCTTCTCGCCGCGCACGAACCTCATGTGGGGCGTGGAGTTGATGAACGTCGAGGGCGCGTCGAGCACGCCCTCTTCGACGAGGTGGCGACCAGAACTGTCGGCTCTGCTGGAACTGCTCGTTGATCGAGATGGCCTTGGCGGGGTCGACGGTGCCGTCGGGGCCTTCGGGCGTGTAGTTCAGCTCGCACAGCGCCGCGTGGCCGGTGCCGGCGTTGTTCCACGCATTCGAACTCTCCAGGCCCGACTTCCTGGAGTCGCTTCGACGACGATCTTCAAGTTGGGCTCCAGTTGAGAGGAGGATGCCGAGCGTGGCGCTCATGATTCCGCCACCGATGAGCACGACATCGACGGTTTCTGTCACCGGACAAGTCTAGTTCGCGCCCCGCGGGCCGCTCGCCGCGATCGGCGACCGCGCCCGTCAAAGACGGCGCTTCTTGCGCTGTGGGCAAGCCGTCAGGGTGTCGGCGCGGGGGTCACGTCGTTGTCGACGTCGATCTGCGGGATGAACTGGTCGATGACCTCGAAGACGTTTCCGGCCACGAACGACAGGACGGCGATCAGCAGGCCGATCGCGAGCGAACGGAAGACGGCGCGCGACGGATGACCCACTCCCGCGCGGGCGGAGACGAGCCCGGTGACGGTGAGGGAGACGATCACGACGAACAGCGACACGGCCAAGCGCCATTCGTCCGAGATGAAGACCACCGCGAGGGTCAGCGGAAGGGCGCCGGAGATGAAGCCGAACACAGCGCGGATCGCGACCGCCCATGGATGGGTCGCTCGCGCCGGGCCCTCCAGCATCCCGTGTTCGGCTTCGAGCTGCGCCGACAGCGGATCCTTCTGCATGAGCTGCACGGCCACCCGATCGGCCAGATCGGGGTCGAGGCCCCGCTCGACGTAGTGTTCGCGCAGCTCGGCGCGCTCCTCCTCGGGGCTGAGGGCCAGCTGACGCTTCTGCTCCTCGATGATCACGAGGTCCGCCGCTCGGTCCTGGGCGGCTTCGGCGTAGGCGGCTCCGCCGAGCGACAGCCCGCCGGTGACCATCAGGGTCATCGCGGCGAACAGGACCGTCTCGTCGTTGGCTCCCGCGCCGGCGAAGCCCTGGATGATGCCGGTGGTCGAGATGATGCCGTCGTTGGCATCGAGCACCCACTTGCGGACGATGGACGAGTCGACCACGAGCGGGGCTCTGCTCAGGCGCTGACGCCGAGGCCCGCGGCGACGAGCTCCGCGATCTGCACCGCGTTGAGCGCGGCGCCCTTGCGCAGGTTGTCGTTGCTGATGAACAGCACGAGACCCTTGCCCTCGGGCGCGGACTGGTCTGCGCGGATGCGACCGACGAAGCTCGGTCCTTGCCCGCCGCCTGCAGCGGTGTCGGCACCTCTTCGAGCAGGACGCCGGGCGCGGCCGAGAGCACTTCGCGCGCACGGGCGGGCGTGATGTCGCGGGCGAACTCGACGTTGATGCTGAGGGAGTGGCCGGTGAAGACGGGGACGCGC
>CAWBVS010000009.1:0-55186 GCA_963792285.1 uncultured Actinomycetota bacterium | reverse complement strand
CATCACGTTCAACTACCCGGTCAACATCTCGCGTCCGTACATGCCGAACCCCGAGCAGATCTACACGAACCTGGCTTCGCAGCTGGAGGCCGTCGGGATCGTGCTCAACCCGGTGTCGAACGAGTGGGGCGAGTACCTCGACCTCATGCAGGGAAGCCGGGACCACGGCATCCACCTGCTCGGCTGGACCGGCGACTACAACGACCCCGACAACTTCGTGGGCACGTTCTTCGGTCTGCCGACCAACGAGTGGGGCTTCGACAACCCCGAGCTGTTCTCGGCGCTGACCGCCGCGCGCGGCCTGGCGACCACGGAGGAGCAGACCGCCGCGTACCAGGCGATCAACGAGCAGATCATGGAGTTCCTCCCCGGCATCCCGCTGGCCCACCCGGTGCCCACGCTCGCGTTCGACTCGCGCGTGGAGTCCTACCCGGCCAGCCCCGTGCAGGACGAGGTCTACAACCTGATCGTCCTCAACGAGTAGCACCTGAGTGATGCGGTGCGCGCCGTTTCGGCGGCGCGCACCGCATCAGAATCCGCTCAGCGCACCCGCGCACTCGCCTGAACGATCACCCCGGAGATCACCCCCGTGCTACGCGCCATCGGCAAGAGGCTCCTCCTGCTCATCCCGACCCTGCTGGGTCTGTCCGTCCTCCTCTTCGTCTGGGTCCGGTCCCTGCCGGGCGGCCCCGCCGTCGCCCTCCTCGGCGAACGTGCGACGCCCGAGGCCATCGCCGAGATCGACGAGCTCTACGGATTCAACCGCCCGCTCATCGAGCAGTACTTCATCTGGCTCGGACGCCTGCTCTCCGGCGACTTCGGCCAGTCGATCCAGACCCGCCAGACCGTCGTGGATGAGTTCATCCGGCGCCTGCCGGCCACGATCGAGCTGACCACGTTCGCCATCATCGTCGCGGTCGGCGTCGGCATCCCGCTCGGCTACTGGGCTGCCCGCCGCCACGGCAAGACCTCCGACCACGTGCTGGTCGGGGCGAGCCTGCTCGGCATCACGATCCCCGTCTTCTTCCTGGCCTTCATGCTCAAGTACGTCTTCGCGGTGCAGCTCGGCTGGCTCCCGTCCGAGGGGCGCCAGGACCCTCGCCTGGATGCGACCCATTACACGGGCTTCTACGTGCTCGACGGCATCATCACCGGCGAATGGGATGCCGCATGGGATGCGTTCCTGCACCTGATCCTCCCGGGGCTCGCGCTGGCGACCATCCCGCTCGCGATCATCGTGCGCATCACCCGGGCGTCCGTGCTCGAGACCCAGGGCTCCGACTACGTGCGCACGGGCATGGCCAAGGGCATCTCCCGCGGCACCATCCGGCAGCGCTTCATCCTGCGCAACGCCCTGCTTCCCGTCATCACGACGATCGGCCTGCAGGTCGGGCTCCTCATCTCGGGTGCCGTGCTCACCGAGACGGTCTTCGCGTTTCCGGGGATCGGCTCGTTCATGTACCGTGCGATCTTCTCGCGTGACTATCCCGTGCTGCAGGGGTTCATCATCTTCATCGCGATCGGCTACGCCCTGATCAACCTGATCGTCGACATCTCCTACAGCTTCATCGACCCGAGAGTGAGGGTGTCATGACATCGGCCATGCTCCCACCGGCCCCCCTGGGCGGACCGGTCGACGACACGGCGATCGACGACCGCGAACTGCTGTCTGCCAAGTCCGGCAGCGGCGGCTTCTGGCGCGGCGTCCTGCGTCGACTCGTGCGCAACCCGAGCGCCTGGGTGGGCGCAGTCATCATCGCGATCTTCATCCTGATCGCCGTCTTCGCCCCCTGGCTCGCGCCCTACGGCCCGAACGAGCTGCCGGGCCAGAAGTACATCACCCCGACCTACATCCCCGGCCCGGGCGAGCTCCCGCAGTTCCCGCTGGGGCTCGACCGCTTCGGCGGCGACGTGCTGTCCAAGCTCATCTGGGGAGCGCGGGCCTCCCTGCTGATCGGCGTCGTCTCGACGGCCGTGGGCCTGCTCGGCGGAATGATCCTGGGCTTCCTGTGCGGGATGTTCGGCGGATGGGTCGACACGCTCATCATGCGGATCGTCGACATCATGCTGTCGATCCCGAGCCTCCTGCTCGCCGTCTCGATCGCCGCGATCCTGGGGCAGACCCAGCTTTCGGTGATGATCGCGATCGGTGTCGCGCAGATCCCGGTGTTCGCACGACTGCTGCGCGCCTCCATGCTCCAGCAGCGCGGCGCCGACTATGTGCTCTCGGCGCAGACGCTCGGCCTCGGCCGCGGCACGATCACGATGAGCCACGTCCTGCCGAACTCGGTCGGGCCCGTCATCGTGCAGGGCACCCTGTCGCTGGCGACCGCGGTGATCGAGGCCGCGGCGCTGTCCTACCTCGGCCTCGGCGGCGGGCTGCCGACGACGGCGGAGTGGGGCCGCATGCTCACCTACGCACAGCTCGAGCTCGCGGTGGCACCGTGGCTCGCCTTCCTGCCCGGCATCTGCATCACGATCACGGCGCTCGGCTTCACGCTGCTGGGCGAAGCGCTCCGCGAAGCGATGGATCCGCGCACCCGCAAGCGCTGACGCGCGCCGCCGGGATCAGACGGCGATGTCGAGTTCGTTGCCGGGAATCGATGCGAGCAGCCGGCGCGTGTACTCGTCGCGGGGGTTGGTGAAGATCTCCTCGCTGGTGGCGGCCTCCACCAGGCGGCCGTCCTTCATGACGCAGACGTAGTCGCTGATCAGTCGCACGACGGCCAGATCGTGAGAGATGAACAGGTAGCTCAAGCCGTACTCGCTCTGCAGGTCGCCGAGGAGTCGCAGGATCTGGTCCTGCACCAGCACATCCAGGGCCGACACGGGCTCGTCGCACACGATGAGCTCGGGCGAGAGTGCCAGGGCGCGCGCGATCGCGACGCGCTGGCGCTGACCGCCCGACAGCTCCGCGGGGTAGCGGCTCATCATCGACTGCGGCAGGGCGACGTCATCCAGAAGCCGGCGGACCCGCGCGGTGCGCTCCTTGGCCGATCCGCGCTTGTAGAACGCCAGCGGCTCTTCGATGAGCCGCTCGATCGTGAACATCGGGTTCAGCGACGAGAACGGGTCCTGGAAGATCGGCTGCACCCGCTGGCGGAAGTCGCGCAGCTGCGCGCCCTTCAGCGCTGTGACGTCCTGACCTTCGAAGCGGATCGTTCCGCTCGTGGGCTCGATCACCTTCAGCAGCATGCGTGCGGTCGTGGTCTTTCCCGATCCCGACTCGCCCACGATCGCGACGGTCTGGCCCCGCGGAATCGAGAGCGACACGTCCTGCACCGCGAGGAAGTCCTCCTTCTTGCCCCGGATCTTGTAGACCTTGGTGAGGTTCTCGATCTCCACGATGTTGTCGATCGGCGCATCGGGGGCGGCGGGCTCATCGCGCGCTTCCGCGGTCGCGGGGCGGCACGTCGACGATGGGTGCGGGCGGGGCCGCGGCATCCGGCTTGCGGAAGACCTCCGGACGCAGTCGCACCACGGCGACCGACGGTGCGGCCTTGACCAGGGCCTTCGTGTAGGGCTCCTGCGGGTCTTCGAGGATCTGCCGGGCGGGGCCCTGCTCGACGATGCGCCCGCGGTGCATCACGACGACGCGGGATGCACGTTCGGCCGCGAGCCCGAGATCGTGGGTGATGAGCATGAGTGCGGTGCCGACATCGCCCGTCATGCGTTGGAGCTGGTCGAGGATCGTGCGCTGCACCGTGACATCGAGCGCGCTCGTCGGCTCGTCGGCGATCAGCAGCTTCGGGTTGCAGGCGAGACCGATCGCGATCAGCGCGCGCTGGCGCATGCCGCCCGGAGAACTCGTGCGGGTACTGCTTCGCCCGCGCCGCGGCATCCGGAAGACCCGCCGCTTCCAGCGTCTCGATCACTTTGCGGTCCACGTTCTTGCGGGTCGCGAGGCCGTGTGCGAGGAGCGTCTCGGCGACCTGCGACCCGATCTTCGTGACCGGATTGAGGTTGGACATCGGGTCTTGCGGCACGAGACCGATCGAGGCCCCGCGGATGCGGCGCATGACGCTCTCGGGCGCGCCCACGAGGTCCTCGCCTTCGAAGAGGATGCTGCCCTGGGTGATCTTGCCGTTGCCGGGCAGCAGGCCGATCACCGCCATCGCGGTCGTCGACTTGCCCGAGCCCGACTCGCCGACGATCGCCAGCGTCTCGCCCGCCGCCAGATCGAGGTCGACGGACTCGACCGCGTGCACGGGACCGTCCAGCGTCTGGAACTGCACGGCGACGTCGCGGACCTGCAGCAGGGGGGTGCCGGCGGCGACGCGCTCGGAGGATCGGGCCATCCCCCCATCCTGCCCCGGGGTGCGCCGCGGCGCACCCGCCGGGCCGCGAGGCTTTACTCACTCGTAACGCTGCCGCACCGTGCCCGGGCCCACCGCGGGCCGGAAGCGAACGGATACCGTGGAGCATGGCCTCGATCGATCTGAACGCCGACCTCGGCGAGACGGTCGCGGGCGTGCCCACGGCCGACGACGAGGCGATGTTCGCGGTGATCTCGAGCGCGAGCGTCGCGTGCGGCGGCCACGCGGGGGATGCCGCCTCCCTCCGTGCGGCGGTCGATCGGGCCGCGCGGTTCGGGGTGGCCGTCGGCGCGCATCCGTCGTATCCCGACCGGGCGGGCTTCGGTCGTCTGGCCCTGGCGATGGCGCCGGAGGCACTGGCCGAGTCCGTCGCGGCGCAGCTGTCGGCGCTCGTCGCATCCGGCGCCGACGTGCGGTACGTCAAGCCGCACGGGGCGCTGTACCACGCGGTCGCCACCGACCGCGCGCAGGCCGATGCCGTCGTGTCCGCGATCGCGGCCCTCGCCGACCGTCTCGGCCGCGCGCTGCCGGTGCTCGGGCTGCACGGGCAGATCGAGCGCGCCGCGCGCGTGGCCGGGCTCGGCTTCGTCCGCGAGGCGTTCCTCGACCGCGGGTACCGCCCCGACGGCATGCTCGTCGCCCGCAGCGAGCCGGGCGCTCTGCTGCACGACCCCGCCGAGGTCGCCGAACGCGCCGTGCGGCTGGTGCGCGAGGGTGTGGTGCAGGCGGCCGACGGCACGCTCGTCGCCGTCGAAGCGGCATCCCTCTGCGTCCACGGCGACTCGCCGGATGCCGTGGCGATGGCGCGGGCGGTGCGCGCGGCGCTCGAGGCCGACGGCATCGAGGTGCGGGCGCCGTGGTGACCGAGCCGCCCGCGCATCCTGCCGATGGGCGCGCGGGCGCTGCTGCTCGAAGTCGACTCGCTCGCCGCGGCGACGGCGCTGCACGGCCGGCTCGCGGCATCCCGCCCCGCCGGCGTGGTCGACCTGGTGCCCGCCGCGCGCACCGTGCTGGTGCGCGTCGACCCGCGGACGCTGCCCCTCGAGGCGGCGCGCGCGTGGATCGACGGCGCGACGACGGATGCGGCATCCGCCGTCGCGGCCCTGCCCGAGGTCGTCGAACTCGAGGTCGTGTACGACGGAGCGGATCTCGCCGAGACCGCCGCGCTGCTCGGCATGAGCGCGGATGAGCTGGTGCGCCGGCACACGACCGCGGAATGGTCGGTCGCGTTCACCGGGTTCGCCCCCGGGTTCGGCTACCTGGTGAGCCCGCAGTGGACCCTTCGACGTCCCCCGGCTCGACTCCCCGCGCACCCGCGTCCCGCGCGGGATCGGTCGGCCTGGCGGGCGAGTTCACCGGCGCGTACCCGAGGGACACCCCCGGCGGCTGGCGCCTGATCGGCACGACCGCCGCGCCGCTGTTCGACCCGGCCGCGGCATCCCCCGCCCTGCTCGCCCCCGGCACCCGCGTGCGCTTCCGCGCGAGATCACCCTCTGCTCACGAGGCTCACCCCGCTCCGCGCGCGTGCAGGGGGTGGACTCGCGCAGCAGCGGGTGATCTCGCGCGAGGGGGCGCGGGGCTCCGCGTCGTCGAGCCCGGGCTCCTCGCCACCGTGCAGGACCTCGGCCGGCCGGGAGCGGCATCGCTCGGCGTCGCGCCCTCGGGCGCGCTCGACCGCGGCGCGGCGCGCACCGCGAACCGCCTGGTCGGAAACCCCGAGGGCGCGGCGGTGATCGAGACCACGATGGGCGGGCTCCGGCTCGTCGCCCGGCGCGACCTGTGGTTCGCGGTGACCGGCGCGTGGGGGCCGATCCGCCTGGACGGCCACGAGGTCGACCCGTACGAGGCGCACGCGTGGCCCGCCGGCGCCGAGCTGCACGTGGACTGGTTCGCGCACGGCGCCCGCGCCTACGTCGCGGTGCGCGGCGGACTCGACGCGCGGCAGGTGCTCGGCTCGCGCTCCACCGACGTGCTCGCCGGTCTCGGCCCCGACGCGCCTGCAGGCCGGCGACGAACTGCCCGTCGCCGGCGAGCCGTCGGCTCCCATCCCGCTCGCCGTGCCGGCCTCGTGGGGCGCTCCGCACGATGACGAGCTCGAGATCGCGCTCGCCCCCGGCCCGCGGGGCGACTGGTTCGCGGCATCCGCCCATCGGGCCCTGTTCGAGGCCGTCTGGACCGTGACGAACCACGCCGACCGCGTCGGGATGCGCCTGGACGGCCCCGCCCTCGATCGCGCCCGCGATGTCGAGCTGCCGAGCGAGGGCATGGTGCCCGGTGCGCTGCAGGTGCCGCCCAGCGGGCGCCCGACGATCCTGCTCGCCGACGGGCCGGTGACCGGCGGCTACCCGGTGATCGCCGTGGCGACGGATGCCGCGCTCGACCTGCTCGCGCAGGCGCGGCCCGGCACGCGCATGCGGTTCCGCCACGCCCGCAGAGCCGAGTAGCCCGCGCTCACCAGTGCGCGAGCGCCTCCTTCAGGGCGGGATCGGCCACGGGGAGGGCGAGCGCGACCGCCTCCGCCACGCTCAGGTCCGCCGCCGCGCGCTCGCCGGCCGCCACGCTCTCGGGATCGCGGTCGCGCAGCGCGGCGAGGTGGGCCGTGTGCACGGTGAACGCCTCCACGTCGAACACGCCGATCCGATGGCGGATCGCTCCCGCGGCCGCCGACAGCGCTCCCGCCCGCCACGCGTCGCCGCGCGCCGCCGCCACGGCGCACAGGCCCTCGAGCCCGTAGGCGACGCCCTCGTCGAAGTGCAGGCGGATCGCGAGCTCGAGCGTGCGCACGAACTCCTCCTCGGCGGCCGCGAGCTCGCCGCGCAGGAAGTTCAGGCGCGCGCGCAGATTGCCGGCGACCGACGTCGTGAACAGGTCCTGCCCGGCGGTGGCGATCGCCACGGCGCGGTCGAAATGCGCGAGGGCGTCCTCGGTGCGACCGCGCACCCAGGAGAGCCGGGCGAGCGAGACCTCGGTGATCGCCTCCGCCCACCCGTTGCCGAGCGCGTGCAGCCGCGCGACGGCTTCGGTCAGCTCGGCATCGGCCTTGTCGGCGTCCGGGTCGGGCAGCTGCACGCGAGCCGTCGCCCGCGCGGCCAGCGCCATCGCCGAGGCGTCCTCGTCGCCGCTCTCGGCGAACAGCCGCACGCACTCGGCGAGGCCGGCGACGACCTCCTGCGACGGCCGCTGCCACATCTCGCCCCACAGCGCGAAGAACCAGGCCACCGCGCGGGTGTGCTGCGAGATGGGCTGCTCCTTGTCGAGCAGCTCCAGCATCCACACGCGCACCTCGCCGAAGAACCCGGCGATCCACCAGTAGATCAGCAGGCTCCACGCGAAGTCGCCGGCGTCGTCGAGCCGGTCGGTGTAGACGAGATGGCGCACCGCGGCGCGCAGGTTCGGCAGGTCCAGACCGAGCCGGGCCACCGCCTCCGCCTGGCCGGCGCCGCGCAGTCCGGGCGCCACCCGCCGCACCAGGTCCGTGTAGTAGTCGGCGTGCGCCGTGCGCATCGCGGCGGCCTCGCCGCGGGACTTCAGGCGCCCGAGCGCGTACTCGCGCACGATCGCCAGCAGGGAGAACGACGACCGGCCGTCGAGGTCGATCTGCTTCACCAGCGAGGCGTCCACGAGCGCGGCCAGCGCGTCGATGCACTGGCCGTCCCAGGAGCGTCCCCGGCCCGATGGCCTCGACCGCCTCGAACGAGAAGCGGGTCGCGAACACGCCGAGGTCCTCGAGCATGTCGCGCTGCGCATCGGGCAGGAGGCTCACGCTCCACTCGATCGTCGCCTGCATCGTGCGGTGCCGTTCGGGCATGTCGCGGACGGCCGCGGTCAGCAGCGGAAGCGACCGTTCGAGCCGCTGCGCGATGCCGGCAGCCGTCAGCACCCGCACCTTCGCGGCGGCCAGCTCGATCGCCAGCGGCAGGCCCTCCAGCCTGCGGCAGATGTCGGCGACATCGGCGGCGTTGTCCTCGGTGAGCGCGAAGTCGGGCTTGACCGCCCGGGCGCGGTCGACGAACAGCGCGACGGCGGCCGACTGCCGTGCGCGATCCAGGCTCGCCGGCGCCGTCCCCTCGGGCGAGGGGAGGGCGGCGACCTCGTAGACGCGCTCGCCGCGGATGCGCAGCACGATGCGGCTCGTCACCAGGAAGCTCGCGAGCGGCGCGACCGTGTACAGCCGCACGAGCACGGGTGCGGCATCCACGATCTGCTCGAAGTTGTCGAGCACGATGAGCACGCGCCGGTCTTCGAGCGCGCGCGAGATGCGCTCTTCGAGCGCGGCTTCGCCGTTGTCGCGGATGCCGAGCGTGTAGGCGATCGTCGGGAGGAGCAGCTGCTGCTCGAGCACGCCCTCCAGCAGCACGAAGTAGGTTCCGTCGGGGAAGAGGTCCTCGGTGGCGTGGGCGACCTCGATCGCGAGGCGGCTCTTGCCGATGCCGCCCGGACCGATCAGGCTCACGACGCGGTCGGAGCCCTTCTCCAGCAGTTCCCGCACGCGCTGCAGATCGTGCTCGCGGCCGATCGTGGTCGTGTACGGCGCGGGGACGCGCGAGACGAGGGATGCCGCGGGCTCGGGCTCCGCACCCGCCGGGCGCGCCCGGTCGAACCGTTCGGCCAGCATCGTCGCGAGATCGTCGGCGACCTGCTCGCGCAGCTGCTCGGCGGTCTCGAACGGGAGATAGGCGACGGTGTCGTCGGCCTGGATCCGCCGGATCAGCTGCTGCAGCCGTTCTTCGCGCCGGTCGCTGCGCTTGACGTAGATGAGCTTCGGCATGCTCCTCGGCGCGAGGTCGTACTCGTCCTGGAGCCCGGAGATCTCCTCGCCCGGCGCGACCCAGCCGTAGCTGTCGGCGTAGATCCCGACGAACACGTCGCTCTGGGCGAGGTACGCGCGGTACAGCTCCCGCGGGGGATGCGGCCGCGCGCCGAGTTCGAACATCACCGGCGCGAGCTGCATCTCCTCGATCGCGGCGCGCACGGCCCGCCGCTCGTCGGCCAGCTCGTGCAGGGTCGAACTGACGAAGACCCGCAGCCGCTGGTCGGGGGTCCGGATCACGGGCGGGTTCACCATCGTGCGAGCGCGCGTTCCACGACGGTGGCGGCGTCGGGCAGGGCCAGCGCGAGGGCCTCATCGACGCTCATCTCGGCGCCGGCGCGCTCGCCGGCGGCCACTTGCTCCGGGTCGCTCTCGCGGATCGCGTTCAGGGGCGGCAGGTGCACCGCGAAGCCCGAGACGTCGAAGATGCCGGTCGTCTGACGGATCGCGCCGGCCGCGCCCACCAGAGCACCGGCGCGCCACCCGTCGCCGCGCAGCGCCGCGATCCCCGACAGCCCCTCCAGGCCGTAGGCGATGCCTTCGATGAAGCGCACCCGCGTTCCCAGGCCGAGCGTCAGGAACCACTCCTGCTCGGCGCCGTCGATGTCGCCGAGCAGGAACATCATCCGTGCGCGGTTGTTGCCCGACACCACCCGGGTGAACATGTCCCGCGCGGCGTCTGCCACGTCGGCCGCACGGTCGAAATGCGCGACGGCCTCGGGGATGTCGCCGTTCACGAGCGACAGCAGGCCCGTGCCCGTCTCCGCCATCGACTCGCCCCACTCGTCTCCGAGCTCGTGGAGCCTCGCGACCGCCTCATCCAGCTCGGCGCGCGCCGTCGCGGCATCCAGGTCGGGGAACTGCAGGCGGGCGGACGCCCGCGCGGCGAGGGCCATCGCCGCGGCATCCGCATCTCCGCTTTCGGTGAACAGGCGCGCCGACTCGCCCAGCCCGCTCACGATCTCCTCGGACGGACGCTGCCAGAGCTCCGCCCACACCGTGAAGAAGAGCGCGGCCGCCCGGGTGTGCGCCGAGATCGGCTGATCCTTGCCGAGCAGCTCCATCATCCACAGCCGCACTTCGCTGAAGAACCCCGAGATCCACCAGTAGACGAACAGCGTCCAGGCGAAGTCGCCGGCGTCATCGAGCCGGTTCGTGTAGACGAGGTGGCGCGCGGCGGCGCGGAGGTTCGGCAGCTCCAGCCCCAGCTGCGCCACCGCGTCCGCCTGCGCCGGTCCGCGCAGCCGCGGGGCGACGTGCCGCACGAGCGCCAGGTAGTAGTCGGCGTGGGCGAGTCGCATCGTGTCGGCCTCGCCGCTCTGCTTCAGGCGTCCGAGGGTGTACTCCCGCATGATCGCCAGCAGCGAGAACGTCGACCTGCCCTCGATCTCGACCTGGCTCACGAGCGAGGCGTCCACGAGCTCCGACAGCCCGTCCAGCCCCTGGCCGTCCCAGACCCGCCCGCGACCGATCGCCTCGACCGCATCCAGCGTGAACCGCGTCGCGAAGACGCCGAGGTCCTCCAGCAGGGCGCGGCGGTCGTCGGGGAGCAGGCTCACGCTCCACTCGATCGTGGACTGCATGGTGCGGTGGCGATCGGGCAGATCCCGGACGGATGCGGTCAGCATCGGCAGTGCGTGCTCGAGGCGCTCGGCGATCCCCTGCGGCGTGAGCAGGCGCACTTTCGCGGCGGCGAGCTCGATCGCCAGGGGCAGGCCGTCGAGCCGGCGGCAGATGTCGGCGATGGCCGTCGCGTTCTCGGCCGTCAGGGTGAATTCCGGCTTGGCCGCCTGCGCACGATCGACGAAGAGCTGCACCGCCGTCGAGCGGCGCGCGCGATCCAGTGTCGTCGGCCCTTCGCCCTCGGGGGCGCGCAGCGTCTCGACCTCGTAGACCCGCTCGCCGCGGATGCGCAGCACGATGCGGCTCGTCACCAGGAAGCTCGCGAGCGGCGCGACGGTGTACAGCCGCACGAGGAGCGGGGCGGCATCCACGATCTGCTCGAAGTTGTCGAGCACGATCAGCACGCGCCGGCCTTCGAGCGCCCGCGAGATGCGCTCTTCGAGTCCGGCTTCGCCGTTGTCGCGGATGCCGAGCGTGTACGCGATCTGCGGAAGGAGGAGTCCGGGCTCGAGGACCCCCTCCAGCAGCACGAAGTACGTGCCGTCGGGGAAGAGATCCTCGGTGGCGTGGGCGACCTCGATCGCCAGCCGGCTCTTGCCGATGCCGCCCGGACCGATCAGGCTCACGAGGCGGTCCTCGCCCTGTGCCAGCAGCTGCCTCACCTGCGCCAGGTCGCGCTCGCGGCCGATCGTGGTGGTGTACGGGGCCGGGACGCGGGTGATGAGGGATGCCGCGCTCTCGTGGTCGGACGCTCGCGGGTCGTCCGATCGCGACTCGTCGAAGCGCTCCGCCAGGAGGGTGGCGAGGTCGTTCGCGACCCGCTCCTTCAGATCGGCGGCGGTCTCGAACGGCAGGTAGGCGGCGGTGTCGTCGCGCTGGATGCGTCCGATCAGCTCGGTGAGCCGCTCCTCGCGCTGGTGGCTGCGCTTGATGTAGATGAGCTTCGGCATGTCCTTCGGGGCGAGGTCGTACTCGTCTTCAAGACCGGAGATCTCCTCCCCCGGCGCCACCCACCCGTAGCTGTCGGCGTAGATGCCGACGAACACGTCGCTCTGGGCGAGGTAGGACCGGTACAGCTCGCGGGGCGGATGCGGCCGCGCGCCGAGCTCGAACATGACCGGTGCCAGGCGCATCCGCTCGATGGCCGCGCGCACGGCCGCCCGTTCCTCCGCGAGCTCGCGCAGAGTCGAACTCACGAAAACCCTGATCCGCTGGTCGGGCGTGCGGATCAAGGGCTGTCGCCCCCCAGTCATGAAGACATCATGGCCTCATCCGGCCGCGAGCGCACTAGGCGGGCGCTGCGGGCATGTCGTCGTCCTGCTCGAGGACGCCGGCGAGGGCGAACTCGGTCGCCTCGCGCACCGTCATCGCCCTGCCGCGCGCACGCGCGGCCTCGAAGACCGGGGCGGCCGCGGAGCGCAGGACCGACTCGACGAACGGCTGATAGGTCACGACAGACGCCTGCTCGTCCACACCGGTGAGCTGACGCACGGTCGCCGCGGCGCCGGTGAGCACTCCCGCGCGCTCGATGTCACCGTCGAGGACGGCGAGGGCGATCATGCCTTCGAACGCATACGCCGCGCCGTCGACGTTGTCCAGCCGTGTCGCGAGTCGCAGATTCCGCGCGAACAGCTCCGGATGCCGCTCTCCCAGAGCCATCCCCGCCCACCCACGGCTCGTGATGGCCAGGGTGCAGGCGAACATGTCGCCCTCGTGTTCGGCCAGGGACAGCGCCTCATCGAAGTACCCGATCGCCGCTGCCGGGTCGCCCCGGACCATCATCACCCGTCCGATCGTCACCTTCGCCATCGAGGCGACCGTCGGAGCATGACCGTCGACGATCGCGAGCGCCCGGCGCGCCGGCTCGCTCGGCGCCGTCGACATCCGGCGGAATCGCGCCGAGATAGGCCAGCGCGAGCGAGCAGAGCATGCGGGTCTCGCCCGCCGGATCGCCGACTTCCTGGAAGAGCCGGACGCTCTCCTCGAACGACGCGGGGTCGATCTCGCCGCGCTCCTGCCAGAGGCTCACCCACGACGTGAAGCCGAGCGCGATCGCCCGCGTGCGATCGGAGACCTCGATGCCGGTCGCGAGGATGGCATCCATCCACCCTCGCGCCTCGGGCATCAGGCCGCGGATCCACCAGTACAGGAAGAGGTCCCAGACCACCCCCGAAAGGGTCTCGATGTCGCCGGTCTCCAGCAGCTGCCGCCCCGCCGCCCGCAGGTTGTCGCGCTCGGCGCCCAGACGCTCGAGCGCCGCGAGCTGGGAGCGGCCCTGCAGCAGAGGAGCGGTCTGCGAAGCGAGTCGCGTGTAGAAGTCGGCGTGGAGGCGGCGCACCTCGTCCGCCTCCGGGCTCGCGCTCGAGGCGGGCGAGCGCGAACTCGCGCACGGTCGCCAGCATTCCGAACAGAGCGATCGAGCCGACCTCCTGCGAGCGGACGAGGCTGTTGTCGACCAGTTCCGCCAGGCGCGAGAGCGTATCCGACCTGCCGCCGAGGCCGGCGCCCACCGCCTCGACCGCTTCCAGGCTGAACTCCCCGGCGAAGACGCCGAGACGCACGAGCAGATCGCGGGCCTCGGCATCCAGCAGGCCGACGCTCCACTCGATCGTCGACTCGATCGTGCGCTGCCGGTCGGGCAGATCCCGCGCAGAGCCGACCAGCAGGGGCAGCTGCCGGTCGAGGCGCTCGAGCAGCATGGCGGGGGAGAGCACGCGGATGCGGGCGGCGGCCAGTTCGAGCGCGAGGGGAACGCCCTCGAGGGCCGCGCAGATCCGCGCCACCGCGTCGATGTTCTCGGCCGTGATGTCGAACAGGGGGTTCGCCGCCCGTGCGCGGTCGCGGAAGAGCCGGACGGCGGGGGACTCCAGGCCGGTCTCCACGCGCAGCGCCCGCGACGGGTCGGGGAGGGCGAGGGGCTGCACGTCGTAGACCTGCTCGCCGCGAAGGCGCAGCCGTGCGCGGCTGGTCACCAGGAACGTCGCCCCGGGCATCTCGGTGAACAGTCGCGTGATGGCGGGGGCGGCCGTCCAGCACCTGCTCGAAGTTGTCGAGCACGATCAGCATCGGTCGGTCTCCGGCCGCGCGCCCGAGGGCGGCGGACAGATCACCGCCCGAATCGCGGACGCCGAGCTCGGCCGCGATCGCGGCGACCACCCGGGCGGGGTCGGTGACGTGCTCGAGCAGGACGAAGGACACGTCTCGGTCCGCCGCGTCCGCCACCCGCTGAGCCACCTCGATCGCGAGGCGGCTCTTGCCGATCCCGCCGGGGCCGACCAGGGTCACCAGCCGCACGGAGCTCCGCGACGAGCAGCTCGAGCAGGGCGGTGACATCGGCCTCGCGCCCGATCGCCTCCGTGTACGACGCCGGCACCCGCCCGCCGCGGGCAGCGCGCTCAGCGGGCGGAAGCGCCCGTGCGCCGTCGAACCGCTCGGCCAGAAGGGTCGCCAGATCGGCCGCGACGCGCTCCGCGAGCTGCTCCGGAGTCGAGAACGACACGTACGAGACCGCGTCATCGGCCTTGATGCGGTCGATGAGCGCCGTCAGCCCCGGCTCCCGGGAGGAGGACTCCTTCAGGTAGACGAGCTTCGGCATCCCGTCGGGTGCCAGGTTGTACTCGTCCTCCAGACCCGAGACGGCCTCGCCCGGTGCGGTCCATCCGTAGCTGTCGCCGTAGATGCCGACGAAGACGTCGCTCTGCTCCAGATAGGCCCGATACAGATCGCGCGGCGGATGCGGGCGCGCGCCGAGTTCGAACATGACCGGCGCCAGCCGCAGCCCCTCGATCGCCGACCGGACGGCGCGCCGCTCCGGCGCGAGCTCGCGCAGGGTCGAGCTCACGAACACCCGGATCCGCTGGTCGGGCGTGCGGATCACGGCCCCTCCCGCCTCCGTCATGCAGTCATCATGGCGCTCCCGGGCACGCGCCGCCACCGCGGTCTGCGGACCTCAGGCGACCGTGGACGCGACCGCAGCCGGACGGGCGCCGTCGAGCGCGTACTCGGCGACCTCGTGCGTGGAGTACTCGCGTCCGCGCTGGTGTGCCGCGGCGAGCCGGCGCCGGGCCTGCTCATCGGGTGCCGCCCGCTCGAGATAGCCCGTGTGGTAGACGAACGCCGGCAGATCGAACATCGTGACACGCTGGCGGATCGTCTCGGCGGCACCGGCCAGGACGCCGGCCCGGTCGAGGTCGCCGGCCAGCGCCGCGATCGCGCTCAGCCCTTCGATCGCGTACGCGACGCCCTCGTCGTGATCGAGCCCGAGCGAGAGGGACAGCGACGCGAGGAACGTCGTCGCGGCGGCATCCGCGTCGCCGGCGAACAGCTGCATGCGCCCGATGTGATGCATCGCGATCGACTCGGTGAGGCTGTCGCCCCCGGCCGTCGCCGCCGACAGCGAGTCGCGGAAGTGCGCGGTCGCCTCCTCGACCTGGCCCATGGCGAGCGAGAGTCGCCCGAGGGCCACGAGCGAGAGTGCCTCACCCCAGCGATGGCCGCCCGCGCGGAAGGCGGCGACGGCCAGGGTCAGCTCCTCGACGGCCGGCGCGACGTCCGCATCGGGGCGGGCCGCGCGCAAGAGCCCGGTCGCCGCCTGCGAGATGGCGACGCCCAGCTGGTCGCCGGTCTGCGCGAACAGGTCGGCGACCGACTCGAACCGCGCGACGGGGTTCGAGCCGGCGGTGTTCCACATCTCGGCCCAGGCGATGTAGAACCGCGCGATCGCGACGGCGTGGGGCGACGCGTCCGGCGCGCGCTCCAGAAGCTCCGTCATCCACAGGCTGCAGTTCGGCGAAATAGCCGCGGAGCCACCAGTACAGGTACATCGGGAAGGCGAGTTCGGTGGCCGTCTCGGCATCGCGCTCCGCGACGAGATGGCGCATCGCGGCGCGCAGATTGGCGCGTTCGAGCGTGAGCCGGCGGGTGGCCTCCCGTTGCCCCGGCCCCGTCAGCTCCGGCGACATCCGTCGGATCAGGTCCGCGTAGAAGCCCGCGTGCGCGTCGCGCACCTCGTCGAGCCTTCCGCGCTCGGCGAGCTGCTCGAGCCCGTACTCGCGCACGGTCGCCAGCAGCGAGAACACGGGCTGGCCGTCGGCATCCTCCTGGCGCACGAGCGAGCTGTCGATGAGCTCGCCCAGGCGTTCGATCGCGAAGCCGTCCCACGAGCGGCCGCGGCCGACCGCCTCGACGGCTTCGAGCGTGAAGCCGGCCGAGAAGACGCCGAGATCGAAGAGGAGATCGCGGACGGGCGCATCGAGCAGTTCGGTCGACCACTCGATCGTCGAGCGCAGCGTGCGCTGTCGGGCCGGCAGGTCTCGCGATGCCTCCAGCAGCGACATGAGCGACCCGCCCAGCCGCTCGAGGATGCCGGCGGGCGTGAGCACGCGGATGCAGGCTGCCGCCAGCTCGATCGCGAGGGGCAGGCCCTCGAGCTCCCGGCAGATGCCCACGACCGCGGGCAGATTGGCCTCGGTCAGCTCGAAGTCCGGCCGTACGGCGCGTGCGCGCTCCACGAACAGCCGCACGGCGGGGGACTCCGCCGCCCGGGAGACCGAATCGGGGGCGGTCGGATCCGACGTCAGCAGCGGCGGCACCTCGTAGACCCGCTCGCCGCGGATGCGCAGGATCGTGCGGCTGGTCACCAGGAAGGTCACCGTCGGCGCGATCGAGTAGAGGCTCACGAGGGTGGGGGCGGCCTCGACGAGCTGCTCGAAGTTGTCCAGGACGATCAGCATCCGTCGTCCGCTCAGCGCGACCGACAGGCGCTCCTCGAGCGACTGCTCGCCGGTGTCGCGGATGCCGAGTCCGTACGCGATGCTCGGCAGGAGCAGCGCCGGCTCGGTGACGTTCTCCAGCGTGATGAACGCCGCGCCGTCCGGATAGGCCTCGGTCGTGGCGGAGGCGATCTCGATCGCGAGCCTGCTCTTGCCCACTCCTCCCGGCCCGAGCAGGGTGACGAGCCTGGTCGCCTCTTCGGCCATGAGCGCGGCGACCGCGGCGACCTCGCGCTCGCGTCCGATCAGGCGCGTGTAGGCCGGCGGCACCTGCGCGGCGACCGTCGCCGTCGCCGCCGCCGGGGCGCGGGAGGCATCGAACCGCTCGGCGAGCAGCGTCGCCAGGTCGGCTTCGATCAGCTCCGCCAGCTCCTCCGGGCTCTCGTAGGCCTTGTACGACGCAGTGTCGTCCGACCGGATGCGGCCGATGAGGTCGTCGAGACGCTCCTCGCGCGGGCCCTCGATCCGCTTCACGTAGATCAGCTTCGGCATCCGCTTCGGCGCGAGCACGTACTCGTCCTCCAGGCCGGAGATCTCCTCGCCGGGAGCGACCCACCCGTAGCTCTGCGCGTAGATGCCCACGAACACGTCGCTCTGCTCGAGGTAGGACCGGTACAGCGCGCGGGGAGGGTGCGGCCGGGCGCCGAGCTCGAACATGACGGGGGCCAGTCGCAGCCGCTCGATCGCCGCGCGCGCCGCACGCCGCTCGGTCTCCAGCTCGCGCAGCGTCGAGCTGACGAAGATGCGCAGCCGCTGATCGGGCGTGCGGATCGCCGCCTCCTGCCCCCCGTCCATGACCACATCATGGCGGTGAACCGCCGATCCGCACCACTGCGCGGCCGCCGTCGCGCGGTTATACCGCACCGCCGCGAACTTTTCAAGAACCCGACTGGACACGGCGTGGCATCCGGCGTATAGTGGGTCTTTGCGCTCTTGGATTCCCCCTGCCCTCATATGGTGGTCGGCGGTGCCTGCGTGCCCCCGCTTCTCAAACTCACCCTTCTGAAGCGGAGTGTGGCGCCCAGGTTTCGGGGACAGATGAGCACTCCACCCTGACGACAAGGAAACGAGCCCCGCCCGGGCCCACGGAGGTAATCCCCTTGGCTGCTGCGCGCAACGCATCTACCACCACCACCAAGAACGGCCGCGGAGCATCCCGCCTCTCGTTCGCCAAGATCTCCGACACGCTGACGGTCCCTGACCTTCTCGCGCTGCAGACCGAGTCTTTCGACTGGCTCGTCGGCAACGACGCGTGGAAGACGCGGGTCGCCGAGGCCAAGAGCATCGGCCGCACCGACGTGCCCGAGATCAGCGGCCTCGAGGAGATCTTCGAGGAGATCTCGCCGATCGAGGACCTGAGCGAGACGATGCAGCTCTCGTTCACGAACCCGTACCTCGAGCCCGAGAAGTACTCGATCGACGAGTGCAAGGAGCGCGGCAAGACGTACGCGGCTCCCCTCTACGTCGAGGCCGAGTTCATGAACCACCAGACCGGTGAGATCAAGACGCAGACCGTCTTCATGGGCGACTTCCCGCTGCAGACCGGCAAGGGCACGTTCATCATCAACGGCACCGAGCGTGTCGTGGTCTCGCAGCTCGTGCGCTCGCCGGGCGTCTACTTCGACAAGACGCCCGACAAGACCTCCGACAAGGACATCGTCTCGGCGCGCATCATCCCCAGCCGCGGCGCCTGGCTCGAGTTCGAGATCGACAAGCGCGACCAGGTCGGCGTGCGCATCGACCGCAAGCGCAAGCAGTCCGTCACCGTCTTCCTCAAGGCGCTGGGCCTGACCAGCGAGCAGATCCTCGAGGAGTTCGCCGGCTTCGACTCGATCGAGGAGACGCTGTCGAAGGACACGATCCTCTCGAAGGAAGACGCGCTGCGCGACATCTACCGCAAGCTCCGTCCGGGCGAGCAGGTCGCCGCCGAGGCCGCCCGCGCGCTGCTGGACAACTTCTACTTCAACTCCAAGCGCTACGACCTGGCGAAGGTCGGTCGCTACAAGATCAACCAGAAGCTCGGTCTGGACGCGCCCCTGTCGGACTCGGTCCTGACCGTCGACGACATCGTCGCGACGATCAAGTACCTCGTGCGCCTGCACCGCGGTGACACGACGTTCGACGGTCTGCGCGCGGGCAAGCCCGCCGAGATCCGCCTGGACATCGACGACATCGACAACTTCGGCAACCGTCGCATCCGCGCGGTCGGCGAGCTGATCCAGAACCAGGTCCGCACCGGTCTCTCGCGCATGGAGCGCGTCGTCCGCGAGCGCATGACCACGCAGGACATCGAGGCGATCACGCCGCAGACCCTGATCAACGTGCGCCCCGTCGTCGCCGCGATCAAGGAGTTCTTCGGAACGTCGCAGCTGTCGCAGTTCATGGACCAGAACAACCCGCTCGCGGGTCTGACCCACAAGCGCCGCCTGTCGGCCCTGGGCCCCGGCGGTCTGTCGCGTGAGCGCGCCGGCGTCGAGGTCCGCGACGTCCACCCGTCGCACTACGGCCGCATGTGCCCCATCGAGACCCCGGAAGGCCCGAACATCGGCCTGATCGGCTCGCTCGCGTCGTTCGCGCGCATCAACGCGTTCGGCTTCATCGAGACGCCGTACCGCAAGGTCGTCAAGGGTCAGGTCACCGACCAGATCGACTACCTCACGGCATCCGAGGAGGACGACTACATCGTCGCCCAGGCCAACGCGCCGCTGAAGGCCGACGGTCACTTCACCGAAGACCGCGTCCTCGCCCGCAAGAAGGGCGGCGAGGTCGACCTCTTCCACGCGGACGAGATCGGCTACATGGACGTCTCGCCGCGCCAGATGGTGTCGGTCGCGACCTCGCTCATCCCGTTCCTCGAGCACGACGACGCGAACCGCGCCCTCATGGGTGCGAACATGCAGCGTCAGGCCGTTCCGCTCCTGCGCTCGGAGTCGCCGCTCGTCGGCACCGGCATGGAGGGCTTCGCCGCCATCGACGCGGGTGACGTCGTCACCGCCGAGAAGTCCGGCGTGGTCCTCGAGGTCTCGGCAGACGTCGTGACCGTGCAGCTCGACGAGGGCGGCACCCAGCAGTACTTCCTCCGCAAGTTCGACCGCTCCAACCAGGGCACGAGCTACAACCAGCGCGTCGTGGTCTCGGCCGGCGAGCGCGTCGAGGCGGGCGAGGTCATCGCGGACGGACCGGCGACGGAGAACGGCGAGCTCGCGCTCGGCAAGAACCTCCTCGTCGCGTTCATGACGTGGGAGGGTCACAACTTCGAAGACGCGATCATCCTCAGCCAGGACCTGGTGAAGGACGACACCCTCTCCTCGATCCACATCGAGGAGTACGAGGTCGACTCGCGCGACACGAAGCTCGGCAAGGAGGAGATCACCCGTGATCTCCCCAACGTGAGCCCCGACCTGCTGAAGGATCTCGACGAGCGCGGCATCATCCGCATCGGCGCCGAGGTCCGCCCCGGCGACATCCTCGTCGGCAAGGTCACGCCCAAGGGCGAGACCGAGCTGTCGGCCGAGGAGCGCCTGCTGCGCGCGATCTTCAACGAGAAGAGCCGCGAGGTCCGCGACACGTCGCTGAAGGTGCCCCACGGCGAGCAGGGCACGATCATCGCGGTCAAGGAGTTCAACGCCGAGGACGGCGACGACGAGCTCGGCTCGGGCGTCAACCGCCGCGTCGTGGTCTACATCGCCCAGAAGCGCAAGATCACCGAGGGCGACAAGCTCGCCGGCCGCCACGGCAACAAGGGCGTCATCGCGAAGATCCTGCCCGTCGAGGACATGCCGTTCCTCGCGGACGGCACGCCGGTCCAGGTCATCCTGAACCCGCTCGGCATCCCCGGTCGAATGAACTTCGGCCAGGTGCTCGAGCTTCACCTCGGCTGGATCGCCCAGCAGGGCTGGAAGGTCGAGGGCTCGCCGAAGTGGGCCGCCAAGATGCCGAAGGAGGCCCTCGAGGCCGCCCCGGGCACCAAGGTCGCCACGCCGGTGTTCGACGGTGCGTTCGAGTCCGAGATCGAGGGTCTGCTCGATTCGACCAACGTCACCCGCGACGGCGAGCGTCTGATCGGCTCCAGCGGAAAGACCCTGCTGTTCGACGGCCGCTCCGGCGACCCGTTCCCGGCACCGGTCTCGGTCGGCTACATGTACATCCTGAAGCTGCACCACCTCGTCGACGACAAGATCCACGCGCGCTCCACGGGTCCGTACTCGATGATCACGCAGCAGCCGCTGGGTGGTAAGGCGCAGTTCGGTGGACAGCGCTTCGGTGAGATGGAGGTGTGGGCCCTCGAGGCCTACGGCGCCGCGTACGCGCTCCAGGAGCTCCTCACGATCAAGTCCGACGACATCCTCGGCCGCGTCAAGGTGTACGAGGCCATCGTCAAGGGCGAGAACATCCAGGAGCCCGGCATCCCCGAGTCGTTCAAGGTGCTCATGAAGGAGATGCAGTCGCTCTGCCTGAACGTCGAGGTCCTCTCGGCCGACGGCACCGCGGTCAACCTCCGCGACACCGACGACGACGCCTTCCGTGCCGCTGAAGAGCTCGGCATCAACATCTCCAGCCGCTTCGAGTCCTCGTCGATCGACGAGATCTAAGCCGCCGGGTCCGATACAGAATTCCGATACAGGAGAACTGAGAACTAGTGCTCGAATCAACAACTTTCGATCAGCTGCGCATCGGCCTGGCCACTGCCGACGACATCCGTCGTTGGTCGTACGGTGAGGTCAAGAAGCCTGAGACCATCAACTACCGCACGCTCAAGCCCGAGAAGGACGGTCTCTTCGGAGAGCAGATCTTCGGGCCCTCCCGCGACTGGGAGTGCGCGTGCGGCAAGTACAAGCGCGTCCGCTTCAAGGGCATCGTCTGCGAGCGCTGCGGCGTGGAGGTCACCAAGTCCTCCGTCCGTCGCGAGCGCATGGGCCACATCGAGCTCGCCGCGCCCGTCACCCACATCTGGTACTTCAAGGGCGTCCCGTCGCGCCTGGGCTACCTGCTGGACATGGCGCCGAAGGACCTCGAGAAGGTCATCTACTTCGCCGCCTACATGGTGATCTCCGTCGACGACGAGGCGCGTCACCGCGACCTCGCGACGCAGGAGAACAACATCCGGCTCGAGCTGAAGACGCTCGGCGACCGCCGCGACTCGCGCATCGCCACGCGCCTGCAGAAGCTGGAAGAGGAGCTCGCGGCGCTCGAGGAAGAGGGCGCCAAGGCCGACCAGAAGAAGAAGGTCAAGGACGCCGCCGAGAAGGACATGGCGGGAATCCGCAAGTCCTTCGACGACCAGATCACCCGTCTCGAGAAGGTGTGGGAAGACTTCCGCACGCTCTCGGTCGGTGACCTCAAGGGCGAAGACGAGATCTTCCACGAGCTCCAGGACCGCTTCGGTCAGTACTTCGAGGCGTACATGGGCGCGGAGTCCATCAAGCGCCGCCTCGAGGCGTTCGACCTCGCGGACGAGTCCGACTCGCTGCGCCTGCAGATCTCCGAGGGCAAGGGCCAGCGCAAGATCCGTGCGATCAAGCGCCTCAAGGTCGTCAACTCGTTCCTGCAGACCGGCATGAGCCCGGCATCCATGGTCCTCGACGTCGTCCCGGTGATCCCGCCGGAGCTGCGCCCGATGGTGCAGCTGGACGGTGGCCGCTTCGCGACCTCCGACCTGAACGACCTGTACCGCCGCGTGATCAACCGCAACAACCGCCTCCGTCGCCTGATCGACCTCGGTGCCCCCGAGATCATCGTCAACAACGAGAAGCGGATGCTGCAGGAGGCCGTCGACGCACTGTTCGACAACGGCCGCCGCGGTCGCCCCGTCACCGGTACCGGCAACCGGGCCCTCAAGTCCCTGAGCGACATGCTCAAGGGAAAGCAGGGCCGGTTCCGCCAGAACCTGCTCGGCAAGCGCGTCGACTACTCGGGCCGTTCGGTCATCGTCGTCGGCCCGCAGCTCAAGCTCCACCAGTGCGGCCTGCCCAAGCAGATGGCGCTCGAGCTGTTCAAGCCGTTCGTGATCAAGCGCCTGATCGACCTCGGTCACTCGCAGAACATCAAGGCCGCCAAGCGCGCCGTCGAGCGCACGCGTCCCGAGGTGTGGGACGTGCTCGAGGAGATCATCCGCGAGCGCCCCGTGCTGCTGAACCGTGCGCCGACGCTCCACCGTCTCGGCATCCAGGCGTTCGAGCCCCAGCTCGTGGAGGGCAAGGCGATCCAGCTGCACCCGCTCGTGTGCGCCGCGTTCAACGCGGACTTCGACGGCGACCAGATGGCCGTCCACCTGCCGCTGTCGGTCGAGGCCCAGGCCGAGGCCCGCATCCTGATGCTGGCGTCGAACAACATCCTGAAGCCGTCCGACGGCCGCCCGGTGACCCTGCCCTCGCAGGACATGATCATCGGTCTGCACCACCTCACGACCGTCAAGCCCGGCGCAGCCGGTGAAGGCCGCGCGTTCGGCTCGGTCGGCGAGGCGATCCTGGCCAAGGACGAGGGCACGCTGGACCTGCAGGCCAAGGTGCGCATCCGCATCCCGGGCCTGACGTTCCTCGAGGCCGAAGGCGACACCCAGGAGTCGATCGAGGCGTACGAGAGCAACGGCCTCGTGGAGACCTCGCTCGGACAGGCGATCTTCAACGACACGCTCCCCAAGGGCTACCCGTTCGTGCGCAAGCAGGCCGACAAGGGCAAGCTCTCGGAGATCGTGAACAAGCTCGCCGAGGAGTACCCCAAGGTCGAGGTCGCCGCGACCCTGGACCGCATCAAGGACGCCGGCTTCTACTGGGCCACCCGTTCGGGAGTGACCGTCGCGCTGAGCGACATCCTCACCCCGCCGGACAAGCCCGCGATCGTGGCACGCCACGAGAAGGCCGCCGCCAAGGTGCAGTCGCAGTACGAGAAGGGTCTGACGACCGACTCGGAGCGTCGCCAGGAGCTCATCAAGATCTGGACCGAGGCCACCGACGAGGTTCAGACCGCGATGCGGGCGAACTTCCCGGAGGACAACACCATCAACCGCATGGTGTCCTCGGGTGCTCGTGGTAACTGGCTGCAGATCCGCAACATCGCGGGTATGCGAGGCCTGGTGAACAACCCCAAGGGTGAGATCATCCCGCGTCCGATCATCTCCTCGTACCGCGAGGGTCTGTCGGTGGCGGAGTACTTCATCGCGACGCACGGTGCCCGCAAGGGTCTGGCCGACACGGCCCTGCGTACGGCCGACTCGGGGTACCTCACGCGTCGCCTCGTGGACGTCTCGCAGGATGTCATCATCCGCGAAGACGACTGCGGCACGACCAAGGGTCTCGAGCTGCCGATCGCGGCTGCCGGTGCCGACGGCGTGCTCGTGAAGGACGCGAACGTGGAGAACTCCGTGTTCTCGCGCACGCTCGCCTCCGACGCGGTCGACGCCCAGGGCAACGTGCTGGCCTCCGCCGGCGACGACGTGGGCGACGTGCTGCTCAACACGCTGATCGAGGCGGGTGTGGAGACCATCAAGGTGCGCTCCGTCCTGACCTGCGACTCGGCTGTCGGAGTCTGCGCGCAGTGCTACGGCCGCTCGCTCGCGACCGGAAAGCTCGTCGACATCGGCGAGGCCGTCGGCATCATCGCGGCCCAGTCGATCGGTGAGCCCGGAACGCAGCTCACGATGCGCACCTTCCACACGGGTGGTTCGGCCTCGGCCGATGACATCACCCAGGGTCTGCCGCGTGTGCAGGAGCTCTTCGAGGCGCGTACCCCCAAGGGTGCGTCGCCGATCGCCGAGTTCGACGGTCGCATCACGATCGAAGAGACCGATCGCGCCAAGAAGGTCATCCTGACGCCCGACAACGGCGAAGAGCCGATCGTCTACCCGGTGCTGCGCCGCGCGACGCTCCTGGTCGAGGACGGCCAGCACGTCACGGTCGGTCAGCCGATCCTGGTGGGCACGCTCGACCCCAAGGAGGTCATGCGTGTCATGGGCGCCCGCGAGGTCCAGCGTTACCTCGTCAACGGCGTGCAGGGCGTGTACCGCTCGCAGGGTGTGCCGATCCACGACAAGCACATCGAGGTCATCGTCCGCCAGATGCTGCGCAAGATCACCGTGGTCGACCACGGCGAGACGACGCTGCTTCCGGGTGAGCTGGTCGACTTCAAGAAGTACCAGAACATGAACCGCGAGGTCGTGGCAGAGGGCAAGCGCCCCGCGTCGGGTCGCCCGGAGCTCATGGGTATCACGAAGGCGTCGCTTGCGACCGAGTCGTGGCTGTCGGCGGCGTCGTTCCAGGAGACGACGCGCGTGCTGACCGCAGGCCGCGATGGAGGGCAAGAGCGACCCGCTCCTGGGCCTCAAGGAGAACGTCATCATCGGAAAGCTCATCCCCGCCGGAACCGGACTTGCGAAGTACCGCAACGTCGTGGTCGAGGCGACGGAAGAGGCCAAGAGCGAGCGGTACCCCAACCGCATCTTCGCCTCGGACGGCGCGTACAGCGACGCCGACCTGAGCTACGTCGACTTCGACAGCTTCTCGACGGACGACTTCACGCCCGGTACCTACAACTAGGCGCCACTCGGAAACGCCCCGGTCCTCACGGACCGGGGCGTTTCTGCGTCTACCGTGGAGGGAGGAGGTGGGGGCCTTGGCGCGCATCGGTGGACGCAACTCGTGGATCGCGTGGCCCGCGGGGCTGCTGTGCGCGGCCGTCGTGGCGGCGCTCGCCTGGCTCGCGCAGCCGATGCTCCCGGTCTCGGTCGCCTGGGTGGGCGACATGCTGCGCGCCGTCGACGACGCCTCCGGTCGCCGCGCCGGCGGGCGAGTCCGTCGCGACGCGCGCGATCGCGCCCGGCGACATCGACTGCCGGGCGCTGTATCCCGACAGCCTGTGGGCCGAGCTCACCTGGACCCCGGACGTGCTGCTGTCGCAGGGCAACGCCGCGCCCGCGACCGCGGTCACCGCGCTCACCGACGCGCTGGCACCCTCCGTGCGGCATCACGTGCCACTGGCGCACCGACGGCGGGCGCACGATCGTCTCGACCCTGGCGGGGGTCGCCCCCGACGCCGGCGCGATCGCCGACGCGTCGCTGCGCGGTCAGGGCTTCGACTGCGCGACGGATGCCGAGGCGGTGGTGTGCGCGCGCACCGCGGGCGACGTCATCGAAGAGCACACGATCCGCGGCGGACTGTGGCTCTCGAGCGTGGAGACGCGCGTGGCACCCCGACGCGTACGGCGCCCGCCTCGCGGCGCACGTCTGGGGCTGATCCCGCTACTCATCCGGAAGACGGCTTGCCACGATCGCGGCGGTGTAGCCGCTCGGCGCGAGGTCCGTGAACTGCGAGTCGATCAGCACGTCCTGGCGCCAGAACAGCGTGCGGCCCTGCGGGGAGCAGGTCCGGCTCGCTGAACCAGGTCTTCTCGCAGCGCGTGCCGCCGTCGGGCGTGTAGCACGCGAAGCCCTCCGCCAGCAGGCCGTTGAGCATGTCGAGCGCGGGGCCGCGCGAGACGTAGGTGAGCGTCGTGCGCCAGGTGCGCCGCCGCCGGAGCCGGGTCGCCCCAGACGCAGATGAGGCTGCCGTCGGCCTGGGCGCCCGATGACGCCGAAGCCGGGGTCGTTCAGCGGGGTGTCGCCGAGCTGCTCGAGCACGCCGGGCGAGAGCATCTCGCGGCAGTCGGCGGGGATCGCCACCGCCGAGGACGTCGGCGGTCGGCGACGGCGTCGGCGTGCGGAGGTCGCGGATGATGCGCCGGACCGGCGCTCGGAGTCGGGGCCGCTCCCGGGCTCGGGAACGCACCCCGACAGCGCGCACGGCGAGCACGAGGGCGGATGCCGCCGCCGCACGCCCGTGCCGCACGTCGAGGAGCCATGCGCCCACGATAAGCGCGCGACACCGGCCCGGGGACGCGCGCGCCACGCCCGCAATCCACGGCACGCCTCCGCGGACGGGCGCGTGCCGCGGGTTACCCTCGCAGTGCAGGGACGTGCCCTGCGTGAGGAGTGCATCCGATGAGTGACTCGAAGTCGTCCTACGGCGAGCCGGTCGAGGAGCCGCGCGCGGTCGATGATGTCGTCGGCAGCGCCCACGAGGGCATCGCCGACGCCGAGGCCGCCGGTCGCGACGCGGTCGTGGTCGGATGAGCCGACGGCGCACGAGCCGGACGCCGCTCCCGCGCCCGCCGCGGAGAAGCCCGCGTGATCTCGCGAGCCGATGGTCGACGAGGACCCGGCCTTCGACAGCGCGATGTACGAAGCGCACGCCGAGGACGCCACCACCGCGTACCCCGCCGAGACCGACCGCCGCGGCCCCCGCCGCGACCACGGTCGCGCCCGCCGTCACGCCGAGCGAGCCCGTGTCCGAGCCCGTCGCCCCGGCGCGCCGGCCGCGCCGGCGCGGCCGCCGCCGGAGCAGGAGCGGCCACCGTCGCCTACGCCCCGCAGCCGATCTTCGTCCAGGCGCCCGAGGCGCCGCGGCCCGCGCGGCAACCGCGGCGCCGCCGGCGCGATCGGGCTGCTCGCCGCCCTGTCGTTCGGCGTGCTCTACCTCGCGGTGTGGCTCGGCGTCGGCCTGATCGACGGTGCAGTGACCGTCGACACGCTCGGCTCGACCGCCCTGGCCGCGCTCGGAACGTGGTCGCTGTGGGTGCCGGTCGTGGTGTTCTTCATCGCCTTCTGGCTGCTCGGGGCGATCATCAACCGCGGCCGCTGGGGTGCGTGGGTCATCTTCGGCCTCCTCGTCGGCGTCGCCGCGTACCTCGGCCACATCCTGGGCGCCCTGTTCCAGGCGCCGTTCTGGATGCTGACCGCCAGCGAGGGAGCCGCGCTCGTCGAGGGCCAGCTGCTCGCTCCGCTCGCGATCGGCGCCTTCATCATCGGCCGCGAGCTGACGATCTGGTTCGGCGCATGGGTGGCCGCGCGCGGCGCCCGGGTCACCGAGCTGAACGTCGAGGCCCAGCGCGAGTACGAGCGCACGCTCGAGGCGGGCCCGCAGCTCACCCGCGTGTAGCGGTGGCGGACCCCGCGGACTCCTCCGGCGGTCCGGTCCGCCCGCTCGTCGCGCTCGGCCTGGCGACCGTGACGTTCATCGCGCTGCTGATCTTCGCGCTCGGCATGACGAGCCTCGTGCTGAGCGCCGACATCGTCGAGACGCCCGGGCTCGGCCAGATCCCCGGCATCTTCGCGACCACGCTGACGACCGGAGTGCTTCGCGCTCGCGCTGTGGCTCGGGCTGCGCACGCCCGCAGCCGCTCGTACCGCGGCGGCGCTGTGGACGGCCGCGACGTGCTACCTCGTGTACGTCGCCGGCATCTGGATCGGGGTCCTCGTCGCCAGCGGGGAGCTCGCCGTCGGCGACCGAGGTCGCGGGGCGCATCGCGACGACGTGGTTCGGGCTGGTCGTCGCGCTCGCCGGCGGCCGTGGCGGCGTGCGGGCGGCATCGCGCTCGTGCGCACCCGCTCCGAGCGTCCGCGGTGGCCGTGGGAGGACGAGTTCGACGAGTGACCGGCATCCCTCTCCGGGGTGGGCGGATGCCGGTCGATCGCGTGCGGGCCGTTCGTCGCGTGGCGGGGCGCAGAACCGTCGCAAACGCGCGTCGGCGGGCTACCGTGTATGCGTGGAGCGGTCGCTCGAAACCCAGGTCAGCCAGGCAGTCGATGCCTGGCTGCGCTGGCTGCCGCGCTGGGAGCCGGCGACCCACCGCGGTCGCGTCGCCCCGTGCCGGCGCTGCTTCGGCTCGCCGGTGCTGTCGGCGGCCGGGCCTCGGCGCCGACGTGCCGCACGGAGTGCAGCACGGACTGTCGACCCGCATCAAGACGATCGTCGACCACGCCGTCGCCGAGTACACCGACGCTGAACCTGCCGATGCTGCAGACCGAGCTCGACCATCAGGCCGCGCGCAACCGGGCGCGCAGCTACCGGCCCGGCCGAAGGGCTCGAGCCCGAGTTCGAGGGACTGCCGCTGGACCCCGAACCGCAGCCGGGCGCGCCGTTCCTGTTCACGATCTCGGGTCTGGCCGAAGAGGCGGATGCCGGCATCCCGGCCCTTCCTCCGCTGAGCGACGAGGCCAAGGCGGCGCTGCGCCAGGAGGTCGGTCTCGCCGACGACTACGCGAACATGATCGGCCGCGAGGTGTGCACGATCCTGCTGCACCATCGCCTGCGCATCCAGGCCGCCATCAGCCAGTACGTCGAGCCGCAGATCGAGGCGATGCTCGAAGAGCTCACCCGCTCGCTGGATGCGCCGTTCGACCCGAACGAGCCGCCGCCGCTCTGAGCGGCCCGCCGATGCCACCGGTCCGCACCGGGTCGCTCACGGGCGGTTTTGTTAGCATGAGCGGGTTTGCTGTCGCGCAGTCGCGCGCGCAGTGCTGGACCCGCGCCGCAGCGCACCCCGCCGGATCTGAGCGGGCTGACTCCGGGGAGGCTTCGGTGGCCACACGCCTGCCGTCCGCGCCTCCCGATCCTGCCGGGCCTGGCCTACATCCGGCCGCTCGGCTCGGGCGGCTTCGCCGACGTCTTCCTCTACGAGCAGGACATGCCCCGCCGCGACGTCGCGGTCAAGGTGCTGCCGAGCGACGTGCGCGACCCCGACCTCCGGCGCATGTTCAACGCCGAGGCCGACGTCCTCGCGCACCTGTCGGCGCACCCGTCGATCGTCACGGTCTATCAGGCCGGCATCTCCGCCGACGGCCGGCCCTACATCGTCATGGAGTTCTGCCCCGGGTCGCTGTCGCAGCGCTACCGGATCGAGCGGATGCCGGTCGACGAGGTGCTCACGATCGGCGTGAAGATGGCCAGCGCCCTCGAGTCGGCCCACCGGGCCGGCCTGGTCCACCGTGACGTCAAGCCGAGCAACATCCTCGTCACGACGTTCGGCGCGCCCGTGCTCGCCGACTTCGGCATCTCGTCGTCGCTCACCCGCGAGACCGCCGACGAGGTGCTCGCGATGTCGATCCCGTGGAGCGCGCCCGAGGTCATCGCCGAGCAGACCGCCGGCACGGTCACGAGCGAAGTGTGGAGCCTCGGCGCCACCGTGTACTCGCTGCTGGCCGGCCACAGTCCCGTTCGAGCGTCGCGAGCGCGGGCAGAACACGAAGGAGCAGCTGCGCCGTCGCATCGCGCGCGCCTCGTACACCGACATCGCGCGCACCGATGTGCCGGCATCCCTCCAGGCCGTCCTCGCACGGGCGATGAGCCGTGATCCGCGCCAGCGCCACGCATCGGCACGGGAGTTCGCCGAGGCGCTGCGCGGCGTGCAGGCCGAGCTCGGGCATCTCGCCGACCCCGCTGGAGATCGCCGCCGACGGGTGGTCCGCGGCGTCCGGCGCCGGTCGACTTCTCCGACACCGAGCTGCGCGGTCCGGCGCGCAGCCGCATCGAACGCGACGAGCGGCGCAAGACCCGGCCCGGCACGGGGATGGCCGCCCTCGCGCGCGACGAGGAGACCGAGTTCTCCGCGCCCGATCGCGCTCGCCCGGTGCTGCCGTGGGTGATCGCGGCGGCCGTCGCGGTCGTGGTCGCCGTGGGCGGCATCCTCACGGCGCTGCTGGCGACGGGCGTGCTCTGATGCGGCGCCGGACGATCGCCGGACTGGTCGCGACGGCGGCCGCCGTCGCCCTGATCGCCGGCGTCAGCGTGGTGTGGCCGGGACTGGATGCCCAGAAGACGTCGACAGACCGACACCGCCGTGTGGGCGCTGCAGACCGGCGACGGGCGTCGCTACGCCCGGGTGAACACCGCGATCGGCGAACTCGACACCGTGCGCGACATCAGCAACCCGAGCCAGGTGGCCCAGACCGCCGACGGCGCCTACCTCTTCTCCGACAGCTTCAGCAAGCTCACGCGGATCGACGCCGCCCTGCCCGCCGACCTCGACGAGGAGGCGCTGCGCGCGTCGCCCTCGACCCCGGCCGGCACGACGGATGTCGTCACCGCCGAGGACTTCGTCGCGTACCGCACCGACTCGGGAGCCGTGTTCGTCGGGCGGCTCTCGACGGGCAGCGCGACGCAGCTCGACCCGTTCTCCCGGGAGGACGAGGACGCGCCGCAGTACACCTCCGACGCCATCGCGATCGACGCGCGCGGCATCCTGTTCAGCTACTCGCGCGCGGACGCATCGGTGCTGCGATACGACGTCTCCGCCTCGGAGGTGCGCGAGCGCGAACCGCTCGCCGCCGAGGCGATCACCACCCCCGCGATCACGGCGGCCGGAGACGCGTGGGCCGTCGTCGACGCTGCGGACGGCGATGTGTGGCTGCGGGGAGCGGACGCGGCCGATCTCGACCCCGACGACGGGTGCCGTCGTCGTCGGTCAGCCCGACCCCGAGGGCTCCGCCGTCTACCTCGCGGACGAGACAGCCCTCGTGCGGGTGCCGGTCGACGGATCCGAGGTGACGACCGAGGTCGGCGCGGATGCGAGCGTCCTCGGCACTCCCGCGCGCCCCACGGTCCACGACGGCGAGGTCTTCGCCGCGTGGCTGCCGCAGGGCGATCAGGACGGGGTGCTGTGGAGCTCGCGCACCGGCCAGGCCCCGCTGGACTACGGCGGGCAGACGCTGCCCGACCAGCGTCGGCCGACGTTCGTGGCGAGTGAGGACGCGATGATCCTCAACGAGACGCGCACCGGCTGGGTGTGGACCGTCCCGGACGGACGGCTCGTCGCCTCGAGCCAGAACTGGTCGCTCGATGACCGCACCGATCCGGATGCCGCACAGAGCGAAGAGCAGCTGACCGTCGTGATCGATCCCGAAGCCGCCCGTCGCGGTCGCGGATGCGTTCGGGGTGCGCGCCGGCAGCCTCGTGACCCTCCCGGTGCTCATGAACGACCACGACCCGAACGAGGACGTGCTGAGCATCGATCCGACCTCGGTGACCGGGCTCGATCCCGGCTTCGGCGCCGTATCGATCACCGACGACGCGCAGCGCCTCACGGTCAGGGTCGCACCGGGCGCGACCGGCACGGCGACCTTCTCGTACGCGGTGTCGGACGGCACGGCCGAAGGCGGACTGCTCTCGACGCCGACGACGGTGACGCTCACCGTCTCGGGGGCGGATGCCGCGCCGCAGTGGTGCGGCGTCGAGGGGTGCCTGGTCCCCTGGCCCACGCCCGAGGTCGCGCGCGGCGGGACGATCACGGTGCCCGTGCTGCCGGGCTGGGTCGACCCCGACGGCGACCCGATCCTGCTGCTGTCCGTGGAGAACTCCTCCGGTGTCGGCACGGTCGCGGCCACCCCGGGCGGCGACGTGGTCTACCAGCACAGCGATTCCGGCGGTGGGGGCGAAGAGCTCGTCGAGTTGAACGTCACGGTGTCGGACACCGCCGGGCAGATCTCCACCAAGCCGCTCCTGGTGCGGGTATCGCCTCAGCCCGCGCTCACGGTGCAGTCCTTCGCCGTCGTCGACACGATCGATGCCGGGCTCACGGTGGACGTGACTCCGCACGTGACCGGAACCGCCGGGCGGATCTCGCTCGAGTCGGTGCGCGTGCTCGATGACGCCGCGGCCAGCGCGACGGTGGTCGGCGGCTCGGCATCCTTCGACTTCTCCGCCCGCACTCCCGGAACGTTCCGCGTCGGCTTCACCGTCACGGACGGCACGACTCCCGCCACCGGCACGGCACGCATCACGATGCTGCCCTCCGATGCGCCGCCGCAGCTGGCGACCTCGCCGGTCGTCGCGTTCGTGCACCCGCAGGAGGACGCGACGCTCGACGTGTTCTCGGCGGTCTCGAACCCGACGCGGCGCGTGCTCCTGCTGAGCGACGTCGCCGGCCACGCGGATGCCGGGGCCACGCTGTCGGTGGACGGTGTGGGGCAGAACTACCTGCGGGTGTCGGGCTCGACGGCATCGGGGGCGGCGGGCCGGCTGGGCACCGTCACGTACACGGTCGGCGACGGCACCGACGACCAGGGCGCGCGCATCGAGGGGGAGGCGACGGTGTTCCTGCTGCCGCCCGCGCCGGCGCTCGCCCCCATCGCCGTCGATGACACCGTCGTTGTGCGCGCCGGCTCGCAGATCGACATCCCCGTCCTCGGCAACGACATCGCCCCCGCCGGCGGGCGTCCCGACGCTCAACCCCGCGTCGATCGTGTCATCCAGCCCGGATGCGCTCGCCTTCGCGGGCGGCGACGTCCTGCGCTACCTCGCGCCGACCGAGCCCGGGCAGTACACGATCGAGTATGCGGTGTACACGACCGGGGCGCCGGCGCTCGCCGACGCGGCGACCGTCCGCGTGGAGGTGCTGCCCGACGACGCGAACCGCGCGCCGCTGCCGGAGACCCTCGAGGGTCGCGTGCTGAGCGGTCAGTCCACGGTCGTGGAGTTCGACGGCTTCGGAATGGACCCTGACGGCGACGTGGTGAGCCTGGATCGCATCGTCGGTCAGCCCGAGAGCGGATCGGCCACGATCTCGGCCGACGGCGAGTCGATCCTGTACTCCAGCGTCGCCGGCTACCGCGGGCAGGCGTCGTTCCGCTATCGCGTGGTCGACGCGTTCGGCGAGGCCGGGGAGGGCATCGTGCGCATCGGCGTGCTCGACAGCCAGTCCAACCCCAGTCCGATCACCTTCACCGACTATGTGCAGGTGCAGGCCGGAGCGAGCAGCTCGATCCGCGTCAGCCCGCTGGCCAACGACGTGGACCCGACGATGGGCGAGCTCGCGATCACCGATGTGCGGCCCGATGTTCCGGCCACCCTCGTGGACGGCAGCGCCAACCCCGAATACGGGCGCCTGGAGGATCAGCTGGGCACGGTGGGCGACGCCACCGTGCTGATCGATGCGGGGACGACGCCGGGGACCATGTCGTTCCTGTACGACGTCGAGTCCAGCTCGGGCAACACCGGGCGCGGACTCATCGTCGTACAGGTCGTGCGCGAGAGCGTTCCGAACTACCCCGTCGTCGATGACACCGTTCTGACGGCAGAGTCGCGCGAGGACTTCCCGTCGGGGGTGGATGTGCTCACCGGCCGCGCGTCCTGGTCGGGCGGCGACGTCGGCGACCTCGAGGTGAGCCTCTGGGGCGACCCGCCTGGTGTCTCGGTCGACGGCCGAGAGCTCAGCGGCGCGCTGCCCGAGACCACACGCGTCATTCCCTTCGCCGTCACCGGCGAGGGCGCCGACGGTGAGGTCACGACCTATGCCTTCCTGCGCGTGCCCGGCGACGACGACCTGTCTCTCGCGCTGCGCGCGACCGCGGTGCCGCCGGAGGTCACCGAACTGGAGTCCGTCTCGTTCGACATGGGCGCCCTCGTCGCGGGGCCCCGCGGGTCGACCCTCGAGCTCGGCGACGACGTGCGCTCCTCGGGCGCGCGCAGCGGCGCCTCCTGCACGATCGAATCCGGCACGACGGTGCGCTACGACTCGGGTGCCGGGGCGCCCTGGGTGGACGCGTGCCAGGTGCCCGTCCGCGTGGCCGGGCAGTCCGACTGGACCTACCTGTCGGTGCCGATCATCGTGCGCGCCCTCGACCCTCAGCCCGAGCTGCGCGCCGGCTCGATGACCGTCGGTCCCGGCGAGACCGCGACGTTCGACCTGCGCAACATGACCACGTGGCAGCTGCGCGAGGACTGGAGCGGCATCCGCTACGGGCTCGACTACGGCGGCTCTGCCTTCCAGGTCTCGCTGAACGGCTCGATCGTCACGGTCACCGGTGCCGACAGCGCCGTCCCGGGGTCCGAAGAAGCGGCGGTCGTTTCAGTGACCAGCCACACCTCGGTCGCTCCGGTGCGACTGATCCTGCGGGTCGGCGCCGCACCCTCGACGCTTCCGCAGGGCGGATCGGTCACTCAGCAGTGCTCGCAGGCCGCGGGCTCCTCGTGCACGATCTCGGTGATCGGCGCGAGCGGCGAGGTCAATCCGCTCCCGCGCACACCACTGACCCTCCTCGACGCGCGCGCGACCGGCGCGTGCGTCGGAGTCAGCTTCCAGGTCGCCTCGCCCACGTCGGTCGTCGCGTCCTGGTCGGCGGACGCGCCCGGTGCGACGTGCGCGGCATCCTTCTCCGTACAGGACGCGCAAGGTCGCCGCACGAACGCGGAACGCGACGGCCAGTTGCTGCTGGATCTGCAGGGGTTCCCGAAAGCGCCGGCGAGTGTGTCGCAGACGGCGTACGCGGACGGGACGCTCACTCTGCGCGTCGACCCGGGCGAGGCGCGCCTGGCCTACCCGGCACTGAGCGGCTTCGTGATCCGCTCGAACGGGCAGGACGTGGCGCAGTGCAGCGCGGACGGCGCGTGCCCACCGATCGCCGCCCCCAACGGCGAGCAGCGCACGTACGATGCGTTCGCCCGCAACGCTGTCGGAACCTCGCGCGCGAGCGTCCGCACGATCGCGTGGGCCTACAACGCCCCCGGCGCGCCCGCGACCGTGCAGGCGCGCCCTGTCGTCACCTCCGGCGAGGGCGGAGTCGTCTCGCTGCACATCGAGGGCATCGACCCGGAGTCGACCGGAAACCTCGAGATCACCAGCCCCACCGGCGAGACCGTGCAGGTGCCCGTGCGCCGCAACGACACGACCGTCGATCTGCCGAACTATCGCGTCGGTTCGAACACGTCCAGCCCGATCACGATCACCCCCTACTCGCGCTTCGAGATGCCGCCGGGCCTCGGCGGCAGCCCGTCCGGCGCCGCTGCGACCGTCTACGGCAACGGCATCGGCGCACCGACCGGGCTCGCGCTGTCGCTGAGCTCCTCCTCCAACGGAGACGGGACCTCCACCGTGACCGCTCGCGGATCGGCGGCGCTGAACGGCGACGGATCCGCGCTGCAGTACGGAATCGTCCGCGAGGGCGACCGCTGCACGCCGACGGCCGGCGGCGACACCGCGACGTTCCCCGGCCTCGCCGACGGCGACGAGTACGAGTTCACGATGTGCGTGGAGTCCTGGTTCGACGGCGATGCCTACGGGGCGGCGACGACCACCGCGAGCGTGCGCGCGCAGCAGGCGGGCAGGGCTCCGCAGGGCTACACCTTCCTGGTGGACGCCACCCCCGACGTGGGCGACGGACGCGCGGACTGGATCGTGCGGGACCAGCCGACCTCGACCGAACGCATCCCCAACCGCAACCGCGTGGAGTTCGCCGGGTTCCCCGCCTCGATCTTCGGCCGCGACCCGGTGATCCAGGTGCGCTACGTGCACGAGATCTGGGGCACGGCCACGTCGTGGGAGACCGTGACTCCGCGCGCGGGCAGCGCGCCGTATCAGGTGCAGGCGCGCTGGAACGTGCAGAGCTGCGTCGGCGGATCCGACCTCGTCGCCGCCGGCGATTCGTCGACGGATGCCGCCGGCGGCAAGGCCGCGATCACCTTCGGCAACGCCGGCCTGCGGTACTTCGACGCGTCCGGCGCCGTCCTGCCGCACACCGCCGACTCGTGGGCGGTCCCGGTCGGCGCCGAGCGCGTGGAGGGCATCACCGTGGCGGTGAACTGGACCGCGCAGGGCTGGGGGCTCTCTCCCGCGAACGCCACGTTCGGGGCGTCGTGCGATCCCAACCTCCCCGCCCCACCCACTCCCTGAGCACCACGACGACGACAGAGGACGACACCCCATGACCATCACGCAGGAGCAGGCGACCTGGTTCGCGCAGACGTTCGCGCAGATCGCCGACAACGTCGAGCGCGCCGTGCTGGGCAAGCGGCACGTCGTCGAGCTGGTCCTGACCGCGATGCTCAGCGACGGGCACGTGCTGCTGGAGGACGTGCCCGGAACAGGCAAGACCTCGCTCGCCCGCGCCGTCGCCCAGTCGGTGCAGGGCACGAACACCCGCATCCAGTTCACCCCCGACCTCCTGCCCGGTGACATCACCGGCATCACGGTGTACGACCAGAAGACCGGGACGTTCGAGTTCCACTCGGGCCCGATCTTCGCCAACATCGTGCTGGCCGACGAGATCAACCGCGCGAGCCCCAAGACCCAGTCCGCCCTGCTCGAGGTCATGGAGGAGGGGAAGGTCACGATCGACGGCATCTCGCGTCAGGTCGGCGTTCCGTTCCTCGTGCTCGCGACGCAGAACCCGGTCGAGCAGGCCGGCACCTACCGGCTGCCCGAAGCGCAGCTCGACCGGTTCATGATGCGCGCCTCGCTGGGCTACCCCGACCACGCCGCGACCGTGCGGATCCTCGACGGCGCGGCCGTCGCGACGGCCGAGCTCTCGCCGGTCATCACGCCGCAGGCGATGATCGGCATGGCCGACCTCGCCGCCGCCGTCTACGTCGACGCGCTCGTGCTGGACTACATCGCGCGACTGGTCGACGGCACGCGCTCGGCCGACGAAGTGAGGCTCGGGGTCAGCATCCGCGGCGCGCTCTCGCTCACGAAGGCGTCCCGGTCGCGTGCCGCGTCGCAGGGCCGCACCTACGTCACGCCCGACGACGTCAAGGCGCTCGCGGTCTCGGTGCTCTCGCACCGGCTGATCCTCCAGCCCGAAGCGGAGTTCGACGGCGTCACCCAGGAGGCCGTGATCGGCCAGGTGCTGCTGGATGTCGCGCCCCCGAGTCGCCGCGAGACCGCATGAGCCTGACCGAGTCCCGCCTCACCCGCACGTCCGCCTCCACCGGCTCGGCGCCCTCCGCTGCGCATTCCGGCGTGCACGGCAGCACGACGCAGATGACCAGCGCGCGGCGCGGTCGGGGCATCGTGCGAGCAGTCGTCTGGGCGACGCGGGCCTCGCGCGCCGCCGGTGCGGCGACTGGCCTCCGCCGCCGCCTGGTTCTCGCGCACCGTCCGGCCGGCGGGCGTGCTCGTGGTGCTCGCGGCGACCATCGGACTCGGCGTGGGGGTCGTGTTCGGCTGGGTGGAGTGGATGGTCGCGGGCGCGATCGCCCTCGTGCTCGTGGCGATGTGCGTGCCGTTCCTGTTCGGCGCGCGCTCGTACGACATCGATCTCGTCCTGGCGCACGAGCGCGTGGTCGCCGGCGACGGGGTGACCGGCGAGATCGTCGTTCACAACGAGGGCCGCCGTGTCGCGCTGCCGGGTCGCCTCGACATCCCGGTCGGCGCGGGCCTGGTCGAGTTCGGCGTGCCGCTCCTGCGGCCGGGTCAGGCCGTCACCCAGCCCCTCGAGATCCCCGCGCTGCGGCGCGGCATCCTCACGGTCGGCCCGGCGACGACGGTGCGCAGCGACCCGGTCGGACTGCTGCGCCGCGAGCACGCCTTCGACGACGTCCACGAACTGTACGTGCACCCGCGCACGGTCGCGATCCCGTCCACGAGCGCCGGGCTCATCCGCGATCTCGAGGGCAATCCGACCCGGCGCCTGGTCGACGCGGACATGTCGTTCCACGCGATCCGCGAGTACGCCCCGGGGGACTCGCGCCGTCAGATCCACTGGAAGTCGACCGCGAAGACCGGCCAGCTCATGGTCCGTCAGTACGAGGAGTCGCGTCGCTCGCGGATGGCCGTGGTGCTGTCGGTCGCGCAGCCCGAGTTCGCCGATGCCGATGAGTTCGAACTCGCCGTGAGCTGCGCGGCCTCGCTCGGGCTGCGGGCGGTGCACGACGCGCGCGAGGTCGACATCGTCACCGGAACCGAGATCCCGCGCGTGGTGCGCGGCCGGCTGCGCGCGATCCGGCACATCCCCGCCGCGTCGGGCCGCACGATGCTGGACGGGTTCAGCGCCGTCGAGCTGATCGAGAACACGATGCCGATCGCCGACGTGTGCCGGCTCGCCGCCGAGTCGAACGAGCGACTGTCGATCGCGTTCGTCGTGGTCGGCTCGACCGTATCGCTCAGCAGGCTGCGTCAGGCCTCCCTCGGGTTCCCCGCCGACACGTCCGTCGTCGCCGTGATCTGCGACGAGCGCGCGCATCCGCGCATGCGCGTGCTGTCCGGCCTGACCGTGCTGACCGTCGGAACGCTCGAGGACCTGTCGGGTCTTCTCCTGCGCGGAGCCACGTCGTGAGCGCGCGAGACGACCTCGGCGGCGCACCTGTGTCGGCCGCCGCACGGGACGACGTCGCCGCGGTGACCGTGAAGCGTCGGAAGGTCTTCGTCCCGCGCATCGTCGCCGGAACGATCTTCCTCACCACCGCGGTCGCGATCGCGGCGGTGGCGGCCTGGCCGATCTACCGCGACGTGTCGTTCCTGCTGCTGGTGGGCGTCTCTGCGCTCGTGGCCGCCGCGATCGCGGCCCTCGCGTGGAGCCGTCGCTGGGGAGGCTGGCTCGTCGCGACGCTGCTGATCGTCGCCTTCTTCGTGCTGGGGGTTCCGCTGGCCGTGCCGACCCGGCTCGGCAGCCCCCCGAATTCGTGCGCGGGCTCGGCGAGGTCGCGACGGGCGCGCTGCTGGCCTGGAAGGATCTCGTCACGGTCGAGCTGCCCGTGGGCACCTACCGCAACCTCCTCGTGCCCGCCCTCATCGTGTTCCTCGTCGGAACGTGTGCGGGGCTCCTGCTGTCGTGGCGCGAGGGGCGGGCGGCATACGGCGCGGTCCCCGTGGCGCTGGGGATGATCTCGTTCGGCCTGTTCTTCGGCCGCACGACCGTCAGCGCGCCGCTCGCGCTCGGCCCGGTCACGATCTCGGCACCGGTCGAGACCGCGCTCGGCATCTCGGCACTCCTGTCGTGCCTGCTGTGGCTGGCCTGGCGCAGCAGGGACGAGCGGATGCGGTCGCTCCGACGCGCCGCGGCATCCAGCGGCGTCCGCGTCTCGCGTCGGCCGAGCCGGGTGGATCAGCGCAGGAAGGCCCTGGGTGCCGGCATGGTCGCCGTCGCGGTAGCGACCGCGGCGATCGTGGTCCCGTTCGCCGCGCGCGGGGCGGACCGCGACGTGCTGCGATCCAGCGTCGGTCCGGAGGTCGCGGTGTCGGCGGCCATCAGTCCCCTCGCCGAGTATCGCGCGCTCTTCGCCGACGAGCGCGCCGACGACGTGCTGTTCACCGTGTCGGCCGACGGAGCGCTGCCCGAGCGCGTCCGCCTCGCGACGCTGGACAGCTACGACGGCGAGATCTACCGCAGCGGCGGCACCGGAGCCCTCGACCAGGCGCGATTCGTGCGCGTGCCCTCGGCATTGGATGCCGGCACCGGGCGCCCGCTCGCCGCGCAGATCACGATCCAGGAGCTCGACGGGATCTGGATGCCGACGGTCGGGCAGCTCGCCTCGGCCGAGTTCGAAGGCCCGCGCGCGGCATCCCTCGCCGATCGGTTCTACTATCGCGCGCCGGCCGCGGCCGGTGTGCAGACGGCGGGCGGCGGCTTGACCTCCGGCGATGCGTATCGGCTCCAGGCGGTCGAGGCTCCGCTGCCGGACCTGGCGTCGATCGAGGCCCCCGGGGGGCTCGGCGAGGCCGTCGAGGCTCCCCAGAACCTGCGTGCGTGGGTCGACGAGCATGTGTCCGGTTCGGGCGGCGCGGCGCTCGCCGGTCTTGTCATGCTGCTGCGCGAGCGCGGCTATCTCAGCCACGCGCTCGAGATCGGGGAGCAGTCCCCGGCGTGGATGCAGGCCCTGCCGGACTACACGTTCCAGCCGAGCGCCTCGGGCCATTCCCTCGCTCGCGTCGATGCCATGTTCGGCAGGCTGCTCGAGCGCGAAGCCGATCCGAGGGCGGTGGCATCCGAGAACTACGTCGCCGCGGTCGGCGACGACGAGCAGTTCGCCGTCGCGGTGGCCCTGATCGCGCAGGAGCTCGGCTTCCCGTCGCACGTGGTGGTCGGTGCGCGGCTCTCTTCGTCGGACCCGACGCTGCCCACGTGCGAGCGGGGCGCGTGCCGCGCTCAGGACCTGGCCGCGTGGACCGAGGTGCAGTCCGCCGCGGGCGAGTGGGTGCCGATCGACGTCACGCCGCAGTTCGCGCAGTCCCCGAGCCTCGAGGTGACCGAGCAGCGCAACCCCGAGAACGTGACCGAGGTGCGACCGGAAGCCGTCGAGGACGTCGTGCCGCCCGATCCGGTGCAGGAGGACTCGGGCGCCGATGACCGCGCGGACCAGGCCGACGCGCTGGACCTCGCGTGGCTGTGGCCGATCCTGCGCATCGGAGGGATCGCGCTGCTCGTGCTGCTGCTGATCGCCGGCCCGTTCGCGCTCATCGCGGCCGCGAAGGCGGCACGACGTCGGACGCGCCGCACCCAGGGGCCACCGGCCGTGCAGATCGCGGGCGGCTGGGACGAATACGTCGACGCCGCGGTCGATTCCGGCCGCGACGCGTCGCCCGTCCTGACCCGCAGCGAGCTGGCCGACGTGTTCGCCACGTCGTCGGGGGAGTCCCTTGCGCGGGATGCCGATCGTGCCGTGTTCTCGGGTGCCGCGGTCTCGGCAGACGACGCGCAGGCCTTCTGGCGCATCGTGGACGCGGAGCGGGCGGGGCTCACCCGCGAGCGCGGCGTCTGGCGCGGCATCGTCGCGACCGTATCGTTGAGATCATTCGTCCGTCACCTGGCGCCGGCCGGCACCAGGTCGCGCTTCGCCGAGAGGGGGAAGCGCCGGGTCACCCCGCCCGCGCGCCTATCGCCATGACCACCATCGATGACTCCACCGGCATCGCGCTGGGCCTGATCACCTTCCTTCTGATCGTCGCGCTGTACGTCTGGACCTCGCTCGCCCTGGCGGCCGTCTTCCGCAAGTCGGGCGAGGAGGGGTGGAAGGGCTGGGTTCCGATCCTCAACCAGATCGTGCTGCTGCAGCTCGGCCGGCTGTCGGGGTGGCTGATCCTGCTGCTGCTGATCCCGTTCGTCGGCCCGCTGATCGTGTGGGCGCTGCTGATCGTGGCGTATCACCGCATCAACCTCTCGTTCGGTCACGGCGTCGGCATGACCGTCCTGGCGGCCCTGCTGCTGCCGGTGTGGGCCTCGATCCTCGGCTTCGGTCCGGCACGCTGGCTCGGCATGGAGCTCGCCGCGCGCGGCACCGGCGGCGGCCCCCGCCGCACGTCCGCTCTCGATGTCGCCGCGGACGAATACGTGCCGCGCGCGACACCGCCTTCGTACAGTCCCTCGGCGCCGCCGCTCACCTCGTCGCTGCCGTCCGCGCCGGCGAGCGGCTGGACTCCGCCTCCCGTTCCGCCCGCGCCGCCGCTGCCGCCGGCCCCGGCAGCCGAACCGGCGCGCGCCTACGCCGACACCGAACGCCCCACTCCGGCCCCGGCCCCGGCCCCCGTCGCGGGGCGCGCGACCTTCGCTCCGCAGCCGGGCGCGGGGCAGTGGGGGGACTTCGACCTCGGCGCGGTCAGTGAGGTCACGAGCGAGGTCACCGGTGCCGACTCCGCCGCGCCGGCGCCCATCTCCGCGGTGCCCCTGAGCGCTGCACCCGCCGCGGCCCTGCGGAACGACGTGCCGCCGGCAGCAGCGCCGCCGGTCACGAGGGTCCCCGCCGCCCTCACACCGGAGCCCGAGTCCGAGCCGTGGGCGCCGGCGCGGTCGCCGATGAGCGACCCCGAGGCGTTCCCCGAGACTTCAGGGCACGTCTCGGCCATCGCAGAGGCACCGGATGCCGGAACCCCGCGGTCTGCACGCGCCTCCGTCTCGGCGCAGCACACGAAGCCCGAGATCCCCGAAGACCCGATCGACGAGACGATCATCACCCGGCGCCGCCGCACCGCCTGGTCGCTCGTGACGCCCGCCGGGGCCGCCGTGCCGATCACCGCCGAGGTCGTGCTGCTGGGCCGCAAGCCCGCGCCGGACCGTGCGTTCCCCGAGGCGCAGCTCGTCGCGATCGACGACGGCACCGTCTCCAAGACCCACGCCCGCCTCGAGCTGCGCGACGACCGCTGGCACGTCACCGATCTGGGCTCGACCAACGGGGTGCTGTTCGCCACGCTCATGGGCACCGAGGTCGAGGCGACCCCGGGTGTCGAGGTCGAGGCCGGCGAGCGGTTCTTCCTGGGCGACGCCGAGGTGCGCCTCCAGCGGAGCGATGGATGACGGATCCACCCGGTGCCGGTCTTCCCGACGAGGAGACCGTCCGGGTCCGTCGCACCGGCGCGGGTGACGCGCAGGCCGACACCGAGCCGGTCGAGGGATCGACCGTCATCGCGCGCCGCGAGTCACGGCGCCGGGCCGCGCGCGAGCCCGCCGGCGCCGACCGTGCCGCAGCGGCCTCCCACCCGCCGCCGCCCGCCCCGGCACCGGCGGGGCGGCGGGCCGCGGCCCCGGATGCGGCATCCGGAGTCGTCTACGGCGCCCGCCCGGCGGACCCCGTCGTCGTGACCCGCTCCGCGCCCGAGCCGCGCGTCGCACAGGCGCCGATCGACGGCGCGGCGGCGGCCGCATCGCAGCGGCGACGGGCCCGCCGGACCGCGCTGATCGTCGTGATCGCGGCATCCGCCGTCGCCCTCGGAGCGGCCGCGTCGCTGCTGGCCGTCGCGCTCACCCCGTGATCCACGAGCGCGTTTGACCGCCCCCGCACTATCCGCGTATCATGGACAGGGTGTGCGCATGTGCGCGCCTTGTGCTGTGCCCCGGCACAGGACGAGGCAGCCGGCGCCGCATCTCAGGGAAAAGCCTGCGAACAGGCGGCCCCCACGGCATACCCACCACACACTCGCGTCATACATCTTGCCGCGCCGGTGGGTCCGCGTGAGCCTCGGACGACACGGATCGAAAGATCCGCAGAGTCCGCGGGGAGACCACGACGCTGTCACCGTGCAGCACTTACAAGGAGAGAACGTGCCAACCATTCAGCAGTTGGTTCGCAAGGGACGCTCGCCCAAGGTCGCCAAGACCAAGGCACCCGCCCTGAAGTCGAACCCCCAGCAGGCGGGCGTCTGCACCCGCGTGTACACGACCACGCCCAAGAAGCCGAACTCGGCGATGCGCAAGGTCGCCCGTGTCAAGCTCCGCAACGGCACCGAGGTCACCGCCTACATCCCCGGCGAGGGCCACAACCTGCAGGAGCACTCGCTCGTGCTCGTCCGCGGTGGTCGCGTCAAGGACCTCCCCGGTGTCCGCTACAAGATCGTCCGCGGCGCCCTGGACACCCAGGCCGTCAAGAACCGTAAGCAGGCTCGCAGCCGCTACGGCGCGAAGAAGGGTTAAGGAACATGCCTCGCAAGGGACCCGCCCCGAAGCGCCCCGTCGTCAACGACCCGGTATACGGCGCACCGATCGTCAGCCAGCTGGTGAACAAGATCCTCGTCGACGGCAAGAAGTCGCTCGCCGAGTCGATCGTCTACACCGCCCTCAAGGGCGTCGAGGACAAGAACGGCCAGGACGCCGTCGCCACCCTCAAGAAGGCGCTCGACAACGTCCGCCCGACCCTCGAGGTCAAGAGCCGCCGCGTCGGTGGCTCGACCTACCAGGTGCCGGTCGAGGTCAAGCCGCACCGCGCCAACACGCTGGCGCTGCGCTGGCTCGTCAGCTACGCGAAGGGTCGTCGTGAGAAGACGATGACCGAGCGTCTGCAGAACGAGATCCTCGACGCCTCGAACGGCCTGGGTGCCGCGGTCAAGCGCCGCGAAGACACCCACAAGATGGCCGAGTCGAACCGCGCCTTCGCGCACTACCGCTGGTAACCAGCACTCCGGATGCCCGGTTCTGATCCCTGCACTCGTTGAAGGGTCGGAACCGGGCTCCCGCCCGCGACATCAGTCACCACAAGTAAGGACACTCCCGTGGCACAAGACGTGCTCACCGACCTCACGAAGGTCCGCAACATCGGCATCATGGCGCACATCGATGCCGGCAAGACGACGACGACCGAGCGCATCCTGTTCTACACGGGAACCAACCACAAGATCGGTGAGACGCACGACGGTGCCTCGACCACCGACTGGATGGAGCAGGAGCAGGAGCGTGGCATCACGATCACCTCTGCTGCCGTCACGTGCTTCTGGGACAAGAACCAGATCAACATCATCGACACCCCCGGCCACGTCGACTTCACGGTCGAGGTCGAGCGCTCGCTCCGCGTCCTCGACGGCGCCGTCGCCGTCTTCGACGGCAAGGAGGGCGTCGAGCCCCAGTCCGAGACCGTGTGGCGTCAGGCCGACAAGTACAACGTCCCGCGCATCTGCTTCGTCAACAAGATGGACAAGCTGGGCGCCGACTTCTACTTCACGGTCGACACGATCATCAACAAGCTGAAGGCCAAGCCCCTCGTCATCCAGCTGCCGATCGGCGTCGAGAACGACTTCGTCGGCGTCGTCGACCTGGTCGAGATGCGCGCGCTGGTCTGGGCGGGCGATGCCAAGGGTGATGTCACCATGGGCGCCAAGTACGAGATCCAGGAGATCCCGGCCGACATGGCCGACAAGGTCGCCGAGTACCGCGAGCTGCTGCTGGAGACCGTCGCCGAGACCGACGAAGAGCTCCTCGAGAAGCACTTCGGCGGTGAGCCCCTCACTGTCGCCGAGATCAAGGGCGCGATCCGCAAGCTGACCGTCAACTCGGAGATCTACCCCGTGCTCTGCGGATCGGCGTTCAAGAACCGCGGCGTGCAGCCGATGCTCGACGCGGTCATCGACTACCTGCCGTCGCCGCTGGACGTGCCCGCCATCGAGGCGCACGACCCGAAGAACGAAGAGACCGTCATCCTGCGTCACTCCGACCGGGACGAGCCCTTCACGGCTCTCGCGTTCAAGATCGTGACGCACCCGTTCTTCGGTCGCCTCACCTACATCCGCGTGTACTCCGGTCACCTGGACTCCGGCGGACAGATCGTCAACTCGACGAAGTCCAAGAAGGAGCGCATCGGGAAGATCTTCCAGATGTACGCCAACAAGGAGAACCCGGTCGACTCGGTCACCGCCGGTCACATCTACGCCGTCATCGGCCTCAAGGACACCACGACGGGTGACACCCTCTCCGATTCGCAGCACCAGGTCGTGCTCGAGTCGATGACGTTCCCCGAGCCGGTCATCGAGGTCGCGATCGAGCCCAAGACCAAGGCCGACCAGGAGAAGCTGGGTCTCGCGATCCAGAAGCTCGCGGAGGAGGACCCGACGTTCCGCGTCGAGCAGAACTCCGACACCGGTCAGACCGTCATCAAGGGCATGGGCGAGCTGCACCTCGACATCCTGGTCGACCGCATGAAGCGCGAGTTCCGCGTCGAGGCGAACGTCGGCAAGCCGCAGGTCGCGTACCGCGAGACGATCAAGAAGGCCGTCGAGCGTCACGACTACACGCACAAGAAGCAGACCGGTGGATCGGGTCAGTTCGCGAAGATCCAGTTCGCGCTCGAGCCGATGGACCTGGGCGCCGACGAGATCTACGAGTTCGACAACAAGGTCACCGGTGGGCGCATCCCGCGCGAGTACATCCCCTCGATCAACCAGGGCTTCCAGGACGCCATGAACGTCGGCGTCCTCGCGGGCTACCCGATGGTCGGCGTCAAGGCGATCCTGCTCGACGGTGCGGCGCACGACGTCGACTCGTCCGAGATGGCGTTCAAGATCGCCGGCTCGATGGGCTTCAAGGAAGCCGCTCGCAAGGCGAACCCCGTGATCCTCGAGCCCATCATGGGCGTCGAGGTGCGCACCCCCGAGGAGTACATGGGCGACGTCATCGGCGACCTGAACTCGCGTCGCGGTCAGATCCAGTCGATGGAAGACGCCCAGGGCGTCAAGGTCGTCAAGGCTCTGGTGCCGCTGTCGGAGATGTTCGGCTACATCGGCGACCTCCGCTCGAAGACCTCGGGCCGCGCGGTCTACTCGATGGAGTTCGACAGCTACGCCGAGGTTCCCCGGAACGTCGCGGAAGAGATCGTCCAGAAGAACAAGGGCGAATAGCCCGATCGGATGCCGGGGCGCAGGCCCCGGCATCCACCCCTTCCACAACTTCACAGATTCGCAATACCTCTCTCCACTAATGTGGAATCAATCCCCGTAGAGAACCGGTCGCAAACCAGCGCCCGGAGGATCTACACGAATGTCCTAGGAGGACCCAGTGGCTAAGGCCAAGTTCGAGCGGACCAAGCCGCACGTAAACATCGGAACGATCGGTCACGTCGACCACGGCAAGACCACGCTCACCGCTGCCATCTCGAAGGTGCTCGCCGACAAGTACCCGTCGGCCACCAACGTGCAGCGCGACTTCGCGTCGATCGACTCCGCTCCCGAAGAGCGTCAGCGCGGCATCACGATCAACATCTCGCACGTCGAGTACGAGACGCCGAAGCGCCACTACGCGCACGTCGACGCTCCGGGTCACGCCGACTACATCAAGAACATGATCACCGGTGCTGCCCAGATGGACGGCGCGATCCTCGTGGTCGCCGCCACCGACGGCCCGATGGCCCAGACGCGCGAGCACGTGCTGCTGGCCAAGCAGGTCGGCGTTCCCTACCTGCTGGTCGCGCTGAACAAGTCCGACATGGTCGACGACGAGGAGATCCTGGAGCTCGTCGAGCTCGAGGTCCGCGAGCTCCTCTCGAGCCAGGACTTCGACGGCGACAACGCTCCGGTCATCCGCGTCTCGGGCCTCAAGGCGCTCGAGGGCGACGCCGAGTGGACCGAGAAGATCGTCGAGCTCATGGAAGCCGTCGACGAGTCGATCCCCGACCCGGTGCGTGACAAGGACAAGCCGTTCCTCATGCCCATCGAGGACGTCTTCACGATCACCGGTCGTGGCACGGTCGTCACGGGCCGCGCCGAGCGTGGCACGCTCGCGATCAACTCCGAGGTCGAGATCGTGGGTCTGCGCCCGACGCAGAAGACGATCGTCACCGGTATCGAGATGTTCCACAAGCAGCTCGACGAGGCATGGGCCGGCGAGAACTGTGGTCTGCTCCTTCGCGGCACCAAGCGTGACGACGTCGAGCGCGGCCAGGTCGTCGTCAAGCCCGGTTCGGTCACCCCGCACACCAACTTCGAGGGCACGGCGTACATCCTGTCCAAGGAGGAGGGCGGCCGTCACAACCCGTTCTTCACGAACTACCGCCCGCAGTTCTACTTCCGCACCACCGACGTCACCGGCGTCATCACGCTGCCCGAGGGCACCGAGATGGTCATGCCCGGCGACACCACCGACATGACCGTTGAGCTGATCCAGCCCATCGCCATGGAAGAGGGCCTCGGCTACGCGATCCGTGAGGGTGGCCGCACCGTCGGCGCCGGCACGGTCACGAAGATCCTGAAGTAGTCGTCGCGACAGCGATCCTGAGAGGGTCGGGCCTGATGGCCCGGCCCTCTCTTTCGTCTATCCATCAGCCCCGTTCACGGCGGTTTCCGGGCTTGTCTCGCTAGGCTTCGCTGGTGCCCGAATCACAGTCGAACGACGCGCTCGTCGACGATCTCCCGCCGCGTCGTCGTCGCCGTCGGCGCGCGTGGCCGTGGGTGCTCGGCATCGTCGGCGTCCTCATCGCCGGACTGGTGGTCACGGGCTTCTTCGCCGCCAAGTTCGTCGACGAGGCGATGGATGTGCGTGCCGATCTCGAAGCGGCCAAATCCCGCCTGGGCAACGTCACCGAGCTCGTGCGCAGCGGTGACACCGCGCAATTCGACGTCGTCGCCGACGAAGTGCTCACCCTCACGACGAGCGCCGACGAGAAGGTTCAGGGTCCGCTGTGGGAGTACGCCTCCTGGGTTCCGTTCGTCGGACAGAACGTCGCGGCCATCCGCGCCACGACGGAGGCGACGCACATCCTCGTGAGGGACGCGCTGCCGGCCAGCTTCACGATCCTCGGCGCGATGCAGTCCAGCAACATCCGCTTCGAAGGCGGCGGATTCAATCTCGAGCCGTTCCGGGGGGCGCTGGCGTCTCTCCCTGCCGTGGATGCGGCGTTCGCCCAGGCCCAGGAGAAGGTCGCCGGCATCGACCGCGACCAGCTCCTGCCCATCGTCGATGACGCGGTCGGCCAGGTCATCGACGTGATCGACCAGTCTGCACCGCTCGCTCACACGGCCACGCAGGTGCTGCCCACGGCGCTGACCATGATGGGCGATCAGGGCCCCCGCACCTATCTCGTGCTCTTCCAGAACAACGCGGAGATCCGGGCCACGGGCGGATCTGCGGCCGCCTCGGTGTACGTGCAGGTCGACGGCGGCCGGATGACCCTGGCAGGTCAGTCGAGCTCGACCGTGTTCGCGAGCGAGGGGATCATCGGGATCCAGCACGTCGACCTCCCGGCCGAGACACTCGCGCTCTACGACCCCGAGTTCGCCCGCTTTTCGCAGAACTACACCCGCACTCCGAACTTCCCCACCTCGGCGCGCATGTTCCAGGCCATCGCCGCCAAGACCGGCTACCCCGTGGACGGCGTCATCTCGCTGGATCCCGTCGTCCTCAGCAGCATCCTGTCGGTGACCGGCGGGATCAACGTCGAAGGAATCGACGTGAATGCAGACAACGCGGTCCAGCTTCTCCTGAGCGAGACGTACCTGCGTTTCCCGGCAGACCAGGCTCCCGCAGACGCCTTCTTCGCGGCGACCTCCGCCGCCGTCTTCCAGAAGCTGGTCGCCGGCGAGTGGGATCTGATGCGGATGCTCGAAGTGTTCGGCGAGGCCGGCGAGCAGCAGCGACTGTACGCCTGGTTCGCGCGCGAGGAGGAGGAGCAGGTCGCCCGTGAGCTGGGGATCGACGGCACCATGAAGGCGGACAACACCGAGACCACAGAGATCGGCATCTTCCTCAACGACGCCGCTGTCAGCAAGCTCGAGTACTACCTCTCCACGTCCATCTCCGTCTCGTGCGATCCAGCAGCCCGCACCGTCAGCACCTCGATCACGATGACCAACTCCGTCGACAGAGACGACCTGACCTACCACATCGGTGCGCTCCGGTCGCCTCGCTACGGCGGCTCGCAGTCCACGATGCTCCTGGACGTCCTCTACTTCGCGCCGCCGGGGGCGTCGATCTCCGGGGTGGACCCCGGCGCCGGGGATGCGGAGGGTCTGGACCGCACCAGCACCGAGGACGGCCGCAATGCACGCAGCATCGCGGTGATGGTCGATCGGGGGCAGTCGCGGACCGTGACGTACACGAGCACGCTTCCGGAGGGCGATCTGGGCCCCGTCTCGGTGCGCTACACCCCGACGGTCACCGACACACCGGTCACCATCGCGCCGTCGTGCACCGAGCTGGTGGGCCCTGATTCTGACGCGGCGTCACTGGTGACCGACAGCTGACCTCACGCGCTACGCCGTAGCCAAGGACGCCGCCTGCGATCCGTTCGTCGCCGCGAGCTGACCTCACCGCTACGCCGTAGCCAAGGCGATGTGGGGGCTCACCCACTCCTGCAGTGCCCGGTCGAACTCGGTGGCGTCGAACTGCTGGGCGTGCGCGGCGATCCGCGTGCCGGAGAGGGCGCCGCAGGCCTCGGCCGCGGCGCGCACCTCGGCGGGGGACCGGGGGTCGAACAGCGCCCCTCCGATCCCGTCCTGGACGGATTCGCCCGAGCCGCCGATGCGATTGGCCATGACCGGGGTGCCCGAGGCCATCGCCTCCACCGCGACCATCCCGAAGTCCTCGATCGGGGGGAACACGAAGATCCGGGCGCGCTCCATGAGGGCGTAGACGAGTGCGTCGCTCGGCTGGATCTGGAAGTGCACCGGCACGCCGACCTCGGCCGCCATGGCGCGAAGCTGCTCCTCCAGCGGTCCGTGTCCGGCGATCACGACCGGCAGGTCCAGGAGTTCACCGGTCTGCATGACGACGTCCAGCCGCTTGTAGGGGATGAAGCGCGAGACGCCGAGTACGAAGTCGGTCGGGAGTGCATCGAGCACCCGGCGATCGGCATCCGTCAACTGCGCGCGCCACCGGCCGCCGTGGATCCACGAGACATCGACCGGCGGGTGGATGACGGTGGCCGGCCGATTCCACGCGCGCTGCACGCGGTCGGCGACGAAGCGGCTGTTGGCGGCGATGCTGGTCGCCTCCTGCGCGGCGCGGCGGTCGATCGCCCGCAGCGGCGGCCCGGCAAGGCGGGCGGCGAGGTTGTCGCCGCGCGCATCGAGCTCGGGCGCCCAGAGGTAGCGGGCGGGAGTGTGGACGTAGACGTACTTCGGCACGCCCGGCGAGCCGACGTTCACATGGTGGGCGAAGGCGTGCGAGCTGACCAGGGCCCAGTCGTTGCCGCGCCGCGGAACGCGCCAGGTGGCGGGCATGAGGGGGAGCGCGAGCGCCTTGTGCCGGCGCAGGGGAGTGCGGGCGAGCCATGTCTCACGCACGTCCCGGTCGCCGTAGCGCGCGGGAGCATCGTTCCACAGGCACAGCATGTCGGCATCGGGGAACAGGCCGGCGAGCCGATCGAGCACGCGCTCGGCGCCGCCGGTCGGCTCGATCCACTCGCTGACGAGCAGGCCGGTCATGCGGCCGTGTTCCCCGGCGCTAGCGCCGCTCGCGCGGTCTTGAAGAGGATGACGATGTCGCCGACGAGCGTCCAGTTCTCGACGTACGAGAGGTCGAGGCGCACCGACTCCTCCCACGACAGCGTCGAGCGGCCGCTGATCTGCCAGAGCCCGGTGATGCCGGGCTTGACCATGAACCGGCGATGCACGTGGTCGGCGTAGCGCTCGACCTCGCGCGGCAGCGAGGGGCGCGGCCCGACGAGCGACATCGAACCGCCGAGCACGTTGAACAGCTGCGGCAGCTCGTCGAGGCTGTACCGGCGCAGGAACCGTCCGATGCCGGTGACGCGGGGGTCGTCGGTCATCTTGAAGAGCACTTCGTTGCCCGCGTCGCGGTGCGGCTCGAGATCGGCGCAGCAGCTCTTCGGCGTTGTCCACCATCGTGCGGAACTTCAGCAGCCGGAACTCGCGGCCGTCCAGGCCCACGCGCACCTGGCGGAACAGCACCGGGCCGTGCGTCGTGGAGCGGATGCCGAGCGCGATGATCGCCATGAACGGGCTGAGGACGATGAGTCCGATCGCGGCGAGCAGCAGGTCGAGGCCGCGCTTGGCCAGGCGCTGGCCCTTGCTGTAGCGCGGCGTCTCCACGTGGATGAGCGGGAGGCCGGCGACCGGGCGGGTCTGGATGCGCGGGCCGACCACGTCGATGATGCTCGGTGCGAGCACGAGGTGCTGGCGCCCGGCTTCGAGCTGCCACGAGATGCGCTTGACGACCGAGGGCGGCAGCTCGTCGGTGCTCGAGATCGCGACGGTGTCGGCCTGCACGGACGCGAGCGCCGTCGGAGACCGACAGCACGCTGCCGACGATCGGGATGTCGGTGCCGCGCACGGTCCTGCCCGGGGTGCCCAGCGGCACGCAGGCGCCCACGACGTGGTAGCCGGCGCTCGGGGTGCGGCGCAGGGCTTCGCCGATCTGGGCGACGGAGTTCTCCGAGCCGACGAGCACGACGCGCGCGCTGAACTCGCCGCGGGCGCGCTTGACCACGAGCCACTGCCGCCAGAGCCAGCGCTCGAGCAGGAGGAACAGCATCCCGAGGGGGAACGCGATGAGGAGGTAGCCGCGGGCGACGTCCACGCGCAGCAGGAAGGCGAGGATCGCGATGATGCCGAACAGCCGCACACTCACCGAGATGATGCGGATGTACTCGGTCGAGCCCGTGCCCATCGCCCGGTCGCTGCGGGAGTCGATCAGGCTGAGCGACCACATCCACGCGACGACGAGCAGCGCCGAGAAGAACCAGTACGACACGACGCTCAGGCGCGAGTCCTCGCGGATCGACACCTGGGCGTTGCCGAGGCCGAACCACGCGATCTGCGTGCCGAAGGCGACCGCGATCAGCACGAGCAGGTCGCTGATCCAGAGTCGGCGCGCGTAGCGGGTGCGCCAGTCGGTGCCGGGGCGCCGGTCGATCGCGGCGGGGGCCGGGTGGGCTCCCGCGTCGCCGGGGCTCGGCGCGCGTCCCACGCGCACCGGGCTCGATCCGGTCTGCGGCTTCCTTGCCGCGCCGACGAGATTGGACGCCACAACTCCCCTTTCGCGCACGAGGACCACCCGGAGGTGGTTCACGCCGAGTGCATCCCCAGAACACACACGACGCTCGCCGCAACCCTGCCATTGTGCCACCAAACGGCCCGATCCGTTCCTGACTGTTTGCCAGACGAGGCAATCGTGACCGCGCCGTGACGCCGGGGTTCCGTCGCCGGGGCGCTTTCGCCAGACTGGTCGGGCGAACGACCGCACACCCCGATCGAAGGAGATGGCATGGGTATCGATGACCTGGTGAATCAGGGCAAGGACTTCCTCGAGCAGAACAAGGACAAGATCAGCGAGGCGCTCAACAGCGAGCAGGCGGAAGGCGTCAGCGACGGCGCGCTGGACGCGGCCGCGGACTTCGTGAAGAAGGTCGCTCCCGAGGAGCACCACGGCACCGTGGACGGCGTGCGCGAGAACATCGACAAGAGCATCGGCACCGAGTAGCCCGCCTTCGGCGCCGGCGCCCGGATCCTTTCGCGGTCCGGCGCCGGCGCTTTCGTCGTGAGGTCGCGCAGGGAGGGCGCGGGGGCGCGACACGCCCGAGTTTGCGACACGCCCGGGCGGCACGTAGACTAGTGAGGTTCCACATTCCGGCGGGCGCTTCGCGTGCCCCTGGATCACTGCCAGGGCAGTGCATAGGCGGCGCACACGCGCAGGGTCCTAGGCCGCAGGCAGCAGAGCACAACTTCCCACATCAGCATCCCGGAAACGGGTGTGCGCATCCGTGCGCGACGCGGGTGCGGGAGCCGGAGGCGCGAGTCAGCCGGTTTGACAGCAGAACAGTGGTGCAGCATCACCGCGGCAACGCGGTGTGCGAAGTGCCAAAGGGCGAGGGACGAACCCTCCCACGCCCCCGTGCGTCCAATGCGGTCCGGATCCCGGAGACGTATGACGCGTAAAGAGAGAGAGCAGACAATGGCGGGACAGAAGATCCGCATTCGCCTGAAGTCGTACGATCACGCCGGCCTCGATTCGTCGGCCCGCAAGATCGTCGACACCGTGACCCGTGCTGGAGCGACCGTCGTGGGCCCCGTGCCCCTTCCGACGGAGAAGAACGTGATCTGCGTGATCCGTTCCCCGCACAAGTACAAGGACAGCCGCGAGCACTTCGAGATGCGCACCCACAAGCGTCTGATCGACATCATCGACCCGACGCCCAAGGCCGTCGACTCGCTGATGCGCCTTGACCTGCCGGCTGACGTCAACATCGAGATCAAGCTCTAGGACTCGCCATGGCAGACATCAACTCAAAGATTTCGAAGGGGATGCTGGGCACCAAGCTCGGCATGACCCAGGTATGGAACGAGAGCGGCAAGCTCGTTCCCGTCACCGTCATCGAGCTCGCGCCGAACGTGGTCACCCAGGTTCGCACGCCCGAGCGTGACGGCTACAACGCGATCCAGATCGCCTACGGCCAGATCGACCCGCGCAAGGTCAACAAGCCGCAGACGGCCCACTTCGAGGCTGCCGGCGTGACCCCGCGTCGTCACCTCACCGAGGTGCGCACTGCGGATGCCGCTGACTACTCGCTCGGCCAGGAGCTCACCGCTGAGGGCACGTTCGAGGCCGGCCAGCTGGTCGACGTCGTCGGCACCAGCAAGGGCAAGGGCTTCGCCGGTGTCATGAAGCGTCACAACTTCAAGGGCGTCTCGGCATCGCACGGTTCGCACCGCAACCACCGCAAGCCCGGCTCGATCGGCGCATCGTCGACCCCGAGCCGCGTCTTCAAGGGCATGCGCATGGCCGGCCGTATGGGTGGCGAGCGCGTGACCGTCCTCAACCTCACGGTGCACGCCGTCGACGCCGAGAAGGGTCTGCTGCTCGTCAAGGGCGCCGTCCCCGGTGCTCGTGGCCGCATCGTCTTCGTCCGCAACGCAGTGAAGGGGGCTTGAGTCCATGGCTGACCAGACTCTCGCGCTCGACGTCACCCGCGCAGACGGCAAGAAGGCAGGCTCCGTGGAGCTGCCCGCCGCGCTCTTCGACGTCAAGACGAACATTCCGCTCATCCACCAGGTCGTCGTCGCGCAGCGCGCGGCGGCTCGCCAGGGCACGCACTCGACCAAGCGTCGTGGCGAGGTCTCGGGTGCCGGCCGCAAGCCCTTCAAGCAGAAGGGCACCGGTAACGCCCGTCAGGGCTCGATCCGCGCGCCGCACATGACCGGTGGTGGCATCGTCCACGGCCCGAAGCCGCGCGACTACTCGCAGCGCACGCCCAAGAAGATGATCGCCGCCGCGCTCCTGGGTGCGCTCAGCGATCGCGCCCGTGGCGAGCGCCTGCACGTCATCGAGTCCTTCGGCATCGAGGGCGCGCCCTCGACCAAGGCCGCTGCCGCGTACCTGACGTCCGTCGCGCAGACCAAGCGCGTGCTCGTCGTCATCGAGCGCAGCGACGACATCACGGTCAAGAGCGTCCGCAACCTCGCGTACGTCCACGTGCTGCCGGTCGACCAGCTCAACGCCTACGACGTGCTCGTCTCCGACGACATCGTCTTCACCAAGGCCGCCTACGACGCGTTCATCGCGGCGAAGACGGCCACCACCGAGGAGGTCTCGGCATGACCACCCTGCAGACGGCCCTGAACAAGGACCCGCGCGACATCATCCTCAAGCCGGTCGTGTCGGAGAAGAGCTACGGGCTCATCGACGAGGGCAAGTACACGTTCCTCGTGGACCCCCGCGCGACCAAGACCGAGATCAAGCTCGCGATCGAGAAGATCTTCGGCGTGAAGGTGGCCGCGGTCAACACGATCAACCGCGTCGGCAAGGCGCGTCGCACGCGCTTCGGCGCCGGCAAGCGCAAGGACACCAAGCGCGCGATCGTCACGCTCAAGTCGGGCACCATCGACATCTTCACGGCCGTCGGCTGACGACCGGGACGAAGGACTAGAGAACAATGGCAATTCGCAAGTACAAGCCCACGACCCCGGGTCGCCGCGGCTCGTCGGTGGCGGACTTCGCTGAGAT
>CAWBVS010000008.1:0-3467 GCA_963792285.1 uncultured Actinomycetota bacterium | reverse complement strand
CACGAGCGAGGTGAACCACTCGGGCGCGTGCGGGCGGAGCGTCCCGAAGTCGAGGTGCTCGCTCGTGTCGTGGATGTACGTGTTGATCTGCTCCTGCTTGCGGCGGCGCTTGCGCGGAAGGCGCGGATTGCCGATCAGCAGGAAGAGCAAAACCCCGATGAGGGGGATGAAGTAGATCGCCAGCAGCCATGCCATCGCGGCCGTCGGTCTGCGATTGCGCGGCACGATGATGATCGCGGCGATGCGGATGGTGATGTCGGTGATGAAGACGAGAATCACCCACCACGTCGCATCGAACGTGATCGTCATCAACTGCCTCCCCGCCCGGACGTCCCCCCAGCGTAGTGGGGCGCGGGGTCAGCGCTCGGTCGCCGCCGGCGCGGGCGGAAGGCCCCGCTTGGCGCGTTCCTGCGCCTCGATGCGGGCGTAGACGCGGCGCTCGGTGCGGTCTGCGCGCAGGATGCTGCGCAGGATGAAGAAGAACAGTCCACTGACCACGACCGTCGGCAGCAGCGTCCAGAACACCGCCACCCAGTAGTCGTCCATGCCTCCAGGATACCGCTCGCCGATTCCTCCCCAGCCCGCCCGCGGCGCTTTCGGTCCACAGGCGTCCGCGGCTTTCGTTTCCACCCTGCCCGCACTTCCAGGGTCGTGCTATGACGACCATCGTGAAGGCCGCGAATGCGGCCCAGTTCCTCTCCCTCGTTCCCAAGATGCTCGGTTACCGCCCGTCGCGCAGCCTGGTGCTGATCCCCTTCGCCGGCTCGCGCAGCATCGGGGCGATGCGCTTCGACCTGCCCAGCGCAGCCGAGTCCGACGAGATCGACCGCATCGCGTCGACCCTCATCGGCATGGTGTGCCGACTGCCGGATGCCGATGGCGTCGCCGCCGTCGCCTACACCGACGAGACGTTCGCCGACCGAGGGATGCCGCACCGCGACCTCATCGAGGCCCTCGAGCGCCGGGCCGAAGCGTGCGGGATCCGGATGACCGACGCGCTGTGCGTCGCCGCCGACGCCTGGGGCTCGCATTTCGACGCGCTGCGGCCGCAGGAGGGACGACCCCTCGGCGAGCTCGGGGACGAACCCCGGGGCGCCGAGCATCTCGACGTCGCCGAGGGCGATCAGGCTGCCGGCTCCGAGCTGCCGCGTGTCGACCTCGCCGAGAAGGAGCGCACGGCACGGGCGCTCGCGGCGCTCGAGGATGCCGTGCGGCTTCTGTGCGGCCCGGAGTCGGTCGGCCCCGCGTTCTCGCGAGCCACTGGAGCGGCCGCGCCGCTGCCCGAAGCCACGGCATCCGCGGACGAGGCCCCCGACGGACGCCGCGTGGACCCGCAGGCGCTGGCGACGGTGTGCCTCCTCGACGACCTGCCGACGCTGTTCGAAGAGGCGATGGGGTGGGATGCCGACGCCCTCGCTCCATACGATGCAGCCGCCCTCACCTGGTGCCTCGCGCGTCCCTCACTGCGTGACATCGCGCTCGTCCAGTGGTGCGGAGGGATGTCGGCCGGTGACGAAGCGCTGGAAGCGCAGCTGCGCTGGGAGTCGGGCGAGGAGTATCCCGGCCCACCTGGCGATGCAGATGTGGGGGGAGGGCGAGCGACCGGATCCCGACCGGCTCGAAGCCGCGCTCGCCCTCTCCCGGCGGATCGCGGCGGCCGCGCCTCGCGAGGTGCGGGCGGGGCCGCTCGCGACGTGCGCCTGGCTTGCATGGGCACTCGGGCGCTCCACCCACGCTGAGCGATACGCGACACTGGCCTGCGAGATCGAGCCCGAGCACGGGCTGGCGGAGATCGTCCGCTCGTTCGTGATGGCGGGCCACCTGCCCGATTGGGCGTTCCGCCGTCAGGGCCGGTGACCGAGTGCCCGGCGGATCGACGTCACTTGACGAGCGGGAAGAGGATCGTCTCGCGGATGCCGAGGCCGGTGATGGCCATGAGCAGTCGGTCGATGCCCATGCCCAGTCCGCCCGAGGGCGGCATCCCGTGTTCGAGTGCGCGCAGGAACTCCTCGTCGACGCGCATCGCCTCGGTGTCGCCGCGGGCGGCGAGCTTGGCCTGCTCGGTGAACCGCTCGCGCTGGATGACCGGGTCGACCAGCTCGGAGTAGCCGGTCGCCAGCTCGAAGCCGCGCACGTACAGGTCCCACTTCTCGACGACGCCCGGGATCGCACGGTGCTCCCGCACGAGCGGGCTGGTGTCGAGGGGGAAGTCCATCACGAACGTCGGGCGCACAAGGTCGCCCTTCACGAAGTGCTCCCACAGCTCCTCGACGAGTTTGCCGTGCGTGGCCAGCGGCGGCTCCTCGACGCCCTCGCGCGCGGCGAGCGCGCGCAGCTCGTCGAGCGAGGTCTGCGGGGTGACCGACACACCGGCTGCCGCCGAGAGCGAGTCGTACATCGAGATGCGATCCCACTGGCCGCCGAGGTCGTACTCGGTGCCGTCTGCCCACGTGACGGTGGTCGAGCCGGCGACGGCGACCGCCGCGTTCTGCACGAGGTCCTGCGTCAGGTCGGCGATCCCGTTGTAGTCGGAGTACGCCTCATAGGACTCGAGCATCGCGAACTCGGGGCTGTGCGTCGAGTCGGCGCCCTCGTTGCGGAAGTTGCGGTTGATCTCGAAGACGCGATCGAGCCCGCCCACGACGGCGCGCTTGAGGAACAGCTCGGGCGCGATGCGCAGGTAGAGCTCGGTGTCGAACGCGTTCGAGCGCGTGACGAACGGGCGGGCGGACGCGCCGCCGTGCTGCACCTGCAGCATCGGCGTCTCGACCTCGATGTAGCCGCGGTCGGCGAAGGTCTGCCGCAGCGACGCGTTGACCTTCGCCCGCGCGCGCACGGTCTCGCGGGCCTGGTCGCGCACGATGAGGTCGAGATAGCGGCTGCGCACCCGGCTCTCCTCGGAGAGTTCGCCGTACATGTTGGGCAGCGGAAGGATCGCCTTCGCGGCGATCTGCCAGTCGGCGACCATGATCGACAGCTCTCCGCGACGGCTGGAGATCACCTCGCCGCGCACGAAGACGTGGTCGCCGAGGTCGACGAGCTCCTTCCACTCCTGGAGGGACTCCTCGCCGACGCCGGCGAGCGAGACCATCGCCTGGATGCGGCTGCCGTCGCCGGCCTGCAGCGTGGCGAAGCAGAGCTTGCCGGTGTTGCGGCTGAAGACGATGCGCCCCGCGACCGCGGCGGTCACGCCGGTCTCGGCGCCCGCCTCGAGCTCGCCGTACCGGGCACGCAGGGCGGGGATCGTGTCGGTGATCGGGAGGCTCACCGGGTATGCGCCACCCGCGGCATCCGACCGCTCGGCGATGAGGCGCTCGCGCTTGGCGAGGCGGACCGCCTTCTGCTCGAAGACATCCTCTTCGGTCGGTTCGGCTGCGTCGGCGGGCGCGGGCATGGTGCTCATCGTCGTGGGGGCTCCTCGGAAGTCGGGCCCAAGTCTATCCGCGGGCACCTCCGCGCCTTTCGTG
>CAWBVS010000007.1:0-245589 GCA_963792285.1 uncultured Actinomycetota bacterium | reverse complement strand
CGCACCCAAGGTCATCACCGTCTAGGCACCGACGCACTCATGGCTTTCGCAGATCTCATCCTCACCGACGCGAGGATCTACACCGGCGACCCGGGCCACCCGTGGGCGACCGACCTCGCCGTCGCCGGCGGCACGATCGTCGCGTTCGACGCGGATGTCGACGCATGGCGGGGCGACGCGACGCGTGTGCGCGACGCGGCGGGAGCCTTCGTCATGCCCGGGTTCATCGACGTGCACAACCACCATGCGCTGGCCGGTCGCGGCGACCTCTTCGAACTGACGTTCTCGCCCGGTCTCGAGCTCGACGAAGTGATCGAAAGGATCGCGGCTCACGCCGCCGCACTGCCGGCACGGATCCTGGGTCACCGGCGGAAGCTGGGGCAGCGGACTGCTGTCGCAGCTCAACTCGTCGGCCGTCCTCGCGCGGCTGGACGAGGCAGCCGCAGGGCATCCGGTCATGCTGACCGATGACAGCCACCACAACCGCTGGGTCAACTCCGCCGCGCTGGCGCTGGCCGGGGTGAGCGAGCGCACGGAGCCGGTCGCCGGCGGCGTGATCATGCGCGACCCCGTCGACGGCACGGTCACGGGGGTGCTGCTCGAATCGGCCGGAATCGCGGTCGCCGCCGCGGCCGAACGCGTGGCGCCGCTCGATGAGGCATCCCAGCGCGCCTGCTCCAGGCGCGGAATCGAGATCCTCTCCGGGTTCGGCGTGACCGCCTTCCAGGACGCTGCGGTGTCGCTGCCGATCATGCGGGCGCTCGCACAGCTCGATGACGCCGGCGAGCTGAACGCGTGGGTGGTCAGCTCGATGACGGTCAACGACCAGATCTTCGGCTTCGACCCGGTCGGGGCCGACCTGATCCTGCGCGGCGAGGAGTTCCGCCGCGAACACCATCGCCCCGACTTCGTGAAGATCTTCCTCGATGGCGTCCCGCCGGCTCGCACGGGAGCATTCCTGGAGCCTTACCTCGCCGACGACGCACACGGTGCGCACTTCTGCGGTGAGACGACGATCCCCGTCGACGAGCTGTACGACTGGCTGCGGATGGCCGCCGAGCGCGGGCTGTCGGCCAAAGTGCACTGCACCGGGGACGCCTCAGCGCGCGCCCTGCTGGATGCCGTCGAGCGACTTCGCGCCGAAGGGTTCTCCGGAGCGAAGTTCCAGCTCGCCCACGGCCAGTTCCTCGCCGAAGACGATCTTCCGCGCCTGGCCACTCTCGGCGTGAGCGCGGACATCTCGCCGTTCCTGTGGTTTCCGGGGGTCATCCCCGATGCGATCGCCACCGCGCTGCCCGCTGAACGTGCTTCCCGGATGCAGCCGAACAGGTCTCTGATCGACCTCGGCGCGACCGTCGCGGGCGGCTCGGACTGGCCCGTCAGCGAGTCGCCGAACCCGTGGGAGGGCATCCAGGGGCTCGTCACCCGCGCCGATCCGCTCGGCCGCGCGCCGGGCACGCTGTGGTTCGAGCAGGCGATCACCCTGCCGGAGGCGATCGCCGTCTTCACGCGCAATGCCGCCGCTGCGATGGGACTCGATGACGTGACCGGGAGCCTCGAGATCGGCAAGTCCGCCGATCTCATCGTGCTCGACCGCGATCCGTTCGAGACTCCCGTCGAGACCCTCATCGACACCCGAGTGCTCGAGACCTGGTTCGCCGGACGCCTCGTCCACGCCACCCATCCCACGCCGGCTGCCACCGCACTGACCAAGGAGATGCAATGACGGATCACTACGACGCGATCGTGATCGGCGCGGGATCGGCCGGCTCGGTCGTGACACGGCGCCTCATCGACGCCGGGCGCAGCGTCCTGCTGCTGGAGGCCGGGGGGCCCGATACGAACCCCATGATCCACGACATGGTGGGGATGGGCTCGCTCTGGCACGGTCCGGAGGACTGGGACTACTACACGGTGCCGCAGCCGCATGCGGCCGACCGTCGGCTGCACCTGCCTCGCGGCAAGGTGCTCGGCGGCTCTCACTCGCTGAACGCCGCGATCTGGGTGCGAGGCGATGCCTCCGACTACGACGGCTGGGAGGCCGACGGCTGCACGGGCTGGGCGTGGAAGGATGTGCTCCCCGTCTTCCAGGCGATCGAGAACTACGATGGCGGGCCCGGCGCGACCCGCGGTGTCGGCGGGCCGCTGGATATCGTCGGAGACTATCCGCTCGTCCCGATCCAGCAGTCGATCATCGACGCCGCGGTCCAGATCGGCCTCCCCCACAACCCGGACTACAACGACGGCGCACTCGACGGCGTCTCGCAGGAGCAGATCACCGTTCGCAACGGCTCACGGCTGAACACCTACATCGCGTACGTGCGTCCCGTCGAGGAGCACCCCGACCTGACGATCGTGACGGGGGCATGGGTGCACCGGGTCAACCTCGAGGGCACGCGGGCGACGGGTGTCGAGTACGAGGTCGACGGCGAAGTGCGCACCGCGACCGCGGCCGACATCGTCCTGGCCGCCGGGGCGCTGGATTCGCCGCGCATCCTGCTGCGGTCGGGCATCGGCCCGGCCGACGAACTTGCCGAGGTCGGAATCGAATCGCTCCACGACCTGCCCGGCGTCGGCAAGAACCTGCACGACCACCTGCTGTCTCCGGTCATCTTCACCACCGACGACCGTGCGATCGATCCGCCTCAGCCCGGCGTCTCGGTCACTCAGACGCACCTGTTCTGGCGCAGCGACCCCGACCTGCCCGTTCCGGACACGCAGCCGATCAACTTCAGCGTCCCGATGTACCAGGAGGGGATGACCGGTCCGGAGAGCGGATTCTCGCTCATGGCGGGCCTGATCACGCCGTACAGCCGCGGCAGCGTGACGCTGACGGGTGCCGATCCCCACGACCCGATCGCGATCGACCTCGCGGCACTGCAGGACGATCGGGATGCGGCATCCCTCGTGGCCTCCGTGGCCCAGTGCCGCGCCATCGGGCGCGCACCGGCGCTGGCCGCATGGGGCGCTCGCGAGCTGTACCCCGGGCCCGGGGTGGCGGATGAGGACCTCGAGGCGTACGTGCGCAGCACCGCGATCACCTACCACCACCAGGTCGGGACGTGCCGCATGGGCGTCGGGCCCGACGCAGTGGTCGATCCGAAACTGCGGGTGCACGGCCTCGACGGCCTGTGGATCGCTGACGCGTCGATCATGCCGACGATCACCTCGGGCAACACGAACGCGCCCGCCGTCCTGATCGGTGAGCGCGGGGCGGCGTTCCTGCTCGAAGCCTGACCCTGAAGGACGTCGAATGGCCCCTCCGTTCTCGGAGGGGCCATTCGACGGTTGGCCGGGTTCGGCGCCGGTCAGGCCGCGTGCGATTCGCCCAGGTAGGCGCGGTGCAGCATCTCGGGATCGTCCGCGAGCTCTTTCGCACCGCCGGAGTATCGCACCGCGCCGCTCGCCACCACGATCGCGCGGTCGGCGATACCGAGGGCCAGCTGCGTGAACTGCTCGACCAGCACGACCGCCGCGCCCTGAGCGGCGAATTCGGCGACGGCCGGAAGCAGCCGCTTGACCACGACGGGTGCGAGCCCGAGCGACATCTCGTCGATGAGCAGCACCCGCGGCTTCGCGGCGAACGATCGTGCGAGCACGACCATCTGCTGTTCACCTCCCGAGAGCAGGCCCGCGGGCGACGAGAACCGCTTCTGCAGCTCGGGGAAGTGCTCGAGCGCCGTGACGACAGCGTCCGACGTGCCGGCCGTCAGCCGGACGTTCTCCGCGACGGTCAGCGACGGGAAGACCGCTCGGCCCTGCTCGACGTGCAGGATGCCGCGCCGGGCTCTCTGCACGCGGGACAGCTTCAGGATCGACTCGCCGTCGAGCCGGATGTCACCGGCCGAGATCTTGACGACCCCGGAGATTCCTTCGATGAGGCTGGTCTTTCCGGCCCCGTTGGGGCCGACGACCGCCAGGACCTCGCCCGAGGAGACTTCCGCATCCACGTCCGAGATGACCGGCCCTGCGCCGCGCGAAACGGCGACGCCCGAAAGGGTCAACGTCGTCATAGCAGCTCCTTGTCTCCCATGTAGGCCGCCATCACGAGCGGGTTCTTCAGCACGGCATCCTGATCGCCGTCGGCGACGACCTGGCCGAAGTCGAGGACGACGATGCGCGCGCAGACCCGGCGCACCAGGTCGAGGTCGTGCTCGATCAGGATGAGCGAGGTTCCGAATCGGTCGGGCACCTGGACGAGACGCTCGCCGAGGGCGATGTGCGCCTCGTGCGAGAGGCCTGCGGCCGGCTCGTCGAGGATGAGCACCCGCGGCCGGGCGGCAAGCTGCGCGGCCACTTCCACCAGTCGACGCGTTCCGATGTCGACGATCGCGATGGGCGTCGACTGGTCGGGGCACCCGAAGAAGTCGAGCAGTTCGGCGATCTCGGTACGCGGGATCCTCCGGCGCGCGACGAACCGCACATACGCCTCGATCGACAGCCCCGGCGGCACGCGATCCTGCTGGAATGTACGCCGCAGTCCGAGTCGTGCGCGACGCGTCGGCGATGCTCCGCCGAGCGATGTCCCGTCGAGCGAGATCTCACCCTCGTGTCGTGGGAGGTATCCGGTCAGAGTGTCGACGAGCGTCGACTTGCCGGCGCCGTTGGGCCCGATCAAGCCGACGATCTCGCCTTCTCGCACCACGATGTCGACCCCGTCGAGCGCCGCGACCGCACCGAACCGGACCGTCAGGCCCTGGCCTTGCAGAACGACGGGCGCCTCCGGACGCGGACGCGGCGGGCGCCCTGGCCCGGTCGGTGCGTCGCCGGCGACGATGTCGCTCGTCGCCGCGGTCCGCTTCCTCCGCGACCGCAGCACCGATCGAATCCCCTCACCGAGATTCGATCGAGACGTGATCGCCTGGATGCCGAGCACACCGAAGACGACGAAGGCCCAGTCCTGAGGGACGCCGACCTGCTTGAGCACCTCGGGGATCAGCACCCAGAGGATGCCGCCGAAGATCGCCATGTCGATCAGATAGCTCCCGCTCACCACAGCCAGAACGTAGAGCGCGAGCGAGACGAGCGGCGCGAACGTCGCCGGTGAGGCGAACCCGACCTGCATCGTGACCAGGCCTCCGCTGATCCCCGCCAGCGTGGCGCTGACGGCGAAGGCTCCGAGTTTCGTGGTGCGAACACTCGCACCCGCACTCGCCGTCCCCCGCTCGGAGAAGGCGACGACCCGCCATCCCGCACCGACCCGCGACGCCTTCAGCGCGTACACCGCGAGCGCGCACACGGCCAGGACGATCGCCGCGAAGACGAAGAACTCCCGGTCGGTCGAAATGTAGGCGGGGCGCAGCAGCCGGATCCCCTCGGTGGCACCGGGGAACTGCAGCTGGATGAGCGTCAGATGCACCGCGGCGGCGAACCCCAGTGTCACGACAGCCAGGTTCACGCCTCGGAGCCGGAGAGCCGGGAGCCCCACGAGAACACCGACCAGTCCGGCGGCGACGCCCCCGACCAGCATCCACAGCACGGGATCGCCGGGGGCCTTCAGAACGTTGAGGCCGGTCACGACCCACGCGCCGATCGTCGCGAAGGACATCTGACACAGCGCGATCATGCCGGCGCTGCCGGTCACCACACCGAGACCCAGGAGAGTGATGGCGGCGACGATCGCGCTCGCTCCGAGGAACACGTAGTAGTTCGGCAGCAGCAGACTCAGCGCGAACGCGCCGACGACGCCGAGCAGGGCGACGCCGGCCGGAGTGCCGACACGTCGAACAGTGAGCAAGGACTCAGCGTGCGGCATCCCACACCTCCCGACGCTGCATCCACAGCAGCAGAGCGACGATCGCGAGGAACGGCACGAAGTACCGGATGATCGTGAGCGACCCGACCTGGGCCAGGGCGCCCTCGAGCATGCCCAGCACCAGACCGCCGGCGACGGCGAGGTCGAGGCGCCGGAAGCCGCCGGCGAGAGCGGCCGCAGCCGCCGGAATGATCGTGAGCGAGAGTGTCACGGCGTCGTTGGACTGGCTCGGCGCGACGACCATGACGGCGAACGTCGCGATTGCTCCGGTCGCCACCCACACACCCACGCTCAGGGAGCGGGACGGGATGCCGATGAGCTCGGCGGTGGTGGGGCGCTCGCTGAGCGCCCGCAGGCGGATGCCCAGCGGCGTCCAGGTGAGGATGGCTTTCGTGCCCGCCGCGACAGCGATCGCAAGGATGACGAGCACCACGGTGACCTGGCTGATCACGACGTTGCCGATCGTGAACGCCGCACCGGAGAACAGCGGCCGGAAGGGCAGCGGCTTGGTGCCGAAGAGAATGAACGAGAGCGAGACGAGCAGCAGCAGTGCCGCCACGGTCGTGGCCGATCGTGCGCTGACATCGGCCTCCGACAGCCACACGGCGATGATGAGACCGAGCAGCCCGGAGATGAGCGCTCCGACGATGAGACCCACACCGGCCCCGAGCCACGGCGACAGCGATGTGCCCGAGAGCGTCACCGCGGCGAAGGCGCCGAACATGCCGACAGCGACCTGCGCGAAGTTCACCACGCGCACGAGCCTGGCCATGACGGTCAGGCAGACCGCCATGATCGCGTAGAGCCCGCCGGCCGCGAGACCGGCGAGTGCACCTTGCAGCATGCCGCGTCCTTTCTCATGTGGGTTGTGGGGGCCGTGTCGCATCGCGATGCGACACGGCCCCCGTGGGCTGGTGCTACTGGTCCAGCAGCAGCCAGTCGTCGGCTGCGGTCTCCCACGCGCCCGCGTTCGAGGCGAGCGTGACCGGCCATCCCGCGCGGTTGGAGTTGTGCGTGTCGCCGTCGCCGAAGATCCACGACGTGCCGACCATGCCGTTCTCGATCGGCTCGGTCATCCCGCGCAGAGCGTCGTTGACCGACTCACGCGTGACGTCGCCTTCGATGCTCTCGAGCACCTCGAGGAAGTACGTCGCGGCGAGGTATCCGCCCTGCGAGAACGAGGTGAGCGAGATGCCGCTCTCCTCCATGAGCGCACGCCAGTCGGCATTCGCTTCGAGACCGGCATCCGTGAACGGCGCGAACTCTGCCGGGACGAAGATGCCGTTTCCGGCTTCGGTGACCGCACCGGCGAACTGCTCGCTGTAGACCGACGTGAGGTAGAGGAACGTCACGTCCGACCAGCCCTGTGCTTCGGCGGCCTTCAGTTGGCCGATCGCGTCGGGCTCGACGGCGTTGCTGTACACAGCCTCGCAACCCGCTTCCTTCGCCCGCACGATGTACGGCGTGTAGTCGGCCCCGCCGTACGGCACGGTGTCATCGAGGTAGAGCAGTTCCTTGCCGGTGATGTCGGACCACTCCGCGATCGCCGCTTCGTACGCCGGCTGCGTCCCGCCGACGACCTCCAGGAGTCCGCAGATCTTCTCGAGCCCGAGGACCTCGGAACCGTAGAGCAAGGTCATCGTGGTGTCGCCGAAGGGCCCGACGTTCACGGGCGAGATGTTCGCGTTGTCGAAGCAGACCTGGTCGACGCCGGTCCCCTGGATGCTCAGGATGTCCTGCTGGATGTAGTACTCGCCGTTGATCTCGCAGTCCAGCAGACTGGCCGAGCCGACGAGAGCGACGGATTCGTTGCTCTCGACCACCTCTCGGGCGGATGCTGCGGCGGTGGCGGGGTCGGCCTTGTCATCCAGGATCGTGTACTCGATCATCCGCCCGTCCAGGCCGCCCTCGTCGTTGAAGCGGTCGAAGACCGCTGCGGCGGCCTCGGACGCTTCGGGGAAGATCGCGGGTCCGCTGAGAGCATTGACCGAGCCGACCTTGATCGGGCTGGTGTCGGCGCCACCCCCACTGTCGCCGCCACCGCCGCTGCAGGCGGTGAGCGTCAGCAGAAGCGCCGCCGCGCCCCCCATCACTGTGAACTTCTTGTTCATGCGGTGCCTCCTCGTTGCGCGACAGCCATGTCGCGGGTGCGCTGGGAGGGGCTTCGGTGCCCCCACGGGAGTCACGCTAGATCGGCGCCCGGGGTCGCTCTTGCCCCTGCGGGTAGTGCGCATGACTGCTGGCGCACCGCCCCGGACGGGTCACCCGGGCGCACCAGCGCGAGATCACCCCGCGTTCACGAGATCACCCGCCGGCACAGGGCGCAGCGGGTGATTTCGTGAACGCGGGGTGATCTCGGCCGAGCGGGAGTCAGGCCTTCGCCATGCCGTAGATCGGGCTGACCGTCTGCTCGGCCTCGTGGTCGGGGCCGAGTGGGATGCCGGACCGATCGCGGAGAAGCAGCGTCGCGACCAGGCCCAGCAGGGTCATGCCGGCAAGGTAGTACGCCACCGCCGTCGTCGAGCCGGTCGCCGCGACCAAGGCGGCGGCGATCGTCGGGGCGAACGCGCCGCCGAGGATCGCACCGATCGCGTACGAGATCGACACTCCCGAGAAGCGGATGGATGCCGGGAACAGCTCGGAGTACAGCGCCGCCTGGGGTCCGTACGTGAAGCCGAGACCGACCGTGAGGATCGCGAGGCCCAGGAACATCAACCCGATCTCGCCGGTGTTGACGAGCGGGAAGAGGGTGAAGACACCGACGAGCTGCAGGATCCAGCCGATGATGTAGGTGGTGCGACGCCCGATGCGGTCGGAGATCCAGCCGGCGAAGAATGTCGAGAGCAGCCACACCACCGCCGAGGCGGCGACAGCCCAGAGGACGGGCTCGCGGTCGAGGCCCACGGGTCCTTCGGGGTTCGTGGAGTAGTTCTGGATGTAGCCGCCGGTCGTCATGTAGCCGACGGCGTTGTTGCCGGCGAAGACGAGCGCGGCGATCAGCACGAGCAGCGCGTGCTTGCGGAACAGCTGCACGATCGGGGTCTTGGTGACCTCCTTGCGCTCGGCGAGCTCGGTGAACACCGGGCTCTCTTCGACGCGGCGGCGCACGTAGTAGCCGATCAGGATCAGCACGACCGACAGCAGGAACGGCACGCGCCAGCCCCACGCGAGGAACGCGTCGCCCGGGGCGATGACGGTCATGAGCGCCATGATGCCCGAAGCCAGCAGCAGGCCGAGCGGCACGCCGATCTGCGGCGACGCGCCGAACAGCCCCCGCTTGGTCTTGGGGGCGTGCTCGACGGCCATGAGCACGGCACCGCCCCACTCGCCGCCGGCCGAGACGCCCTGCAGGATGCGGAGCAGGATGAGCAGGATCGGAGCCCAGACGCCGATCGCCTCGTATGTCGGCAGCAGGCCGATCAGCGCCGTGGCGACACCCATCAGCACGAGCGTCAGCATCAGCACGACCTTGCGGCCGTACTTGTCGCCGAAGTGGCCGGCCAGGAAAGCGCCGAGCGGGCGGAACAGGAAGCTGATGCCCACGGTGAGGAACGCGAGGATCTGGCCGAACTCCTCGCCCGCCGGGGCGAAGAAGAGCTGGCCGAAGACGAGGCCCACGGCCGTGGCGTAGATGAAGAAGTCGTACCACTCGACGGTGGTGCCGACGACCGTCGCGAACACGACGCGGCGACGGTCTTTGTGGGTGGCGATCGTGCCGGTGGGGGTGAACCCGGTCGGCGATGGTGCGGACATATGAGACTCCAGTGTCAGTCGACTTCGCTGTCAGGCAGCTCATCCGAAAAGGAGCTTGCCGGGGATCCTCAGATAATATACGATTTCGAATACAACGCAAGGGCGAGGGAGCTCATGACCACTTCGACGGATGCCGCGACCGGCGGTTTCGGCGCTCTGCCGGTACGGCCGGGAAAGATCATCGCGATCCACCTGAGCTACGTGTCGCGCGCCGATCAGCGCGGTCGACGTCCGGAGGCCCTGTCGTATTTCTTCAAGCCGTCGAGCTCGGTGGCGGCATCCGGCGACACGATCGAGCGCCCTGCCGGGACGGAGCTGCTCGCCTTCGAGGGCGAGATCGCGCTCGTGATCGGAGCGGCCGCTCGTCGGGTGCCGCTCGCGGAGGCGTGGAACCATGTCGCGTTCGTGACGGCCTCCAACGACTTCGGGCTGTACGACCTGCGTGCGAACGACAAGGGCTCCAACGTCCGTTCGAAGGGCGGCGACGGGTTCACCCCGATCGGGCCCACCCTGCTCGACGCCCGTCAGCTCGACCCGGAGGCGCTGCGCGTGCGCACCTGGGTCAACGGCGCGCTCGCGCAGGACGACACCACCGCCGGGCTGCTCTTCCCCCTTGCGCAGATGGTCGCCGACCTCTCGCAGCACTTCACGCTCGAACCCGGCGATGTGATCCTCACCGGAACGCCGGCGGGCTCCTCCGTCGTCGTGCCGGGCGATGTCGTCGAGGTCGAGGTCGATGCGCCGGGCGTGTCTTCGGGACGCCTCGTCACGACCGTGACGCAGGGCGCGGCATCCTTCGATCCGGCCCTCGGCTCTCTGCCCGCGGTCGACGACACCCAGCGGGCCGAAGCCTGGGGCTCGCGCGAGGCTGCGGGCCTGGCTCCCGTCGCCACTGAGATTCGACTCTCGCCCGAACTGCGGGAGAAGCTGCTCCGCGTCCCCGTCGCGGGACTGTCGGCGCAGCTGCGCAAGCGCGGGCTGAACAACGTCACGATCGACGGCGTGCGGCCGATGCACCCGGGCACGAAGATCGTCGGCACGGCCAAGACGCTGCGCTTCGTGCCCGGCCGGGAAGACCTCTTCCAGAGCCACGGCGGCGGGTACAACGCGCAGAAGCGCGCGTTCGACGCGGTCGGCGAGGGCGAGATCATCGTGATCGAGGCCCGCGGCGAGACCGGCTCGGGCACGCTCGGCGACATCCTCGCCCTGCGCGCGAAGGCCCGCGGCGCGGCCGGCATCATCACCGACGGCGGCGTCCGCGACTACGACGCGGTCGCCGCGATCGGCATCCCGGTGTTCTCCTCGGGCGCGCATCCCGCCGTGCTCGGCCGCAAGCACGTGCCGTGGGACCTCGACGTGACGATCGGATGCGGCGGCACGACCGTCCAACCGGGCGACATCCTCGTGGGCGACGGCGACGGGGTGATCGTGATCCCGCCGGCCCTCGCCGAGGAGGTCGCCGACGCCGCGCTCGCCCAGGAGGACGAGGACGCCTGGATCGCCGAGCAGGTCGCCGCGGGCCACCCGGTCGACGGGCTCTTCCCGATGAACGCCGAGTGGAGAGGCGAGGTACGACGCATGGCACCGGACGAAGTGACCACCCGCAGACCGGCCGGCGAGCGCGTCGAAGCCCAGGGGCCGGGCACCGCGCAGAGCAAGTCCCAGCGCGCGTACCACTGGATCAAGGGGCGCATCGCGAACCAGAGCTTCACGCCGGGCTACCGGCTGGTGCTCGGCTCGATCGCCACCGAGCTCGACATGAGCGTCGTCCCGGTGCGCGAGGCGATCCGCCAGCTCGAGGCCGAGGGGCTCGTCACGTTCGAGCGGAACGTCGGCGCGCACGTGTCGATGGTCGACGACTCGCAGTACCGCCACAGCATGCAGGCGCTCAGCATCCTCGAGGGAGCCGCGACCGCGCTCTCGGCCCGCCGGCTCACCGTCGACGATGTGCGGCGCGCACGCACCGTCAACGAGCTGATGGTCGAGATCCTCGATCACTTCGACCCGCATTCCTTCACCGCCCTGAACCAGGAGTTCCACGGCATCCTCTTCGAGCGCTGCGCGAACCCGCGTCTGCTCGAGATCGTCCGCGGCGAATGGGGGCGGCTCGGGCAACCTCCGCGACTCGACGTTCAGCTTCGTCCCCGGCCGCGCGGCCGAGTCCGTCCGCGAGCACGAGAACATCCTGCAGCTCATCGAGACGAGCGCCCCGCTCGCCGACATCGAGATGGCCGCCCGCCGCCATCGCTCGGCGACCCTCGACGCCTACCTGATCCACGAGCACCCCGACGAGGCCCTCGGCCTCCCCAACTTCTGAACGACCGCAAGAGGAGAGTCATGACCGACACCGCCACGGCGACCACGGCACCCACCACGTGCCCGCCGACCTGCCCACCCGCATCCAGCACTACATCGACGGCGAATTCGTCGACAGTGTCGACGGCGACACGTTCGACGTGCTCGACCCGGTGACCAACGAGACCTACCTGCAGGCCGCGGCCGGCAAGAAGGCCGACATCGACCGCGCCGTCGCCGCCGCCCGGCGCGCGTTCACCGACGGACCCTGGCCCCGGATGCTGCCCCGCGAGCGCTCGCGGGTGCTGCACCGCATCGCCGACATCGTCGAGTCGCGCGATGCCCGGCTCGCCGAGCTCGAGTCGTACGACTCGGGCCTGCCGATCACGCAGGCGCTCGGCCAGGCCCGGCGTGCGGCCGAGAACTTCCGCTTCTTCGCCGACCTGATCGTCGCGCAGGCCGACGACGCCTACAAGGTGCCCGGCAAGCAGCTGAACTACGTCAACCGCAAGCCGATCGGCGTCGCGGGCCTCATCACGCCGTGGAACACGCCGTTCATGCTCGAGTCGTGGAAGCTCGGCCCGGCCCTGGCCACCGGCAACACGGTCGTGCTCAAGCCCGCCGAGTTCACACCTCTCTCGGCGTCGCTCTGGGCCGGCATCTTCGAGGAGGCCGGGCTGCCCGCAGGGCGTGTTCAACCTCGTGAACGGACTCGGAGAGGATGCCGGAGACGCGCTGGTGAAGCATCCCGACGTGCCGCTCATCTCGTTCACCGGCGAGAGCAGCACCGGAAAGCTCATCTTCGGCAACGCGGCGCCGTACCTGAAGGGCCTGTCGATGGAGCTCGGGGGCAAATCCCCCGCGATCGTCTTCGCGGACGCCGACCTCGAGGCGGCGATCGACGCGACGATCTTCGGCGTCTTCTCGCTCAACGGCGAGCGCTGCACCGCGGGCAGCCGCATCCTGGTGCAGCGCGAGATCTACGACGAGTTCGTCGAGCGCTACGCCGCGCAGGCATCGCGCGTGAAGGTCGGCTACCCGCACGACCCGGCGACCGAGGTCGGCGCGCTCGTGCACCCCGAGCACTACGCCAAGGTCATGAGCTACGTCGAGCTCGGCAAGTCCGAGGGGCGCCTCGTCGCCGGCGGCGGACGGCCCGACGGCTTCGAGACCGGCAACTTCGTCGCACCGACCGTCTTCGCCGACGTCGTCCCCGACGCGCGGATCTTCCAGGAGGAGATCTTCGGCCCGGTCGTCGCGATCACGCCGTTCGACACCGACGAAGAGGCGCTCGCGCTCGCGAACAACACGAAGTACGGCCTCGCCGCCTACGTCTGGACGAGCGACCTCCGACGCGCGCACAACTTCGCGCAGTCCGTCGAGGCCGGCATGGTCTGGCTGAACTCGAACAACGTCCGCGACCTGCGCACCCCCTTCGGCGGAGTGAAGGCCTCCGGACTCGGCCACGAGGGCGGCTACCGCTCGATCGACTTCTACACCGATCAGCAGGCCGTGCACATCACTCTCGGCGAAGCCCACAACCCCACCTTCGGCAAGGAAGCCCACTGACATGAGCACCGAAAAGACCCTCACCTCCTCCGGCTTCTACGTCTCGCAGGAGGCGCCGATCCACACCGACAACCCGATTCCGACGCCGACCTCCCCGGCGCCCGACATCCTCCGCTGCGCGTACATGGAGCTCGTCGTCACCGACCTCGCGGCATCCCGCGTGTTCTACGTCGACGTGCTCGGGCCTGTACGTCACCGAAGAGGACGACGATGCGATCTACCTGCGCTCGACCGAGGAGTTCATCCACCACAACCTCGTGCTGCGAAAGGGCCCGGTCGCCGCGGTCGCCGCGTTCTCCTACCGCGTGCGGTCTGCCGCAGAACTCGACAGGGCGGTCGCCTTCTACGACGAACTCGGATGCCGCGTCGAACGGCGCCCGGAAGGCTTCACGAAGGGCATCGGCGACTCGGTGCGCGTGACCGACCCGCTCGGCTTCCCGTACGAGTTCTTCTACGACGTGCAGCACGTCGAGCGACTCTCGTGGCGCTACGACCTGCACACGCCGGGCGAGCTCGTCCGCCTCGACCACTTCAACCAGGTCACCCCCGACGTGCCGCGCGCGGTCGGTTTCATGCAGGATCTCGGGTTCCGCGTGACCGAGGACATCCAGGACGACGAGGGCACCGTGTACGCGGCGTGGATGCGCCGCAAGCCCACCGTGCACGACACCGCGATGACCGGCGGCGACGGACCGCGCATGCACCACGTCGCGTTCGCGACGCACGAGAAGCACAACATCCTCGCGATCTGCGACAAGCTCGGCGCCCTCCGCCGCTCCGACGCGATCGAGCGGGGCCCCGGCCGGCACGGCGTCTCGAACGCGTTCTACCTGTACCTGCGCGACCCCGACGGGCACCGCGTGGAGATCTACACGCAGGACTACTACACCGGCGACCCCGACAACCCGGTCATCACGTGGGACGTGCACGACAACCAGCGCCGCGACTGGTGGGGCAACCCCGTCGTGCCCAGCTGGTACACCGAGGCATCGCTCGTGCTCGACCTCGACGGCAACCCGCAGCCCGTCGTCGCCCGCACCGACACCTCCGAGATGGCGGTCACGATCGGCGCCGACGGGTTCTCGTACACGCGCCCGAGCGACGCGCCGGACGAGCTGCCCGAGCTGGAAGCAGGGCGAGTACAAGCTCGGCCACCAGCTCTGACCGCGATCTGTGTCAAAGCGCGGGGACCAATCGACCGAATCGCCCCGTCATGCGGCCCGGAACGCCGATCCATCCCCGAGTTTTGACGCCACACGAAGGAGAACGGATGCTGACACCCGATCAGATCGCCGCAGATCGCGGACGAGCTCGCCGAGGCCGACCGCGCGCACAGCGTGATCCCGCGGATCACGGCCCGCTACCCGGACGCGACAGTCGAGGACTCCTACGCGATCCAGGGCGTGTGGCGCGACAAGAACATCGCCGCCGGCCGCCGGCTCGTCGGACGCAAGATCGGGCTGACCTCGAAGGCGATGCAGCAGGCGACGGGCATCACCGAGCCGGACTACGGCGTGATGTTCGAAGACACCGTCTACGACAGCGGCGCCGAGATCGCGGTCGAGAAGTTCTCGAACGTCCGCATCGAGGTCGAGCTCGCATTCGTGCTGAAGGCACCGCTGGAGGGCCCCGACTGCACGCTCGAGGACGCCCTGGCGGCGATCGACTACGCCGTGCCCGCGCTCGAGGTGCTCAACTCGCACATCGAGCTGGAGGGGCGCACGATCGTCGACACGATCTCCGACAACGCCGCGTACGGCGGCCATGGTGCTCGGCGACGTGCACAAGCGCCCCGACGAGATCGACCTGCGGTGGGTGCCGGCGCTGCTGTACCGCAACGGAGAGATCACCGAGACCGGCGTCGCGGCCGGGGTGCTGGACCACCCCGCGACGGGTGTCGCCTGGCTCGCGAACAAGTTCCACCACCACGGCGCGCGGCTCGAGGCGGGCGAGATCATCCTCGCCGGATCGTTCACGCGGCCGATGTGGGTCCAGCGCGGCGACGAGGTGCTCTGCGACTATGGGCCGATGGGAAGGATCACATGTCGCTTCGTCTGACTCCCACGTTCCGCGACGCGCTGGCTGCGGCATCCCGCCCCCTCGTGGGGATGTGGGTGTGCTCGGGTTCGCCCCTGGTCGCCGAGATCTGCGCCGGCTCGGGGCTGGACTGGCTGCTCATCGACATGGAGCACTCCCCCAACGGCCTCGAATCGACGCTCGCGCAGCTGCACGCGGTGTCGGCCTACCCGGCGACCCCGGTCGTGCGCGTGCCGATCGGCGACGTCGTCACGATCAAGCAGGTGCTCGACCTCGGCGCGCAGAACATCCTCGTGCCGATGATCTCGTCGGCCGACGAGGCCCGCGCGGCGGTGGAGGCCGTGCGGTATCCGCCCGCGCGGCAGGCGCGGCGTCGGCTCGGCGCTGGCGCGCTCGGCCCGCTGGAACCGGGTCGACGCGTACCTCGAGAACGCCGACGATCACGTGTCGCTCTTCGTACAGATCGAGACGACGGCGGGGGTGGATGCCGCGGCCGAGATCGCCGCGGTCGACGGCGTCGACGGCGTCTTCGTGGGGCCGTCCGATCTCGCGGCATCCCTGGGTCTGCTCGGTCAGCAGACGCACCCGGACGTGGAGGCCGCCGTGCTGCGGGCGTTCGAGGCGGTCCGCGCGGCCGGCAAGCCGGTCGGCGTGAACGCGTTCGATCCCGCCGTGGCCGACCGGTATCTCGCGGCCGGGGCATCCTTCGTGCTGGTCGGCGCCGACGTGGCGCTGCTCGCCCGCGGCTCGGAGGCGCTGGCTGCCCGCTTCATCGGTGCCCCCGGCGCCGACCGCGCCTCGTACTGACCTCGCCCTGACCGCGAGACTCATCCGCGACCGCGAGTACCGCAGGTTGCATCTGCGTGTCTCGCGATGCCGGGTGCAGTCTCGCGGTCGACGGGGTCAGGCGCGGTCCAGCCGCGCCACCCCGATCTTCGAGTCGGCCATGCCGTAGAAGACGTACCTGACGCCCTCGATCTCCTCGATCGCCGTCGGGAACACCACGTTCGGCACGATCCCGCCGCGCTCGTCCTCGGTCTCGGCCTGCAGCAGCGGCTCGGGCGTGCGGGCGATCACGATCGACGGGTCGTCGCGCGTCGAGCAGCATCGCCCCGGCGGCGTAGTGGACGTTCTGCTGGTGATCGAACGCCTTCTCGATGTGCCCGGTCACGCCGTGGTGCAGCAGGAGCCACCCCTCCGGCACGCGCAGCGGGCGCAGGACCGCCACCGATCTTGGTGGCCTCGAACGCGATACTCCGGCCCGACCAGGAAGCGGTGCTGACTCCACAGCGTGAGCGCCGAGAGATCGGCCGCGACCGCGTCGACCGGCACGTAGCTGATCCAGATCGACTGGCGCGGGTCGGTGATGCCCGCGGGCAGCACGACCCCCTGGTCGGCCTTCGTCTCGCTGAGGTCCCACATCGGCCGGTGCAGCACCGCGAAGCTGCGCACCCCGTCCGGCGCGATGACCGTCTCGGGGAAGAACACCGCGTCCTTGTTGTGGAAGAGGTTCAGGTCGATGTCGAGCGCGTCGTCGTACGTGAACAGCACCGGCCCGAGCCGGCGCCACTCGCGCAGATCGCTCGAGACGGCCAGAGCCGTGCGCGGCCCGAGCGGACCGTAGGCGACATACGTCATCACGTGCAGATCGAGATCGGCCATCCACGTGATGCGCGGGATCTTCGACCCCGGCGTTGCCGATGCCCCGTTCCCACGAGCGGTCGGGCTCGAGCACGACGCCCTGCCGCTCGACGCCGACCGGCACGCCGTCCTCCACGACGACCCGGGCGAGACCGACGCGCGAGACGTTGCCCGCGGCGACCAGCCGCGGCAGCAGGTAGCAGCTCGCCGTCGGGACCGCGGCCGGATGCCGGATTGAGCACGCCCTCGACCTCGAGCGGGTTGCCCTCCTCCGGCGTCATGACGACGCCGACGCGGGTCAGCGTGTACGGAACGGTGGGCAGACGTGCACCCGCCGCGGTCATCCCTTGACCCCCGAGCCGATGTCGGAGCTCTGGAACTGGCGCTGGAAGATGACGAACAGCGCGACCGCCGGGATGGCGAGCACGACCGCACCGGCCAGGATCGCGCCGAACGGATTGGACGCGCGACGCGGCGACGGTCGTGATGTAGTTCGCGAGCGACACGGCCAGCGGCTGCATCGACGCCTCCTTGGTGATCAGGAAGGGCCAGAGGAACTCGTTCCACGGGCCGATGAAGGTCAGCAGCACGACGGTCAGCAGCGCCGGACGCACCAGCGGCAGGGCGACGCTCCACAGCACGCGCAGTTCGCTCGCGCCGTCGATGCGCGCCGCGTCGAAGAGCGCCCGCGGCACCTGCAGGAAGTACTGCCGGAAGATCAGCACCGCCGCCGAGTTGATCGCGAACGGCAGGATCATGCCGAGGTGCGTGTCGGCCAGCCCGTAGTCGCGCGCGATCAGCACGTACAGCGGGATCATGAGCAGCTGGAACGGCACGATCTGCACCAGCAGCGCGATCGAGAAGGTCACCCCGCGGCCGCGCCAGTGCAGCACCGACAGGGCGTAGCCGGCGAGAACGCCGAACACCACGGTGCACAGGATCACTCCGCCGGTGAAGATGCCGGAGTTCACCAGGCCCGACAGCAGGCTGATGCGCTCGTTGATCTCGACGTAGTTCTGCAGCGTGATGTTCGCCGGATTCGGGAACGCACCCGCCGGGGTCGGGTCGGGCTTGGTCTGCAGCGAGCCGATGACCATGTAGTAGAAGGGGAACAGGAACACCAGCGCCCCGAGCGCCAGCACGATCCAGCGCGCGATCCGCCCGCTCGCGCCCGGGGTGGACCCGACGCCGCTCGCGGCGGCGGCATCCGTCGCTCCGTCTTGCGCGCGTCCGCGCGCGTGTCGGTGGCGGCTCATGACTCCTCATCTCCCACGAGTTTGCGCTCGATGAGCGCGAGGACGAGCACGAGGATGACGAGGATCACGCCGATGGCGGCCGCGACGTCCGGATTGCCCTGCTCGAGGCCCTTCTGGTACATCAGCAGCACCGGCGAGGTGGAGGCCCCGTTCGGGCCGCCGCCGTTGGTGAGCAGGTACGGCTCGGTGAACAGGTTCGCGCCGGTGATCGTCGCCAGCAGCAGCACCAGCAGCGTCGCGGACCGCACGCCCGGCACGGTGACGGCGAAGAACGTGCGCACCGCGCCCGCGCCGTCGGTGGCGGCCGACTCGTACAGCTCCTGCGGCACGGCCTGCAGCGCCGCGAGGTACAGCAGGATGAAGAACCCCAGCTGCTTCCAGGTCACGAAGAGCGCGATCGTCGGCATCGCGAGGGACGGGTTGATCAGCCACGACGGGTCGGGCGCGAGCGGGCCGAGGATCTGGTTGACGAGGCCGTTGCCGCTGAACATGAACAGCCAGACGCCGACGACGGCGACGGATGCCGTCACATAGGGCACGTAGAAGCTCACGCGCAGGAACAGTCCGCGCCTCGGACGACCCGGTTGAGCGCCGTCGCCAGCAGCAGCGACAGCACCACCGTCAGCGGGACGTTGATGATCAGGAAGATGCCGACGTTCAGGAACGACCGCCAGACCGCCGGATCGGTCGCCACCGTCGATGAAGTTGTCGAAGCCGACGAACTCGCGCTCGACGTCGGCGCCCGGGGCGGCGAAGAAGTAGTCGTGGAACGACATCCACACCGCGAAGATCAGCGGGAACGCGAAGACGACGCCGATGAAGATCAGGTAGGGCGCGCTGAGCAGCAGCCCCAGCGGGTTCTCGCCGAGGATGCGGCGCCGGCGCCGGGCGGAACGCGCGTGCTGCGCGTCCGCCCGGGCCGAGTCCGTGTCCGGCTTCGCGGTCGACGGAGGTCATGAGCGGTCTCCGGCCGTCAGCCCTGGCCGACGAGGGCGTCGACCTCGGCCGCCGTGTCGGTGAGGAACGTCGGCGATGTCGCCCTCGCCGAAGATGACGGCCTTCGAGTACGCGTCACGGAAGGTCTGCCACACCTCGATCGAGTTGGCCACGTTCGGCACCTCGACGACGCGGCCGGCCTGGTCGCCGAACACCTCGTACGCCGGGTTCGCCGCGAAGAAGTCCGGGTAGGCCGCCGGTCAGATCCTGGCGCAGCGGCATCTGGCCGGTCAGTCTCGAGCAGCTGCCCGTCCTGCTCCTCGCTCGTGGCGAACTTCAGCACGTCCCACGCCGTGCCCTTGTTCTCGCACGCGGTGAACATGCCGACGTTCTTGGCGTCGCTGAACGTGTAGGTCTCCTCGGCGGGCGTGCCCGCGGAGGTCGGCACCGGAACCGTGCCCCAGTCGACGTCGTCGCCGAAGTAGTCGATCGCCCAGGGTCCGGCGATCGTCATCGCCGAGTTGCCGTCGACGAACGAGTCGCCGTTGAACGGCTCCTGGCCGGCGAGGCCCTCCTCGTACATGGTCGCCCAGAACTCCGACACGGCAGCGCCGGCCTCGGAATCGAAGGTCGCCTTGCCGTCCTCGACGAGCAGCGTGCCGCCCGTCTCCGCCCCGTACAGCGGGTAGAAGTCGAACCACGACTGGAAGAACTCGCTCGACGGGCGACGGGTAGATCGCGTACGGCGCGGCGCCGGACTCGGTCAGCGTGCGGGAGGTGTCGAGGAACTCGTCGTACGTCGACAGCGCCGGCGCCTCGGGGTCGAGGCCCGCCGCGGTGAACATCGCCTTGTTGTAGAAGATCACGACCGGGTTGGACTTCCACGGCATCTGGTAGAACTCGCCGTCCGCCGACGCGTACTGCGCCGCGTTGTCGCCGCTGCGCTCGGTGATGTAGGCGTCGCCGTCCTCGAAGCTCGACAGCGAGACGAGCCCGCCCGCCTTCTCGAACTGCGGCACGGCCGCCGGGCGAGGTGTTGAAGATCAGGCACGGGGCGTTGCCCGCGGTGATCGCGGCGCCGATGACGGCCTCGCTGCTGTCGCCGGCCGGGATCTCCTGCGCCTTGACCTGCTCGTCGGGGTGGTCGGCGTTCCACGCCTCGACCATCTGCTTGCCCCACTCGATCTCGCCCTCGTTGTTCGAGTACCAGATCGTGATGTCGCCGCGGGCATCGAGGTCGCCGCCGCCGCCGTCCCGCCACCGCCGCCGCTGCAGGCGGTGAGGGTCAGTGCTCCTGCCGCGGCGATCGCCGCGATCTTGATGCTTCTTCGCATTGTCTCTTTCCTTCCTGGGGAGGACGCGACATCCGTCGCATCCCGAGATCATCCGAATCGATCGCCTGGATCGGCCAGGCTGCCGAGCGAGGGGATGGCTAACGTGGCGGGTGCGGCGTGGCGCGGGTCCGGTGGATTCGCGCACCACGAGGCGCGCCGGCGCCAGTCTCGGTGTCGTCGAGGGGGACGCCGGCGATCGAGGCGAGGAGCGAGCGCGCGGCGACGGCGCCCCATTCGACCGCATCCGTGGCGACCGAGGTCAGCGACGGGTAGACGTAGCGGGCGATGTCGCTGTCGTCGAATCCCGAGACGGAGAGGTCGCGCGGCACCGACAGGCCGGCGCGCTGCGCGACCGCCACTCCCGGCGAGCGCCATGAGGTCGTTCGAGTACGTGATCGCGGTCGGGCGAGCCGACTCGTCGGCAAGGAGAGCCCTCGTCGCCTCGCCGCCCTCTCGGGCGCTGAAGTCCGTCTCGACGACACGGCCCTCGACGCCGCGCTGCGCGCAGGCCGCTTCGAATGCGGCCGCGCGCCGGCGGGAGTGCAGCATGTCGGGCGAGCCGGCGACGTGCGCGAGCCGGCGGTGACCGAGACCGACCAGGTGGGCGACGGTCGCGGTGACCCCGTCGACATCGTCGACGGAGACGGCGGGGAAGGGCGAGTCGATGTCGGGATGGCCGAGCGTGACGGCGGCCAGGCCGAGCGACTCGACGAGCGCGAGCCGCTCGTCGCCCGCGCGCAGGTCGGCGAGGAAGACGCCGTCGACGCGGCGCTCGGACGGCGAACTTGCGGTACGTGTCGGCCTCGAGCGCCCCGGTCGGCACCGAGGCCAGCACGAGCGCCTGACCGGCCGGCGACAGTTCGCGCTCGACGCCGGCGATGAAGGCCGGGAAGAACGGGTCGCCGGCGACGATCTCGGTGTCGCGACGCAGCACGAGCCCGAGCGCGAACGAGCGGTTGGTGCTGAGCGAGCGGGCCCGCAGGTCGGGCGACCAGCCCATCTCGGCGGCGACCGCGAGGATGCGGTCGCGGGTGGCGACGTTGACGCCCGGTCGGTCGTTGAGCGCGAACGAGACGAGGCCCTTGCTCACGCCGGCGCGCTGCGCGACGTCGGCGATCGTCGGACGTCGTCCTCGACCCGCGTGCGCTTCGTCGCTCATTCGGCTGCTCTGCCTTCTGAACCGGTTTATTAAACCGGTTTAGGCCACCATAGCCCGCCAGACGCCGCGTTGTCGAGGGGTTGACACGAATGCGCGGCATCCTGTCAAGCCCTGACCTGCTTTTCGCACGCGGTGCGCGACGTGGGACCCTGGATGGCATGAAGAGAGATGTCGCGAGCCGTATCGAACTGGATGTCACCGAGCCGGCCGAGCTCGTGTTCTCGATGGCCGTGAGCGGCCACCACACCCCGGTGACCGAGCACATCTCGTTCACGCTCGACGGTGCAGCCGCTCACGTTCGAGTCGGTCCCCGACTCGCACGGCACCCGCCTGCAGAAGGTGCTGAGCCCGGTCGGCCGCCTCGTGGCGTCGTACGACGCGTCGATCGTCGGCGAGGCGGCGGCGACCGTCGCCAACGCGACCGACCTCATCACGTACCGCCGCCCGAGCCGGTACGCCGAGTCCGACGCCCTCGGCCCGACCGCGTTCGCCGAGTTCGGCAGCATCACCGACCCGGCCGAGCTGCTCGCCTCGGTCTCGTCGTGGGTCGGCACCCACCTCTCGTACGTGAGCGGCTCGAGCCTGCCCACCGACGGCGCGATCCGCACGCTGCTGGCCCGTCAGGGCGTCTGCCGCGACTACGCGCACCTGACCGTCGCGCTCCTGCGCGCGCTCAACGTTCCCGCCCGCCTCGTGTCGGTCTACGCGCCCGGGCTGTTCCCCATGGACTTCCACGCGGTGGCCGAGGCCTGGGTCGAGGACGGCTGGTACGTCGTGGACGCCACGACGCTCGCGCCGCGCTCGACGCTCGTGCGCATCGCGACGGGCCGGGATGCCGCCGACTCCGCGTTCCTGACGACGATCTCGGGCCGGGTCGACCTGGTCGACATGGAGGTCATGGCGGTCGTCGACACGCTGCCGAACGACGACCTCGACCAGCTCGTCCGCATGCACTGACCTCCCGTCCGGTGCGGCGCGGTGGCGCACCGGCGAGGGCCGTGGCAACGTATCCCCTATGAAGAAGTGGGTCGTCCGGTTCCTGTCGCTGCTGGTGTTCAACGTCGTCGTGCTGCTCATCATCGGCTGGCTCACACCGGCGCGGGTCGGCTGGTCGGCGCTGTGGGCCGGCGTGATCCTCACGGCGCTCACGATCTGGATCAAGCCGTTCATCCACAAGCTGTTCCAGTCGATGGCGGCGCGTTCGGCCGGTCAGCGCACCAAGGTCGGCGAGAAGCTCGTGCAGGGCGCTCTCGTGTTCATCGTCGCGCTCCTCGTGTGGCTCGCGACGGTCGCCCTCTCGGGCGTGAGCGTGGGCGGCTGGTTCTGGGGCTACGTGCTTCCGCCGGTCATCATCCTGATCGGGTGGGCGATCTACGACGCGATCGACGACAAGGTCGAAGGCCACGCCGGCGCCCTCTACGACAAGGCCACGGGAGCCCGGGTGGACGGCGCCACGTCGGCGCCGACCACCACGACCCTGCCGTCCGCCGAGCACGGCGGCCGCGCAGCGCGAGCTGCAGGACGGTCTCACCGACGAGCAGCGGCGCATGCTGGACGAACTCGGCAAGAGCTGATTCGCCGTCGCGTGTCGATCGGCGCGGACGCCCGACCGTCATAAGGGTGTCACTGATCGACGAGACGAAGGATGGACACCATGCGGTACGCACTCCTGCTCCACTACCCCGAGATGAACGCCGAAGAACTCGGACCCGAGGCACTCGCCGAGGGCATGCGCGAGTTCGACGAGTACGCCAAGGCACTGGATGCCGCCGGCGTGCTGCGATCGGCCGAGGTGCTCCAGCCCTCCTCCGCGACCACGACGGTGCGCGGCGGCGACCCCGGCGGTGCGCTGCGCGTGCAGGACGGCCCGTACGCCGACACGAAGGAGCAGCTCGGCGGCACGTTCGTGATCGAGGTCGACGACCTCGACCAGGCGATCGCATGGGCCGGCAGGGCACCCTCCGTCAACTGGGGCGCCGTGGAGATCCGGCCGAGCGGCACCCGGTTCGTCGAACGGCGCCTGGACGGCGTTCGACTACCGGTGACCACGCGCCGACGACGCCCGCGCCGCCGCCGAGCACGCGGCGCGGGCGTCGTACGGCCGCCTCCTCGCCGTGGTCGCGACCTCGACGCGCGATGTCGCGCTCGCCGAGGACGCCCTCGCGGATGCCTTCGAGAAGGCGCTGCGCACGTGGCCGGACTCCGGCATCCCCGACAATCCCGAAGGGTGGCTGGTCACCGTGGCCCGCAACCGCCTCCGCGATCTGCTGCGCTCCCCCGCCGTGCGGTCGGGCGCACCGCTTCTGGAGGACGTGCTCGGGGCTGATGACCGGGATGCCGCGACGATCCTCGTCGAGCGCGAGCGGATCCCCGACCGGCGGCTCGAACTGCTGTTCGCCTGCGCGCACCCGGCGATCGACCCGGCGATCCGCACTCCGCTCATGCTCCAGACGGTGCTCGGCTTCGACGCGGCCGAGATCGCCCGCGCGTTCGCGGTCGAGCCGGCGACGATGGCGCAGCGGCTGGTGCGGGCGAAGCGGCGCATCCGCGACGCGGGCATCCCCTTCGCGATCCCCGGCCGCGCCGACATGCCGGCGCGGCTGGCGGCGGTGCTGGAGGCCGTGTACGGGGCCTATGCGATCGATTGGCTCGAGGAATCGGCATCCGATCGCGACCGCGTGAGCGAGTCGATCGCCGACGAGGCGCGGTGGCTCGCCGTGCTGCTGGCGAGCCTGCTCGAGACCGAACCGGAGGCATGGGGCCTGGCCGCGCTGCTGACGTTCGCGCAGTCGCGCGCCCCGGCCCGCGCCGTGCAGCCCTGGCCGCCGCTGGACGAGCAGGATCCGGCACTGTGGGACGCCGCGCTCATCGCCGAGGGCCGGGCCCTGCTGCGGCGGGCGTCCGCCCTCGGCGAGCCTCTCGGGCGCTTCCAGCTCGAAGCGGCGATCCAGGCCGTGCACTGCGACCGGGCACGCACCGGCGAACTGGATGCCGAGACCCTCGTGAAGCTGTACCGCGGCCTCGTCGCCGTCGCGCCGACCACCGGGGCGCGCGCCGCCCTCGCCGCCGCGGAGGCGCGGCTGTGACGACCCCGCATGCGCGCAGACTCGTGCTCCGGCATGAAGATCCTGTAACAGAGCGACTCCGGACGATCCGCTGACGCCGCACCGCGGTCATGATGGAAGGCAGCGGCCGCGCCGACAGCACGTGCGCGCCGCTTTCCCGAGTCCTGGAGGCACCCATGTCGCGTCGTCACACTTCTCTGCGGGCCGCTGTCGTCGGCATCGCGCTCACCGCCCTCGCCCTCGCCGGCTGCGCGAGCGGCGGAACGACGGCAGGCGGCGAGAGCGGCGCTCCCGAGGACGACGGGTACCTCACGCCGGGCACAGCTCACGTTCGCCACGGGCGAGCCGGCGTACTTCCCCTATGTGATCGACGACGACCCCTCGTCGGGTGAAGGGTTCGAATCCGCCGTCGCCTACGCCGTCGCCGAGGAGCTCGGCTTCGCTCCGGAAGACGTCGTGTGGGTGCGCACGACGTTCGAGGCCGCGATCGCCCCGGGCCCGAAGGACTTCGACCTGAACATCCAGCAGTACTCGATCACCGACGAGCGCAAGCAGAACGTGGACTTCTCGTCGCCGTACTACGCCGCCAGCCAGGCGATCGTCGCGATCGAAGGCTCGGCCGCCGAGGGCGTGACGACGCTGGACGGGGCGAAGGAGCTGCTGCTCGGCGCCATGGTCGGCTCCACGAGCGCGCAGACGATCGAAGAGGTCGTGCAGCCCACGACCGCCGCGCAGCTCTACAACACCAACGAAGACGCCAAGGCGGCGCTCGAGGCGGGTCAGATCGACGGGCTCGTGCTCGACCTGCCGACCGCGTTCTACGCGACGGGCGTGTACATCGAGAACTCCTTCATCGTCGGCGAGCTGCCCACGGGCGGCATCCCCGACGAATGGGGCATCGTGCTGGCCAAGGACTCGCCGCTGACCGAGAAGGTCAGCGCCGCGGTGGACGCGCTGCGCGAGAACGGCACGCTCGAGGCCATCACCGAGGAGTGGCTCGGCGAGGGCGCGGGCGTCACCCAGCTGAAGTGACCGCGTCGGGAGACGACCGGCGCACGCGGGGCGCCGCACCTCGGCCGTCGCTGGCGGACCGCGGTCCGCTAGCGTCTAACCCGTGACTGCCCCCGCGCCCGCCCCGAGCGCGCTCGAGCTCGACCGCCGGGCGTTCCGCAAGCGCCAGTCGACGAGGTCGGTGTTCGTGGCGCTCGTCTCGACGCTCGCCTTCGCGGCCGTCGTCTGGCTCACCGTCGTCAACACGCCCGGCTGGGCGGACGTCCAGCAGGCGTTCTTCGACCCCGAGACGTTCTGGTCGTCGCTCCCCCGGGTCTGGGAAGGGCTTCCTGCTGAACCTGCAGGTGCTCGCGCTGTCCGTCGTGACGGTCGCGATCTTCGCGACGCTCATCGCGCTGCTGCGCACCCTGCGCGGGGCCGTGTTCTTCCCCGTGCGGGTGCTCGCCGCCGCGTACACGGACGTCTTCCGCGGCATCCCGCTCATCATCGTGCTGTACCTGATCGGGTTCGGCGTGCCGGCGCTGCTGAACGAGCGCGTGCCGCTCATCGTGCTCGGCACCGCGGCGATCACGATCACCTACTCGGCGTACGTGAGCGAGGTCATCCGCGCGGGCATCGAGGCGGTGCACCCGTCGCAGCGCATCGCCGCCCGCGCGATGGGGCTCGGCTACACGCAGACCCTCCGCCTCGTCGTGCTGCCGCAGGCCCTGCGCAAGATGACGCCGCCGCTCATGAACGACTTCGTGGCGATGCAGAAGGACGTCGGTCTCGTCTCGATCATCGGATTGGTGGATGCCGTGCGCGCGGCGCAGATCGAGACGTCGCTGTCGTACAACTTCACCCCGTACATCGTCGCGGCGCTGCTGTTCGTGCTGCTCGCGATCCCCACGATCCGGCTCACCGACTGGTACACCGCGCGACTGCAGCGGCGCGAGCAGATGGGATCGGTCGTATGAGCGCCCTCCTTCAGGCGATCGATCTGCGGAAGTCCTTCGGCGACCGCGCCGTGCTGCGGGGCGTCTCGGTCGAGATCGCCCAGCACGAGGTCGTCGCCGTCATCGGCGCGAGCGGATCGGGCAAGTCGACGCTGCTGCGGTGCCTCAACCTGCTCGAGACGATCGACGACGGGCAGATCCTCCTCGGCGGCGAGGACATCTCCGACCCGCGCGTCGACGCGAACCGCGTGCGGGCCCGGTTCGGCGCCGTCTTCCAGAGCTACAACCTCTTCCCGCACCTCTCGGTGCTCGACAACGTGACGCTGTCGCTCCGGCACGTGCACAAGGTGCCGCGTGCGGCGGCCGAGCAGAAGGGGCTCGCGCTGCTCGAGCGCGTCGGGCCTCGCCGACAAGGCGCGCGAGCACCCCGACCGGCTGTCGGGCGGTCAGCAGCAGCGCGCCGCGATCGTGCGGGCGATCGCGACCGACCCCGAGATCCTGCTGCTCGACGAGATCACCTCGGCGCTGGACCCCGAGCTGGTCGGAGAGGTGCTCGAGCTCGTGCGCGAACTCGCCGACGAGGGCGCGACGATCCTCATGGCCACGCACGAGATGGCGTTCGCGCGCGATGTGGCGCACCGCGTGGTGTTCCTCGACGCCGGGCGCATCCTCGAGCAGGGTCCGCCCGCGGAGGTGTTCGCGAACCCCCGCGAGGAGCGGACGCAGGGAGTTCCTGACGCGCTTCCGCGCCTGAGCGCGGCTTCCGATCCCGCGAGACTGCATAGGGATGTCGAGACTGAGGGCTTTACCTGCAGTCTCGAGCGCCCCTTGCAGTCTCGCGGTCAGGTTCAGGTCAGGCGAGGGAGCGCTCCGCGGCCTCGACGACGTTCGTCATGAGCAGCGCGACGGTCATCGGACCCACGCCGCCCGGGGTTCGGCGACAGCCAGCCGGCGACCTCGGCCACGTCGGGGTGCACGTCGCCGTAGACCTTGCTCTTGCCGGTCTCGGGGTCGGTCTTCGCGCGTCACGCCCACGTCGAGCACGGCGGCGCCGGGCTTGATGTCTTCGGCGCGCACGATGTGCTTGACCCCGGCCGCGGCGACCACGACGTCGGCCTGGCGCAGGTGCCGGGCGAGGTCGACCGTGCCGGTGTGGGTCAGGGTCACGGTCGCGTTGTACTCGCGGCGGGTCAGCAGCAGACCGATCGAGCGGCCGATCGTGACGCCGCGCCCGACCACGACGACGTCCTTGCCGGCCAGGTCGTAGCCGTTGCGCACCAGCAGCTCGATCACTCCGCGCGGTGTGCACGGCAGCGGCGAGGTGATCGGGTTGTTGACGTTGAGCACGAGTCGCCCGAGGTTGGTCGGATGCAGGCCATCGGCATCCTTGTCGGGATCGATCCGCTCCAGGATCGCGTCGGTGTCGATGTGCTTCGGCAGCGGCAGCTGCACGATGTACCCGTGGCAGGCCGGATCGGCGTTGAGCTCGTCGATGAGCGCCTCGACCTCGGCCTGGGTCGCGTCGGCCGGCAGTTCGCGCTGGATCGAGTTCATCCCGATCTCCTCGGACTGCCGGTGCTTCATGCCGACGTAGAGCTGCGAGGCGGGATCGGCGCCGACCAGCACCGTGGCGATGCCGGGGATGACCCCGCGCGCCGCGAGGGCGGCCACGCGTTCGCGCAGCTCGTCCTTGATCTCGGCCGCGGCTGCGCGGCCGTCGAGCGTGAGTGCCGTCATCGTGGTCTCCTCGTTGCTTCGCGGTCCGACGTCATGCGCGGACCTCACATCACTATGCCCGTAGGTATGCGCCAGGCAACCCGCCGTACCGTGAGACGCATCGGCCCGAGACTGCGGGACCGCAGTCTCGCCAGCAGTCGCGGACGGGCGGACGGGGGCTACTGCTCCAGGCCGGGGTAGAGCGGGAAGGCGGCGGTCAGCGCGGCCACGCGGGCGCGCAGAGCCTGCACGTCCGCGTCCGGCAGCAGCGCGAGCGCGATGATGTCGGCGACCTCGGTGAACTCCGCGTCGCCGAAGCCGCGGGTCGCGAGCGCCGGCGTGCCGATGCGCAGGCCCGAGGTGACCATCGGCGGCCGCGGGTCGTTCGGCACCGCGTTGCGGTTGACCGTGATGTGGATCTCGTGCAGCAGGTCTTCGGCCTGCTTGCCGTCGATCGCCGCGTCGCGCAGGTCGACGAGCACGAGGTGCACGTCGGTGCCGCCCGAGCGCACGGCGATGCCGGCATCCTTCACGTCCTGCTGCGACAGCCGCTCGGCGATGATGTGCGCACCGCTCAGCACGCGCTCCTGGCGCTCCTTGAACTCGGGCGTCGCGGCGAGCTTGAACGCGGTCGCCTTCGCGGCGATCACGTGCATGAGCGGGCCGCCCTGCTGGCCCGGGAAGACCGCCGTGTTGATCTTCTTCGCGATGTCGGGGTCGTTCGTCAGGATGAAGCCCGAGCGCGGGCCGCCGATCGTCTTGTGCACCGTCGAGGAGACGACGTGCGCGTGCGGCACCGGGTTCGGGTGCAGGCCCGCGGCGACGAGCCCGGCGAAGTGCGCCATGTCGACCCAGAGCAGCGCGCCGACCTCGTCGGCGATCGCGCGGAACGCGGCGAAGTCGAGCTGACGCGGGTAGGCCGACCAGCCGGCGATGATCACCTTGGGCTGGTGCTCGATCGCGAGGCGGCGCACCTCGTCCATGTCGATGATCGAGGTCTCGGGGTCGACGCCGTACGCGACGATGTTGAACAGCCGGCCCGAGAAGTTGATCTTCATGCCGTGCGTCAGGTGGCCGCCCTGGTCGAGCGAGAGACCGAGCAGCGTGTCGCCGGGGCGGGCGATCGCGTGCAGCACGGCGGCGTTCGCGGTCGCGCCGGAGTGCGGCTGCACGTTCGCGAACGCGGCGCCGAACAGCGACTTCGCCCGCTCGATCGCGAGCTCCTCGGCGACGTCGACCTCTTCGCAGCCGCCGTAGTAGCGGCGACCGGGGTAGCCCTCGGCGTACTTGTTGGTCAGCACCGAGCCCTGCGACTGCAGGATCGAGACCGGCACGAAGTTCTCGGAGGCGATCATCTCGAGATACCCGCGCTGGCGCTGCAGCTCGCGGTCGAGCACCTGCGCGATCTCGGGGTCGACCTCGGCGAGCGGCGCGGTGAAGTAGTGGTCGGTCATGGCGTTCTCCTCTGACGACGGCTGGGGATCTCGGGTGCGCCGCTTCGCGAGCGACGGCCACCGGTGATTCGCATCGACCCAGGCGTACGGTCGAGTGCCGTGTCGGTCGCTCCCCGGTGGTGACCCACCTCAACGCCAGTCGCGACACGACGAGCATAACGGATGCGGCACGACTCTTCGCCCGCGATGTCTCCGCTGATACGCTGATTCCACCCTATTTGTTAGGACGCTTTACAAGACTCCTGCCGACCAGAATGGATCCATCGTGCACGCGCCGGCCGTCGTCCCCGCACCCGCCTCGATCGAGGCGAGCGGCGCCGCACCGTTCCGGCTCGTCGGCCGGCGTGCACATCGCGGGAGATCCGGATGCCGCCGCCGCCCTGTCCGCGCTGATTCAGGCGCGCGCGGGCCTCGAGCCCGGCGTTGTGCACGAAGCCGCGCCGATCGACGCTGCGGATCGCGCCGGGCGGAGCGCCGAGTCGTACCGGATCACCGCGGATGCGGCATCCGTCGTCGTCACCGGCGCCGACGCCGCCGGCCTCTTCTACGGCGTGCAGACCCTCGGCCAGCTGATCACGCCGCGACGGCGACGGCTTCGTCGATCCCGGCCGTGCAGATCGACGACGCACCGCGGTTCGCCTACCGCGGCGTCATGCTCGACGTCGCGCGCCACTTCCTCCCGGTCGAGACCGTGAAGGCGTACATCGACCGCGCGGCCGGCCTCAAGTTCAACGCCCTGCACCTGCACCTCACCGACGACCAGGGCTGGCGCATCCACCTCGACTCCCGGCCGAAGCTCACCGAGCTCGCCGCGGCGACGGCCGTCGGCGGTGACGCCGGCGGCTTCTTCTCGAAGGCCGACTATCGCGAGATCGTCGAGTACGCGGCATCCCGCCACATGATCGTGGTGCCCGAGGTCGACCTGCCCGGTCACACCCACGCGGTCGGCCTCGCGTACCCCGAGCTCGCCGAGGCGCCCGTGCTGAGCCCGCACATCCTCGAGATCGTCGAGTCGCACGGCGGCGCGGTGCCGACCGCCGGCGAGCCCTACACGGGCATGGGCGTCGGGCTTCTCGTCGCTGAAGATCCACGACGAGGCGACGTACGACTTCGTGGCCGATGTCGTCGGCGAGCTCGCGGCGATGACGCCCGGGCCGTACCTGCACATCGGCGGCGACGAAGCGCTCGGCACGACGCCCGAGGACTTCGCGCTGTTCATGGAGCGCGCGACCGAGATCGTCGCCGACCTCGGCAAGACGCCCGATCACCTGGCACGAGGCCGGCGCGGCGGCGGGCATCGACCCGAGCACGGTCGGGCAGTACTGGGGCTTCGTCACCCCGACCGACGGCATGGACGAGAAGGCGCGCACCTTCGTGCGCAACGACGCGGGCCTGATCCTCTCCCCCGCCGACGCGGTCTACCTCGACATGAAGTACGACGCCGACAGCGCGCTCGGCCTCACCTGGGCGAACGGCCCGACCAGCGTCGAGCGCGCCTACTCGTGGGAGCCCGCCGCGGTCATCGACGGCGTGACGGATGCCGACATCCTCGGCGTCGAGGCGCCGATGTGGACCGAGACGATCCGCACCCTCGACGACATCGACGAGATGGCGTTCCCGCGCATCGCCGCGGCCGCCGAGGTCGCCTGGTCGCCGTCCGCCGAGCAGAGCGACCTGCGCACGTGGGAGTCGTTCCGCGCGCGGGTCGGCGCGCTCGGTCCGCTCTGGTCGAGCCTCGGCATCCGCTTCCACCGCCTCCGCCGAGATCCCCTGGGTGACCGAGTGAGCACGGTCATCCACTCCGTCCGGCTGGTGGATGCCGGGCGCATCGTCGACGACGCGTGGGTGCGCTTCGACGGCGGGCCGGGTCGCGGCGAACGGCATCGGCGAGGGCTGGCGCGGCCAGGCGCAGCCGTACGACGTCGATCGTCGACGGCGAGCGAGGCCGCGGGGCCGGGCGCGCTGCTCACCCCCGGCTTCATCGACATCCACGGTCACGGCGGGGCGGGCGAGTCCTACGACGACGGGCCCGAGGCGATCCGCACGGCCCGCGCGCTGCACCGCGCCCACGGCACGACGCGCGCCGTGATCTCGCTCGTGACCGCGCCGCTCGAGGTGCTGGAGCGGCGCGCGGCGATGGTCGCCGACCTCGCGGCGACGGATGCCGACATCCTCGGCTCGCACCTGGAGGGGCCGTTCCTCGACCCCGCGCACAAGGGCGCCCACGACGAGACGCTCCTGCGCGCACCCGACCTCGCCGCGGTCGCAGCGCCTGCTCGACGCCGGACGCGGCACCGTCCGCCAGGTGACCCTCGCCCCCGAGCTGCCCGGCGGGCTCGACGCGATCCGGCTGGTCGTCGCGGCGGGCGCCGCCGCGGCGGTCGGGCACACCGGCGCCGACTTCGCCGCGACCGCAGCCGCCTTCGACGCCGGCGCGACGATCCTCACGCACGCGTTCAACGCGATGCCGGGCCTGCACCACCGCGCATCCCGGGTCCGGTCGCCGCCGCGGCATCCGACCCCCGCGTGACGCTCGAGGTGATCGCCGACGGCGTGCACCTGCATCCCGCAGGTCGTGCGCATCGCGTTCGCCGCGGCGCCCGGTCGCATCGCGCTCGTGACCGACGCGATGGCGGCGGCCGGGCATGCCGACGGCCGCTACGAGCTCGGCTCGCTCGGCGTCGACGTCGACGGACGGGGTGGCGCGTCTGGCGGTCGGCGGGGCGATCGCCGGTTCGACGCTGACGCAGGATGCCGCGCTCCGCCGCACCGTCGAGGCGGGGGTGCGCGCTGGCCGACGCCGTCGCCGCGCTGACCTCGACCCCCGCACGCGCGATCGGACGCGGCGACGACCTCGGATCGCTCGCCGCGGGCGTCACCGCCGATGCCGTGCTGCTGACCGGTGACGCTCGAGGTGCGATCGGTCTGGACCGCGGGCATCGCCGGCTGAGCCCGGCCGCCCTGCCGTCCGCGGCACGGCTCGTAGAATGGAGCCATGTCCGAGACTCCCCGCGTGACGCCGACGGCGCCCCTCGAACCCGGCATGCGCGCTCCGCTGTCGGCGATCGACGTGCTGGCGTTCGTCGTGCGAGCTGCTTCGCGTTCGTCACCCTGGCGATCTGGGGCTTCGCGATGTGGCCGTTCCCGTGGAACATCGTCGTCGGCATCGGCGCGCCGGTGGTCGCGATCCTCGTCTGGGCGCTGTTCGTCTCGCCGCGTGCGGTGTTCGAAGTGCACCCGTTCGTGCGCGCGGTCGTCGAGCTGCTCGTCTACGTCTCGGCGACCCTGGCGCTGGTGGAGCATGGGGCTCACCTGGGTCGGACTGGTCTTCGGCGTCGTCGCGGTGACGGTGGGCGTCCTGGCCGGTCGGCGCCGCCTCGCGTGAGCGACGCGGCTGAGGTCCTCGCGCTGCTGCGCGCCGCGCTCGGCGATCGTGTCGACACCGCTCCGGCCTCCCTCGCCGCAGCCCGCGCCGACAAGTCGGGGCATGCGGCCGCCGGAACCCCGCTGGCCGTCGTGCACGCGGCATCCGTCGCCGACGTGCAGGAGACGCTGCGCATCGCGACGCGCGACCCGCACGCCGGTCGTCACGCGCGGCGCCGGCACGGGCCTGGCCGGCGGCGCGAACGCGGGCGCGGGTGAGATCGCGCTGTCGGTGCGCGCGATGGACCGCATCCTCGAGGTGCGACCCGACGACCTGCTCGCGGTGGTCGAACCCGGCATCCTGAACGCGCGACCTGAACGCCGCGCTCGCCGAACACGGGCTGTGGTGGGCGCCCGACCCGGCGAGCCGCGCGATCTCGACGGTCGGCGGCAACATCGCGACCGGCGCCGGCGGGCTGCTGTGCGCGAAGTACGGCGTCGTGCGCGATGCGGTGCTCGGCGTCGACCTCGTGCTCGCCGACGGCCGGCTGCTGCACCTCGGCCATCGCACCGTGAAGGGCGTGACGGGCCTGGATCTGACCTCGCTCGTGATCGGCTCGGAGGGCACGCTGGGCGTCGTCGTCGGCGCGACCCTCAAGCTGCGCAGACTCATTCCCGGAGAGGTATGCACCATCGCGGCGACGTTCGCCGACGTGCGGACGGCGGCCGTCGCCTCGTCGGCGGTCACCGCCTCGGGCGCCCAGCCGGCGATCATGGAGCTGATGGATGCCGCATCCCTCGCGGCCGTCCACGCCCTGCTCGGGCTCGATGCGCCCGACCCCCGGCGCGGCCCAGCTCACGATCCAGACCGACGGCCCGGCCGCCGTCGCCGAAGCCGACGCGATCGCCGCCGTGCTGACGGCGGCGGGCGGCACGGTCGCCGTCTCGCACGACCGCGAGGAGGGCGAGCGGCTGCTCGCGATCCGCCGGTCGATGCACCCGGCGATGGAGTCGCTCGGCACGACGCTCATCGAGGACGTGTCGGTGCCGCGCAGCGCCCTGCCGGCGATGTTCGACGAGATCGCCCGCGTCGAGCGCGACCACGGAGTCGTCATCCCGACCGTCGCGCACGCGGGTGACGGCAACCTGCACCCGAACTTCATCTTCGACGCCGTGCCCGACGCGAACGGTGTCGTCGAGGTGCCCGAGCACATCTGGGCCGCCGCCGACGATCTCTTCCGCGCCGCGCTGCGCCTGGGCGGCACCCTCACCGGCGAGCACGGCATCGGCGTGCTCAAGCGCCGCTGGCTCGCCGACGAGCTGGGCGACGATCAGTGGCAGCTGCAGCGCGAGATCACGCGCGTGTTCGACCCGGCCGGCATCCTGAACCCCGGCAAGGTGTTCGCGCCGTGACGGGTCCGCGCATCTTCGTCAGCGCCGCCGTGATCACGGATGCCGCGGGCCGGGTGCTCGTCGTGCGCAAGCACGGCACCTCGGTCTTCATGCAGCCGGGCGGCAAGCCCGAGCCGGGCGAGAGCGCCGCCGAGGCGCTCTCGCGGGAGCTGCACGAGGAGGTCGGGCTCGTGGTCGCCGCCGACGCCCTCGAGCCGCTCGGCACGTTCGAGTCGGATGCCGCGAACGAGCCGGGGCATCGGGTGGTCGCCGCCGCCTTCCGCACCACGGCCGAGCCGGCGGAGCTGTCGGCGCGGGCCGAGATCGCGGAGCTGCGCTGGATCACCCCGGCCGACGTCGCCGCGATGCCGCTGGCCCCGCTGAGCCTCGACCACCTGCTCGCGCTCGCCTGGCCCTTTCCCGCCGACAAACCAGTTTGAGCGCGAGACACCATGCGCCGCACTGTGTCTCGCGTCGAAAGTGGTTTGTCGACGGAGGTGAGGGCTACAGCCCCTGCCAGGCGGGCTTGTTCGCGAACGTGTAGCGGTAGTACTCCGCGAAGCGGAGGGCGGATGCCGCGGCCTCGTCGACCACGACCGTGGCGTGCGGATGCAGCTGGATCGCCGATCCGGGAAGGGATGCCGTCACCGGACCCTCGAGCGCACCCGCGACCGCCGCGGCCTTGCCCTCGCCGAACGCGAGCAGCACGAGGTGCCGGGCGCGCAGGATCGTGCCGAGCCCCTGGGTGATGCAGTGGCGCGGAACGTCGTCGATCGAGTCGAAGAACCGCGCGTTGTCCTCGCGCGTCTGCTGCGTCAGCGTCTTCACGCGGGTGAGCGAGGCGAACGACGAACCCGGCTCGTTGAAGCCGATGTGGCCGTCGGTGCCGATCCCGAGGAGCTGCAGATCGACCCCGCCCGCCTCGGCGAGCGCCCGCTCGTAGTCGTCGCCCGCATGCTCGATGCCCTCGAGCGATCCGTCGGGGACGTGGACGCGCGCCGGGTCGAGGCCGAGCGGCTCGACGACCTCGCGCGTGATGACCGAGCGGTAGCTCTCGGGGTGCGCCGGGTCGAGGCCGACGTACTCGTCGAGCGCGAATCCTCGCACCCGCGACACGTCGACCCCGGCCAGCCGCGAGGGCAGCGCCTCGTACACCGGCACGGGGGTCGACCCGGTCGCGAGCCCCAGCACGGCGTCGGGGTTCGCGCGCACGAGCCGCGCGATCTCGTCGGCGACGATCGCGCCGGCGGCCGCGGCATCCGCGACGATGACGACTTCAGCCATGCGTCAGCACGCCTTCGGAATCGCGCGCGGCGCCGACGAGCGCGGCGCCGAGTGCCGCCGCCGGAGAGCCGGCGGGCAGCAGCTCGACCCGCTCCTCGAGGCGCAGCGAGCGCATGAACGGCGAGGCCTCGGCGCTCGCCGCCAGCTCGGCGGTGACATCCGCCATGAGCCGCGGGCCGAGCGCGGTGATGCCGCCGCCGAGCACGACGGCATCCACATCCGCCGTGAGCACGAGCACGCGGACGGCCGCCGCGACACCGCGGGCGAGGCCGACGCGCAGCTCTCGAGCCAGCGGGTCGCCCGCGTCCGCGGCGTCGAACACGTCGCGCACGGGCAGGGCGCCGGGCCGGCCCCACCGCTCGGCGATGGCCCCGCCGCCGGCGAGCGCTTCGATGCAGCCGCGCTGACCGCAGCGGCACAGCGGGCCGTGCGGGTCGATCGAGATGTGGCCGACTTCGCCCGCGGTGCCGCGGGCGCCGCGCCACAGCTCACCGTCGGTGACGATGCCCGCCGCGATGCCGGTGCCGAGGTTGAGGTACGCCATCGAGCCGGTGCCGCCGGACCGCAGGGCGTGCGCGCCGAACGCCGCGGCCTTCACGTCGTTCTCGACCCGCACCGGCACGCCGAGCTCGGGGCCGACGGCGGCGGCGAGATCGAGTTCTTCCACGCCGAGATTGACGGCGTGCACGACGCGGGCGGTGCCGGGTTCGACCTGTCCGGGGATGCCGATCCCGACGGACTCGATCGGCGCCGCTCGACCTGCTCCGCGAGGGAGCGCACGGCCTCCAGGACCGTCCGGATGACGGCATCCGATCCCCAGCCGGTCGAAAGGCGGACCCGCGCGACGATCGTGCCCGCCGAATCGACGGCGACGGCATCCGTCTTGGTCCCTCCGATGTCGAGGCCGACCTTCATCTGCCCACCTCCCTGCGGGAGGCGGCGATCGTGCAGCCGCGCATCAGCCCTTGACCGCCCCTGCGACCAGGCCGCCGGTCATGCGACCCTGCACGATCAGGAAGAAGATGACCACGGGAATGGCGATCAGCGTGGAGCCGGCCATGACCGCGCCCCAGTTGACCGAGCCCGACACCGACGACGACTGGAATGCGTTCAGCCACGTCGGGCAGGGTGAGGTTGTAGCCCTTCATCAGCAGCAGCGCCATCGTGAACTCGTTCCACGACTGGATGAACGCGAAGATGCCGGTGGCGACGAGGCCGGGGGCCAGCAGCGGGAAGGTGACCTTCCAGAACGCCTGCGACTTCGTGCACCCGTCGATCATGGCGGCTTCTTCGAGATCTGCCGGGACGCCCGCCACGAATCCGCGCAGCGTCCAGATCGTGAAGGGGATGACGCTCGCGAGGTAGACGATCCCGAGGCCCAGCAGGGTGTTGATGAGGCGCCAGTCGTCGATCATGCCGTAGATCGTGAACATCATGGCCTCGCCGGGGATCATCTGCACGATGAGCACCGAGACGATGAAGGCCCGCCGGCCCTTGAAGTGGAACCGGGCCACGGCGATCGAGGCGAGGAAGGCGAACAGGAGCGTCGCGACCAGCACACCGAGAGTGACGGTGACCGATGTGGCCAGCGCGTGCGGGAAGTCGGTCTGGCCCTGAGCGGCCTCGCGCGTCCACGCGGTGATGTAGTTCTGGATCGTGAACGACCACGGGAAGAAGCTCGGGTCGCGGCTGATGATCTGGTCGTTCGGGGTGAACGACATGTTCACCATCCAGTAGACGGGGAACACCGACATCACGAAGACGATCGCGGCGGCGATGTTGAGCAGCGTGCGACTCGCGACGCGCTTCGGCGACGGTCGACGCGCTTCGATCGAGCGCTTCTTCGGAGCGTTCGGCTCGCCGCCCTCACCGAGGACCTCGTCGACGCCGATCGTGCCGAGCTGGGTGCCGACGTTGATCTGAGTGCTCACAGCTCCTCCTCCTTGAGCGTGCTGCGGACGTAGCCCCACGACAGGGTGAGCAGCAGAATGACCATCACGACGCCGATCGCGGCGGTGGTGCCGAACTCGCCGATGCCCTGACGGAACAGATAGGTGCCGAGGACATTGGTCTCGGCGGCGATGCCGCCTCGGCTCTGCAGGGCGTAGACCTGCGTGAAGATGCGGAGGTTCCAGATGATCTGCAGCACGAGCACGACGGTCAGCACGCTGCGCAGGTACGGGAAGACGATGAGGCCGAAGCGCTTCAGTCCGGTCGCGCCGTCGAGGGATGCCGCCTCGAGCACTTCGCCCGGCACCTGGCCGAGCGCGGCGTACGTCGTGAAGGCGACGAACGGCACCGACTGCCACACGATGATGATCGTGAGCACGAAGAAGAACGACAAGGGGTTCAGCAGCCACGAGTGGTTGGTCCAGTCGCTCGTGCCGGTGATCGTGTTGAGGGCCCAGTTGACGACGCCGTACTGCGTGTCGAAGATCCAGCCCCACACGACCGTGGCCGTCAGCGGCGGCATCGCCCATGCCAGCAGCAGCCCCACTGAGACGAGGATGCGCCAGGGCCGGCTGAGCCGCGTCATCAGGACGGCGACCAGGATGCCGAGGAACATGTTCAGGATCGTCAGCACGACCATCAGCGCGAGGCTGCGCATGAGCACGGCGGGGAAGTCGGACTCGGAGAAGAGCGCGATGTAGTTCTCGAACCAGACGAAGTTCGGCAGGGTGCCCAGCACCTTGTTCTTGACGGTGTAGTCGGTGAACGACTGGATCACCATCAGCACGGCGGGATAGCCGACCATGACGCCGAGGATGATGAGCGACGGGCCGAGCAGCGTCCAGGCGCCGCGTGCTTCGCGACGTGCGCGCACGCGCTCGCGTGAGACGGGCGGGCGGTCGGCGGCGCGGTGTCCGGTCTTCGTCGACCGGACGGCGGTTGCGGTCTCGCTCATGTCGTCTCCTCTCTGAGAGGTCTTGCGGACAGGCCGGAGGGGTCCAGGTCGTGACCCGGACCCCTCCAGGTGTACTACTTGTTGAGGATCGCTTCGATCGCCGAGTCGAGCTCGGCCGCGATCGCCGCGACGTCGCCGCCCTGGGCGATCTTGACGAGCGCGTCGGGGATGATCTGCGCGGCCTCGACCTCGGCCCAGTTCGGGCTCGTGGGGGTGAACTTCGAGTTCGCGAGCGCTTCGGCCTGAGCCTTGGCGATCGGCGTGTCCGGCAGGAACTCCGCAGCCGACTTGATTCCCGGGGTCAGACCCTGCTCGGCGAGCAGCTTCTGGTAGCCCTCCGAGAGCATGATCGTCAGCGCGGCCTTGGCCATCTCGGGCGAATCGCTCTTGGTCGCCACGGCGACGTTGGAGCCACCCGCGAAGATCGGGGCGGTCTCGCCGGCCTCGAGACCCGGCAGCGCGAACGCGCCGAGGTCGGAGCCGTACGTGTCGGGGCAGCCCTCGGAGACCTCTTCACCCGCGGCTTCGTCGCCCCACGGCCATTCGCCCGTGATGTTGCCCGCAGCCCATGCCGGGCTCGAGAGGAACCCGACCTCGCCGGCGCAGAAGTCGATGTTGCCGAGACGCTCGTTGCCGTCGACGGGGGCGACAGATGCGTTGAGGTACACGTCCTGCAGCTGCTCGAGCCCCTCGAGGCTCTCGTCGCTGGAGAACTGGGCATCCCACTCGTCGCCGTCCTGGACGGCGATCTCGCCGCCGTGCGCCCAGACGTAGGGAAGGGCGTTGTACCAGTCCTTGCCCGGCGCGTAGATGCCCGAGACGGTGTCGGTCTTGAGCTCCTTGCCCATCTCGCACGTACTCGTCGAGCGTCGTCGGGCAGGGTGTCGCCGACGATCTGCGGGGTGTAGAAGACGATGCGTCCACCGGCGTAGTACGGTGCGGCGTACAGCGCGCCCTCGTAGGTGCCGGCATCCACCAGACCCTGCAGCAGGTCGTCGCCGCCGAGGTCCTCCTGGATGTCGGTGATGTCGAGGAACAGTCCGGCGTCGGCGAAGCCGAGGGCCTGCGTGTTGCCGACCTCGACCACGTCGGGCGAGTCGTTGGACGACAGCGCGGCGGTGTAGGTGTCCGAGACGTCGGCCCAGGTCTTCTCCTCGACGGTGAGGGTCCACCCTTCGTTCTCGTCTTCGAACGTCTCCTTGAGGTAGTCGCGCGCGGTCTGCGGCGTGTCTGCGCCGACCAGCCACACCGTCAGGTCGCCGGTCTCGGCCTCGGCGGGAGCGCCGCCGCTGCCGCCCGCGCAGCCGGCGAGCACGACAGCCGAAGCGCCGACGAGCGCGAGTGCTCCGAGCTTCTTGTTCATGGTGTCTTCCTTCGTGTTTTTCTCTTGGTGATTCCGGGGGCCGGGTGACCTGTCCCGTATTGGGGGGTCTGGGGGGTGACCCCCCAGAGGGAATTGCTGTTGTGCTCGGCGTGCTCCTGCTACGAGACCCCGAGTTGTCCGGAGAGGACCATGACGGCCGCGCCGCGCAGGACGATGTCCTGGCCTTGCTCCGTCATCCGCACGCGGACGCCGTCGTGGAACTCGGCGAGCGTCCGTGCGCGGAGGGTCTCGACGGTCGCTTCCGCGAGGGGTCCGTCGAGAAGTTCAGGGGGGCCGGAGAGCACGATCTCCGACACGTCCAGCACGCCGACGATGGGGGCGAGCGCGATTCCCAGCCGCTCCCCCGCGTCGCGCAGGATGCCGTTGCGGGCGTCGTCGTCGGATGCCGCGGCCAGCCGTGCGGTCAGGGCGGGCACCGCGAGCCAGGCTTCGAGGCAGCCGACCTTGCCGCACGCGCAGACGGGGCCGCCGTCGGTGCCGACGGTGACGTGGCCGATCTCGCCCGCAGCGAAGTGCGCGCCGCGCATGGGCTGCCCCGAGGCGAGCAGGCCCGAGCCGACACCGCGGCCGACCTTCACGAGGAGGACGTCGTCGCCGGCGCCGCCGAACGTGTATTCGGCGAGCACGGCGGCGTTCGCGTCGTTCGCGACGAGCACGGGCAGGCCGAGAGCGGCCTTCAGGGCGCCCTCGAGATCGAATCCCGCCCAGCGGAGGTTCGGCGCCGAGAGGATCACGCCGTTGTCATCGATGATGCCGGGGGTTCCCACCCCGATGCCGAGCACCGGAGCGTGCGCGTCGCCGACGAGGTCGCGGGCGAGCTGCACGACGGCCTCGATCACGTCGCCGTCGGTCACGATCGGAACCTCACGCCGGGCGACGATGTCGCCGTCCAGGGTCAGCACCGCGCCGATGAAGGCATCCGCGCCCGACAGGTCGATCCCGACGATGCGGTGGCCGTCGCGGTCGAGGTCGACCAGGATCGCGGGCTTGCCGGGTCCCGATGCCTCTCGCACACCCATCTCGGCGACGAAGCCGTCGGCGATGAGATCGGCGATGAGGTCGGAGATCGTCACGCGGGTCAGCCCGGTCTCACGCGAGAGGTCCGCACGGCTCATCGCACCCTGGTGGAAGAGGGTCTGCAGCAGCAGCGAACGGTTGTGACCTCGTGCGTGCTCGGGCAGGACCTTGCCGCCCTGACGCAACGCACGACCGGGTCCGAACGATCGGCCGTTCGCGTGGGGGTGCGGCGGCTCGAGCGTTGAAGAGCCGCGGTGCGCTTCCGGTGTGGACATGTTTGTTAGTACACCTTACGAACATTCATCGCGCAAGCTTTCGGCCCAATTTGCACGGGGTGTTTACAAAACCGTTACATTGTCGCGGCGCTTAGGCTTGAACGATGTCTCCCAAGATCGCGGCCGTCCTGATCGCCGTCGTCGCCGCGCTCGGCCTGAGCGCGTGCACGGCTTCCTCCCCCGCGGAGCCCGGCAGCGAAGCGACCTCGCAGAGCTCCGACCAGCCCGGCGACGACGGGCAGTCCACGGCCGACGCCTGCGCGCTGGTGCAGGAGAGCATCGAAGAGGCGACCGCCGATTTCGAGAGCGCCGCGACCGCCGACCCGGCGACCGCCGTCGAGGCGATGCGATCGGCCGCCGAGAAGCTCGGCGAGACGGCGGCGCAGGTCACCAACGACGAAGTGGCCGCGCTCCTGCCCTCGCTCGAGAGCATGTTCACCGAGGTGGGCGAGGTCATGAACGCGATCGCTCAGGGCGACGTCTCGAAGGTCGACGATCTGTCCGAACTCGGCACGAAGTTCCGCGAGACGAGCGAGGCTTTCCAGGAGGTCTGCGCCGGCTGATCTCGCCACTCGGCGAGGCCGTCACGGATCCGTGATGTTTCCGTTGTCCGGCCCCGCGCGCTCGTCCCGTACCATTGAGGGACGTGTTTGCAGCCGGGGGGTGATGGCATGACGGATCTGGCCACCAGGCCCGGCGCCGAAGAGGCGCCGATCGACGACGCCACCACGCCACTCGAAACGGATGCCGCGACGCCCGCAGACGGCGACGGCGACGCACCGAGACCGCAGTGGGCGCCCCCCGAGCCGGCGCCCCGCAAGCGCCATCTGGCGCTCTGGCTCGGCATCCCCGCAGGTGTCGCCGTCCTCGCACTCGTCGCCACTTCCCTGGTGCTGATCGCACCGGGCACCTCGGTGGCCGGAGTGCCCGTCGGCGGGCTCACGCCGGGCGCCGCTGCCGATGCCGTGCAGATCCAGCTCGCCGAGACCACGGTCGTGCTCGTCGGGGCTCCCGGCGAGCCCGAACTGACGGGCGCCGAGCTCGGCGCCTTCCTCGATGCCCGCGCTCTGGCCGATCGCGCCTTCAGCGAGCACCCGATGTGGAACCTCACGACCTGGTTCGCCGATCCGACGAGCGCCGCGGTGCGCATCGACGCGGAGACGGCGACCGCCACCCTCCGCGACGCCGCCCCCGCGCTGTTCAGCGACCCCGTCGACGCGACGATCGCCTGGGATGCGGCGACGGCGAGCTTCGCCGTGACTGCGGACGTGCCCGGAACGGGTGTCGACGTCGAGGCGGTGCGCCTCGCGCTGCAGGCGGCGCTGGCCGCCGGCACGGAACGCGTCGAGATCGACGCTGCCCCCGCGGAGATCCCTGCGGTCACCGTGGCATCGGCCGCCGAGGCCAGTGCCGCCTCGCTCAACGGCATGCTCGATACGGCGGGCTTCTACGTCGGCGCGGAACGCACCGTGCCGATCGATCGCGCGGCGCTGGCATCATGGATCTCCGTCGCGCCCGACGGTGAGGGCTCGTTCGAGATCACCGCCGACGCGGCCGCCATCCAGCCGATGGTCGACGGTCTCGCCCCGCTGGTGAACCGCGCGGCCGAAGACGGCAAGGTCATCACCGACTCCGGCGGCAACGTGCTGCGCGAAGAGGCAGCGGGAATCTCCGGTCGCGCGCTCGGCGACACGTCCACCGTGGCCTCCGACTTCGCCACACAGCTGTCGACCGGCAACGCCGCCTTCACGCTGCCCGTCACCGAGGTCGCCCCGGTCGTGACGACCCTCGCACGTCGCATCGAGGTCGACCTCGGCGATCAGCGTGCGTACCTCTACGAGAACAACAACGTCGTGCAGTCGTGGTACATCTCGTCGGGAACGGCCGGCAACGACACCGATACGGGCAGCTTCCGCATCAGCGCGAAGCTCACCTCGCAGAACATGGGCAACCCCGACCTGACGAAGGCGCCCAACTACTACACGAAGAACGTCCCGTGGGTCATGTACTACAACGGGGACGAGGCACTGCACGGCGCGTACTGGCACAACAACTTCGGCAACCCCATGAGCCATGGCTGTGTCAACATGCCGGTGGATGCCGCCGCCTTCGTCTACAGCTGGGCGCCGATGGGCACCGAAGTGTGGGTCCACTCGTAGGAGCGCCTCGGAGCGCGCTCTGCCGTCGGGGATGCCTCCTGCGATCTGGCACCGCCGAACTGGTACGTCCGTCCGCCTCTCGTGCTCGTTGAACCCGACTGACTTCGACGCGTTCTGGACCACCACGAGAGCTTCTACGCGCGCGTCAGTCGATCGGCGGCACCGTCGAGCACGTGCGCGCCGGAAGAGTCGCCTCTGCCGTCGCAGCGCGCCGCGAGGCTCGACGTCCGTTCGACGTCACGGAGCGTGCGGAAGACGCGCTCTTCCCCGCGCTTCGGCGGATCGACCCCGTAGCGACGGCCTGGCTGTCGGATCACCGCACGGTCGCGACCGGACCCCCGCCGACGGTCGTCGAGTTCAACGGCTACGTCCGGCAGCGCCGCGACGACACCCTCTGCCAGCGCGGCGGCGGCGAGCGTGATGCCCCCACCCTGACTGCCGCCGCACACGACGACGCGATCGGGATCGACGCGGTCGAAAGTGCGCACAGCGTCGATCGCGCGCACCGCGTCGGTGTACACACGGCGGTAGTAGTACTCGTCGGGACTGTCGATGCCGCGGGTCATGAAGCCGCTGAACGAGGGCCCCGTGCCGTGCGGGTCCGGAGTCCCCCCGCCCGTGCCCCACGCCGAGCCCTGCCCGCGCGTATCCATGAACAGATACGCGTATCCGGACGACACCCACCCCAGCCGCTCCACCGGCAGGCCCCTGCCGCCTCCGTAGCCGTTGTACTCGACGACGACGGGCAGAGAGTTTTTCGGTGCCGGCGGGAACGAGGAACCAGGCCTTGATCGGGTCTCCCGCGAATCCCGGAAAAGTCACGTCGAACACCTCGACGGTCGTCAGCTGCCTCGTCGACCTGCACGACCGCGTTCGAACTCGCGTACCCTCGCGCCTCTGCGAGTGCTCCGAGAACTCGTCGACGTCGCGCAGGCACGGCGATCTCCGGCCTTAGTCGCGCAGCTCGTCGAGGGGCAGATCGAATCTCGGCATGTCGTAGAGCGCCTCCATGTCCAGCACGAACGCCTGCACCGGCCACAGGCACGGAAGCTGCAGGCCGACGCGTTCCAGCACCGATCCGGGCAGTTCGACCTCGCCGCCGCGAACCATTCCGGCGTGATCCAGCCGTGCTTCGCCTCGCCCAACTCCCCGCGCACGCGCACGCGGTACCGCCGCGTCGGATCGCAGTCCCGGGCAGCCGCAGACGCTCCGCGCGCGCGTCTTCGAGGCTCCCGACCGTGGCCACGACGACGACGGCGCTCGCGCTCGGTGCCCGCGATCCGGTCACGCGCCAGGCCGGGTCGCGCAGGTCGGGGTGCACGACGGTGCCGGCGTGGATAACCGGGCGCAGCTCCCGGTACAGCGCGCCGAAGCGCGCGATCGTGGCCCGTTCGTCGTCCGAGCACGCCGAGATGTCCCACTCGAATCCGGCCGAGCCCATCAGGCTCGTCGCCAGCCGGTACGACAGGTCGGTCGTCCGGCCGGAGCTGTGCGACTGCGGTCGGGCCCGACGTGGCCGCCGACGAGCTCCGGCGGCAGCAGCAGCCCGGTCCACCGTTGGATGTCCTGACGCTCGACGGGGTCGTTCGAGTCGCTTGCCCAGACGCGATCGGTCACCGCCATGATCCCGAGATCGGTGCGTGCGCCGCCGCTGGAGCAGGACTCGATCTCCAGTCCCGGGTGCCGCCGCCTTGCAGCTCGGCGAGCAGAGCGTAGACCGCGTAGGATCTGCGCGTGACCACCGGGCCGGCCCGCGTGCACGGTGTCGACGAGGTCGCGGTTGTGGTCCCACTTGATGAAGTCGATGCCCAGCTCGGTCGACCAGCGCCTCGATCTGGTCGCGGACATGGGCTTACGCGTCGGGTCGCGCGAGGTCGAGCACATACTGGCGTGCGCCAGGACAGCCCTGCGGCGTGGTCGAGCTGCGCGGGGTCGTGCAGCAGCCAGTCCGGGTGCGCGCGTGCCGCGTCGGAGTCGAGGCTGATCATCTCGGGCTCGAACCACAGTCCGAACTCCATCCCGAGTCCGTGCACCCGCGTCGGCCAGCGGCGCCAGGCCCTCCGGCCAGACCGCGCGGTCCACCACCCAGTCGCCCAGGCTCGTGGTGTCGTCGCGGCGACCCGCGAACCAGCCGTCGTCGAGCACGAAGCGTTCGACGCCGACCGCTGCGGCCTGTTCGGCGAGTGCGATGCAGCTGGTCGGGATCGTGGTCGAAGTACACCGCCTCCCAGGTGTTGAGCGTCAGCGGGCGCGGCGTCGACGGATGGCCCGGGCGCGCGCGCAGCCACGTGTGGAACCGCTCGGCGACGCCGTCGAGTCCGGCGTCGGACCACGCGAAGGCGACGCGCGGTGCGATGTAGGACTCGCCGGCATCCAGCACGACTTCACCGGGCGCAGGTAGCTCGCCGCCGCCGAGAACGGTCACCGCGTCGGTGACGCGATCGGTGCGGTAGGTCGTATCGGACGACCACGCCACGTGCGTCGCCCACACCTCGCCGGAGTGCCAGGCGCGGCTCGCCGATGGTCAGGAGGGCCGCGACCGGCGAGTCGTGGCCGGGGCGGCCGCGGCGGGACTGGCGGGCGACCGCGCCCGGGGGCACGGGCGTGGTGACCGGACGCTTCTCCCGCGTCCAGCGCCCGTCGAACGTGGTCAGGTGAGTGGTGCTCGTGGGCACCGGGAGCGTCGGCTCCGCCCACTCGACCTCGATCTGCTCGCGCGTGATCGTCGCTCAGGCGGAGATCGACCCACACGACGCCGCCCGCTTCGATCGCCGCCGCCCAGCGCAGCGAGAGGCCCGATGCCGCGTCGTGCGCGGTGATCTGGATCTCGGCGTCGCCGGCGTCCACCGCATCGACGACCCAGTGACAGCGATGGATGCCGGTTGCCGTGCGCACCTGGAGCTGCGGTCGACCGGTCCATCCGTCCGCCTCACTCGCGACGACGGGCACCTGCCAGGCGGCATCGAGCGTACCGGGCGCGCTCTGACGGCTGAGCGCGGCGTCCAGGCCTTCGAGGTCCGCGGCGTCCACCGCACCGAGGTCGCCCCCCCAGTGCAGAACGTGGGGAAGACCGATGTCGGGGACCCCGAGAACGAGTGCGACGCCGTGTGCGTCGTACCTGGACGATCGTCATGCGAAAACCTCCGTGGGGGCCGGGCGTTCTCCCGTGCCCCGTTCGATGATCCATGTGGGGAGTGTGATCTGTTGGATGAAGCCGCTCGGGTCGGCGATGCGCTCCAGCGCGAGCTGCGCCGCCCGGCGGCCGAGCTCGACGGGGTCGTAGCTGACGACCGATCACCCCGAGGACATCAGCGGTGTCGAAGTCGTCGAACCCGATCAGTGCCGTGGTCGTCGTCGCCGCGCTCACGGAGCGACGCGCAACGCCCCGATCGTCATGCGGTTGTTGCCCGCGACGATCGCCGTCGGCGGATCCGGCGCGCGCCATGAGCTCGCCGCATCATCTCGGTCGTCGACACGGAGAGATCGTCGCGCAGCCGCTCCCACGGCGATGTGTCGGTGACGCCCGCCGCGGCCATGCGTCTGTCGGTACCCGGCCAGCCGTTCCATCTGCGTGTAGACCGACGCTGGGATTGCAGACGTAGGCGATGCGTCGGTGCCCGTGCTCGAGGAGGCGCCGTGTCGCGTCGATGACGCCCGTGCGATTGTCGAGCACGATCGGCGTCGGCGGCGAGATTGCGCGCCGGGCGGTCGATCGCGATCACCGGCGTGCCGAGCTGGCGTTCGCCCTCGAGATACGACTGGTCGTCGCTGACCGGGATCAGCAGGAGGGCGCCGATGCGCTGCGAGAGCAGGGCGTCGGCCACCTGCTCCTCACCCTCGGCGATGTCGTCGGTCGTCGACACGACCAGGCTGTACCCGTGCGCGGCGAGCTCGCGTCTCGATGCCCGCTGGCGACCTTGTAGTAGAACGGGTTGCCGAGCTCACCCATGATGAAGCCGATCGGTGCGTGGTCCCGCCGCCACGGCGCAGCCTCCTGGCGAGGGTGTTCGGGCGGAAGCGCAGCCGCTTCGCCGCCGCGAGCACGCGGTCCACCGTCTCGCGGAGCGACGAGCTCACGCTGCGTGAAGACGCGCGACACCGTCTTCGAGCTGACCTCGGCCAGCCGGGCCACGTCTTCGAGCGTGGCGCGCTGCTGAACCGTCATCGGCTCCTCCTTCCGAACGTGGTCACTGTAGCACCGCGAGCGCCGAAATGACGACGATAGACATTTCGCAGACATTGCGACTCTCGAGAGCGAGATTGTCCAGGTCATAAAATCCCTGTTCCAAGCGATATTCACGTGCAGATTGCTCGAATCGGACAGGCCAAGACAGCGCTGACATTCGGTCCTTTTGCAGAGCGCTTTCCGGGGCTCTTACTGCTGGCCCTCGCGGCACTCCGTTGTGACGACTGATGACGGGCATCCCCTCGCACAGGAGCGACGTGGCGGTTTCAAGGGTGAACCTGACAAGGAGAAATCACATGGCACGCACCACATTCGCGGCCATCGCGGCGATCGCCGCGGTCGCCGCGCTCGACGCTCGCCGGTTGCGCCGGCGGCGCGGACGGAGACCGCCGAGGCGGATACGGGAGACGAGGTCACCGGTGAGATCACCTTCGTCACCTGGCGCACCGACCTCGAGCAGGACGGCACCTTCGACGCGTACGCCGAGGAGTTCACCGAAGACGTACCCGGACGTCAGCGTGACGTTCGAGGGCATCACCGACTACGAGGGCGACGATGCACGACGCGCCTGAGCACGCCGAACTACGGCGACGTGCTCGGCATCCCGAACAGCGTCTCCCCCGACCAGTTCGCGCGACTTCTTCGAGCCGCTCGGTCAGACGGCCGAGCTGGCCGACACCTACCGGTTCCTCGCGCCGAAGAGCTTCGACGGCACGCAGTACGGTCTCGCGCTCGGCGGCAACGCGAACGGCGTGCTCTACAACAAGGACGTCTTCGAAGAGGCCGGCGTCACCGACGCTGCCGACCACCGAAGACGAGTTCCTCGACGCGCTGCGGAAGGATCAAGGACAACACCGACGCGATCCCGTACTACACGAACTACAAGGACGGCTGGCCGCTGGCAGCCAGTGGATCGGCAACATCGGCGCCGATCACCGGCGACGCCGACGCGCAGAACGCGATGGCCTCGGATGACGCTCCGTGGACCGAGGGGACCGACATCTACGCGATCGACTCCCTGCTCTACGACATCGTCGCCGACGGCCTGACCGAAGCACGACCCGCTCACGACGAACTGGGAGCAGTCGAAGGTCGACTTCGCGCACCGGCAAGATCGCCTCGCATGGTCCTCGGCTCCTGGGCGATCTCGCAGATGCAGGCGGCGGCCGACGGACAACGGCGTCGATCCGCCGACGTCGTCGGCTTCATGGCGTTCCCGGCGACCGCGACGGCGGTCGCAGTTCGCGACCATCGGCGGTGACTACAACCTCGCGCATCAACAAGAACTCCGACGTCAAGGCCGCGGCGCGGCGTGGATCGACTGGCTCGCTCGAGGAGTCGGGCTTCACCGAGACGCAGGGCATGATCTCGGCCGTCTGATCGACGACCCGCTGCCGGAGAACCTCGAGCTGGCCTCAGCGACGCGGGCGTCGAGCTGCTCGAGATCGACCCCGGCGCCCGGCCGGCGAGGAGGCGCTGTTCAACAACATCGCCAACACGTCGCAGATCGACATCTGGGGCGCGATCTACCGCCAGAAGCTCGTCGACATCGCCCGCGGCGCAGCCGACGGCGACAAGGACTCGTTCTTCGCCGACCTCAACGCGCGCTGGGGCGCGGCAGTCGCAGAACGCTCCGCCGGCTCCGAGTGCCGGGACGAGCTCCTGCTCGCCCGCGGTACCCGAGAGGCCGCCGCAGATCCTCACGCGAGAGCGCCACATGTCCGTCACCGCCATGGCGCGACCGCCGGACTCTCCGGTCCCCGCCACCGCTCATCGCGCTGCGATCACGACGCCGGCCGACGGCGGTCGCGTCGGACGCCGCTGACGCGGGAGCGGCCAGCCGGCCGCGGACCCCTGTCGAAGCTCACGCCCTACCTCTTCCTCGGCCGCAGCGGTCGGCCCTGCTGCTCCTGCTGACCTACCTGCCCGCCGCGAACATGATCTGGTACAGCCTCACACGACTGGACGGGGCCTCGGCCCCGTCGGACGAGTTCGTCGGGCTCGACAACTACATCGAGGTCTTCACGAACCCGCAGATCTTCAGCGTCTTCGGCGTGAGCCTCTACTACTTCGTCGGCGTCGTTCCTGCAGATGGCGATCGCCCTGTACTTCGCCGCCCTGCTGAGCTTCAGCACGCGGTTCTCGAACTTCTTCCGCGGCATCCTCTTCTTCCCCTACCTGATCAACGGCGTCGCGATCGGGTTCGTGTTCCTGTATCTCTTCCAGCCCGGGCGGCACGCTCGACACGGTGCTCGGCTGGGTCGGCGTCGTCGAGCCGCCCGCAGTGGCTGGGCGACCCGCCGTCGCCAACTTCTCCCTCGCCGGCACGTCGCGTCTGGCGGTACACCGGCCTGAACTTCGTGCTGTTCCTCGGCGCGATCCAGTCGATCCCGGCGAGCTGTACGAGGCCGCCGAGATCGACGGCGCCAACCAAGTGGCAGCAGTTCCGGGCACATCATCTTCCCCGGCATCCGGCGCATCATCGGCCTGTCCTTCATCCTCGCCGATCGCCGGCAGCCTGTCGGTGTTCGAGATCCCGTTCATCATGACCGGCGGCGCCAACGGCACCACGACCTTCGTCATCCAGACCCTGCAGACGGCGTTCCCGTTCCGCAAGGTCGGCCTCGCCTCCGCCATGGCCGTCGTCCTCCTGCTCATCGTGCTGGTGGTCACCTGGGTGCAGCGACGAGCTCTTCCCCGACGAGAAGGTCGACCTGACATGACGATCCGCAGCACGCCAGCGGTCACGCCTCGCGACCGCCGTCAGCGTAGCGCCTCGATCGCGCTGACGTACGTCGCCTGCGTCGTCGCTCGCTGTCGTCGCTGCTGCCCCTGTCGGTCGTGCTGTTCGCGCAGCTTCAAGACCATCGCAGGAGTACGCGCACGACCGGCCCGCTCGACCCGCCCGCCGAACTGGTTCAACTTCGACAACTTCGTCGACGGCGTTCACCAAGGGCGGAATGGTCGAGGGCTTCGTCAACACCACGATCATCCTGGTCGTCTCGCTGATCGGCACGATCCTGATCGGCACGATGGCCGCCTACGCGATCGACCGCTTCGCAGTTCCGCGGTCAAGAAGCTCGTCGTCGGCGCTGTTCCTGATCGCCACGCTGATCCCCGGCGTGACGAGCCAGGTCGCGACGTTCCAGATCATCAACGGGCTCGGCCTGTTCAACACCGATGGCCGCGCTGATCCTGCTCTTCATGGGCACCGACATCATCGTCGATCTACATCTTCATCCAGTTCATGCAGTCGATCCCGCGTCTCGCTCGACGAGGCGGCGATGATCGACGGCGCGAACCGCTGGACGATCTACTGGCGGATCATCCTGCCGCTGCTGAAGCCGGCGATCGCGACCGTCGTGATCATCAAGGGCATCGCGATCTACAACGAGTTCTACCTGCCCTTCCTCTACCTGCCCGTCCGAGGCCGGCCTGATCTCCACCTCGCTGTTCCGGTTCAAGGGCCCGTTCGGCGCGCAGTGGGAGGTCATCGCCGCCGGCACCATCCTCGTCATCGTCCCCACCCTCATCGCCTTCCTGCTTCCTGCAGCGGTTCATCTACAACGGCCTCACCTCAGGAGCCGTCAAGTGAGCCTCACCGCACTCGGACACCCTGCCACGTCCGACTGCGACCGCTCACGCCGGCTGGCGGCTCACGCCGCGTCCGGGCCCGTCGCCGGCGACATCGCCGCCGATCCGTGCCGGCGACCGTGCCCGGGTGCGGTGCACACCGACCTGCTGCGCCGCCGGGCTCATCCCCGACCCGTACCTCGACGACAACGAGCGCTGCTCGCCTGGATCGGGCTGGCCGACTGGCGCTACCGCACCACCTTCGTCTGGACCCGGCCGAGCTGCCGACCGAGCGTCACGACCTCGTCTTCGACGGGCTCGACACGGTCGCCGACATCGAGCTCAACGGTGGCGTCGCTCGGCGAGACCGCGCAACATGCACCGCAGCTACCGCTTCGACGTCGACGCGACGCGCTGCGCGACGGGCGCGAACGAGCTCGTCGTGCGCGTTCCGCGCCCCCGTGCCGTACGCGGACGCGCAGAGCCTCGACGCTCGGCTACGGCCGCGCCCGTAACCACCACCCCTACAACGCGATCCGCAAGATCGGCCTGCAGCTTCGGCTGGGACTGGGGCATCGCGACCTTCACCACCGGCATCTGGAAGCCGGTGCGCCTCGAGTCGCTGGTCGACCGCCCGGCTCGACGACGGTGCGCGTGCACCGCGATCGCCGACGGTGACGGCGGCACCGGCGCGTCGATGTCGCACGTCGACGTGCGACCGCGGCCGACGGATGCGCCGCTCGAGCGTCGACCGTCGCCGTCGCCGGGGTCGGAGCCGCGACCGTCGACGTCGCCGCCGGTCGCGACCGACGCCGACGCGTCGAGCCTCGACCGTCGCCCGACGTCGGACCTGTGGTGGCCGGCGGGCTACGGCGAGCAGCCGCTCTACGACGTGCGACGTCACGCTCGCGGCGGCCGACGACGCGCTCGACTGGACCGCCAGCGCCGCGTCGGCTTCCGCACCGTCGAGTTGGACACCGACGCCCGACGACGACGGCACCCCGTTCACCCTGGTCGTCAACGACCAGCCGGTGTTCGTGCAAGGGCGCCAACTGGATCCCCGACGACGCCTTCCCGCACCGGGTCGACCGCGCGCGCTACGCGCGCCGGCTCGAGCAGGCCGAGGTCGCGAACCTCAACCTGATCCGGGTGTGGGGCGGCGGCATCTACGAGACCGACGACTTCTACGACCTCTGCGACGAGCGGGGCCTGCTCACCTGGCAGGACTTCCTGTTCGCGTGCGCCGCCTACGCCGAGGAGGAGCCGCTGCGCTCGCGAGATCGAGGCCGAGGCCCGGGAGAACGTCGTCCGGCTCGCCGCGCATCCGTCGCTCGTGCTGCTCACCGGCAACAACGAGAACCTCTGGGGCTTCGAGGACTGGGGCTGGAAGCTGCGCCTCGACGGCAAGACCTGGGGCGCGTACTACTACTACGACCTGCTTCCCGCGCGCTCGTCGCCGAGCTCGCCCCGCACGTCGCCTACACGCCCGGGCAGCCCGTTCTGCCCCGGTCGCGGGAGCGACCGGCGACGACCTGCCACCCCAACGACCCGAGACGCACGGCACCGATGCACCTCTGGGAGCTGTGGAACCGCGCGGACTACCCCGACCTACCGCGACTACCGGCCCCGGTTCGTCGCCGAGTTCGGCTGGCAGGGCCCGCCCGACCTGGTCGACCCTGACCCGAGTCGATCCACGACGACCCGCTCGACCCCGGAGTCGCCCGGGCATGATCGTGCACCAGAAGGCCATGGAGGGCAACGTCAAGCTCACCGACGGCCTGCGTGCCGCCACCTGCCGCGTGCCCGAACGACATGGAGACCTGGCACTGGGCGATGTAGCTCAACCAGGCCAACGCCGTCCGCACCGCGCTCGAGCACTTCCGCTCGCTCGGCGCCGCACTGCATGGGCGCGATCGTCTGGCAGCTCAACGACTGCTGGCCGGTCACCTCGTGGGCCGCGATCGACGGCGACGGGCGCGCCAAGCCGCTGCTCTACGCGCTCACGCACGCCTTCGCCGCCGCGCTCGTCACCGTCCAGCCGCCGCGACGACGGGCCTCGCCGTCGTCGTCGGCAACGACTCCGCCGACGCCTGGAGCGGCGAGCTGCGTCGGTGCGGCGCGACTGCGGTACGACGGCGCCGTCGCTGGCCGAGCACGTCGACGCGGTCGCCGTCGTCCGCGCGCGGCGAGCGTGCACGGTGCCGCTCCCGCACCGATGTCGCGGCACCGCCGACGCGGCCGCGCGAGCTCCTCGTCGCCGAGCTGGACGGCGTGCGCGGCACTCTGGTTCTTCGCCGAGCCCCGCGACTCGCGCCCTGCAGCGCGCCGCAGGCTCGAGCGCACGTCGACCGCGCCGCCGACGGCGGCATCGGTCACGCATCACCGCCGGCGACCTCGTCCGCGACCTGGCCCTGCTCGTCGACAAGGTCGATCCCGGACGCCGCGGTCGACGACGCGCTCGTCACCCTGCTGCCCGGCGAGACCGCGACGGTCTTCGTGCGTCACGGCCGGCCGACGCTCGACGCCGCCGCCCTCGCGGACGCCCGGCGTGCTGCGCAGCGCCAACCAGCTGGTGGCGAGCGCGATGACGCCGGACAGCTCGACGAGCTGCTCGGCGAACCCGTCTGCGGCATGACCTGGGGGTGGGTCGGCGTGCGCGGCACGTGGGCCACGCCCGCCGCCGCCGCATCGATGCGCGCGATGGCCGACCACGGCGTCACCTGGACCGCCCTGGCCTACGCCGCGCTGCAGGCGCACCGCGTTCTCGACGGAGATCCCGTTCGATGACGCAGCCGACGGTCGACCGACGACGAGATCGTCTGGGCGATCCGCGAGGCGCACGAGCCTCGGGCATGAAGGTCGTGCCTGAAGCCCGTGGTCAACGTGCGCCGACGGCACCTGGCGCGCCCACATCGGGTTCTTCGACTGGGATGTGCCGGACGAGCCGACCTGGACGCAGTGGTTCGCGTCGTACCGGCGAGTTCATCCTGCACGCCGCGCGCCTCGCCGAGGCCGAGGGCTGCGAGATGCTCTGCATCGGCTGCGAGATGGTGCGCGCCGACGGCCAGGAGGCGCACTGGCGCGCCCTGATCGCCGACGTGCGCGAGGTCTACACCGGCCTCGTCACCTACAACTGCGACAAGTACCAGGAAGACCACGTCACCTGGTGGGACGCCGTCGACGTCATCTCCTCGAGCGGCTACTACCCGATCGACTCAGTGGGAGCGAGCAGCTCGACCGCATCGAGCGCGGTGGTCGCAGGCGTCCGGCAAGCCGTTCTTCTTCATGGAGGCCGGCTGCCCGAGCCGCGACCGGGTCGCCGCGACGCTGCCCAACGACTGGGCGCTGCCGGGCGCGCCCTCGGGGCCGAGCAGCTCGCGCTACTACCGCGGCGATGTTCGACGCGTGCGCCGCGCGCGACCGTGGGTCGCGCGGCTTCATGCTGTGGGACTGGCCGGCCGACGCTGTATCCAGCAGCGCGGATGCCGCGGCGAACGACGACTACTGCCCCTACGGCAAGCCCGCCGGCGCGTGCCTGCGCGAGCAGTACGCCGCGATGGCGCGCGGAGGATGCGCGAGTGAGCGCAGCGTGCTCGCCGATCGATGCCGGCCAGACCGGCATGAAGGTGCGGCGTGACCGCACCGGCGGACGGCGTCGTTCGAGCAGCTGCTTCCCCGGCATCCGCACCGACGAGCCGCTCCTGCCGCAGCTCGCCGAGGTCGCGCGCACGGCGCTCGCGCGCGCAGACGGGCGCTCGGCCCGATGTCGCTCACCGCCGGCGTCTCGGGCCTGACCGACGCGGGATGCCGACGCGTCGGCGCTCGCTGCGCTCCTGCGCGGCACGCCGCGTCGCGGCGAGTCGATGCTCGCGCACGACTCCATCGACCTCGTTCCTCGGCGCCCTCGGCGACGGCACGCGGCGTGGTCGTCGCCGCCGGCACCGGCGTCGTCACGCTCGGCGTCGGCCGCGACGCGCGTCGCGCGCGTCGACGGCTGGGGCAACATCATGGGCGACGCCGGCAGCGGGTACTGGATCGGCCGCGAGGCGCTGGACGCCGTGATGCGCGCCTACGACGGTCGCGGGCCGCAGACGGCGCTGACCGACGTGGTGCGCGCAGCGGTGGCCGGATCTCGAGAGCGCCTACATCGAGCTGCAGGCCGCCGAGGACCGGGTGCGCGTCGTGGTCGCCTCGTTCGCGCCGCGGCGTCGCCGAGCTGGCGGCCGCACGCGACGCCGTCGCGGCCGCGCATCTGCCTGCGCGCGGCCCGCGAGCTGGCGATCGACGCGTCGACCGCGGCGCTGCCCGCGTCGCGGAGGCCGACGACGACCGCCGGCCGTCTGCGCGATCGGCGGCGTCTTCCGCTCGACCGCTCGTCCGCGAGCGCTTCACCGAGCTGCTGCGCGAGCGAGTGTCCGGCGGTCAGGTGCGCCGCCACGGCGCCGGCATCGACGGCGCGATCGCGCTGGCGCATCTGGCCCGCCGCACGCGCTCGCTGCGTACGGTCCGCTGCGCGGGCTGAGCGGATGACCGGCGCGGCGCGCTGCTGTTCGGCGGCGACTACAACCCCGAGCAGTGGTCCCCGGACGTCTGGCGCGAAGACATCGCGCTGATGCAGCGAAGCCGGCGTCAACACCGTGACGCTCGGGGTGTTCTCGTGGGCGTTCGTCGAGGTCGACGACGACCGCTGGGACTGGGGCTGGTTCGACGAGGTCGTCGGCCTGCTCGCGGACGCCGGCATCGGCATCGACATGGCGACCCCGACGGCGGCGCCTCCGACCGTGGCTGCAGCGCGCGCATCCCGAGATCGTGCCGGTCGACCGGCACGGCATCCGCTTCCATCACGGGCGGGCGCCTGGGCTGGTGCGCGAGCCATCCCGTCGTGGCATCGCGTACTCCACGCGCATCGCGGCGCGCCTGGGCGAGCGCTACGGCGCGCACCCCGCGGTGCGGATGTGGCACGTCGAGCAACGAGCTCGGCGGCGGCAACCGCCTCTGCTACTGCGCGGAGTCCTCGCGGGCGTTCCGCGAGTCGAGCCGTGCCCGCTACGGCTCGATCGACGCGCTCAATCACGCCTGGGGCACCGCGGTCTGGGGGCTGCGGTACCGCGAGCTTCGACGACGTCATCGCGCCGCTCGCCAGCGAGTCGGGCACAGAACCCGTCGCTGCTCCTCGCCTTCGACCGCTTCAGTTCGGACGAGCTGCTCGGCCAGTACCGGCGCGAGCGCGACGCCCTGCGCGCAGCGGGCGTCACGACCCATCACGACGAACCTCATGCTCACGGTGGGCGGCAGCGTCGCCGACTACGCCGACTGGGTCGACGACCTCGACGTCGTCGCGATCGACCACTACCCGGCAGGCGGCCGATCCGCACCGCGAACGCGAGCTCGCCTTCGTCGCCTCTCGCGCGCGGGGTCTGGATCGCACGACACCGTGGCTGCTCATGGAGCACGCGGCCGGAGCGGTGAACTGGCAGCCGCGCAACACCCCGAAGGCGCCGGGCGAGATGCCCGCCACAGCATCCAGCACATCGCCCACGGGTCGGACGGAGCGCTCTTCTTCCAGTGGCGGGCCTCGGCGTCGGGCGTCGAGCAGTTCCATTCGGGGATGATCCCGCACGCCGGATCCGACACCCGGCAGTTCCGCGAGGTCGTCGAGCTCGGCGGAAGCTGTCGAGCGCATCTGCGAGGTCGCCGGACAGCCTGGTCGAGCGCTCCCGCGTCGCGATCGTCGCCGACATCCCCGCGAAGTGGGCGTGGGAGGAGGGCAGAAGCCGCTCCACGACTATCCGATCGAGCGCTCGGGGCGGCGCTGGCACGAAGCGCTCTCGGCGCGCGGACTCGTGCCCCGACGTCGTCGCGCCGCACGCCGACCTCGCCGCCTACGACCTGCTGATCGTTCCCGGGCTCTACGCCGTCGACGACGCGTGCGCGCGGACGCTGACCGCGGCTGCCGACCGCGGCGCGACCGTCGTCGATCGGGCACCTCTCGGGCATCGTCGACGAGGAGAATCGCGTCCGCACCGGCGGCTACCCCGGCGCCTTCCGCGACCTGCTGGCGTGTTCGGCGAAGAGCTCGCCCCCCTGCTCGAGGGCGACACCGTCGACGCTGGCTCCGGTGCGGTCGCCGTGGACTGGACCGAGCGCCTGCGCGCGGTCGACGCCGAGGTCGTCGACACCTACGCCGACGGCGCCCTGCGCGGCTGCCGGCGATCACGCGTCGCACGTCGGCGCGGGTCGGCCTGGTACGTGTCCGCCGCATCCGCGAGCGGCTTCGACGAGCTGGCCTCGAGCGGTCGTCGCCGCGTCCGGCGTCGAGCGCCGGCTACCCGGTCGTCGTCGGGCGTCGAAGCGCGTCCGACGACGATCGGATGCCGGCATCCTGGCTGTTCCTCGATCAACCACGGCGGACCGCGCGTGCGAGGTGGCCGCCTCGGGCGTCGACCTGGTGAGCGGCGACTGTCGATGGCGGTGCTCACGCGGAGGGCCGCCGGGATCGCGGTGCCGCAGCATCCGCCCGACCGCGGCTTCGTCCGGCTCAGGCTCAGGCTCAGCCGATGCCGCTGATGATCTCGTTGAAGGTCTGCGACGGGCGCATGACCGCCTCGACGAGCTGCGCGTCGGGACGGTAGTAGCCGCCGATCTCGACGGGCGAGCCCTGCACCGCGAGCAGCTCGGCGACGATCGCCTGCTCGTTCGCGGCGAGCGCCTCCGCGACGGGCGCGAAGATCGCGGCCAGCTCGGGGTCGGTCTGCTGCGACGCCAGCTCCTGCGCCCAGTACAGCGCGAGGTAGAAGTGGCTGCCGCGGTTGTCGATCGTGCCCAGCGCGCGACCGGGCGACTTGTCGTTCTCGAGGAACGTGCCGGTCGCGGCATCCAGCGTGTCGGCCAGCACCTGCGCCTTGGCGTTGCCGGCGAAGGTCGCGACGTGCTCCAGCGAGGCAGCCAGGGCGAAGAACTCGCCGAGCGAGTCCCAGCGCAGGTAGTTCTCCTCGACGAGCTGCTGCACGTGCTTCGGTGCCGAGCCACCCGCGCCGGTCTCGAACAGTCCGCCACCCGCCAGCAGCGGAACGATGCTGAGCATCTTCGCCGACGTGCCGACCTCGAGGATCGGGAAAAGGTCGGTCAGGTAGTCGCGCAGCACATTGCCGGTGACCGAGATGGTGTCCAGGCCGTGCCGCATCCGGGCGAGGCTGTAGCGGGTGGCCTCGGCCGGGGCGAGGATCGAGATCTGGATGCCGTGGGTGTCCATCGTCGCGAGAGCCTGGTAGACCTTCGCGATGACCTGGGCGTCGTGCGCGCGGTTGACGTCCAGCCAGAACACGGCGGGCGCGCCCGTGGCACGGGCACGGCTGACGGCCAGTCGCACCCAGTCCACGAGCGGGATGTACTTCGTCTGGGTGGCGCGCCAGATGTCGCCCTTCTGGACGTCGTGCTCGATGACGACCTGACCGTCGCCGTCGACGACCTGCACCACGCCGGGGGCGGCGATCTCGAACGTCTTGTCGTGGCTGCCGTACTCCTCCGCGGCCTGGGCCATCAGGCCCACGTTCGAGACGCTGCCGATCGTCGCGGGGTCCAGCGGTCCGTTCGCGATGACGTCGTCGATCGTCGCCTGGTAGATGCTCGCGTACGACGAGTCGGGGATGACGGCGAGCGTGTCGTCCTCGCCGCCGTCGACTCCCCACAGCTTGCCGCCGTTGCGCACGAGTGCGGGCATCGAGGCGTCGACGATCACGTCGGAGGGGACGTGCAGGTTCGTGATGCCCTTGTCGGAGTTCGTGTACGACAGGCGCGGTCCGCGCTCGAGGTCGGCGGCGATCGCCGCGGCGATCTCGGCGCCGCCGTCGACGTCGCCGAGCCCGGCGAGGATCGAGCCGAGCCCGTTGTTCGGGCTGAGGCCCGCCGCCTCGAGGGCGTCGCCGTACTTCGCGAACACATCGGGGAAGTACGCCTTCACGACATGGCCGAAGATGATCGGATCGCTGACCTTCATCATCGTGGCCTTGAGGTGCACCGAGTACAGGAGGTCGTCGTCGGCCGCGGTCTTGAGCGTCTCGGCGAGGAACTCATCGAGGGCGGCCGCCGACAGGAACGTGGCGTCCACGATCTCGCGCGGCAGCACCTTGAGGTTGTCCTTCAGCACGGTCACTTCGCCGTCGGTGCCGATGTGGCGCACCGTGAGCACGTCGTCGTGCGCCGCGACCCACGACTTCTCGTTCGAGCGGAAGTCATCGTGACCCATCGTGGCGACGCGCGTCTTCGACCCCTCGGCGAACGGCTTGTTGCGGTGCGGGTGCTTGCGGGCGTAGTTCTTCACCGACAGCGGCGCACGACGGTCGCTGTTCCCCTCGCGGAGCACGGGGTTCACCGCCGACCCCTTGATGCGGTCGTAGCGGGCCCGGATGTCTTTCTCCTCGAGCGTCTGCGGGTCGTCCGGGTAGTCGGGGATGTCGAAGCCCTGGCTCTGCAGCTCGGCGATCGCGCCCTTGAGCTGCGGGATCGAGGCGGAGATGTTGGGAAGCTTGATGATGTTCGCCTCGGGCAGCGTCGCGAGGCCGCCGAGCTCGGCGAGCGCGTCGCCCACCTGCTGCTCCGGCGTCAGCTTCTGCGGAAACGCCGCCAGAACGCGTCCCGAAAGCGAGATGTCCCGCGTCTCGACGTCCACTCCCGCCTGGCCGGTGACGGCCTTCACGATCGGCAGGAACGACGCGGTCGCCAGCGCCGGAGCCTCGTCGGTGTGGGTGTAGAAGATGGTCGATTCGGTCACCGGTGAGTCTCCGTTCGGGTCGAGATTCCAGCTTATCGCAAGGAGCAAAGTATCTTGACATCGAGATACTTTTCGACGTGAACTCCTCGTTACGATCGGACTCGGACGGTGACTCGCGAGGCATTCCCCACTAGCCTGTGCCTATGGCTGAGCTGAGACTGGTGGAACTGTCGGCGTCGACGATCGTCGCGGTCAACACACTGTCGCTCAAGCCGGGTCAGGAGCAGTATCTGGCCCCGGTCAGCTACGGCATCGCAGCCACGGTGATCAACCCGCAGACGTCGTGGCAGCGCGTCGTGGTCGACGGCGACGAGGTCGTGGGATTCGTCAGCGCGAACTTCGATCCCGAGGCGCACGAGCCGCATTTCCGCTCGGTGCTGTGGCGCATCAACGTCGACGCCGACGATCAGGGTCGCGGCGTCGGCCGCTACGCCGTCGAGCAGCTCATCGAAGAGGCGCGCCGGCGCGGCATGGACCACGTCGACGTCATCTACGAAGCCGGCGAAGGCGGCCCGGAGGCCTTCTTCACGCGCGTGGGCTTCACACCGGTCAGCGAGACCGAATACGGCGAGGTCATCGCCGAAGTCCGGCTGTAGCCCGCACCGCGGCATCCGGTCTCCGGCTGGCGCCGTCAAAGCGCGGGGAGATTCTGGGGCTTCGGCCGTCTCGAGGGGGCACGCGGCTCGATTCGTGCCCATCGTTTGACGGCGCACGCGGAAACCGAGACGACGGATGCCGCGACCCGCGCATCAGCGCGGGCCGCGGCATCCGTCGGCCCGACTCAGACGAGGGTCTCGCGCCACGCGGCGTGCAGCCGGGCGAACCGCCCGTCCCCGCCGATGAGCTCGTCCGGAGTGTCGTCCTCGACGATCTCGCCGTGCTCCATCACGAGCACCCGGTCGGCGATCGCGACCGTCGACAGGCGGTGCGCGATGATGATCGCCGTCCGGTCGGCCAGCAGCGTTTGCAGAGCATCCTGGATCTGGCGCTCCGAGGGCATGTCCAGCGACGCCGTGGCCTCGTCGAGGATCAGCACCGCCGGATCGGCGAGGAAGGCTCGCGCGAACGAGATCAGCTGACGCTGACCCGCCGACACGCGCCCGCCGCGCTTGTTGACGTCGGTGTGGTATCCGTCCGGGAGCGCCTCGATGAAGGCATCTGCGCCCACCGCACGCGCAGCGGCGCGGATCTCATCCATCGTCGCATCGGGCTTGCCGAACGCGATGTTGTCGGCGACCGTCCCGCTGAACAGGTACGCCTCCTGGGTCACCATGACGATCGCGCGTCGCAGGTCCTTCGGGTGCAGCTGCCGCAGGTCGACACCGTCGAGGGTGACGTTCCCCGACGTCGGATCGTAGAACCGCGAGACGAGCTTGGCGAGTGTCGACTTGCCGGCACCGGTCGTCCCGACCAGCGCCACCGTCTGACCTGCGGGGATGTCGAGGGTGAAGTCCGGAAGGATGACGCGGTCATTCGAGTACCCGAACTGCACGTCGTCGAAACGAATGTGCCCGCGGGCGTGCCACAGGTCGACCGGCTTCTCGGGGTCGGGCACGGTCGGCTGCTCCTCGAGCACGCCCGACACCTTCTCGAGCGCCGCCGTGGCGGACTGGTACGAGTTCAGGAAGAACGCGACCTCCTGCATCGGCGAGAAGAAGTTCCGCACGAAGACGACTGCCCCCAGCAGCGTGCCGACGAGGATCGTGCCCTCCGCGACGCGGATGCCGCCCCACAGGACGATCAGCGCGAGCGCGACCGAGGCGATCGCCATGAGTCCGGGCTCGAACGTGCCGAAGAGGCGGATCGAGCGGATGTTCACGTCGCGGTACTTCAGCGCCAGCTCGCCGAACTCGTCGTCGTTCCGCTCCTCTTTGCGGAAGGCCTTGACGGCACGGATGCCCGTCATCGTCTCGACGAATTTGACGATGACCTGCGCGCTGACCACGCGTGACTCGCGGTACACGGCCTGCGAGCGCAGGTAGAACCATCGCATCAGGAAGAACAGCGGGATGCCGGCGGCCGTCAGGATGACCCCGGACTGCCAGTCCAGGAAGTACAGCGCCACGAGCGTGAACAGCCCGTACAGCACCCCGGAGACCAGCTCGTTGAGCCCGCCGTCCAGCAGCTCACGGATGGTGTCGAGATCGCTCGTCTGCCGCGAGATGATGCGGCCGGACGTGTAGGACTCGTGGAATTCGAGGCTCAGCCGCTGCGTGTGCACGAAGATGCGCTTGCGCAGCTCGAGCATGATCGCCTGTGTGAGGCGGGCGGCCACCACGACGTACCAGCCGATCAGGGCCGCACCGCCGATGCCGGTGAGCAGGTAGACCACGACGACGCCGATGGTCGGCATCCAGTTCATGTCGTCGACGGCCGCCGGCAGAGCGGTGTTGAGGCCGTAGGCGATCAGGAGCGGACCGATGACGCGCAGCGCGGTCGAGATGACGAGCACGACGCCCGCCAACGCGAGCTGCCAGCGCACCGGCGTCACGAGAGACCCCAGCAGGCGCAGCGAACGGCGGCGGATGCTGCGGCTCTCGTCACGTGTGTAATCCGAGCGGTCCTCGCCCGCGGTTCCTTCGACGGTTGCAGTGCTCACAGGTTCACCTCCCATCGCGCGGTTCTGGGCGTCTTCGGACTCGAGACTCGTGATGACGTGCCGATAGTGCTCGCTGTCGCGAAGCAGATCGGAATGCGTGCCCACGGCCGTGATGCGGCCCGCCTCGAGCAGCGCGACACGGTCGGCGAGCATGACGGTCGACGGACGGTGTGCGACGACGAGCGCCGTGGTGCTGTGCAGCACCTCCCGCAGGGCGTCCTCCACGAGCGCCTCGGTGTCGACGTCGAGCGCCGACAGCGGGTCGTCCAGCACCAGGACAGCGGGCCGTGCGGCCACCGCGCGCGCCAGCGCGAGGCGCTGCCGCTGACCACCGGAGAGGCTGAGCCCCTCTTCGCCGATGATCGTGTCGACGCCGTTCGGCAGGTCTTCGACGAAACCGGCCTGCGCCACGTCCAACGCCTCGCGCAGCACGCGCTCGGCCTCGTCGCTGCCGGGCTCGAGGTCTTCTCGGCCGAGCAGGACGTTCTCGCGCACAGTCTGCGAGAACAGCGTGGCGTCTTCGAAGGCCATTCCGATGTGGGTGCGAAGCTCGCGCAGCGTGAGGTCGCGGACGTCGACGCCGTCGATCGTCACTCGACCGCCGGTCACGTCGTAGAGGCGCGTCGGCAGGGTCGTCAGCGTGGTCTTGCCTGAACCGGTGAGGCCCACGAGCGCCATCGTCTCGCCGGGCCGAAGCACCAGATCGACGCCGTCGATCAGATCCCGTTCGGATGCCGCAGCATCCTGATAGCGGAAGTGCACACCTTCGAAGGCGAGCTCGCCGCGCGGGCGATCGATCGAGACGGGCGATGCCGGATCGACGATCGTGTTCTCTTCGTCGAACACCTCGAAGATGCGGTCCGTCGCCGTGCGGGCATCCAGCAGGAACGAGAAGAGGAATCCGATCGACTCCATCGGCCAGCGCAGCACGGTGGCCATCACGAAGAACGCGACCAGCTCAGCGCTCTGCAGCTGCCCGACGGCGGTGAGGTAGATGCCGACGCCGAGGCACAGCGCGAACGCGATGTCGGGCAGCAGCACGAGCCAGAACCAGATGAATCCGACGGCCTTGGCCTTGCTGAGCTCCGTCTCCCGCAGGGTCTCGGCCTGGCGCGTGAACTTGCTCAGGGCGTGCTTGCCACGACCGAACGCCTTCAGCACGCGGATGCCGTGAACGCTCTCCTCGACAGAGGTCGCCAGGTCGCCCGCCTGGTCTTGGCTCTGACGCGCGAGCGTGCCGTAGGTCTTCTCGAAGCGGTAACCCGCATACCAGAGCGGCGCCGAGACCACCAGGAAGGTCGTTCCGAGCAGCCAGTGCCAGCGGAAGAGCAGGATCGATCCGACCGCGATCGTCAGCACATTGACCACGAGCAGCACGAGCCCGAAGGCGAGCCACCGCCTCAGCATGCTGATGTCCTGCATCATGCGACTGAGCAGCTGTCCGGACTGCCACTTGTCGTGGAACGAGACGGGCAGTCGCTGCAGGCGTGCGTAGAAGGTCTCGCGAATCTCGTACTCGACCATGGTGGCAGGTCCCAGCACGAACCAGCGGCGCAGCCACACCATGACCGCCTCGAAGAGGCCGAGCACGAGGATGACACCGGCACCCCAGGCGATCTGCGAGAGGTCGCCTGACGCGATCGGGCCCTCGACGATCACCTCGAGCACGAGCGGGATCATCAGCGCAAGCAGGCTCGCGACGAGTGCGCTGGCGGCGCCGAGGCTCAGACGCCCGAGGACGGGCTTGGCGAACGGGAGGAGGCGGAGAAGCGCTCTCGGCGTGGAGAGGCGGCCGTCGAGTGGACTGCTGGCGGTGGAAGTCATGATCCTTGTGGGAATGGGTCGCGCAGGGTGGAGAAGAGGAGTGTCGCCGGGCACGGCGATGGGCGGTGACGCCTGTAGAAGGGAACGCGCGGGGGGTCTGCTCTATGCCGGTGGGGCGCAGACCGGCTCGGCTAACCGAGGAGCCCGGGGGTCCCGATCGGGTCGCGGAGGATGGCGGCGACCGGCGTGACGGCAACGGCGATCGTGTTCATGGCATCCTCCTTCGACGGGCGCCCGCTTCGCGCGGACGAGAGCCCTCCAGCCTAGACCCGCCCGTCGCCCCCGTGCAACCACTCTCCGGCGCTCTCCCTTTCTCGGGAGAGCGGTCAGGCGGCGGACTCGCGGGCGAGCAGGCTGCGCTTCACCTCGAGGCCCCAGGCGAAGCCGCCGAGCGATCCGTCCGAGCGCAGCACGCGGTGGCACGGCACGAAGAGCGCCGGAGCATTGCGCGCGCAGATCGACGCCGCCGCCCGCACCGCGCTCGGCTGCCCGAGCGCGACCGCGAACTCGGCGTACGACAGCGGGTGCCCGGGCTCGATCGTGCGCAGAGCCGCCCAGCCGGCGGTCTGCATCTCGGTCCCCCACTGGACCACCGCGACATCGTCGATCGCCGAGAGGTCGCCCCCGTAGTACGCGATGACGGATGCCGCGGCATCGGTCTCCGCATCGCGCACGGTCTCCGGCCGCAGGCGGGGGTGGATGCGCGACAGCGCGGCGTCGGCGTCGGCCGTCCAGCCCGACGCGAGCACGCGGCCGCGGTCGTCGGCGACGATCGTGAAAGCGCCGTCGGGGGTGTCGATGGTCTGGATGCTCGCGGTGCTCATGGGTTCTGCGTCCTTTCGGGGCGGGGCGACTGTCGGGGAGGCACGGCGCGCCAGAGGTGCGCAGTGAGATAGCTGCGCCACGGCGCGGTGCGCGCGGCCCAGGCCTCGAGCGGGCGGGCGTCGGCGGTCAGCCCGGATGCCGCGGCTCCGGCTCGAACGGCGACATCTCCCGGCAGGAAGACATCGGTGTCGCCGGTCACCCGCATGCGCACGTAGTCGGCCGTCCACGGGCCGATGCCGGGCATCGCCAGCAGCGCCGTGCGCTGCTCGGCGGCCTCGTCGCCCGGACCGAGCACCAGAGTGCCGTCGGCCAGCGCGGTGGCGGCGCCCACGATCGCACGGGTCCGCGCAGCAGGGCCGCGCAGGACCTCGTGACCCTGCTCGGCGATCGCCGCCATCGTGGGGAAGAGTCGGCCTCCGCCGGCGGCATCCGGCCCGGCCGCATCCATCGCGACCGGCTCGCCCAGTGCGTCGGAGAGAGCGGTCAGCGCCGTCCGGGCCGCCGAGACCGTGATCTGCTGGCCGACCATCGCCCGCACGAGCATCTCGTGCGGGTCGGCTGCGCCGGGAACGCGGATCCCCGGCACGCGGGCCACGAGCGGGGCGATCTCCGGATGCCGCGCGAGCGCGTCGTCGACGGCAATCGGGTCGGCATCGAGGTCGAAGAGGCGGCGCGCGCGGGTGACGAGGGTGGACAGGTCGCCGAGGTGGCTGAGCCGTGCGCGCAGGCGCACGCGGCCGACCTCGTCGACTCTCAGCTCGAACCACGCGGGCCCGCCGGCCAGGCGCAGCGTCCGGGCGAACGAGGTCGGGCCGGCAGACTCCACGCCGCGGATCGCGCGCGCCGCCATCCACGCGAACAGGCCCTCCGCGTCGAGCGGTCCGCGGTGCGGGAGCACCAGATCGATCGCACCGGGCGTCTCGGCACCGGGCGCGCGTCGCCGGCGCGCGCGCAGTTCGAGCGGCGGCATCCCGAACACCTCCCGCACCGTGTCGTTGAATTGACGGATGCTGGAGAACCCCGCCGAGAAGGCCACGTCGGCGGCAGGCAGGTCGGTGCCGACGAGCAGCATGCGCGCCGTGTGGGCGCGGTGCGCACGGCTGAGCGCCAGCGGACCGGCGCCGAGCTCGGTGGTGAGCAGTCGGGTCAGGTGCCGCGACGAGTAGCCGAGCCTCCGCGCCAGGCCGGGCACCCCTTCGCGCTCGACGACGCCGTCGGCGATGAGCCGCATCGCGCGGGCGGTCGTGTCGCCGCGCAGATCCCACTCCGGCGACCCCGGCGCCGCTTCGGGGAGGCACCGCTTGCAGGCGCGGTATCCGGCTTCGTGAGCGGCGGCGCTCGTGGCGTAGAACGACACGTTCGCCGGTTTCGGCGTGCGCGCCGGGCAGCTCGGCCGGCAGTAGATGCCGGTCGAGCGCACGGCGGTGACGAACTGCCCGTCGAAGCGGGGATCACGCGAGAGGATCACGCCGTACCGCTCGTCGAACGACATGGATGCCGCTCGCGACGTGCTCGCGGTCGCGGTGGGTGTGCTCACGCATCCCAGAATGCCACGGGTCGCGGCATCCGACTGGCGGAAATCGGACACGGCGATCGGCGACCGAAGGCCGACTCCCCCTCCGCAGCGGATACCGTGAAGGAATGACTGCACGCGAGTACGACGTCATCGTGATCGGAGCGGGCGCGGTGGGCGAGAACGTCGCCGACCGGACGAGGCAGGGCGGGTTGAGCACCGTCATCGTGGAGGCCGAGCTCGTGGGCGGCGAGTGCTCCTACTGGGCGTGCATGCCGTCCAAGGGCCTGCTGCGCAGCGCTGCGGCGCTCCGCATGGCGCGCGACCTCGACGGCGCGAAGCAGGCGATCACCGGAGACCTCGACATCGCGGGGGTCCTCCGTCGCCGCGACCGGATCACCCACGACTGGGACGACGGCTCACAGGTGAGCTGGCTCGAGGGGGCGGGCATCGACCTCGTGCGCGGCCACGCCGAGTTCACGGGTGTCAAGCGCGTGCGGGTGACCGCCGAGGACGGCACGGTGACCGAGCTGGTCGCACGGCACGCGGTCGCGGTCGCCACCGGCTCCGCCTCCCTTCTGCCCGACATCCCGGGCCTCCGCGAGATCGATCCGTGGACGAGCCGCGATGCCACCAGCGCACAGGCGATCCCGGCCTCGCTGGCCGTGATCGGCGGAGGCGTCGTCGCTGCGGAGATGGCCACGGCTTACGCGGGCTTCGGCACCAAGGTCACGCTGCTCGTGCGCTCGAAACTGCTCGAGAACGTCGAGCCGTTCGCAGCCGAGCTGGTCGAGGCGTCGCTCGAGAAGCTCGGCGTGACGGTCCGCAAGGGCGTCGAGGTCACCGCGGCGCATCGCACCGAGAAGAACGCCGTGCTCGCCCTGTCGGACGGCGGGCGAGTCGTCGCCGAGGAGGTGCTCGTGGCGATCGGCCGCACTCCGCGCACGACCGACCTCGGGCTCGAGAGCATCGGCTTCCAGTCCGGCGCATGGCTCGGTGTCGACGACACCCTCCTGGTGAAGGGCACCGACTGGCTGTACGCCGTGGGCGACGTGAACCACCGGGCGCTTCTGACGCACCAGGGCAAGTACCAGGCGCGCGCCGCCGGCGACGTGATCGCCGCGCGGGCGAAGGGCCTGCCGGTCGACGATGCACCCTGGGGCGCCCACGTGGCGACCGCCGATCACGATCATGTTCCCCAGGTGACGTTCACGGATCCTGAGGTCGCATCGGTGGGGCTGACCGAGGCCGCAGCGAGGAGTCGGGGACTCAGCATCCGCGTGCTCGATTACGACCTGTCGTGGATCGCCGGTGCGACCACCTACGCCGACCACTACGAAGGCATGGCGCGCGCTGTCGTCGACGAGGACCGGGGGGTGCTGGTCGGTGCGACCTTCGTCGGCCCCGACGTCGCCGAGCTGCTGCATGCGGCCACCGTCGCGATCGTCGGCGAAGTGCCGATCGACCGCCTCTGGCACGCCGTGCCGCCCTACCCCACGGTCAGCGAGGTGTGGCTGCGCTGGATGGAGGAGTACGGCCGCCCCACCGGCTGACCCGCCCCCTCACCGCGAGAGGCGGGGTCAGTCAGTGGAAGAAGTGGCGCTCTCCGGTGAAGAACATCGTGACACCGGCCGCGCGCGCCGCATCGACGACCTCGTCGTCGCGCACCGACCCGCCGGGCTGGACGATGGTCGAGATCCCCGCGTCGATCAGCACCTGGGGTCCGTCGGCGAAGGGGAAGAACGCGTCGGATGCCGCCACCGATCCGGCCGCGCGATCGCCCGCGCGCTCGACCGCGAGCCGGCACGAGTCGACCCGGTTGACCTGGCCCATGCCGATGCCGACCGTGGCCGAGCCCTTGGCGAGCACGATCGCGTTGGACTTCACGGCGCGGCAGGCCTTCCAGGCGAAGATGAGGTTCGTCATCTCCTCGTCGCTCGGCCGCTCGCCCGAGACGAGCTCCCAGTCCTTCGCGACGGATTCGATGTCGTCGGGGAAGCGGTCGGCGTCCTGCAGCAGCAGACCGCCCGACACCAGGCGCACGTCCATCGGCTCCTGCGTCCAGTCGGCCGGCAGCTGCAGCACGCGCAGGTTCTTCTTGAGCGCGAACACCTCGAGGGCGGCGGGCTCGAACGCGGGAGCGACGATGACCTCGGTGAAGATGTCGCGCAGGTTCTCGGCCATCTTCAGCGTGACCGTCCGGTTCGCCGCGATCACGCCGCCGAACGCCGACACCGGATCGCACTCGTGCGCCCGGAGGTGGGCGCTCGCGATCGGGTCGAGCGCGTTGGGGGCTGTGACGGCGATGCCGCACGGGTTCGCGTGCTTGATGATCGCGACCGCGGGCTTGACCATGTCGAAGGCTGCCCGGAGGGCGGCATCCGCGTCGACGTAGTTGTTGTACGACATCTCCTTGCCCTGCAGCTGCGTCGCCTGCGCGATGCCGTGGCCGCCGACGCGCGTGTAGATCGCCGCACGCTGGTGCGAGTTCTCGCCGTACCGCAGCGTCGCCAGTCGCTCGGCCTTGATCGTCAGGTGCTGGGGCAGGTCGGGCTCGCCGAGGGTCTGCTCGGCGAACCAGGTCGCGACGGCGCGGTCGTACTCGCACGTGTGGGCGAACGCCCGTGCGGCGAGCTCGCGGCGCTGCGGGAGCGTCGTGCCGCCCTGGCCGATCGCGTCGATGATCGCGGGGTAGGACTCCGGCGAGACGACGATCGCCACGTTCGCGAAGTTCTTGGCCGAGGCTCGCACCATCGCCGGTCCGCCGATGTCGATCTGCTCGACGACCGCGTCGCCCTCCGCGCCGGAGCGCACCGTCTCGACGAACGGGTAGAGGTTCACGACCACGAGCTCGAAGGGAAGGATGCCGAGCTCCGACAGCTGCTGCTCGTGGTCTTCGAGCCGCAGGTCGGCCAGAAGCCCGGCGTGCACGCCGGGGTGGAGCGTCTTCACGCGGCCGCCGAGGGACTCGGGGAAGCCGGTGACCGACGCGACGTCGGTCACCGCGTGACCGGCATCCCGGATCGTCGCGGCGGTCGAGCCGGTCGAGACGATCTCGACGCCGGCGGCGGCGAGGGCCTCCGCGAGGCGCAGCAGGTCGGTCTTGTCGCTCACCGAGACGAGGGCACGGCGGACCGGGACGACGTTGCGGTCGCGGTACAGGGACGGGTCGGGGCTGGGGCCGGCCATGGGGGCTCCTCGGGTGGGGATCAGGGGGCGGTCACTGCGGGCAGGTTCGTCGCGCAGACGTTCACGACACCGCAGCCAGGTCGAGCTCTCCGGTGGCGATGCGCCGGACGACGTCGATCAGCAGCCGGCGTTCGACGGGCTTGATCCGCTCGTGGAGCGTGTGCTCGTCGTCGCCGGGGAGCACCGGGATCCGCTCCTGCGCGAGGATCGGGCCGCTGTCGACGCCGTTGTCGACGATGATGACGCTCGCACCGGTCTGCGCGACACCGGCCGCCAGCGCGTCGCGCACGCCGTGCGCGCCGGGGAACTCGGGCAGGTACGCCGGGTGCGTGTTGATGATCCGGGGCGACCAGGCGTCGACGAGTGACGCGGGCAGCAGGCGCATGAGCCCGCTCAGCACGACCAGGTCGGGCTTCCAGACATCCAGCTGCGCCCCGAGCTCGGCACCCCACTCATCGCGGGAATCGAACTCGCGCCACGGGACGAGGATCGTGGGGATGCCGTACTCCTCGGCGTGGCTGAAGCCGTCCGCCTCGCGATCGGCGCCGACCACGACGATGCGCGCGGGGAATTCGGGGTCGGCCGCTTCGTCGAGCAGGGCCCGGAGATTGGACCCCGCGCCCGAGATGAGGACGGCGACCGTGAGCACCGGCCTAGTCTATCGGCGGGAGCGGCGTGGGCCTGCGGGGCCCGAGGTCGGCGGTGGGCGTGCTGTCCGGGCCGGTCGCGACGGACCGCGGCGTCGGCGGGACGAGCGCGATCGGCGCGGTGTCGGCCTCGCTCAGCGAGCGCCCGGCGGGAACCTCGACCGTCTGCTCATCGGCCGGGCGAGCGTCTTCGATGGGGGCTTCCTCGGCCGCGGCGGCCGCTGGCCGCGCCGGGTCGGCGGCAGCCGCAGGCGCGGGTCTCCGTCGCGGCGAGAGCAGCAGGATCGCGGCGCCGAGCAGAACCTCCACGCCCACCGCCAGGGCGACCGCGCCCGGTTGCGGACCGACCTCGGAGAGCCGCCCGGGACCGATCGATCCCGAAGCGAGCAGCGCGAGCAGCGCCGCGCCGGCAGCGGACAGCGCGGCGATGCCGAGCGCGATCACCGCCCGCGCCCCGATCGGATCCGTCCGGTCGTCGGCGTCGATCGCGGCGCCGTCGGTCTCCTCCTCGACAGCGGTGTCGACCGAGCGGGTCGCGTCCACTCCCGAGAGGAGCGCGGTGAGCGCCGAGCTGCGCGCCGCCTCGGGGGCGGCATCCCAGTCGGCAAGGACCCGCTGCGGCTCGGCGACGACCACGACGGGCGGCGCGACCAGGCGGGAGCGGGTGACCCACCCGGCGAACGCGCCGAGCGCGACCGGCAGCAGCGCGAGCAGGAGCAGCCACGGCGTCGTGGACTCGGGGAGCGCGCCCAGCACGGGGATGCCGGGGATCACGCCGAGCTGCGTGCCGGCCGGCGAGACGGCCGTGTCGACGCCGACCGCGAAGCCCGGACCCGCCACGAACGCCATGCCCCAGATCGCCAGGGTCGGCAGGTACGCCAGCTGGGCGAGCGTCACGACCGTCGCGCCGAGCGCGTCGACGTTGCGCGGATTCGAACAGCGCGATCACCTCTCCCCCGCGCAGCACGAGCGAGACCGCGAACACCAGGGCGCCGAGGCCGATGAGACCGACGAGCACGACCGCGGTGCCGCGGACGATGAGTCCGGGCACTTCGCCCCAGCCGTGCGGGGCGGCCTCGATGCGATCGCGCAGACGCGCGATGACGCCCGAGCCGGCCTCGCGCCACTCGGTCACGAGCGCGCCCAGCAGGAGCGGGATCGCGAACACGAGCGCGGGCAGCAGGATCGCCTGCCAGCGCTCGACCTCGGCGAGCGGGCCCGCCGAGGTCAACGCGATCAGCGTCGACAGCGCCGCGAAGACGAGCGAGCCGGTGAGGACCCCGGTGAGCCACGCGTCGGCCTGCGACGCGCGCACGCCCGAGCGCGCGGCGAAGATCGCGGTGAATCCTGCGAACGCGAGCGGCGCGAGGGAGAGCGCGAAGGATGCCGCGGCCGGGTCGATCCCCGACGCGGCGAGGTAATCGCCCGGGAGCGTGACCTGCAGCGGCACGAGGTTGCCGAACTGCCAGATCGTGGCGCCGGCCGGCCACAGCGCGGCCCAGTCGGCGGTGCCGCCGAGCCCGAGCACCCACAGCACGGTGAGCGGCGCGAGGGTCGCCGCGATGCCGACGGCCGCCGCGATGGCGGCGTCGACGGCGGAGAGGATGACGACGATCAGGCGATGCATGCCTCATCGACCCTACCTAGCGACAGGACCGCCTCCGCCTCCCGGCACGCCCCTGCGCGGCATCCGGTGCCCGGTCGGTTCAGCCCTCGATCGGCTCCAGCACGAAGAGCGCGATCTGGCGGTCGGTCTTGGTCTGGTAGACGTCGTAGTCGGGCCACACCGTCGGTCGCTCGCCCCACCACTCGGCGCGCTCGTCACCCGACAGCTCGCGAGCCAGGTAGTCGCGCTTGACCGCGCCGTCCTGCAGTTCGACGTGCGGGTGGCGGCGCATGTTCTCGCCCCACTTGGGCTCGTCCGGAGCGCCGCCCTTCGAGGCCACGACCGCGTAGCGACCGTCGTGCTCGACCCGCATGAGCGCGGTCTTGCGCAGCGCGCCCGACTTCGCGCCGACCGTGGTCAGCACGATGATCGGCACGCCGCGCAGCAGGTTCGCTTCGGTTCCGCCCGACGCTTCGAACTTCTCGGCCTGCGTGCGGGCCCACTCGGACGTGCTCGGCTTGTATTCCCCGGTCAGTGGCATGCGTCCACCCTAAGGCGAAAGAGACAGGGCGGATGCCGCGGCCTGAGCCGCGGCATCCGCCCGTCCGAATCGGGGTCAGAGCCCCGCGATGATGGCGCGCATCAGGTCGGCGGTCTCGGACGGCGTCTTGCCGACCTTGACCCCGGCGGCCTCGAGGGCCTCCTTCTTGGCCTGCGCGGTGCCCGCCGAGCCCGAGACGATCGCGCCGGCGTGGCCCATCGTCTTGCCCTCGGGGGCGGTGAAGCCCGCGACGTAGCCGACGACCGGCTTGGTGACGTTCGCCTTGATGAAGTCGGCCGCGCGCTCTTCGGCGTCGCCGCCGATCTCGCCGATCATCACGATCGCCTTGGTCTCGGGGTCGGCCTCGAACGCGGCGAGCGCGTCGATGTGCGTCGTGCCGATGACGGGGTCGCCGCCGATGCCGATCGCGGTCGAGAAGCCGATCTCGCGCAGCTCGAACATCATCTGGTAGGTCAGGGTGCCCGACTTGGAGACGAGGCCGATCGGGCCCTTGCCGGTGATGTTGGCGGGCGTGATGCCGACGAGCGACTCGCCGGGCGTGATGATGCCGGGGCAGTTCGGTCCGATGATGCGGGTCGTGTTGCCCTTGGACTGCGCGTACGCCCAGGCCTCGGCGGTGTCGCCGACGGGAACGCCCTCGGTGATGACGACGAGCAGCGGGATCTCGGCGTCGATGGCCTCGACCATCGCGTTCTTGGTGAAGGCCGGCGGCACGAACGCGATCGACACGTCGGCGCCGGTCGTCGCGATGGCCTCGGCGACCGAGGCGAAGACGGGCAGCTCGACGGCGTTGCCGTCGGCGTCGCGGTGCAGCACCGTCGTGCCGGCCTTGCGGGCGTTCACGCCGCCGACGACCTGGGTGCCGGCCTTGAGCATGAGTGCGGTGTGCTTGGTGCCCTCGCCGCCGGTGATGCCCTGGACGATGACCTTGGAGTCCTTGTTGAGAAAGATCGACATGTTGCTTCAGTCCTTATGCGTTCGCGAGCTCGGCGGCCTTGTCGGCGCCTTCGTCCATGGTGTCGGCCAGCGTGACGAGCGGGTGGTTCGCGTCGCGCGAGGATCGCGCGGCCCTCCTCGACCTTGTTGCCGTCGAGGCGCACGACGAGCGGCTTCGAGGCGCTGTGCGCCGAGCTCGGCCAGCGCGCCGACGATGCCCTTGGCGACGGCGTCGCACGCGGTGATGCCGCCGAAGACGTTGACGAACACGCTCTTGACCTGCGGGTCGCCGAGGATGACGTCCAGCCCTGCGGCCATGACCTCGGCCGAGGCGCCGCCGCCGATGTCGAGGAAGTTCGCGGGCTTCACGCCGCCGTGGTTCTCGCCGGCGTAGGCGACGACGTCGAGCGTCGACATCACCAGTCCTGCGCCGTTGCCGATGACGCCGACCTGACCGTCGAGCTTGACGTAGTTGAGGTCGTTCTCCTTGGCCTTGGCCTCGAGCGGGTCGGCGGCATCCTTGTCTTCGAGCAGCGCGTGCCCGGCGTGACGGAAGTCGGCGTTCTCGTCGAGGGTGACCTTGCCGTCGAGGGCGATGATGTCGCCCTCCTCGGTGAGCACGAGCGGGTTGACCTCGACGAGCGTGGCGTCCTCGCCCTTGTAGACGGAGTAGAGCTTGACGAAGACGTCGCTCACCTTGTCGACGAGCTCGGGGGCGAACCCGGCCGCCTCGGCGATCTCGACGGCCTTCTGCTTGTCGATGCCGGTGAGGGGGTCGACCGCGATGCGGGCGAGGGCCTCGGGGCGCTCGACCGCGAGCTCCTCGATCTCCATGCCGCCCTCGACGCTGCACAGCGACAGGTACGCGCGGTTGGCGCGGTCCAGCAGCACCGAGAAGTAGTACTCCTTGTCGATGCGGGCGCCCTGCGCGATCATGACGCGCTTGACGACGTGACCCTTGATGTCCAGGCCGAGGATGGCCTTGGCCGCCTCGTACGCCTCGTCGGGGGTCTTGGCGACCTTGACGCCGCCGGCCTTGCCGCGGCCGCCGGTCTTGACCTGGGCCTTGACGACGACCACGCCGCCGATCTTCTCGGCCGCTGCCCTCGCCTCCTCGGGCGTGTCCGCGATGAGGCCGGCGAGCACCGGGACCTCGTACTTCTCGAAGAGGTCGCGTGCCTGGTATTCGTACAGATCCACAGTGCATTCCTTCGCTGGGGCGACAGGGGATATGACGCAGAAAGCGTCTTGACGTCGAGATAACTCGGCCGATTTCCCAGCCTACTACCGGACTCCCGGGGCTCCCGACGACATCGGACCCTCGGGCGGATCGCGCGAGGTCTAGGCTCGTGTCGAAATGAGCGACACACCCTCCCCCTCCGCCGCGCGCACCGGCGTGGTCGCGGCGGCGCTCGAGCTGTTCGAGCGCCAGGGTTTCGAGGCGACGTCGGTCGAGCAGATCGCGCAGGCGGCGGGGGTGTCGCGCAGCACGTTCTTCCGCCAGTTCGGCGGCAAGGAGGACGTCGTCTTCGCAGACCACGAAGTGCTCCTCGACGAACTGCGGGGCTGGCTCGCCCAGGGCCACGACGATCCGTGGTCGGCGGTGTGCGAGGCATCGGAGCGCGTGTTCCGTCACTTCGCGGCCGACCCCGACGTCGCGCGTCGCCGCTATCAGGTGGTGCGAGACGTGCCCGCGCTGCGCGAGCGCGAGATCGTGACGGTCTTCCGCTACGAGCGGCTCTTCGACGAGTACCTCCGCGAGGCGATCCCGGGACTCGACCCGCTCGACGCCGTCGGCTTCGCCGCCCTGGTCACCGCAGTGCACAACCACGTGCTGCGTCAGCTGCTGCGCGGCGGACGCGTGCGCATCGGCATCCTCCGCGCGGCACTCGATGACGTCCGCCGTCGGTACGGCGTGCATCCGGACGGCACCGGCAGCAGCCCCGACGACATCGTCGTGGCGGTCTTCCCGCGCCGGATGCCGCCCGCCGAGGTGAGCCGCCGGCTGCGCGCACGTCTCGACGCCGGCCGCTGACACGCGAAGCCGGCCGCCTCGCGCGACTGAGGTGCCACTCGCTTCGTGGCTGAGACTCGAGTACCGCGCCACGAGACACTCGGTTTCGCTACAATCGAGCTGCGGGCATCCGCGGTCGAAGAGGAGTGCATCATGGCCGACGTCACCGAATTCACGCCGGTTCCCGGGCAGCGCGTCGAGGGGTACGACCTGACCGGGCGTCTGGACACCGACTTCTACGCGGTGTTCGACGACATACCCGAGGCCGATCGCGCCGCGTGGGACCGCGCCAAGACCTTCGCCGATGAAGTGATCCCCGTGATCGACGACTACTGGGACCGCGCCGAGTACAACCTCGACTTCGCGCGCCGCATGGGCGAACTCGACCTGTTCACCGACGGGATCGACCACGACGGCATCACGCACCTCTCCCCGCTGGCTGCGGGACTGGTCAACATGGAGGTCTCGCGCGGCGACGGGTCGATGGGCACCATCCTCGCCGTGCAGGGCGGCCTCGCCCTGCGCACGCTGGCGCTCTTCGGCAGCGCGGAGCAGAAAGCCGAGTACCTGCAGCCGGTCGCCCGCGGCGAGGTGCTGGCTGCCTTCGCCCTCACCGAACCCGACCACGGCTCGGACTCGGTGTCGCTCGAGACCGAAGCCCGCCAGGAGGGCGAGGAGTGGGTGCTCAACGGCGCGAAGAAGTGGATCGGCAACGGCGCCTCCGGCGGCATCACGTTCGTGTGGGCGCGGGTACCCACCGACGACGGCCGCGGCGCCGTCCGCTGCTTCCTGGTGCCGCAGGACACCCCGGGCTACGACGGGCGGCCGATCCTCGGCAAGGCCTCGCTGCGCGCGATCCACCAGGCGCACATCACCCTCACCGACGTGCGTCTCCCGGCCGATGCGGTGCTGCCCGGCGCGCAAGACCTTCAAGGATGCCTCGACCGTGCTGTACGCGACCCGGTCGGGTGTCGCGTGGTCGGCGCTCGGCCACGCGACCGCCTGCTACGAATCGGCCCTGAGCTACGCGAAGGCGCGAGTGCAGTTCGGCAAGCCGCTCGTCGGCTTTCAGATGGTCCAAGAGCGCCTCACCCGGATGCTCGACGAGCTGACCGGCATGCAGCTGTACTGCCGGCGCCTGGCCGACCTCGAGCTCGCCGGCCGGCTGCAGCCGACACAGGCCTCGCTCGCGAAGTACCACAACACCCGCGCCGCTCGCCGGATCGCGAGCGTCGCGCGCGACATGCTCGGGGGCAACGGCATCCTTCTCGAGCATCGCGTCATGCGGCACATGGCCGACATCGAGTCGATCCACACATACGAGGGCACCGAGAGCGTCCAGGCTCTCCTGATCGGTCGCGACATCACCGGGGTCGGCGCGTTCGCGTAGCATCCTCGGGCTCGCCGCCGATCGCGATCGCACGCGCCAGAGCGCCTGGGTGCTCTTCGGGGTGGGATCGGCCAGCGCCCTCATCGCCGTCGTCGCGATGCTCTTCGCCGCCCCCGACATCGTCGCCCGGGCGCGCATCACCCCGACCGAGGTCGTCGAGTCGTTCGCGGGGGATCTGGCGGCGGGGATGCAGCGGCCGTGCGATGCCGCCGACCGGCTGGAACTCGCGATCGCGGCGATCCCGGACTACGCGCCCGCCTATGAGGCCCTCGCGTTGTCGAAGGACTGCTCGGACGACCCGCTCGGTCGCGTGACCGACGACAGCGATCTGGATACCGCAGGAATCATCGCCGATCTCGAGCACGCACAGTCGGTCCTCGATGAGCCGAGCCCCACCGTGCCTGCGAACCTCGGGTGGTACCGGCTGCTGCACGGCATACGGCAGGACGACGAGGAGTCGATCCGGCGCGCACTGGACGACCTGCGGGAGGCCCGGTCTCTTCTCGAAGCTGAAGGCGACGGCGCAGGCACGGTGCTGCACTACGTGCGCTTCAACGAGGCGCTCGCGTATCTCGCTCTCGGCGACGAGCCTCGAGCCATGACGGCCTACAAGAATGCGACCGCGTGCCTGGCCGCCGATGGCGGATGCCCCGGCGGGGGCCTCCTCGACGACTGGCGGCGCGACTGGCTGCGGCTCATGGCGCTGGACGACCTCGAGCTCGTCACCGGAGGTGCACCCGCGCACGACGACGGACTCGACGATCTGCGGCTCGTGATCCTCGGAGCCGAAGACGCGGCATCCGTGACACCCCCTTCCGGGCTCGAGCTGAGCGCATTCCCCCTTGAGCTCCAACTGGCGGCGGATCGGGACGATGATGTCCGCATCGTCTGGTACGCGCGCTCGGACGATGAGACGGACTGGTCCGTCCTGCCGGACATCAGCTGGACGACCCTGGAGGAGGGTGACCACCTCAACTGGCCGTGGCGCACGTACGCCGACACCCACGGCTCCGGTCAACCCCTCCCCGCGCAAGCCGCCCGGGGTCCTGACGCCGGGCGGATAGCCTCAGAAGATGGGACTGTTCCGGAACGACCCGCAGACGGTGCGACTCGAGTCGCAGGATGTCGAGCTGAAGGCATCGAAGGCCCCGTGGAGCCTGTGGGCCGACGGATTCGGCAGGCTCGGCATCCGCGCGATCCAGATCATCGTCGTGGTGGCGGTCGTGGCCGGCATCATCTGGAGCATCCAGCAGCTCACCCTCGTGACGATCCCGCTCGTGATCGCGCTGATCCTCGCGTGCGCGTTCGCGCCGGTGATGAGGTGGATGCGCAGCCGCGGCGTTCCCTCCGTGCTCGCGACGGTGATCACCCTGCTGGCGATCGTGCTCATCCTCACCGGGATCGGCTGGCTGATCGTCTGGGCGGTGCGCGATCAGTGGGACGCGCTGTACGAGCAGGCGCAGGACGGGATCGCGAACGTCATCGCCTGGGTGCAGACCCTGCCGTTCTTCGATTCGGCCGCCGAGCAGCTCGATGACTTCATGAGCACGGTCACCGACTTCCTCACGAGTTCGCAGTTCGGCTCCGGGGCCCTGGCCGGCGTCGGCGCGGTCGCGAACTTCGTGACCGGGTTCGTGCTGATGGTGACGATCCTGTTCTTCTTCCTGAAGGACGGTCCGCAGATGTGGGAGTTCCTGCTGCGTCCGTTCCGCGGCGAGAACTACCTGCGCGCCGAGCGCATCGGCGACAAGACGGTCACGGTGCTCGGCTCCTACGTGCGGGGCACCGCGACGGTCGCGGCCGTCGATGCGATCGGCATCCTGATCGGCCTGCTCATCCTCCAGGTGCCGCTGGCGATCCCGCTGGCCGTGCTCGTCTTCCTGCTGGCGTTCATCCCGATCGTCGGTGCGACCGTCGCCGGCATCCTCGCGGCCCTCGTGGCGCTCGTGGCCAATGGGCCGCTCAACGCGCTGCTCGTGCTCGGCGTCGTGATCCTGGTCAACCAGCTCGAGGGCAACTTCCTCCAGCCGGTGCTGATGGGCCGCTCGATGAAGCTGCACGCCTTCGTGATCCTCGTCGCCCTGACCGTGGGCACGGTGCTCGGAGGCATCGTCGGCGCCGTGCTGGCCGTGCCGATCACCGCCGCCGTGTGGGGCGCGATCCAGGTCTGGGACGGCCCGAACCTGCCCGCGCGCTGGGCGCGAGCGAAGCGCCCGGTCGAGGCCTGACGAGGGTCTCAGACCTCCACTCGGCCCTTCGCCTCCGGGATGCCGAAGGCATTGGGAGCGTCCTCCGGCGTGACTCGACGCGCCAAGAGGTCGCTGGGGCACCAGCCGGTGACGGCGCCGACCATCAGCAGGATGCTGCAGACTCCCGCCGGGATCGCGCACCAGAGGTTGTCGATGGTGCTGAGCGCGAACGCTCCGACGAAGACCGACGCGAGAGCGCGCAGCATCCGCTCGCCGCGCGTCGTCGCGCAGCGCGGACGTGCGGTCACGCCGAGGCGCCCTGCGCCGACTGCGCGGCGACCTGGGCGCGAACGTCTTCCATGTCGAGGCCGCGCACGGCGTCGATGACCGAGCTCAGCTGGGGCGAACCGAGAGCGCCGGGCTGCGAGAAGACCAGGATGCCGTCGCGAAACGCCATCAGCGTCGGGATCGACGTGATCCGGAAGCCGGAGGCGAGTTCACGCTGGGCCTCGGTGTCGACCTTGCCGAACACGATGTCGGCGTTCTCGGCGGAGGCCTTTTCGAAGATGGGGCCGAACATGCGGCAGGGTCCGCACCACGCCGCCCAGAAGTCGAGCAGAACGATGCCGTTCTGCGAGATGGTGTCGCCGAGGTTCTCGAGTGTGATCTCACGAGTGGTCATGTGTCGATGATACCCCCTGGGGTATCATCGGGACTGAGCGATCGCTGAACGTCGCGACGGCGGCGCACCTGTCGGAGGTCGGCGGCCCACGGCAGGATGGGCGCATGCCCTACGAGATCCCCGCGCCCATGCTCGCCAAGTCGGTGCCCGACGTGCCCGACCAGGAGAAGGTCGCCGGCGGGCTGAGCTACGAGCCCAAGTGGGACGGCTTCCGCGGGCTGGTCTCGTGGGACGGCGAGAACGTCGAGATCGGCAGCCGGGGCGCCAAGCCGCTGACCCGCTACTTCCCCGAGCTGGTCGAGGCGTTCTCGCGCCTGCTCCCCGAGCCGTGCCTCATCGACGGCGAGGTCGTCGTCCCCCAGGGCGAGCCGGGTGCGCAGCGGCTGGACTGGGACTCGCTCACGCAGCGCATCCACCCCGCGGCATCCCGCGTCACGATGCTCTCCGAGAAGACGCCCGCGATGTTCATCGCGTTCGACCTGCTCGCCCGCGGCGATCGCGACCTGCAGGCCGAGCCGTTCTCGGAGCGGCGGGCGCAGCTGGTCGAGCTGCTGGCCGGGCTGCCGCATCCGATCCACGTCACGCGGACGACGACGGATGCCGACACCGCGCGTCGCTGGCTGAGCGAGTTCGAGGGGGCCGGGCTCGACGGCGTCGTCGCCAAGCCGCTCGCCCAGCCGTATGCGCCGAACAAGCGCACGATGTTCAAGATCAAGCACGCCCGCACGGCCGACGTCGTGGCCCTCGGCTACCGCATCCACAAGTCCGGGCAGGGCGTCGGATCCCTGCTCGTCGGGCTGTACGCCGACGACGGCACGCTGTATCCGGTCGGCGCCGTCTCCGCCTGGACCAACGCGCGGCGCCTCGAGCTGATCGACGAGCTCGCCCCGCTCGTCGAACGCGACGAAGCCGGGGCGCGCCGTCAAGAGCGAGGGCGAGAAGTCCCGCTTCTCCGCGGCGGATCGCGACTCGTCGTTCGTGCACCTCCGGCCCGAGCGCGTGCTCGAAGTGCGCTACGACCAGCTCGAGGGCTGGCGCTTCCGGCACACCGTGCAGTTCGAGCGCTGGCGGCCCGACCGCGACCCGGCCTCGTGCACGTACGAGCAGCTCGAGTCGGTGTCGGCCTACGACGTCGGCGCCGTGCTGGACTGACGCGACGCCTCAGCGGGCCGTGCCGTCGGCCGTCCAGTTCTCGGGGTTCTTCTTGCTCGGCTGCACGCGCGGCGGCTCGCCGGGCATCTTCGGGAAGTCCGGCGGGAACGACAGCTCCCCCAGCCCGTTCGAGAGGTCGCGCTCCCACCACTCCAGCAGCGTGTCGATGCGGCCGGGCTGGTCGAGGAAGCCGGCCCAGGGGTTGCCCGTGTCGGCGAGCCGCTGCGGGCACGGAGCGGATCGTGAAGGCAGCCGGGTCGACGCCGTCGAGCTCGTCCCACGTCACCGGCGTCGCGACGGTCGCCGTCGGCAGCGCGCGCGGGCTGTACGCGCCGGCCATCGTGCGGTCGCGGTTGGCCTGGTTGAAGTCGACGAAGATGCGCTCGCCGCGCTCTTCCTTCCACCAGTTCGTGGTGACCTTCTCGGGCATGCGCCGCTCGAGCTCGCGCGCGGCGGCGATCACCGCGTGGCGCACGTCGAGGAACTCGTGGGTCGGCTCGATCGGGCAGAACACGTGGATGCCGCGATTGCCGCTCGTCTTGACCCACGCCTCCAGCCCGGCCTCGCGCAGCACCTCGCGCAGCGCGTGCGCCGCGGGCACGGCATCCGAGAAATCCGTGCCGGGCTGCGGATCGAGATCGATGCGCAGCTCGACCGGGTTGTCGGTGTCGCCCGCGAGCGAGGCCCACGGGTGGAACACGATCGTGTTCATCTGCACGGCCCACACGATCGCGGCGGGCTCGGTGAGGACGAGCTGCGGATGCCGCCGCCCGCTGTTGTAGGTCACGGTGACCGCCTCGACGTAGGCGGGAGTGCCCTTGGGCGGGTTCTTCGAGAAGAACGACTCGCCGTCGATCGGAGTCGGGGAAGCGCTCGAGCGACACCGGCCGGTTGCCGTTGGCCTCGAGGAACGGGCCGGAGACCGCGATCACGTACTCGGCGAGCTCGTGCTTCGTGATGCCGAGCTGCGGGCCACAGCACGCGGTTCGGGCTCGACAGGCCCGACTTCGCGGTCGCCGTCGGGGCCGGGCACGGTCAGGGTGATGCGCTCGCTCGCCATGGGAGGGAGCCTAGGCCGGGGTTCCGGCATCCGTCACCCTGCCGGCGCGCGCGCTACAGCTCCTCCAAACCGTCGATCGTCCGATGCTGGGGCACGGCACACGCGGGTGCAGCGGGGCTCGACCCGCGAAACGGAGGGTCATGGACCGGCAGCGAGAGCAGGGGCGCGAGGTCGGCCCGCGACAGCCGGATCCACGGGCCGCCCGGGTCGACGATCACGCCGCCGATCCCCTCGTCGGCGCGCAGGGCGCCCGCGAGCTGCGCCGCCGTCATCGGCGCCGCCTGATCACCGCGCTGCAGCGACGCCACCTCGAGCGGGTGCGAGTACAGCTCGATGAGCCGCGCTCCGTCGTCGGTGCGCGCCTCGGCGACGCCGAAGCGCCCCTCTGGCGACTTGTTGACGGCGACCCAGAACTTCACGCGCGTGAGGGCTTCGGCGACGGCGGATGCCGTGGCAGGGGTGCGATCGCCGGAGAGGAGCGTCTTGACCTCGAGTGACGGATCCGCCTGGTCGAGCAGCTTCTCGAGCAGTTCGCGGGGAAGCACCGCGCGCGCCGGAGCGGAGGAGTTGTCGATGATGAGGCCGGCGTAGGGCCCGGCGAGCACGTAGCGGACGACCGCGAGCACGGGCTGCCCCATCGCCGACGTGTCGGTCTCGCGATCGGCCTGGATGCTCTGGCGCAGTGCGGTGCCGCTGCTGTAGGCGAGCACGAACTGCTTGCCGCCCACGGCGGCGACGCCGAGCGGCAGGTCCTTGCCTTCCGCGAGCAGCGCGCGGGCATCGCCCTTGACCCGCAGGAAGAGATGACCCTGCATGAGCTGGCGCGCGATCTCGAGCAGATCGGGAGCCTCCGGCTGCGGCGGCAGTGCGGCCAGCGCCTCACGCAGCACGACGTTGTCGCGCAGCCCCGGGACCGTCTCCGTCGCAGCCGGCGCCTCGGCCGGCCCGAGCGTGCGCGGAGTCGGTGTGCGCACGGGCGGAGCGGGCTCTGGAGCTCTGCGAGCCCAGGTCCTGGTACGACGACATCGAGATGCCGACGGTCCCCACGCCCCCTCCTGCGGCCGCTGACGCGTCCGCCGGAGCCTCCGGGCGCGTGGGCCCGGCCGCGGCATCCGTCTCGGTGTCGATCTGGCCGCTTCCTCCGACCGGCGCGGGCTGCGCCTCCTCGCGCCGTCGGCTGGAGGTCGTCCGTCTTCTTTCGCCGGGAGAACAGGGCCATCGTTCGAGCCTAACCGGCGTCCCTCGCGGGACGCCTCAGAGCTTCTCGATCGGCGCGATCTTGATCAGGAGCTTCTTGGGGCCGGCGGTGTCGAAGCGCACGTGCGCGACGCGCTTCGCGCCCTCGCCGGTGACGGCATCCACGCGTCCCTCGCCGAAGTCGTCGTGCTTGATGCGGTCGCCCGAGGCCAGCACCATGTCGCCGTTGTCGCGCACCTTCGCAGGGATGCGGTTCGCGAAGCGCTCGATCGAGGTCGACTTCGGAACGAGATCGTCGCCGTACCGGCGCCCCGGTGCCGCACCACCGGAACCGCCGCCCGGACGCCGGGCGTTGAGCGCGCGCGACTGCATGCCGCCGCGGGAATTCACGTCGCCCGGGCGACTGCCGCCAGTGCACCAGGTCGGCCGGGATCTCCTGCAGGAAGCGGCTCGGCATCGCGACCGAGATCTCGCCGAACTGCGCGCGGGTCATCGCGAGCGACAGGTACAGGCGCTTGCGGGCGCGCGTGATGCCGACGTAGAAGAGCCGGCGCTCCTCCTGGGGTCCGCCCGGCTCCCCCGCCGAGATGCGGTGCGGGATGAGGTCCTCTTCGACGCCGGTGACGAACACGGCGTCGTACTCGAGGCCCTTCGCGGTGTGCATCGTCATGAGCGAGACCGAGCCCGACGCGTCTTCGAGGTCGTCGGCGTCGGAGACGAGCTGCACCTCCGCGAGGAAGTCGATCACCGTGCCCTCGGGGTTGTTGCGCGCGAACTCCCGCGCCACGGCGACGAGCTCGTCGAGGTTCTCGACGCGCGCTTCGTCCTGCGCGTCGCGGCTCGCGCGCAGCGCGTCGGTGTAGCCGGTCTTGCCGAGCAGCAGCTGCAGTCCCTCGGCGACCGCGGTGGGCGGAGCGAGCTCGCCGGTCGAGGGGAGCATGAGGTCGGTCGCCTCGGCGAGCACGGCGTCCAGGTGCGCGATCGCCGCCTGGATCTTCGGCCCGACCCCGAGCGCCGACGAGTTCGCGAGCGCGTCGCGGAACGTGATCTGCTCGTTCGCCGCGTACCGCGAGATCGCCTCGATCGTCACGTCGCCGATGCCCCGGCGCGGCCGGTTGATGATGCGCCGCAGCGCCATCTCGTCGGCCGGGTTCGACACCGCGATCAGGTACGCCAGGGCGTCCTTGATCTCGGCGCGCTCGTAGAACTTCGTGCCGCCCATGATCTTGTACGGCAGCGCCGCGCGGATGAAGATCTCCTCCAGAGCACGGCTCTGCGAGTTGGTGCGGTAGAAGACGGCGATCTGCGAGTAGTCGACTCCCCCGCGGTGCAGGGTCTCGATCTCGTCGGCGACGAACTGGGCCTCGTCGTGCTGCGAGTAGCCGGTGAAGCCGATGATCTTCTCGCCCGCGCCGACATCGGTCCAGAGCTTCTTGTCTTTGCGGTCGAAGTTGTGGCCGATCACCGCGTTGGCCGCGCTCAGGATGTTCTGCGTCGAGCGGTAGTTCTGCTCGAGCAGCACGACGCGCGCCCCGGGGTAGTCCTTCTCGAACTCGCTGATGTTGCGGATGTCGGCCCCGCGGAAGGCGTAGATCGACTGGTCGGAATCGCCGACGACGGTGAGGGATGCCGGAGCCTTGGACGGATCATCGGCCGGATCGGCTTCGAAGATCATCATGCCGCCCGACTCGAAACCGGGAGCATCCGAGCCGACCGGCCGGGTCAGCTCGTGGATCAGCGCGTACTGCGCGTGGTTCGTGTCCTGGTACTCGTCGACCAGGATGTGCCGGAACCGTCGACGGTAGACGTCGGCGACGTGCGGGAACGCGCGGAACAGGTACACGACCTGCCCGATCAGGTCGTCGAAGTCGAACGCGTTGGCGCGCTGCAGCGCGCGCTGGTAGTCGGTGAACACGTCGACGAACACGCGCTCGGCCGGATCGGTCATGTTCGCCGAGCGTGCGTAGGCCTCGGCATCCGACAGCTCGTTCTTGAGCTTGGAGATGCGACTCTGCGCACCTGCGGGAGTGAGCCCGTACGCGTCGGCCTCGTGCTCCTTCACGAGTCGCTTCAGCAGCGCGCGCGAATCGCCCGAGTCGTAGATCGTGAACGACTTCGTGAAGCCGAACTGCTCGGCCTCGCGGCGCAGGATGCGCACGCACGCGGAGTGGAACGTCGAGATCCACATCCCCTGCGCGCGATCGCCGATGAGCTGCCCGACGCGCTCGCGCATCTCGCCGGCGGCCTTGTTCGTGAACGTGATCGCGAGGATCTGGCTGGGCCACGCCTCCTTCGTGCGCAGCAGCGAGGCGACGCGGCGGGTCAGCACGCTCGTCTTGCCCGAACCGGCGCCGGCGACGATCAGCAGCGCCGGACCGCGGTACGTGACGGCTTCGCGCTGAGGCGGATTCAGGCCCTCGAGCAGGTCTTCATCCGGGCGCACCGATGAAGGCGCACCGGCGGCGGGACCACGGTCGCCGCCGACGATGATCATGGGCGTGCTGGCGTCGGTCATATCCCCTCAAGTCTAGGCTCGCGACCCGACATCACTCCCCAGCTGAGACCCACCCCCGCCCTGACAGAATGTGTCCGTGCGCACCCTCCTGAACATCATCTGGCTGATCTTCGCCGGCTTCTGGCTCTTCGTCGGCTACATGGTGGTCGGGGTGGTGCTGTGCATCCTGATCCTCACGATCCCGTGGGGCATCGCGTCGTTCCGCATCGGGCTGTACTCGCTGTGGCCCTTCGGCCGCGAGGTCGTCTCCAAGCCCACCGCCGGCGTCGGGGCATTCCTCGGCAACGTCGTGTGGGTGATCCTCGCGGGCTGGTGGCTGGCGCTCGCGCACATCGTCTCGGGCATCGCGCTGTGCCTCACGATCATCGGCATCCCGATGGGCATCGCCGACTTCAAGCTCGTGCCGGTCTCGCTCATGCCGCTCGGCAAGGAGATCGTCGACACGCGTCGCGGCGCGTTCGACCAGACACTCGGCCGCAGCTAGCTCATCAGATCGGCGGAGGCCGCGGCCTCGGGCTCGTGCCGGCGATCGCCCCTGCCGTAGGGCAGCGCCAGCAGCACGCCGATCACCGCGAGCACCAGTCCGAACCCGGCCGCGAACCACGCCGTGGCCGCCGGGATGTCGAGGTACACGGTGATGCCGAGGATGCGGGCCAGGCCCCACGGCAGCAGCCCCATCTCGTCGTTCCAGACGGTCAGGGCCTGCTCGAGCCCCACGAGCGCGACGACGAACGCGGGAACCGCGAGCCCGGCACCGACGCCGGCCAGCACGGCGCCGACGCCGCGGCGGCGGCCGATCTGCGACGAGAGCGCCCACGCCGCGGCGACGAACACCCACGCGAACAGGGCGAACGCGACGGCGATGTACACCGTGCGTCGGGTGGGCTCGGTCCAGAACGAGAACCAGTAGCCGCCCGGCCCTGTCACCGAAAGCGCCAGCAGCGTCACGATGCAGCGGAGGACCACGACCCCACCGACCGCGGCGATCACCGGCCACGGCGAGCGCCGGCGCAGCAGCAGGCGGACGACGAGCAGGAAGACCGCCCACGCACCGAAGACGACCGCCAGGTGCGTCCACGAGAGGAACGACGTCTGCACGGCACGCGTGCCGACCAGCAGCGCCGCGGGGATACCGAGCAGCAGCCACCGATCCAGCGGCAGCAGTCCCGAGGTCGATTCGCGTGCGCGCCACGGCCGGGTCGCCGCGAGCCAGCCCGCGCGCGCGGCGGCGGCCCCCGGTCGGCGGACGAGCCGGGTGCGCGAGGAGAGCACGCCGATCACGACCCAGAGCCCCGCCAGGAACAGCAGGCCGCGCGCGATCCACGCCATCTCGAGATCGCGATCGGCGCGCTGCACGCCGAGTTCGGCGGCGGTGAGGTTGTAGGCCGGATAGTCGATGTCGCCGGTGTACTGCTCGAGGTGTGCGGCCGCGAGCGCCTCGAACTCGTCGCGATCGGCTTCCCAGGCGTCGTACGCGTCCTGCGAGAGCGTGTCGTGCCATTGCGCCTGGTGCAGGATCATCGCGCGGTACGACGACAGCAGCCCGAGCACGTCGACTTCGTAGTCCATCGTGCCCAGGAACGCTTCGCGCATCCCGGCGTCGTGCCAGGTGGCCGCACCGGTCGAGGCGATGAGGTCGCGCATGGTCTCGGCATCCGCGAGCGCCTGATCTCCACCCGCGATCGCCTGCTCGATGTCGCCGTCGGTCGCATCCCGCGAGATCGCGTACATCACGTCGAGCACCGCGGAGTCGCCGGTGAGGATGTCCCACTCGAAGATCCACATCATCGGCGGCGGCTCGAGCCCGATCGCGAACACGCGCTGCTCGGCGAACGGCTCGATGTACATACCCTGCTCGATCGCGGGGCGCGACAGCGACATCGCCTGCACGATCGCCTCGACGGTCGCCGGGTCGTCCGACAGCCATTGCCGCGCCCAGTCCTCGGTGATGCGCCCCACGTCGACGTCGGGGTCGCGCGCGAGGTCGGCGGCGAGCATCGTGTTCAGCTCGTACAGCTGCCAGAACCCGGACTTGAGGTACAGGGTCATCGGGCCTGCCCGCCACGGACCGCCGTCCTGCGTCCAGGTCCAGATGCCCTCGATGTTCTCGTTCTCGGCGAGCAGGCGCTGCAGCGCGAACTGGTATTCGGGGCCGAGGTCGTTGGGGAAGGCGCCGAAGTTCTCGAACTCGCGGCGACTCTGGAACTCGACGATCCGGCGCTGCTCACCCTGCTCGAGCGTCACGTTCAGCGGGAGCCAGCTGTAGAAGTCGCCGAGGGTGTACTTCGTCGAGACGATCAGCGCCGGCGAGTCGATGCCCCCGAGCACGGCTTCGTACGACGCGTCGTTCGTGTGCATGTCGCCGACCGCGCCGACACCGACGCTCCACGTGCGGAAGATCACCTCCCGCTCGGACGCCTCGGCCTGCGCGGTCAGCGTGTCGAGCATCGTGCGCACCGATTCCACCGACGTGACGGCGAGCGCGGAGTACACGTCCCATCCCTCGACGTCGTAGACGCGTCCGGCTTCGCCGATGCGGATCAGCACGCCGTCCAGGGCCGGCTCGGCTGCGTAGAGTTCGTCGAGCCCGGCGGCGTAGACGTCCCACAGCTCGGGGTTCGTCGTGTCGAGGCCGCCGAACCGGTCGGTGAGGTGCTGCGCGAGCGGGGTCGTGAGCGTCAGCATGTCGGTGCGCAGGAAGACGTCGACGCCGAGCTCGTCGGCCCGGTCCCAGAACGGGCCGAACGCCTCGCGCAGCGCGAGCGCCTTGGCGCGGTGGTCGTCGCCCTCGGCGTAGACGGGGCCGCCCGGTGCGTCGTCGAACGTGACGAACTCGACGAAGCCGGGGAACGCCACCGCGTTGTAGCCGTTCGCGAGCGAGTGCCGCAGGAACTCGTCGAAGTCGTCGTACGCCTCGCCCAGCGACTCCGGGTCGATGTACGGGGGCGTCGGGCAGCAGCACGTCGGCGAACGCCTTCGACGCGTGCGAGTAGTCGGTGCCGGCCTCCCATTCGGCCGGGTCGGGCGTGACCGCGACGGCGCCCATGTCGACCATGCGCAACGGCAGCCGTGACGTGATCTCCTCGCCGAGGTCCTCGGCGACCGATCGCCCCGCGCGCACCTGTGCGGCCAGGTCGTAGACGCCGCGCACGGCCCCGGTCTCGCTCACCGCCTCGATGCGGAGTGCGTCGGGTGAGCCGGTCAGCCGGTACGTCTCGTCAGAGGGATCGCCCGCTCCGGCGACGACGGTGAGGGATGCCGCGCCGGATGTCGCTGGGGCCTCGCCCACGGCATCCGTCAGCTCGTCGAGCGCGACCTCCACCCGGACCGTCTGCGGGGCGTCGATCTGCGTGAACCTCGGAGGCGGCACGACCGCGGTCACGACGGGGACGACCGGCTCGGCCGGCTGCATCTGCGTCGCGGGCTCGGTGCGGATGCCGAGCGCGTCGCCGACGACGATTCCGAGGCCCGCACCGAGGGCGACCAGCACGACGATCGTGACGACGGCGAGCACTGCTCGCCGTGTCGCCGTTGTCATGCGTTCACGCTAGTGGCTCGCGCCCGCCACCCCGTGCCGTCGGGCGTCGGCACGGGGCTCGGCCGCAGTGTCTCAGCTGCTCTTGCGGATCGCGCGGACCCCGGCCCACAGTCCGAGCGCCGCCAGCACGAGCGCGGCGATCCAGCCCCACAGCACGGTGATCGACCCGAGGTCGCCCGCCAGCAGCGCGCGCTCGGCCTGGACGACCCAGTTCACCGGGTTGACCGTCGCGATCGCGCGCATCCACGCCGGGCCCTCATCGAGCGGGAGCAGCATGCCCGACAGGATCAGCAGCGGGAAGATCAGCGTCTGCTGCACGCCCCAGAAGAGCCACTCCCGGTCTTTGGTCTTCAGGGCGAGGGTGTACGAGAGCGAGCCCAGACCGACGCCGAACACCGCGAGCAGAGCGAGCCCGATCACGAGTCCCGGCACGTTGATCGTGAAGCCGAACGGCCAGGCGATCAGCACGATGATCAGCGCCTGCACCACGATCGGTGCGATCTCCTTGAGCGCGCGCCCGACCAGCAGAGACGACCGGGCGAGCGGCGCGACGAGCGTGCGCTCGTGCGAGCCGGTCATCATCTCGTACTGCAGGTTCGATCCGGTCGCGCCGGTGCCGAACAGCACGATCATCACGAGCACTCCGGGCACGAACCACTGCAGGGTCTCGCCGACCGGCTGACCCGACGAGCCGATCAGCAGGGGTGCGAACAGCCCGAGGAAGACGAGCGGCTGCACGAGGCTGAAGATGAGCGTGAACGGGTCGCGCACGACCGGCTTGAGCTCGCGGGTGAGCACGTTCCAGGTGTCGCGTGCGGTGTTGGCGCGCACGGCGGTGTCGGGGCGGGCCTGTTCCTGCTCGATCCGGGTGGTCATCGCTGGGCTCCTGTCGTGACGGATGCCGCGTCCTCGCGCGCCATCGCTGTGTTCGGTCTCTTCGCCCGACTCGCCCTCGCCCGCTTCGCGGAGCGTGCGTCCGGTCAGCGCGAGGAAGACGTCATCGAGGGTGGGCGGCACGCCGGTTGCGCGGGTCGACGCGGATGCCGGCGGCATCCAGTGCGCGCACGGCGGCGGGGAGGAGCGCGTCGCCCTCCGGCGCGGTCAGCGCGACGGATGCAGCGGCCTCGCGCCGCACCTCCCGGTCGGTGAGTGTCTGGATGACGGCGACCGCGGTGTCGGCATCCGCCCCCGACGCGAAGCCGAACGTGAGCACGTCGCCGGCCAGTTCGGCCTTGAGCCGCGTCGCCGTGTCGTCGGCGATCACGCGGCCCTTGTCCATGACCATCACCCGCTCGGCGTAGCGGTCGGCCTCTTCGAGGTAGTGGGTGGTGAGGAACACCGTGGTGCCGTGCTGGTCGCGCAGGTCGAGGATGTGCTGCCACAGGTTCGCCCGGCTCTGCGGGTCGAGGCCCGTCGACGGTTCGTCGAGGAAGAGCAGCGGCGGTGCGTGCATGAGCCCGAGCGCGACGTCCAGTCGCCGCTTCTGACCGCCGCTGAGCTGCTGCACCGTGCGGGTCGAGAAGCTGCCGAGGTCGAGCGAGTCGATGAGCTCGTCGGCTCGTGCCGCGGCCGCGAGGCGACTCATGCCGTAGAAGGCGCCCTGGCTGAGCAGCTCGTCGCGCACGCGCTGCGCGAAGCTGCCGCTCGTGAGCTGCCCGACGTAGCCGATCCGGGCACGGACGTCGGCCGGTCTGCTGCAGGATGTCGAAGCCGACGACGTGCGCCGTGCCTGCGGTCGGCGGAATGAGGGTGGTGAGCATGCGGAGGCTGGTCGACTTGCCCGCGCCGTTCGGCCCGAGAAAGGCGACGAGTTCGCCGCGGTCGACCTGGAAGGTCAGGTCGGTCACGGCGTCGACGGTCTTCTTCTTGACGGTGAAGCGCTTGGTGAGACCCTGCGCGTCGATGATCGGTTCGTTCGTCATGATCTGAGAGTAGAAACGATCGCGGACACATTCGGTCCGCATTATGCGCCAATCTTGACTCATGTCCGATACGACCACGCGTGCGCTGTCGCTGCTGAACCTGCTGCAGACGCACCGCCACTGGCCCGGCACCGAACTGGCGGAGCGACTCGGCGTCACCGAGCGCACCGTTCGCCGTGACGTCGAGCGACTGCGCGAGCTCGGCTACCGCATCGAATCGACCCCCGGTGTCGCGGGCGGATATCGGCTCGAGGCCGGCAGCGCCGTACCCCCGCTGCTGCTCAACGACGAAGAGGCCGTCGCGATGGCGATCGGGCTGCGCGTGGCCGCGGCACAGCGACTGGTCGGCGGCCCCGAGACGACGGTGACGGCGCTCGCCAAACTCGAGCAGGTGCTGCCCGCCCCCTTGCGCCGTCGCGTCACCGCGCTGGCCGACGCGGTCCAGCCCACCGGCATCCGCTCCGGCGAAGCCGTCTCGACCGAAGTGCTCGGCGAGCTGGCGCTCGCGTGCCGCGACCACGAGCGCGTCAGATTCACCTACACCGCCGCGTCGGGCGAAGTCATCGCGCCGACGCGTGGAGCCGTACACCCTCGCGCCGGCCGACCGGCACTGGTATCTGCTGTGCTGGGACGTCGAGCGCGAGGACTGGCGCACGTTCCGCGTCGACCGGGTGGGCGAGATCGAGCACACCCGTGTGCTGTTCGAGCCGCGACCGCTCACGCCCGAGCAGATCGAGGAGTTCATCCTGGTCGCCCGGTCCTGGGTGCGCACGGCCGTCGAGACCGACGTGGTGATGGACCTTCCCTTCGAGGTGATGCGCGAGGCGTTCGGCCAATGGGGTCAGGGCGCGACTGCGGACGGCGACGAACGCACGCGATGGCCGGTCGGCGGCCAGGACTTCCGCGAGACGATGTACGGCATGTCGTGGATTCCGGCGGGCGTCGAATACACGACCGATCTCGCCGAGACGCCGCGCGCCGAACTGCGCGAGACGCTCGAACGGATGCTGCGGGCGCTGGATGCTGCGCCCCCACCGCCCGTGCGGCATCCGTCCTCGTCATCCGAGGACTCATAGCGAAACCCCGGTTCACGCTCCTGGCATCTGTCGGGCGTCGGGGCTACCGTGGGCTCATCGCGGCGATCCGGGCGGTCCCGGGCTCCAGTTCATACCTGGCAGCGGTGCGGGTTCGACTCCCGCCGTCGCGTCCACGTCAGGAAGGCCGCGCCGGCTCTCCCTTCGGTATGAATCGGCCGCAATGGCGGCTCCCGGCGCGCAGTGGACCGGCGCGGAACCGTAGCCGCTCTCGCTCTGGCGTGCTGGGACGCGCGGTCAGGAGTGATCGCGTGCGAACGACTCCATCACGTCGGCGCGTGACTCGCCGCGTGCGCCGAAGTTGTCGCGCAGGCATCCGCCGAGTTCGTCGAGGGCGTCGTCGAGAACGGCGCCCGACAGACGGAGGTCAGGGTCGGGTGACTGGGCCGCCGCTTCGGCGAGCGCTTGTGCAACCGGCAGCGCGTGCCCGAGGGAGGTCGGCGCCTCGCCCTCGCGAAAGTAGTAGGACTCCGGACTTTGACTGAGGTCGACCCTGACCGTCGCGATCTGCTGCGCGACATTCAGCAGTACCGCTGAAGCCGCGGCGGCATTGAGACCGGCCATTCTTTCGGCGTACTTTGCGCGCCCGAGAAGGGTGAGGTACAGGGCGCTCGCGCGTCTCCGCGCGAGGACAGGGAAGAGTTGGAGCAGCCAGGTGGCCCCGGCGGTAAGCAGCACGAATCCGGTCACCGCCTGCAGTGGTGAGAGCAGCCGGACGACAGGGTCGATGGGCACGACCTCCCCGAAACCCAGCGTTGAGAGAGACACGAGCGAGAAGTAGAGGGCCTCGAAGGCATCGAGGTACAGGTCCGGGTCTATCCCTTCGGAGTAGGAGAACCCGTCGGGCACATGCGGGAGGTAGATCAAAGACCAGCCGATCGCCTGAATCGCGGCCCACGCGAACACCACGCTCATCGCGGCGATCGGCCCGGAGGCTGCCCGGACCCGCGGTCCACCATGCGAGGTGAGGCGCCATATGCCGGCCACGATCGCACGCGTCAGTCGTCCGCGGGCGTGCGGGTGCACCAGCGTCAGGAAAATGTCGGATAACCCATAGGCGATGACGGCGGCACCCAAGACGGAGCACGCCACCTGCCAGATCACGGGTTCACGCTACCCCGCCAGATCGGGCGTGCGGCGCGCACGACAGCGGGAGCGGGCCGTTCTCACCTTCGAGCGTCCGTCGCACGGCAGGCCAGACCATGCCGCTGACACAAGTGGATCGTCAAGCGACGGGGCCACAGACGGAGGAAGCAGAAGACCGTCAGCGCCGGGCGGCCGCGTGGGTGCGACCACCACGTGAGCTCGCACTCACGTGGTGGTCGGCAGAGGTTCAGCGCTGGAAGTACTCGTTGGCGCGCTTGGTGTAGAGCAGGGCGATGCCGATGACGGCCACCAATGCCGAGATGATCGGGCCGACGAAATTCGCCGGGTGCGAGATGATCGCGAAGATCGCGGTCAGCAAGGAAAGGACGAACGAGATCGTCACGAGGATACGTGCGATGTTGCTGCCACTGAACAGGAAGAACGCCACGACGAACGAGACCACGCCGACGATGATCGCGATCCAGGCCGCCTCGACTCCGACCCCTTCAGGGCTGAGCACGCGGGTGAGGACGAGGATGCCGGAGATGATCTGGGCTGCTGCGCCGATCCAGGCGAGGACGGCGATGAGGACGACACCGCCGGGACGCTGACCGGCCATCACGCCTTCCCTCCGTCGACTTCTTCGACCGGGGTCTCGTGCGCCTCGACCTCTCCGAGCAGGTCTTTCAACCCGAGACCGCCGAGGTTCTGCGCCTCGACCTCGAGAGTGGTGCCGGTCGTCGTATCGGTCAGACCGATGACCTGAACGGTGCCTCTCCGGTGCTTGGTGACCTCGAGGTCCTTGCGTTCGATGTGGGCGACCGGATGCAGGTTCTTCCAGCCTCCGACCAGTCCGGTGCTCTTACGACCGAGGACATAGAGACGCTCTGGGGAGAGCGCCAGCACCAGAGAGGGATAGCTTCCCTTCGATGCTGCGTTCACCCGCTCGCCGATCATCCCTCCGGCGACGCCCCAGGCCATCGTGTTGCTCCCGCCGCCGGCGACGCCCGCCGCTGCGCCGAGGACGCCGGCGAAGGTGGAACCGCGAGGCATCACGACGGCCACGTCGAGGACCTCGTCGTCCGGGATCACTGCTTGGGCGCCTTCGCGCGCATGTTCTTCTCTCGACATTGGTGCTCTCCCAACCCGATTCGACCGCCGACCCGGATGGCCGGACGCATGGCCTCGGGTCGAGGCTAGCGGAAAGCGAGACAACTCTGAGCAATATCGAGGGGCTTGACGGCGCGCGCGAATTGGACCATCATTCGCCTGCTTGAATAGGGACGAAGCGGGGTGAGCGAGGAATGGACGCGGCGACGCTAGGTCGAGCCATGGAGCTCTTGGGACGCTTCAACGACGACCTCACCCACGTCTTCGATGACACGTTCGGGACCCAGTGGGCCGAGATCGAGGAGATGCTCGCGATCACTGCCGTGGCGACCGACCCCCACATGACAACCCGACGGCTGGCCGAGATCACCGGATTGAACCGACGTGCCGTCTCTCGGATGATCGTCCGGATGCAATCGGAGGAACTGGTCATCACGCGACCCGCCGATGGCGACAAGCGCGCGGTCGAAGTCGTCCTCACACGCCGGGGTCAGCGGCGCGCCCGGCAGTTGCGGATCTCGATCATCGAATTCTTTCTCGGCAGCACAGAGACCGCCCGTGAGATCAGTGAAGGACTCGGACCCGTGAGCGTCCCGCCGGCACCCGCCGCGCAGGCGGATCCCATGAATCTGCTTCGGCGAGTATGCGAGGCGGGCCTGTCGCTGGTGCGCGTCATGCCGGATGCCGCACGCGAAGGACAGCTCGCCGCTCGCCAACGAGCGGCGCTCGTGCAGATCGCGACTGCCGGCGGGGCCCGCCCTCAGGACCTCTCGACCTCGCTCGATGTGTCCCGCGCAGGAGTCGCATACATCGTCGACCAGCTTTGCGCGAAGGGATACGCGACTCGTCGGCGCGGTGCCGTTGCCGGCGACCGGCGCGCCGTGATCGTCGAGGCCACCGCCGACGGCATGCAGGCTGTGTACGCGGTGATGAACGGGATCGGGCAGCAGCGCGAGACGCTCTCCCGACTGTTCACCGAGATCGCATGCTGGCGCGAGGACTGAGCAACCGGCACATTCTCCGACGAAGTGCATCCAAAACCGCGCCGCGAGGAGAAGGAGATGGTGTCGGGTGAATACGCACCCGCCGACAGAAGGGAAAGTCCAATGAAGCGCATTCTCGCCATCGGGTCCATCGTCGCTCTCTCCGTGTTCGGATTCGCCGGCGCCGCCAACGCCGCGCCCGCCGACGCTGCCTGTTTCGGAGGTATTCACAAGGCGATCAACACGCAGGGCGCCCTCGAGCTGGAGAACGTCGGCCAGGCTGTCAAGCTGCTCGGCGGCCAGGGCAAGAACGCGACGGCCAGGATGCTCTGCGGCGGCTGATCGCCCGACGCTTTGCGCACCGCTGTCGGCGGCTCAGGACTCCGGTTCCGAGCCGCCGACCGCGTCGTCTGCCCGGTGCGCGGCCGGCAGGACCGTCGTGCGCATCACGGTCTTGCTCTTTCCGATGTGACGCTCGAACGTGAATCCGGCCTTCTCGAACATGGCTCTCGTGCCGTTGTGGAGGAACGACGACGACGTCTTCTTGCCGGGGACGAGCTCGTTCGGGAACGAGACCACCTCACCCCCGCCGGCCTGCGCGATCAGCTCGAGCGCGCCGTCCAGCGCCTCTCGCGCCACTCCCGAACGCCGGTGGTCGCGGTCGACGAAGAAGCAGGTGATGCGCCACGGCGCCGGATTGGTCTCCCCCGCGTCGTACTGCTTGCGATGGTAGATGCCGGGCAATTCGGCCGGGCTGCCGAACTCGCACCATGCGATCGCGTCGTCGCCGTCGAAGACGAGCGCGGCATGCGCGACACCCTCGTCGACGAGCCTCTGCTTGAACGTCGCCCTGTCGTATTCGCTCTTGACGGTCTGCTCGGTGTCACCGTGGAAGTAGGAGCAGTAGCACCCGCCCCAGACCCCGTTGTGCTTCTGCGCCAGCGCCAGCCACGCCGGGAAGGTCTCGGGCGTGAGCGGCTTGATCACGTGCGCCGTCGTCAGTTCATTCGACTCGACCTCGTCGGCCATTTCAGGCTCCTCACTTTCGGTGATCAGGCGATGCGGGTTCCCGGGGGCAGGCGCCGCGCCGGAGTGCGGGTGCGCGCCCAGCCCCACCAGAGCAGTCCCCCGGCGAGCACGACCTGCAGACCGAGCCCGACGAACCAGCTCGGCGTCGTGGACTCGATCGTCTCGCGCGGAGTGGGGTAGGACTGCGACTGATTCGCGGCGCAGTCGTCCCATACGCGATCGGTTTCGGGGGGCACCTGTGCGCTGCGGATGCCGAGCTTGAACTGACCGAACAGGTCTCGCGGGTAGCCGCCCTGGTCGTACGTCGTCGGCGTCGCGTCGGCCAGGATCAGGAACGGGTTGGCGGCGAGCACCCACCACACGGTGTCGAAGCGCGGGGACTCGTAGGTCGAGGTCTCCCAGTCGCCGCACACGGCACTGCCGTCGCTGCGCACATCGGTGATGGACCGGTACGTGTTCGTCACCTCGGTGCGGATCGACGATCCGACGAGCCCGAACGCGATCGGCGTGCCGACCACGAACGCCGCGACGACCAGGTACGTGACGGCGACGGAGAAGAGCGGACGACCCAGGATGCCGCTCAGCCCCACCCCGATCGCGGCGATCACGCCGATCTCGATGATCAGCACGACGAGCGAGATCACCATCGCCGCCGGCGTCACTCCCCCGGCGAGCGTGGCCCAGAGCAGGAACGGCACCGACACCGCGACGAACGCCAGCCCGGTGATCCACGCCGCCAGGAACTTCGCCAGCAGGATCTCGCCCGTGGTCGCCAGCGTGACCTGCACCGGCGCGAGGGTGGCGGCATCCCGATCGCCGTTGATGGCATTGCCGCTCAGCGTCGGCGACACGAGCACGGCCAGCAGCAGCACGAAGAAGACGACCGCCGAGAAGACCCCCGCACCGCTGTCGGGCTGGTAGCCGAACGAGGTGAATGCGAGCAGCGTCACGGCCAGCAGCAGCACGAAGAAGACGCCGAGCAGCACGTACCAGGCGACGCTGCGCACGCGCTGGGTCAGCTCGAGGCGGATGAGGGTCCCGATGCGCTGACCGCTCATGACGCGTCCTCCGGTCGCTCGTCGGCCGCGGCCGGTTCGGGAGGTGCCGACGGCGGCGCGGGGCGATCGAACCCCGACGGCGGTTCCGCCCCCAGATCGAGGAAGGTGTGCTCGAGGCTGCCGGTCGCGGGGGCGAACTCGGCGACGGCGATGCCCGCGTCGACCAGGGTCCGCAGGGCGGCGACCGCGTCGGCCTCCGCCGAGAACGACACCAGCACGTCCTGCCGATCGATCAGCACGCTGTCTGCGTCCCTCCCCAGGGCCGCGATGACGGATGCCGCCGCCTCGGCGGCGGTCACGCCGGAGACCCGGATGCGCCACGAGCGCGAACTCTGCGCGGCCGCCGCGACCCGGCTCGCGTCGACCGTCTCGCCGGCGACGAGGAAGACGGCGTCGTCGATGACCTCTTCGAGCTCGGAGAGCACGTGGCTGGAGACCAGGATGGTGCGACCCTCCGCGGCGAACCGACGCAGCAGCGTGCGCAGGTCGATGCGCGCCTGCGGGTCCAGGCCCGAGGCGGGCTCGTCCAGCAGCAGCACGTGCGGGTCGTGCACGAGAGCGCGCGCCAGCCCGAGCCGCTGCTTCTGGCCGCGCGAGAACACCCGCGCCGGGGTGTCGGCCAGATCGCTCAGCCCGACCTGCGCGAGCAGCGTCACGGCCCGGGCTGAGGCGGTGGCCTGCGGCATCCCGTACAGCCGCGCCGTGATCACGAGGGTCTCGCGCGCCGTGAGAGACCCCCAGGCGCCGAGGGCGTCGGGCATCCAGCCGAGGATCGCCCGGGCCGCATGCGGGTCGGCCAGAGGGTCGATGCCGCCGACGCGGATCTGACCGGCGTCGGGCGCGAGCAGCGACGAGAGCATGAGCAGCAGGGTCGTCTTGCCCGAGCCGTTCGGGCCGACCAGACCGGTCACCCGGCCGGGCAGCGCCTCGAGGGTGACGTCACGCACTGCGTGCACGTTCCCGAACGATCGGCGCACGCCGCTGGCCACGATGCCGGGGGGAGTGGTCATTTCCTCACCCTATGCGCGGTGCGCTCAGCCCCGGAAGAACGCCACCCCGAGGTCGGCATGATCGACGAAGACCCCGTCGATCCCGGCATCCCGGATCACGGCCCACTCGGCCTCGTAGTCCCCGAACGCCGCCCCGCCGCCGCGGCCGCGATACTGACCCACGAGGAACGCATTCTCCGGACGGCATGTCCAGGTGTAGACGCGCAGACCGCGGGCATGCGCGTCGGCGATCACGCGCGTCGGGCCGGTCATGCGGCCCAGCTTGTCGGGAGCGAGGATCATGCGCTTGTCGACGCTGATGCCGTCGACCACGCCGACCAGGGCGTCGAGTCCGGCCGGGCGGACGGTGTCCTTGTACGTCGGCGCGCCCCGCCCGAGCGCGGCGACCATGTCGAACGGACGCCCGGCGGCCTCGAGCAGGTAGACGTACGTGCCGCGGATGCCGCGCTCTCGCAGCCGCCGGAGCACGGTCGACTCGAACGCCTCGATCGTCAGGGGCAGCTCGCCCCGCGCCCAGCCCGCGGCGACCAGCTCGGCCTCGACGAGTTCGGCGACGTCCCAGCCGAGGCCGTCGAAGTAGGTCGCGTGCTTGATCTCGAGCACCACGCCGATCTCGCGCCCCTGCTCGAGCGACGCTGCGCGCACGAGGTCGAGCACGTCGCGCAGCCGCAGGACCGGCTGCTCGTCATCGAACGACGCGCTGCTCGGCCGCAGCTTGGGCAGCCGCTCGCGGCATCGGAGCGTCGCGAGCTCGTCCCACGTGAAGTCCTCGGTGAACCAGCCCGTCAGCTCGGCGCCGTCGATCGTCTTCGTCGTGCGGCGGTCGGCGAATTCGGCGCGGCCTGAGACGTCGGTCGTGCCCGAGATCTCGTTCTCGTGCCGCACGACGAGCACACCGTCCTTCGACACGACGACATCGGGCTCGACCGCATCGACGCCCATCGCCAGAGCGAGGTCGTACGACGACCGCGAGTGCTCGGGCCGGTAGCCGGGCGCACCGCGGTGTCCGATCACGAGGGGGCGGGTCCGGGGCACCGTTTCAGGCTACCCGCGGCCCGCCCCGCGCCGTGCGGCGCACGCAGGATGCGACCGCGCTCAAAGCCCTCTCACAGCACAGATCTACAAGGGAATGCACAGCGTCGGATATCGTTGATCTACAGCACAGTGCTGTGAACCCCTTGACCTTGGAGTGTGAGAGCAGTGGCCCTCAACAACCCCGCATTCAACAACCCGGCCTTCCAGGACCCGAAGGCCGTCAAGTCCTACCCCGGCGGCCAGGGCGCGGCCACCCTGGGCGGACCCACGCAGTACGCGACCGCGCAGCACGCGGGAACGGATGCCGCCGCCAACGCGCAGCTGGAGGGCATGTACGCCGCTCCCCCGGCCGGCGCGATCGAGACCGACCGGATGAGCGTCGAAGACACCGTGTGGAAGACCTTCGGTCTCTTCGCGATCCTCCTCGTCACCGCCGTCGGCGGCTGGATCTGGACGATGGCCCCGGTGACGGCGCTGAACCCGAGCCCGAACATCCTGCCCTGGATCATCGGCATGCTCGGCGGATTCGTCCTGTCGCTCGCGGTGATCTTCGGCTCGCGCAAGAAGATCCGCCCCGGGCTGATCTTCGCGTACGCGGCGTTCGAGGGCCTCTTCATCGGTGGCATCTCGGCGTTCTTCGAGTTCATGTGGCCCGGCATCGTCATCCAGGCGACGATCGCCACCCTGGCGGTCGTCGGTGTGACCCTCGCCCTGTTCGCCAGCGGCAAGGTCCGCGCGTCGAAGAAGGCCACCAAGGTCTTCATGATCGCGATGCTCGGCTACCTCGTCTTCTCGCTGGTCAACCTCGGCCTGATGCTGTTCAACGTCCCGATCGCCGGTGGCGCCTTCGGCCTCTACAGCCAGCCGAGCTTCCTGTTCGGCATCCCGTGGGGTGTCATCATCGGCGTCTTCGTCGTGATCATGGCCGCGTACTCGCTCGTGCTCGACTTCGACATGATCCAGCAGGGCGTCCGCAACGGCGCCCCCCGCGCGTACGGCTGGCTGGGTGCCTTCGGCATCATGGTCACCGTCGTCTGGCTGTACGTCGAGATCCTGCGCATCCTCGCGATTCTCCGCGGCTCGAACTGAGCAGCAGCCCGCGATAGAAGCATCCGCGAAGGGGTCGTCCGAAAGGACGGCCCCTTCGTCGTTCGCCCGGGGCTGTCCCCGCGGCGGCCGGGCGGCTATCGTGACGCTATGGTCGGGCCGGGGGCGCTCATCAGCACCGTGTTCGCTGTCTGCGCCCTGGCCGTTGCGCCGCTCGCCCCCGCCTCGGCAGCCGCGGCCGGCCGAGCCTTCGCGATGTCGGCGGCGACCAGCGCGGTCGAGCCGTACGAGCCGGTGGACTGCGCCGTCGACGTGCCCGTGGAGTACGAGCGACGGGTCACGTGCGGGGTGCTCACGGTTCCGGAGCGCCGGACACCCGGAGAGCGATCCTGCCAAGGTCATCCGCCTGCCGGTGATCGTGATCACCAGCCGGTCGCCCGTCGCTGCCGACCCCGCTCGTCTTCCCGACGACCGGCGGCCCGGGGGCCGGCACCCTCGGCTCGCTCTGGTACTTCCTCGACCATGCGGACTGGGCCTCCGATGACCGCGACATCGTGCTCGTCGAGCAGCGCGGTGACGCCCTGGCGGAGCCCTCCCTGAACTGCCCCGAGCTGGACACCGAGAACTTCGTCGGAGAACGGCGCGCTCCTGCAGGGCGACGCGAGAGCGCGCTGCGCCGCGACGAGCAGACTCGAGGCGTGTCGCGCCGGCTGACGGAGGAGGGCGATCGACCTCAGCGCCTACACGAGCGCCGAAAGCGTCGCCGACCTCGTGGCCCTGCGCGCCGCCCTCGGATACAACCAGTGGAATCTGTACGGAGTCTCGTACGGCGCCCGTGCTCGCGCTGACCGCGATGCGCGACCGACCCGAGGGCCTGCGATCCGTGATCCTCGACGGCGTCTACCCACCGCACATCAACGCCTACGAAGACACACCGGCGGGTTTCACCGCCGCCGTCGACACGCTGCTGGCCGCGTGCGCCGCCGACGCCGCGTGCCGCGAGCGCTATCCGGATCTCGAGGAGTCCCTCGATTCGCTGCTCGCCGACACCGCGGAGACTCCGTTCTCGGTGACGGTGAAGCACCCGGTCGACCGGTCGCCTCTGGCGATCGAGGTCGGCGCCACCGAGATCGTCGGCGGCCTGTTCGACGCGCTCTACGACGCGGACCTCATCCGCGCTCTGCCGTACGTGATCGATCGCCTCGCCGCGGGTGACGCCGAGGCGGTGATCCCGCTCGCCCAGCGCAGCATCGACTTCGCCGACGTCCTCACCGAGGGCCTGGACCTGTCCGATCGACTGCGCCGAAGAGGCCCCGTTCAACGACGACGAGCGCATCGCCGACGCGCTCGCCGCAGACCCGATCCTCACCCACTACGGACTCTCCGACGGCTTCCGCGAGGACTGCGCGCGTGTGGGCGGTGCCCGCGCTCTCCGAGATCGAGAACGCGCCCGTCGTCAGTGCCGATCCCCACCCTGCTCACCACCGGCGGCTACGATCCGGTCACCCCGGCCGCATTCGCCGAGGTGACCGCCGCAGCATCTCGGCATGCACTACATCCACACGTTCCCGGGTCAGGCGCACGCGCCGATCTGGACGAACTGGGTCGACGACTGCGCCGCGACGCATCGCGCGGCCGCTTCCTGGCCGACCCGGCCACCCGCCGGACGCGTCGTGCATCGAAGCGATGGCGCCGACGGACTTCCTGACCGACGAGGACATCCACCCGACCTCGGCGATCTACCGGCTGAACAGCGACCTCGTCCAGGATCGCGATCCGATTCAGATCGCGATCGCCGTCTCGACCATCGCTGATCTTCCTCGCGACGCTCGTCTACGCCGCGATCTACGGCCTGGGGGGACTCGGCCGTCGCCGCGGCGAGGCGCCCGGCGGCCTCGTGCTCGTCGCCGCCGTCTCGGCGGGCCTGAATCTGCTGTACGTCGGCGGGCTGGCCGTCGTGATGCTCAACACCGACCCGCTGATCCTCGCGTTCGGTCTGCCGAGCGGCGTGTGGCCCCTGCTGATCGTCCCGTTCGTCGCGCTCGCGTCGACGATCCTGCTGATCGTGTCGCTCGTGCGCGCGTGGATGCAGGAGGAGGGCAGTCTGCTGCACCGCATCGTCCTGTCGGTGTCGGCGACGGCATCGGCGTGCTTCGCGCTCTGGCTGCTCGCCCGCGGGCTGCTCCTGCTCTAGCCGCACGGCGTTCTGCTCTGAGCGGAACGGCTCGGCTGCGGCATCCGGTCGTCTTATCGTGAGCGCATGCATGAACGAACAGCGGAGATCATCCCGTTGCCGACGAAGCGCCCGGTGCGGGCGCCCGAGCCGCTGTGGCGCGACGTGCTCGGCGAGCGACTGCGCCGCATCCGCCACGACCGCGGCGAGCGCCTCGCCGACACCGCCGAGCGCGCGGGAGTCTCGCCGCAGTACCTCTCCGAGATGGAGCGCGGGCTCAAGGAGCCCTCGAGCGAGATGATCGCCGCCGTCGCCGGCGCGCTGGAGATCACCCTCGTCGACCTCACCGCGGCCGTCGTCGACGAGCTGCGCGCACGCACCGCCGAGCGCTCGGCGGTCGGCAGCCAGGTGGGCCTCTCGCTCGTCGCCTGAGCCGGTGCGAGCGCGCGGTCAAGCCCTGGCCGCGGCATCCGTCGCCGCGCTAGCGTGGCGAGCGTGAGTCCCGCTGCGCGCAAAGACACCACCGTCGAGGTCGACGGCCGCGACGTGCGCGTCTCGAGTCCCGACAAGGTGGTCTTCCCGCAGATCGGGCTCACGAAGCTCGAGGTCGTGCAGTACTTCCTCGCGGTCGCGCCGGGCGCGCTGCGCGGTGCCGGCGGCCGGCCGATGGTGCTCAAGCGCTTCGTGAAGGGCATCGATCAGGAGGCGTTCTTCCAGAAGCGCGTGCCCGAGAACCACCCCGACTTCATCGACACCGCGACGCTGCACTACGCGCGGGGCACGTCGGCCGAAGAGGCGGTGATCCGGGATGCCGCGGGCCTCGCGTGGGTCGTCAATCTCGGCTGCCTCGACCTGAACCCGCATCCCGTGCGCGCCGAGGACCTCGACCACCCCGACGAGCTGCGGGTCGACCTGGACCCGATGCCCGGCGTGGACTGGTCGCAGATCGTGGATGTCGCGTACGTCGCGCGGGAGGTGCTCGATGACGTCGGACTCGTCGGCTGGCCGAAGACCTCCGGCTCGCGCGGGCTGCACATCCTGGTGCGGATCGCGCCGGAGTGGGACTTCCGCCAGGTGCGGCTGGCCGCCGAGACGCTCGCCCGCGAGGTCGAGAACCGCGCGCCCGGGCTCGCGACCGCGCGATGGTGGAAGGAGGAGCGCGGCGAGAGCGTGTTCGTCGACTTCAACCAGAACGCGAAGGACCGCACCGTGGCCTCGGCCTACTCGATCCGCCCGCTGCCCGACGCGCGGGTCTCGACCCCGCTGGAGTGGGACGAGGTGCGCGTGCGCCGGCCCGAGGAGTTCACCGCGCTGACGGTGCCGGCGCGGTTCGCCGAGATCGGCGACCCGCACGAGGGCATCGACGACGCCGTCGGCTCGCTCGACGGGCTGCTCGCGCTGGCCGAGGAACTCGGCCCGGCCGAGAAGCCACCGCGCGGCGGCGACGGGCGGACGGTCGCCGGCAGTCGACGATGCCGCTCATCGAGATCGCCCGCACGAAGACCAAGCCCGAGGCGCTCGAGGCGCTCGAGCAGTGGACGGCGCAGCATCCGGACGTCGCGGCGATGCTGCATCCGGCCGACACGCTCGTGGACGGCATGCGCGGCTCGAGCTCGCTCTGGTACCGCGTGCGCATCAACCTGCAGCACGTGCCCGAGGCTTCTCGGCCGGCGCAGGGCGAGCTTCTCGCGGACTACGACCCCTGGGCCGGCAAGACCTGGCCCGACGGGTCGCCCGAACGAGCAGGTCGTCGTAGAACTGGCCGTGATAGCCGAGCAGCACCGGATGCGGAAGCTCGGCGCGTGCGATCTCGGTGAAGGATGCGGCATCCAGCACCAGCAGGAATGACGTCCCGCGTGCGCGGCGTCGAGCACGACCGACAGCACGACGCCGTCGTCTTCGGCCTCGCGGCCGGGCCGACCGACGAAGACGCCCTCACCCGGGTAGCAGTCCGTGCTCGTGCCAGGTGGCGGTGGTGCGCGTGCCCACGTCGATCTTGACCAGCTGGTCGTAGAACCCGCGATCGCCGCGCACGCTGACGCCGTAGACGTAGCGCAGCTGCGGACTGGTGTTGCGGCGCGCGTAGTCGATGTTCGGCAGCTCGATGCCGGTCGGCGAGAGCACCTCGGCGTGCAGCCGTCTCGTCGGGGCCCGTCAGCGGGACGCGCAGCCGGCGCAGCGTTCCCGGGGGGATCTGCACGTCCGGCTCGGAGAGCCGGTGCAGATAGAACGACTCGATCACCGACGCGTCGTCGTACGCGACCAGATCCACGACGACCGAGCCGTCATCGTCGTCATAGGCGTTGACGTGGTGGAACGCGAAGAACGGATCCGCGGTGACCGAGCGCACGTGCGTTCCGGTGGCGCGATCGAACACGTGGATGCGGGTGCCGCGGCCGGGCTTCCACCGGAAGTTCTCGATGTACGGGCGCAGCCACAGCAGCAGCGAGATCGGATTGACCACGAGCGGGAACTCGACCAGCACCAGGTACCGCTCCGACATTCCGAAGGAGTGGATGTACGACGGTTCGCGCACCGCGCGCGAGGCGAACGTGTCGCCCTGCAGCAGGCCGGGGTCGGTGGTGTCGACGCGGCGGAAGACGTAGGTGCTCACCGCGCCGTAGCGGGTGACGAGGTTGATGGCCTCGTGGCGGTCCTCGTCGAGGTGGGGGTGGACGGTCGTCATGCGACCGAAGTTCGAGGTGTCCCATCCGGTCACGCCGACCGTGCGGAGCGTCTCGGGATCGAACTCGACCTGGATCGGCGTCTCGGCGAGCGCGAGGTAGTGGTCGGCGACCCGCGCGATGTTGACCTTCGCGCTGTCGGTGGCCTGCGGATCGAACACCGCCATGGCGCGCGCGAACATCGAACGACACGGATCGGTGGCGAACTCCGGGTAGGCGATGCGGCCCTCGTCGCGGGCGATCCGGTACGACTCGGTCTCGAGGAAGCGGTTCGCGTACGACACCCTGCCCTCGTTGATCGTGAAGCGGTGCAGCATCGCCAGACCGTCGAACCAGTGGCGGTACCGCTGTCGGTCGCCGACCTGGAACGTGCCCGGGCCGTTGCGGATCAGCGACCCGGTCAGCCAGTCCGGCAGCTCGCCCGCGCACCGGCACGTCGTCGATCGCGACCTCCGGGCTCTCCCCGAAGCCGTGGACCGCGTAGGCCGCCGTCTCGTGCTCATCGCGTGCGGCCGCGTCGCCGGGTGTGCCGACGCGACGGGCGCCGGCGCTCGATGAGGTCGGCGGCGATCTTGCCCGATGCGAGCACCGCCGGTATGCCCGCGCCCGGATGTGTTCCCGCGCCGACGAGGTAGAGGCCCTCCACCCGCGGAGACCGGTTGTGCGGCCGGAACCAACCCGACTGGAACAGCGTGGGCTGCAGCGAGAACGCCGCGCCGTGCGGGGTGTTCAGCACATCGCGGAAGTGCTCCGGGCCGATCGCGTGCTCGACCACCAGGTGAGACGCGTCAGGCCGGGGAGGTATCGCTCATCGAGCACTGCCGACCACGAGATCGCGGACGCGGCGGGCGGCATTCCTCCGACACCTCCTCGTCGTCGTCGAGCGGCGGCGCGGCCACGAGCACGTACATCGCCTCGCAGCCTTCCGGCGCGATCGACGGATCGGTGCGCGTCGGCAGATGCACGTAGAGGAAGAGGTCATCGGCCGACAGCGGCTCCCGGCCCTTCGCGCGCCCCCGTTTCGAGCGCGCGAAGACACGACCGAGAACGCGGGCCGAGTCGCCGGCCAGCAACAGGTTGTGGTGGGCCAGCGGAGTGTCGGGCCACGTGCGGTCGGCGCCGAAGTAGAGCACGTGCAGCGACATGCTCGGGCGGGCCGTCCGCATCCGCAGGGCCGTGAGTCCGTTCGCCGGGCCCAGCAGGCTCTCGTACGTATAGCCGGGGTCGGCGTTGGAGACCACGACATCGGCATCGAGTTCGGTGCCGTCTTCGAGTCGCACGCCCACGGCGCGTCCGGACTCGAACCAGGATGCGCTGGACCGCGACTCCGCACTCGATCCGACCGCCGAGCCGCTGCAGCAGCGCGCCGAGCGCGTCGACGATCGCCGCGGTGCCGCCGACGGCGTAGTGCACGCCCCAGCGCCGTTCGAACTCGACGATCAGGGAGTACAGCGCCGGCGTGCGCGCCGGGTGGCCGCCGATCAGCAACGGGTGGAAGGCGAGGGCTCGCCGCAGGAACGGATCCCGGATGCAGCCGTCCACGAGTCGCTGCACCCCGAGCGCCGCGCGATGGCGCAGCAGAAAGGGCAGCATCCGCATCATCACGTGCAGCTGCATCATGGGTCGCTCGGTGTACGGGTAGAAGGCGTCGAAGATCCGGCTCACACGACCGCGGAGCCGGGTGTAGCCGCGCTCGTCGGCGGGGCTGCGCCGCGCGACCTCCTGCTGCATCCGCGCGGGGTCGGCGTGGAAGTCGAAGTGCGTTCCGTCCTGGTCGAACGCACGGTAGAACGGGTCCAGCGGCACGAGCTGCACGTGGTCCTCGAGTCGCTCCCCTGCGAGCGCGAACAGCTCCTCGAACATGAAGGGCGCCGTGATGACGGTCGGACCTCCGTCGAAGCGGAATCCGTCCAACTCGTACAGATAGGCCCGGCCGCCGATGCGGTCCTGCTTCTCGATCACGATCGTCTCGTGTCCCGCCGCGGCCAGGCGGATGGCCGCGGCCAAGCCACCGAAGCCGCTACCGATGACGATCGCCCGCATGAGGTCACCATAATCGACGCGCATTCGCGACTGGGCGAATTCACTAGAATTTCTAGCTTTCGCCTCAGGCGCGTTCGGTGAGCACCCGGTCGACCACGCCGTACGCCACGGCCTCGTCGGCGGTGAAGACGCGGTCGCGGTCGGTGTCGGTGCGCAGCTGCGCGGCATCCTTCCCGGTATGCCGGGCGAGGATCGCCTCGACGTCACCGCGGACGCGCACCAGCTCGTCCGCCTGCAGGATCAGGTCGGGGATCGCTCCGCGCCCCTGCCCGACCGGCTGGTGCAGCACGACCCGCGCGTGCGGCAGCATCGCGCGCTTGCCGGCTGCGCCCGACGCGAGCATGACCGCGCCGACCCCGATCGCCTGCCCGACGCACGTGGTCGCGATGTCGGGCCGCACGTGCTGCATCGTGTCGTAGATCGCGAGCATCGCGCTCGGGTCGCCGCCCTCGGAGTTGATGTACAGCTGGATGTCGCGGTCGGGGCTGTCGGCATCCAGATGCAGCAGCTGCGCGATGAGCGCGTTGGCGACACCCGCGTCGATCGCGGTGCCGAGGTAGACCACCCGCTCCGTGAGCAGGTGCGAGTACACGTCCATGATGCGGTCGCCCCGCGGATGCTGCGAGACGACGTTCGGGATCGTGTAGCCGCTCATGCCGCACTCCCGCTTTCGGGATGCCGAGGCCGGCCGGCCGGCGACGCCGTGGCACGACCTGCGCGAAGTCGGTGACGATGCCGTCGATGAACCCGTACTCCCGCGCCTGCTCGGCGGTGTACCAGCGGTCGTGGAGGGAGTCCTCGAAGATGCGCTCCACGGGCTGGCCCGTGTCGTCGGCGATGAGTCCGAGCACGGTGTCGCGCATGTGCCGCAGGTCGTCGGCCTGCACCTCGACCTCGACCGCGGAGCCGCCGATGCCCGCCGACCCCTGGTGCATCAGGATCCGCGCGTGCGGCAGCGCACGCCGCTTGCCCTTCGCACCCGCCGAGAGGAGGAACTGCCCCGCGCTGCAGGCGAGCCCGAGTGCGAGGGTCGCGACGTCGTTCGGGATCAGGCGCATCACGTCGCGGATCGCGAGCATCGACGGCACCGAGCCGCCGGGCGAATGGATCCACAGCGCGATGTCGGATGCCTCGTCCTCGGCGGCCAGCGCGAGCAGCTGCGTCGCGATCAGGGTGCCGTTGTCGTCGTCGAGCGGCCCGTCGAGCACGAGCACGCGCTGGTGGAACAGTTCGCGGCGCGCCTCGGCGCCGAAGTGCGGGATCTTCGCGTCATCAGCCATGACCCCAGCGTGGGGGTCGGCGTCTGTCCGCGCACGCGTTTCCGCCCGCGGCGGATCCGCCGTCAGCGGGCGGGACTCAGCCCGCGCGGCGGGAGGGGCGGGCGAGCACGTCGCCGACCGCCTGGGCGAGCGCGGCCATCGCATGCTCGGGAGCCACTGCGCGCGATGCGGCGACAGCCTCCGCGGTCAGGCGCGCGCGCAGCTCGACGTCGGTGAGGAGCTCGATGAGGGCTGCCGCCAGCGCGTCGATGTCGGCGTCGGGCACCAGCATCCCGCCTCCGCCGGCGAGCAGGTCGCGCGGGCCGTACCGCACGTCGTAGGCGACGACCGGGCAGCCGTGCACGAGCGCCTCGGCGATCGACAGGCCCTGGCCTTCGAACGCCGACGTCGAGACGAAGACGGATGCCGCGTCGAGCTCGCGCCCCGGGTCCGTCGGTGAGGCCGCGCAGCACGACATGCGCGTCGAGCCCGAGCTCGTCGATCACGCCCTGCAGCGCGGCGTGCTCGGCCCCGTCGCCGAAGATGTCCAGCGTCGCTGCGGGCACGGACTGCACGACGGTCGCGAACGCCCGGACCGCGTGGTCGATGCGCTTGCCCGGGGCGAGCCGGTTGACCATCACGACCCGACCCGGCTCGCGGTCGGCGAGCGGGGTGACGGATGCCGCGGCGGGCACCCCGTGCGGGGCCGACGACGTGCACATCCGAGGCGCCGAAGCGCTCCTCGACCTCCGAGCGCTGCGACTCGGTCGGCCAGAGCACCGCGTCGAAGCGCTCGGCGAGGGTGAACCACCGCGACCACAGCGGGTTGAGCGCAGCGTCGGGCGTGAACGGCGGCTCGAGGTGGATCGTGTGGATCGCGTGCACGAGGCGCAGCGCCGGGTCGTCCCACCCGGCCAGCAGCTCGCCGAGCTGACGGGACTCGCACACGACGACGACCGGGCGTGCGGCATCCCCCGCGCGAAGCCCGTCGACGACGTGATCGAGCCAGGCGCGGTACAGCGCACCGAACCCGTCGACCACTCCCGCGACCTCGCCGCGCGCGTCGTACACCGCGATCGGGGCGGCCGTGATGTGCCAGTCGGGGTCTCCCGCGATCACCGGGAGCGCGACGAGCGGACGCGCCGCCGGCATCCGTGATCGGGCGATACTCGAGTGCCGGGTCGGGTTCACCCGGATGCGCCGCGGCGTGCAGCCACGGCGCCGCTCCCCCGTGCGGCCCCGCCGCCTCGTCGAAGAGGTTGCGCATGCGCGCCGGGTCGACCACGAGGTCGCGGCCGGCGAAGGCCGCGCGGTGCTGCGCGTGCTCGGCGGGTGTGCCGGGATCGAGCGTCAGCAGAAGCGGTCCGAGCCCGCCGTGCACGCCCGCCGCCGCCATCTGCCGAGCGCGCGCGAGCGTCGCGAGCGCGTAGCCCCCGTCGCGGTCGGGGATGAGCCTGCTCGACAGGATGAGGTACTCGGCATCCGGGAAGTCGGTCACCCTCTCATCCTGCCCCCCGTTCCGCCGAGATGGTGGACCTACCGGGTCACTCCCACTCGATCGTGCCCGGCGGCTTGCTCGTCACGTCGAGCACGACCCGGTTCACCTCGCGCACCTCGTTCGTGATGCGGTTCGAGATGCGGGCGAGCACGTCGTACGGAAGGCGCGTCCAGTCGGCGGTCATCGCGTCTTCCGACGAGACCGGGCGCAGCACGATCGGGTGGCCGTACGTGCGGCCGTCGCCCTGCACGCCGACCGAGCGCACGTCGGCCAGCAGCACGACCGGGCACTGCCAGATCTCGCCGTCGAGCCCGGCGCGCGTCAGCTCTTCGCGGGCGATCGCGTCGGCGTCACGCAGAATCTCGAGGCGGTCAGCGGTGACCTCACCGACGATCCGGATGCCGAGGCCGGGGCCCGGAAACGGCTGGCGGCCGACGATCACCTCGGGCAGGCCGAGCTCGCGGCCGATCGCGCGCACCTCGTCCTTGAACAGGGTGCGCAGCGGCTCGACGAGCTCGAACTGCAGGTCTTCGGGCAGGCCGCCGACGTTGTGGTGCGACTTGATGTTCGCGGTGCCCGTGCCGCCGCCGGACTCGACGACGTCGGGGTAGAGCGTGCCCTGCACGAGGAAGCGGATCGGCTCGCCGTCGGCGGCCGCCTCTTCGACGAGCGCCTTCTCGGCGGCCTCGAACGAGCGGATGAACTCGCGGCCGATGATCTTGCGCTTCTGCTCGGGGTCGGACACACCTGCGAGCGCCGAGAGGAACTGCTCGCGCGCGTCGATCGTGACCAGTCGCACGCCCGTCGAGGCGACGTAGTCCTGCTCGACCTGCTCGCGCTCGTCCTTTCGCAGCAGCCCGTGGTCGACGAAGATGCACACGAGCTGGTCGCCGACCGCCTCGTGCACGATCGCCGCCGCGACGGCGGAGTCGACGCCGCCGGAGAGACCGCAGATCACGCGACCGGTGCCGACCTGCTCGCGGATGCGGGCGACCTGCTCGGCGATGACGTTGCCGCTGTTCCAGTCGGCCGGCAGCCCCGCGCCGACGTGCAGGAAGTTCTCGATGACGCGCTGGCCGAAGTCGGAGTGCTTGACCTCGGGGTGCCACTGCACGCCGTAGATGCGCTGCTCGTCGCTGCCGAACGCGGCGACGGGGTGGCGGAGGTCGAGGCGAGCACGTCGAAGCCCTCGGGCGCTTTGGAGACCTGGTCGCCGTGGCTCATCCACACGTTCTGCGCGGCCGGCTGGCCGGCCAGCAGCACGCCGCCGTCGCCCGTGAGCGCAGCATCCGTCGCCCCGTATTCGCGCAGGCCGGTGTTGGCGACCTCGCCGCCGAGCGCCTGCGCCATCACCTGGAAGCCGTAGCAGATGCCGAGCGTCGGCACGCCGAGGTCGAAGACGCCGGAGTCGAGCGCGGGCGCGCCGGGCTCGTACACCGACGACGGCCCGCCCGAGAGGATCAGGCCGACCGGGTTCTTGGCCGCGATCTCGGCGGCCGTCGCCGTGTGCGGCACGATCTCGCTGTAGACGCCGGCCTCGCGCACGCGGCGGGCGATGAGCTGCGCGTACTGCGCTCCGAAGTCGACGACCAGTACGGGGCGCTGGCTCGTCTCGGTTTGTTGTGTCACCGCTTGTTCTCCGTCGGGATGGCCTGGGTCAGGGACGAGTGCTCGGCGCGCGAGTGCAGCTCGGTCGCTTCGCGCGTCGTGAGGTAGGCGCGCACGTCGCGCGCGACGCGCACCTCGAGGAAGAACGACAGGAGCGGGACGATGCCGCCCGATGCCAGCAGCAGGAAGCGCCAGAACGGCCAGCGCATGAGGCTCCACACGCGGAAGCACGCGAAGAGGTACACGACGTAGAACCAGCCGTGCGCGACCAGGATGCCGAGCGAGAGGTTCAGGCCGTCTCCGGTGGACTCCAGCCCTTCGGGCCCTTCGACGACGGGCGCGAACCAGAGGAAGCCGCCGGATCCGCCGAGGAACAGCTCGTAGCCGAGGGCGTACTTCGCGAACATCTCGGCGCACAGCAGCAGCAGCATCGTGCCGGTGATCACCGAGCAGATCTGGTAGAACTTCAGCGCCCCGCGGATGGCCGGGAACGAGGCGAGTTTCGGGGCCGGAGGCATGGTCCCAGTCTACCCGCGGCGCGTGAGGCGCCCGCCGGGTCAGGACGCCGCGGCCTCGGCCGCTTCGAGCTCCTCGAGCTCCTCGAGTTCTCGCTCCCACGCGTCGCGGGCGAGGCGGTACCAGAGGTAGAACGCGAAGCCGGCGAACACGGCCCACTCGATCGCGTAGAAGATGTTCAGCCAGTTGACGTTCGAGCCCTCGGCCGGAGCCGGCGAGGAGATGTCCTCGAGCGGACCCTGCGCCACCTCCGAAGCGACGTAGGCCCGGTAGACGTCGAGCCCCTCCATGTCGTGCCAGCGCGAGAGCAGCGCGGCCGGAGACATGCGCGTGAGCGTCATCGGGTCTGCGCTCTTGGGCGGCAGCACCGGCCCTTCGTCCGAGATGAGTCGCCCGGTGATCGCGAGCGGCGTGTCGGCGGCATCCGGACTCGACGCGGTCTGCTCGAGCTGGTCGACGGCGGCGAGCGCCTCGTCCTCGGTGGCGGCCCAGCCGATCGCGACGGCGACAGACGTCGGCTGAGCGCCCTGGTCGTCCGCGACGCGCAGCTGACCGGTGACCCAGTACCCCTCGACGCCGTCGTTGAAGCGCGACGAGACCACGATGAAGTCCCCCGGCACCCAGATGCCGGTGACGGTGACCCGCTGCCCGACGAGCGGCTCGGCGACGTACTCGCCCGGGGCGGCGACCTCGGCGAGCGGCTGCACCTGCTCGGTCGCACCCGGCGGCGTCGGATCGGTGTCGATCGCCCGGCCCAGCTGCCACTGCCCGAGCCACGCGAACACACCCGCCACGACGAGGCACAGCGCCAGCAGCGCGAGCCACCGCGGCCGCAGCATCACCTCGCGCAGCGTCGGCGGGAACACCTCGGGCAGCGTGCTGACAGGCTGATCGGATGCCGTCGGGTCGGCGACCGGTTCGTCGGAAGCGCTCATCCCGTGCTGTACGGGGCGACGACGACATCGACCCGCTGGAACTCCTTGAGGTCGGAGTACCCGGTCGTCGCCATCGACTTCTTCAGCGCCCCGATCAGGTTCGCCGTTCCGTCGGCGACCGGCGCCGGGCCGTACAGCACCGATTCGAGGGTCGTCACCTGGTCGACGCTCACGCGGTGGCCGCGCGGCAGCTTCGGGTGGTGCGACTCCGGACCCCAGTGGAAGCCGCGGCCCGGGGCATCCGTCGCGCGCGACAGCGCGACGCCGAGCATCACGGCATCCGCGCCCATCGCGAGCGCCTTGACGATGTCGCCCGACGTGCCCACGCCGCCGTCGGCGATGACGTGCACGTAGCGTCCGCCCGACTCGTCGAGGTAGTCGCGGCGGGCGCCGGCGACGTCCGAGACGGCCGTGGCCATCGGGCGCGTGGATGCCGAGGGTGGCGCGCGTGGTGGAGGCGGCTCCCCCGCCGAAGCCGACGAGCACGCCGGCGGCGCCGGTGCGCATCAGGTGCAGGGCCGCGGTGTAGGTGGAGGCGCCGCCGACGATCACGGGCACGTCGAGGTCGTAGATGAACTTCTTGAGGTTCAGCGGCTGGTCGACCGACGACACGTGCTCGGCCGAGACCGTCGTGCCGCGGATGACGAAGAGGTCGACGCCGGCCGCGACGACCGTCTCGTAGAGCTCCTGCGTGCGCTGCGGCGTGAGGGCACCGGCGACGGTGACTCCGGCGGCGCGGATCTCGGCGAGCCGATCGCGGACGAGCTCGGGCTTGATCGGCTCGGCGTAGAGCTCCTGCATCCGTCGCGTGGCGGTCGCGTCATCGAGCGAGGCGATCTCGGCGAGGAGCGGCTCGGGGTCGTCGTAGCGGGTCCACAGGCCCTCGAGATCGAGCACGCCGAGGCCGCCGAGCTGGCCGAGCATGATCGCCGTGGTCGGGCTCACGACGGAGTCCATCGGCGCGCCGAGCACGGGGATGGCGAACTGGAACGCGTCGATCGTCCACGCCGTCGAGACATCCTCGGGGTTGCGCGTGCGCCGCGACGGCACGACCGCGATGTCGTCGAACGTGTAGGCGCGACGCGCGCGCTTCGCGCGACCGATCTCGATCTCCATGCTCACAGTGCTCAGCCTACCCGGGGCCGTCCGGGCCACGGGAGCGCGGGCGCTCACCAGGGCTCGTCGACGCGCGGCGCTTCGTCGAGCACCATCTGGATGCTGAGCGGGAAGCACTCGTCGAACAGCTCGGTCATCCCGGCGTCCTTGCCGTACTCCTCGGTCATGCGCAGACCGACCATCGTGTTGATGAGCATTCCCATCGCGAGGAACTTCTGCGCCTCCTCGGGCGTGAATCCCGCCTCATCGCGCAGGAAGTGCCAGACCTGCGCGAAACCGCCGCGCGCGGCCGGACCGATCACGGGGTGCGCACCCAGCAGGAACGCCTGCGACAGGATCTGGTGCAGCCCGCGCACCTCGAGCAGGTTGAGGTACGTCTGCGCCCATCAGTTCACCGCGCTCGTGCAGATCGGCGACGTTCGGCGCGCTGCGGAAGGCCGCGAGAAGCCGGTCGAGGGCGCTGCCCAGAGCCGCGAGGAACAGGTTCTCCTTCGTGCCGAACAGCCGCACGACGTAGGGCTGCGAGACGGATGCCGCACGGGCGACGTCGTCGGTCGTCGTGCCCACGTATCCCTTGGCGCCGAACACGGCGATCGCCGCCTCGACGATCTGCTCGCGCCGCTCGTCGGAGCTCATCCGACCCTTGGCTTCGGTGCCGGCATCCGCTTCATCGATCCTGCTCGCACTCACGCTTGACATGTTATCAGTCGATTACTACAGTGGCGATGTCTTAGTAATCATCCGATTACAACAACCTCTCGAAAGGGGTCCGTCGTGACTCTCACCTCGCCTCCCGCGACCAGGCGCCGGGCTTTCGGGCTCGTCGTCGTCGCGGCGTCCCTCCCGATGTTCATGGCGACCCTCGACAACCTCGTCATGACCAACGCCCTCCCCGTGCTGCATGAGCGCCTCGGCGCGTCCGTCGAGGAGCTGCAGTGGTTCGTGAACGCGTACACGCTGTCGTTCGCGAGCATGATCCTCGTCGCGGCGGCGCTCGGCGACCGGTTCGGCCGGCGCACGGTGTTCGTGATCGGCATCGCGATCTTCGGGATCGGCTCCGTGCTCGCCGCCCTCAGCACCGATCCCGGTCAGCTCATCGCCGCCCGGGCGCTGCAGGGCTTCGGCGCAGCCGGCGTGCTGCCCCTGTCGCTCGCGCTCATCTCGGGCGGGGTCGCTCCCGAGCGGCGACCGCTCGCGATCGGCATCTGGGGCGGGATCTCGGGCCTCGGCGTCGCGGTCGGGCCGCTGGTCGGCGGCGCGGTGATGGAGGGCTGGAGCTGGCAGGCGATCTTCTGGATCAACGTTCCGGTCGCCCTTGTCGCGATCCCGCTGGCCTTCTTCGCGCTGAACAACGACTTCGGCCAGCGTGCGCGCATCGACGTGGTCGGGGCGGTGCTCGCCGGCGCTGCCGTTCTCGGTCTCGTGCACGCGATCGTCCGCGGCAACGACGACGGCTGGGACTCGTTCGAGCGTGATCGCCGAGATCGTCGGCGCGGTCGTGCTGCTGATCGTGTTCGTGCTCTGGCAGACCCGCGCGAAGGCACCGCTCGTGCCGCTGCGACTCTGTTCGCGACCGCTCGTTCTCGGTGACGAACATCGTGGGCTTCGCGTTCAGCTTCGGGACGTTCGGCGCCGTGTTCATCCTGATCCAGTACATGCAGGTCGTACAGGGCTCGACGCCGCTCGAAGCGGCGGTGCAGACCACGCCGTGGACGCTCGCGCCGATGTTCGTCGCACCGCTCGCGGGCATCATCGCTCCGCGCGTGGGCACGCGCGTGCTCATGGTCGCTCGGGCTCGGGCTGCAGGCCGTCGCCCTGTTCTGGATCGCCGTCACGATGTCGACCGATCTGGCCTACGCCCAGCTCGTCGCGCCGTTCATCATGGCCGGCGTCGGGATGGGCCTGGTGTTCGCGCCCTCGGCGACCGCGCTGCTGGCGACCCTCGGCCTGATCGATCACGCGAAGGCCTCGGGAGTCAACTCGACCGTCCGAGAGATCGGCCTCGCCCTCGGGACCGCGGTGATGACCGCGATCTTCGTCGGCGCCGGCGGCGAGCTGCGCCCCGACCTGTACGTGGACGCGGCCCGGCCCGCGGTCCTCGTCGGCGCCGCGGTGCTGCTGGTCGGAATGCTCGTCGCGCTGTGGCTGCCGGCGGGGCGCTCGTCCACGGTCGCGGCGGAGGACGAGACGGATGCCGATGCTGCGGCATCCGGCACCCCCGAACTCGTCGGAGCCTGACTGCCGGCGCACCGTCGCTGAGCAACGCGGTCCACGACGCCCTGCGAAGATCGAGGGATGAGCGAGCGCGTGCCCTTCGTCGTGGTCGGCGGCGGCGTGATGGGCCTGTCCACCGCGTGGGCGCTGACCCGGCGCGGCGAGCGGCCCGTCGTGCTCGAGCGATTCGGTCGCGGTCACACCGACGGCGCCTCGCACGGCGCGACCCGCAACTTCAACAACGCGTACGCCGATGCGCACTACCTCGACCTGCTCGCCCGGGCCCGCGAGGGGTGGGACGCGCTCGGCTCCCCCGACGGCGAGCCGCTGCTGCGCCTTCACGGACTCGTCTCGCACGGGTCCGGCGCCGCGCTCGGCGGCACCGGCGGCGGCCTGGTCGCGATCCACGAGCAGCTGCGCGAGCGCGGCATCCCGGCCGACCTGCTCGACGGCGCCGAGGCGTCGCGCCGCTGGCGCGGCATGCGATTCGAAGACACGGTGCTGTTCTCGCCGGATGCCGGCGTCGCCCGCGCGTCCGCCGCACTCGACGAGCTCGAGCGGCGCATCGTCGCCGGCGGCGGCGAGGTGCGATGGAACACGCCCGCGCTGCGCATCGACGAGGACGCCGACGGTGTCACCGTGCACACCGCCGAGGGAACGGCTGCGGGCCGACACCGTCGTGGTGACCGCCGGCGCCTGGACCGAGCACTCTGGTGGGCGGCATCCGTCTGCCCCCGCTCGTCGTCACCGAAGAGAGCCCGGCGCACTTCGCCCCGCGCGACCCGACCGACGTGTGGCCGTCGTTCAATCACTTCGTCGACACACGCCCGGCGCCGTGGCCGTCGAACGTCTACGGGATGCCGACGCCCGGCGAGGGCGTCAAGGTCGGCTTCCACGCCGTCGGCGACGTGGTCGATCCCGATGCCCGGCCGTTCCGCACCGACAAGCACGCCGCGCGTGCTCGCCGCATACGTGCGCGAATGGATGCCGGGGCTCGACCCCGACACCGCCGCCCCGATCAGCTGCACCTACACCTCGACGCCCGACGAGGCGTTCGTGCTCGACCGGGTCGGCCGTGATCGTCGTCGGCGCCGGATTCTCGGGCCAGGGCTTCAAGTTCGCGCCCGGCGTCGGCGCGGTGCTCGCCGATCTCGCGCTCGACCCTGCCGCCCGCGCCGCGGAGGCGTTCCGCCTGCGCTGACGGCCCTACCGCGCCCGGACCACGCGCTTCTCGTCCCAGACCGGCTCGTCGGACTCGTAGACGGCGCCGTCGGCGCCGAACACGAGGAAGCGGTCGAACGAGCGCGCGAACCAGCGGTCGTGCGTGACGGCGAGCACCGTCCCCTCGAAGCGGGCCAGCGCGTCCTCGAGCGCCTCGGCCGAGGCGAGGTCGAGGTTGTCGGTCGGCTCGTCCAGCAGCAGCAGCGTCGTGCCCGACAGCTCGAGCAGCAGGATCTGGAACCGCGCCTGCTGCCCGCCCGACAGCGTCTCGAAGCTCTGCTGCGCCTGGCCGACGAGACCGTAGCGATCCAGGGCCGAGCTGGCGGCATCCCGCGGCATGCCCGGGCGGTTCTCGTCGCCGCGGTGCAGCAGCTCGAGCAGCGTGCGGCCGACGAACTCCGGATGCCGGTGGGTCTGGGCGAACCAGCCCGGCACGACGCGTGCGCCCAGGATGCCGCGCCCGGTGTGCGCGACCGGCTCGAGCTTCGCGCCGGCGGTCGTGACGTGCCCGAGGCGCGCGTCGGGGTCGGTGCCGCCGCGGGCGAGCAGCCGCAGGAAGTGGGACTTGCCGGAGCCGTTGGACCCGAGCACGGCGACGCGGTCGCCGAACCACACCTCCAGATCGAACGGCTTCATCAGTCCGGTGAGTTCGAGGCGCTCGGCGATGACGGCGCGCTTGCCGGTGCGCGCACCGCGCAGCCGCAGCTGCAGATCCTGCTCGGGCGGGCGCTCCTGCGGGCGGCCCGGCCTCCTCGAACTTCGCGAGCCGCGTCTGGGCCGCCCGGTAGCGCGAGGCGAACTCGTCGCTCGAGGTGGCCTTCACCTTCAGCGCCGCCACGAGCGCCTTGATCTTCGCGTGCTGCTCGTCCCAGCGCCGGCGCAGCTCGTCGAGCCGGTCCATGCGGTCGCGGCGCGCCGCGTGGTAGGTCGCGAAGCCGCCGCCGTGCACCCACGCCGTGCTGCCGGCGGCGCCGGTCTCGAGGGTCACGATGCGGTCCGCGCCGCGCGCGAGCAGCTCGCGGTCGTGCGAGACGAGCAGCACGGTCTTCGGCGTCGCGCGCAGCTGCTGCTCGAGCCAGCGCTTGCCGGGCACGTCGAGGTAGTTGTCGGGCTCGTCGAGCAGCAGCACGTCGTCGGGACCGCGCAGCAGCGCCTCCAGCACGAGCCGCTTCTGCTCGCCGCCCGACAGCGACGTGAGCTCGCGGAACCGGGCGCGTTCGAACGGCACGCCGAGCGCGGCGACGGTGCACTGGTCCCACACGGTCTCGTGCTCGTAGCCGCCGGCATCCGCGTAGTCGGCGAGAGCCGTGGCGTAGCGCAGCTGCGCCTCGAGGTCGTCGTTCTCGATGATCGCCGCCTCGGCGGCTTCGAGCTCGATCGCGGCCGAGCGGATGCGGCGCGGTGCGACGTCGATCAGCAGCTCGTGCACGGTCGCGCCGGCGGCGCCGTGCCCGACGAACTGGTCCATGACGCCGAGGGCGCCGCCGATCGAGACCACGCCGCCGTGTGCGGGCTCGTCGCCGCGGATGATGCGCAGGAGTGTCGTCTTGCCCGCGCCGTTCGCGCCGATCAGCGCGGTCGTCGAGCCGTCGCCGACCCGGAACGACACCTCGTCGAGCAGCGGCCGGCCGTCGGGCAGGCCGTACGAGACCATGCTGATGTCGATGTAGCCCATGACCGATCCCGGTGCGTCCTCGTGCGGCCGCGTGCCGCGGCATCCGTCGGCGTCTCGCGCCGGCCCGCGGGAGGCGAGCCGACCAGACTACCCCAGCACGCTCGTGCCCGGCGGGTCAGGCGGCCGAGTAGCGCCCCGAGGCGATCGCCCGCGCGCGGGCCTTCGCGGCCTCTTCTTCGCGGTTCTTCGGCGGGGTCACGGCGACGAGGTCCTCGAGGAGGTGTCCCGTGATGTGCGCGATCTCGTGCACGGCCCGGTCGAAGGCCTCCTGATTGGCCTTCGACGGCTTCGTCGTGCCCGCGATCTTGCGGACGTACTGCAGCGCCGCGGCGTGGATCTCGTCGTTCGTCGCCGCCGGCTCGAAGTTGTGGAGGGTGTGGATGTTCCGGCACATGCGCTCCACGGTACGCCGCGCCCCGGACTCGGCGCGAGAGCGGACTTCAGTCGCCCTTGCCGCGCAGCACCTTGGTCAGGAGGCCGTCGAAGAAGAAGAGCAGGAAGGCCGCCGAGCCGATGAACGGCGCCAGCGACGACGACCGAGCCCGGCGATGATGAGCGCGCTCAGCGCGCCGCGGCCGTAGGCGACGGCGTCGTCCTCGCGAGCAGGTCGGGCAGCATCGTCTCGCGATTGCCGCACCGCCCACATCCACTGCAGCCAGCTGAACAGGATCGCCATGAAGAACGTGATCGGCATGCAGCAGGCGTCCGGCGCAGCCACTCCGAGTACTCCGTCGTCAGGCTCGTCGCGAACGGCACGAGCACGATGAACAGCAGCCGCACGTTGTTGAGCCAGATGAGCGTCGCGTCGACGCGCGCGATGTGCTCGAACTGCTGCACGTGGGTCATCCACAGCAGGCACAGCAGCACGAAGCTCAGCGCGAAGTTGAAGAACAGCTCCCACATGCCGCCGAGCGCCGCCCACATCTCGGCATCCGAGGAGATCTCGCCGAACGGCGTAGGTCGTCAGATCCAGGACGAGCAGCGTCGCGGCGATCGCGAAGACGCCGTCGGTGAACGCCTCGAGCCGCGTCGTGCCCTGGGTCGCCGCCGGATGCCGCCGCTGTCGGATCATGCGCCCAGGATAGCGACGCCGACCCCCGGCGTGAGCGCGTCACCTCTTGTAGTTGGGCGCCTCGACGACGATCTGCACGTCGTGCGGGTGGGACTCCTTCAGGCCCGCCGCCGTGATGCGCACGAACTTGCCCTTGGCCTTGAGCTCGTCGATCGTGCGGGCGCCGACGTAGAACATCGACTGCCGCAGGCCGCCGACGAGCTGATAGGCGACCGCCGAGACGGGTCCGCGGTAGGCGACCTGGCCCTCGATGCCCTCGGGGATGAGCTTGTCGTCGGTGGGCACGTCGGCCTGGAAGTACCGGTCCTTCGAGTACGACGTCTTCTTGCCGCGGGTCTGCAGCGCGCCGAGCGAACCCATGCCGCGGTACTGCTTGAACTGCTTGCCGCCCTGGAAGACGATCTCGCCCGGCGACTCGTCGGTGCCGGCCAGCAGCGAGCCGAGCATGACGGTGTCGGCGCCGGCGACGAGCGCCTTGGCGATGTCGCCCGAGTACTGCAGGCCGCCGTCGGCGATCACCGGGATGCCGGCCTCGCGCGCCGCGAGCGAGGCCTCGTACACGGCGGTGACCTGGGGCACGCCCACACCCGCGACGATGCGCGTCGTGCAGATCGATCCCGGCCCGACGCCGACCTTGACGGCATCCACGCCCGCGTCGATGAGCGCCTGCGCGCCCTCGCGCGTCGCGACGTTGCCGCCGATGATGTCGATGTGCTCGAACGACGCGTCGGCCTTGAGCCGGCGGACGATGTCGATGACCCCCGCGGACTGCCCGTTCGCGGTGTCGACGACGAGCACGTCGACGCCGGCGTCGCGCAGCGCCTCGGCGCGCTCCCACGCGTCGCCGAAGAAGCCGATCGCCGCGCCGACGCGCAGGCGACCCTGCTCGTCCTTGGTCGCGAGCGGGTACTTCTCGCTCTTGTCGAAGTCCTTCACCGTGATGAGCCCGGCGAGCTTGCCGTCGTCATCGAGCAGCGGCAGCTTCTCGACGCGGTGCTTCGCGAAGATCGCGATGACGTCGTTCGCGCCGATGCCGACGTGCGCGGTGACGAGAGCCCTCGCTGGTCATGACGTCCTTCACGAGCGTCGTGGCCCGCTCGAAGCCCGAGACGAAGCGCATGTCGCGGTTCGTGACGATGCCCACGAGGCGACCCGTCGGCGTCGACGACCGGCAGCCCCGAGATGCGGAACTGCGCGCACAGCGCCTCGACCTCGTCGATCGTGGCGTCGGGCGTCGTGGTGATCGGGTTGGAGATCATGCCCGACTCGCTGCGCTTGACGCGGTCGACCTGCGAGGCCTGCTCCTGGATCGACAGATTGCGATGCAGGATGCCGAGGCCTCCCTCGCGCGCGACCGCGATCGCCATCCGCGCCTCGGTGACGGTGTCCATCGCGCTGGAGACCAGCGGCGTCGCGACCGTGATCCGGCGGGTCACGCGGGAGGACGTGTCGGCCTCGCTCGGGATGACGTCGGTGTGCCCGGGCAGGAGCAGCACGTCGTCGTAGGTCAGTCCGACGAAGCCGAAGGGATCGTGGTTCTCCATGGGTTCTCCTGCGCTGGTCTTCTGCGCGCGCGGCGCCTTGCTCGAGGGGACGACGACGGCCGGTGCGCAAGGAACGCGCCGTACTCGATTCTAAGCGCGACGGGGGCCGATTCATTCCGGGGTGCTGACGCCCGGCACGAGCCGTCGCGGTATCGGATCGGTCACGTGTCACAAGAGTGTTGTAGGCGAAACAAGATCGACACATTACGCTCGTACCGTCGTTGATCAGCGCTGCTGCGACCCGAAGCTTCGGCGCGCGGCGGCGGACTGGGAGGTTTTGTGGGTCCTACGGCTTTACGCGTTCGACGGGTACAGCCTTGGCTGGTCGTCGTGATCGGCACGCTGCTCGCGGCGGCGATGATGTTCCTGTCCGCACCGGGCGCATACGCGTCCGCTCCGGACACCCCTGGTGGCGACCAGGAGGAGACCGACTTCTACTTCGGCGGCATCATCACCTTCGAGGAGGAGCCCGTCCCCGACGTCACCGTCACGGTGTCGGGCGCCGGCTTCGACGCCGAGACCGTCACGGACGCCGAGGGCCGCTGGCGCCTCTACGTCCCCGAGAAGGAGACGTACGAGCTCACGGTGGTCGAGGACACCCTTCCCGACGGCGTGATCGTCGAGGGCGAGAACCCGCAGGAGGTGGAGTTCGGCCTGACCGGCTCGAAGATCATCAACCTGTTCCTCGGCGAGGGCGAACGCGTCACCCAGTCCTTCTTCGACCAGCTGATGGTGCGCGTGATCAACGGCCTCAACTTCGGCCTGCTGCTCGCGCTGGCCGCGATGGGCGCCTCGCTCATCTACGGCACGACGGGCCTGTCGAACTTCGCACACGGCGAGATGGTCACGTGGGGCGCCCTCATGGCGCTCGTGCTGACCTCGTTCTGGTCGGTGCCGTTCTGGATCGGGATCATCCTCGCCGTCGTGATGGGCGGTGTGCTCGGACTGGCGCTCGACGCGGGCCTGTGGAGACCCTTGAGACGAAGAGGGCTGGGGGTGGTCCAGCTGATGATCGTCAGCATCGGACTGTCCCTCGCCCTGCGCTACACCTACCAGTACTTCATCGGCGGCAGCACCTACCAGCTGCCCGGCGCGAGCCCCGCTCCGATCCAGTTCGGCCCGATCTCGCTCTCGTACATCGACCTCATCAGCATGGGCGTCAGCATCGTCGTCATCCTCGGCGTCGCCTACTTCCTGCTCGGCACCCGGGTCGGCAAGGCGACGCGCGCGATCTCCGACAACCCGCAGCTCGCCTCGGCGTCGGGCATCAACGTCGACCGCGTCATCCGCATCGTCTGGATCCTCGCCGGCGTCCTGGCGGCGCTCTCCGGCATCCTGTGGGCGTACTTCCGCCCCGGCGTCAGGTGGGACATGGGCACGCAGATGCTGCTGCTCATCTTCGCGGCGATCACACTCGGCGGCCTCGGAACCGCCTTCGGCGCCCTGCTGGGCTCGATCATCGTCGGCATGGTGGTCGAGGTCTCGACGCTCTGGATCCCGTCCGACCTCAAGTACGCCGGCGCACTCGTCGTTCTGATCCTCATCCTGCTCGTCAGACCTCAGGGCTTGCTCGGTCGCAAAGAGAGATTGGGGTAGCGGCCATGGATTGGGGAGCAATTCTCTCGAACACGCTCGGCTACATCCTGAGCCCCGTCACGATCGCCTACGCCCTCGCGGCGACCGGCCTCGCGGTGCACTTCGGCTACGCCGGACTGCTCAACTTCGGTATGGCCGGCTTCATGGCCCTCGGCGGCTACGGCTACGCCATCTCGGTCCTGAGCTTCGGCATCCCGTGGTGGCTCGCCATGATCATCGGCCTGCTGGCCGCGGCGATCTTCGCGCTCATCCTCGGCATCCCGACCCTGCGCCTGCGCGCCGACTACCTCGCGATCGTGACGATCGCGGCGGCCGAGATCGTCCGCCTGCTGTTCACGACGCAGGTGTTCGACAAGTGGACGAACTCGGCAGACGGACTGGGCGGCTACCACAACGGCTTCCGCGACGCGAACCCCTTCCCGCCCGGTCAGTACGGCTGCGGTCCGTGGACCTTCAACGAGACCGGCCTGTGGGTCCGCGTCTTCGGTCTCGCGATGCTCGCTCTGGCGATCCTGCTGGTCTGGTCGCTCATGCGCAGCCCCTGGGGCCGCGTGCTCAAGGGCATCCGCGAAGACGAGGACGCCGTGCGCTCGCTCGGCAAGAACGTCTTCGCCTACAAGATGCAGGCTCTCGTCGTCGGTGGTTGCATCGGCGCGATGGGCGGCATCGTCTACGTGCTGCCCTCCGCCGTGGTGCCGTCCAGCTACACGACGGCGCTGACGTTCTTCCTGTGGACGATCCTGCTGCTGGGTGGCGCGGCCACGGTGTTCGGTCCGACGCTCGGCGCCGTGATCTTCTGGGTGGTCCTGGCGCTGCTGGGCAACCTCCTGCCCGAGCTCGCCGCCGCCGGCATCCTGCCGATGTCGGCGATCCAGGCGGGCACGCTGCGCTACATCCTGGTCGGCGTCGCCCTGATGGTCCTCGTGATCTTCAGGCCGCAGGGCATCCTCGGCGACAAGAGGGAGATGACCTTTGTCAAGTAACGGTGCGGGCGAAGCCCGCGAGTACGGCTCCGCCGAGACCACGCCGACCACGGGCAGCGTCCGCCGTCCGAAGACCGGCGGGCTCGCCAAGGGCGATGCCGCACCCGGCGTCGCCAAGACCGACCCGATCATGATCATCGACAACGTGACCCGTCGCTTCGGCGGCCTCACCGCCGTCGACGTCGAGCACCTCGAGATTCCGCGAGGCGCGATCACGGCACTCATCGGCCCGAACGGCGCCGGCAAGACCACGCTGTTCAACCTGCTGTGCGGCTTCGACAAGCCCAACACCGGCACGTGGTCGTTCGACGGCACGACCCTCTCCGGCATCCCGGCCTTCAAGGTCGCGCGCATGGGGCAGGTGCGCACCTTCCAGCTCACCAAGGCGCTGTCGCTGCTCACGGTGCTCGAGAACATGAAGCTCGGAGCGACCAAGCAGCGCGGCGAGCGGTTCTGGACGAGCTTCATCCCGGCGTTCTGGCGTTCGCAGGACACCGAGATCGAGGCGAAGGCGCGCGAGCTGCTCCAGCGGTTCAAGCTCGACGCCAAGGAGAAGGACTTCGCCGCCTCGCTGTCGGGCGGTCAGCGCAAGCTGCTCGAGATGGCCCGCGCCCTCATGAGCGACCCGACGCTGGTCATGCTCGACGAGCCGATGGCAGGCGTCAACCCCGCCCTGACCGAGTCGCTCCTGGACCACATCCTCGACCTCAAGGACCTCGGCATGACCGTGCTGTTCGTCGAGCACGACATGCACATGGTGCGTCACATCGCCGACTGGGTCGTCGTGATGGCCGAAGGCCGCGTGGTGGCCGAGGGCCCGCCCGAGACCGTCATGCACGAGAAGGCGGTCATCGACGCCTATCTCGGCAGCCACCAGGACGTCGACCTCGGTGTGATCACCGGTCGCTACGAGGGAGAGCTCGACGCGGAAGCGCAAGAGCTGCTCGCCGAGATTCATCAGGCCGAGGAAGAAGACATCGCCCAGGCCGAGGAGGAGAACAAGTGAGCGACGCTCCGACAGGCTCAGGGACGCCGTCGACCGACCCGGCCGCCGCTCCCGGGGCAGCCGCCGACAAGCCCGCCATGGACATGAGCCACGCCGGGGAGCGCTCGGTCGCCAAGACCGACGCGGTCGTCGTCGAGGTCACCGATCTCGTGGCGGGCTACCTGCCGGGAGTCAACATCCTCAACAGCACGAACCTCATCGCGCGCCAGGGTGAGCTCATCGGCATCATCGGCCCGAACGGCGCCGGCAAGTCGACGCTGCTGAAGTCGATCTTCGGCCTCGTGAAGGTGCGCGGCGGCGAGATCACCGTCAACGGCGAGAGCATCGTCGGCCTGAAGGCCGACAAGCTCGTCAAGCGCGGCGTCGCGTTCGTGCCGCAGAACAACAACGTGTTCCCGTCGCTGTCGATCGAGGAGAACCTGCAGATGGGGCTCTACCAGAACCCCAAGATCTACAGCGAGCGCCTCGAGTTCGTCACCGGCATCTTCGCCGAGCTGGGCAAGCGCCTCAAGCAGCGCGCGGGCTCGCTCTCCGGCGGCGAGCGGCAGATGGTGGCGATGTCGCGGGCCCTCATGATGGACCCGTCGGTGCTGCTGCTCGACGAGCCGTCCGCAGGCCTGTCCCCCGTCCGCCAGGACGACGCGTTCATCCGCGTCTCCGACATCAACAAGGCCGGCGTGACCACGATCATGGTCGAGCAGAACGCCCGCCGCTGCCTGCAGATCTGCGACCGCGGCTACGTGCTCGACCAGGGCCGCGACGCCTACGAGGGCAGCGGTCGTGACCTGCTGAACGACCCGAAGGTCATCGGCCTCTACCTCGGAACCCTCGGCTCCGACGGCGTGTAGCGCGCGATCCATCGACGAGGAGCGGATGCCGGGTCACCGGCATCCGCTCCTCTTTCTCGTGCCCCGCCCCGCTGTCGACCGGCCGCGCACAGCGAAGGGCCCCGGATCGCTCCGGGGCCCTCGCTCTGACGGATGTCAGTTAGTTGATGCGGGTGTGCATGTTGTCGGCACCGAACTGGAAGATGCCGATCGTGGCCTCGGTCGGGTCGCCGTTCTCGTCGAACGTGACCGGGCCGGAGTAGCCGTCGTAGTCCGCGACGCCGCCACCGTTGATGATCTCGGCGCAGGCGGCGAACGAGTCGCACGTCTCGCCGTCGCCCGAACCACCGGAGACCTCCTGGAGGTGCTCGGCGATGTCGGCGGCTTCGGTCGAGCCGGCCGCGAGCGATGCGAGCGCGAGCAGGACGACCGCGTCGTAGGACTCAGCCGCGTACGAGAAGTCCTCGAGCTCGGCGTTGCCCTCGGCGACCCATGCGTCGTTGAGGCGCTGCTGGAAGTCATCTGCGAGCACCGGTCCGGGCGTGGTGCCCTTGGCGCCCTTCGAGGCTCACCGCGACGTCGGTACCCCACTGCTTGAGGTTTCCGTCGACGAGGTAGAAGTTCTCCGCCGACTGGCCCGCGTTCACCAGCAGCGGCGCGATGGTCGCGAACTGGTCGAACGTGATCAGCACGATCGCGTCGGGGTTGGCGGCCGTGACGGTCGCCACCTGAGCGTCGAACGAGCTGTCGCCGTCGTTGTAGGACGCCTCAGCCACGACGGTTCCGCCGCTGGCCTCGAAGACCTCCTTGACGACGCCGAACAGGCCGGTGCCGTACGCGTCGTTCTGGTAGATGATGCCGATGTTGCTCGTGGCCGTCCTCGGCGATCAGGTTGCCGAGCACCTCGCCCTGGAGCAGGTCGCTCGGGAGCGGTGCGCCAGTACAGGCCGTTGTCGTCCCACGTGGTGAAGTCGGGCGAGGTGTTGGCCGGCGAGAAGGTGATGATGCCCTCGCTGACGTTGCTGTCGAGGAACAGCTTGGTGACGCCCGACGAGGCGGCACCGATCATGGCCGAGACGCCTTCGCTCTGGAGCTTGGGAACCGTGGTCTCGAACGCCTTGTTGTCGGCGTCGCCGGAGTCACCGAAGGTGACGTCGACGGTCATGCCGGCCGCGGCCTCGTTGACCTCGTTGACGGCGAGCTGGACACCGGCCTCCTCGGGCGGGCCGAGGAAGGCGAGGCTGCCGGTCTGGGGCAGGACGGTGCCGAGCTTGAGGGTGAGATCCTCAGCGGCGGGCGCAGAGGACTCCGAGGGCTCGGAGGTGCCGCCGCCGCCGGCGCAGCCGGAGAGGACGAGGGCGCTGACGCCGGCGATGGCGAGGCCGCCGATCACCGTCCGCACGCGCGAACGGGAGGCAGTGCCTCGGGAAAAGACGCTCATGTTGCTCCTTGCTGTGTATGAACGCGGACCGACTCGGGCGCCGATCCAGTTCCCCTAAACCTAATCGTGGCCGGGTCTCGCCAATGTTGCCTTTCGTTAACGATGTGTAACGCGGTCGGAATCGTTATGAACCGCGGTTTCACGGCGGACGAGAGCGGATACCGCCCCTCCACGGGCACCACCGTCCGGGAATACCCGGGTGGCGTATAGGGTTGTCATCGACGTACTACCCCCTAGGGGTATCCCTCAGAAAGCGAGTGATCATGACGACGGTGAACGAGTTCCGGGTGACGGGCATGACCTGCGGCCACTGCGAGTCCGCGGTCCGCGGCGAAGTGTCGAAGCTGAACGGTGTCGAGCAGGTCGAGGTGAGTGCCGCGGACGGCCGCCTGGTGATCGCCTCGGCGCAGCCCCTCTCCGACGACGACGTGCTGGCCGCCGTCGACGAGGCCGGGTACGCCGCGGTGCGCGTCTGATGATCCCCACGCCCCCTCCAAACGCCGCTGGCGCGTCGTTCGGAGCCTCCGGGCGCGTGGGCCCGTCCGCCCTCGCCGCCGGCGCGGGCGCGCACACCTCGCGGGTCGAGCTGGAGATCGGCGGGATGACCTGCGCCTCCTGCGCGAACCGCATCGAGAAGAAGCTCAACCGCCTGGACGGCGTCGCGGCGAGCGTGAACTACGCGACCGAGAAGGCCGTCGTGACCGCGCCCGCGAGCCTCGACCCGCAGGTGCTGATCGCGGAGGTGGAGAAGACGGGGTACACCGCCGCGCTCCCCGCGCCCCCGGCATCCGCGCCCGAGAAGCCCGAGGATCGCGAGCTGACCTCGCTGCGTCAGCGCCTGATCGGAGCGGTCGTGCTGTCGGTGCCGGTCATCGCGATGGCGATGATCCCGGCGCTGCAGTTCACGTACTGGCAGTGGCTGTCGCTGGCTCTGGCCGCCCCCGTCGTGGTGTGGGCGGCGTATCCGTTCCATCGCGCCGCGTGGCTGAATCTGCGCCACGGCGCCGCCACGATGGACACGCTCATCTCGATCGGCGTCTCGGCCGCCTTCCTGTGGTCGCTGTACGCCCTCTTCTTCGGCCACGCCGGCATGCCGGGCATGACGCACGAGTTCGAGTGGACCGTGCAGCCGAGCGACGGCGCCGGCAACATCTACCTCGAGGTCGCGGCGGGCGTGACGATGTTCGTCCTGGCCGGACGCTACTTCGAGCTGCGATCGAAGCGGCGCGCCGGCACCGCCCTGCGGGCCCTGCTCGAACTGGGCGCGAAGGACGTCGCCGTGATCCGCGACGGCGTGGAAGGCCGCATCCCGATCTCGGCCCTGCGGGTCGGCGATGAGTTCGTCGTGCGCCCGGGCGAGAAGATCGCGACCGACGGCGTCATCGTGTCGGGTTCGTCCGCGGTCGATGCGTCGATGGTCACCGGCGAGTCGGTGCCCGTCGAGGTCGGCGCGGGCGATGCGGTGATCGGGGCGACCGTCAACGCGGGCGGGCGCCTGGTCGTGCGCGCGGCGCGCGTCGGCGATGACACCCAGCTCGCGCAGATGGCGCGCATGGTCGAAGAGGCCCAGTCGGGCAAGGCGGACGTGCAGCGCCTCGCCGACCGGATCTCGGGCGTGTTCGTGCCGATCGTGCTCGGGATCGCCGTGGTCACCCTCGTGGCGTGGCTGCTCCTGGGCTTCCCCGCGGCATCGGCCGTGACGGCCGCCGTCGCGGTGCTCATCATCGCCTGCCCCTGCGCTCTCGGCCTCGCGACCCCCACCGCCCTGCTGGTCGGCACCGGCCGGGGCGCGCAGATCGGCATCCTGATCAAGGGTCCCGAGGTGCTGGAGTCCACGCGCACGGTCGACACGATCGTGCTCGACAAGACGGGCACCGTCACCACGGGGCGCATGGCTCTGGTCGACGTGGTCGCGGATGCCGCCACCGACACGCGCCGAGCTGCTGCGGCTCGCGGGAGCCCTCGAGGCGCATCCGAGCACCCGATCGCCCGCGCGATCGCCCGGGCGGCCGCCGACGAGCTCGGCGACCTGCCGTCCGTCGAGGCGTTCTCGGCCACTCGCCGGCCTCGGCGTCTCCGGAGTCGTCGACGGCCACGCCGTCATCGTCGGCCGCGAGCAGCTGCTCGCCGAATGGTCGATCCCCCTCGATTCCGAGCTGGCGGCCGCCAAGGAGCGCGCCGAAGCCGAAGGCTCCTCGACCGTGCTGGTCGCGTGGGACGGCACGGCCCGCGGAGTGCTCGATCGTCGCCGACCAGGTCAAGCCGACCAGCCGCGAAGCGGTGACGCAGCTGCGCGCGCTGGGGCTCGACCCGGTGCTCCTGACCGGCGACAACGAGACCGTCGCCCGGCGCATCGCCGACGAGGTCGGCATCGAGCGGGTCGTCGCCGGCGTGCTGCCGCAGGGCAAGGTCGACGTCATCCGCGCACTGCAGTCCGAGGGGCGCGTCGTGGCGATGGTCGGCGACGGCGTGAACGACGCCGCAGCGCTGGCGCAGGCCGACCTGGGTCTGGCGATGGGGACGGGAACGGATGCCGCGATCGAAGCGTCCGACATCACCCTCGTCCGCGGCGACCTGCGCAGCGCAGCCGACGCGATCCGTCTGTCGCGCCGCACGTTCGGTACGATCCGCGTGAACCTGTTCTGGGCGTTCGCCTACAACGTCGCGGCGATCCCGCTCGCGGCGCTGGGGCTGCTCAACCCGATGATCGCCGGTGCGGCGATGGCGTTCTCGAGCGTCTTCGTCGTCGGCAACAGCCTGCGCCTGCGCTCTTTCAAGAGCCACACCCTCATCGCCTCGCCGAAGGAGACAGCATGACCGACACCGCACTCACCGAAGACGCTCCGACGGACGACGCCCACGCGCACCACGGGTACATCACCGACAAGGACAAGTACCTCAACCGCATGCGGCGGATCGAGGGTCAGGCCCGCGGCATCCACAAGATGGTCGAGGACGAGAAGTACTGCATCGACATCCTCACGCAGATCAGCGCCCTCACCAGCGCGCTCGAGGCTGTCGCGATCGGCCTGCTCGACGACCACCTGCGCCACTGCGTCGTGGACGCCGCACGCCTGGGCGGCGACGAGGCGGACGCGAAGATCTCCGAGGCGACCGCGGCGATCGCCCGGCTGGTGCGCTGAGACCGCCGGTCAGGTCAGCTCGCCGACGTCCGACACGCCGCGGCGCGCGGCGCGCGAACACGAGCGAATCCACCGACAGCACGACCAGGGCGAGCCACACCAGCCCGAAGCCGATCCAGCGCTCGAGCGGCATCGGCTCGCCCAGCAGCCACGCTCCGATGATGAACTGCAGAATGGGCGCCACGAACTGCAGCAGCCCGATCACGGTGAGGGGCACGCGGCGGGCGCCGGCAGCGAACAGCAGCAGCGGCACCGCCGTGAACACGCCGGCGAGGCTCAGCAGCACGGCGTGCCAGAGCCCGGCCGAGCCCATCGTCAGGCCGGTCGTCGTGCCGACGACGACGAGGATCACCGCGGCGACCGGCACGAGCCAGAGCGACTCGAGCGTCAGCCCGCTCACGGCGTCCACCGAAGGCCCCAGGCGCTTCTTGACGAGTCCGTAGATGCCGAACGTGAACGCGAGCGTCAGCGCCACCCACGGGAAGGCGCCGTAGCCGACGACGATCACGCCGACGGCGACGAGCGCGATGCCGACGGCGATCCACTGCGTGAGGCGCAGGCGCTCGCGCAGCACCACGACGCCGAGCACGACCGTCACGATCGGGTTCATGAAGTAGCCGAGACTCGCCTCGATCACATGTCCGGTCAGCGTGGCGACGATGTACACCTGCCAGTTGATGTAGATCAGGCCGCCGGCCACGGCCGTCCACAGCAGCAGGCGGGGCTGGCGCATGATCGCCCGGAGCCTCCCCCAGCCGCGCATGACGGTGAGCAGGATCGCGCAGAACGCCAGCGAGAGCACGATGCGCCAGGCGACGATCTCGAACGGGCCCGGTGGGGGCCAGCAGCAGGAAGTAGAGCGGCAGGAAGCCCCAGAGGAAGTACGCGGTGAAGGCGTAGACGCCGCCCAGGGCCCGCTCGCGCGGATCGTCGGGCAGTGATCCGGATGCCGCGACGGGAGCGGCGGGCAGATCACGGGTCACTGATCCAGCGTATGTCCCCGCTCATGCGGAAGGACCCGGATGCCGAGGCATCCGGGTCCTTCCGAAGAACTGCGTGGTCCTAGCGGACGACGACCGCGAGGACGTCGCGGGCCGACAGGACGAGGAACTCGTCCGCGCCGAACTTGACCTCGGTGCCGCCGTACTTGCTGTACAGCACGCGGTCGCCCACGGCGACGTCGAGCGGGACACGATTGCCGTTGTCGTCGATGCGACCCGGTCCGACTGCCACGACCTCGCCCTCCTGGGGCTTCTCCTTGGCGGTGTCCGGGATGACCAGGCCGCTGGCGGTGGTCTGCTCGGCCTCGACCTGGCGGATGACGATGCGGTCCTCGAGCGGCTTGATGGAAACCGACACGGTCTACCTCTGCTTTCCTTGAAACTTCAAGACTGATTAGCACACTCCACCTGAGAGTGCTAATTCCAGTCTAGGCAAGCGCTGGCACTCATGCAACGTGAGTGCCAGATGTGAGCGATCAATCCGATGTCGACGCGGCTCCGAATCAGGGATGTGCGCCGGGTTTCGACGCGCAGATGTATCTGTCGCGGCCTTGGCGACTCTTCTCGAACATGCGCAGGTCTGCACATCGACGCGAAGACTTGTGAAACGAACGTCGGTTCCCCTTACGAAGGGGCGCCCTCGGTGATAGACATATCAAGGGGATGTAACACCGCAGTTTCTTGGGGGAACTGGAACATGACAGTGATGTCGTATTTTCTTGCCGTAGATGTGGGGACGAGCAGGACAGCAGCGTCGACCGCGCGCCTGGCGCCGGACGGCTCACTCGTCACAGCCGCATTCGGGCTGGGACGCAGCTCGGACACCGCTCCGAGCGCGATCTTCGCGGCCGACGGCGAACTGCTGTTCGGTGAGGCCGCCGAACGTCGCGGTCTCGCGCAGCCCGAGCGGCTGGTGCGCGAGTTCAAGCGGCGGGTCGGCGACGACGTGCCGATCCTCGCGGGCGACCAGCGCTTCGCTCCCGAGGAGCTGTACGCGCGCATGGTGGCCTGGGTCGTCGAGGCCGTCAGCGAGCGCGAAGGCGGCCGGCCCGCAGGCGTCAGCGTGGCGATCCCCGTCACATGGGGCGGCTACCGCTCGGGGCTGATCACGGCGGCGCTCGCGCAGCAGATCGCGGGCGACGTGCAGCTGATCAGCGAGCCGGAGGCCGCCGCACGTCACTACGAGTCGACGTCGCCGCTCGCAGCCCGGGCACGCGCTGGCCGTCTACGACCTCGGCGGCGGCACCTTCGACGCCGTGATCCTGCGCAAGGACGACGACGGCGGCGTGCGGATCGTCGGCGAGCCGCTCGGCCTCGGCGACTTCGGCGGCGCCGACTTCGACGACATCGTCCTGCGCCACACGATCGCCGCTGCCGGGCTGTCGGCATCCGCCCTCTCGGCCGACCCGGCCTCACGCGTCGCGCTCTCGTCTCTGCGCCGCGAGTGCGTCGAGGCCAAAGAGGCGCTCTCGTTCGACTCCGAGGCTGTCGTGCCGGTGCTGGTGGGTCAGTCCCAGACCACCGTGCGCCTGACCCGCTCCGAGTTCGAGGAGATGATCGAGGACGGCGTCGAGCGCACCGTCGAGGTGCTCGCCGAAGCACTCGAGTCGGCGGGCGTGGACGCCGCCGACCTCGAGGCGATCCTCCTGACCGGCGGCTCGTCGCGCATCCCGCGCGTCGCCGAGCTGCTCTCGGAGCGATTCGACCGGCCGATCGCGATCGACGCCGACCCCAAGGCGATCGTGGCCCTCGGTGCCGCACGGGCCCTGGCCGATCCGCTCGGTGCGCGGCCGACCGCGGTCGTCCTCGCGACCGCCGCGGGTGCCGTCGCGGTCGAGCAGGTCGCGGACGCGGATGCCGCCGTCGCATCGTTCGGCGGCCTCGAGGGACTCGGAGCAGCGTCGGCGACAGCCAAGCGCCGGTGGTTCGAGCGGCTGCCGGCCACCGCGGCCATGGCCAGCGGTGCACTCGTGCTCGCGAGCGGGATCGTCCTGGCCAGCGCGACCGGCCTCGGGTCCAGCCCCGTCTCCAACGCCGACGCTCCGTCTCCGTCCGAGTCGCTGGCCGACTGGCTCGGGGTCACCCTCTTCGACTCGTCCGCCGCCGCCGCCGCAGCGCCGACGCCCCGGTGACGACCGCACCCCCGGCGCCGCCTGCGCCTCCGGAGGCCATCCAGCGCGCTGACTACGTGCAGCCCAAGTCGACTGCTCCGCGCGCGTCGAACCCGCGCACGGAGAGCATGCAGAAGGCAGTCGACGGCACCGAAGTCGAGCCCAGCGGCCCCACCGGCCGCGGGCGGCAGCAGCGGATCAGGCTCATCGGGCACCGGTACGACTCCGACCACCGGTGGCACGACACCCGACGCTCCGACGACGCCGACCGATCCACCGACCGAGCCAACGCCCACCCCGACGGAGACCACCGGAGGAACCGGCGACACCACCGGAGGCGCACACGCACCGGAGGCCGACACCACCGGACGGAGACACCACCGGCGCCGGCGACACCGACCGGAGGCGACGACACCACCGACCCGGCGCACCACCGGAGGCGACGACCACCACCGACCCGCCGACGCCACCGGAGGAGACCACACCACCGACGCCGACGACACCACCGGAGGCAGACCACACCACCGAGCCGGAGACACCACCGGAGCCGAGACCACGCCACCGGCGCCGGAGCGCCACCGGAACCGGAGAGACACCGCCGCCCGCACCCGAGCCCGTCCCCGTCGCCCACCACCCCGGTCTGATGCTCGAGAGCTCCATCGATCATGACGACACTGCAGACCGACACCGCCGTGGGCCACCGCGCTGAAGAGCTCTACATCTGGGAACGCCAGGCGCGACCCGTGATGGACGCGATCGCGTCCGCCTCCGACATCGGGCCCGCCCGGGCGGTCGTGATGGGCAACGCCGGATCCGGCAAGTCGACGATGCTGCGCGAGCTGCACCGGCTCCTCGCCGACCGCACCGCCCACGCCAGCCTCCTGGCCGACTCCGTGGACGTGTCGCGGATCCCCCGATCGCACGTGCTGCTCGTCGACGACCTCCACCTCCTGAGCGCCGCGCAGGTCGAGGGTGTGCGTGCCCGTTCCGAGGATCCGAACGCGTCCCTCGTGGTCGCCAGCCGGCCGTGGCCCCGCATCGACGCGCTCACCAGCATCACCCGCAGTCTCGAGCGGAGCCGTCCCGCGATCGTGCTCGGACACGTGTCGCGCTCCGACGTGCTGACCTACCTGAGCGACGGCGATCGGGTCATCTCGAGCTCGTGCGTCGATCACATCCTCGAGTTCACCGGCGGTGTGTCGTGGCTCGTCTCCGAGGCGCTCGCCCTGCACGACGAGCGGGACTGCGCCGACGACAGCGCGCACCGCGCCGTCATGCGAGACATCGAGGAGCGGATCGCGCACCGACTCGACACGATCCCGGCGGAGCTGCGCCACCACATCGAGGCGCTCTGCGTCGCGGGCGCGACCCAGAGCCGCCCGCTCACCGAGCACGACGACGTGATCGCGCAGGGCTACGCCGAGGGTCTGCTCACGCGCAACGGCCAGCCCGTTCCGCTCGTGCGTTCCGCCGTCCGCGCCACCATCCCGGTCGGACGCCTCATCGACCTGAGCGCGAGCATGGCCGACGGGCTCGCCCGCTCGGTGGCCGAGGGCGATGCGGGCTATCGCGACTGGATCGGCGGCATCCACGACCGCGGGCATCGGGGCGGCGCTCGTCGAGCACGCCGACCGTGTGCTCGAGCGCGACCCGCGCCGAGCGCTCGAGCTCTACGACGGCGCGCTGGAGTGCGGCGTCGGATCCCGCCGTCATCGCCGGGCGCCGCGCGCAGGCGGCGTGGGCGTCGGGCGACGCCGACCTCGCCGGATCGATCCTCGACGAGGTGCCGCTGCGGCACGGCTCTGGTCGACGGCGATCGCATCGCCGACACGTCCGCGGCGATCTGGTCGCTGCGCGGCATGATGCGCATGAGCGACGCCGTCTACCGCTCGCTGCCGCCGATCGGCGCCGAATCGCACGCCCGCGCGACGATCGCCGCCGTCGGCGTCGGGCATGCCGGCGCCCGCCGAGCGAGAGCGCCCGGCCGATCGGGCTGCCCTCGACGCTCGGCGTCGCGATGGACCTCCTCGACCGGGGTCTGCGCGCGACCCTGACCCCGGATGGCGCCGAGTCGGCGGTCGCCGACCTCGTGCGCGCGTCCGAGATGTACACGTCGTCGGCGACCTCGGCGCCCATCCCGGAGCTGCCCGCCGTCATCGCCGCGATCGTGGCGATGAACGTCGGCGACCTCGACATCGCGCACACGTCATCGAAGACGCGATCCGCGGCGACCAGGGCGGCGAGTGGGCGCGCACCCGGCTGCTGCTGTGGCGCGCGTGGATCGCGGTGCAGCGGTCGCGGCCCGGTCGAGGCGCGTGAGGCGCTCGACCGCGCGCTCGGAGTCGTCGTCCGCTCGCTCCGCCCGCGACAACGTGCTCGCGCAGGCGGTGCGCGTCGCGATCGCGCGACGGTACGAGGATGCCGCGGCCCTCGACGCCGCCTGGAGCGAGGCCCGCGACAGCGTGCTGCACATCGAAGCCGATCTGTTCCTGCTGCTGCCGCTGGCCGAACTGGTCACCGCGGCCGCGCGGGTGGGCGACACCGCCCGCCTGCAGCCGCACTTCGCGCGCGCGCTCGAGATCGTCGCAGCGGCTCGGCTCGCCGCCGATCTGGTCGGCGCACCTGCACTGGGCCGGCATCCAGCAGGGAATCCTGCTCAACCGGCCGGACGACCTCAAGCCGCACGCCCGCGCGCTCGTGGCCGCGTCGCCGCACAGCCCGATCGCCGCGGTGATGGCGCAGGCAGGGCGGGTCTGGACCGCCACGCTCGCCGGATCGGTCGACGCCGACGCGGTCGAGGCGGCCGCGCACGGGCTCGCCTCGGCCGGCCTCGGCTGGGACGGCGCGCGACTGGCCGGTCACGGCGCGAGCCGGTCGACCGATCGCAAGGTCTCGGCGCGGCTGCTGTCGTGCGCGCGCGAGCTGCACCCGAAGAGGGCGTGCGCCGGCCGCCCCGCGACGACGAGGACGACGAGCCGGCAGCGACTCGGCCGCCTCGGAGGGCGTCGCCCTGAGCGAGCGCGAACGCGACGTCGCCCGGCTCGTGCTGCAGGGCAAGACCTACGCCGAGATCGGCGAGACGATCTTCATCTCGCCGCGCACGGCCGAGCACCACATCGCCCACATCCGGCGCCGGCTGGGCGCGACGTCGCGGTCGGATCTGATCGCGAAACTGCGCGTCGTCGTCGAGCAGTCCGCGCGGGGCGGGGAGCGCGCAGCGCCACCGACGAGGGGCTCGGCGTGGGATCCCCGTAGCGACCCCCGGGGGCATCGGGGGAACCCCCGATGCCCGCCGAGCGACAACTGAATAGCCTGACCACAACAAGCTTCTATCCTGCGTGAAATCTATGCTTACCGACGCTGAGGAGTCGAACAATGAGTACACCGGTAGCGACCGTCGCAGACGCGCTGATCGCCTTCATCCTGAGCCTGCTGCGCGATCCCGCCGCGGTCGAGGAGTTCGACGCGGCGCCGAAGGCGGTGCTGGCCAACAACGGCCTGGAGGACGCCTGCGTGGCCGACGTGCAGGCCGTCAAGCCCGTCATCGTCGACCACCCGCAGCGTGATCGTCAAGCCCGTGCGTCCCGCCGCCGCCGCCGCACCGACGAGCCGGACGAGGTGATCAAGGAGATCAAGCAGCATCGTCCACCAGTTCACGACGATCGACGCCCGCACGACGATCGTCGACCAGTCCACGAACCAGAACATCTGGACCAACGGCGGCGACGTGACGCAGATCTTCGATCAGGAGGCCGTCGTGGCTTCGGGCGACGAGGCCGTCGCCGCCGGCGACGACGCCACCGTCGTCGACTCCGAGGTCGATGTCACGATCGGCGATGTGGCGATCGGCAACACGACCAACGACGGCAGCTTCAACAACACCGGCGTCGATGCCGAGGCCGCACCGAGGCAGAGCCCGCCGCTGGCCGCCGCCGCGACGAGGCCGACGCCGTCGGATGCCGCCGCGACCGCGGGCGACGCGGTCGAGACCGCCGTCGACGCGGCGCTGGACGCCACCGCGGACGGCCGCTGCGACGCCGTGCAGAGCCGTCGCGGAGCCGGTCGGAGCCGGTGGCCGAGCCCGCGGCGGACCCGCTCGCGGCCGACCTGACCGCGAGCGCGGACACGTACGAGAGCGACGACGCCGGCATCGCCGTCGTGGACGACGCGTTCGTCGAAGAGCCCATCGAGGAGCAGTGACGACCGGCACGTGACCGATCAGTCGAATCCCCCAGTCCCCGGCGCGGTGCGGCATCGCGGGGTCGCGGCGAAGGCCGCGACCCCGGCCGCCGCCCGCGCGGGAGGCGCCGGCGCGCCCGCCGACCGCGAGCCCGAATGTCGCGCCCGTGCTGGTGAAGATGACGCCGCCGTTCTCGGTGCGGATGAGCCAGCTCTTCTGGATCCTCAGCTTCGCCGTCGGCGGCTTCACCGCCGTGTACTTCTTCATCATCCGCCAGGAGCAGCTGCCGCTGATCTCCGATCGCGTGCGCAGCGTCGTCGAAGGACGCAGCGACGAGACCTACGACACGGCCGCCGACATCGTCTTCTGGATCGTCTTCGGGATGATGGTGGCGATGCTGCTGATCCAGATCACCCTGCTGGTGTCGTTCATGAGCCGACGCCCGAAGATGCGCTGGTGGCAGCTGGCGACGCTCGGCCTCCAGCTCATCCTGCTGCTGCTGTCAACGGAATGGGTGGCGCTCGGAGAACGCCGCGAATCGCTTCTGCTTCTTCTTGCGGCCCAGGCGGGGCTCGTCGCTGCTCGCCCTGCTGTTCAGCGTCATGCCCAAGGCCATGGCCTGGACCGCCCGTCAGCACGACGTCCGCCGCGGTCACGACGGCGTCATCGGCAGCGGCGACCTCTGATCCGCGTCGATCCTCGTCGGATGCGGCGAGCGCATCCGGCGGCGTCGGCGCGAGGTCCGCTGCGATCTCGTCGAGGCTGCGGATCACCACGAAGCACACGCTGACGGCGGCGCGTTCGGTGAGGGGCGACTCGGCGAGCCGTGCGCCAGTGGGCGAGCTTCGCTTCGACGCGCTCGCGCATCGCCGCGGCGTCGGCATCCTCGGGCAGGCCGAGCCGCACGTGCGGCGAGCGTGCCGGAGCCGCCGATGATCACCTGAGCGTCGGCGGCGTCCGCGTCCGACAGCGGCAGACCCTCCGAGCGCGCGCGTGCGAGCAGGCGTGAGTTCGCGCAGCGTGTGCGCGGTCGCCGAGATCCGCTCGATGCCGGCGCGGATCTCGTCGGTGCCGTCACGGGGGTTCTCGCGGATCAGCTTCTCCAGTCCGAGCAGCACGCCGCGCACCTTGAGCGTCGTCGCCCGCGTGCGGAACTGATCGAGCCGACGAACTGCCGCAGCTCGACCAGACCGCTCTGCTTCACCATGGCATCCGACAGCTCGGAGGAGCTGTCGACGCCGCCGCGGATGAGCGCGGTCGCCAGCCGCACGCCGAAGATGCCGAACCGGGACAGCAGCGCGCGGCGCTCGGCCGCTGCTCAGCGTGGTCGCGTCGGACTCCCTCGTGAAGCGGTCGGCCGACACGAGCAGGCGCTCCCGATCGGCCCGCTCGAGTCCGGCGAGTTCGCGGAACGCGGTGTACTCGTTCTCGCGGAGCGTGCGGGCGCCCTCGGCCACCAGACCGGCCACCGGGATCACGCCGAGCACGAGCGAGGCGAGATCGCCGTCGCGCTCGTAGCGCCGGGCCACCTTGCCCGCCGACAGGAGCGAGTCGATGCGGCCGGAGCCGATCTCGTCGGACCGCGAGAGCACGCCGACGGCGCAGATGGTCTGCGCGACGCCGGCGGCGGTGTCGCGGAACGCCTCGAGGAACTTCACGTCGGAGGCGTGCAGGTGACGCATCAGGTAGACGACGGCATCCGCCGACGACGGCGATTCCTCCGGCGTGAGGAAGCGCGTGGTGCGCGCGGAGGTCTCCTCCGACAGCGACGCGATCCCCGGCGTGTCGATCAGGATCATCGACTTCAGCCCTTCGAGCGGCCACCCGACGTCGATCCACTCGACGTCCTCGACGGGCACGCCGCCGAGGTCCATGACCAGGCGCCCGCTGCTCGCGGCGCACCGGCATCCGTCGCGTTCCCCCGTCGTGCGTGTGCAGCGTGATCGTGGGCGTCGCCGAGTAGCGGTACCACGTGACCAGGCGCGTGCACTCCCCCGCGTCGGTCGGCGCGATCTGCTCGCCGAGCATGGCGTTCAGCAGCGTCGACTTGCCGGCCTTCACCATGCCGGCGATCGCGAGCCGCAGCGGCTCGCGCAGACGTCGCTCGAGCTCGGCGATCGACCGCGCGCGCCGCGGGGTCGTCGGCGTAGACGCGCGCCGCGGTCTGCAGCAGGGCCTCCGCGTCGGCTTCGGCCTGCCCGTTCACCGCTGCACGGCCTCTTGACGCATCGGCGGCAGCGCCGGCATCTCCTTCTGCATGCGACTCGAGCCGCTTCAGCTGCGCCTGCAGCTGCGCGACGCGCTGGTCGCGCTGGGAGGTGTAGGTGCCCGCCGCCTGCTTCGACGCCGTCAGGGCTTCGGACAGCGAACGATGCAGCTCTTCGGCCATCGAGCCGAAGTGGTCGCGGGCCGACCGCTGCACGAGGCGCAGTCGATCCTTGAGCTGCTTGCCGACCTGGAAGATCACCTCGTCGATGTAGCGGCGCACGAGCAGCTTCGCCTCGTGCTGGCGCCGCGAGAGGCGCGAGTTCATGTCCTCCCGGTAGGCGCGTCGCCCCACCAGCACGCCGGCCAGCAGCGAGAGCGGGTTGATGAGCGTCATGCCGATGAGCCCCGTGGCGAGGCCCACCATGAGCACGCCGCCGTACGAGCCGCGCACGCCGATGTAGATCTTCTCGCCCGCACCCAGCCGCCCCGAATCGAGGCCGGAGATGTGCTCGACCGGATCCATGACGCCCTGCGGTGTCGCCGACGTCGATCGCCGGCAGCGCGGACTCCCCCTCGCTGAACAGCTGGGCGACCTCTTCGGACAGCCAGCGCGAGCGCTCGTCGGTCCAGACGAAGGTCTCCGAGACCGCTGCGGCGACACGCTGGTCGAGCCACTCGGTGATCTGGTCCCAGATCGGGCCGGGGTCGCCCTCGTCGATCGAGTTCTCCGCTTCGCGCTGCACCTTGCGCAGCCGATCGCGCAGGTCGTGCTCCATGTCGGCGATGAGGTCGGCGATGCCGTCGGTGAGCGTCACCTGCCAGCGCGCGGAGCGCCCGCGGAACTCGTCGGCGCGCGCTTTCGCCTCCTCGAGCTCGGCGATCATGCGCGGAGTGTCCTCGGGGTGCAGCATCGCGTTCAGCTCGGAGCGCAGCGAGACCGTGAGCTGTTCGACGACCGAGACGAGGTCGTGCACCGCGCTGCGCTCGTGGATGAGCTCGGCGCGTCCGAGCACTTCGCGGCGCAGGTGCGCGACGAGCGCCGGGAAGCCGGACTCGTCGTTGAGCGCGCGATCCTGCAGCTCGGCGGCGAGCAGCCGCAGGTCGCTCGAGACCGAGAACATCGGCACATCGCCCGCCTCGAGAAGGTGGCCGCGGTCGAGCTGCTCGATCTGGCGCCACTCCGGGTAGAGGTCGGTCTTGGCCAGCACGGCGGCGACGTTGGGCGAGATCCGCATCGCGTGCTTGAGGAACTGCACCTCCGGCTCGGTGTACTCCTGCGACGCATCCGAGACGAGCAGCACGGCGTGGGCCGACGACAGCGCGGACAGCGTCGCGAGCGCATTGGACGAATCCAGGCCGCCGACCCCGGGCGAGTCGACGAGCTTGAGTCCGCCCTTGAGGATCTCGCGGGGCAGGAGCACCTCCGCGGAGAGGATGTGCCGCTCGTTGCCGGGGTTGCCCCGCTCCGACACGTAGTCGGAGAGCTCGTCGATGGGCACTTCGCGGCGCTCGACGGGCGGGCCCGCGGGCGTCGGCGCGGCGTCCTCGTCGCGCACGAGGATCCACGCCGACGCCTCCTCGCGCGTAGCCGACCGATGTCGGCACGCTCGTGGCGATGTCGTCGTCGACCGGGCACGCCGGGGCGTTCACGAGCGCGTTGATGAGCTTGCTCTTGCCCTGCTTGAACTCGCCGACGACGATGACCCGCACATCGGGGTCGAGCAGTCGGGCCCGGGTGTGTTCGAGCCGCTTGGCGAGGTCGGCGCGGCCGGTGTCGGCGGCGAACGCGCTCAGACTGCCCACCAGGGCCGTCATGTCATGCGACGTCGTCGTCTTTTCGCGTTCGGCCACCGCGGACTCCTCTGTGCTGCCCGTTTCCGGCACGTGCTCTCCTGTCCATCGTGACAGGTCGGCAGGGCGGGTGCACCCGCCCTGCCGACTGAATCTCGCTCGTGGTCCGGATGCCGGACCGCTCACATCGGGAAGTCGCCGCCGACAGCGTCGCCGCCGTCGGTGACGTCGTCCGCGCCGTCGTCGCCATCCCAGATCTGCGCGGTGTCGATGTCCCAGTCCGACGCGCTCACGTTCTCGATCTCCGCCGAGAACCAGTTCGTGGACGCATCCGAGAATGCGTCGGCGAACCCGTCGCCCCAGAGATCAGCGGCGAAGGCGGCATCATCGGCTGGTGTCGCCTGCGTCCGGCGCGCCGTCGATCGATCGGTCGTCCTGACCGCTCGACGCGTTCGCTGGACATCTCTCATGCCTTCGGGATGGGATCGGTACCTCAAGTGTGACACTCCGTCCGGACTCCTGAACGGGGTGTGCCCGGCCGCCCCGAGGGGCGGCCGGGCCTGTCGTGCGATCGACTCTAGAAGCTGATCTCGTTGAACGAGTCGTCGATGTCGACCTCGACCTCGAGCTCGTTCTCGACCTCCGAGGAGTTGTCCTGGAACGAGTCGTTGATCGACCAGTTGTCGGAGAAGTCGTCGTTGAACGAGTCGGTGTTCCACTCGTTGCCGGTCCAGATGTCGCCCATCTCGAAGTCGACGTCGATCTCGGTGTTCGTGACGTCGTCGCCTGCGGCGATGGATCCGTCACCGGAGGCCACGTTGGCGCTGTTGCCGATGAACTGCGTCACGTTGCCGCCGTCGGCGTCGCCGCCGTCAGCGTCCGCGTTGCCGCCGTCGCCGCCGTTGCCGCCGCCGAGGCCGAGCGCGCCGGCGTCGCCGGCGCCCTGCGTCTCGCCGCCGGTCGCCGCCGTCGCCGCCGACGCCGACGCCGACGCCGAGCACCGCCGAGGCCGACGCCGACACCGGTGCCGTCGTCGCCGTCGCCGCCGTTCGCGTTGCCCGTGTCGCCGCCGACAGCGCCCGCAGCCGCCGGGCCGAAGCCGCCGTCCGCGTCGCCGCCGACCGCGAGGGCCGCGCCACCGCTGCCCGACGGAGGTCGTGATGTTCTGGTTGACCGACTGGTCGGTCACGGTCGACGGGCGTCGATCTCGACGTCGGTGTCGCCGCCGCCGCCGCCGTGCTTGCCCCATCCGCCGCCGCCGCCTTCGCTGGCGTCGATGATGTTGAACTCGCCGATGCCGGCGTTGTACTGGCGGATGCCGGCGTTGACCGAGTGGTCGTTGAACGAGTCCTCGTTGTTCGAGTACAGGTCGTTGTACGAGTCGGTGTTGAACGACTCGTCGTTGTTCGAGTAGTGGTCCGAGTTGTCGTTGAAGGAGTCCTCGGCGTCGTTCTCGACCGAGTTGTCGGAGTTGTCGTTGAACGAGTCGTCGGCGTTGGCCTGGTCGTTGTCCGAGTTGTCGTTGAAGGAGTCCTCGATGTCGACCTCGAGCTCGTTCTCCGTGTTGAACGAGTCGTCGGCGTTGGCCTGGTCGTTGTCGGACTGGTCGTTGCCGATGTTGTTGTCGTCGTTGCCGACCACGTTGTCTTCGACTTCGACCGAGTTGTCGGTGTTGAGGGATTCCTCGAGGTTGGCCTGCAGCCCCAGGAGGTTGACGTTGTCTTCCACAGCCATGATCTTTCCTCTGTTCGTAGAGTGCCTAGCGGCGCGTTGGTATGAGTCTGGAACTCCCGCGCTGAGACGGCATCGGGGGTGAGCCCGAGGGTTCGTCGGGGGCCGACTAGGGGTCTGCGGGGGTTTATAGGGGATCGATAGGGGATGCCGGGGGCCGGCGTCCGGCGGGTCGGGGCTCCGGGCGCGCCGCGCCTAGGCTGACCGAGTGGACATGTCCGAGCTGACCGCACTGCTCACGCCCGACGGGCTGCGGCTGCTCGACGGACTCGATCCGGTCGAATCGACCGCCGATGTCACGCGCACGGTGTCGCGCCTGCGCGCGGCGGGTCACTCCCCCGAGCTCGTCTCGGCGATCGTCGGCCAGTCGCGCCTGCGCGTGAAGGCGCGCGCGAAGTTCGGCGACTTCGCCGACCGCATGCTGTTCACCCGCGCCGGGCTCGAGCAGGCGACCCGGCTCGCGGTCGCGGCACGGCACGCCGGGCGCTTCCGGGCTGCCGGCATCGACGCGGTCGCCGACCTCGGCTGCGGCATCGGCGGTGACGCGCTCGGATTCGCCGCTCTCGGCATCCGCGTCTCGGCGATCGACGCCGACGAGGTGACCGCCGCGATCGCCGCGTACAACCTCGCCCCGTTCGGCGATGCCGTCACCGTGCACCAGGGGCTCGCCGAAGAGACCGATCTGTCGGGCGTCGATGCGGTGTGGCTCGATCCCGCGCGGCGCACGTCCGGACACAGCGAGACGGCCCGCGTTCGGCCCGAGGACTACTCGCCGCCGCTGGACTGGGCGTTCGATCTCGCCGGGCGGATGCCCGACCGGCATCAAGCTCGGCCCGGGCCTGGACCGCGCGATGATCCCCGACGACGTCGAGGCGCAGTGGGTGAGCGCCGACGGGTCGACGGTCGAGCTCGTGCTGTGGTCGGGCGCGCTCGCCCGCGACGGCGTGCGCCGGGCGGCGCTGGTGATGCGCGGCGACGACGTCGTGGGAGCTCACCGTCGGCCGGCGGATGCCGCCGACGAGCCGGTCCGCCCGCTCGGCGCCTTCGTGCACGAGCCCGACGGCGCGGTGATCCGCGCGCGCCTGATCGGCGAGGTCGCCCGCTCGCTCGAGGCCGGCATGCTCGCCGACCAGATCGCCTACCTGACCTCGGATGCCGCGCTCACGAGCCCGTTCGTCGCGAGCTTCCGCGTGCGCGAGGTGCTTCCGGCCGAACCGCGCGCGCTCGGCGCGCGCGCTGCGCGAGCGCGGCATCGGCCGGCTCGAGATCAAGAAGCGCGGCGTCGACATCGACCCGGCGACCTTCCGCACCGCGCTGAAGCTGCGCGGCGAGGGCTCGGCGACGCTCCTCATGACACGGATCGGCTCGAAGCGCCTCGCGATCCTCGCCGACCGGGTGTGACCGCTCAGCCGAGGAGGGCGAACAGGTCCGTGCGGGTGGCGGCGAAGACGCAGCCAGCCCGCGCTGTAGAGCACCGAGACCGCGCCGAGCACGAGCGCCCACACCGCGACGGCGCGACTCTCGAGCGGGCGGCGCAGCGCGATGATCGCGGTCACGATCGCCACGATCCCGAGCGGGAAGCCCCACCCGACGAACATCGCCACGACCAGGGCGAGCACGCCGAACGTGAGCGCCCATGCCGCCATCCCGCGGGAGGGCGCCTCGGGCGCGGCCGGCGCCCACTGCAGGGGTGCGTCGAGGTCGGGGGCGGTCACGATCGGCGTGACGCCGATCGGCGCCGTCGGCCAGCGCTCGAAGCCGCCGCGGTGCGTTCCGGGCAGCGCGGACTCCGCCTCGACCGGCGCGACGTCGGGCGACGGGGGTTCGATCGCGGTCGGCGGCAGCGGACGGCGGATGCCGCGCGGCGGCGATCGGCTCGCCGGCACGAGGAGAACTGCCGGCAGGAGGTTCCGAACCGGGCGCCGCGTCCTCCGCTCGGCGGATCTCCTCGACCCGGTCGGGTCGGGGTCCGCTCATGCCGTCGGCGCCGCTCATGCCGACCCCACGCGCGCGCCGGCGATCTGGATCTCGGTGACCGGAAGGGTCGAGTCCGCACCGAACTCCCACGTCGACGGTTCGCGGCCGGCCATGATGAGCTCGGCGGCGAGGGCGGCGATCATCGCGCCGTTGTCGGTGCACAGCGACAGCGGGGGGATGCGCAGGGCCACGCCCGCGGCATCCGCTCGCTCGATCGCCACGTCGCGCAGGCGCCGGTTCGCGATCACTCCGCCGCCGAGCAGCAGTCGCGGCACGCCGTGATCGGCGCACGCGGCGAGGGCTTTCGTGACGAGCACGTCGACGACGGCTTCGCGGAAGGATGCCGCCACATCGGCGACCGGCACCTCTTCGCCGAGCGCTTCGCGCTGCTCGGTCCAGCGGGCGACGGCGGTCTTCAGGCCCGAGAACGAGAAGTCGTAGCGGTGCTTCGCCATGTCGCTCGCGCGCGACAGTCCGCGCGGGAACGGGATCGCGCGTCGGATCGCCCGTCGAGCGCAGCCCGATCGATCTCGGGCCCGCCCGGGTAGGGCAGCCCGAGCAGCCGCGCGACCTTGTCGAAGGCCTCGCCGGCCGCGTCGTCCATGGTCTCGCCGAGCAGCTCGACGTCGGAGGTGAGGTCGCGCACGAGGAGAAGAGAGGTGTGTCCGCCGCTCACCAGCAGCGCGACCGTCGGGTACTCCAGCGGCGGCGCGTCGGGATCGAGGATGTCGGCGGCGATGTGGCCGACGAGGTGGTTGACGGCGTAGAGGGGCTTGTCCGAGCGAGACGGCGAGCGCCTTCGCCGCGCCGATGCCGACCATGAGGGCTCCGGCCAGCCCCGGTCCGGAGGTGACGGCGACCGCGTCGAGCTCGTCGAGGGTGACGGATGCCTCGGCCAGCGCCGCCTCGATCGCCGGGCCGAGCGCCTCGAGGTGGGCGCGCGCGGCGACCTCGGGGACGACTCCGCCGTAGCGGGCGTGCTCGTCCATGCTCGATGGCGATCGTGTTGGACAGGAGCGTGCGGCCGCGGACGATGCCGATGCCGGTCTCGTCGCAGCTGGTCTCGATGCCGAGCACGAGGGGTTCGGTGCGGTTCACGTGCAGGCTCCCGCGTCTGCGGCATCCGCATTGTTCAACAGCGCAGCGCCGGGCCGCGCCGCCCACCCGCGCAGGTCGAGCTTCATCACGATCGCGTCCACGTCGTCGGGCTGGTAGTACCGCGGCCGGCGGCCGACCTCGGCGAACCCCTCCGAGGCGTACAGCTGCTGGGCGACCGGGTTGTCGGCCCGCACCTCGAGGAACACGTCCCGCGTCCCGCGGCGCACCGCTTCGTCGAGCAGCGTCGCGTCAGCAGCGCGCGTCCGCGGCCGCGGCCGCGGGCACCCGCGGCGATCGTGATCGTCTGGATGTCGGCATCCGCCGCCCCGCGCGGCGCGCGCAGCCCGGCGTACCCGATCACGCGACCGCCCTCTTCCACCACGACGTACCAGCCGTGCGGCGAGGCGAGCTCTTCGCGCATCATCGCGTCCGACCAGGCGTCGGTCGGGAACGACGCCCGCTCGAGCGCCATGATCGCGTCGAGGTCGTCGGGCGTGGCCGGGCGGGTGCTCATGCGGTCACCCGCTTCGGGCCGTGCGGCAGCGTGACATCCGGCGAGCGCAGGTAGAGCGGCTCGGTCGAGGCGGTCGCGCGGCCCGCGGCCACGGCGCGGCCGGCGACGATGCGCGACCATCGCCGCCGGAGATCGCGCCGGCGTCGCGGCGCTCGGCACCGAGCTCGGCCAGCCGCGCGTCGAGCTGCATCGCGCGGGATGAGCGCGGGCTCGGTGGCGCGCACGGGCAGGCCGTCGTCGTCGATGCCGTCGTACACCGTGAACGCGAACTCGCGTCGGCGCGCGTCGGTGACGACCGCGAAGCGCGCCACCTCGGTGCCCGAGAGGGCCGCCGCGAGGAACACTTCGAGCGCGACCGCATCGTGGCTCGCGACCGGCACGACCGGGATGCCGCGCCCCAGCGCGAACGCCCGCGCTGCGGCGATGCCGACCCGCAGCCCCGTGAACGGCCCCGGTCCCATGCCCGCGGCGACATACGCGAGCTCCGCACCGGTCGACTCGGGCGCAGCGGATGCCGCGGCCAGCGCGTCGTGCAGCAGTGTGCCGATCACCTCGGCGTGGCCGAGCGGGTTCGGGCTCGACGTCTCCGCCAGCACGACGCCGTCGTCGTCGACCACCGCGACGGCGGTGCCGACCGAGGTGTCGATGGCGAGGATCACCCTTCCAGGGTAGTCGGCGGATCCGCGGGGAAACCGTTCCGGGCGCGGCGACGAACAATCATCGTGAACCCGCTCCCGCACCCGCTCCCGCTCCGCTCCGACGGCGACGCGCTGGGTCTGCGGCGCCTGGTCGTGCCGACCTCGGTCGGCGAGATCGTCGTGCACGCGGGTCGCGACGCGGGTGGTCCGGCGACGATCCTGCTGCACGGGGCGGCCGGCATCGTGGACGACGTGGACGCCCGTGATCGCGGCATCCGATCTGTCCGACGCGCCGCTGACCGACGTGATCGCGCTCGACCTGCCCGGCTGGGGCGAGAGCGGACGGGCTCGACCGGGTGCGCAGCGTCGAGGACGTGTCGGATGCCGTCGCCGAGGTCGCCCGCGCGCTCGGGTACTCGTCGTGGCGCGTGGTCGGGCACTCGCTCGGCGGGCTCATCGCGCTCGATGTCGCGGCGCGCTACCCCGAGGCGACGCTCGGCGTCACGCTCGTCTCGGCGACCGGCACGGGGGTGCTCGACGCGATCCGCCGGCCGCTGCGCGGCGGCGTCGCGCTGCCCTGGTTCGCCGGGATGCTGCTGACGATGCGCGTCGCTCGGCGCTCTTCGGCGGCGCCGGGCGGGCCTTCGTGCGGATGCTCGCGCGACTGGGGCGGCTGCGCGGCGCTTTCGTCACCGCTGTTCGCCGGCCCGGTGCACCCGTCGGTCATCGCCGCGTTCGCCGACGAGGTGCGACCGGCGGTCGTTCGCCCGCGCCGCCCGGCTCGCGGCGGACTACGAAGAGCGCACCTGGACCGGCATCCGTTGCCCCGTCCGCTCGGTGCGCGGGTCTCGCGACGTGTTCGCCGGCGAGGCCGACGCCGCGGCGTTCGTCGCCTTCGTCCGCGACTTCGACGAGGTGCGCCTGCGCGACGCCGGACACTTCGCGAACCTCGAGCGGCCCGACGCGGTGCTCACCGCGATCGCCGCGACCGCCCGCATCCGTCTGGGGGTCACCGTCCGGCGCGACCTCGCCCGGCGCGGGATCTGACGGCCCGTTCACGGACGCGGCACGCCGCCTCGTGCGCACGCGAAGCGGCGTGTCCCGCCCGTGAACGGTCCGGGCTACGGGCGCCGCGTCACCGTGACGACGCGCGGCGCGTCGGCGTCGAGCTCCTCCGAGGCGCGCGAGAGGTCGCCGCACATCGTGTCGGCGCCGCGGCCGCCGCGCTCGCGCTCCAGCTCGATCTCCCACCACACCTCGCGGAGGCCGTCGACCATGCCGCGGCCCCACTCCACGATCACGACCGAGCGGTCCAGGTCGATGTCGAGGTCGTCGAGTTCGAGCGCCGAGCCGAGCCGGTAGGCGTCGACGTGCACGAGCGGGGCACCGCCGACGAGCGACGGGATGCGTGCGGGCGATCACGAACGTGGGGCTCTGCACCGGTCCGCGCACACCGAGGCCCGCGGCGATGCCGCGGGTGAGGGTGGTCTTGCCCGCTCCGAGCGCGCCGGTCAGCACGACCAGGTCGCCGGGGCGCAGCATCCCGCCGATCTTCGTCGCCGAACGTCTCCATGTCGTCGGGGCTCGCGATCTCGTAGCGGCCGACGAGCGGGTCGAGCCCGCTCATCGCGCGTTCCCGTCGTCGGGGCGAGCGCGCTGACGACGCATCACCCGCACCACGCGTCACATCTGTCACGGACCGACCCGACGACCGGCACGCCATCCGCCACCGGCGCGCTCACGCCGACACCTGCCGGCGCGGCACGCGGGGCCCGATGCGCGTGACGATCTCGTAGTTGATCGTGCCGGCGGCCTGCGCCCACTCGTCCGCGGCCGGAACGCCGAGCGTCGGATCGCCGAACAGCACGACCTCGTCGCCGACCGCGACGGGGTGATCGCCGACGTCGACGACGAACTGGTCCATCGCGATGCGCCCCGCGACGCGGAACGTGCGGCCGCCGATCGTGACCGGACCCGCGCCGGACGCGTGGCGCGGCACGCCGTCGGCGTAGCCGAGGGGCACGAGCGCGAGGGTCGTCTCGCGCTCGGTGCGGTAGTCGTAGCCGTACGACACGCCGTGGCCGGCGGCGACCCGCCGCACCGCGGCGACCGGTGCGCGCAGCGTCATCGCGGGCCGCAGGCCGAGGTCGGCCGACGAGCGGTCGGCGAACGGCGACAGTCCGTAGATGCCGATGCCGATGCGCACGCACCCGAGCCGCGTCTCGGGCAGCGCGATCGCCGCGTGCGTGGCCGCGATGTGCCGCAGGGGCGGGGCGAGACCGGCGGATGCCGCCACGCCCACGGCATCCTGGAACAGCCGCAGCGCCGCCCGGTCGTCGTCGGCGGAGGCGTTGGAGAGGTGGCTGAACAGGCCGATCACCCGGAGCTTGCCGATGCGCTCGAGCCGCGCCGCCTCGGCGAAGACGACGCGGTAGTCCTCGGGGGCGATGCCGTTGCGACCGAGGCCCGTCTCGAGCTTGAGGTGCACGCCGACGCTGCGATCGCCGGATGCCGCCGCCGCGGCCTGCATCAGCTGGTCGAAGTTCGAGATGCCGAGCTCGACCCCGACCGACGCCGCCTCGACGAACGAGGCGCCCGGGGCGTGCAGCCACGCCAGGATCGGCGCGACGATGCCGCCGCGCCGGAGGGCGAGGGCCTCGCCGATGTCGGCGACGCCGAGCCGGCTCGCGCCGCCCTCGAGCGCCGCGGCCGCCGCGCGCACGGCGCCGTGGCCGTACCCGTCGGCCTTGACGACCGCGATCACCTCGGACTCGGTGAGCCGGCGCAGGTGCCGCACGTTGGCGGTGATCGCGCCGACGTCGATCGTCGCCTCGCGCAGCACCCCGGCGGGCAGGTGGCTCATGCGTGCCGCTCCGGCTGCGGGCGCGAGACCGCCCGCGGCATCCGACTCGGCGACGACGAACGCCGTCGCGAAGCCGGCGTCGTGCGACATCGACAGGTGCAGCCCGGTGATGCCGCGCTCGGCGATCACCGCGGCGGTCGACCCGGTGAGGGTGAACCACGGGCGACCCGATTCTTCGGGGGTGATCTCGATCTCGGTCCAGTGCACGCCGTCCGAGCCGCCGAGCGCCTTGATCAGCGCTTCCTTCGCGGCGTAGCGCGCGGCGAGCGAGCGCGGCGAGCGCGTCTGCTCGGCCGGCGAGAACAGCCGCTGCAGCAGCCGCGGCGTGCGCTCGAGAGTGCGCTCGAACCGGGCGATGTCGACGAGGTCGACGCCGATCCCCACGATCACGATCGCCCTCTTCTCAGCACCCCGCCACTTTATCCCGCGGCATCCCGCCTCCCAGACTCGTCGACAAACCACTTTCAGCCCGAGACATCATGCGCCGCGCGATGTCTCGCGATGAAAGTGGTTTGTCGGCGCGAAGAGCGACGGATGCCGCGCCGGGCTACTCGACCGTGACGGACTTCGCGAGGTTGCGGGGCTGGTCGACGTCCAGGCCCTTCGCGGTCGCGAGGCCCATCGCGAAGATGTGCAGCGGCACGACGGCCAGCAGCGGCTCGAACAGCGGGCCGGCGAGCGGGATGCGCAGCACCTCGTCCGCGTGCGGCAGCACGGCGGCGTCGCCCTCTTCGGCGATCGCGATCACGCGGGCGCCGCGGGCGCGGATCTCCTCGATGTTCGAGACGACCTTCTTGTGCAGCTCCGCCGACTCGCGCGGCGACGGCACGATCACGAACACGGGCTGCCCGGCCTCGATCAGCGCGATCGGGCCGTGCTTGAGCTCGCCGGCGGCGAAGCCCTCGGCGTGGATGTACGCGAGCTCCTTGAGCTTGAGCGCCCCCTCCATCGCGATCGGGTAGCCGACGTGGCGGCCGAGGAACAGCACCGAGCGCGTGTCGCCCATCCAGTGCGCGAGCTGCTCGATGCGCTCCTGCTCCTCCTCGAGGACCCGGCGGATCTTGTCGGGGATCGACTCGAGCTCGAGCACGTGCTGCGCCGCCTCGGTCGCGCCGACCGTGCCGCGCACGCGGCCGATGTGCAGGCCGAGCAGGTACAGCGCGGTGATCTGCGCGACGAACGCCTTCGTCGAGGCGACGGCGACCTCGGGGCCGGCGTGCGTGTAGACGATCGCGTCGGACTCGCGCGGGATCGTCGCGCCCTGCGTGTTGCAGATCGAGAGGGTGCGCGCCCCGCGCTCGCGGGCGTACTTGACCGCCATGAGCGTGTCCATGGTCTCGCCCGACTGGCTGATCGAGACGACGAGCGTGTCGGCGCCGATCACGGGGTCGCGGTAGCGGAACTCGTGGGCGAGCTCGACGTCGACCGGAACCCGCGCCCACTGCTCGATCGCGTACTTGCCCACCACGCCGGCGTACGCCGCGGTGCCGCACGCGACGATGATGATGCGCTGGATGCCGGCGAACAGCTCGTCGAGACCGTCGAGCTCCGGGATCACGACCTGGCCGTCGCGGGTGCGACCGAGGATCGTCTTGAGCACGGCCTCGGGCTCTTCGCTGATCTCCTTGGCCATGAAGCTCGACCAGCCGCCCTTGTCGGCGGCCGAGGCGTCCCAGAGGATCTCGAAGGGCTCGACCTCGACGGGGTTGCCGAAGAAGTCGGTCACCGTGACGCCGGAGGGGGTGATCGCGACGATCTGGTCCTGACCGATCGCGAGCGCGTTGCGGGTGTGCTCGACGAACGCGGCGACGTCCGAGCCGAGGAAGTTCTCGCCCTCGCCCAGGCCGATCACGAGCGGCGAGTTGCGGCGGGCGCCGACGACGAGGCCGGGGTGGTCCTCGTGCATCGCGAGCAGCGTGAACGCGCCCTCGAGGCGGCTGACCACGGCGCGGAACGCGGCTTCGAGGTCGCCGCCGGCGGCCTGGTACTCGCGGCCGAGCAGGATCGCGGCGGCCTCGGTGTCGGTCTCGCTGCGGAACGTGTAGCCCTCCGAGAGCAGGTCGGCCTTGATCTCGGAGAAGTTCTCGATGATGCCGTTGTGGATGACGGCGAGCTTGTCGTCGTCGGCGAGGTGCGGGTGCGCGTTCGTGTCGGTCGGGCCGCCGTGGGTCGCCCAGCGGGTGTGGCCGATGCCGGTGGTGCCGTCGGCGAGCGGGTGCGCCGCGAGGTCGTCGCGCAGCACCTTGAGCTTGCCGGCGCGCTTGCGCATGCCCAGGTCGCCGTGGCCGTCGATCACGGCGACGCCGGCGGAGTCGTAGCCCCGGTATTCGAGTCGGGCGAGGCCCGCGAGGAGGATGGCCTGGCTGTCGCGAGGGCCCACGTATCCGACGATTCCACACATGGGCTCAATCCTACGGGCGCGCGGTGCGAGCATCCTGAGCGCGGCACCCGGTGCCGGCGTGCCATGAACACTCGACCCGGATGCCGCACTCACAGGAGACCGGGATGCTTTGGGGAGAGACGGAACGGGATGCCGCGGTCCCCACTGCAGCATCCCGTTCCGGGTTTGGGGGCGTCGGCTACTGGTCGACGGAGCCGTCGCCTGCGACGAACGCGGGCTCGCCCGAGGACGTCTCGGCAGGGAAGCGGCCGGCGCGCCATGCGGGACTGCGCGGCCTGGCGCGCCGGCGGGCAGGCAGACGTTGTAGCTGAAGTCGCCGATGCCGACGTGCTGGTTGCCGCGAGTTGCCGGTCGCGCCGGCGCGGTACCGGATCGAGAGCGCCGTCACCGGGCCCGGGTAGGTGACGCGGACGTCGCCGAGACCGCTCGAGATCGGGGTGTCGCCGCAGTTGATCGGGTTGAACGGGTTGCCGCTCGTGCCGGCGCCCTGGATGTTGCCGCCGAGCGCGAACGTGAAGCCGGCGGGCGAGACGATCGACGTTGTCCGTCCAGGCGCCCTGCACCTTGTCGATGTCGTGGACGATGAACGTCAGGCCGCTGACCGGCCCGCCGACGATCGTGAGGTCCAGCTGCACCCAGTCGCCCTGCGGTCAGCGGCGAGATCATCTCGGACTCGAGGTAGTTCCAGCCCTGGTTCGGTCTGCTCGACGAGTCCGGTGTCGCCGGGCGTCGGGTCGCCGCCCTGACCGTTCGAGCTCCACGCGAGGGTCGCCGTCACACCGGTCGGCTGGTTCTGCGCGTTGTAGAAGATGATGCTCGTCGGACGCGACCCCACCTGCAGCCCGTCGAAGTTCGTGCTCGGCGTGCACGGCGACGCCGCGAACGCCGGAACGGGCGCCGCGAAGGCGATCACCGGAACGGCCCACGCCGCGCCCTTCACGAGCGTGCGGCGGCTTACTGCTTCGTGCTTCTTGGTGGTCGTTTTCCGGCGCGCCAAAAGACATGTTCATCCCCAGATTCAGTTAGCGATACAGCTGCTTCTTCGGGTCGCAGCCGGGAGTCCATCACCCCAAATGATGGATCCGAGCCGAACCTAGCACAGCCGCAAAAGCGGTCCGCCAACTCATTCGTCGCGGCGCGCCCGAACGCGTCACAGCTTGCGCAGCAGCACCCGTTCGACGGTGTGGGTCGCGGCCTTCTGCGAGGATGAGCCGCGCCTGGTGCTTGGTCGGCAGCACGTTCTCCCGCAGGTTCGGCAGGTTGATGTCGTTCCAGTAGCCCATCGCCGTCTGCACCGCCTCCTCGTCGGAGAGGTGCGAGAAGACGTTGAAGAACGAGTTCGGGTTCGCGAACGCGCCGCGGCGCAGAGCCAGGAACCGGTCGACGTACCACGACGCGATGTGGTCGGTGTCGGCATCCACGTAGATCGAGAAGTCGAACAGCTCGCTCACCGCCATGTCGTTCGGCGAGGGCGAGGGCTGCAGCACGTTCAGGCCCTCGACGATCACGACGTCGGGGCGGCGCACCGTGACGCTGCGCGTCGGGCACGATGTCGTACTTCATGTGCGAGTAGAACGGCGCGCGCGCTTCGGGCGCCCCGCTCTTGACGTCGGTGAGGAACCGCACGAGCGCGCGGCGGTCGTACGACTCGGGAAAGCCCTTGCGCTCCATGAGTCCGCGGCGCTCGAGCTCGGCGTTCGGGTAGAGGAATCCGTCGGTCGTGACGAGCTCGACCCGCGGCGTGCCCGGCCAGCGGCTCATGAGCTCGCGCAGCAGGCGCGCGATCGTCGACTTGCCGACCGCGACGGAGCCGGCCACGGCCACGACGAACGGCGTGGTGGTGTCGGGTTCGCGCAGGAACGCGCTCGTGTCGGCGCCCAGGCGCTTGGTCGCGTTCGCGTACAGGCTCAGCAGCCGGCTGAGCGGCAGGTACACCTCGCGCACCTCGGCGATGTCGAGCAGGTCGCCGAGGCCGCGGATCTGCACGATCTCGGTCTCGGCGAGCGGCTGCGCCATGTCGGCGGCCAGTCGCGCCCACTCGGCGCGATCGATCTCGCGGTACAGCGACAGCGACGGGGTGACCGCTGCGGTCCGGGGTGGTGGCTGCGTCATCGGCGGGCATCCCGATCATCGTATCGGGTCGGATGCCGCACCGCTCCGCCCCGCCGCGCGCCGCGCGCTACGCTCCAGGAGTGCGCCTCGGAGTCCTCGACATCGGCTCGAACACCGTCCACCTGCTCGTCGCCGATGTGCGCCCGGGCGGGCGGCCGCTCGCGACCACGAGCCAGCGCACCGTGCTGCGCCTCATGCGCTACCTCGCCCCCGACGGCTCGATCACCGAGGAGGGCGTCCGCGCCCTGGTGGCCGCGGTCGCCGAGGCGCGCCGGGTCGCGGCAGTCCGAGAACGTCGACGAGCTGCTCGCCACCGCGACCTCCGCGGTGCGCGAGGCGGCGAACGGCGCCGAGGTGATCGCGCGCATCGAGGCGGCGCTGGGCCAGAGCCTGCAGGTGCTCGGCGGCGAGACCGAGGCGCGCTTCACGTTCCTCGCGGTGCGCCGCTGGTTCGGGTGGGCGGCCGGGCAGATCCTGCTCTTCGACATCGGCGGCGGCTCGCTCGAGATCGCCGCCGGGTCGGACGAGCTGCCGGATGCCGCCGAGTCGGTCCCGCTCGGCGCCGGGCGCATGACCGTGGAGTTCCTCCCCGACGATCCGCCCGGGCCGGAGGCGATCGACGCGCTGCGCGCGCACGCCGCGCGCGTGCTGCGCGCCGGTCGCCGAGCGCTTCGCGGCGCAGCCGCGGCCCGATCACGTCGTCGGCTCGTCCAAGGCGATCCGCTCGCTCGCGAAGCTCGCCGGCTACCCGGTGCCGGGCTGGTCGAGCATCGAGCGGATGGTGCTCCCCGCGGCGCGAGCTCAAGGCCGTGGATCCCGCGCCTGGCCCGCATCCCCGCCGAGACGCGTCAGGAGCTGCCCGGGCATCACCGCCGACCGCACGTTCCAGATCGTCGCGGGCGCCGTCGTGCTGCACCAGGCGATGAAGGCGCATGGATGTCGACGAGCTCGAGGTGAGCCCGTGGGCGCTGCGCGAGGGCGTGCTGCTGCGCTACATCGAGTCGCTGTCGTGGAACGCGCCGCCGCGTAGCCTGACGCACGTAGCGGGGCTGGACGCGCCGGGCCCACCTGGGCCACACTGCGTCGATGGACGCTCCCCCGGTGTCGATCCGCACTCCCGACCAGCGCATCCGGGTCTTCGTGAGCTCCACCCTCCGCGAGCTGGAGCCCGAGCGCGAAGCGGCGCGTGCCGCGATCGAGTCACTCCGCCTGGCCCCGGTCATGTTCGAACTCGGCGCACGGCCGCATCCGCCGCGCTCGCTGTACCGCGCCTACCTCGCGCAGAGCGACATCTTCGTCGGGCTGTACTGGCAGAGCTACGGGTGGGTCGCCCCCGACGAGGAGATCTCGGGCCTCGAGGACGAGTACCGCCTCTCCGGCCGGCATGCCGCACCTGATCTACATCAAGCACCCGGCGCCCGAGCGCGACGCCGCGCCTCGACGAGCTGCTCGACCGCATCCGCGGCGACGACCAGCAGCTCCTACCGCGGGTTCGCGACGCCCGAGGAGCTCGCGGAGCTGATCGTCTCCGACGTCGCGACGCTGCTGGCCGACCGGTTCGACGCGTCGCGCGCCGCGAGCGCCGCGGCGCCGCGCCGGAGTCGGCGCTCGGCGATCCCCGCGCCGTACACGTCGATCGTCGGGCCGCGCGGGCGAGCGCGAGCGGCTGATCGAGATGCTCGAGACGCCGGGCGTGCGGATCGTCACGATCGTCGGTCCCGGGCGGCATCGGCAAGTCGCGGCTGGCGATCGAGGTCGCCGAGACGGTCGCCGCGACCGGCCGCGAGGTCGCCTTCGCGCTGCTCGAGTCGGTGACCTCGCCCGACCGCGTCATCAGCGTGATCGCCCGCGCGGTCGGCGTGCGCGAGACCGGTGACGAGACGCTCGAGACCAAGCTCGTCACCGCGCTGGCGGGTCGCGACTGCTGCTGGTCATCGACAACATGGAGCATCTGCTCGATGCGACGCCGACCTGGTGAGCCTGATCACCGCAGCTGCCGCGCCTGCAGCTGCTCGTCACGAGCCGGTCGCCGCTGCGCGTGCGGGCGGAGCGCACCTTCGAGCTGCGGCCCGCTCGAGGTGCCCGACGCCGACGCGCTCGCCGACGGATGCCGCGGCGCTCGAGCGCCGTCGCCCTCTTCGTCGAGCGGGCGATGGCGATCGGCCCGGCTTCCGACTGACGCGAGGCGTCGGCCGCGCGACATCGCGGGCATCGTCCGGGCGCTGGACGGGGTGCCGCTCGCGATCGAGCTGGCCGCGGCGCGCACCCGCACGATGTCGCCGCGCGAGATCCTCGAGCGGCTCGACTCCGCGCTGAGCCTGCTCGTCGGCGGCGCGCGCGACCTGCCCGAGCGGCAGCGCACGGTGCGCAGCACGATCGAGTGGAGCGTGCGGCCTGCTCGACGCCGCCGCGCACGCGCCGCGTTCGAGGCGCTCTCGGTGTTCTCCGGACCGTTCACGCTTCGAGGCGGCCGAGGCGGTGCTCGGGCGGCGACGGCGGCGTCTCGATCGACGCGTTCGCGGCGATCGAGGCGCTCGATCGACACGAGCCTGCTCTGGCAGCGCGACCGCGACGGCGAGCGCGTGTTCGGCATGCTCGTGCTCGTGCGCGCGTTCGCGCGCGGAGCGGGCCGAACGACGAGGCGTCGGCATCCGCCGTCGCGACGCACGCGAGCGCTGGGTCGCGTACTACGTCGCGCCTGGCGCCGCGAGGCGCCGACGCGGCATGCGCGGCGTCGGATCAGCTGGCGCTGGATGCGGCGGCTGGACGCCGAGGCGGAGAACCTCGCGTCGGTCATGCGGCATCTGCTCGACGCGGCGCGGCTCGACGAGGCCGCGGAGTACGCGTGGTCGCTGTACCTGTACCTGTGGATCGGCGGACTGCTCGGCGTCGTGCGCGACTGGATGGCCGAGCTGCTCGAGCGCGCGCGAGCGCGACGGCGCGCCGCTCGCGCCCCGCACCGAGGCGATCGCGCTGTACTACACGCGCGCGGTCGCGTTACTGGCAGGATCCGGACTTCGACGTCGGCCCGGGTCTGCAGCGCAGCGCCGACCTGTTCGACGCAGTCGGCGACCCGTTCGGCGCCGCCCTGGCGCGGGTGTCGCTCGGCGCTCGGCCTACCTCGCCGGCGCCGACGGGACCCGATCTCGCGGCGGCGCGCGGCGATCCTCGAGCGCAGCCTCGCGGGCTTCACCGCGGCCGGCGACGCCTGGGGTGAGGCGATGGCGCTCGTGACGCTCGGCCGCATCGACCTCGCCGCGAAGGACATCGGCCGGTGCCGCGAGCGCGCTTCGACGAGAGCCTCGCCGCTGGCGTCGTCTGCGGGCGAGACTGCTCGGCATCGTCATCGCCCAGCACCACCGCGGCTGGCCGAAGCTCTTCGCCGGCGACCTCGACGGGGCCGAGGAGGACTTCGCCGAGTCGCTCGACATCTCGCTGGCGATGCGCCACGACGAGGGCATCGCCTACGGGCTGCGAGGGGCTCGATCGGGCGTGCGCGCTGCGCAGGGCGACGCCGAGCAGCGCCGGGCTGCTGCTCGGGCGCCGCGCAGCGCCTGCGCCGCCGCACCGGGCATCGTCAACCCGGCCGGCTTCGCCTTGTGACGGTCCGATCGATCGACAGCGCTGCGCGAGCCGGCGGTGACGCGCGAGCTGCTGGATGCCGCCATCGCCGAGGGCGCGGGCCTGCTCGGTCGCGGAGGTGATCGCCCGTGTCACCCGTTGAGCGCCGGCTCGGATCGCGTCCTGCTCGTCACCCGGATCGTCGCGGTCGTCATCGTGCCGTTCCTCGTGGTCGCCGCGATCCTGCTCTTCGGCTTTCCCGATCGCACCGGCGAGCTGTTCGCCTGGGCGATCGCTCCGCCGCTGTCGGCGTACATGCTCGGCATCCGCATACGTCGGCGGCATCTGGTTCTTCGTCGGGGTCGCGCGCACGCACGCGCTGGCATCGCGTCGCGCCGGGCTTCCCCGCGGTCGTCGTCTTCGCGGGCGCGCTGCTGGTCGCGACGCTGCTGCACCTCGACAAGTTCTCGCAGAACCTGTCGTTCTTCGCCTGGGTGGTGCTGTACGCGACGACGCCGTTCATCGTCGCGTGGCTGTGGTGGATGCAGCGGCGCAGCGACGACGGCGAGCTCGAAGCCGCGCGACTGTCGCGTTCCGCGGCGCGGTGCGCGGCCGTCATGCTCGCGGTGGGCGCGGCGTCGCTCGATCACCGGTGCGGTGATGTTCCTCGCGCCGACGCTCGTGATCCCGGTGTGGGCGTGGGACCTGACGCCGCTGACCGCGCGGGTGCTCGGCGCGGTGCTGTCGCTGCCGGGGGTCGTGGCGACCGGCTTCCTGCGCGATGACCGCTGGAGTTCGTTCCGCATCCTCTTCCAGGCGCAGCTGGTGAGCCTGGTCGCGATCGTCTGCTCGCTGATCGCCGGGCGCGAGGCGCTGCACTGGGATCGGCTCGCGACTCCGGCGTTCCTCGCCCTCATCGCGTTCGCGTTCGTCGGGTACGCGGCGCTCACCGTCGCGATGGAGCTCCGCATCCGCCGTCTGGCGACATCGCTCGCTGAGGGCCGGGAGCCGTAGCACGGCTGACCCGCTCGCGCCATGGCCTCGACCGGATCGGGATGCCGCGCGTAGGGTGCGGGCATGGATGAAACCGCAGCACGGACCGTACGGCCCGAGACGACGCGATCGCGCTCCGCTCCGGCGCAGACAGCGACCGCGCATCGAGACGCGGCCGACGGCTCCCGCATCGAAGCCCCGTAGCCGCCGTGCGACACCGTACGAGACCGACGGGTCGCGTCGAGGCCGACGCCGACCCGACTCGAGACCTGCGCGCAACGGCGACGGCACTCCCAAGCCGGGCGGCCTCGGTCAGGACGGCACGATTCCGAACGACCCCGACGGCGTCGCGGCCGGGCACACCGGCGAGATGTCGAACTTCAACCCCGAAGAGGACGAAGCCGCGCCGGCCTGATCGCCGGTCGACGACCGTCGCGGCTACAGCGCGAGCCGCTCCCGCACCACGTCGGCGAGGCGATCGGCGTAGGCCTGCGCGGCGGTCGGAGTCGGCCGCCTCGACCATCACGCGCACCATCTCCTCGGTGCCCGAAGGGCGCAGCAGCACGCGGCCCGAATCGCCGAGCTCGGCGGCGACCGCGGCCACGGCATCCGCCACGCCTTGATCGGTGGCGGCGCGCGTGCGATCCACGCCGCGCACGTTCACCAGCACCTGCGGGTACACGGTCATGATCGAGGCGAGGTCGGCCAGCGTCCGCCCGGTGCGCGCCATCTCGGCCATGAGGTGCAGGCCGGTGAGCACTCCGTCGCCGGTCGTGGCGTACTCGCTCATGATGACGTGGCCGGACTGCTCGCCGCCGAGCGAGAAGCCGCCCTCGGCCATCGCCTCGAGCACGTAGCGGTCGCCGACGCCGGTCTGCACGACGGTGATGCCGTGATCGGCCATCGCGCGGTGCAGGCCGAGGTTGCTCATCACGGTGGCCACGAGCGTGTCGTCGACCAGGTGCCCGCGCTGCTTCATCGCGACGGCCAGCACGGCCATGATCTGGTCGCCGTCCACGACGCGTCCGCGCGCGTCCACCGCGAGGCAGCGGTCGGCGTCGCCGTCGTGCGCGATGCCGACGTCGGCACCGACGCGCACGACGTGCTCGGCGAGCAGGTCGAGGTGGGTCGAGCCGACGCCGTCGTTGATGTTGAGGCCGTCGGGGTCGGCGCCGATCACGGTGACGCGTGCGCCCGCGTCGCGGAACGTCTCGGGAGAGACGCCGGATGCCGCGCCGTGCGCGCAGTCGAGCACGACGTGCAGGCCGTCGAGGCGGTGCGGCAGCGACGCGAGCAGGTGCACGACGTAGCGGTCTTCGGCATCGGCGAAGCGGCGGATGCGGCCGACGCCGGCGCCGGTCGGCTGGAGCTTCGGCAGGGTCATCGCGTGCTCGATGCGCTGCTCGACCACGTCGGGGAGCTTGACACCGCCGCGGGCGAAGATCTTGATGCCGTTGTCGGGGGCCGGGTTGTGCGATGCCGAGACCATCACGCCGAAGTCGGCGTCGATGTCGGCGATCAGGTACGCCGTGGCCGGGGTCGGCAGAACGCCGGCGTCGAGCACGTCCACGCCCGATGAGGCGAGTCCTGCCGACACGGCGGCGGCGAGGAACTCACCCGAGACGCGCGGGTCGCGGGCGACGACGGCCGTGAGGCGCTTGCCGGCGGCCTTGCGCGCCTCGGCAGTACGGCCCTGGCCCAGGACGACGGCAGTCGCCTGGGCCAGGGTCAGTGCGAGGTCGGCGGTGAGGGGGCCGTTGGCCAGCCCCCTCACCCCGTCCGTGCCGAAAAGCGGCATCGGAAGGGGTCCGCGGCCTAGCGCTTCGAGTACTGAGGAGCCTTGCGGGCCTTCTTGAGACCGGCCTTCTTGCGCTCCTTGACGCGTGCGTCGCGCGAGAGGAATCCGGCCTTCTTGAGGGTGGCGCGGTTGTTCTCTTCGTCGATGCCGTTCAGCGAACGGGCGATGCCGAGGCGCAGCGCGCCGGCCTGGCCCGAGGGGCCGCCGCCCGAGATGCGCGCGATGACGTCGTACGCGTCGGTGAGGTTGAGCACCGTGAAGGGGTCCTTCACGAGCTGCTGGTGCAGCTTGTTCGGGAAGTAGTCCTCGAACGTGCGGCCGTTGACGGTGATGACTCCGGTGCCGGGAACGATGCGCACGCGGGCGATGGCCTGCTTGCGACGGCCGACTGCGGCGCCGGGCACGCTGAGCACGGGGCGCTCTGCGACGACGGCGGTCTGGTCGACGACGGTCTCGGTCGAGTAGTTGGATTCGGTGGATTCTTCGATGTTCGCCACGAGTGTGTCCTTAGTCAGTCTGGGAGGCGCTACTGGGCGACCTGGTCGAGGATGAAGGTCTTGGGCTGCTGTGCACCGTGGGGGTGCTCGGCGCCGCGGTAGACCTTGAGCTTGGTGAGCTGCTGCGCACCCAGGCTGTTCTTGGGGAGCATGCCGCGGACGGCCTTCTCGACCGCACGCTCGGGGTTCTTCGCGAGGAGCTCTTCGTAGGTGACCGACTTCAGGCCGCCCGGGTAACCCGAGTGACGGTAGGCCTTCTTCTTCTGGAGCTTCTGGCCCGTCAGCGCGACCTTGTCGGCGTTGATGATGATGACGAAGTCGCCCATGTCCATGTGGGGGGCGAAGGTCGCCTTGTGCTTGCCGCGGAGGAGTGCTGCCGCGTGGCTTGCGAGCCGGCCGAGAACGACGTCGGTGGCGTCGATGACAAGCCACTCACGCTGAGCTTCGCCAGCCTTGGGGGTGTACGTGCGCGTCACAATAGTGCTGCTTTCTTGATTCGAACGGAGATGTTCGTGAATCCCGCTCCGGGGTGGTTTCTCGGGATGCCGGCCAGCGGAACACGCCAGTGGAGGGCTCACGTTCGCGGTGCGAGGCCAGCAGGGCGCAGGCACCAAGGGTCCATCGTACGGCATCCGGATGCCGCGGCCAAACGGACGACCGCGTCAGCGTGCGGCGCGACCCTCGCGTTCACCGTGATCGGTTATCCTCGCTGCACGGCTTCGTAATGACGCGGATGCCGTTCCGCGCCAGCGGGACATCGATCACGATGAGAGATTCACATACCACTATGGAATCCATTGGTCCTCGCCAGCCACATGGGTCCGGCAGACGGGCGCTCGCAGCCTCTGTCGGCGTGCTCGCGGCGTGCGCTCTCGCCGCGTCGCTGATTCGTCTCACCGTCGCCTTCCGCCACGCCGTCGAGCGGGATGCCGATCGCGAGGCGGAGCTCGACGCGTGGGCTCATTCCGAGATTCGATGACGGGTGTTAACGTGCGGCGCCTGTCGATGTAACACGGGCGGCGCACACTCGTGGTCATGGCGACCGGGTCGGCATCGCGTATCGAGTGGATGGATGTCCTGCGAGGGACATCCATCGTGCTGGTCGTGTTCAATCACGCGATCCTCTTCGCGAGCACGCTCCCGAGCGGATCGCCCGAGATCGCCTGGGCGCTCAACCAGCTCTTCGCGCCGATCCGGATGCCGCTGATGGTGTTCCTGTCGGGTCTTCTGGTCGCCCCCTCGCTGGCCCGCGGCTGGCGGCCGTACCTCCGCGGCAAGGCGCGGCGCGTGTTGTGGCCGTACCTCGTGTGGTCGGCGGTCGCTCTGCTGCTGCTGTACCTGTGGGACATCCGCGACGGTGTCGTGGGCGGTGTGACCGCCGCGACGGTGACGCCGTGGGATCTGCTCCGGCCGCTGTACGACCCCCTCGAGCACCTCTGGTTCTTGTACGACCTGTTCCTCTTCTATGTGATCGCGCTCGCGGTCACGCGCATCTCGCCGCTCTGGATCGCCGCGGCGGCGCTCGTCGGCGCCGCCCTCGTGCCGGACTTCAGCGCGATGCGATTCCTCTTCCTGCTCGTCTTCTTCATGCTGGGCGTGTGGATGTCGCAGCATCCGGGAACGCTCGATCGCGTGCTCGCTCCCCGCTGGTTCGTCTGGGTGTGCGCGGTGGTGTCGCTGGGTCTGGTCGCGGCCGTCGTGCTCGGCCACGGGCTGCGCTACGAGGCGATCTCGGCTCCGTTCGCGGCCGCGGGGATCGGGCTGGCGATCGTGGTGGCTCGCCGGTTCGGCAGCGCGCGTGCGCTGCGGCCGCTGCGATTCGTGGGCCGCGACAGCCTCGTCTACTACATCGTGCACTGGTGGCCGACGAGCGTCGGCGCCGCGATCGGCGCCGCGACGGGCAGCGGATGGGTGTCGCTTCTGACCGGCATGGTGCTGGGGCTGCTCGTCAGCACGGGCGTCGCCTGGCTCATCCGCGCCTGGCCGCCGGTCAACTGGCTCTTCTCGGCGCCTCAGAAGCGGGTCGTGCCCACCGAATCCCGATCGCGCGACTCGTTCTGATGCCGAGTCTGCATGTCGTGCTGTGACCCTCACGAAACCCGCCATTCACATCCCGCCGATACGGTCGAGAGCATGACCACTCCCTCCATCAAGGCCGTGATCCCCGCAGCCGGGCTCGGCACCCGGTTCCTGCCCGCCACGAAGGCGATGCCGAAAGAGATGCTTCCTGTCGTCGACAAGCCCGCGATCCAGTACGTCGTCGAAGAGGCGGTCGCCGCCGGCATCGACGACATCCTGATGATCATCGGGCGCAACAAGAACGCTCTGGCGAACCACTTCGACCGCGTCACCGAGCTCGAGCACACGCTCGAAGCGAAGGGCGACCACGGCAAGCTGGCGCGCGTGATGGAGCCGAGCTCGCTGGCCGACATCCACTTCGTGCGTCAGGGCGACCCGAAGGGCCTCGGCCATGCCGTGCTCCGCGCCAAGAAGCACGTCGGCCACGAGACGTTCGCCGTCATGCTCGGCGACGACCTCATCGATGCCCGCGATCCGCTGCTGTCGCGCATGATCGAGGTCTCGCTCGGCCAGTCGGCCACCGTGGTCGCGCTGATGGAGGTCGACCCGTCGCAGATCCACCTCTACGGCTGCGCCGACGTCGACGCCACCGGCGAATCCGATGTCGTGAAGATCAAGGCGCTCGTCGAGAAGCCGACCGCCGCCGAGGCACCCAGCAACCTCGCGATCATCGGACGCTACGTGCTCAAGCCCGAGATCTTCGAGGTGCTCGAGAACACCGCGCCCGGCAAGGGCGGCGAGATCCAGCTGACCGACGCGCTCGAAGAGCTCGCCGCCGACGAGGCGATCGCCGGCCCCGTGCTCGGAGTCATCTTCTCGGGCCGCCGCTACGACACCGGTGACCGGCTCGACTACCTCAAGTCCAGCATCCTGCTCGCCCTCGATCGCGAAGACCTGGGTCCCGAGCTGGCGGCGTGGATCAAGGAGATGGCCCCGTCGCTGCCGGAGTGATCCGCGCCGGAGCATCGGCTGATGGCGGCGAGGCAGCCCGTGACGGGGTGTTGCGGTCCCCGGACCTCGCACTTGGGGTGGGCGTCCGGGGACCTGAACCCGACCGGACAAGGGACGTCGTCGTTGCGGGCGTGCCTCATCGGGGGATGTTGACACGGACGCGACGGCGGGTCTGATCGCCAGCGTAGGGGCGGCTCGCGCGGGTGGTCGAGCTCGCCGCGACATGTTCGCGCACTCGTAACATGCGGCCGCAGATGTGACGCACCCGAAACACGGAGAGCTTCCGTCGGGCGCCGTGCCGACCGGCTTCTACGGCTCCTCGGGCGGCTCAGGCGCAGGCGCCGGCACAGTCTCCGTCGGCGTCGGGGTCGGTGTGGGCACGGGGTCCGTCGTCGGCACCGGATCCGGCGCGGGCGGCTCCGGCGCGGGAGCCGGGTCGGGCTGGCGCGACGGCGGCGTCACCGGTGTGCGTGCGGCCTGGTCTTCGCGCAGGGCGGTGACGGCCGCGGCGTAGGCCAGCATCTCGGCGTCGCCCGATCCGCCTGCCGTCTGGGCGGCAGGCACGGCGACGGATGCCGCGATCACCGCGTCGCGCAGGGTCTGCGTGGCCCGCGGGTTCTCCCCCACGATCACGACGGCCGTGGCGGGCAGTGATGAGCCGAGGGTGACCTGCGCCGCAGTGAGCGCCGCTGACTTCTCGACGAGGGCGGTCTGCGCTGCGCGCGCATCGCGCGTCGCCGTCACGATCCGTTCGGCGTGGACGGTGGCCTCCTCGGTCGCAGCGGCGATGTCGTCGAGGTCCGTCATGTCGACATCGCCCCGTTCGTACCGTGCGGGCGGTGCAGCGAGGGTGGTCTCGTCCAGCTGCGCGACGAGCGCGGCGAGCGCGGCGTTGGCGGCCGCGAGCGCGGCATCGTCGCTCATGCCGGCGACCGCTGCCAGGGCGGGCCCCGCACTTTCGGCTGCCGCAGTCGCGGCGACGACCGAGGCGTCGTATTCGGCGATGGCTGTCTCCATGACCGCGTACGGCTGGGTGGCGTTCGATTCGGCGCCCTCCAACTCGGCGGTCGCCGCGGCGAGGGCTTGGGCGGCCTGGTTGTTGGCGGCGAAGGTCTGCGCGACGACGACCGCCGCCACAACGACCACGACGAGCAGCACGACGGCTGCCGCTGCCGACCAGCGCACGCGTTTGCTCCACGCGAAGATGCCGCCGCGAGAGGCCGGTGCGAACGTGCCGGTGGAGTCTGTTCGCGTCGGCGGCCACGGGAGCGAGAACCGCCGTCGCCGCTCCCGGAGCACGCTGTTCGTCGCTCACGCGCGGTGCGAACACAGCGGCGCGATCCTCCGGGCCGAACAGGTCGGCGCGGGCGTCCGTCGCGAAGACATCGGCGCCGGCACCCGCGGCCGGCATGTCGGTGCGATCTCCGTCGCGAGATCATCGGCAGGGTCGTCGTCGGCCGGCACGTCGGTGTGGTCATCCGCAGCGAGCACGTCGGCGCGCCCATCGCGGGCCAGCACCGCGCTGGACGCGACGGGGGCGAACGCCACGGTCGGGTCGTCGAGCTCGTCGTCCGCCGGCTCTGCCGCTGGGTCCAGACTCCGCGCCGCTGTCGGGGCGATCGCTGCGGCGCGGACAGCCGGCGCCTCATCGTCTGCTCCGTCTGCACCGAACGCGCCGTCGACGTCGATCGGTGCGGGTTCCGCGTCGGGGTCGTCCACTCCGAACAGCGCGAACATCTCGCCGGTGTCTGCGAGCACGATCGAGTCCTCGTCGGTGCTGGCTTCGCCGAGGGCGTCCTGGTCCACTGGATCCTGACGTGCGCGGGCGGGCGCCGAAGCGGCGGCGGCCGCGGCGGCCACCGGCACAGGCTGCGCCGCGGCACCGTCGGTAGGCTCCCCCGCCACAGCGGCCCAGCCCGCACCAGCGGTCGCGGGCTCCGCCGTCACCCCGCCGGCGCGGGTCGTGGCGGGCTCCTCCGCTGCAGCGGCCCGGCCGGTACGAGTCGCGGCAGACTCACCCGCGACACCGGCAGTGCCATCCGACGCAGCGACCTCAAACGGTTCACTCGGCGCCGGAGGTGCGGCGTCGGGCACTCGTGAGTCTGCGGCGTCTGCGGGCTCGGAGGCGGGCTGACGCGGTCCGAAGATGGCGTCGAGGTCGGCAGCCATCCCGTCCGACGACGGCTTCGGCTCTGTGCTCGGCTCGGTCTGCCCGAACAGTGCGGCGAGTTCTTGGCGCGCTGCGGCCACGTCGGCGTCTGACCGCGAGTTGAATGCGCCCTGCTCGCCGAAGAGCGCATCGAGCCCGCTGACGGGCGAGTCGGCATCCGGTGTCGCGGGCGCGCTCGCTGCCGCCTCCGCGTTGTGCTTCGGGTCGGCGTCGGGATTCCGTCGTGCGTTCACGCTGTGCTACCTCACTGTGCGGCGGGAGCCCCGATAGCTTACACCGGCTGCGCACGCGCCATTCGGCGGCGCCGGGTCGGCATCCGTGCGGCGCATCGTTCGCGCGCCGTTCGGGTGGGGTGCGGGCAGTGTTCGCCGATCGTTCACGTCGACCGGCGAGCGTCAGCGATGCAAGGCGACGAACGGCGGATGCCGGTGAGGAGCAATCATGATCGACTCGAGCGCCGCGTGGGTGGTCGCGGATTGGATCGTGGACGTGTTCGCCGACCCTGAGCTGGTGATCGTGCTCGTGGCAGGGGTCGGCGCGCTCGTGGGATTCTGGGTGTCCGCGCGCATCGCCGAGCTCAAGGCGCGTGACCCACAGCCTGCCGACGACCTGATCTGAGGCTGCGAGGCGGCCGCTTCGGGCTCGTCAGACCATTTCGCGGCGCCGGCTGCCGACGACGGGAGCCTGCTCGGCTTCGGCGAATCCCGGCATCCCTCCACTGACGTTGAGGCGGAACGCGAACACGACGATCGCCGAGAGGGCGAGCATCTCGCCCATGTCTTCGATGAAGCCCAGCGCTCGGTCGATGAGCTTGATGTCGAGGAATATGCCGTGGACGGCATCGACGACGAGCGCGAACACGAGAAGAACGACGACGAGGGCGATCATCACCCGGTAGATCCACTTGGTGCGCGCATCTCCGCGCAGGTAGCCGATCACCATCGGCACGAGGATGGCGAGCCCGACGAGGGCTGAGAAGACCAGTTCGCCGGTGCTCTGCGGGCTGATCGGACCGACGCCGAACGCCCAGCTCTGCGAGTTGTACCAGAAGCCGACTTGCTCATGAGCGAGCAGGGCGTCGTCGATGAGGAAGTAGAACATCAGCAGGATCCAGGGTGCGATCGCCCAGTTGCGGGTCTGGCGGGCGTACACGATGAACAGGATGAGCACCCACAGATACTTCGCGTACTGGTACGCCTCGCCGTAGCTTCCGTCCATGTCGATGCGCAGGATGTCGGGTGCGTCCCATCCCACCATCACCACGACGTGGATCAGCATGAGTGCGATGTCGACACTCAGCACGAATGCCACGACGAACTTCACCGCTCGCTGATCGCTGAACGTCCATCGCCAGGTGTCGCGCACCGCGGACGTGACTGAGTTGGCCATCTTCTGATCTCCCCCAAGAGCTTCGCGTCGCGGGCCCCCCGCCCCGGCGACGAAGCGACGTCACCGCCGCTAGTGGGCGAGTCTATGGACGTTCACCCACTGTTCATCTCTCCGCATGTAAATTCTGCGTTTCGTATCTCCGGCGCGCGGAGCGATGGTCAGGCCGACGCAGTTGCTCAGGCCGCCCGCCACCCCACGCGCATCTCGGGCGGCGGCGGATCCCACGCCCACCGCACCGCCGATCTGGACCTCAGCACGATCGGCTCCCCCGCCATCCCCGGCGGTCGGTGCAGCACGAACGGACCTTTCCCTTCGCGCCTGATCACCCATCCCGCATTGTGCAGCAGCATGTGGTGGAACCTGCAGAGCAGGATGCCGCAGTCCGTGTCGGTGCGCCCGCCTTCCGACCAGGCATCGGTGTGGTGGGCCTCGCAATATGAGGCACGCGCGCGGCATCCGGGCCACATGCATCCGCCGTCGCGCACCGCGAGCACGAGCTTCTGCTTCGGGGTGAACAGCCGCTGCTCTCGGCCCACATCGAGCGGGTTGCCGCACGAGTCCACCGTCACCTGCACCGTGCCGACATCGCACATCGCCCGGTCGATCACCGAGCCGGCGATCGCGTCGCCGCCGTCTTCGCAGTGCCCGGTGGCGAGCAGTCGCCCGAACGCATCGCGCGGACCCACGGCATCGTGCACGACGACGAGCCGCACTCCGGGTTGGCGTGCGCCGAAGACATCGGATGCCGACGCCAGCGCGCCGGCGCGGAACACGTCGGTGATCAGGTCGTAGACCAGCTGGTCGTTGGTTCGCGTGTCAGCGATGAGTTCGTCGGCCGCCGCCCGCTCCTCGTCGGTGACGAACCGCGGCCCGCCGCGGCGCGGCCGCAGGGCGGACGCGATCACCGACTCCCAGAACGCGGCGTTCTCGTCGTCGAAGTCGATGCGGCCGTGGCGGCCTCCGTCGGCATCGGTCCACATGCGAAGCGAGCGGCCGCTCGAACCGCCGCGCGTGACGCTCCTCCGTGCCGACCGGGTCGAGCGCGTCGCGCACCTGACGCGCGCGCCGCGCGAGCTCTTCGACCTCGATGCCCTCGGCCTCGGCGATCAGCTGCGTGGCGGCGAGCGACCACACTTCGCGCACCGTGTCGGCGTCGACGCCATCGATGCCCGCACTCATCGGCGGCTCGCCGAGCCCCCGCAGGATCGCGTCGTGCTGCGGACGTCGTGAGCGCCCCCGACAGCATCGCCCGACGCAGCGGATCGTGCCATGGCACGACCGGCGCCGTCTCGGCGGCATCCGGAGCATCGTCAGCCATCCCGTCAACCCCCGAACGAGTCCCCTCGAGCAGCGACTCGCCGATGCGCACCGCACGCACCGCGTCGGCCCGCGTGCCACCCGAGATGGACTGCACCAGCGACACCGGCGACGAGTGGCCCCGCACCGCGGCCGCTCCCGACTGGCCCTTGTCGCGCGACGAGCGCTCGGCCAGAACGGCGGCCGCGACCGCGACGATCCGATCGGCGTCGTGCTTGACCTCCGAAGCCTTCGCGACGATGTCGACGACCGCATCAGTCTCCGAATCGACGCATCGTTTCGAGCAGCAACTGGCCTTCGACGTCCATGCCATCGTGCGAGCAGAGAGCGTCGATTCGCTCTCGCATGTCGCTCAAAATGGCCATACCCAACGATGACATAGACCTCCGACATTGCGACATAGTTTCGAATCAAGACCAGCCGCAAGAACCCAAGAGATGCGCTGATGTTATGATGCTGTGATGCGCACCACTCTCGACATCGACGATGCGGTTCTCAGCGCGGCCCGCGCGATCGCGCGCGACGAGGGCGTCTCGATCGGCGTGGCAGTGTCCCGACTTGCTTTGCGCGGGCTCGCGGGCGCACCTCTCGGAGCAATCGATTCGTCGACGGGGTTCCCGACGTTCGCGGTCGAGATCGCGGCGCCGCCCATCACCCTCGACACCGTCAACGCGAGCCGCGACTGACATGACGACGTATCTCCTCGATGTCAACGTGCTCATCGCGCTGGCATGGCCGTCGCACGTGCATCACGATCGGGCACATGCGTGGTGGCGTGGCGTCGACAGGTGGGCGACGACTCCGGTCACCGAGAGCGCATTCGTGCGTCTGAGTACCAATCAGGCGGTCGTCGGTCGGCCGGTCCCCGTCGCCGAGGCGGTCTCGATGCTGACTGCGATCCGCGCGACCGCCGGCCACCACCACCTCATCGACGACACCACGCTCGCGCATCCCGCATTCGACCTCAGCCGGGTCGCGACGAGTTCACAGATCACGGATGCGCACCTCGTCAACGTCGCGGCGACGAACGGCGCGACTCTCGCGACGATGGATGCCGGCATTCCCGACATGCTGCAACCGTCTGACCGCCGGCACGTGATCGTGATCCCGCGGGCGCACAACGGCGCCGAGTAGGTCGCTCAGCCCAGATACGTCCCCAGCAGCGCCAGCACCACGTACGACCCGTTGTAGACGACGTGCACCAGAATCGCCGGCCACACCCGCCCCGTCAGCATCACCAGCGATCCGCACACCAGCCCGAGCAGACCCAGCGAGATAACCGCGTCAACCGACAAAGACCCCGCCAGCGAGTGCAGCAGCACGAACAGCGCCGCACTCACCACCACCGCCGCCACCCCGGCCATCGGCATCCCGACCGGTCGGCGCAGCAGCGTGTACACCGACACGAGCACGACCGCGTGGAAGAAGAGCTCCTCGATCGCCGGTGCGATCAGCACCGGCGCGAGCACATCCGTGAACACGAAGCCCGTCGGCAGTGACCCGCCGATCGACGGGTACGACGGCAGCGCGCCGGATCCCCCGGTCGCCACCTCCAGCCACCCCTGCACCGTGCGCAGGATCAGCCCGAGCCCGACGCCCCACAGCAGGTCGAGAAAGCGGAACCGAAGAAGCCCCGCCGGCCGCGACCGCGACAGCGCGAACACGATGGGCACCAGCATCCCGATCCACAGCACCGCGGTCGCCGCAAGCCCACCGAGCGCCGGCACGAAGACCGTCACAGCGGTGCCGAGCAGCACCGCGACGCCGACACTGAGCAGCGCGACAGCGAGCACCTGCGCACCGCCACGGGTGCACCGTGCGCCCGCCGAGTCGCCAATCAAGTCCAACACCCGAGAGAGCCGGCTCCACCTCCCGCCGCGCGCGACGCGAGCCCCCGGCCGAATCACCCCGGGCCACGTCGGTAGAGTCGAGCGACATGCGCCGTACGCTACCAGCCCGGAGGTAAGCCCCCTTGTTCGAGGTTCTGACGGTGTGCACGGGAAACATCTGCCGTTCGCCGCTGGCCGAACAGCTGCTGCGACTGCACCTCGACCCCCGAGAACGCCCACGTCACCAGCGCCGGAACCCGCGGTCTCCGCTCCGCGCCGATGACCCCCGAAGCACTCGCCCTGGCCGACCAGCTGGGCGTTCCGAGCAGCGACTCGACCGCCCACCGCTCGCGGTTTCTCACCGAGCAGCACCTCACGAGTCCCGACCTGATCATCACGATGACCCGCGACCACCGCCGCCAGGTCGCCGAGCTGGCCCCGTCGCGCATGCGCTCCACGTTCACGGCCCGCGAGTTCGCACGCCTCGCCGCCGACGTCACCGACGACGAGATTCGGGATGCCGCGGCCAACGCGCCGGCACAGACCCCGGGTGCCCGCGTGCGGGCTGCGGCCACGCTCCTCGCGAGCCGGCGGGGCATGGTGCTGCCGCCCGACAAGCCCGAAGACGACGACGTGATCGACCCGTACGGTCGCTCGTGGCAGACCTACCTGCTGTCGGCGGAGCAGCTGACGCCGGCGCTCGACGAGGTCGTGCGCGTGCTCAAGGCGGCAGAGAAGTAGTCCGCCGCCCCGCACCTACGGCGGCAGGCTGAGCTAGCCGTAGTAGTGGCGAACGCCCTCACGGCTGCCGAGCACGAGCAGGGTGTAGACCGCGGCCAGCGTCGCCAGCGCTGCGGCGACGACGGCCGCGGTCCACTTCATCATCCCCAGGAACACGGCGAGACTCCCCAAAGCGTCGGCGTGAGCGGTACGTTTTACAGCTGTAGGGCCCCGGATACAGGGCATCGCACCGGGGCCCTTTTTCACGGTAGTGAGCAGACCGCTTGGCTGTCTGTCGGCACTTCGGGGGACACTCGAAGCCTCCGCCGAGACCCCGCGCAGAAAGAAGATGACCCCCGGAATGATGGGCATCGCTTCCGGGGGTCATCTTCAACGCTAAGAAGAAAACAAGAACTCGTCTGTCCTCATTTTGGGGGACGCGTGTCCCCTCTTCGGGGGACGCCGCACGCGTCGAATCCGCCGGAAATCCCGCGAAAAGACGCGGAAAAGCGCCCCACCTGCTTAACACGCTCGTCATCACCCGGCGAGACTCGCGAAACGCATCCGTGTCACCATGGACACACCTCGGGGCTCCCCCCGCGCTCAGTTTCCTCGAACGCGGCCCACGAGGGAAAGGCGTCATGGAGCTCACTGACTACATCCGCATCCTCCGCAAGAACTGGCTGATCATCGTGCTGGCGACGGTGCTGGGAGTGGGTGTCGCGGCGGCCTATTCGCTCACCCGCACGCCCATGTACGACGCGCAGAGCACCGTGTTCGTCTCGACGCAGGCGGGCGGCATCGATCGCCGAGCTGCAGCAGGGCCAGAACTTCACGCAGTCGCGGGTCACGACGTACTCGAACCTCGTCACGACGCCGATCGTGATGAACCCGGTGATCGCCGAGCTCGACCTCGGAGTCTCGGCGAACACCCTGAGCAGCTCGGTGACGGCATCCAGCCCGCTCAACACGACGCTCATCACGATCTCGGTCGACGAACGCCGACCCGCTGCTCGCGGCCGACATCGCCAACGCCCTCGCGGCGAGCCTCACCTCGGCGGTCGAGTCGATCGAGACGCCGAACGGCAGCGACGAGAGCCCGGTGCGCCTGACGCGCGTGAAAGACGCGATCCCCGCGCTCGCGCCGTCGAGCCCGAACGTCACCGCTCAACCTCGTGCTCGGCGGCCTGGTCGGCCTCGCGCTCGGCATCGGCATCGCCGTGCTGCGCTCGGTGCTCGACACGCGCATCCGCACGCCTCAAGACCTCACGCCGGTCACCGACGCGCCGCTCATCGGCGCGATCGCGTTCGACCCGAAGGCGAAGGATCGGCCGCTCATCGTGCACGCCGACCCGCTGAGCCCCCGGGCCGAGTCGTTCCGGGCGCTGCGCACCAACCTGCAGTTCCTCGATATGGGCGGCCGCAACAGCTTCGTCATCACCTCGAGCGTGCCCAGCGAAGGCAAGTCGACCACGACGATCAACCTCGCGATCGCCCTGGCCGACGCCGGCAAGCGCGTCGCCCTGCTCGACACCGATCTGCGCAAGCCCAAGGTGGCCGAGTACCTCGGCATCGAGGGCGGCGCCGGCCTCACCGACGTGCTCATCGGCCGCGCGAAGGTGGGCGACGTCATGCACCCGTGGGGCCAGCGCACGATGTACGTGCTGCCCGCCGGCAAGATTCCGCCCAACCCGAGCGAGCTGCTCGGCTCGACGCAGATGGCGACCCTGCTCGAGGTGCTCGAGCGCGACTTCGACGTGGTGCTGTGCGACGCTCCCCCGCTTCTTCCGGTGACGGATGCCGCGATTCTCGCGCGGGCGACGAGCGGCGCCCTGGTCGTGGTGTCGGCCGGCCGCACGAACCGCCACCAGCTGTCGGGCGCGATCGACGCGCTGCAGACGGTCGGCGCGAAGGTCGCCGGCGTCGTGCTGTCGATGGTGCCCACTCGCGGACCGGATGCCTACGCCTACGCGTACGGCTACGGGTACGGTACGGCGAGGGCTACGGCTACGTGCAGAACCAGTCGAAGGCCGACACGCGTGCGGCGCGCAAGGCCGGCCGCAAGGGCAGGTCGGCGGCACTCCCCCCGGCCGCCGGCTCCGGCGAGTACGGCGACCTGAGCCTCGCCCCGGTCACTCCCCCCGTGTCGAAGCGTCGCCGTCCGCCGCCGGCACCTCGACCCGCACCCCTTAAGAACCGGTGGCTCTCAACACACACCGGCGCATCTCCGCCGCCCGATGGGGCGCGGTCGCCGTGCTGGTCGTCGCCGCGCTCGGCGTCGGGGCGCTCGTCGCCCAGGCGTACCAGCACGCGACCCCGGTTCCGCACTCCGGCCAGGCCGCTCCCGTGCCGACGTTCACGCTCGGCGTGCAGACTCCCACGCCCACTCCGACCCCTGCTCCCGTCGTCGACCGCGCGACAGAGCGGTTCTTCACTGTGGGTACGGGCGCCGGCGCGAACGTCTGGTGGCGCGGAGTCGCCGGCGCGTGCGGCGGCGCCGCGCCCGTCGTCGAGCGGTCGACCGACGGCGGCGCCACCTGGACGAACGTCACGCCTCCGGATGCCGCGCAGCTGGCATCCATCGAGGCATTCGACCAGACCGAGGCCGACCTCATCGTCGGCGTGGGCGCGAACTGCGAACCGCAGGCGCTGCGCACCTTCACCCAGGGCCAGTTCTGGGAGCCCAACCCCGGCGTGCTCGCCGCATCCCGCTTTGTCGCCCTCGCTGACCCGGCAACCGTCGTCACACCCGCCGGCCCGATCGCCGCACCCTGCGCCCAGGCGCACGGCCTGCGCGCTCGCGGGGATCTGATCGCGCTCGTGTGCGACGGAGTCGCATACGTCGCGGGCGGCGATGCCTGGGTGGCGCTGCCCGCACCGGATGCCGTCGCCGTGGCGATCGACGGCGACACGTGTTCTTGTCGCCCACGCCGACGACGCCTGCGACGGCCTCGCGCTGACGCGCTACGCCGGCGGCGGCCAATCGCAGCTCGGCCCAGCTCGACGTGGCCGACGCGACGCTAGAGACCGCTGCCGACCGCGGCCAATCGCTGATCGCCGCGGCGGAGTCCGGCACTGTTCGTCTGGTCCGGCTGACACCGTCACGGCGGTCGGACCAGTCTGACGTCCCCCGAAGAGGGGACACCACTTTTCACATTCGCCGTCATTTCCACGACACATACCGCTGATAGCGTCTTTGACGGGGGAGCTTCGAGCCGCGAAAGGACGGTCTGTGACGTCGAACCTGCAAAAGGTCGACGCGACAACGACGTCGCAGAGAATCTCGCAAAACTCAACATCGCACGCAACCACCGGGCAGACATCGGATGCTTCGGAGGCCGGTGCGTCGCATGCTCGGCGCGCCTCGGCGCCGGCTTGAGCACCGCTACGGGCGCCATCGTCACTTCGCGCGCAGCCGACGGCTGGCGTCATCGCTACGCCCGACGCATCTGGTTCAGCGACCTGCTCGTGCTCGTCTGGGTGGTCTTCGGCACGCAGATCGTCTTGTTCGGTCTCGGGCAACGCCGAGGTCGTCGATCCGCGAAGACAGCCGCCTGAGCGACGTTCTCCTACTGGATCTTCTCCGGCCGGACTCGTCGTCGCGTGGATGTGGGCGCTGAGCCTCATCGACTCCCGCAGCGACCGCGTGATCGGCAACGGCAACGACCGAATACATGCGCATCGTCGACTCGAGCTTCCGGCTGTTCGGAGTCATCGCGATCTTCGCGTTCCTCCTGCGCGTCGACATCGCGCGCGGCTTCCTCCTCATCAGCCTTCCCGTTCGGCGTGCTCGTGCTGCTCCTCGAGCGCTGGCTGTGGCGAAAGTGGCTCGTCTCCAAGCGCGCAGTACGGCGAGTACTCCGCGCGCGTGCTGCTCGTCGGTTCAGAGAGCCTCGGTCGCGCACATCGCACGCGAGCTGCAGCGCACCCCGAGCGCCGGCTACCACGTGGTCGGCGCATGTGTGCCGTCGGGTCGCGATCGCGGCCACCATCGAGGGCACCGACATCCCGATCATGGGCAACGTCAACGCCGTCGATCGCGCGATTCTCGCGACCGGCGCCGACACCGTCGCCGTCACGAGCACCGACGAGCTGCCCCCCGACAAGGTCAAGCAGATCTCGTGGGGCCTCGAGGCCGGCAAGCAGCACCTCGTCCTCGCGCCGAGCATCATCGACATCGCCGGCCCGCGCATTCACACGCGCCCGGTCGCGGGGCTCCCCCTCATCCACGTGGAGACGCCGCGGTTCAGCCGCGGCCAGCGCGTCGTCAAGCGCACGATGGACCTCGTCGCGCCTCGATCGTCGGCGTGCATCCTGATCAGCCCGTTCTCGCCTTCCTCGCGATGAGCGTGCGGCTGTCGAGCGAGGGGCCGGTCTTCTTCCGCCAGACCCGCATCGGTCTGGGCGGCAAGGAGTTCTCGATGATCAAGTTCCGCTCGATGGTCGTGAACGCCGAAGAGCTGCTCGCCGAGCTGCGAGAGGCAGCAGCGCGACTGCCGGCAACGAAGTGCTGTTCAAGATGAAGGACGACCCGCGCGTCACGCCGATCGGCCGCATCATGCGCAAGTTCAGCCTCGACGAGCTGCCGCAGCTGTTCAACGTGATCGGCGGCTCGATGTCGCTCGTCGGCCCGCGGCCGCCGCTGCCCAAGGAGGTGGCGCTGTACGACGAGCCACGTGCACCGCCGGTTCCTCGCGAAGCCCGGCATCACCGGCCTGTGGCAGGTCAGCGGTCGCTCGACTCTCTCGTGGGAGGAGTCCGTTCGACTCGACCTCTCCTACGTCGAGAACTGGTCGCTGGTCGGCGACATCGTCATTCTCGCCAAGACCGCGAAGGCGGCGCTCGCTCCCGGCGAGACGGCCCACTGAGCGCAGCGATGCACGCCCAACTCCAGTGGCCTGGACTCTGAGGTCTATCCGATGACCGCTCTAGAACGGCTTTCGAAGCAGGTTTCCGCTCACGTCCGGGGGCTCATGATCGTGTTGGCCGCGCTTGCATGCGCAGGCCTAGCCCTGCTCGCGCCGATCGCGCTTGGAATCGTGCTTCTCACTGTCGTCGCTTTGTGGGGGATGACCCGCCCAAAGTCTACTGGTGGCCGTCGCCGTGTTTGCTTGCCTATTTGCACAGACCGTGCAGCAGGCGACGGGAATCCCACTTGCTCAGTTCGACGAACTACTGGTAGTTGTGGTGATAGTCGCCGCTGTCTTTGACAGCGCGGCTCGGCGGAGGCGACTTATCTGGCTGCCGGGAACTTGGTGGTTCTTGGGGTTCATCGGTGTCAGCGCCCTGGGGAGTTTGGCGAATGGCGCCTCGGCACTGCTGGCGGCACAGGACGGTTTCCTGCTCTTGAAAGGCGTGGTTTTTGCGTTCGCAGTCGCTCAATTCAGGTGGGAGATCGACGACCTCTATCGTGCCGCCCGAATTGGAGCCTGGGTGATTGCCGGCGTCCTGACGTGCGCTTCGCGAATCTGTTGGCGCCTGGAGCTTGGCTTGATGTTTTCGCTGCGACCACGAATCTGAACGCCCGCGGAGCTTCGACGACCGTTATTGGCCCGTTCGGGCACCCGGGGCCATTCGGGCAAGTGATGGCGCTATCGTTCCTCGCCCTACTTGCCTATCGCCAAGTTGTCGCGAGGCACTGGACCACATTCTTGCTACTGCTTGGCACGCTCGCAGGCACGTTGTTCAGTCAACGCAGAAAGGCAATCGTCGCGGTATTGGCCGGGGGTGCTGCCTTCTGGGGGCTTCGGCGTCCCGCGACAGCGCTGCTGGTCTCGCTCTGACGGCCCCGATTCTGTTCATCCTATTTTGGCAGAGCCTTATGGATTGGGTTGGTGGCATCTACGACGAATACTTCTTCAACCCTGACGGTTCGGCTCGCACGGCGCTGTATCAGGGAGCCTACGAGATCGCAGCGGCTAATTTCCCCCTAGGAGCCGGACTATCTCGATACGGAGGCTTCATTGCGGCCAGCAACTATAGTCCAGTCTATTTCGAGTTGGGGCTCGATAAAGTATGGGGACTGCAGCCCGGCGGGAGGTTCTTGACCGATACATTTTGGCCAGCCATTCTCGGCGAGGGGGGATGGATTGGGTTAGTGCTATTCACGGTCGGCCTCGTTACACTCTCTGCCACCGCAGTCAAGCTTGCTCGCGACCCTCAACTTCCTGTTGTGAGATGGTTGGGAATCACCGGATCGCTGTGGTCGGTGGAGTTCTTAATCGAGTCCATCGCCGCGCCCGTCTACTCCAGCCCGCCGACGTATCTTCTCTTGTTCGCAGTGCTTGGTGGGTGCGCGGCGTTCGGTCGGCGTGTTGCGGATGACAAGCCGTCCTTAATCCAGGCGACGGTTACCCGTTCGACTACCTAGCTGCGGTTTCGCGTTCGCCACAGGATCCCGTAGGTCGCCCACCACACAGCGGCTTGGCCAATCCCTCCGCACAGTGCGCCGAAGAGGGCTCCAGTCATACCAAACGAGGCTGCCATGATGCCGATTAGGGTTACGACGAGCGGCGTGGTGATCAGCCTGAGGCGAAAGCTTGCCCGAACGGCGCCCATCGCTCGAAGGCCTGCTGTTGCGCCGTAGGCAATGTTGCTTGCAACCAAGATGCCCGCATACAAAGGGATGAACTGTCGGGCGACGGCCCACGACTCGCCAAGAAGTGCGCTGCCAACGGTGGCGGGAATCGCCCAAGCGGCCAATGAATAGGCAACGGTCAACGTGACCAGCACGGCCGAGACCGTAAGTGAACGAAGTATCATTTTCTCGGGCGCGGTCCGACTCACGCGCGCCAGTGTTGGGAGAATGAAGGTCGTCGCGCCGGCGCTCGCGGTGTTTAGCGGTCCCATCACGACCTGCACACCGCGGAGTCCCGCCAGTGCCTGAAGCGTTCCAAACCAGGCTCCGAAGAGCACGATGCTCTGTTGACCCCCTGAGATGGCAAGATACTCGCCGAAGAAGCGTCCGGACATTTGGCGATGGTTGTGTGCCCACGCGCGAAACCAACGCCATGATGGCAATACCCTCGCAATACTCACGTCGATCAATACGACGGCGAAAGCCGACACTCCCCACGCCAGTAGGTAGTTCTGAGCACTACCGATTCCTGCCGCCGCGATCGCCCAAAAAAGGAGTACCTGAAGTGTGAGCCATGAGGCGTCCAGAACAAAAGCAGAGCGGTTCTCGAAGCGGCTGAAGTACCAGTACCGTCTCGAGTCGAAACACATCAATCCAACGGTGAACGCAGCCAGTGCCGGAACATACGCCCCGTAGGCCTGCGGCAATAGCAGGCTGGCGACCGCGAGCCCCACAGTTCCGGCGATTCCAAGGTTGACGCCAGCAGTGAGCATGCCCGAGGCGGCATGCTTCACATCGACAGTCTGCGTGGACAAGAGAACTGGCTCGCCCACAGTCGCGCGCGACGTGCCCAGCATGAACTGGTACATGGCAAAGGCGACAGCAAATGCGCCAAATTGCTCTGGAGTCGCCGTCTGCGCAACCGCAATCGAGAGGAGGAGGTTGGATACACTCGCCGTTGCCTGGTCCGCGATAGACCAACTCGCTTTGCCGAGACCCTTCCGTGCTCTCACTACAGGCGAGTGGCGTTGAGCACGCCGTCGAGTGCCAGCGCCGGTGTGTCGGCCCGCCGAGCTAGATGGGCCAGTACCTCGTCGGTAAGGACAGTTGCCCCCTCTTTCACGACGTCTTGAGCTGTCGAAACCAGCCACTCGGCAGATACCGAATTCATGTCGATGACGTAGCGACTCAAGTCCAAAGACTCGAACAGCTCCAGTGTCTTGAATTCGTACGCAATGGCGATGACCGGGCAGCCCACTATGAGTGACATGATCGCGAGATGCATGCGCGTCGATATGACGAGGCTTGCCGACCCAAGGAACTCCATCAACTCGTCGGGCGTGTGATAGTCCGAGTCGATACCCACGTCGAGTCCGGCGAATATCTGGCGCGCAACCACAGAATCATCAGTCCTGTACTCAGGTATTCCTTGACAGGTCAACATCGCAACGCATGTCCAGCCCTCCGATAGCAAATTCTCGGCAACTGCGCGCATCGACTGCGCGTAGTTGGCGAAGTGGATTCCGCCGCCGTCGATACCTTGCGACCAGTTTCTGACGGAGAAGACAGCAACCTTCCCGGCGTGCCCAAACGGGACTCGTGACCGCCGAATGGAAAAGGCTGCGTCAGGCACGACTTCTGAGGCTCCTGCACATCCCACACCGGCGAGCGCTTCCATGGACCGTGGGTCTCGCAAGAAGATCGCGTCTGAGGCCTCGGAGATCTCTCTTATCCATGTTCGGGCCCGAGGCAGTTCGAAAGGTCCGACAGACTGCGTCCACAGCACAACGCGGGCTCCGTATGCCGCTGCCACCTGCAGCTCAAGAGCCCGATCCCCGAAGCGGTAGTGATCGACGAGGTACGTTCCTCCGCTCGAAATCACAACCGATGCGGATGCGAGACTTTGAAAGCCACGAAAGAACGCATATCGCTCAAAGACCGGGTGCAGAACCAGCCGCCTTGCGAATGAAGACCGACGCAGAATTCGACTTCCGACTCGCCTGCAAAAGCGCGACAACACACGAAGGGGACCGGACTTCCTTGGTGGCGCAAAGGTCGGTTGCTGAGTGATCTTCCAGTGCGGGAACAAACGAGCCGTCGTTCGCGCATCACTGTCGTGGATTGTGATTGGGACGTCTGGTCCGTGGACGCGGTGAATAGCAGACACAATTCCTTGACAGATGGCGGCGTCCCCGCTGTTGCCCAGCACCGCGTTCGTGATAACGACTCTCATTTATTCCTCAGTTCGCTCAGTACGAAAACGCGTTCACTTGTTGCGACCTGACGGCGCGGCGCCGGGCCACGTCCCGCACCTGGAACTCAGAAAGTTCTTCAGGGCTTCCGATCACCGCTAATCCGCGTGATGAGAGCATGCGGGCAAGATCCAGTTGATGGTCATCGACATGCTGACCGCTGGCCGCAGTGCGGGGTACCAAGATGGGCACCCTGCCTGCCGCGAGTGCAATCAGCGCTGTCCCTGTGCCGGCGTGCGCTATGACCACGTCGGCCAGTTCCATCTGACGCTGCATTTCTTGAGAGCTCAAGGTCGGCTGAAAGGCGATCGGCAAGTCTGCGACATCGGTGGGCCCAGTCTGATAGAACACATCCCAGTCTTCGAGTGCAATGCGGTCAACGGCTTCGATAAGCGCCCTGTAGCCAATGTGACGATTTGCGCCGACGGTCACGAACACGCGCAATCGCTCATCACCACTCACTTCGGACTGGATAGTCTCAAATCCGTCAAATACTGACCCTCGGTAACTCCACCTCTTGTTGACCATCTGTTCATGTTGAACGAATCTGCGGACCCCTGGCACGCGGCCAAGTAGCTTCCCGGTCAGCGAGAACTCAGACACTCTAGTGGCGCTCTCGATGTACACCATCCGGGTTCCGGTGAGCAGCGCTGCCAGCGCCGCTGACAGGGCAATACCGGCACCGGTGCTGACCAAGGTGACGCCTGCAGTGCGTCCTCCAAGTCGTCGAATGTGACCCATGATCGGAGTCGCGTTTGCAAGTACTCGCCCAAACTGCCGGGGTGCACTATGAGGAACGAACGCATGCTGGCGCGCATGTAGTAGTGACGTAGTTTGCGCAGTCTCGTCAGAAATCCATAGGTCACCGTCGGAGGAGCCTAGGCGTGGCGCCAGCAAATCCAGTTGCGTAAGGTGTCCGCCGCTACCCGCAACAAATATTGTGGGCATCAGGCGTCCCCCTTTCGATACATCGCGAACAGTTGCTCCCGCACAATCTCGCTTGAGAACTCTCGCCTGAACGTTTCGTATGCTTGCTGACCGTCATCACGTGCGCGTCTGCTATCCCGGAGATACTCCAGCAAGGCGGCTGCTAACTGCGCGACATCTCCACGCTCGACCACAATGCCCGAGCCCAGGGTTGGCATTGCACCAACGTTCGAGACCACGCATGGTCGCCCGGCCGCCATCGCCTCCAAAACAAACATGGGCATTCCTTCGGCTCTCGATGGCAATACCGCGACCAAACAGTCGTTAAGGTGGGTGCGGGATCTGTGCGGGCGGTAGCGGACCCGAGAATCTTGCGTCCTGCGCATAATCGGAATACGCGTCCTCGAGTGGACCAAGAATCTGCAGTTGAGCGTCTGGGAACTCCTCAACTACTCGATCCCACGCTTCCAGCAAGACGTGGACTTCCTTTCCGAGTTCCGACCGTGCCGGCGAATACCACGGTTCTCGAACTCTCTCGGAGGGGTGATGGCGGTGGTCCAGATGGGCCGGGATTCCGAAGGATGATGGGATCAAGGTTCGGCGCTGCATGGCGAACTGCCAGCCTTGATTCCTCGTTAAGGACGACGACTTGTCTAGGCATCCGCAGCACGAGTCGGTGTACTCGACGCCAGTTGGCCGAATGGTTCGCCTCTACGAACGCGTCACCATGCACGGTCACGAACGTCGAGGGCGACATCAGCCGGGCGAGCACTACAAGGGAGCCTTCCCGAATGAAGGAACCATAGTGGCTAAGGTGCACGTGAAACACGACCTTCTGCTCCTGCCGCAGGCTGCGAAGGCGAGCACGCAGAATTTGACTGACGCACTTGACGTACGCGCCAAGCCGGCGCCGAGCAGAGGATCGGACAACCCAGGACGAAGCAGTCTCCATACGGAACTCCGCTGTGCTCCAGGTGGAGTATTCACGAAGAACTGATTCCATGCCGCCGATCCCGCTCGGGTCCGGTCCGACCTGCACGACCTCCGTCGATCGTCGCGTCATTTGAAGCGCTACCTTCGTCGTCGTACCACTCGCCCAAACTGAGTTCGCGGGAATCTTCCCCGACACGACAGTCAATGGGGCGACAACAGCGCTGCGACCAACGGCCGCTCCACCCAGAACGATGCACCGCGACGTGATCCACGCGCCGGCCTCGATGTGGATCGGGCGAGTGATCAGCGCCATGTCGCGGCGATGCGCGTGTGAACCGGTCGTCAAGAACGTCTCCTGTGAGATGACGACGTCGTTGGCGATGTAAATGTGGTCCTGGTTATGAAACCACACACCCTCGCCGATCCACGAACGGTCGCCGATATGCAGCTTCCACGGAAACTTCACGCGCGTGCGGGGTCGGAAGACAACGCCGTCGCCGATTTCAGCCCCGAACGCGCGCAGCACCCTGACCCGCAGCGATGAGCTGATCTGCCATGCGTTCGTCACGAACAGCAACTCGCAGACCGCCCACAGATAGATGACCCACTTGGGGCGGTCCCAGCTGGCCTTCTCGCCTGGAGCCTTCGAGAGGTCGATCACCGGAACCGTCGTCATAAGCCTTCGCTCTCCTGTAACTCAACCGAAATCGCATGTCGGCTAACCTCGATGCATGGCGTCGTCCCCGCGCGTTCTGGTCCTCGGGCTGAACTATCCCCCTGAAAGAACCGGAATCTCTCCGTACACCGGGTCGTTTGCTCGGGGACTAGCTCGCCGAGGCTTCGTTACCCAGGTGTTGACGACTCACCCCCATTATCCCGACTGGAAGGTGCAGTCAGGTTACGGGCAGTGGTCACGGAGCGAACAAATCGACGGGGTCGCCGTAACACGCCTGAAGCACTACGTGCCCGACGTTACCCAAGGGAATCCGGCGTGCGCTGTCAGAGGCGAGTTCGGCATTCGCACGGTCTTTCGTCGACTGGCAGGAGCCCGATGCGATCGTCGTGGTGTCGCCGGCGCTGATCTCATCGCTGCTCGGCGTGCTGCGGGCGAAGATCACGCATCGCCATCGTCCGCTGGTCGTCTGGGTGCAAGATCTCTACACGCTCGGCATGGTCGAGACCGGTCGAGGCGAGCGGTCTCGCGGTCCGCGTCGATGTCGGCCCTCGAGGGCTGGCTGCTGCGCAGCGCCGACCGCGTGGTCGTGATCCACGATCGCTTCGCGACTCGCGTGGTCGAAGACTTCGGCGTGCCGGCGCGACCGCGTCGAGGTCGTGCGCAACTGGACGCATCTGCCTCCCGCGCCCGCGTGTCGACATCGCGGCCGCGCGGGCACGATTTCGGATGGTCGCCCGGCGAGACCGTGGTTCTGCACGCCGGAAACATGGGCGTCAAGCAGGGGCTCGACAACGTCGTGCACGCGGCGCGGCTCGCGTCGGAGCGTCAGCTGCCGGTGCGCTTCGTGCTGCTCGGACACGGGTCGCAGTGCGAGCGTCTGAAGCTCGCCGGCGCGGGCATCGATGCGCTGCAGTTTCTCGCACCGCTCGACGATGCCGACTTCACCGCCGCCCTCGCGAGCGCCGACAGCCTGCTGGTCAACGAGCTGCCCGGCGTCTCCGAGATGGCCGTGCCGAGCAAGCTCACCTCGTACTTCTCCGCCGGACGCCCGGTCATCGCTGCGACCGATGTCGGCGGAATCACCGCCGACGAGATTCGCGCCGCAGACGCCGGTGTCGTCGTTCCCGCCGGAGACCCCGAAGCTCTGCTCGACGCCGTCATCGCTCTCGCGTCCGACCGCTGGCCAGGCCGAACACCTCGGCAAGAATGGCCGCCTGTACCGAAAGACCGTGCTCGATGAAGAGTCGGCGATCAACCGTTTCTCTGAAATGTTGACGCGACTCATCGCCCGCGATGATCGCGTCGCACACAGCGTCCCCCACACGCTGGATCCATCGAGCACGACATGAACGGAGCAGGCCTTGGCCAAGCGCGCACTCATCACCGGTATCACCGGACAGGACGGTTCCTACCTCGCTGAACTCCTGCTGGCGAAGGGCTACGAGGTGCACGGACTCATCCGTCGCGCCTCGACCTTCAACACCTCGCGCATCGACCACCTCTACGTCGACCCGCACGAGCCCGACGCGAAGCTCTTCCTGCACTACGGCGACCTGAGCGACGGCGCCCGCCTGGTCACGCTGCTCGCCGAGATCCAGCCCGACGAGGTCTACAACCTCGCCGCGCAGTCGCACGTGCGCGTCTCGTTCGACGAGCCCGAGCACACGGCCGACACGACCGGCACCGGGCAGCATCCGCCTGCTCGAGGCCGTGCGCATGTCGGGCATCGATGCCGCGGTTCTACCAGGCGTCGTCGTCGGAGCTGTACGGCGCGACTCCCCCGCCGCAGAGCGAGACCACGCCGTTCTACCCGCGCTCGCCGTACGCCGCCGCGAAGCTCTACAGCTACTGGATCACGAAGAACTACCGCGAGGCGTACGACATGTTCGCGGTGAACGGCATCCTGTTCAACCACGAGTCGCCCCGCCGCGGTGAGACGTTCGTCACCCGCAAGATCACGCGCGCGGTCGCCGCGATCAAGGCCGGCAAGCAGGACTACGTCTACATGGGCAACCTCGACGCGGTGCGCGACTGGGGCTACGCCGCCGAGTACGTCGAGGGCATGTGGCGCATGCTGCAGGTCGACACGCCCGACGACTACGTGCTCGCCACCGGCGTCGGCATCACCGTGCGCGAGTTCCTCGAGATCTCGTTCAGCCACGCGGGCCTCGACTGGGAGAAGCACGTGCGCTTCGACGAGCGCTACCTGCGCCCCACCGAGGTCGACGCGCTGATCGGCGACCCGTCGAAGGCGCACGACGAGCTCGGCTGGAAGGCGACGGTCGACGGCCGCGAGCTGGCGAAGCTCATGGTGGATGCCGACCTCGAGGCGATCGGGCACGAGGGCACCCCGTGGATCGACAGCGTGAACCTCGACTCGTGGAAGACAGGCCGCATGACCGGCCTCCGCGACGGGGTCGACTACACGCCGGGCGAACTCGACCGCGACGCCACGTTCTACGTCGCCGGTCACCGCGGGCTCGTCGGCTCGGCGATCGTGCGCAAGCTCGAGGCGTCGGGTTTCGAGAACATCGTCGGCAAGTCCTCCGCCGAACTCGATCTGAAGGATCGCGACGCGGTCTTCGCCTACATGTCGCGAGATCAAGCCGAAGTACGTCGTGCTCGCCGCCGCGAAGGTCGGCGGCATCCTGGCGAACTCGACCTACCCGGTCGACTTCCTGAGCGACAACATCCGCATCCAGGTGAACGTGCTCGATGCGGCGCTCGCGAACGACGTCGAGCGCGTCGCTCTTCCTCGGGTCGTCGTGCATCTACCCGAAGTTCGCCGCGCAGCCGATCCGCGAGGACTCGCTGCTCACCGGTCACCTCGAGGAGACGAACGACGCCTACGCGATCGCGAAGATCGCCGGCATCCTGCACGACGCAGGCGGTGCGCCGTCAGTACGGTCTGCCGTGGATCTCGGCGATGCCGACGAACCTCTACGGCCCGAACGACAACTTCTCGCCGAAGGGGTCGCACGTGCTGCCGGCGCTGATCCGTCGCTACGACGAGGCCGCCGCATCGGGCGCCGGCGTCGTGACCAACTGGGGCACCGGCACCCCGCGCCGCGAGTTCCTGCACTCCGACGACATGGCCGACGCCGTGCTGCACCTGCTGGAGCACTACGACGGCCCCGAGCAGGTGAACGTCGGCACCGGAACGGACGTGACGATCCGCGAGATCGCCGAGACGATCGCCGGGGTGGTCGGCTTCACGGGCGAGACCGAGTGGGACACCACCAAGCCCGACGGCACGCCGCAGAAGCTGCTCGACGTGTCGAAGCTCGCCGAGGCGGGCTGGACGTCGAAGATCGGCCTCGAAGACGGGCTCGAGCGCACCGTCGCCTGGTATCGAGAACACGTGGGGGCGCTGCGGGAGTAGGTCGACGCGTGCCCTTTCGGCACGTGGTGCTGTTCCGAGTGCACGACGGCGTTGCGAACGAGCGCGTGTCGGCCGCGATCGAGAGCCTCGCAGTCGCTCGCCGGCTGCCCGGTGTGACCTGGCGTTCGTCATCGCGCGCTCGCTCGACGGACGCAAGGGCCGGATCATCGTCGAAGACGCGACCTTCGTCGATGCCGCCGCGTTCGCCGCGTTTCGCGCGTCGCCAGCTGCACCTCGCCGTGGCCGCGAGATGCTCGCGCAGATCTCGGACTGGTGGATCGGCGACTACGAGGCCTAGTCGCCCTCGCCTGTCGATGGCGTGGGCGACCGAGCAGTACACGCGCCCGCCCGGATACGCGGATCGCGTCGCGCGCGCGCAACGCCTTGCCGCAGTCGTCGCAGTACTCGGTCGCGGAGCCCCAGAGCATCCGCTCGATCGGCGTGCGCGACGGTGGCGACCGACGCGTCGCCTGCCGGCACTGCCGTCAGCAAGAACCGGCGCCAGAAGGCGATCGGCGATGCATGTGCATGGTTCTCCCCCAGAATTCCCATGACCGATGTCCACGCTCTTGTGAACCAGCGTCTGAACGTAACGCGCCGCCGAATCGGCCGTCAACGAATTCTGCTCCCCCGAATGGGGGACGCGAGGTCGGTTTCACAGCAAATCGCGTCGAGCTCGGTCGGCTCGACGGGCACGGCTGACCGCGAACATTTCTCGAAACATGCACCTGGTAGGAAAGTCTTCGAGCAATCGCCGCCAACGACCGCCGGCACCACCTCATCGCACCACCTCGAGGAGTCACATGAAGCCTGTCCGTCATCGGATGCGGTTACCTCGGCGCGGTTCACGCCGCCGCCATGGCATCCATCGGCCATGACGTCGTCGGCATCGACGTCGACGAACGCAAGATCGCCACGCTCTCGCAGGGCGAGGCGCCGTTCTTCGAGCCGGGCCTGCCGGAGATCCTCTCCGAGGGCATCGCGTCGGGTCGCCTGCGGTTCACGACCGACATGGCCGAGGCGCACGGCGCCGACGTGCACTTCGTCGGCGTCGGCACGCCGCAGCAGAAGGACGGCTACGCCGCCGACATGACCTACGTCAACGCGGCGATCGACGGGCTGATCCCCTACCTTCGCCCCGGCGACATCGTGGCCGGCAAGTCGACGGTGCCCGTCGGCACCGCCGCCGGTCTCGCCGAGCGCGTCACGCCGACGGGCGCGACGCTCGTGTGGAACCCCGAGTTCCTGCGTGAGGGCTTCGCCGTGAAAGACACGGTCGACCCCGACCGACTCGTCGCCGGCGTGCCCGCGGGCGACGAGGGCGAGCGCGCGGCCGACATCCTGCGCGAGGTGTACCACCCCGCGATCGCGAAGCAGACGCCGTTCATCGTCACCGACTACGCGACCGCCGAGCTGGTCAAGGTCGCCGCGAACGCCTTCCTCGCGACGAAGATCTCGTTCATCAACGCGATGGCCGAGATCGCCGAGGTGACCGGCGCCGACGTCACCCAGCTCGCCGACGCGATCGGCCACGACGCCCGCATCGGCCGCCGCTTTCTCGGCGCCGGCATCGGCTTCGGCGGCGGCTGCCTGCCGAAGGACATCCGCGCGTTCTCGGCGCGCGCCGAAGAGCTCGGGCGCGGCGAGTCGGTCGCGTTCCTGCGCGAGGTCGACGCGATCAACCTGCGCCGGCGCGACCGCGCGGCGCAGCTCGTGGTCGAAGCATTCGACGGCAACGTGTTCAAGAAGAACATCACCGTGCTCGGAGCGGCGTTCAAGCCGCACAGCGACGACATCCGCGACTCCCCCGCCCTCGACGTCGCCGTGCGCCTGCACGGCCTCGGCGCGTGGGTCACGATCACCGACCCGGCGGCGATCGAGAACGCGCGGCGCATCCACCCGCAGCTCAACTACGTCGAAGACCGCGACGAGGCGCTCCGCGGCGCGGACGCGGTGATCGTCGTGACCGAGTGGGACGAGTACCGCCGCGAGCTCGACCCCGCGCACGCCGCGTCGCTCGCCGACGGGCCGCATCGTCGTCGACGGGCGCAACTGCCTCGACGCCGCCGCCTGGCGCGCGGCGGGCTGGACGTACTACGGCATGGGCCGCCCCTAGGCGACCGTGGAACGTCGCGACGAGTCCGTGCGCGCCGACGAGCTCCGACCGCTCGCGCCGCCGCACGTGCTTAGGGTGTACGGATGACCGCCGCGCCTGTGCTGTCCCGCCCGGTGCGCACCGTCGGCGCGGTGCTGCGTGTGGGTCCTCGCCGCGCTCGTGGTGGCGGCCGTCTTCGCGCTGGGGTGGGTCGGCGTGCGCGGGGCGATCGCCGCCGATCACCTGCGCAGCGCGCAGGAATCGGCAGCCGCGTGTCGTGGCGAACATCGCCGACCCCGCTGCCGCCGCGAGCCGCGATCGAAGACGTCGCCGACGACGCGGCGACCGCCCGCGCGCTCACGAGCGACCCGGTGTGGCGACGCGCTCGAGACCACTCCATGGCTCGGCCCACAGCTGGTCGCCGTCTCGACCGTCGCCGCAGGCGGCCGACGACGTGGCCGCGAACGCGCTCACGCCCGCTCGCCGATGTCGCCGCGACGCTCTCGGCCGACGCGTTCCGCCCGACGGGCGGCGCGGTCGAGCTGTCGGGCTTCATCGCCGTGCAGGACGCCGCACGCGCAGTCCGACCGACGCGATGGTCGGCGCGACCGACTCGCTCGCAGCGCATCGACACCGGCGCGCTCGTCGGCGCCGCTGCGCGATGTGGTCGGCGAAGTGACGACGACGTTCGACGATGCGAACGAGCGGCGACCGAGGCGCTCGCGAACGCGTCGGTGCTGCTTGCCGGCGATGCTCGGCGCGGACGGCCCGCGCAACTACCTCGTGCTGTTCCAGAACAACGCCGAGTGGCGCTCGCTGGGCGGCATCTCCGGTGCGGCGGCGCTGATCCAGACCGACGGCGGTGTCGATGCAGCTCGCCGGACAGGACTACGCGGCTGCGTTTCGCGCAGGTTCGTACCCTCGGTGCTGCCGCTCGACTCCGAGGTCGCGACGATCTACGGGCAGCGACCGGGCCAGTGGTTCCACAACGTCACCCAGGTGCCCGACTTCTCGGTGTCGGGCGCCGCTCGCGCGCGAGATGTGGGCGCGCAAGCACGGCGCGCAGGTCGACGGCGTCATCGCCATCGACCCCGTCGCGCTGTCGTACCTGCTGCGCGCAACCGGCCCGGTCGCGCTGCCGAGCGGCGACACGCATGACCGCCGACAACGCCGTGCAGCTGCTGCTCAACGACGTCTACTACCGCTACCCCGACCCGGCCGACCAGAACCAGTTCTTCTCCGAGGCGACGGCCGCGATCTTCGGCGCGCTCGTGGCGGGCGGCGCGAATCCGAGCGAGCTCCTCGCCGGCGCTCGCGCCGCGCCGGCGACGAGCACCGGCTGCTGCTGTGGAGCGCGCACCCCGACGAGCAGGAGATGCTCGCCGGCACGACGCTCGCCGGCGGACTGCCCGTCACGGACGCGACGACGACGCGTTTCGGCGTCTTCCTCAACGACGGCACCGGGCTCGAAGATGGACTTCTACCAGTCGGTCGACACCGCCGTCGCGTGGCAATCGTGCACGCGTCGATCGCGCCGGCGACGGCGACGGGCGTCGCGCAGCTGACGGTGACGATCACCAACAATGCGCCGGCCGAGGGATCTGCCCGGACTACATCACGGGCGGCGGCGCGTACGGCGTCGCCGCCGGGCTCGGCGCGCACGGTCGGCTACCTCTACCTGCCCGAGGGATTCGAGCTCGTCATGCCGCTGAACTGAGCAACGGAGAGCGGATTCGGTGGAGGCATTCACGACGGCCGACGAGTGCTGACATTCGACGTCGTTCTCGCGCCGGGCGAGTCGGTGACGGCGACGATTTCCGCGGCATCCACTTCGCCGACGGGAGCAGAGCCTTGTCGCACAGGTGACCCCGACAGTTAACGCGAACGTAACGGCCCCGATTAGCGCTTGCCTGTGAATTTCCCCTACACTCGGGGTAGGGCATCGCAGCTCGGATCACGTTTTCCGAACGGCGATGTTTTTTGTTGCCAGGAAACAGGTCCTTGCGCACCAAGGCAATTGCATAACGTCACAAATCCCCCGCTCCATTCGGCGCCTAACGGCCTCACGAAAGAGTTGACCATGAAGCACTCGATCCGCATCACAGCGGTCGCCGCTCTCGTCGCGGCCTCCGCTCTGGCGCTGCCCGCGGCAGCCCAGGCAACCATCTACCCCCCGTCCAACGCGTGCAGCGTTGTGCCGGCGGTCGTCACGCCCGGCGCAACCGTCACGTTCAACTGCGTCGAACGGCACGTTCTCGCCCGGCGAGTTCGTCACCGTCACCGTCGAGGGCAACACGCGCGCCGAGGTCGGGTTCATCAAGTTCGCCGTCGACGTCGAACGGCGAGCACCACGTCGTCCGGCGTCCGGCTCGATCTCGGTGCCCATCACCTTCCCGAGCAACGCCTCGGGCAACTACAACATCGCGGCCGTCGTCGGCGACCTCGGCCGGTGGCGCAGCCACCGCGTCGATCGGCTCGACCGCCGGCGGCGGCAGCGGCAGCCTTCCGGCGACCGGTGTCGACAGCGGCTCGCTGCTCGGCCTGTGGGTCGGCGGCGGCGCGCTCGTGCTCGCGGGCGGTGCCGTCGCGCTCGCCGCGTCGGTGCGTCGCAACCGCAAGGAGCACGCGGGCGTCTAGCCCTCGGCGCACCAATGTTCCAGCGTGGAACCCCCGGCCCCCGTGGTCGGGGGTTCTTCGCTGACCCCGGAAGCTTCTGGGCCGGCGTGCCGGATGCGCGCACACGCTCTATCTGGCTGACCCAGTCGGTGCTCGCCGCGAGCGTGATCACGATCTGCGTGCTCGTGCTCGCGCTGCAGCCCACCCTGTTCGGCCAGTGGAACTTCAGCGCCGGCATGACCGCGATCATCGCGCTGACGCTGGCCACGCTCGTGACGCCCTGGTCGGCGCTGTCGAAGAACGCGGTGCTGGTCATCCCTTTCCTCGACGCGGTCGCGATCGGCCTCGCCGCCAGCAACACCGACCTCAGGTTCAGCTACCTGTGGGTGTTCCCGGTGATGTGGGTGTCGATGCACTACCGGGCCGCGATGATGGCCGCGCTGCTCGCGGTGATCGGCGTCATCCTGCTGATCGACTCCGCTGCCACCTTCGGCAGCGCATCTGCGCTGCGCCTTTTCACCGTGCTGCTCTCGCTCACGTTCATCGGCATCACGGCCCACCTGGCCATGCGGCAGACGCGAGCACTGCGGCGCCTCATGCGGCGCCAGGCGGGGCGCATCAGCGCGACCGCCGGCCGCCGCGCCGAAGATGAGCGGCGCACGAGTGAGATCCTCAACGGCGTCGACACGGGAGTGGCGCGCATCTCCGAGACCGGAGCGGTGCTCGCCGTCAACGACGCGTACGTGCGCCTGTACGGGCTCGATCCGCTCGATCCGAGTCTTCCGGCGCGATCGGTGGAGTACAGCGGCCTGCGCGCGATGCCCGTCCCCGCCCTCGACAGGCCCTTCGCGCGCGCGGCGCGCGGCGAGACCTTCACCGACGAGCGCGTCTGGATCTTCACGCCCGACGCTGAGTGGCGCGCCCTGTCGGCGAGCGCCAAGCGGCTGAGCGGCCCCGACGGCGAAGAGGCGAGCACGCTGCTCGTCGTGCACGACGTCACCGCCGCAGCGCACGCCGAACTCGACCGCGAGCGTCTCGCCGCGATCACGTCACACGAACTCATGCACCCGCTGAGCGTGCTCATCGGCAACGCCGAGCTCGCGCTCGACAGCGACGAGCCGAGCCCGCGAACCCGTGAGCGACTCGAGACGATGCTCCGCGCCAGCGACCGCCTCCTCGAGATGGCGAAGCTGATCACCTCTCCCCGCGCCGCGGATGCCGCGCGCGGCTCGTTCAGCGAGGTCGATCTGCGCGACATCGTGGTCGACTCCGTGGCCTCTTTCGAGCCGACCGCTCGCGTGCACGATGTCACGATCGAGACGATCACCACGGGCGAGCTCCCGATCTCCGCAGACGGGTTCCGCCTGCGCCAGGTCGTCGACAACCTCGTCAGCAACGCCATCAAGTACACCCCCGAGGGCGGCGACGTGCGCATCATCGCTGCACGCGAGAACGACAGCGTCTCGCTCACCGTGGCCGACTCCGGCATCGGAGTGTCTGCAGACGAGCTGCCGAAGCTCCTCAGCCCCTACTTCCGAACCGGCGCCGCCAAAGAGAAGGCGAGCGGCACCGGCCTGGGCCTCGGCATCACGAACGAGATCGTCACGGCACACCACGGCACGCTCACGATCGAGAGCGAGGCAGGAGTCGGAACGACCGTGACCGTCATCCTGCCGAGCGCCGCCGAGTCGTCGTTCGACCTCGCGGCGGAGTCACCCGCATGATCGAGATCAGCCCGGAGGCGATGCAGGCCCTGGGGATCGCGCAAGCGTCGCTCACGGCTCTCGCCACGATGCTGGCTGTCGGCATCGCGTTCCTGACGAAGCCGAGCAGGGCGACGCTCTTCTGGTCGTGCGCGTTCGCGCTCGGTATGGTCGCGACCTTCGGTGTCGTCGCCGGCGGCATCAACGACGCCGAGACGATCCGCCGCATCTGTCTCGGCGCACTGCTCGGGTCGCCGGCGCTCCTGTGGTCGGGTTTTCGCGCGTTCTGGGGTGTGCGATCGTTCGTCTGGGCAGGACCCGCCCTCGGCGTCGCCGCGGCGATCGCCTTCGTCGCGGTGGGCGACTCGGGCTGGTTCGCCACGGCGTACCGTTGCGCGTTCCTCATCTCGGCGAGCTTCGCGGTGCTGTTCTTCCTCGACTGGCTGCGCCTCGGCGATCGACGTGATCGGCTGGTGCTTCCCTTCGCGATCGTCTCGCTCGCCTTCGGCCTCCTCGCGGTCGGGATCGCCATCGCCAGCCTCGTCTCGCCACCTGCGGACGGCGACGACCTCGGCCTCATCCGAGTGACGCCGTCGGTCGGGATGCTCCTCTACATCGGAAGCGCGGTCATCGCCGTCGCTGGGTGTCTCGACGCGAGAGCGGATGACGCGCCGCGATGCGGCATCCGCCGGCGAGTGGGCGCGCTTCCAGGCGGACGCCGCCGCCCGCCTGATCGGCGCTCGACGCAGCGGCGAGCCGATGTCGATGGTGTACCTGCGGCTGGACGACCTGACCCAACTGCGGCAGGCCGCCGGCGCGAACGCCGTGTCGCTGGCATCCGACCGCCTCGTGCAGGTCGTGCAGTCGGTCTTCTCGGCCGATGCGACGGTCTGCTCGCCGCAGGTCGGCACGGTCTTCGCACTCGTCGCCCGCCCCGATCCGGGTGTGCGCGACCTGCTGCGGGTCTGCCTCACGCAGGTGTCGCAGATCGAGGTGCCCGGCCGGATGCCGGTGCAGCCGTCGGCCAGCGCCGGATGGGCGACCACCTCGACCGTGGGCTACGACCTCTCAGCCCTGATCTATCTGAGCCGGGAGGCGTCAGCGTTCGCCGACGACAACGGCGGCGACCGCTGGGAGCGGGTCAGCGCCACCGTGGTCGAACGGATGCTCAACCAGGCGCTGAGCTCATGACCGGCGCGGAGGAACTGCTGCTCGTCGCCGCCGGCGTCGTGCTCGTCGCGGCGATCGTGATCGGAGCTCTGTTCGCGGCGGGCGCCGTCCGGCCCCGACCGCACCGCCTCGCCGCCGCGGCCGGGGATGCCGCTGCTCGTCGCGTCCGATACCGAGGCGGCGAAGGCCGCCGCGGCGGGAACAGAGGGGTCGGATGCCGCGGCGGCCGCCGCATACCTCGCCGACATGCCCACCGCCGTCTGGCTGACGCCTGAAGAGAGCGGTGTCACCGAGGTCGGTGCGACCGTCGCCGCCCTCCAGGAGGAGGCGCGCGCGCAGGACGCGGCGCTGACGATCGTGGTGTACGGGCTGCCCGAGCGCGACTGCGGGCAGTTCTCGGCCGGCGGTCTCGAACCGGCGCAATATGAGGAGTGGACGACCGAGATCGGCCGCGCGCTCAACCGTACGCTGACGACGTCACCTCGATCGTGATCCTCGAACCCGATTCGCTCGCACTCGCACCCGAGTGCGGCAATGTCGACGAGCGCGTCGACCCAGCTGAACGCCGCGATCGACGACCTCGCCGGCGAGCGCACCTGGATCTATCTCGACGGCGGGCATTCGGCATGGCTGCCGACGGCCCAGATGGCCGACCTGCTCAACCGGGCCGGCGTCGACCGCGTGCGCGGATTCGCCACCAACGTCTCGAACTACAACACGCTCGGCGAGGAGGAGCAGTACGCACGCGCCCTTTCGCGCCTGCTGAACGGCGCTCACGCCGTGATCGACACCTCGCGCAGCGGCGCCGGCTCGAACGGTGAGTGGTGCAACCCGCCCGGCCGACTCGTGGGCGAAGAGGGCGGCACCGCCGGTGACGACGTCGTCGATCTGAACCTGTGGATCAAGCCGCCCGGCGAGAGCGACGGCACGTGCAACGGCGGCCCGGCCGCCGGCGAGTGGTGGTCGCGCGCCGCGGTGGAGCTCACCCGTGATGCCCGCTGATGGCGTGCCCCGAAGTCATCGGTGCCGCGGCCGAGACCGCACCGGGAGTGTGGAAGAATTCAGAGTCCAGCACTCCTTTCCCGCTTCCGCGACAGAGTCCGGCCACTACCCATGGCCGCGGCACTGCACACCAGCTCGATAGGAGACATGCATGACGGAGGCCCAGTCCCCCCAGCCGCACCGCAGTGATCGTCGAGGACGACCCCGACGTGCGAAACCTGCTGGTGGACGTGCTCGAGGGAGCCGGATTCTCCACCGTCGCGGTGGGCAACGGCATCGACGGCGTCCACGCCGTCCTTGCGCACCAACCCCTTCTCACGACACTCGATGTGACCATGCCCGGCATCGACGGTGTGGAAGCCGCCCGGCGCATCCGTGCGCTGAGCGACACGTACATCATCATGCTGACGGCGATGGACGAAGAAGCCGACGTCGTGCTCGGCCTGACGGCCGGTGCCGACGAGTACCTCACCAAGCCGTTCCGGCCCCGCGAGTTTCGCGCACGCATCGACGCGATGCTGCGCCGTGCGGGCACGGGGTCGCCGATGTCACTGCGCGTCCCGGAGAACCCGAGCCTTTCGACGCCGGACGTTCGCGGCGTCGAGTCGACCGCGACGAACCCCGTCACCGTCGCAGACGCCGACCCGCACGACGGCGATGAGCAGCGGCATGCGCGCCGCGATCACATCGCCGTCGCGGACAGCAGCGATCCCGGAGAGGGGCACTGGCTGGCGCACCGCAACCTGCGCCTGGACCCCGACAGCAGGATCGTGCTGATCGACGGCCGCGAAGTAGAGCTCACCCGCACCGAGTTCGACCTGCTGGCCGCGCTTCTCGAGTCTCAGAGGCGGGTGCGCAGCAAGGCGGATCTGACGGTCGTGCTGCGCGGCGAGTCGTACGTGACGACCTACTTCGTCGGGGATGCCGACAAGCGCGCGATCGAGGCCCACATGACGAATCTTCGACGCAAGCTCGGAGACAACCCCGCACAGCCTCGATTCATCGAGACTGTGCGGGGCGTCGGGTACCGGCTCACCGCGGAGAACACGACTCCCCAGGTGTGATCCCTGGATCACACCTCCCCAGAGGTGATCCCATCCGCGCGAGCCTTTCCTGAGACGTTCGGGCGACTCAGGCCTTCTCGCCGTGTGGGCGGGGAAGCAGCTCGGTGCATCATGAGCGTCTGAAGAACGGTGACCACGCCCGACGATCGGCCAGCCGACCCAGAGGATCGTCGACTGCACGACCGGTCCGAGCATCATCCAGATCACGGCGATCGCGACGACCACGGCGATTCCGACGAGCAGCGGAACCCAGTGTCCGCTGCCGCCGCCCTTCTCGGCCTTGGCCTGCATCGCCCAGTTGTCGACCTTCTTCTTGGACAGGAAGCGCGCCCACGCCCGCGCGAAGTGCGACAGGCGGATCCACATGTAGATCTCGGCGGGCGCGATCAGCAGCGCGAACAGGATGTCCTTCCGCGTGCGCGACTGCATGGTCATCGCCATCCGCAGGTTGAGCATCACCGCGACGCCGATCGGGATGAGCCAGACCGGTGAGAAGACGAATGCCCCGAGCGACAGCGAACCAGCGAGCAGGAGCAGGAAGGCGATGCGCACGAAGAGGTTGGTCAGCATGCCGAAGTTCTCGAACCACCGGATGCGCAGGTTCGGGTGGAAGGGCTGCCCCTTGGTGTCGCCGCGCTGGCCCGGCCACATGAGCTCGATTGCGCCGTAGGTCCACTTGACCTGCTGGGCGTCGAGCCCGGCAAGAGTGGTCATGCCCCCGACGTCGGCGCGGGCGATCGGGCTGATCTTGGTGAGGTAGCCGGCGCTCTTGATCTGCAGCGAGAGCAGCGAGTCCTCGACCTCGCTGTCCTTCACCCACGGGGTGCTCTGGTGGTTCTGCTGCATGACCTCGCGCACATGCGTAGAACACCGAGAACTGACCGCCGAGCACGGCCATGTTGCGGCCGCGCAGCAGGTTCTGCAGTTGAAGGCGGCGAACTGCGAGCGCTGCCGCTGATCAGGAAGGATGGCGAGTCCCTTGAAGGGCGTGTTGTCGATCGTGTAGATCGCCGAGATGCCGCCGATGCGGCTGTCGGAGATGATCTCGGTCTCGAGATTCTCCACCGCGTGCTCGTCGGCGATCGTGTCGCCGTCCACGCCGAGCAGGTAGTCGTAGCCCTCGACGAGCGAGTAGCCGTAGTTGAGTGCACCCACCTTCTTGTCGGGGTTCTTGCCGATGTCGTGGACGAAGACCTCGGTGAACTGCTCGCCGAGCTCGGTGGTGATCTCATGCGGTCCCGCGTACTGCGAGGCGATGCTCACCGTCTTGTCGGACGTGTTGTTGACGACGACGTGGATGACGTCCGGTACGCGCGTCTGCGACAGGAGGCCCTCGATCACCGCGGCGATCGACTCCTCCTCGTTGTACGCGGGGATGACGCAGCCGATCGTGGACCGCTGCGTCGACGAACCCTCGAAGACCGAGGCGAAGTCCTCAGGGAAGGAGTGCTGGTCGTACACGGGTGCCGGCGGGCGGCGACCTGCCGACGGGCGCGTGAGCGCATTGAAGCTCGGTGCCGGCGCGGAGCGAAGCGGGAGCGATTGTGGTCATGAGTCGAGCATGCACGGGCCACCGCGAGGCGGCATCCGGTCTTCACCGAGGTCAGCGCAACGAACCCTCAAGGTTCGCGCAACCTCGACCGAGGGCGCTACGGCGTGATCGCGACCGTGATCGTACCGGTCGCCGTCTGCTTCGCGTAGTCGCTCGATGTCGGCGTCGCCTGCACGAGGAACTCGTACGTGAACTCGAGGATCACGTCGTCGCCTCGGCCGGAGTCGGGCCGACGGTGAACGTCTGCGAGTAGCTGTACGGCGTCAACACGAGATAGCCGGGGCTCGTGGTCGCACTGTCGACCTGAGCGCTCAGCGCATCGAGGGTCTCGGTCGCGTGGCGGGCGTAGCGACCATCGTCGCCCGCTGCACGTAGACCTTCTGGCCGTCGTTCGGCGGTCATGGCCGTGATGAGCGACACGCTCACCGGCTTGAGCGCGTCGGCCGCCACTTGTCCATCGTCGGTGGACCAGTAATCGACGTCGACGGTCAGCGGGCCGGTGGTGAGCGCGCGGGCGGTCGAGCCCGACGAGAGGTCGTTCGGCACGGCTGCGGCGGCTCGGTGCTCGTGGTGGTCGGGGCTCGGCGGTGACGCCCCCTGGGCCCACGGCGGCGTGCTGCACCCGGTGACCTCCAGGGCGATCACGATAAGGGCGGCTGCTGCGGCGAGGCATCCCGATCGTCGAGGTCTGGCTGCGACCTTTCGTGTGCCGGTCTCCCCCCGGCGCCCGTCGCCCTCGTCCGCGCGTGGCCAGTCTAGGGTGACCGGCGCGCTCAGCGCGCGCCGAGCTCGGTGAGGTGCTCGGCCAGCGCGCGGATCGTGGGGTAGTCCCACATGACCTCGGCGTCGACTTCGAGACCGTACTCGTCTTCGATGTCGCCGCACAGGGTGAGCGCGTAGACGGAGTCGATGCCGATCTCGGTGAACTCGGTGTCGACCGTGAAGACGAGGTCGGGCCGCCGACCGTACGTGGTGATGCGCGAGACCAGCCAGGACTGGACGGCGTCTTCGGTGATGACGGTGCTCATGGTTTCTCCTTGGATGTGGTCCGAGTCAGCGGCCGAAGACCGGCACGCGCTCGAGGGTGACGGAGCTGCCCGACTCGACGCACTGCGTCAGGTCGGCGATGGCGCTCTCGATGGACGGTTCGGGCAGGCTCGCCTTGCGGCCGGTCAGGCGGGTGCCGAGGCGAACGAGGGCGGCCTCCAGCCACTCGTCGGTCGCCGGCGCGGCTCCGGTGCGACGCAGCTCTGCGCACGCGTCGGAGGCGGTCAGGATCGCGGCCTCGCGGGCCAGGTGCCGGGCCTGCGCGGCATCCGTCGACGGGTCGAGCGCAGCGACGCACGGCTCCAGCGAGCGCGGGGTGCCGAGTCCGAGCAGCGAAAGGCTGCCGACGTCGCGCACGAACGTCTCGAAGACGGCATACGGCTCCACGCGCGCGTAGAAGGTCGACCCGAACAGCACCGACAGCGCCCGCATCGCCTCGGACAGCAGCTGCGGCACCAGATACGCCGCGGCGGATGCCGACACGGCGTCGAATCGGCCGGCATCCAGCTCGCGCACGACGCGACCGGCCAGCGCATCGGCGATCAGCAGGTCGGTGTGCACATCGGCGAGCAGGCTGCGTGCGTGCGGGATGTCGAGCACCGTGCCCCGGTACAGGCGCCGCCCGGCGGCGTAGGGCAGGGCGAGGTGCACGGCGGTGTCGACCGCGCCGATCGCGAGCGCCGACAGGATCGCCGCGGTCTCGGCGCGGGCACGCTCGAGGGCGGGCGAGCCGGGCTCGGCGTGGAGCACGCCGGTCGAGTCCAGAGGCAGCGAGCTCAGCGTCGCGACACCGAACCTGGTGCCGCGCAGGCCCACGGTCTCCACCCACGGCGCGACGTCGACGGCGGCCTGACCGGTCTCGCACAGCACGAGCGCCTCCGCGCCACCGGCCGCACGGGCCGGCAGCGCCCACAGGCGTGCGTCGGCGCTGACCACGAGCGGCGTCTCGCCGTCGGCCAGCCATCCGGCATCCGCCGTGCGCACTCGGATGCCGCCCGACGGCGCGAGCGATTCCGCACCGGCCAGCACGGCGCCGACCCGCTCGCCCGCCCCGATGCGGCGGGCGATGTCGGCGCGCTGAGACTCGTCGCCGGCGGCGAGCGCGGCGTTCATCACGGTGAGGGGTGCGGCCACGAGATCCACGGCGAGCGACAGGTCGCGGCGGAACAGCGGGCGCAGCTGCGACACGAGGCGCGCGGCAGAGGAGCGGTGCCCGCCGAGGGCCTGCGGAACGAGCTCAGCGGCGACGCCCGCGGCATCGCAGACGGCGCTCACGGCGGGTGTCAGACGCGAGGCGTCTTCGTCCGCGGCGATCGCCTCGAACGTGAGAGCCCCGTCGTCGAACGGGTCGCCGAGTCGCTCCTCGAGCGTGGGCGCGAGGGTGCGCTCGCTCGGAGTGCGTGTGGGCGACGGCGCGATACCTGTCATGAGTGCTCTCCCCCCTCGTGCCACCAGCCGGGCAGCAGCGTGACCGGCGCCCCGACCGCGACGCGCTGCGCCGCGGCCGCGTACAGCTCTCCGACGGGCACGGGCGCATCGGCGTCGAGTCCGAGCCGCACGAGCAGCCGGGCGAGCACGGCGCGCAGCCACAGGTCATCGGCCCACAGGTTCGTGAGTTCGCGGTCGCGGTTGGCGATGTACAGCGCCAGGCACGCGGCCGCGCCGAACAGCAGCGTCAGCCGCTCGGCGATCACGAACTGGGATGCCGGGGGCTGCGGCGCCCGCTCGGCGCCGACGGCCGCAGCCTGCACGACCGTCCACTCGGCGGCCAGCCGGCGCGCCGCTGCGGCGACCTCGGGGTGGGCGTGGCCGTCGTCGATCCGTGCCGCGAGATCGGGGAGTGCCCGGAGCAGGCTCGAGCCGCGGCGGGTGATCAGGCGCAGCCGCGACATGTCGAAGGTCGTGGGCGGCGCCGGCGTCACCAGCCCGTCGATGACGCTGTCGAGATCGACCTCGTCGGCGCGGCCGATGTTGCCGAACTCGTTGATGACCACGTTGAGGTTGACGACCGAGTTGCCGTCGAAGATGCCCACGACCCGGTTGTCGCGAGAGGCCTTCTGGAAGCGCGCGAACGACCCGCCGCTCGCGACCTGCGCGCGGGCGCCGATCGTCGCGGTGAGCTCGCGGAAGAGCAGGTCGACCGAGTCGGGCACGAGGAACTTGACGAACGCGCTCACGAGCGCCATCTCATCCGGCGCGGTGTGCACCGTCCGTGCACCCGCGTAGGCGACCGCTTCGGCCAGCAGCAGGTCGGCGACGCTGTCGGCCACGACCGCGCGATCGGCGGCATCCGTCCTGCCGATGCCCTCGCCGATCGCGAGTGCGATCGCCTGGTCGCCGGCCCCGAGCGAGAGCGCGGCGCACAGCGTGCGGGTCAGCTGCAGGCTCTTGAGCACGAGTTCGAGCCCGTGGCCCGGCGCGCCGATGAGCGCGTCGGCGCCGACCCGCGTGCCGTGGAACTCGACGCCGCTGATGTCGGCTCCGCGGATGCCGTGCAGCGGGCGCCGCGGGCGATGAGCTGAGGCTCGCCGGGTCGACGGTTGTCTTGTCGACGAGCACGAGCGAGAGCGACCGCGGTCCGGGGCGCTCATCGGTGCGCGCGAGCACCGTCACCGCGCGTCCGCGGGTCGCGTTGCCGATCGGCCACTTGTGCCCGTCGAGCACGATGCCGTCCGCGCCGAGCACGGCCGTCGTCGTGGAGCTCGCGATGTCGCTCCCCCGCCCCTGCTCGGTCAGCCCCCACGACACCGGATCGCCGTCGAGCACGATCCGCGCCATCGGCAGGGCCGACGAATCGGCCGCCGCCCACGCGCAGATCGCGCCGAGCACGGTCTTGCCGTGCCCGACCGCCGCGGTGACGTCGCGCCGGGCGACGTTGCGCATGATCAGGAGAGGGGTCAGCACGTCATCGAGCCGACCCCCGTACGCGGTGGGCACGTAGAACTGCGGCACGCCCCACTCGTTCAGCGCCGCGGCCGCCTCGAGCGGAAACTCCGCCGCGCGGTCGCGAGCGAGCGTGCGCTCGAACGACATCGGCGACGCCGGATCACCCGGGTCACCGAGAAACCGGTCGAGGTCGGCGGCGGGCGCGAAGCCCGTGGCCGTCGCGGAGATGCTCATCGCCGTGCGCTCACGCCAGCGTGGCATCGACCGCCGAGACGGGTGCCGTCACGAGGATGCCGTCGATGTGGGCCACGGCCAGCGAGCCCTCGAGCAGCTCCTGCCGGGCGCGCCGGCGCTGGATCTTGCCGCTGGTCGTGCGCGGCAGCATGCCCTTGCGCACGAGCGCGATGCCGGTGCTGGCCAGCGCGAACTCCGACGCGAGCGAACGACGGATGTCGGCGATGACGACGCCCGGGTCGGCCGCGGCCAGCGCACGCGGCTCGATCTCGACGACCACCGCGACCTCCGAAGGCTGACCCGTCAGCTCGAACGCCGCGGCGAGGCATCCGGGATCGGTCGTGACGACCGCCGAGGCGTTCGCCTCGACGTCCTGCGGGAAGATGTTGCGGCCGTTCGAGATGATGAGGTCCTTGAGCCGCCCTGCGACCACGACCTCGCCTCCGATCATCGCGCCGAGGTCGCCGGTGCGCAGGAACGAGCCGGTCTCGCCCTCCACGCGCTGACCGAACGCCTCGGCGGTCTCTTCCGGCCGGCCCCAGTAGCCCAGGGTCACGCTCGGGCCGCTCACCCAGATCTCGCCGATCCGGCCGTCGGGCAGCCGCTCGCCGGTCGCGGGGTCGACGATCGCGACCACGGCGCCGGGAACCGGGGGCCCGCACAGCACCAGGTCGGCGGTGCGGCCGTCGGCCGCCGGCAGCAGATCGCCCCTCTCGAGCGCGCCGAGGTCGGCGGTGATCGCGCGCACCTCGCGGCCGACGGCGGCCGAGATGATGAGCGTGGTCTCGGCCATGCCGTACGCCGGGATGAAGACGGTCGGGTCGAGCCCCGCAGCGGCGAACCGATCGGCGAAGTCACGGACGGTGCCGATCTTGACCGGCTCGGCGCCGGTGACGACCTGCTCGAGACTCGACAGGTCGAGTTCGGCGAGCTGCTCGTCGGTGACGACCTGCGCGCACAGGCGGTAGGCGAAGTCGGGGGCGACGGTGAACGTGCCGCGATGCTTCGTGATCAGGCGGAGCCAGAAGAGCGGGCGCCGCAGGAACCGCGACGGCGAGGTGAGCACCGAGTCCGAGCCGGCGAAGATGGGCCGGAACAGCAGACCGATCAGACCCATGTCGTGGTAGTGCGGCAGCCATCCGACCCAGACCGAGTGCGGGCCGTCGCCGACGGTGGCGCCGATCGCCTCTTCGTTGGCGACCAGGTTCGCGTGAGTGACGATGACGCCCTTGGGCGTTCCGGTCGAGCCCGACGTGTACTGCAGCAGAGCGACCGTCTCAGGGGTGACCGCCGGCAGCGCCCACTCGTCGGCGAGCGCGGCGTCGGGGTCTCCGAGCAGGGCCACCTCGACCCCCGGAAGTGAGGCCTGCTCGAGAAGACCCATCGCGGACTGCTCGGTCAGCACCAGCCGGCTGCCCGAATCGGCCACGATCGCCTCGATCCGGTCGATCACCGTGCGGGGATTGCGGCCCACCGCGACAGGCACCGGCGCGATCGCCATACCGGCGTAGAGGGCCGCGTACACGGCCTCGATGAAGCCGAAGCCCGGGTCGAACGCGAGGACCGCAACATCTCCCGGCCCGTAGCCGCGAGCCACCAGGTCGACCGCGCGTGCTCTGGCCCGCTCGTCGAGCTCGGCATAGCCGAGACGCTCGGAGTTCTGCTCGTCGGAATAGAAGCGGATGCCGCGCTCGTCGCCGGCCGTGATCGCCGATCGACGCATCGCGTCGACGAATAGTCATCGTGTCGGTCATCGTGTCCCCCAGGTCGCCTGCCGAATGCCCATCTGTGCGGGCGGCCGACGACCATGGCGGCTGTGGCCCATGGTATGGCGACGGATGCCGCGCGACAGAATCCGTAGGCGATTGTTTACATACCGGCAACAGGCGCGTGTCACCCTCGTCTCATGGAATCAACCGCCAACACCGGCCCGCACGCGGAGTTCATGCGCGTGTGGGAGGAGGGTTACGTCGGCACGAGCGCCATGTTCGAGGCCATGCACATGCAGGGCGTCGGGGTGTTCTCCGGCGGCGATCTGCGCCTCCCCGACGGCACTCTCGACCGCGACCGCATCCGCGAGTGGGTCGGCACGGCCACCCGCGGCATCCCGTATGCGCGCCTCCGGCTGATGCGGAGTCCGGCGGGCCTCACCCCGCCCGCGTGGGTGCCCGACGACGCGTTCGATCTCGACCGGCACGTGCGCTTCGCCACGGAGGTCTCGAGTCTTTCGTCGGCGACACTCCCCGGCCTGATCGGGTGGAACGACGGACCTCTCGACCAGCGGCATCCGCTCTGGAGACTTCAATTCACCGAACTCGACGACGGGCGCGTGGCACTCGGGGTGCTCATGCACCACTCCGGCGGCGACGCGCTGCGGACCCTCAAGTTCCTCGCGGCGCTGACCACGAGCGACCCGGCAGGCACTCCCGCCACCGCGGACGACCCGTTCGCCGATGCCCGCGCGCCGCGGCGCGGCGGCGGGCTTCCGCTGCTGGCTCTGCGCTCATGGGTGGCCGACGGTTCGGGCTTCTCCGAGCGCTGGCGGGACTACTGGAGCCGCCCGTTCGTGCGGCGCGCCCGGCGCGTCGGCGGTCGCGTGCTGCGTCCGCTGCGCGATCGGCGCGCGCGCTCGGTCGCCGCCGCGACGGCGCCGCGGCACTCCGGGTTCCGCACCGTCCCGGGCGATGTCGTGCAGGCCGCCGCCGCGGCCGTCGGCGGAACCATGAACGACCTCGTGGTGGCGGCCTCGATCCGCGCCGCGAGCGCCGACGGCAGCGCCGTGCGCGTGCGGGTGCCCGTGCTGCGCAAGCGCACCGAAGACAGCCGCAACCGCGTGACCGACCTCGCGATCGTCGGCAGCAGTGCGCCGCCGCTCGACGAGCTGGTCGCCTCCGTCCGCGAGCAGCTGCGCGCAGACGGCGCCGCGCTCGATCAACCCGCCCGCGATGTCGGCTACGCGACGCTGGTGCCGTGGCTCTCCCGCGCGCGGCACCTGTGCGGCGCGCGGCTGGAAGACATGATCGTGCTGCCGGCCGCGCTGCCCGACGACGAGCTGTCGACCTTCGCGCTGCTGTACGAGGGAAGGCTCTCGGTGGTGGCCACCGCGAGCGCCGCGGCAGACATCGACGCCGTCATGGACCGCCTCGAGACGGGCCTCACCGCGATCCCGACTGCAGCGCTGCCGTGACCTGCCGCTCCGTGTGCGCGCGGTTCAGGTGACGCAAACCGTCGCCTTCGCCACCCATCACGACATTTCGCGCCACCTGAACCGGGAGTCGCTCGCGCTCAGTTGGCGCAAACCGCCGGTTTGCCGCCCATCCCGACATTCGCGCCAGCTGAACACCGCCCGCGAGGTCACGCCGCCGGTGGTCGACGACAGAACACCGGGGCAGGACGGTCCTGCCGTGACTCAGCCGCCCGGGCCGATCACGGCGTCGAAGGCCGCCATCATCAGCTGAACCGACTCGTCGCGACGGGGCCGCAGGCCGTGATCGGCGCCGTCGAGGATGACCGCGTCGGCCTGACCGCCGGCCGCCCGCCACGCCGCTGCCGTCTCCTCCGACCACACCGCCAGGGCGACGTCGTCGTCCCCGCCGTGGACGAGCAGCAGCGGCTCGGTCACCCGATCGAAGAAGGTGCTCGGCGAGATGTCGGCCCAGTACTCGGGGTTCTCCGAAGGCAGGCCCACCGAGTCCGAGATCTCGTCGTACGCCTCGGTTCCCTCCGCGGCGAACTGCTCGATCGCCCCCGCGAACGAACTCGTCGGCGCCGAGAGCGCCACGACCACATCGGACGATCCCGGGGCGATGACCGCGGCATCCAGCGACAGCAGCCCGCCGAGGCTGTGCCCGACGAGTCCGATCCGCGCGGGGTCGACCCCGGCCACCTGCCCCGATCGCAGCACGTCCAGGGCCGTGACCACATCCCACGCCATGCCCCAGTCGAGCACCGTCATCCACCCGAAACCCGGATCGACAGCCAGGCTGTCCTCGTCGGCGGCATCCGACCCGGCATACCCGCGCAGGTCGGTCGCCAGCACGACATAGCCGTTCTCGAGGAGCGCGCGCTGCTCGGCCTCGAGGTCGCTCCCGCTCTCGTACGTCTCGGGGTCGCTGCTGCCGTGCACCACCACGGCAGCGGGGAAGGGCCCCTCGCCGGGAGGCGTGCGCAGCACACCCGAGATCGTGAGCCCGGCGCTGTCGTACGTGACGGCCGTGGACGTGTAGCCCGCCGGTCTCGTCGAGCACCTCGCCCATCACCAGGGTCGGCTGCTCACGCGGGGAGTCGATCATGGTGCGCAGCGTCGTGGTGTCCACGACGGCCGCCTCCTGCGTCGCACTCGGCGTCGGCGCGACCGGCGCGGCCTCAGCCGCGCAGCCGCTGAGCGCGATCGCCAGAGCTCCGGCAGCCGCGATGACTGTGCGGCGCATGGCGCCGCCCGGACGCTGCGAATTCTCCCCCATGGCGGACAGCGTAACCAGAGAAAACATGCCGAAGCTCCGCTTCGCCTGAACGTGATGCAGGACTTACTGGCACGACACATGCCGGACACATTGCGTTGATAGCGTCGATCCTCTGGGGGCGGCGAGAGCATGCCCGGGGGCTGGGGGCAGCGACAGTATGGTGAATGAACGGCGGGTGGCGATCATCGTCCGCTTCGGGCTGAACCCGAAGCGATGGGCCGAACGTCACGCCCAGGGCGAGGTCGTCGATCAGACGCCGTACGCCTACCACCTGGCCGAGCAGTGGTTCGCCGTGGACTGGTCGGCCGACCGCGACGAGAGCAGCCTCGCGCGGTGGTGGAGGATGTCGATCCGACGCCTCCTCGGCTTCGATTTCGTGCATGTGTGGCGCAATCGCCGCATCATCCGCACCGCCGACGCGGTGTGGACGCACACCGAACGAGAACACCTCGCCGTCGCGCTGCTCAAGACGCTCGCGCCGCGGCGCTACCGGGCTGTCAGCATCGCCCAATCGGTGTGGCTGTGGGATCTCCTGGCCGCAGATGTCGCGCGCGCGAGCCGCGTTCTTCCGTCTGCTGCTGCGACGCCACGCCGTGGAGGTCGTCCTCAGCCGGGTGAACCGAGACGCATCACGGACCGCCGTCCCGGGGCGCAACGTCGTGCGCGTCCCCTTCGGAACGCACTTCGCCTCACCGGCGGCAGCCGGCGCGCTGCGCCCCACGCCCCCGCGCGTGCTCGTCGTGGGCAACGACCGGCATCGGGACTGGGGCATGCTCGCAGAAGTCACCACCCTCGTGCCCGAAGCCGACTTCGACATCATCTCGCTGTCGGAGGATGCCCGCTCGCGGCAGTGGCCGAGCAACGTCGAGCTGCGGTCCGCGCCGCAGGCGCAGGTGCTCGCCGCGTACGCCGACTCCACGCTCGTCGCACTGCCGCTGCGCGAGAACAAGCACGCGTCCGGGTGCACCGTCGCGATCGAGGCGATCTCGGCCGGCATCCCCTTGATCGTGAGCGACGCCGGCGGCATCGACGAATACGTCGCCGAGGCCGATGCCGATCTCGTTCCCGTCGGCGACGCGGTCGCCTTCGCCGAGGCTCTGCGACGTCGCCTCGGCGCGCCCCCGCGCGACCGCATCGCGCCGACGACGGCCGCCGACCGAGGACTCAGCGAACGCGACTACATCGCGCGCCTGGCCCTGCTCACCCACGCCGCACTGGCGCGCACCCGCATCGACGCGGCCGTCGAGGCGTTCGAGCGCGTCCCCGACACCGCTTCCGGTCCGGCGGGAGGTGCTGGTATGACGAACACCCTCGACCTGATGATCGGAGCCCAGCGGGTACGCGACCTGCTCTTCAGCAAACTCGCCGCGCCCGGTTTCGCCGCGTTCGGACCGAACTCCCGCATCCTGCTGCCGACGAGGTTGAGCGGCGCACAGCACATGAGCGTCGGCGACCACGTGCTCATCGGTGCGGGCTCGTGGCTGATCGTGCCCGAGCAGCAGGCCGCGGGCCCGAACATCGTGATCCACGATCGCGTGCGCATGAACACGACCTCGATCTCGGCGGTGTCACGCGTCGAGATCGAGGAAGGTGTCGCCATCGCCCGCGGCTGCTACATCTCCGACCATTCCCACGGGTTCGACGACCCCGACACGCCGATCCGCTACCAGCCCCTCGGGCGCGTCGCTCCCGTCCTCATCCGCCGGGGCGCGTGGCTCGGCCAGAACTGCGTCGTCCTGCCCGGCGTGACGATCGGCCGCGGCAGCGTGATCGGCGCGAACAGCGTCGTGCGCGAGGACGTGCCCGACCGCACCATCGTCGCCGGCGTGCCGGCCAGAGTGATCCGGGAGCTCCCATGACGTTCGCCACGCCCAGCTCTGCCGCGTCCCTCGACACGAACGCCGGCGCGAAGGACTTCGTGTTCACCTTCTCGTACGAGTCGTACGTCGACGCCCGCAAGCGCGGCATGATGCGTCCGCCCGACCGGCTCGTCGCCACCCTCATGGCAGTCCCGATGTGCGGCGGCTGCTCGTCGCAGACCCGTACCGGTCGTGGGTCACGAACTGGGGTCGCTCGGTGATCGACCGCCGTCACCGGCCGCGCGAGACCGAGAAGGTGCGCCACGTGAGTCCGCTCCGCTTCGCGCGCGCCGACCCCATCGAGGTGCCCGCCGTCGAGCGCGTGTACCGCGCGTACGAACAGGCGCTGCGCCGCGGCGGCGGACGGCGCCGAGATGGAGACACCGTCGTTCGTGACCGCGAACCCGCTCGTGGCCGGGTTCTCCGAGCTGGAGTGGGCCGGCGGCGCCGTGTACTACGCCCGCGACGACTGGCTGAGCTCCCCGGCGCGACGCCGGTACTGGCCCGCCTATAAAGAGGCCTACCGCCGCATCTCCGAGAGCGGCCGCGCGGTCGCGGCGGTCTCGCAGGAGATCATCGACCGGATCGACCCGAAGGGCCCGCACCGCGTCGTGCCCAACGGCATCGAACCGGACGAGTGGTCGGGGCCCGTTCCGTCGGCGCCGGCGTGGTTCGACCGCATCCCCGGTCCTCGAGCGGTCTACGTCGGGACGCTCGATTCGCGCCTGGACATCGCGGGCCTCACCCAGGTCGCCGCGGCGCGACCCGACCTGCAGATCGTGCTGATCGGGCCCGCTCCGGACGGCGCGTACATCGCACCGCTCAAGGCGCTGCCGAACGTCACGATCCGTGGCGAGGTGGGGCGACGCGAGGTCATCGGGGTGCTGCGCAACACCGAGCTGACGCTCCTCGCTCACCGGCGCACGCCGCTGACCGAGGCGATGAGCCCGCTCAAGGTCTACGAATACCTCGCTGCGGGCAAGCCCGTACTCGCGACCGACCTGCGCCCGGTGCGCGGGTTCGGCCCGCGGGTGCACATGACCGAGTCGGTCTCCGACTTCATCGAACTCATCGATCCGGCACTGGCGCAGGGAACGCTGGCCGAAGATGAGCGGCTGGCGTTCGTCAGCGACAACGCGTGGTCATCGCGCCACAGAGAGATACTCACACTGCTGAATGGGGGGTAGTGCGGATGCCACAAACGGCGAGCACTGCGCAGGAAAACTGGGGAATGGAAATGCCGTCACAAGGGGACGTGCTGCTGGTCTGCTCGGGGGGCGGACATCTGCGGCAGCTTGCGAGCTTCGTCGAACGAATCGGGTACCCGGTCGAGAGGCAGGTCTGGGTCACGTTCAGAAACGGGCTGAGCGAGTCGCTGCTGGCTGGGCGCGAAGTGATCTACGCGCCCTTCACCGGGCCGCGCGACTGGAAGAACTTCGCCAAGCTCGTGACTCTCGCACACAAGGTGCTCACCGAGCGCACGTTCAGCGAGGTGATCAGCACGGGCTCGAGCCCGGCGGTCGCCTTCCTTCCGCGAGCCGCCGCGCGCGGAGCGACCGCGCACTACATCGAGAGCGCCGCGCGCGCCGACGGCCCGTCGATGACGGGCAAGATCATCTCGCGGTTCCGCAACATCAACACGTACTGCCAGTACCCGGTGTGGGCCGACAGCCGGTGGGAGTACCGCGGCTCGGTGTTCGACGAGTTCGTCGCCGGACCCGAGATCCCCGAGGCCGCCGCGCCCCGGCGGGCCGTGATCTCGGTGGGCACGCAGGAGGGCTACCCCTTCACCCGGATGCTGGATGCCGTGGTGCCGCTGTTGAGCAACTTCGATGAGGTGCTGTACCAGACGGGCGATCTCAACCCCGCCGAGTGGGGCATCGACGGACGCAACAGCGTGCCGTACGAAGAGCTGAAAGCAGGCGATCGCGCAATCCGACGTCGTGATCAGCCACGCGGGTGTCGGTGCCGCGTTGACCGCGCTTCGGGCCGGCAAGCATCCGATCCTCATCCCGCGGCTGGCCTCGCACAAGGAGCACGTCGACGACCACCAGCTGCAGATCGCCCGAGAGCTCGAGCGACGAGGGCTCGCCACCATGCGCACGCCCGACACGCTCGCGTTCGAGGACATCGTCGCGGCGAGCCGGCGCTCCGTGCTGACCACGCCCCCGCCGCCCTTCCACCTCCGACCACCGAACAGGAATTCATGACGAGCGACATCCAGCGACGCTCGCTGCTTCGAGGATCATTCATCCTCGGAGCGGCGGGCGTTCTCACTGCCTGCGCGGCCCCCGCCCCCGAGGCGCGGCCGACGGCGACACCGACGGCGAGCGCCCCGTCGCCCACGCCCTCCCCCACGCGGGGAGCGAGTTCCGCCCGGCCGGCGGCCGCGCGCTCATACGGCCCCAACGGCACGCACTACCCGGCTGAGCTGCCCTGGCTCGGCGAACAGGCGCCCCTCGAGCTGGTCGCCGAATGCGACTGGACCGACATCGCGCGCCAGGTGCAGGGGCTGGACGCGGCGGCGGTGGCCGACGGCGTCGTGATCCGGGTCAAGCCCGGAACGCTCCCCGGCAACGGCTCCGGCTCTTCGTCGCAGCCCGTCCTGGCGGGCGTCGGCGACCCGACCTGGACCAGGAACGTGCTCATCTGCCCGCTGGAGGGCTTCGGCAGCGTGACGGTCGGGGGCGACGGCATCCGCTTCGACAAGTGCGCCCGGCTCTCGCTGTTCGGCGTGGTCAGCGTCGGGTCGCTGGTGATGACCGAGTGCGCCTCGATGCAGGTCGGCTGGAGCAGGCTCGACGGACTGAGCATCACCCGCGGCGGGCGCGACATCGCGTTCTACGAAGTCGTCGTCGGATTCCGCCAGAACGACAACGACACCGCCGCGGTGCGCCCGACCGACGCGTTCGAGATGACCGGCATCTCTCGATACGGCTGCGTGTTCGGGCCCTCGGTGAAGCCGGCCGACAGCGGCGCGCACTGCGACACGATCCAGCTCGAAGGCACCGGCTCGGGGGCCTTCGGACCCCTCACGAGCGTCGACTGCGTCAACTACGGCTCGTCCAACGCCGTCGAACTGCTGCACACGCAGGTCTCGTTCGCCGACTACGAGCACTGCCTGATCCTGGGCGGCCAGCTGCCGTGGCAGGTGTATCCGCTGCGGGCCGGCGACTATGCCGGCGACCCGAACGCGTTCGCCGGCGGGTGCGAAGACGTCCGCCTGACCGACAGCGTCGTGGTCGGCGCCGTCGGCCGGATGGGCTTCACGCGCGTGCAGAACTCCACGCTCAGCTACAGCCCCGTCGATTCGCAGCAGCCGAGCGAGTCGGGCTCATGGACGGTCGACACCGCCAGCTCGGGCTGGAGCCGCGCCGAGATCATGGGGCTGCAGGCCATCCCCGACTACGAGATCCCGACCCTCCGCAGCCTCTGGGCCTGGTAGCGGCCTCGCGGCCTCAGCGCTCGGGAGTGCTCCGCGTGCTCGTGCGGGTGCTCTCGGGGTCGTGCGGCGGGCGCGGCCCTCGGCCGTGCCTGTCGTCGTCCGCAGCGTCGGCCGGGCCGTGCTGCTCGCGGACGAAGCCCTCGTCCATCGCCGCCTCCGAGAAGGTCTCCGGCTCGACCGGCGCGGTCAGCGCGGCCTCGGCATCCGCCTCATCGTCCGTCTGATCCGCCGCGACCGGCTTGGACTTGCGCATCCGGCGGACGAACTCCATCAGCTGGTCGACGTCTCGGCGGTAGCCCGGGAATGAGGAACAGCGGAGCCACGACCAGCAGCGCGGCGAAGCATCCGACCAGCACCTCGAAGATCGCGAAGTCGGTCGGAATCAGCCGCGACATGAAGTACGAGGCGCCGAACGCGACGATCGCCATGAGCGCGGGGCGCAGGAGCGGGGCGTAGATGTCGCTGCCCTTGACGAACGTGCCGCGGATCGCGAAGGCGAAGCCCGGGACGAGGAGGATCAGCGTGAGGACGCCGTACGTGACGACGAGGCCGTAGATGCCGCCCCACCAGATGCCGAAGAAGTAGCCGGCGATGATGATGGGCCGCGCGACCAGGTCGTACGCGAACTGCCGGTGCGAGTGCCCGAGAGAGATGTACAGCCAGGTGCGCAGGCGCCCGATCGCCTGACCGAAGCCCGCGATCGCCAGGAGGCTGAACAGCGTGGCGGCGATCGACCAGTTGGGTCCGAGAAGGAGCTGGACCAGCGGCTGTGCGACCCCGGCCGCGACGGCGTAGGTCGGCAGCGTGAGATAGCCGATCACCAGCGCGGAGCTGCGGATGTACCGCCGGTAGCGCTCGCCCTCGTCGCGCAGAGCGCTCAGCACGGGCAGGGCCACGCGGCCCAGCGGTCCGTTCATCTGCTGCAGCGGCAGCAGGAAGAGGGCGTAGGCACGCGAGTACTGACCGAGCATCGCCGGGCCGAGCGTCGCGCCGATGATGACGTTGTCGATGTTCTTCTCGGTGTAGCCCAGCAGCTCCGCACCGAAGATGCTGCCGCCGGTGCCGACCAGACTCCACGTCTCGCGGACGATGCGCGGCGGGCCGAACTTGGGCCGGACGATGTACCACAGCACGACCAGCCGCACGATGAACTGCGCACCGGCCATGGCCACGAGCGACCAGAAGCCCCAGCCGAGCATCGCCGTGATGATGCCGGCGGCGACGCCGAACGCCATGGTCGAGATGTCGAGCGAGGCCAGCGTGGTGAAGCGCAGCTCTTTCGTCGCGCGCGCCTGCAGCGGCATCACGAGACCGCTGAGGAACACTCCCGGAGCCATGAACAGCGTGATCGCGACGAGTCGCGGCTCGTTGTAGAGGGCTGCGATGAGCGGAGCGCACAGCGCGACGATGACCGACAACAGGATGCCGATGAACGCCGAGAGCCACAGCAGGCTCTGCCAGACGCGCTCGCTGAGGTCTTTCGCCTGGATGATCGCGCCGGTCATGCCGAAATCGCGGACGAGTTCGGCGATGCCCATGACGGCGCCGACCATCGCGATCAGACCGAAGTCGGCCGGGGTGAGCAGTCGTGCCAGGACGATCGTGGAGATCATCTGCAGCAGGGCACGGCCCCAGAGCCCGCCCATCGTCACGACGACGCCGCGCGCCGCCTTCTGCGCCAGGTTCTGGTGGGTCATGAAATGCGCTCCCGCGTGGTCGTGTCACGGTTCCACGCGATGTCGCCCTGCTGCGCCAGCAGCGCCGCCGCGCGGCGATGGGTCACGAGGTAGACCGAGGCGTACACGACGAATGCGACCCACAGGCCGGGTCGGCGCCAGACGCGTCGCACGAGTGTGCGTGCCCCGGCGCCCGCTCCGGTCGGAGCCAGATCGGGGTAGACCTGGGCGAGCTGCCGGTTGCCGGCGGCGATGCGGGTGTTGCGTCGCGTGAGAGCGCGCAGGGATCGCGGGGCGTCGACCGAGAAGAAGAGGTCGTCGGGCGTGTACCGCTCCGGCGGCGCGAACAGCCGCTGGACGAACAGATCGTCGGCGATCACCGCGGGAAAGTCCTCGAAGCGCTCACGTCCCGGCCGGGTGAGCATGTACACGCCCGAGCCGATGTGGCCCTCCGACCGGTAGCCCGTGAGCTCCCAGACCCGGTAGTACTGCCGCACCCACCACGACGACGAGTCGCGCACGCGCATCTTCGGTGCGGCGACGTGTGCCCCGCTGTCGACGAGCCCCTGCGCGAGCGCCACCAGATCGCTTCCCGAGACGGTCACATCGGCATCCACGTAGGCGACCGGGTAGCTCTCGACGTCGCGGCTGCCGGCGTTGAGCGCCGCGATCTTCGACGCCTCGGCGACCTCGATCACGCGCACGCGCTCGCCGGCGGCCCGCGCGCGCTCCACCGTGCGATCCGTGCAGCCGTTGGCGACGACGATCACCTCGAGGTCGTTCTCCGGCGCATCGAGGATGCCGCGCAATGCCGTGCCGATCACGTTCGCCTCATCGTGTGCGGGCATCACGACCGTCACGCGCGTCATGCCGCGGTCCGCGACGCGAGATCGCTCGACGCGGCGACCGCGACAGGGCGCTCCCACGTCGAGCGTCCCTCCGTCATCGCCCATGCGGCGACGGCGTAGAGCATCGACAGCACGAGCAGCGTCTGCATGAAGGCGAACGCATCGTAGAAGTACATCGACGTGGTGTAGCCGACGGTCGAGGTGGCGATCGCGAAGGTCAGGAAGCGGCGCGACTCGGGCGCGTTCGAGCGCAGCGCGAAGCGCATCATCACGAAGATCGGCCAGACGAACAGCGCGACCAGGCCGACGATGCCGACGATGCCGGTCTCGAGCAGGGTGCCGAGCCACTGGTTGTCGAGGATCTGGGCGTTGGCATCATCGCCCACCACCACTCGACTGGCCAAGCCTGTGCCGCCGATCGGGTTCGCCATGAAGTCCTCGAACGCATCGGGCAGATCGGCCAGTCGCCCCTGGCCGGCCATACCCGGGCTGGTGAGCTGAGAGGCGATGACCCCTTCGACGTCGAAGAGCGAGAGCACCATGGATTCGAAGAGCTGTGGCAGCACCAACCCGACGACGACGAGTATCGGCAAGCCGATCACGAAGAGCAGCCCGGCGAGCTTGGGCCTGAAGATCAGCACGAAGAGGAACATCACCCCGAGCGTCACGATGCCCGTCCGCGAGACCGCCGACAGCATCCCGACCAGCATGGCGCCGATCGCGGCCGTGTAGACGAGCTTGCGGGTGAAGTCGTAGCGCGGCCACGGGCTGAACTTCATGAGGTAGATCGCGATCGGGATGATCAGGCAGAAGAGCACGGCGAGGGCGATCGGATGCTGCGACGACGCGTACGCGCGACTGCCGCCCGCGCGCAGCGACTCTGCGTCATCGCGCAGGATCGTCAGCGGCAGGAACTCGCCGAGCATCAGGAAGATGTTGCGCCTGGTCACTCGCTCCACGAAGGCGAAGAACCCCACGAACGCGCCCGCGAAGACGAGGACGTTCAGCAGGATCATGGTGACCTTCTCGGTCGAGAGCATCTGGCGCGTGAGCACGATGACCGACAGCAGGAAGGCGAGCTGGAAGATGTTCGAGAAGCCGCCGTTCGTGCCGCCCGCCGACGTGATGGCGACGGCGTTGATCATCAGCGACGCGAACATCGTCCACAGGAAGATCGCGATCGGCCAGCCCCAGACGACCGGCTTCCACTTCGACGTCCCGTTGCGGATCAGCGAGACCGCCAGCGCGATGAGCAGTCCGGTGATCAGCACGCGGTACGGCTCCAGAGCGAAGCCGACCTCGATCGGCAGCGCGTACCGGCGGATCGGGACGAACATGATGACCGCCGCCAAGACGAACAGCATCGTCGTCCAGTTGAAGAACTGACGCCGGAACACGAACAGTCCCGCGACGACCATCAGCGCGCCGCCGACGATGAGCGGATCCAGGAAGATGACCGCCAGGAGCACGGCGACGCCCGCCACGACGGCGACGAGAACGTCGATCGTGACTTCGCGCGCGCGACGCTCCCGGGTGGGAGGCCTCACGTCGGTCTGAGGTTCGACCATGGGGTCGGTCCTCAGGAATGCTGCGGCTGGGCGCCCTGAGGAACCAGCTCGTCGTCGTCGACGGACTCGTCCTCGGAGGAGGCTGACCGGCGGCGCGATGCCCGCCGACGCGTGGACTCCGCGTCCGCGAACACGAGCTCATCGCTCGCGGCGTCGGGAGCATCCGCGGCGTCATCCGGCGAAGCGGCGCCGTCGTCGTCGTCCGTGTCGTCTGCGTCGTCCCCGGTGCGGCGACGACGGTCGCGGATCGCCTCGATGATCAGCGCCAGAGCGATGAAGAGCAGGAAGATGCCCACCGTGACGACGATCACCGGGATCGCGGGGTTGCCGCCCTCCGGCTCGCCCGCGACGGGCGCGTTGAGCTCGTCGAGCGTCAGGCGGATGTCTTCGGCGATGCCCCACGCGTCCTGCTGGGCCACGATGAGGTCGCTGAACGCCTTCGTCGCCTCGGCGGCGATGAGTTCGGCGCGGGCCGCCGACGTCGACGTGCCCACGATCGCGATGATCGGCAGCTGAAGTCGTCCGCCGAACGCCTCGTCGCCGCCGGGCTGCGTCGTGCGACGCACGGCCGTGACACCGTCGCCGTCCTCGAAGCCGCCCACGGCGGCTGCGGTCGCGTCGACGATCTCGTCGGAAGAGGCCAGGTAGGCCAGCAGGATCGCGCTGTTCGTGAGATCGACCGGAATCGGAGCGCTCACCTCCTGCACCGTGGCGGGATCGGTTCCCTCGGGAATCACCTGCGCGGTTCCCGGGATCTCCGTCTGGAAGAGGTCGTTCTGAGGCGCCGTGAGCAGCACCGTCGATGACGCCATGAAGGTGCGTGTCGCCCGCGGCTCGATCTGACCGTCGGTGATCGTGAAGCCGGCGATGAGGCCGGCGACGAGCGCGACGACGAAGCCGATGATCAGAAGGACTTTCTGATTCAGAAGTCTGCGCAGATAGGTCGGTTGCTGCATGCGTACCGTCTCCCCCGGGATGGTTTGCACCGCGCCGGCTGTTTCCCCAACACCGCCGCGGAGGCGACGCAGTGCCGGGTCGCATGACTACCCTCGCACCCTTATGTTGCGAGCTTGTTAACAGAAGCGAAAGAGCGGTCGCATCCCCGCCTCCCAACTTGCACGGGGGTCCGATACACGCAAGCCTGGAGGTTCGACGCGGCGAATGGGGTCCCGCGTCGTCACCAAAGGGGGAGCTGGGGTGAACTCAGCATCGGGGGATGCAACGCGCCCTGATCAGGCACGGGATGCGGCAGCAGGCGTGGCCGTCATCATCTGCACGCGCGATCGGGCCGACGATGCTCGGCGACGCCTTGAACGCGCTCCGTGCCGCGGTTTCGCCCGCCGTCGACGTGCTCGTCGTCGACTCCGGGTCGCGGTCTCCCGCGACGCGGGATGCCGCGGCGAAGGCCGGCGTCCGCTACGTGCGCTCCGATGTTCCCGGCCTCTCGATCGCCCGCAACGCCGGATTGGCCGCCACCGATCGCGAGTTCGTGGTCTTCACCGACGACGACTGCGCCGTCACGCCGGGGTTCCTCGACCCGCTGATCGCGGCGTTCGCCGAGCCGCGCGTCGCCGCGGCGACCGGAAGACTGCGCGACATCGGCGACACGTCCGAACACGGCCCCGCGACCACCGACATCCTCCACCGCACGAATCAGGGGATGGATGCCGGACACGGCGCGCTCATGGCCTTCCGTCGCTCCGCCCTCGTGGCGGCCGGATCGTTCGACCCGCTGCTCGGAGCGGGCCGCCACTTCGGGGGCGCTGAAGACATGGACGCCTTCTGCCGGCTGCTGCACGCGGGGCACGATGTCGCGCGGGTGCCGGCATCCGTCGTCACGCACATCTACACGCGCAGCGATGATGATTACGCGTCGCTCAACGAGAACTACGGCAGGGGCATCGGGGCGATGTGCGCGAAGTGGCTGCGCACCGATCGACGCGCCGGTCTCTCGCTGACGGCCCTCGTCGCGCGACGCGGGATCGTCCGCTACGTGCGGCGACTGCGCCCCGCACGCGCGCGACGCGGACAGCAGGCCTACCTGCGCGCGGTCGTCCGGGGCTTGCGCGAGGCCAGGCCGCTGCCCGTGCGCGACGGACTGTTCATCGACTCCCACCCGCCTGCTCCGGTCACGATCGCCGCGCCGGTCGATGTCGTCGTGAGCGAAGGACTGCCCGCATGAGCGGCGGCAAGGTGGGGGGTGCGCTGCGCTCGCTGGTGAATCCGCGAACGTACGTCCAGGCGTTCCGCCTTCTGCACTTCGCCTCCTACTCGCACGTCCAGCAGGTGCGCCTCCTCACCCGCGGCGAGAACGTGAGTTTCGCTCCGAACGTGTCGTTCCGCAACGGCGAGCGCATCACGATCGGTGCCGGCTCCCACATCGGAGAGCACAGCATCATCTGGGCCGGCAACACCACCGGACGCATCACGTTCGGCCAGAAGTGCCTGCTCGCACCCCACGTGACGATCACCGCGTCGAACTACGGCACTGCTCCGGGCGAGTTCATCATGGACCAGCCGAAGATCGAAGAGGACATCGTGATCGGAAGCGACGTATGGCTCGGCGCCAACACCGTCGTGCTCGCAGGCGTGACGATCGGCGACGGCGCGATCGTCGCCGCAGGTGCGGTCGTGACCAAGGACGTCGCGGCCGGCGCCATCGTGGGCGGCGTGCCCGCCAAGGTGATCGGTCAGCGCGGCGCCGTTCCCGCGAAGCTGGGCGCTCTGTGACCGTGACACCGGCAGCAGCGGTCATCCTGGTCAGCTTCAACACCAGGGATGAGACGATCGTCGCCGTCCGCAGCGCGATCGCCGCTACCACGGCACCCGTGGAGATCACGGTCGTCGACAACGGCTCCCGCGACGGCACGGTCGAGGCCCTGCGATCGGAGTTCCCCGAGATCACGGTCATCGACGCGGGCGAGAACCTCGGTTTCGCCGCCGGTGTGAATCTCGGCGTCGCCAACTCGACGGCACCTCTGGTGGTGCTGCTCAATCCCGACACCGAGGTGCGCCCCGGCGCGATCGACGCACTCGTGTCGTTCGCATCGGCCCACCCCGCGCACGGACTCTACGGCGGCCGCACCCTGCGCCCCGACGGCACGACCGACCCCAGCTCCTGCTGGGGCGAGATGACCCTGTGGTCGCTGACGAGCTTCGCGCTCGGACTGACCACGATCTTCAAGCGCTCGAGGATCTTCGACCCCGAGTCGCTCGGCGCCTGGGAGCGCGACTCCGTCCGCGAAGTCCCGATCATCACCGGCTGCCTGCTCCTGACCTCACGCCGGGACTGGGATCGGCTCGGGGGCATGGACGAGCGTTACTTCCTCTACGGAGAAGACGCCGACTTCTCGCGGCGCGCGCGCGACCTCGGCCTCCGGCCGGTCGATCGTGCCCGAAGCGACCATCGTGCACGCGGTCGGGGGGTCCACCGCCTCCAGCGGACGGAAGATGAGCATGGTCATGGCCGGCAAAGCCACCTTCCTGCACACGTCGTGGAACCCGGTCGCCGCCCGCGTCGGCGTGACTCTCCTGCAGGCCGGTGCCGCGTTGCGCGCGCTTCCGGATGCGGTGCGCCGTCGCGAGGGCGGAACGTGGCAGCACGTCTGGCGCACGCGACGCGACTGGAGACCCGGCTATCCCGAGGCCAGACGCACCCTGTTCGGGCTCACCGAACCGACCCGCACGCCTCGTCTGTCCACGGCCGAGAACGCCTGAGAACCCAAGGAGCACACAGCACCATGACCCAGACAGCGACCACGGTGGTCGACGGACTGCGCATCAGCGCCCGCGACCTCGGCAACGACCACGGCATCCTGTACTACAACACTCCCGAGACGACGACGTATCGCGGATACGCCGACCTGGACGAGAACGCACGGCGCCTGGCCCACGCCCTCCGGCAGCGCGGATACGGAATCGGTGACACGGTGGTCATCGGCATCACCGAAGCGCTCGGGGTCGCCGATGCGGCGTTCGGTGCGATGTACGCCGGGATGGCGTTCGTGCCGGCGCCCGTGGCGGGATACGGGGCGGGCGCGGGCCTCGGCCACTCCGTCTCCCGGATCGCGACGGCATCCGAGGCCTCACTGCTGCTCGTCGACGAAGGTGTGCTCGCCCGCCTCGGCGATTCCGTCGCCGACATCGGCATCCCGGTCCTCATCCTCGAGGACGTCCTCGCCGAGGGCGACCCCGAAGCGTGGATCGAGCCGGCCATCGACGGCGACACGATGGCCTACCTGCTCTTCACCTCCGGCTCGACCGGCGACCCGAAGGGTGTGATCACCACGCACCGCGGCGTGATCGAGACCGCGAAAGCGACCGGCGCACTCTTCCGCAGCGACCGGAACGCGACCATGGTCGGGTGGGCGCCGATGCACCACATCATGGGGCTCGCCTCGCAGGCGCTGTTCCCCGCCGTCAACGGCGCGAAGGCCGTGGTCTGCTCGACCGAGCTGTTCCAGCGGCGGCCGATCTTCTGGTTGCAGCTCATCAGCAAGCACCGCGGAACCATGAGCGCGGCGGGCAACTTCGCATTCGCGCTGTGCACCCAGCTGGCGACGGACGAGCAGATCGCCGATCTCGACCTCTCGAGCCTCATCTCACTGTTCTCCGGGAGCGAGCCCGTGCGGCCGGAGACCGTTCGCGCGTTCCTCGACCGCTTCGCCTCGACCGGCCTCACCGACAAGATGATCGCCCCCGTGATGGGAATGACGGAGGCGATGCTCATCTCCGGAAAGTTCCCCGAGGACGACCTCACGATCCGCCGGTTCGACACGGCCGAACTCGAGTCGGGCCGCCTCGTCGCCTCCGAGGCGGGCGAGACGGTCGAGTGGGTGTCGTGCGGGAAGTGGACGGATCAGACGAGCATCGTCATCATCGACCCCGACACGCTCCTGCCCGTCGAAGACGGCACCGTCGGCGAGATCTGGGTCTCGTCCCCGATGCTGTCCCCCGGCTATTTCCGCCGGCCCGATGCCACCGCCGAGACCTTCGGCCTCCGCATCCCCGGTCATGACGCTTCGTACATGCGCACCGGCGACCTCGCCGCGATCGTCGACGGCGAGCTGTACGTCACCGGACGGCTGAAGGAAATGCTCATCATCCGCGGCCGCAACCTGTATCCGCAGGACATCGAGGCTGCCGGACGCTCCGTGTCACCGGCGGTCGGCATCGGTGCGGTGTTCGAGCTGACGGGCCACCCCTCCCCCGTCGGCTTCGTCTTCGAGACCACCGACGTCGCCCTCGCCGAGTCGGGAGAGACGGTGGACACGCTCGCCGAGCTGGTCCGCAAGAAGCTGGTCCCGGGCGTCTCGCTCCCGTCGCTCGCCGTCGCCGTGGTCGCCGAGGGAACGCTGCCCCGCACGCCCACCGGAAAGGTGCGCCGCCAGCCGACGCGCATCCAGATCGAGTCCGGAGCGCTCCCCACCCTGCACGCGAGCGGCTTCCGCGAGACCGTGGCGGCCACGCCCTGAGCACCGACGGACAGCCCATCCCGACCGCGGCCCGCACACGACACTGAGACTGGCTCACGACATGCCCCCCGAAAGCAAGACCGCACTCGAAGCTCTGGCGCGCACCGCGGCCGAGTACGGTGATGCGCGCGGAATCCGGCACTTCGCGACGCTCGAGGAATCGGAGTTCCGCAGTTTCGCCGCGCTGGAGCGTCGGGCACGCACGATCGGGCAGGCACTCACCGCCGCCGGCTACGTGCCCGGCGAACGGGCTGTGATCGCGCTGAGCCAGGGACTGCTCTGGGCGGACGCCGTATACGGCATCCTCGCGGCCGGACTCGCGTTCGTACCCACCGCCAATTCGGCGTACGAGGGCGCCGCAGCGATCGCCGGCCGGGTCGGCGGGATCGTCGAGGCTTCCGGAGCATCCGTCATCGTCACCGACAGGACCATCCTGACCGCCATGGGCGACGATGTCGAAGCTCTCGGCGCGCCGGTCGTGCTCGTGGAGGACCTGATCGCGGACGGCGACGCCGACCAGTGGCGCGCTCCCGACGTCGAGGGCGACTCCCTGGCGTACCTGCTGTTCACCTCGGGCTCGACGGGTGAGCCGAAAGGTGTGATGGGTACGCACGCGGGCCTGCTCAGCGCCGCGCACGCGACGAGCGAGCTGGTCTTCGACGGCCCCGAGTCGGTCCTGGTGGGCTGGTTGCCGCTGCATCACGCGATGGGGCTGATGCTCCAGGTGATCGCGCCCGCGACGATCGGCGCGCAGATCGTGCTGACGACGACCGCGCAGTTCCAGCGGCGACCGATGTCGTGGCTGCAGCTGATCAGCGATCACGGAGCGACGGTCAGCCTCGCAGGCAATTTCGCCTTCGACCTCTGCGTGAAGTTCGCCACCGACGAGCAGGTCGCGAACCTCGATCTCTCCAGCATCCGGTGCTTCATCTCGGGAAGCGAGCCGGTGCGGCCGGCGACGGTCGCGGCGTTCGTGGATCGCTTCGCTCCCACAGGTCTGGACCCGCACGCGATCGCCCCGGCTTTCGGCACCACCGAGGCGATGCTCGTCAGCGCGAAGCCCGACGGGGTGCCGTACCGTCTGCTTCGCGTGGACCCCGCAGAGCTGGAGCGGGGACGAATCGTTCCGTCCGCTGCGGCGGGTTCCGTCGAGCTGATCTCGTGCGGCACCCCCGCGTCGGGGACGACCCTCGCGATCGTCGATCCCGACACCCTCGCCACGCTCCCCGAGGGCCGCGTCGGTGAGCTGTGGATATCGTCGCCCGCGGTCTCCCCCGGGTACTTCCGCCGACCGGACGCCACCGCCGAAGCCTTCGGCTTCACCCTCCCGGGCGACGACCGGACCTATGTGCGCAGCGGCGACCTCGGCGCGCTCGTCGACGGCGAGCTGTTCATCACCGGGCGCCTCAAGGACGTCATCATCCTGCGCGGCCGCAACATCCACCCGCAAGATCTCGAAGCCGCCGCCGCCGCGCTCTCACCGGCGCTCGGAGTGGGCGCGGCATTCGAGCTCGAAGGGCGATCCGCATTCGTCGGCGTCATCGTCGAGTACGACGCGCAAGAAGTCGCACCCGACGGGGAAGACCCCGAGATGCTGCTCTCGCGAGTGAGCCGGGAGCTCCTCGACCGGTTCTCGCTGCCGTCGGTGGCCGTCGGCCTCGTCCCCGTCGGCGCGGTTCCCCGCACCGCCACCGGCAAAGTGCGCCGCAAGCCCGCCAAGGCGCTGCTCGACAGCCGTGACCTGACGCTGCTGAACTCGATCGGCTTCGACGCCGCTTGATCTGACCCACCCCGCATTCCGACAACAGGAGACACCATGTCCGACATCGCAGCCCCCCAGACCGCTCAAGAGACTTCCGCATCGCCGATGGCGAGCTGGTTGATGGGGCGGATCACCTTCTACGATCAGGTCGATGCCGCCGAGATCACGCTCGACGCGCCCCTGACCGAGCTGGGACTCGACTCGATCTATGTCATGACGCTGTGCGGCGACATCGAAGACGAGTACGGCGTCGCGATCGACCCGACCTTCTTCGCCGAGTACGCAACGCTCGGCGAACTCGCCGACGGGCTCGCTGCACGCGTCGGCTCAGCATGAGCCCGAGCCCGGAATGCCTCCGCGAATGACGCCGACCGACGGTCGCTGGTCCGCCGAGGGGCGCACCGTGTACTGGCGCTTCGGCTGGAGCGATTCACCGGAGCGACCGGCCGCCCGCTTGCTCGCCCGGCGCTGGACGGAGCAGCTGGTGCGTGAGCATGAGCTGTTCGAGTGGATGGGCATCGCATCGGCACGTTCCGGCGTGAAGCCGCAGTTCGCGGGCTCCCCGGACGCCGACTTCAGCGTGTCCTACAGTGGCGCCGCCGTGATGGTGGCGGTCGCGTCCGGCGCCGGGGTCGGGGTCGACATCGAGGCCGCACCGTTTCGCGCCCTCCGCAGCGACGCCCTGCTGCGGAGAATGTGCTCGGAGCGCGAGGCGGACCGCGCCCGTTGCCTGCAACCCGATGAACGCGCCGCACACCTCGCGCAGCTGTGGACGGCGAAAGAGGCTGCGGTGAAGGCATCCGGACGGGGGCTCTCCCATGACTTCCGGACCTTCGAGTTCGATCTTCCTGCGCACAGTCCCGGTCTTGCGGCCGTCGCCCACCTCGCGCTGAACGGTGCACACGGCGTCGCCGTCTCGCGGGTCGAGGTCTCCGACGACCTCGTCCGGACGTTCGCGACGCCGGCGTATCCGAAGTCCGTCATCGCGCGGCACCTGAGCACAGAGGAAACCCGATGACCACCGTCCGCAACACCCCCGCGGCGACCGCCGCCCCCGAGCGTGCGCGCTCCCCCCACGCCGAATTCATGCAGATCTGGGAGGAGGGCTACGTCTCCCACCAGATCTCGTTCGAGAACATGCAGGTGCCGGGGCTGTTCATCGTGGAGGGCGGCCCCCTCCTGGGCGACGACGGCACGCTCGACCGTGCGAAGCTCCGTACGTACATCGAGGCCACCATGGCCAGCAGCGCCAACTTCCGACTGCGTCTGCAGCGCTCTTTCCTCGGGCTCACGCCCCCTGCGTGGGTGCCCGACGAGGACTTCGATCTCGACCGCCACATCATCTTCACCGACGAGATCGTCGATTTCTCCACCGCCGACCTGCGTCGGCTCTCGGGCGCCGCCGATCCGGTCTTCTCGCAGCGGCATCCGCTCTGGCGGGTGCGGGCGACGGCGCTGACGAACGGCCACGTCGCGATCGGCATGATGATGCACCACGCGAGCCTCGATGGGCAGTCCGGCATGCGGCTGTTCTCCACCGTGAGCCAAGCCTCCCCCGATGAGCCCCTTCCCGACCCGCGCGACCCGTTCTCCGGCATCCGCGCCGCCCGCGCGTGGCAGCTCCCTTTCCTCGCGCTCTCCCAGTGGTGGCAGCGCGAGGGGTCGCTGAGCGCGGCATGGGGGTCGTACCGCGCCAAGCCGTTCCTGCGCCGCGTCCGCCGTGTCGCCGCGCGCATCACCTTGCCGCTGCGCTATTCGCTCGGGGGGGAGCGGGCGCGGGCCGAGGCGCTGCCGCCGCGCCACTCCGCGTATCGCAAGCTGAGTGCCGGCGCCGCGGGCCGGCGCGCCCGTGCTCTCGGCGGGACGCTCAGCGACCTGCAGGCGGCGGCGATCATCGGCGCGTGGGATGGCCAGGAGCGGGTCGTGAGCCTGCGCTTCCCGGTGTCATTCCATTCCGCTGCGGCCTCGCACATCCGCAATCACGTCCGCGACATGGAAGTGTACGGGGATGCCGATGCCGACCTCGCGGCGACCATCCGGTCCGTGCACGAACAGGTGCGAGAACCGCGACGACAGCAAGCCCTACCCGTCGGTCCCCGGGTTTCCCCTCGGCTACAGCACGCTGCTGTCGTGGGTGTCTCGTCCGCGGTACTTCTGCGGCGGCCAGATCATCGATGTCGCGCCGTTCCCCGCGAGCCTGGGCCGTGACAGCCTCGCGGCGGCGGGAATCATGTACAACGGCACGCTCTTCATCGGCGCGAACATGTCCGTCGACGCCGACGTCGAAGCCACGGTCGGCCGCATGTACACGATCATGACGGGCGACCCCGACCCGGGTCGTCCCGCTTCGGCATGAGCGATCGCCTGCCGACGCTGGCGGTGGTCATCCCCTCGTACCGCCGGCTCGAGAAGCTCCCGGCGCTGATCGCGACCTATCGCGCCCAGGGCGCCGACGAGGTCATCGTCGTGCTGGACGGTCCGCATGCGGGCTGGCAGCAGACGCTCGGAGAGATCGACGACGCCACGACCGTGATCGAGCTGCCGGCGAACGTCGGGCTCGCGCTGGCGCGCATCGCCGGTCTCGAGGCCGCCACGAGCGACGTCATCCTCGCCGTCGACGACGATGTCGACCCCGGGCGCGAGCTCGTGGGCCGTCATCGTGCCTTCCATCGCGGGCAGGGCGATCGGGTGCTCCAGGGGTATATGCCCGTGGCACTTCCCGCGCGCCGCGGACCCGACGACGCACCCTCCTATCTGTACGCGCGGGACTACCGGGCTCAGGTCGAAGGCTGGAAGCGCGGCGACTCGACGACGATCCTCCGCTCGCTGTGGGGCGGCAACCTCAGCCTCCCGCGAGATCTCTACCTGCGCGCCGAGGCCTTCAAGCCCTCGCAGCGACTCGAGTACAACGAAGACCTCGATCTGGGCATGCGCCTGCTCGAACTCGGAGCGGACGCGACCTTCGACGAGACGGCATCAGCGGCCCACCATCACTCGCGCGGGCTCGACGGCTACATGCGCGAATGCGTCGCGCGCGGCGGTGCGATCGCCGACATCGAAGACCGGTGGGGCGAAAGGCCCGCCCAGCTGGCTCCGCTCGTCGTGATCCCGCCGACCTACAATCGCGCTGCTGGCGCGACTGCAGCGCAGCGTCGCCGCACGTGACGGCGGCGGACTGGCACAACAGGTCTCGGTGCTGACGTATCGTGTCGCCGGGCTTCTGCGCGCGTGGAGGATTCAGGACGGCGTGGCACGCATGCTGCGCCGCGCCCTCATCATGCGCGGTTACCGTCTCGCGCGAGCCCGCGCCGCGCACGCCGCCATTCGATGACGCCGACGATCATCAGGCCGAGGCACGCTCCCGTGACGTTGGCGATGATGTCCAACACACTCGGCGTGCGCTTGTCGATCATGAGCGCCTGAATCGACTCGATCGTCACCGTGGCGACGACCGCGATCGGGACGATGAGGTAGCGCCGCTCCAGGATGAGCGCGAGCAGGATCCCCAGCGGGACGAACAAGAGGATGTTCGCGCCGAACTCGATGCGGGAGTAGGTGAGGATCGGCACCACGCGCGCGACCAGCCGCAGGAAAGGGCCGGCGCCCCCGTCGACCGGGGTCGGCCAGAGGGCGATCAGTGTCAGCACGAAGACATACGCGCCCAGGATCACCCGCGGCTCGAAGATGCCGACCCGGCCCCACCGTGCCGGCCACGACGGACGTGGACGATCTCCTGAGCGCGAGCCCGCAGCGGCGTGGGCCGGCACCGTCCAACCGGGAGGAAGCGGAGGAGCGGCAGGCGGAGCAGTGCGCGGCTGCGGTGAGCGCGACGGGAGCGCGGGGCGGGGCGGAATGACCAGCGTCCCGGTCGCGGCATTCACGTGCGCCGCGCCCGGGCACTGGTGCGTGTTCTCGTGCATCGCTCACGCGGCACCTCCCTCATCGGGCGCCGCGACAGTGCCGCGCATGTGTTCCAAGGATGATACCGCGCGATGCCGGGCCGCCCGGTCGAAGCATCCTCTCGCCCACCCTCAAGGCTGTGTGAACTTTTCCCCGAGATCTTCTGCACAATTTGTCGCGCTCGAGCGAATCAGGGGTAGCGTAGCCAGTGCGTCAGTTGCAGCTCTGGGGGCTGCAGAAGCACCCGTGAACCCGAAGCTCATGAGTGCGACCGATCTGAGTCTGGGGCTCAGGCGACTTTCGCGCAGACCTGGGGAGTCATTGATGACCGTTTTCGCAGCAACGGGATCGCCGGCGCACGTCGGCAGCGCGACGGCACCCGGGATGATCGTGCACGAGTGGGTGGAGCGCTGGGGCGGCGCCGAACGCGTGCTCGATGCGATGATGGACGCATTCCCCGACGCGGGCGTGCGTGTCCTCTGGAACGACACGCCCGTGCTCGACGGACGCGACGGTGACCGAGTCGTGGATCGCACGTACTCCCCTGCGCAACAACAAGGTGCTCGCGCTTCCGGCGATGCTGCCCACCTGGCGGATGCCGCTGCGCCGGTTCGCCCGAATGGATGCTGGTCAGCTCGCACCTGTTCGCGCACCACATCAAGGCACGGCCGGGCACGAAGAAGTTCGTCTACGCGCACACCCCTGCCCGCTACATCTGGGAGCCCGAGCGCGACCACCGCGGCAACTCGGGCTGGGCGCGGGCGGCGAGCACGCTGCTCAAGCCGATAGACCGCCGCCGCGCGGCCGAGGCGACGTCCATCGCTGTCAACAGCCAGCTTCACCGGCGACCGGGTCGCTCGCGCGTGGGAGCAGCCTTCCCGGGTCATGTACCCGCCGGTCGACACCGAGACGCCTCGTCGACACCACCGACTGGCGGCGCGATCTCACCGACGCCGAGCAACGTCAGCTCGACGCCCTTCCCGACGCACCTTCCTGCTCGGCGCGTCGCGGATGGTCGACTACAAGCGCCTCGACCGGGTGATCGAGATCGGCGCGGAGGTGAAGCTGCCCGGTCGTCATCGCCGGCATCGGACCCAGCCACGTCGCGCTTGCGGTCGTTCGCGGCGGCCTCGAGCGCCGACGTGACGTTCATCATCGCGCCGTCCGACGCGATGATCCGCGCGCTGTACGCCCACGCCCTGGCGTACGTGTTCCCCGCGGTCGAGGACTTCGGCATCATGCCGGTCGAGGCGATGGCCTGCGGAACGCCGATCATCGCCAACTCGGTGGGCGGCGTGCGCGAGAGCGTCGAAGCCGTCGGCGGCGGCGTCACGTGCGACATCGACCGCTGGAACGACTGGGACGAGCTGCTCCACCAGGCGACATCGCTGGATGCCGACGCCTTCCGTCAGCGCACCCAGATGTTCTCGCGCTCGCGGTTCATCGGTGAGCTGCACGACTGGGTCAGCCGGCGAGTAGCTTTCGGATGCCGCTCAGGCGGCGTGGGCCTTGGCCTTCTCCGTCACGGTCGCCGTCACGAGGATCGGCAGGTGGTCGCTGCGGCCCTGCGGCAGCGTGCGCACGCGGTCGATCGTGAAGCCCACCGAGGTCGCGAAGTCGTAGTGCCCGCGGAAGAAGCGGTAGCGCGTGTAGGTGCGCGAGTCGCTGAGGTTGAGCTCGTAGCCGTGCTCGCGCACCTTCTGGCTCAGGTTCTCCTTGAACACCGGATAGTTGTAGTCGCCGACCATCAGCACCGGCAGCCCCTCGCCCAGCTGCTGCAGTTCGGTCAGCGCCGTGCGGATCTGGTGTCGCCGCAGCGAATTGAGCGCCGTCAGCGGAGCCGCGTGGAACGAGGCCACGATCACGTCGCGGTTCTCGTCGATGTCGTGGAGCCTGACCCCCAGCATCCGCTCTTCGGCCGGCTTGAGAACGCGGTCGTGCATCGACTTCTTCAGTGCCATCGAGCGGATGTCGACGACCCGGAACGTGTTCTCGCGGTAGTAGACGGCGAGCCCGAGCCGGTTGCGCGACGTCGCGTCGGCGAGCGTGAGATCGCCGATGGATGCCGGCATGTCGGTCGTGTCGCACTCCTGGAGGCACAGCACGTCGGCGCTGTAGCGCTCGACCAGCGCCTTGAGCTCACCGGCGGCGCGGTGCTTGCGGAGGTTGTAGGAGATCACCTTCATAACGAACCCAGCCTAGGACTGTCGGGTTTCGCGCGGGTGACTTTGCGGGGATCGCTTGACAACCTCTCAGATTTCGCGGGCGGTTCGCCCAGCCGGTCGCGATGTCGGAGGTGGTTAGTACATTTGTTCTATGACCAGAGCGCTTGATCTGCTTCCCGCGGAGGTCGAGGCCGTGCGCGCGGTGTGGTCGGGGGCGGATGCTGTGCTCGCTGAGTGACAGTGAGCTGATCGCGGTGAACGAGCGGTACTGCCGGATGCGGCGGATGCTGGATGCCGACCAGGTGGCGTTGGCGGCGGAGATCGCGCGCCGGTCCCGGCCCGAGCTCGGGTCGGAGGGGCTGGCGAAGACGCAGGGGTACCGCAACCCGACGGCGCTGATCGCCGCGACCGGCGGCACCTCCACCGGGGATGCGGCCCGGCTGGTGAAGGTCGGCGAGGCGACCGCGCCCCGGCAGCTGCTCTCCGGGGAGAAGGCGCCGGCACGGCACCCGCACGTCGCCGCCGCTCTGGCCGCGGCGTTGCTGACGGAGCGGGCGGCGGGGGCGATCATCGCCCTGCTGGACCGGGTCGCGTTCCGCGCCGGGCCCGACGCTCTCGAGACCGCGGAGAAGACGCTGGTCGAGCAGGCGCCCGGGCTTGACGATGGATCAGCTCAACCGGGTGCTCGTCCGTGCGGAGGCGTGGCTGGACCCGGACGGAGTCGCCCCGCGGGAGGACGAGAAGCGCGGCCTGGAGCAGTTCACCATGCGGGAGGTGGACGGGATGGTCGAGTTCACCGGCCGCCTCACCCCCGAACACGGCGCACCCCTGAAGACCGCGATCGAAGCGCTCGTGTCGGACGAGATGCGCGCCACCCGCGATGCCGCCCGGGATGGCACCGCGGACCCGGATGCGCCGCGCCGGTCGGTGGTGCAGATGCAGGCCGACGCGCTCGTCCGGCTCTGCGAACACGCCCTCGGCTGCCCCGAGAACGACCTGCCCGCTGCACGGAGCGACCGTCGTGGTGCGGATCGACCACTCCGACCTGGTCGAGGGGACCGGGTTCGCGACGATCGACGGGATCACCGCCCCGGTCTCGGTCGCCACCGCCCGGCGGATGGCCGCCGGCGGCGAAATCATCTCCTGCGTCCTCGGCGGCAACAGCGAGATCCTGGACTGGGGCCGCACCCGGCGGCTGTTCTCCCGGAATCAGCGCCTCGCCCTCCTCGAACGCGACGGCGGCTGCGCCATGTGCGGGGCACCACCCGGACACACCAAGGTCCACCACATCCGATGGTGGGCACGGGATGCCGGACCCACCGACCTGAACAACGGCGTCCTGTTATGCGAGTCCTGCCACCACCGCATCCACGACAACGACTGGGACATCCGCATCGACGGGATCGGCATCACCGCGAAAGTGTGGTTCATCCCCCCACCCCACGTCGACCCGGCCCGCACACCCCGCCTCGGCGGACGCGCACGCTACGACTACGCCGCCTGAACGCACGTCCCCGGTCGTTGAGCGACGAGCGCCAGCGCGGAGACGAAACGCCGAAGCCCCTCGGATACCGGCTGCCGCGGCATCCGGCCGTCCGGACAATCACCCGCCAACGGGTACCGTGAACAGGTGACCGAGACCGAAGCACGCCCCGCTCAGAAAGCGTGGTGGCGGCGCGTCGTCGGAAGCACGTGGTTCCACGTCGCGGCGGCGTTCATCGTCACCGGGCTCGTGCTGAGCTTCGTCGCGAAGCCCTACTGGGTGCCGTCGGGGTCGATGGAGACCACGCTCCAGCCCGGCGACCGCGTGATGGTGAACCGGCTCGCGTACGTCGGTGCGACGCCCGGCACCGCCGACGTGGTCGTGTTCGACGCCGGATCCACGTGGGACATCGAGCCGGCCGGCGAATCCGACCCGATCCGCGGCGTGCTGCGATGGATCGGCGAGGTCACCGGCTTCGGACCCTCCAGCGCGCACACCCTCATCAAGCGCGTCATCGGCACCCCCGGCCAGACCGTCGAGTGCTGCACCGACGACGGCCGCCTGATCGTCGACGGCGAACCGCTCGACGAGCCGTACGTCACGAACGACTTCACGTTCGCCGCCGGAACGCTCGACTGCGCCTCCACTCCGCGGTCGCTGCGCTGCTTCGACCCCGTCGACGTGCCCGCCGATTCGTACCTGATGCTCGGCGACAACCGCAGCAACTCCTCCGACTCCGCCGCGTACTGCCGCAGCGATGATCCGCCCGCCGACTGCTGGCGGTGGGCGACAGGGCCCGACGTCGTCGGCAAAGCCGTCGTGCTGTTCTGGCCGATCACGCGCTGGTCGGCGCTGTAGCCGATCACGCATGTACTGAGCGGCATGTACTAAAGGGCACCGTGGCGCCTCTTCTCTGTGGAACACCCAGGGAGGCCCCGATGTCCACACCACGATCACCCACGCCGACGCCCTCGCATCCGCCCACCGCGCCCGCGTGCTCGCCGAGCGTGCCCTGCGTCGCAGCGAACTCGAGCGCGATCAGACCGCGCGCGCCCTCGAGCAGAACATCCACCCGCTCGATGAGACCACGCGCGCGCACCTTCGCATCGCGTATGCGGATGCCGCGGCATCCGTCGCCATCAACCGCGACGCCTTCGACCGCGCCGTCGCGATCGAGCACGCCGCCACGGTGATCGCCGACGCGATCGACGACGAGACCTACGTCGACCACGACATCGCCGACGGACTGATGCAGCTGCTCGAGCAGCGCCAGCGCCGGCAGCGCGAGATCGCGCCGCCGGTCAGCGGACGATCGCGGTGGCCGTCGCCAGACGTCCGAGCACCTCTTCGCTGATCGACCCCAGCAGGAACCGCGCGACCGCGCCGCGGCCGTGCGTGCCGAGCACTGCCAGGCGTGCCGACGCCGCGAGCCGGTTGATCACCGCCGACGGGTAGCCCTCCTCGACGTGCTGGCCGATGTGCAGATCGGGGTAGTCCTGCCGCAGGCCCGCCGCAGACACGGCGAGCGCCTCCTCGGCGAGCGCCTGCATGTTGTGCAGGTACTCCACCGGGTACACGCCCGGGTTGCGCGGTGCCACGATCGGCGTCCACGCGGTCACGAGGGTCAGCGGCTCGCCCAGCCGGTCGGCTTCGGCAGCGGCGAACGCGATCGCGTGCTCCGACACCTCCGAGCCGTCGACGCCGGCGACCACGCCGGCCCGGGCCTTCAGGTCGATGTCGGGGATCACCACGACCGGGCAGTGGGCTCCCGCCGCGATCCGCACCCCGTGCGCCCCGCGGGCAGGACCCGCGTCGCGACCGCGATAGTCGCTGCCGATCACGAGGAGCGCGGCATCCGTCGACGCGTCGATGATCCGCGTCACCGGATTGCCCTTGCCGACGCGCACCGTCGTCGGCACGCCGCGATCGGCGATGCGCAGCGCCTCCGCCTCCAGCAGCTGGCGCCGGCCCTCCATCGCCGACTCGACGACCGCCCTCTCCCCGACCGCGCCGACGGCACCGCCGACGATCGCGATGAGCTCGAGGCTCATGTGCCGATCGACCGCGCGCTGCACCGCCCACTCGAGCGCGCGCCGCGAGACCGGCGCATCGGTGACCCCCACGAGGATGGTGTTGTTCACGATCGCTCCCTTCCGGTCCCCTCAGCGTCTCGCGCCTTCGCGGGCAGGGGTAGGGTCCAAAGGCCCGCGGGCGCTACGCCGACGGGCAGGGCTCGACGAGCGCCTTCACGAACGCGAGCGATTGGTACACGTACTGCGAAGTCCAGGCCTCGAGCGATGCGGGCTGTTCGGCGGCGACGACCGAGACCGGGCCGGGGTAGCACTTGCCGAAGATGTAGCGCGTGCGCGCGATGTGCGGCGTACTCGTCACGACGATCAGCGACGGCGCCTCGCCCGCGCCGGCGAGCTCGGTCATCAGCAGCACCTCACCGCGCGTGGTCGAGGGGTCGGCGACCGCGCACGTCACGCCGGCCTCCTCGCAGATCACGAGATCCTGGGCCGTCTGCCCACCCGACGCCTGCACCGACACGACGATCCGCTCGGCGAGACCCTCGTCGCGCAGCCGCTCGGCCAGATCGAGGCGCTCCTGCATCGGCGGCCCGAGCACGAGCACCGCATCGCTCGACGACACCTCGTCGACCGGCGGAAAGACGTACAGTGGCAGCCCGACGAGCACGATGAGCCAGAACCCCGCCGCAATCGTGAGGAGCGCGCTCCACCCGCTCTTCACCGACGCCTGCTCTCACTCGCGGTCACGCCGCGCCCGCGTCTGCTCGGCTCGCGCCGCGAGAAGGTCGTCGGCCGGGATACCCGACCTCGGTGAGGGTCAGCCCGCGCGCTGCCAGCACGGTGAAGGCGTTCGTGCGCTCCCCTTCGTCGCGGATGCCGGCGACCTCGGCGACCGCGAGCCTCCCCTGGCCCACCGCGACGCACGCCCCGACGAGCGCGCGCACCATGCTGTGGCAGAACGCGTCGGCCTTCACGTTCGCGACCAGCACGCCCTCGGCATCGCGGTGCCAGTCGAACTCGAGCAGCGTGCGGATCGTCGTCGCCTCCTCACGCGGCCTGCAGTAGGCCGCGAAGTCGTGGAGTCCGATGAGCGACCGGGCCGCGGCATCCATCGCCTGCTCGTCGAGTTCGGCGCGCACGGTCGTGGTGCGCAGGCGCTCGAGCGGGTCGTAGCCGCTGGCCGTATCGGCGACGCGGTACGAGTAGCGCCGCCACACCGCCGAGAAGCGCGCGTCGAACCCCTCGGGGGCGAGCATCGTGCGCTGCACCGCGACGTCGGAGTAGGCCCCGACCACTCCGCGGATTCGCGGGGCGAGCGCCGCGACCGGGTCGGATGCCGCGCCCCGCCCTGAGCTCAGCCGCCGCAGCCTGCTCCTCGTCGAGGTCGACGTGGGCGACCTGTCCGGAGGCGTGGACGCCGGCGTCGGTCCGGCCTGCGACCACGAGTCGCGGCTCGCCGCCGAGGATGCGCGCGAGGGCGGACTCGAGCGTGCCCTGCACCGTGCGGAGCCCCGGCTGCAGCGCCCACCCGCGGAAGTGCGTCCCGTCGTAGGCGATGTCGAGCCGGATGCGCACCGTGTCAGCTTAGTTGCGGCCGCCGAACGCCGAGTCGCCCGCGGGCGTCCCGGCCGGTCAGTCCCGCTCGGCGACGAGCCGCGACGCGGTCAGCTCGGCGACGAACGCCTCGACCTGCCCGGCGACCTCTACCGCGGCATCCGTCCCCGCCGCCTCGGTCGCGCGGGCCGTGAGCTGTGTGAGGGTCACCGGCTCTTCGAGCCACTCCCAGATCAGCGCCGCCGAACCGGTGAGCGCGGCCGGCTGGGCGAGCTGCTGGTCGGGCCCGGGGCTGAGCGGCAGAGCGACGATCCGGTCGCCGCTGTCGACCCACGCGACATCCTCCCGGCGCGAGATGACCGGCTCGTCGGAGGTGAGCAGCCCGGCATCGAGCAGCTGGCCGACCGCGACGAGCGCCGCCGGCGCCGCATCGAAGCCGTCGGGCTCGCCGTACGCGTCGAGCGCGGCATCCGTCAGCTGCCGCAGCGTCGCGCCGTCGGCCGCGCGCCACACCGCCGGCGCGATGCCGCCCAGCACCGTGACGTGCCCGTGCCGGTCTTCGCGGATCGTCAGCAGCGCGATGCGGTCGGGATCGTCGAGCCCGACCTCGTCGGCGACCTCGATGCGCGAGAAGGTCGGTCCGGTGTGCGCGGCGTCGGCTCCGCGGCGCGAGGTGCGCGGGCTTGTCGGGCACCGCGATCCGGCCGGCCGGGCGCACGAGCTCGGGAATGATCGCCGGCAGCGTCGCGGCCTCGCGGTACTTCACCGTGCGGATGCCGCCGGTCGCCGCCGCGAGGGCCGAGATGAACCGCAGCGCGGCGTGCTGATCGTGCAGGAAGCTCGTCTGCGACACGAGCTCGCTGAGCGCGTCGCCGACGTCGGTGACCTCGATCACGGGGGTCTCAGGGTGCTCGGCGTCACGATCGAGCAGCACGACGGCCGCGACGCGCAGCTCCGCGTCGGGCAGCGGCAGCAGACCCAATGCCGACGGCGGATGCTGCGTCTTCGGCGCCGCCGCGTCTTCGATGACCGACAGCGGCTTGCGGTACGGCCAGACCCGCCCGTCGTCGTCGATCGCGATCGTCTCGTCGGAGACGTAGCCGTACACCGCCCCGAGCGCGCGGGAGGCGGTCGTCTTGCCCCGGCCGGACGGTCCGACGAGCACCACGACCTGACCGTCGGGGGTCGCGATGCCGGCGGCGTGCAGCATCCAGGCCCGTCCGCGCGCGGCTTCGATCGCGGCGAGCGTCACCTGCTGCGAGAGGCCCGAGAGCATGTGCACGCGTTCGCTCTTGTACGGGCTGACGGTCGCGGCGGGCTCGGCATCCGCCGCGGCATCCACCGTCGCATCGGCCCACGCCGCACGCACCGCCGCCTCGTCGGCCTCGTCGAGATCACTCAGATCGATCGCGATGAGCGAGCCGACGGCGTCGACGAGAAGAGTTCGGGGCACGTCGAAAGCTTACGTGGATCGTGTTGCCGGGCTGTGAACGGAGGAGGGGCGCAGACCGTCAGCCGAGCACGCGCCGCCCGAACGGCAGCACCTCGCCGATCGCGCCGAGCGCGTCGCGCGCCAGCCGCACGCGGTTCTCGCTCTCGCGCACGATCTCGCGGGCCAGCACCGGATGCGACCGCACGACCTCGTCGAGCACGGCGACCGGCAGGCACAAGACATCCACCTCGCTCGTCGCGATCGCGCGCGAGATCGTCTTCGTGCGCGAGAGCGCCGTGATGCCGACCGCGTCGTCGCGTTCGAGCTGGGCGACCCGCACGAACCCCTTGCCTTCGATCGGGATGCCGAGCATCACGGTGCCCGAGAGGATGAAGCGCGTCGAATCGGGCACCGTTCCCGGCCGCAGGATCACCTCGCCCTGGCAGTACCGCTCGAGCCGCGCGTGCGCGGCGAGCGCGTCGGCCTCCCCGGCGCGCAGGCCGAGGATCGGGGCGACGCGATGCAGCGCGTCCTGCAGGTGGGCGGGCGTGCGCCAGTCGTCGGTCAGGTCGCCGTCGAGGTGCAGATCGGCGCGGCGGGCCGCGTACCAGAGCCGGGTCGCGAAGGCATCCAGCACGATGTCGCGGTCGCCGGGGTTGATCAGCGGGATCGAGACGTTGTAGGTCGCGCCGGTGAGGGTCGTCGCGGTCGGCTCGCGATCCTCCGAGACGAGCGGGATGTCGCGGGCGGTCTGCACGAGCAGCTCCCGCACCCGGCCGGGCGCGTCGTCGGTGCCGAACGACACCTGCAGCACCGCGGCATACGGCTCGGGGCTGCGCGACAGGTTCGTGAACGACCCGCCGGCCAGCTCCGAGGTCGGCATCACGACGATGCCGTTGCCGGTGTCGAGGTGCACGGCGCGCCAGTTGACCTCGACGATCTGGCCGCGCACCCCGCCCGTCTCGATCCAGTCGCCCATCTGGAACGGCGACTCGAAGATGAGGAAGAGCCCCGACACGACCGACCCGACGGCGTTCTGCAGCGCCAGGCCCACGATGATCGACGTGACGCCGAGCGCGGCGAACACCCCGGCGACATCGGCACCCCACACCCAGTAGAACAGGAGCGCGATGCCGACGATGATGAAGACGAACCGGATGATGTCGCTGAAGATCGTCGGAAAGCGGTCGCGCCACGACCCCTTCTCGGCGCGGTGGAACACGAGGTGGTTGACCGCGTTGATCGTCACGAGGATCACGAGCAGCCCGAAGATCGTCCAGATCACCCGCGGCCAGGTCGCCGCGCCCTGCCACGCCCCGGGCTGGCTGATCAGCACCAGGATGCCGGCGACCGGCACGAGGTAGTTGCGCACCATCAGCACGATCGGCGCGGCGCGCGAGCCGCGGCGGGCCATCGCGTTGTGGATCTCGGTGAGCCCGATCAGCATGAGCGGCAGGCCGATCGAGACGATGACCGCCGGCCAGAACCACTCCTGCGAGACGATGTCAGCCACGGCGGCTCACCCCTCGATGACCACGGCCGGCGCCGAGACGCGCCACACCCGCTGCGTGCCGCTCTGCGTCTCGATCTCGCCGGCGGGATCGGCCGGGATGCTGTCGGGAATGCGGTCGGCCACGCGCTGGGTGATGTAGATGCCCGGGTCGGCGGAGTCGCCCTGCACGCGGAACGCGAGGTTCACGGCATCCCCCCACATGTCGTAGACGACCCGCGCCCGACCGATGAGTCCGCTGGTGACCTTGCCCGAATCCAGGCCCGCCCGCAGCGTCAGATCGACGCCCTGCTGCGCCGAGTACCTCTCGAGGATCGCCTCGAGCTCGAGGGCGAACTCCACCGCGCGGCGCGCGTTGTCGACGCGGGGCGTGCCCAGGCCGCAGCTGGCGAGGTAGCTCTGCCGCGTCGTGCGCACCCGCTCGACCCCGTGGCGTTCGGCCGCCTCGTCGAACGTGCGGATGAGGTCGTTCAGGCGCGCGACCGACTCCTCGCTCGTCATCGACAGCGAGAGCTCTTCGAACCCGACGATGTCGGCGAACACGACGGTGACGTCGTCGTTGTCCTGCGTGATCGCATCGTCGCCGTGCTTGTAGCGGCTGGCCATGCCCTCGGGCATGAACGACAGGATGAGCTGCTCGTTCGCGCGCTCCTGCTCGTCGATCAGCTGCGACTTGATCTGCAGGCTCCGGCTCATGTCGTTGAACGCGCTCGCCACATCGGCCAGCTCGTCGCTCGAACCGGCGTCGACCTGTACGCCCTCGTCGCCGGCCGCGATCCGCTGCGCCGCGGTCTTCAGCCGCCGCAGCGGCCGCACGAAGATCTGCGCGAGCAGCAGCGAGAGCAGGCAGACGAAGATGATCATGCCCGCCGTGGACAGGATGAGGTTGCGGGTGAAGTCCTCGACCGGGATGAGCGCCTCGGCCGAGGTCTCCTGCGCGACGATCACCCAGTCGAGCCCGTCGAGGGCGAGCGGGGCGAACGCGGTCAGGCTGTCTTCGCCGAGGTAGTTGCTCTCGAGCATCGTGCCGCTCTCGCCGGCCAGCGCGCGGGTGACCGCATCGCCGTTCACCGTCTGCTGCAGCAGCGTGTTGCCGTTCTGCACGCTGAGCGCGGCGGCCGCGGGCGTGAGCCCGGCGGCGACGGCGGCCTCCTCGTACTCCTCGGGATCGTCCTGCAGCTGCCGCGAGATCGACCGCATCGTGCCGTCGCTGCCGACCAGATACGTCTCGCCCGTCGCGCCGAGGCCGTTGATCTCCCACTCCCCGCCGACGGTCATCACCTTGTTGATGCGGTCGATCGGCAGCTCGATCGCGAGCGCGCCGATCACCTCTCCCCCGTCGGCGATCGGGGTCACCGCCCACCCCGCGGGGTTGCCGAGGCTCGGGTTGTACGCGGCGAAGTCGGTGAGCACGACATCGCCGATGATGTTGCGGCTCATCGCCTCGCGGTACGCCTCCGACAGGTTCGACAGCCGGTACGGCCCGTCGAGCAGGTTCGTGCCGAGGTCGACGCCCTTGAACGCGGTGTAGACGACGTTGCCGTCGGTGTCGATCATCAGGACGTCTTCGAACTCCTGCAGCTGCGTCATCGCGCGGAAGTAGTTGTGGTACTTCTCGTGCGCCGCCGACCAGGCGCTGCCGTCGCCCGCGCCGTTGCTGAGGATCGCCTCCTCCCAGTCCTCGAACGGGATGACGTAGTGGTACTGCAGGTACTCCTGCGCAGCGCCCGTGGGCACGAAGGTCGAGCCGTCGACGGTCTCGCCGGTCGCTTCGGCCAGGTCGGCGGCGAAGGTCTCGCGTGTAGTAGTCCTCGACGGCGGCGGATGCCGCGGCATCCGCGCGGCTGCGCCTCGAGCTCTGCGAAACCGGCGGTGAACTCGCGAGCGGCCTGCTTGCTCGTCTCGTTGAGCGCGCCGAGCCGCACCGCGTTCTCGACGGTGCCGAACAGCTGGGCGACCTCGCGGGCACGCCCCTCGCGGATCTCGACGAGCTTCTCGTACGCGATCGCGCGCAGCGCCTCGGTGCCGTTGACGTACCCGATGATGCCGACGACGATGCTCGACAGCACGCTGACCGACAGCAGCATGATGAGCAGGATGCTGTAGATCGACAGCCCGGCGCGCTTGCGGCTGCGCGGCGTTCCCACCCACGTCGGGGATGCCGCGGCGGAGGCCGCTGCGGCGCTGGCCGCCGACACGCCCGGCGCGGCCGACGCGGTGCCCTCGGGAACGGACGCGCGGAAGCCCCCGGCCGGCGTCGGCGATCCTGCCATATGCGCTCCCTGATGCGCGGGAAAACCCCAGACCCCGGCCGTTCCCACCTGCACCGAGGGTTCGCCCAGGATAGCGCCGCGCGTTCTCTCGGGCATAGAGGGCCGCGACGGCCGTTGTGATACCGACATCGAGGCCGATGGGGCGGCGTTTTCGTGGCGGAGCCGGTTCGCGGCCTCCGCGGTCTTTCAGAACCGGCGGACGAGCGCCTGCTGCCGCTGCGTCGCGCGGAACCCGAGCCGCTCGTAGAGCGTGTTCGCGCCCGTCTTGCTCGCGGTGTCGACGTCGAGCACGGCCTGCTCGAGTCCCGCCGCGCGCGCCGCCTCGAGCGTGCGCGCGATCACGGCCGGGGCGAGCCGCCGGCCGCGCTGGTCGCGCACGACGCCGATGAGGTCGATGTAGGTGTTCGGGGCGCCGAGCGCCTCCCAGTCCTCCTCGTTCACCGAGGCGAGGCAGAACGCGACGACCCGCCCGTCGACGAGCGCGAGCGTCGACAGATCGGCCCGCAGGAACGGCCCGTCCACGAACTGCGCCCACCGCTCGGGCGGGCTCGGCAGGCTCCCCCAGTGGTCGCGGAACGCGTCGTTGCGCGCTTCGCGCACGTCCTCCGCGCGGTCCGCGGTGTAGGCGACGAACTCGACCTCGTCGGATGCCGGATCCACCGCGTCGATCGGCTCCGAAAGGTCGCGCTGCATCGAGGTGAACCACCGCTCGGTGCGCAGGCCGAGCCGTTCGCCGAGGGTCGCGGCATCCGCATTGCCCTCGTCGACGTACTGGAAGATCGCCGCCTCGGCCGTCGACCCCGTCTCGGCGAGCATCTCGCTCGTGCGCGCGTACAGCCAGCCGATGACCGCGGTGCCGATGCCGCGGCGGCGCCAGTCCGGGTGCACGGTGCCCTGCAGGTACGCGTGCAGCTCTTCGTCCTGCACCGGGTGCAGCATCGCCCAGCCCATCGCCACGACCGCGCCGTCGGGGGCGATCGCGAGCAGGGTGTCGCGCGCGGCGTCGACGTGCGAGAGCTCGAAGACGTCGGCGATCTCCTCGCGCGGGGTCACCCACGTCGGGTGGTCACGCCGATCGGATGCCGCGACCATCGCGTGGATCGCGTCGACGTCGGCCGCCGTCGCCGGCCGGAACGAGACGTCGGGATGCTCGGGAGTCTGCGGCGGCTCCGCGTCGAGCCGCTCGGCGAGGGGTGTCTCAGCGCTCACCCGTCCACCCTATTCGCAGGCGACAGCCGCCCCACACGCAGCGAGACCCGCAGGCCCCGAAGGGCCGGCGGGTCTCGCTGGTGCAGAAAGTGCGTCAGGCCTTTTCGGGCTCGACGACCGCGTCCTCGGCGGCAGCCTCGGCGGCGGCGCCCTCCTCGGGCGACTCCGCACCGGCATCGGCCGAAGCCTCGGTCTCGTCCGACGTCTCGTCGGCCGGGGCCTCCTCGACCGGAGCGGCAGCCGGCGCGGCGGCAGCAGCCGCAGCGGACTTCTTGGCGCTCTTCGGCTTCGGGTTCACCGGCTCGAGCACGAGCTCGATGACGGCCATCGGGGCGTTGTCGCCCTTGCGGTTGCCGACCTTCGTGATGCGGGTGTAGCCGCCCTCACGGTCGGCGACCAGCGGCGCGATCTCGGTGAAGAGGATCGTGCACGACTTCCTTGTCACCGATGACCGACAGCACGCGACGGCGCGCGTGCAGGTCGCCGCGCTTGGCGAACGTGATCAGTCGCTCGGCGAGCGGACGCAGGCGCTTGGCCTTGGTCTCGGTCGTCTTGATCGACTTGTGGGTGAACAGTGCTGCCGCCAGGTTGGCGAGCATCAAGCGTTCGTGGGCCGGACCTCCGCCGAGGCGGGGACCCTTCGTGGGCTTAGGCATGTCAGTTACTCCAGATCAGATTCAGGGGGATCAGACGGTCTCGTCGTCGTATCCGCCGTAGAAGTGCGCGCCGTCGAACCCGGGGACCGAGTCCTTCAGCGACAGGCCGAGCGAGATGAGCTTGTCGCGCACCTCGTCGACCGACTTCTGACCGAAGTTGCGGATGTTCATGAGCTGCGTCTCCGACAGGGCGACGAGCTCCGACACGGTGTTGATGCCCTCGCGCTTGAGGCAGTTGTACGAACGCACCGACAGGTCGAGGTCCTCGATCGGCATCGACAGCTCGTTCGACAGGACGGTCTCGACCGGCGCGGGGCCGATCTCGATGCCCTCGGCCTCGACGTTCAGCTCGCGGGCCAGACCGAACAGCTCGGTGAGGGTGCGGCCGGCCGAAGCGACGGCATCGCGCGGGGCGATCGAGTTCTTCGTCTCGACGTCCAGGACGAGCTTGTCGAAGTCGGTGCGCTCACCGGCACGCGTCGCGTCGACGCGGTAGCTGACCTTGAGCACCGGCGAGTAGATCGAGTCGATCGGGATCTGACCCGACTCGGCGTACTCGTTGCGGTTCTGCGTGGCCGAGACGTAGCCGCGGCCACGCTCGATCGTGAGCTCGAGCTCGAACTTCGCGGTGTCGTTCAGGGTCGCGATGACCAGCTCGGGGTTGTGCACCTCGACACCGGCCGGAGCCGAGATGTCGGCGGCGGTGACCTCGCCGGCGCCCGTCTTGCGCAGGTACGCGGTGATGGGCTCGTCGCGCTCGCTCGAGACGACGAGCTGCTTGATGTTGAGGATGATCTCGGTGACATCCTCCTTCACACCCGGGATGGTGCTGAACTCGTGCTGGACGCCGTCCAGACGGATGCTGGTGACGGCTGCGCCGGGGATCGACGAGAGCAGGCTGCGACGCAGCGCGTTGCCGATCGTGTAACCGAAGCCGGGCTCCAGCGGCTCGATGATGAAGCGGCTGCGGAACTCGCCGATCTTCTCCTCGGTCAGAGTGGGACGCTGTGCGATGAGCACTATGTGTTCCTTTCAATCACGTATCCGCTATATGACACGTGCAGTGGGTGAGAGTGTTGAGTTTTTCTCAGGGATGCCGAGATTTCGGCATCCGATGTCCGAATGACCGCTGCACCGCCTGCCCACGCCGAAACGGGCGGGGCAGGCCGGCACAGCGGAAGGGCGTCAGACGCGGCGGCGCTTCGGCGGGCGGCAGCCGTTGTGCGCCTGCGGCGTCACATCGTTGATCGAACCCACCTCGAGGCCGGCGGCCTGCAGCGAACGGATCGCGGTCTCGCGGCCCGAGCCCGGGCCCTTCACGAAGACGTCGACCTTCTTGACGCCGTGCTCCTGCGCCTGGCGGGCGGCCGATTCGGCGGCCATGCCTGCGGCGTAGGGCGTCGACTTGCGCGAGCCCTTGAAGCCCACGCCACCCGACGAGGCCCAGCTGATGACGGCGCCGGCCGGGTCGGTGATCGAGACGATCGTGTTGTTGAACGTCGACTTGATGTGGGCCTGGCCCAGCGCGATGTTCTTCTTTTCCTTGCGACGCGGCTTGCGCGCGGCGGTCTTGGGTGCAGCCATGTTCTTGTTCTCCTAGCCGCGCCCTAGCGCGCCTTCTTCTTGCCGGCGACGGTGCGCTTGGGTCCCTTGCGGGTGCGGGCGTTGGTCTTCGTGCGCTGACCGTGGACGGGCAGGCCGCGACGGTGGCGGATGCCCTGGTACGAGCCGATCTCGACCTTGCGGCGGATGTCGGCGGCGACCTCGCGGCGGAGGTCACCCTCCACCTTGTAGTTGCCCTCGATGTAGTCGCGCAGCTGGATCAGCTGCTCGTCACTGAGGTCCTTGACGCGGATGTCGGGGCTGATCTCGGTCGCTGCGAGGATGTCCTTCGAGCGGTTCGGACCAACGCCGTAGATGTACGTGAGGGCGATCACCACGCGCTTGTCGCGCGGGATGTCAACGCCGGCAAGACGTGCCATGCGGTTCTCCTGAGAGTGTTGTGGAGGTGTGGAGCAGGATCGGTGCCCGGGCCTCCAGCCCGAGGTGTCCCCCGTTACCGGGATCTGGTCCTGCCGAGTTGTGTGTTCAGTTGTGGTGATTCCGGATGCCGCTCGCGCAGCATCCGGAATGAAATCCGTGGACTAGCCCTGGCGCTGCTTGTGACGCGGGTTCGACTTGCAGATGACCATGACGACGCCGTGACGGCGGATCACCTTGCAGTGATCGCAGATGGGCTTGACGCTGGGGTTTACCTTCATGATGTTTCCTGTTCGCTGTCTTCGTACCTGGGGGCACGGCGGCATCCGCCGGCCTCCGGGCCGTTACTTCTCGACCGGTCTAGCGGTAGCGGTAGACGATGCGGCCGCGGGTCAGGTCGTAGGGGCTCAGCTCCACGACCACGCGGTCCTCCGGAATGATGCGGATGTAGTTCTGCCGCATCTTGCCCGAGATCGTGGCGAGGACCTTGTGTCCGTTGCTCAACTCAACGCGGAACATCGCGTTGGGAAGCGCCTCGGAGATCACGCCCTCGATCTCGATGACACCGTCTTTCTTCGCCATACACTCGCTAACGCTCAGCAGACTGGTCGGTCTGCGGTTTGGGTGGGTTTCGGTGCGTGGACACGCCGATGAAGGCGCAACGCAC
>CAWBVS010000006.1:0-78001 GCA_963792285.1 uncultured Actinomycetota bacterium | reverse complement strand
TGCGCTCGTGGCAATACGTCGGACCTCTCCTCGTCGGTGACGCGGACGCCCAGTCCCGGACGGCTCCGGATTGGACCGGCACGATGTGGGAGTGCGTCGACCTGTTCCGTGTCGAATCAGAGGAGGTCGAGACGGATGTGCTCGTCTTCTCCGCGTGGGACGACGGCGTGACCCACCACCCGCTCTACTGGACGGGCGACTACCGCGGCGACCGCTTCGAACCCAGGGCGCTGCATCGGCTCGACTTGGGCGGTCGCTTCTTCTACGCGCCACAGTCCATGAAGGACGAAGCCGGCAGGCGCATCATGTTCGGCTGGATGCAGGAGGGGCGGACGGATGCCGCTGCTGTCGCCGCCGGATGGTCCGGGGTGATGTCGCTGCCGCGCGTGGTCTCCGCTCGTGCCGACGGGTCGTTGCACCAGTCGCCGGCACCGGAGGTCGACGCCCTGCGCGCCGCGCTCCTCTTCGACGGTGACGCATCCACCCTCCGCCTCGGCGCACTCGACGGCGATCAGCTCGACCTCGAACTGGAGGTGGCGCTCGAGCCAGGCGGATCGGTCGAACTGTCTGTGCGCGCCACGCCGGACGGCCAGGAGCGGAGCACCTATCGACTGCGTCGGATCGGCGACGAGGTCGATTTCTCCCTCGACCGGACCGGATCCAGCCTCGATGCGAGCACCGACGCGCAGCCGCTGTCGGGCCGCATCCCGCTCGACGGCGACGTCGTGCGACTGCGAGTTGTCGTGGATCATTCCGCGCTGGAGGCCTTCGCGAACGGCGTCCCCCTTGCCGCCCGCGTCTATCCCACACGGAGGGACGCGACCCACATCGACATCGCGCTCGACGGTGCCCGTGGTTCGCTGCGAGCGTGGCGAGTCGCAACCGCTCACCTCTGACCCAGCCCACCGGCAGCCGAGCGATTCGATACCTTGCTGAAAGGCTGGGGTGATGAACACACCGAATTCGCCGATCCGCGTCGCGACGATCGGCACGAGCCGGATCAGCGCCTCGTTCGCGGATGCGGTGTCGCAAGTCGACGGCATCCGTCTAGAGGCCGCGTACTCGCGCGACCGGGGCCGGGCCACCGAGGCGGCGGCGGCCTTCGGAGCCGAGTGGGCGACCGATTCGCTCGACGAGATCCTCGCTTCGTCGCGGATCGATGCGATCTACATCGCAAGTCCGAACAGCGTGCATGCCGAGCAGATCGCTCCGGCGATCCGCGCGGGCAAGCACGTCCTGGTGGAGAAGCCCGCGGTTCTCACGGCGGGGGAGTGGAGTGATCTGGTCGGCCGCTCTCGCCGAGCCGGCGTCGTCCTGCTGGAGGCGATGCGAACCGCGTACGACCCGGGCACATCCCTCGTCCGCTCACTTCTGCCGAGCCTCGGTGTCGTGCGCGCCGCAACACTGCGCTACCAGAAGCGCTCGGCGCGGTACGACCAGGTGCTCGCGGGCGAGAGGGTGAACATCTTCGACCCCGACCTCGGTGGTGGGGCCCTGGCCGACCTCGGTGTCTACTGCCTTCATTCCATGGTCGGCTACTTCGGCTATCCGGCTCGCATCAGCGCCGCGGCGGTGCAGACAGCCTCCGGCGCCGACGGGTCAGGCTCGATCCTGGCGGAATATCCGGGCATGCTCGTCGATCTCGCGTACTCGAAGATCACCACCAGTCATCTGCCGAGCGAAATCCAGGGTGAGGAAGGGACGATGACCATCGACCAGATCGCCAGCCCGCGGGTCGTCGAGATCAGCCCGCGCGACGGCGCGATATCGCGGCACACGGTGAAGGGCGCACCTCACCCGCTCGATGGTGAGATCAGACGCTTCGTGGAACTCATCTCGACGGGAGCAGACCCGAGCTCCGACCAGCGCCTGACCGAGCAGACGCTCGAACTGATGGAGCGCGCCAAACGCTCAGCCGCCGCCTGAGCGGGAAGCTGGATGTCCTGGGCGATGATCTCGACAAGACGCCGCGGGATAGTGTGATCGGCGGGGGGCGATGCCGTGACCGATGCAGTGCAGCCCGAAGCAGTTCACGCCGGGGTGACCTCGGCACCCGAGTCGCGCGCCAGTGCCCCCCGGCACGCGGCGCTGCGCATCGCAACCGCGATCGTCACCGTCGCCTACCGGCTGTACCGCGTGCATCCGATGGTGTGGCGCTGGACGGCGCGCCACTACCAGCCGTGGATGGAGAATTTCGCACGCCTGAACGCGTGGATGATGTGCCAGCAGGCGTATCTCGATGTGCCCGCCTACCGCGCTTACCAGCAGGCGCGCGGCTTCCGGTTCAGGTGGCGACTGGACGACTACCGGCCCACCTCGAAGACCGACTACGTGAACGCTTACCCCGAGGCCGAGCGCTGCTGGCACGGCCGCATCGACACGATCGGAACGGTCGTCGACGAGTCGAGCGGTTCCTCCGGCACGCCGTACAACTGGCTGAGGTCCAAGCGCGAACTGAACACCGTGCACAAGAACGTGGCCGGCTACGTGACGCAGATCTTCGGTAGCCGCAAGCTGTTCGCGATCAACGCCTTCTCCATGGGCGCCTGGGCGACCGGCACGAACACCGGCATCGCGATGTCGAAGATCGCGATGGTGAAGAACACCGGTCCCGACATCGAGAAGATCGTCGACACCCTGCTCTTCTTCGGCCCCGGCTACGTCTATCTGATCAGCGCGTATCCGCCGTTCCTCAAGCACCTGCGCGACCGGCTCGACGCCGAGCCCCGTTTCGATTGGGATCAGTACACGTTGAACGGCTTCGTCGGCGGCGAGGCGCTCACCGAGGGGCTGCGCGACTACCTCGAGGACCGCTTCAACCGCGTCTACTCGGGCTACGGCGCCTCCGATCTCACCATCGGGATGGCCGGCGAAAGTGATCTCACCGTCTGGCTTCGCCGGGCTCTGGCGAACACCCCGGCCCTGCGAGAGGACGTGCTGGGGGCGGCCGAGAATCGCATCCCGATGATCTTCCAGTACAACCCGCTCGAGACGTTCCTCGAGACGACCGAGCAGGGCGAGCTGCTGGTCACCCTCAACTCGACCGACATCATGAGCCCGAAGACCCGGTACAACATCGGCGACGAGGCGATGATCGTCGACTTCCCGAGCATGGAGGCGCTCGTCGCCCGGCATCCGCGGCTCGCGTTCGGCTTCGAGCGCGCCTACGCGATCCAGCGGATGCGGCTGCCGTTCGTTCTGCTCTTCGGGCGCAAGGACTCGACGATCTCGTACATGGGCGCCAACATCTATCCGCTCGACGTCGAGAACGGGCTGTACCTCGACAACCCCTACGCGAGCGCGATCGAGTCGTTCAAGCTGGGGCTGCTCGAGATCGGCGGGCACGAGCAACGACCGATCATCCACCTTCAGTTGCGCGAAGGCAGCGCGCTCGACGAGGCGGCCCGTGCAGACCTGTGCGAGCGGGCGGCGGAGGGGGTGCTTTCGCACCTCGCTCGGGTCTCGCGCGACATCGCGCAGTCGCTGGAGGAGGATCCGACCACCCGCGACGTGCGGATCGAGGTGCACGAACACGGCACCGGGCCGTTCGTGGGTGGGAACGTCAAGATCAAGAACGCCTACACGTTCGATCAGAACGAAGCTCGCGATCAGACTGATGCGCAGGGCGTCTGATGCGCTCCACAGACTTCTCGAAGGCGCCACCGCAGGGTCGGGCTCAGGCGATGCTCGTCGTCGACAGCGAGACGGCGGATGCGGGATGGGCGCGCGCTCTGCTTCGCGCCGCTCGTCGCGACCCGGCTCGGCTCTGGGACCACGGGTACCGCGCCGCCGGCCACCGGGGCATGCTGATCGGCTTCACGAACCGCGACTCGATGCTCGCCTTCGCCGCCACGGTCACGGATGCGCGCACCCGCGGTTACCGCGCCGAGTCGAACGGCTACTCGAACGGCGTCTGGCGGGCCGAGGGCCCGACGATGACGCACATCCCGACCTTCACCCCCGTCACCCGCGAGCGCGAGCGCGGCGTGACCCCGCCCGAGGTCGCCGGCGGGCGCGCCCTCGGCCCGGGCCGGCAGGGTCGCCGGCCGCGCGGGCCCGTCAACCCACCGCGCAGCCCCATCGAGGGCGGCTCGCTCTTCCTCGGCGCCACGCGCTACCGCGGACCGCGAAGCCTGCTCGTGCTCGCGCGCACCTGGTACCCCATGCTCGCGAAGATGCGGCGGATGAAGGGATACGTCTGGCACGCGGTCTACGGTTCGGGCCCCTGGGCACTGGGCACCATCGCCTTCTTCGACGACCGCGACGCCCTGCTTGCCTTCGCCCGGATGCCCGAGCACCGCTATCTGATGCAGTGGATCGTCGAGGGCACGAGCTGGGCGACGGCCGGGTTCATCCGCCTGTTGGTCGCCGAGGACAGTGCAGACGCGGACACTCGCCTGGGAGCATCCGTGATCGTCGAGACGGTCGCCGATCGCCGCGGCTTCCGCGACTTCGTCGAGTTGCCGCTGCGCCTGCATCCACGGGCCCTCGCGGTGCCGCTGCTCGAGTCGAGCTTGCGCGCCTGGTGGACCGGCCGCTCCCCGCATCCGCAGCCGATCGAGCTCCTGCTGGTGCGGGATGCGCGGGGGCGGGCGGTGGCCCGCTCGACCGTGCACACGGATCCCCGGCTCGATGCGCGCCTGGGGACGCCTTCGCTGCTCTTCGGCGCGACGGAGTTCGCCGACGCCGAGGCCGCGACGACCCTTTTCGCCGCGATCGAGGAGCGGGCCGCGGGGCGGGGGCAGCTGGTCGGTCCGGTCTCGCTGCTGCCGAATCAGGCCGGGGGAGTGATCACCAGCGGCTTCGCGGAACGTGGCTTCGTCGATTCCGCGTGGAACCCCGCGAGCTATCCGGGCATCTACGAGGAGGCCGGGTTCGAGCGACTGTGGGAGTCGGACACCTGGATGGTGCCGACGCGGAGCACGCCGGGCGTGACCGCTGCCGAGTGGGCCGCCGCGGGTCTGCGTCTCGAGTACGGCGCGCGGCGCCGCATCGATGAGGTGATCCCCGAGCTGCTCGCGCTGCTGAATCGGTCGTTCGCCGCACTGCCGTACTACACCGAGATCACGCCCGACGAGATGGCCGCGGCGACCGGCGGGCTCGCGTACCTGCTCGACGAGCGCCTCCTGCTGCTGGCCCGCGACGCGCGGTCGGGCGAGGCGGTCGCGTTCGTTCTGGTCGTGCCCGACATCACCCTTTTCGTGCAGCGCATCGGAGGGCGGATGCGGCCGCACCGCCAACTGCAGCTGCTGCTGACCCGCGCGCGCTACCGGCGCGAGGCGATCCTGATCATCCAGGGCACCGACCCCGGGCGGCAGGGCAAGGGCATCCTGAGCCTGCTCAGTCGGCAGTTGCAGGCGAATCTCGCAGAGGGCGGCTACCGTCTGCTGCGCAGCACTTACGTGGGCCGCGACAACATCGGCTCGGCACGGCAGTTTGAACGCTTCGGCGGCACGCCGCTGCACGGCTACACCTTCTACTCCCGGAGGATCGGATGAGCGCCACCGACATCGCCGCCCTGCTGCAGATCGCGAGCCGCTCGCCCTCCGCGCACAACACGCAGCCGTGGGCGCCGAGGATCGTCGGGCCTGACACGGTCGAGGTGTCCGTCGTGCCGGCGCGCACGCTGCCGGCCGGTGATCCGTCGTTCCGCGACCTCGTGCTCGCCCTCGGTGCCTGGTGCGAGAGCCTGGCCGTCGCGGCTGCGGCCGACGGCCGCTCGATCGATGTGCAGCCGCTCGATGCGCTGAGCCGTCTTGACGAGCTGCCGCTGAACGGTCCGGCCGACCCCGAGGACCCGGTGCTGCGCATCCGGGTACTGGACGCACCGAGCACCTCGCCCTACACGGTGCAGGACGTGCTTGAGCGCCGAGTCTTCCGCGGACCGCTCGGGCGCCCTCGACTGGACGCCGCCCGTGCTGCCGCCGTGGCTGGGCGTGCGCGAACTCGACGACGGCGCGATGACGCGCCTGGTGCGCCTCGGCGTGGCGTACATCGCCTCGCGGCCGAGGGTCGCCGAGGAACTGCTGCACTGGCTGCGACTCAGCCCCGAGCACCCGAACTACCATCGCGACGGCATGACCGAGCGGATGCTGATGATCCCGAAGCCTCTTGCAGCGCTCGCCGCTCCGTTCACCCGCCGCTCGTGGCTGCGCGACCCGGCGATCTCGGTCGGCGGGGCGTTCGGGCGCGCGCTGGAGGGGATCGAGCGCTCGGTGCGACTGCCGCCTGTGACGGCCGGGTCAGGGCCGCGCCACATCGTGCTCGTCGTCGACGCCCGCAAGCTCGGCGGCGACATACCGAGCGCGACCGAGGCGATGGACAGCCGGATCGGCGCCCCCGAGCCGACCGTACTGGAAGCCGGCCGCCAGCTGCAGCGGCTCTGGCTGCACGTGCACACCCTCGGCGGCGTCGTCTCACCGCACTCTGAGATCATCGACTCGCCGCACGCGCACGGCCGGCTCCGGCGGCGTCTGGGGCTGCGCCGCTCGGAGGTGGCGCTCGCCGTGTTCACCGTCGGGCGGGCGCTGGACGAGGTGCCGGTCTCACCGCGCCTCACCGATGCGCGATGAGCCGCGAGTAGCGGCCCGACGAAGAGGGTCGGCACTGCCGCGAGTCGATCGCCGCCCGCAGCACCCTTATCGCGTTGTTCACTTGACTTCTCGGCGCACTGAGTTGTTGATCAAGCGGCTCTTCTCGGTCGCAATCCGCTCACGTCACGCGGTAGGCGACATAACGATCGGCCGAACGGGCGGTGTGCTCGCTGTCGGCGCGACGGCCGACATCACCGTGCTCGATCGCGACCCTCGCACGGTCACGCCCGACAGCCTCGGCGAGGCCGTCGTGCTGCTGACCGTCGTCGGCGGACGCGTGGTCGTGGACGCCGGCGGGTCCTTTCTGACACTGCCCGGGTGAGGCCGGGCTAGCATCGGACCGTGACGCTCCGATGAGGGTGGTTCTCGCGCCCGACAGCTTCAAGGGGTCGATCGCCGCCGCCGATGTGGCGGCGGCGCTCGCGTCCGGCTGGCGGACGGTCGATCCGGACGTCGAGATCCTCTCCCGCCCGATGGCCGACGGAGGAGAGGGCACGCTCGACGCCTTCGCCGCCGCGATTGCCGGCAGCATCCGGATGCCGGTCACCGTGACCGGTCCGCACGGGCGCCCGGTCGCGGCTTCCTGGCTCCTCCTTCCGCCGACCCCCGACGCCCCGAACGGCACCGCGGTCGTCGAGCTCGCCTCCACGTCCGGTATCGAGCTGCTCGCAGACGGACTCCTGCCGCTCGATGCGCACTCGGGCGGGTTCGGCGAGGCGATCGCGGCGGCGCTCGACCACGGCGTCGCCCGGGGCCGGTGTGTCGCGTCTCGTGCTCGGCATCGGCAGCAGCGCGTCGACAGACGGCGGCACCGGAATGCTGACCGCCCTCGGCGCCCGGTTCACCGACGTCGGCGGCTCCGCGATCCCGCCCGGGATCCGCGGTCTGGACGCGCTCGCCGCGGCGGATCTGTCGGCTCTGCGCGCCCTGCCCGCCGGTGGTGTCATCGTGCTCACGGATGTGACCAACCCCCTGCTCGGCGCGTTCGGGTCCGCTGCGGTGTTCGGTCCGCAGAAGGGGCTCGACGAGGCCGCAGTGCTGCGCGCCGACGCCGGGCTGGCCCGGCTCGCGGCACTCCTCCCGGCCGACGCGGACGCGCCGGGCGCGGGCGCGGCCGGCGGGGTGGGGTTCGGCCTCCTCGCGTGGGGCGCCCGGCTCGTTCCCGGTGCCGCGGAGGTGGCCGCGCTCGTCGACCTGCGCGCAGCGCTGGCCTCGGCATCCGTCGTCGTCACCGGCGAGGGCTCGTTCGACGGTCAGTCCGCCGCGGGAAAGGCTCCGACGCATGTGGCGGCGCTGGCGGCCGAGGCGGGCGTGCCGGTCGCGCTCGTGGCCGGGCGGATCTCACCGGATGCCGACACCTCGGCGTTCGCGGCATCCGCGTCGCTCACCGAACTCGCCGGCAGCTCCGCAGCCGCCATGGCCGAACCCGGCGGGTGGCTGCGCGAGGCGGGCGCCGTGCTGGCGCACCGCCTCGCTTTCAGTCCGTGAGTTCGACGCTCAGGATGTGGTCGTCGCCGCTGGTGGGGGTGCCGTACGAGTCGGTGTTGCTGGTGAGCAACCAGAGCGAGCCGTCTGGGGCGTGAGCGACGTCGCGGATGCGCCCGTGCTCGCCGGTGAAGTACTCCGCGCCGGTGCTGGGATCGGCGACGGGTACGGTGCGCAGCCGCTGTCCGCGAAGATTCGCGATGAACACCGTGCCGCCGGCGATCGCGATGCCGCTCGGGCTGGCGTCATCCGGGTTCCACTGCTGCACGGGGTCGACGTACCGCTCGTCGCCGGCGATGCCTTCCACCTCGGGCCAGCCGTAGTTCTCGCCCGGCGTGATGATGTTGAGCTCGTCCCAGGTGTCCTGGCCGAACTCGGCGGCGAACAGTCGCCCGTCGGCATCCCATGCGATGCCCTGGGGGTTGCGGTGCCCGAGGCTGTAGACGAGGGAGTCGGCGAACGGGTTGTCGTCGGGCACGTCTCCATCGGGCGTCATGCGCAGGATCTTGCCCCCGAGGGAGTTCGGATCTTGAGATGCGGAGCGCTGACCGGCATCTCCGGTCGTGGCGTACAGCATCCCGTCGGGTCCGAACGCGATCCGTCCACCGTCGTGATAGGTCGCGGCGGGGATGCCGTCGAGGATGAGCTCCGCATCGCCGAGCCCGAGCGAGCCCGGCGCGCCGGTGAGCGTGAAGCGGTGGATGCGGTTCTCTCCCTCGCCGGTGGAATAGGCGTAGAGACGCTGCCGGTCATCGACGGCGAGCCCGAGCAGCCCGGATTCGCCGCGCTGCACCACACCGGGAACCGTGCCGATGACGCGTGTGGTGCCGTCGACCAACTCCAGGATCTCGCCCGTATCGCGCGAGCTGATCAGCGGCGTCTCGCCCAGGAAGACGACCGACCACGGGGTGTTCAGGTCGGAGGCGAGGACGCTCACGTCTCCCGTCGGCAGAGCAGCGTCCGCGGGCGGAGAAACGGTCGCTTCGGGAGTGACCGGTGCCGTCGTCGCAGGGCGAGGTGCGTCGGGCTCACCGGCGCAGCCGGCCAGCAGGAGCGCGGTGACCGACAGCAGCGCGACGGCGTGGGAGCGATGGTTCACTCGCTGCGCTCCTCCTCAGTTGGCGGGTTCGCCGCGAAGGTCTGCTGGGCCGCGGTGATGGCCGACATCGCGCGGGGCCACCCGGTGTAGAACGCGAGGTGGGTGATGGCCTCGACGATCTCGTCCTGGGTGAGTCCGTTGCGGCGCCCGAGGGTCGAGGTGGAACGGCAGCTGTTCGGTGTTGCCGCCGACGACGAGTGCGGTGATCGTGATGAGGCTGCGATCGCGCGGGCTCAGCTCCGACCGTTCCCAGACGTCGCCGAAGAGGACGTCGTCGGTGAGGTCGGCGAGCTTGTCGGCGAAGCCGCCGAGCATCCGCCGGGCGGCGGAGGGTTCATGCGATGTCATGACGCGGTCCTTTCAGCAGGCGGGGTGCCGAGGAATTCGGCATCCGTGATGTGCTCTTTCCACGTGGTGGTGGTGGCGGGGTCGTCGCCGGCTTCGAACATCGCGATGTGCTCCATGAAGCAGCCGGGCGCGGCGGCGTGCCAGTGATCCTCGCCGGGCGGGGTGTAGAGGGTCTGCCCGGGGTGGACGTCGATGATCGTGCCGTCTCGGTGCCCGAATCGGGCGACGCCCTGGGTGACGCGCAGGTACTGCCCGCGGGCGTGGGAGTGCCAGGCCGTGCGTGCGCCGGGCGCGAAGCGCACCAGGGCGACCGTCATCCGCTGGTCCTCGGTGTGCGGTGTCGCGAGGAAGTCGACCCAGACGTCGCCGGCGAACTGCTCGGGCGGGTTCTTGATCGTGGGTGCGGACGGTTCGATGTTCATGCGGATCTCCGTTCAGAGGGTGAGCAGCACCTTGGTGGCGCGGCGCTCGTCCATCGCGGTGTAGCCGGCGGCGGCGTCCTCGAGGGGGAGGGTGAGGTCGAACACGACGCCGGGGTTGATCTTGCGGTCCCAGATCAGCTGGATCAGTTCGGGCAGGAACCGGCGGACCGGGGCGGGTCCGCCGTGCAGGTGCACGCCGGAGAAGAACAGTTCGAGCCCGTCGAGGGAGACGTCGTGCGAGACGCCGACGTAGCCGATGTGTCCGCCGGGGCGGGTGGCGCGGATGGCCTGCTCCATCGACTCCTGGGTGCCGACGGCCTCGATCACCGAGTGCGCGCCGAGACCGTTGGTGAGCTCCTTGATCTTCGCGACGCCGGCGTCGCCGCGTTCTTCGACGATGTCGGTCGCGCCGAACTCGCGGGCGAGCGCCTGCCGGTCGGCGTGGCGCGACATCGCGATGATCCGCTCGGCGCCGAGCTCGCGTGCGGCGAGGATGCCGAGCAGCCCGACGGCGCCGTCGCCGACGACCGCGACGGTCTTGCCGGGGCCGGCCTCGGCGGCGACGGCGGCGAACCAGCCGGTGCCGAGCACGTCGGATGCCGCGAGCAGCGACGGGATCAGGTCGGCGTCGGGCTGACCGGGGGTGGCGACGAGGGTGCCGTCGGCCAGCGGGATGCGGGCGTACTCGGACTGGGTGCCGATCGCGCCCATCATCACGTTGTGCACGCAGCGGGACTGGTACCCGGCCTGGCAGATCTCGCACGTGTTGTCGGAGGCGACGAACGACCCGACGACGAAGTCGCCGACCTTCACGTTCTTCACGTCCGCACCGATCTCGGTGACGACGCCGACGTACTCGTGACCCATCGGCTGCGGGGTCACGATGCAGCGGCTCGGCGCCCCGGTAGGGCCACAGGTCGGACCCGCAGATGCACGACGCCGACAGGCGGATGATCGCATCGGTGGGCTCGAGGATGACCGGGTTGTCGCGGTCTTCGACCCGGACGTCGCCGGGGGCGTACATGGTGACCTGACGCATGATGGTGCTCCTTACTTGCCAGAACTGACGGGGTGGGGTGCATCGCCGGAGCGACGATGGCACCGTCGGCGGGCGGCCCGGCGGGCCAGGAGAAGGTAGGCCGCGCCGGCGAGCAGCACGGCGACGGTCGTGACGACGCCGAGGGGAAGGATGCTGAGGGCTCCGGCGACGCCGACCAGGGGAGCGGCGATGCCGCCGAACCCGAAGCGGACCATGCCGAGCAGCGATGACGCGGTCCCGGCCATCTGCGGGTACTCGACGAGCGCGAGCGTGGTGGCGGGAGGCGAGGAGATCGCGACTCCCGCGGCGAGCAGGAACAGCGACACGATCACCACCCACAGCGGCATGGCGACGATGCCCGCAGCGAGCAGACCGAGTGCGCCGACTCCGGCGACCAGGATGCCGGCGGCGAGGGTGCCGGAGATGCTCCACCGCTCGGCGGCACGGCCGGCGAGGTATCCGAACGTCATGAACCCGGCGGAGTTCAGTCCGAACGCCAGCGCGTAGCCGAGCGGGGAGAGGCCGTAGATGTCCTGCAGCACGAACGTCGACCCGGCCAGGTAGGCGAACAGCGCCGCGTACAAGAACCCCTGATTCAGCACTGCTCCGAGGAACACCCGATCTGACAGGAGAGTCCGGTAGTCGTGCATCGTCTGCCCGAACCCTCCGCGCGTGCGGTGGGCGGCCGGAAGAGTCTCGCGGAACACCAGCACGGTCACGACGAGGATGCCGGCACCGATCATGGCGAGGAAGACGAACAGTCCGCGCCAATCCGTGAACGAGGTGAGCAGGCCGCCGAGGAGCGGGCCGACGATCGCCGCGAAACCGCCGACCACCGTCAGTCGCCCGTAGAAGCGGATCAGCGCCCCGCCGGTGTAGATGTCACGGCCGGCCGCCTGGGCGATGACGATGCCCACGCCTCCGGCGAGTCCCTGCACGAACCTCGCCGCGATCAGCAGCTCCACCGTGGGGCTGATCGCGCAGAGCGCGGACGTCGCGATGTACAGGGCGATGCCGATCAGCAGGATCCCTCGCCGCCCGAACCGGTCGGACAGGGGACCGGCGATCAGCTGCCCGGCAGCGAGGCCGATCAGGCACGCGGTGACCGTCAGCTGCGCGACCGAGGTGACAGCGCCGAGGTCCGCCGTGAGCGCAGGAAGCGCCGGGAGATACAGGTCCATCGAGATCGGACCGAACACCGTCAGCAGCAGAAGCAGAGTCGGCAGTGCGCGGCGAACCGCGGACGTGGCGGTCAGGGACTGATCGGGCATGACACCAGCTTCACGGCATCCGCCGCATCGCGGGAGTCCCTGGTGAGGGGTGTACCGGGAAGGCACCCTTCGTTCCCGCACCGGCTCCGTGGAACGAGGCGGCAGGAGGGGTGCCATGGCAGGGTCTCCCTCGACGGGTGAGACCGTTCTAGCCTGAGGGACATGGACAACCGAGCAGAGGTCCGCGAGTTCCTCATGACACGTCGCGCACGGGTCACCCCCGACGCGGTCGGCCTCACCGTCGGCAGCAACCGGCGCGTCGCCGGCTTGCGGCGCAGCGAGGTCGCCGCCCTCGCGGGTGTGAGCGTGGAGTACTACTCCAAGCTCGAGCGGGGAGCAGTCGCCGGCGCATCGGCATCCGTCCTCGACGCCGTCTCGCGCGCCCTGCAGCTGGATGACACCGAGCGAGCGCATCTCCTGGACCTCGCGCGCGCCGCAGACGGCATCCCCACCAGCGGGCGCCCGCGCCGCCGCGCGAGCAAGCCGGCCGCGCCGCGACACAGTCTGCAGTGGGCGCTGTCGTCGATCACCGACGGTGTCGCGTTCGTCCGCGACCAGCGCCAGGACCTCCTCGCCGTCAACGATCTGGGCCGGGCGTTCTACTCTCCGGTGATCGGCGACGGCGGACGCACACCCAACCTCGCCCGCTTCCAGTTCTTGGACCCGGCCGCGCGCGACTTCTACCCCGACTGGGACAAGTTCGCGGAGATGTGCGTCGCGATCATGCGTGCCGAAGCCGGCCGCGACCCGCACGACAAGGGTCTGCAGGACCTCGTCGGCGAGCTCTCCCTGCGCAGCGACACGTTCCGCACGCTCTGGGCGGCGCACAACGTCCGCACCCACGGGGCCGGCACGAAGCGCTTCCACCATCCCATCGTGGGCGAGTTGATCCTCGCCTACGAAGAGCTCGCGATCACGGCCGAACCCGGCAACGTCCTCTTGATCTACACCGCCGAACCGGGCTCGCCCTCCGCCGAGCGCCTGAAACTCCTCGCCTCCTGGGGAGCCGCGCAGAACGATCCGACGACGCTCGACGTTCGGTCCACACCGGCCTGACTCTTCCCTGCGCCGATCTTCCGAGGGTCTTCCGCACCGCCTTTCCGCCCGCGATCACACGCTCGTCCAGCCAGGTCAGTGCCAGTCGGTGCGACCGCACGCCGTAGTCGAGCGTCGCCCGCTGGTAGCGGAAGACCTGCGCGAACTCGGCCGGGATCTCCTGTGCGTCGAGGCTCCGGGAAAGCGCCTCCAGCTCGTCGAGGGCGGATGCCACGCTCTTGCGCAGCGTCGCCAGCACCTCTCGCCGGTCGTCGTCGGCAGGGAGCAGCCCGAGCAGGTACACCCTCGACAGGAGGCCGGTTTCTGCGTTCGACCCGCTGATCGGCTCGCGCATCCAGGCTCTCCACGCTCGAACGCCTTCCGTCGGTGACCGTGTGCAGCTTGCGCCGGCGAGCCGACCCGGGAGCATCTGTCACCGTCACCAGCCCGCCATCCACGAGCTGGCGCAAGGCGCGCTGGATGCTGCCGAAGCTCGCGCTGTAGAACAGCGCCGGCCCGGCGGTGAACTGCTTGTGCAGGTCGTACAGCGACATGCGATCGATCATCAGCAGACCGAGAATGACGAACTGCATCTGGCCTCCCGTGGGCGAGTGTGACAATCTATCCTTGAGATATATCTAAAGGTTAGGTGCAGGAATGGGATTCTCCTCGAAACGCCACTCCGGAGACTTCGATCCGGAGCACGTAGGCAAGGCCCTGCGTCGGATCACGGACCGCGAGGAGCGCCGACGCAAGGACCTGCCCGCGCCGCAGGTTCTCGTCCGGGCGCCCGGCTTCGAATTCGCGGCCGGCGACCGCGCCGGCCGCTTCCACGCCGCGAGCGTCGGCAAGATGATGACGGCGACACTCGCTCTCCAGCTTGCGGAAACAGGGCGTCTTGACCTGGCCTCGCCTCTTCCGTCGCTCCTGCCCGCGAGCGACTTCGCCGGACTCTTCGTCCATCGCGGGCAGGACCATGCCGCCGGTGTGACACCGATGCACCTGATGACGCACATGAGCGGTGTGGCGGACTACTTCGAAGGGCCGAACGACACGGGCGAGTCCTTCACCCGGCGTGTCACTCGAGATCTGAACCAGCGCTTCACACCCCTCGATCTGCTGGAGTTCTCGCGGGCACATCAGCGTCCGGTCGGCGCACCCGGCGAGCGCTTCCACTACTCCGATACCGGATACGTCCTGCTGGGCAGAGTGATCGAGGAGGCGGGCGGCGCGTCGCTCGGAGCCCAACTGCACCAGCGGATTCTCGGGCCGGCCGGGATGGATGATTCCTGCCTGATGTTCCACACGCTTCCCGGCGGCAGCGCGTCGACCGCCGCGGATCCCGGCTCCGCGCTCGCGATCGCACCCATCTACGTCGACGGAGTCGACCTGAGCCGCGCTGCCGGCCTCAGCTGCGACTGGGGCGGCGGCGGCGTGGTCACCACCCTCGACGATCTGCATCGATTCGCGGCGGCATGGCACGGCGGCGACGTGATCGGCGCGGAGTCGCGCGCGCGGATGGCCCAGACCTCGGAGCGCTTCCGCGCCGGCATCCGCTACGGAGCAGGCCTCATGCAGCTGCGATACGCCGAGTTCTTCCCTCTGCTGCGTGGTCTTCCTCGCACCGTCGGGCATCTCGGGGTGACCGGAGTGCATCTGTTCACCGACCCCGAACAGCGGCGTCACCCTTGTTCTCAACCTGCACTCCACCCGCGAGATGACCCGCAGCTTCCAGCTGCACATCCGGCTTCTGCAGACGGTGCTGCGCGCTCTCGGCAAGAGTGCCGACCGGCAGGTGGCGAGACGATGATCGGCGCCTTTCGGCGAGGATGCCGCCCCGGCGATCACACCATCGCGGGCACGGGACGATCGGGATAGAGCTCCTGCATCGCCCGGTCGTACCTTCTCTTCATCAGCAGGAGGTAGAGCATCCGAATGGGCGCCGGAACGTTCGCCCGGAACCACTCCTCCCGCTCGGCCTCGGGAACGCTGGCCAGCAGCAGGCCGAGCTGCAGCGACATGACGTCCCTCGGGAGCTCCTTGCGGTGCGCGGTCAGCGCCGCGCGGGTGTGCGCCTCCAGTTCGTCCCATTCCTGCTGGGAGAGGACCGCTCCGGCGACGGGCATGATGTCGTCCTCCTCCTGCACCAGATGAGCGTAGAGGGTGTCGCGGAGGACTTCGATGTCGGCCGCGAACGCATCCCGCAGCCCCGGGTCGGCCGTCGCGACCCACGGGGAGAGTTGCGGTTCGATGCGGGCGAGCTGCGCGGCGACCTCGGCGTGCTGCGCCTTCATCTGATCGACGTGCGCGACGCAGGCCGGGTCGCGCGTGGTCAGGCGATCCCACAGGACCGTGTCTTCGGTCTCGTGATGCAGATGCAGGGCGAAGAAGTCGAGCTTCGCGTAGTCCCCGACCACCGCAGCACGCTCGAGGTCGCCGGCATCGACCTCCCGGATCAGCACCGGCAGCTCGCGGTACAGCCAGCGGAAGATGCGATGAACGAGGATCAGGCCGGAGGTGTCGCACCCGGGAACCTGCCCCTCCGGCAGGGACCCTGAAGAGGGAAGCTTCGTAGCCACGTCGAACCCCCGATCTCGCCGAGGACCTCGCATCATGACGCCCCACCCGCGGCGGACAGCTGGATGATACACCCGGGCCTGCGCCCCGCATCAGCCCCCTGACTGAGCCCGCACGAGCACGGGCCTTGCCCGCCGGGTGAGCGGCGCCGTACGCTCTGCACCGTGGAGGACGAGGCTCCCGGGGGGCGCGAGCTCGATCGACGACCGACGGTCGGGTTGCGCGTGAGCGTGACCGAGCATCGCTGGGAGCGCCGCGTCGTCGTGGATGCGACCGTCAACCACCGCATCGAGACGGTGTTCCCGTACCTGTCCGATCCCACGAAGTGGCACGATTTCGCGCCGGCCGTCGACTTCCGCAGGCAGCTGGATGACGGGCCCATCCGCGTCGGAACGCGGTGGATGGCGACCGACCGCATCGGTCCGTTCCGGGTGCACTTCATCGACCTGCTCGAGTCGCTCGACGAGAACCGGCGCGTGGTGTGGCTGTCGTCGGCACCCTGGAACTCGCGCGTCGAGTACGCCTGCGAGGAGACCGGCGAGATGACCCGCATCCGGGCGGACTACGCGGGTGAGCTGAGCGACTCGTTGCGCTGGCAGGTCGGATGGCTTCCCGGGTGGGCGACGCACCGGATCCTCGCCCAGGACTTCCGCCGCTTGGACCGGCTGCTGACGCGCGAAGCCCGCGCGGCCGGGCGCTGGCAGCAGCACCCGCGGTCCACGCCCTGATCCCCGCCGCGCGGGTCAGAGCTCGTCGTCGCCGCCCGTGACCGCGTTGTACCGATCCAGCAGGATCGGGATGCCGGTGCGCGCCCACCAGGCCGGGTCGACCGATCCGGCCGACATGCCGTGGCCCGGGTTGTAAGCGGCGAGGTACACCGCCTCGCCGTCGTCTCTGAGCGGCACGCCGACGATCGCTTCGGCGGCCTCTGACACGAGCGTGCGCAGGGTGAACCAGTCGTCGGGCAGCGGGGTCTCGGCGAACTGCGCCCGCAGTTCTCGCCAGAGGTACGGGTCTCCGCGCAGTCCCCACTGGGTGACACCGCGATCGAAGAGGCTGCCGATCGTTCCGGGTCGGGATGCCGGGGGCTGCACTCGGAAGACCTGCGCGCGTATCTGCTGCATGACGTCTTCGGTGAACGCGACCAGGCGGACGTGCTCGACCCGGGTCGGCGTCTGCGCGATCGTCTCGACCGCCGCGGAGATCGCGTCCGCACGCGGCCATCCGTACACTCCGGCGCTGATCAGGGGGAAGGCGATGTGGCGGGCGCCCAGCTCGTCGGCGACCTCGAGGGCGCGACGGTAGCACGACTCCAGGAGCGACCGATCGCGCTCGCCGGCAGCGTGGTTCGGCCCGACGGTGTGGATCACCCAACGGGCGGAGAGGTCACCGCCCGTCGTCCAGCCGGCGTCACCGGTGGCCAGTCCGTCGGGGAACCTGGCGACGCAGTCCCGCAGAAGCGCGGGGCCGGCAGCGCGGTGGATCGCACCGTCCACGCCGCCTCCGCCGCGCATGCGGTTGTTCGCGGCGTTGACGATCGCATCGACGTGCTGCTCGGTGATGTCTCCGTGGACGGCCGTCAGGGTGACCATGACATCAGTCTCGCCGATCGAGGCGGTGATCCGGCAGGCCCGGTCTCAGGGCTGCAGGCGCTCGAGGGTCCAGTCATCCGATCCCCGGGGGGTGCGGGTGTACACGAGCCGGTCATGCAGGCGCGACGAGCGCCCCTGCCAGAACTCCACCCGCCACGGACGCACGCGGTATCCTCCCCACCGGTCCGGTCGGGGCACGTCGGCGTCGTTCGCGTAGCGGTCTTCGAGCTCCCGCACACGGGCCTCCAGCGCGGCGCGCGACGAGACGGGCTGCGACTGCGCGCTCGCCGAGCCGGCGATCCGCGATCCGCGCGGCCGGCCCGCCCAGTAGGCGTCGGATTCGGCATCGTCGACCGCGGCGACATCGCCGGTGACGATCACCTGACGATGGAGGCTGTACCAGGGGAACAGCAGAGTGGCGACGGGGTGGGCGGCCAGTGCCCGGCCCTTGCGCGAAGAGCGATCGGTGTAGAAGACGAATCCGCGTTCGTCGAGCGCTCGCAGCAGCACCGTCCGACTCGACGGGATGCCGTCGCCGTCGACCGTGCCGACCACCATCGCGTTCGGCTCGTACACGCCACGGTCGGCCGCCTCGGCGAGCCAGGCGGCGAACTGCGCCAGCGGATCGGCGGCGGCATCCGCTTCGTCGAGCGGATGCGCGCCGTAGTCGGTGCGGCGGGAGAGGGGCGGGTCCGGGTCGGTCACAGTCCGAACATATTCCGTGATTCGGTGTCCGGATACTCTGGAAGGACCCCCGCACCCCTCGACGTCGGATCACCGTGACCCTTTCCGCTCCATCCGCTCCGTCGTGGCGCGCGTGGCTGATCTGGGGCGTCGGCGCGGCGGCGTACATCCTGGCGATCACCAACCGCACGTCGCTCGCGGCCGTGGGCGTCGACACGGCCGATCGGTTCGACGTGGACGCCTCGACGCTGTCGATGTTCGCGGTGCTGCAGCTCGGGGTGTACGGATTCATGCAGATCCCGGTCGGGGTGTGGCTCGACCGCTACGGCGCGCGGCCGATCATCACGATCGGCATGGTGCTGATGGCCGTCGGGCAGCTCGTGATGGCCGTCTCGCCGAACGTGGGCATCGCGATCGCGGCGCGGATGCTGCTCGGCGCGGGCGACGCCGCGGTCTTCCCGAGCGTGCTGCGGCTCATCGCGACCTGGTTCCCCGCGCAGCGGGCGCCGGTGATGGTGCAGATGACCGGCATCTTCGGCCAGCTCGGGCAGATCGTCGCCATCATCCCGCTCGCCGCGCTGCTGCACGCGACGTCATGGTCGATCGCGTTCGGCAGCGTCGCAGGACTCGGCGTGCTGTTCGCGATCCTCGTGTTCGCCGTGATCCGCAATCACCCGCCCGATCGCGACGCGGATGTCTCGGTCGACACCGACACCGGAGCGATCCGCGTCGTCACCTCCGCGGTCGACACCCGTGTCGGCATCCGCGCCGCCTGGTCGCACCCGGGCACCCGCCTCGCGTTCTGGTCGCACTTCACCACGCCCTTCGCCGGCACCGCGTTCGTCATGCTGTGGGGCATCCCGTTCCTCACGGCGGGCGAGGGTCGCACTCAGGCCGAAGCGGCGGTGATCACGACCGTGCTCGTGCTGGCGGGCATCGTGATCGGGCCGTTCATGGGCGCGCTGTCCAGCCGCCTCCCGCACATGAGGTCGCGTGCGCTGGTGCTGCCGACGGTCGCGATCCAGATGATCGCGTGGCTCGTGGTGATCGCGTGGCCCGAGCCCGCCCCGCTGTGGCTGCTGTTCGTCCTGGTGATCGCGCTCGCGACCGGAGGGCCGGCATCCATGATCGCCTTCGACCACGCCCGCACGCACAATCCGAGCCACCGCCTGAGCACCGCGACCGGCATCACCAATTCGGGCGGCTTCCTCGCCGGGCTGATCGCGATCTTCCTGATCGGCGTCGCGCTCGACCTCCAGGGCGCCGGAACGCCGGCGACCTTCACGCTCGAGGCGTTCCGCTGGGCCTTCCTCACCCAGGTGCCGCTGTGGATCGTCGGGGCGTTCTTCATCGTGTTCGAGCGCAAGCGCACCCGCATCCGGCTGGGTCTGGATCAGCCGCGTCCGCGCCGGAAGCGCTGACCGCACGCGCGGCCGTCGCCCGCACGAGAAACGGCCGGGACGTCTCCGTCCCGGCCGTCTCTTGATCGCGGGATCAGCGGAAGGCGTCCTTGACGTTCTCGCCGGCCTGCTTCATGTTGGCCTCGGCCTGGTCCTTGTGGCCCTCGGCCTCGAGGCGCTCGTTGTCGGTGGCCTTGCCGACGGCTTCCTTGCCCTTGCCGGTGAGGTCCTGAGCGGTGTTCTTGATCTTGTCGTCCATACCCATGACGGTCTCCTTCTCTGATGGCCGCGCAACTCGTGGTTCGCGCGTCCGGGGATTCCATCACACGTCGCGGACGTGTCCGCGTACAGGGGGTTGACAATTCCGGCCGGGCGTCACCATCCGCTGCGGGTGGGCGAGTGACCCTCACGGGCATCATCGGGCATCGCCATCTCGGCCCGCATGCCGAGCAGCCGGATGGGCCGGTCGGGCTCGATCTTCGCGACCAGCTCCATCGCCCTGCGCGATCACGGTGTCGCGGTCGGAGGTCGACGGGATCTTCTTCGTGAAGGTCTTCGTGAAGAACGGCGCGTACCGCACCTTCAGGCCGAGGCCGACGACCGGCCGGCCCTCCTTCGCGACATCGCCCGAGCACCTGATCGAGCAGATCGCGGGCCGCCCGCTCGATCTCGGCGGCGTCGACGATGTCCTGCTGGAACGTCGTCTCGCGACTGTGCCCGCGCGCGACCCACGGGGTGTCGTCGACGACGTCGAGGCCCCGTCGCCGCGCCCGAGCTGGGCGTACCAGAGCCCCATCCGCGGCCCGAACTCGGCCACCATCGCGGGCTCGTCGGCGAACGCCAGTTCGGACACGGTCAGGATGCCGAGACCCGCGAGCCGTTTCGAGATCTTGGTGTCCGACGCCCCACAGGTCGATCGTCGGGCGCGCCCCCATCACCTCGAGCCAGTTCTCGCGCCGTCAGCCGGAAGACCCCGCGCGGCTTGCCGAACCCGGTCGCGACCTTCGCCCGCACGAGCGTGTCGCCGATGCCGACGCTGCAGTGCAGCGACGTGCGGTCGAGCACCGCCTGCTGCAGCGCCCGCGCGTACGCCTCCGGGTCGTCCGTGGTGATGCCGATGAACGCCTCGTCCCAGCCGAGCACCTGCACGACCGCGCCCGGCTGGGCGCGCAGCGTGGCCATGACCTGCGTCCGACGCGGCGTTGTACGCCTCGTGGTCGACGGGGAGGATCACCGCGTCGGGCACCTTGCGCGCGGCGATCCGCAGCGGCATCCCGGAGCCGACGCCGAACTCGCGGGCCTCGTACGACGCGGTCGAGACGACGGCGCGCTCGGTCGGGATCGCCGCGTCCGCCGACGATCACGGGCTTGCCGGCCAGCTCGGGATGCCGCAGCACCTCGACGGCCGCGATGAACTGGTCGAGGTCGACGTGCAGCACCCACTGGCGGGCGTTCGCGCTCATGCCAGTGGGCCGGAGCGTCAGGTGCGGCGCTGGGTGTGGAACAGGAGCGCGACGGCGAGGGAGACCGAAAGGATGCCGGCCGTGAAGATCAGGCCCTGGAAGGCCTCCGCGTTGAACGAGGCGCCGAACAGCCAGAACCCCGCCAGGAACAGCACCAGGTACAGAGCGAACAGAACGTACATCGCCACCTCTTTCCTTCGTCTCCTCGATCGTATCGGCACTCGCGTCGCACCGTCAGCAGACGGAGGTGCCGCCGCGGCCGTCCGCATGCCAGGCTGGTCGACATGCCCACGAGTGAACCCGGCCAGGAGTGGTGGCGCTCCGCCGTCGTCTACCAGGTGTATCCCCGCAGCTTCCAGGACTCCGACGGCGACGGGGTGGGCGATCTCCCGGGGCTGATCTCGCGGCTGGACTATCTGCACGACCTCGGCGTCGACGTCATCTGGCTCTCGCCGGTCTACCGGTCGCCGCACGACGACAACGGCTACGACATCAGCGACTACGAAGACATCGACCCGACCTTCGGCACGCTCGCCGACATCGATGAGCTGATCGCGCAGCTGCACGCCCGCGGGATGAGGCTCGTGATGGATCTGGTCGTCAACCACACCTCCGACGAGCACGCGTGGTTCGTCGACTCGCGCACGAGCAGGCGATCGGCCCACGCCGACTGGTACATGTGGCACGACCCGCGCCCGGGCGCCGTGGGCGGCGAGCCCGGTGCCGAGCCGAACAACTGGGGCTCGTTCTTCTCGGGCTCGGCGTGGGAGTGGGAGCCGGCGCGGCAGCAGTACTTCCTGCACCTGTTCTCGAAGAAGCAGCCCGACCTGAACTGGGAGAACCCCGCCGTCCGCCACGCCGTCTACGCGATGATGAACCGCTGGCTGGATCGCGGTGTCGACGGCTTCCGGATGGATGTCATCAACTTCATCTCGAAGGACCCCGCCCTCCCGGACGGCGCGGTGCTGCCGACCGGCTTCGGCGACGGGATGCCGTTCTTCGTGAGCGGGCCGCGTCTTCAGGAATTCCTCGCCGAGATGAAGGCCGAGGTCTTCGATCCGCGTCCCGGCGACTACCTCACCGTCGGCGAGATGCCGGATGCGACGGTGGAGATGGCTGCAGCGGCTCACGGATGCGCGCACCGGGCAGCTCAGCATGATCTTCCAGTTCGAGCACGTCGGGCTCGATCAGCCGGGCGGCAAGTGGAACGTGGGGCGACTCGACCTGCGCGACCTGAAGAAGTCGTTCGGCCGCTGGCAGGACGCGCTCGCCGAGCACGGCTGGAACAGCCTGTACTGGAACAACCACGACCAGCCCCGCATCGTCTCGCGGTGGGGCAACGACCGCGAGCACCGGTACGCGTCGGCCACCGCGCTGGCCACGGTGCTGCACCTGCACCGCGGCACCCCGTACATCTATCAGGGCGAAGAGCTCGGGCATGACGAACGTGCCGTTCGACGACATCGCGGCCCTCCGCGACATCGAGTCGCTGAACCACTACGCCGTCGCGGTGAACCTGCTGGGCCAGGAGCCCGCCGCCGTGCTCGGCGCCCTGCGGGCGATGGGCCGCGACAACGCGCGCACGCCCGATGCAATGGAGCGCCGAACCGGGCGCCGGCTTCACGGCGGGCACCCCGTGGATCGGCGTGAACCCGAACCACGACGAGGTCAACGCGGCAGCTCAGGTCGATGATCCCGGATCGGTCTTCGCCCACTACCGGCGGCTCATCGCCCTGCGTCACACCGACCCGGTCGTCGTGCACGGCGACTTCCGGATGCTGCTGCCCGACGACCCCGCGATCTACGCGTTCACGCGCTCGCTGGGTGATCAGCAGCTGCTCGTCGTCGCGAACCTGTCGGACGATCCCGTGGCGTGCGACCTGCGCGGGCGATGACCTCGTGCTGACGAATCTGCCCGAGGAAGCGGCATCCGGTGTCCTCGTCCCGTGGGAGGCGCGGATCTACCGCTCCGTGGTCGCCTGAGCCGACTCGCGCAGCGGCGGCAGCCGGCCGTCGAGGGGGAGGAGGGATGCCGGGTCGGTCTCGTTCCAGCGCTGCCAGGTCTGCAGCCACCAGAACGCCAGGAACGCCAGCAGGGCCACGGCTTCGCCCGCCAGGATCCAGGGGAACACCTCGCCCGCGGCATCCCACGTCAGGATCGTCGCGACGATCAGCAGCGATCAGATCCACGATCAGCACGACGGCGATCACGATGTAGACGATGCGCAGCCAGCGCGGCGGCGACTTCGCTCGTCGTGCGCCAGAACGCGTTGAGGATCGCGTCCGCCGCGATCAGTCCGAAGAAGACGACCGTCGCGAGGAAGTGCGCCCACCCCAGGAAGACCTCGGGCAGCGCGAGGCCGACGACCAGCACGACCGTGAAGACCACGGCGCCGAGCGCGAGCGAGAAGCGCGCACCCTGCACCTGCCCGGCGAGCGACAGCGCGATGCCGAGCACGATGACGCCCGCGAGGACGACGAGATAGGTCGTCACCCCGTTCACGACGTCGGGTTCGACCGCCGGCGGCACGCACGTTCCGCAGGGCACGTCGAGCCCGGGCACCGACCCTGCGCGCACGACGGTCGGCACGAGGGCGATCAGCGGCGCGAACAGGGCGGCCGCGTCGAGGATCGTCCGCTCCGCTCCGCGGCCGGACAGCGCGAGGAGGGCGAGGGATGCCGCGATGAGTGCGCCGACGAACGCGTTGCGCGCCGGGGTGTAGTAGTAGTCGCTGATCGAGGGCAGCCACCCGACGGACGGGACGGCGACCAGCATCGCGACGAAGATGACCACGACCGTCCCGCCGATCGCGAGGCGCAGATAGCGGTGAGTGCGCTGCGTCGAGGTCGAGTCGGTCACGCGCGCTCCGTTCGCAGGGGTGGACAGCCACGCTAGGGAGTCTGGCGCACGCGCGCACTGAGTAGTGTGAGCCGGGACGGAGAGGCGGCCGCGTGATCGCTCGGTTCGAAGAGCTCGACTGGCAGCCGACCCGGATGGGCGAGCTCACTCTGCGGCGTCGCACCGAGCCGGCGACCGGCGAGATGATCTACGAGGTCAAGCTCGGCGACGAGTATCTGATGTCGAGCCTGTTCACCGTCGCCGAGGAGGAGCTGGCCGTGTTCGGGCTCGCGGCGGCGAACGGCAGCGCGCTCGATGTCCTCGTCGGCGGGCTCGGGCCTCGGCTACACGGCCGTCGCGGCGCTGCGCGATGACCGCGTGCGCTCGCTCGCGGTGATCGACGCCCTGCCCGCCGTGATCGACTGGCACGAGCGCGAGCTGCTGCCGGTGTCGGGTGAGCTCGTCCGCGACCCGCGCACGACGCTCGTGCACGACGACTTCTTCGCCGTCGTCCGCCGCACGCCGGATCCTGCCGATCCGCGGTACGACGCGATCCTGCTCGATGTCGACCACTCGCCGCGTCACCAGCTCGACCCGACGCACGCCGATCTCTACACGGTCGAGGGGCTGACGAGCGCTGGATCGGCACCTGCGCACCGACGGCGTCTTCGCGCTGTGGTCCGACGACCCGCCGGACGACGACGTTCCTCGCGTGTCCTCCGGGCGGTGTTCGACCGGGCGGCGGCGCACGTGGTCGACTTCGCGAATCCGCTCACCGGCGGCACGTCGTCCAACACGGTCTACGTCGGGGTGAGCCGCGGGACCAATGGCCCTATTGCGGTGCCCTCCGGCTGAGGAGAGTAGGACTCAAGACGGGACGAGAGCAGAGGCTGACCGACAGGGGCCTCCTCCGGTCTCATCGGTGGTGACGGAGGCTCGGGGCTTCCGCCACGGCGGGTGTCACCCGCTTCAGGACCTGCGCGGCACACGGGGGGCCCGTGCCGCGCAGGTCCTCTCGACGTGCGCGTACGGGCCCCCGTGGCCGTACTGATCAGATGCGGCGGCGCCGTCCCGGCGTGACCGCCGCGCCGACCACTGCCGCCTTGGCGACGGGCGACGGTCCGGGCGAGACCGCCCTGCCGACGACGGCGGCCTTCGCGACCGGAGCCCCGATCACGCCGGGGCGGCCCACTCGTGCTGCGCGAAGCATGTCAGCGGCCCTCCTCGGCGAGTTCGGCGTTGATCTCGGCTTCGATCTCCTGCTCGATCTCTTCCTCCTCGAGTTCCTCCTCGAGTTCGGCGATGGCGGCGAACGCCGCGACGACGTCCTCGGGTGAGATCCGGCCGTCGGCGATGAGGACTCCGCCCGCGCGACGCGCGGCGGCGGCGAACGGCGCCGCCCAGAGGTTCTCGTAGACGAGCACGCCGGCGACACTGCCCGGCTCCATCGCGGCGGCGAGATACGCGACGTCCTCCTCGGCGAGCAGGCCGGCGAGGCCGGCTTCGATCGCCGTCAGCGGGCCGAGGTCCTCGGCATCCGAGATCTCGACGGCGTCGAGGTTGCCGTCGGCATCCTTCGTGATCACGATCATGTCGATGACGCGGATCGTCCCGGCATCGACCAGGCGGACGATCTCCTCGGCGATCTCGCCGGTGAAGTTCGACTCGCCCGCCGGAAACTCGACGATCAGAAAATCGACGGGCCCGTATCCGTCCAGTTCGTTCTCGGCCATGGAACACCTTCCTCTGTGGGTGAGCCGTCTGCAGCTCGATCCTCACGTTAGGGATGCCGCATCCGGCGGTCGTCATGCACAGCGGGTGATATCGCGGGTCCGCCGGGCAGCCGTCGTCGGTGGGTGCTGACAGACTCAGCAGGATGAGCCAGGACACCCGTGCGGCAGCCCTCGAGATCCTCCGCACCCTCGTCGGGCGCGACGACGCCGACTTCCATGAGGGGCAGTTCGAGGCGATCGAGGCGCTCGTCGACGACGGCAGCCGCGCGCTGGTCGTGCAGCGCACCGGGTGGGGCAAGTCCGCCGTCTACTTCGTCGCGACCCTCCTGCTGCGGCGCCGCGGCGCCGGGCCGACCGTGCTCGTCTCGCCGCTCCTGGCCCTCATGCGCGACCAGATCACCGCGGCCGAGCGGGCCGGAGTGCGGGCGGTCGCGATCAACTCCACGAACGCGCACGAGTGGGGCGACGTGCTCGACCGGCTCCGCAACGACGACGTCGATGTGCTCCTGCTCTCGCCCGAGCGCCTCAACAATCCCGCGTTCCGCGACGAGCAGCTGCCCACGCTCGTCGAGCGGATGGGGATGCTGGTCGTCGACGAAGCGCACTGCATCAGCGACTGGGGCCATGACTTCCGGCCCGACTACCGCCGGCTCGGCGACCTGATCCGGCGGATGCCGGCGGGGGTGCCGATCCTCGCCACGACCGCGACGGCGAACAGCCGGGTGGTGACCGACGTCGCGGAGCAGCTCGCCGGCGGAGCCGGCGCCGGCGACGCGGTCGAGGTCGTGACGATCCGCGGACCGCTCGCCCGGGCGTCGCTCCGCCTCGGCGTGCTGCGGCTGCCCGATGCCCGCGCTCGCCTCGCCTGGCTGCTCACCCATCTCGGAGACCTCCCCGGTTCGGGCATCATCTACACCCTGACCGTGAGCGGTGCGCAAGACATCGCGCGGCTCCTGCGCGAGGCCGGTCACGACGTGCGCGCCTACACGGGGCAGACGGATGCCGCCGAGCGCGAGGAGTCCGAGGCGCTGCTGAAGGGCAATCGGGTCAAGGCGCTCGTGGCCACCAGCGCGCTGGGCATGGGCTTCGACAAGCCCGATCTCGGCTTCGTGGTGCACGTCGGCGCCCCGTCGTCGCCCGTCGCCTACTACCAGCAGGTCGGCCGCGCCGGCCGGGCCACCGAGAACGCCGATGTGCTGCTGCTGCCCGGCACCGAAGACCCCGACATCTGGCGGTACTTCGCGACCGCGTCGATGCCCACGCAGGAGCGGGCCGAGCGGGTGATCGCCGAGCTCGGCGCCCAGCCGACCTCCACGCCCGCCCTCGAAGCACTCGTCGACATCCGCCGCACGCCGCTCGAGCTGCTGCTCAAGGTGCTCGACGTCGACGGCGCGGTGCACCGGGTGCGCGGCGGGTGGGTCTCCACCGGAGTGCCGTGGACCTACGACGCCGAGCGCTACGAGCGCATCGCCGCCGCGCGGCGGGTCGAGCAGCAGCACATGCTCGACTACGAGACGACGAGCGGCTGCCGCATGGAGTTCCTCCAGCGCACGCTCGACGACGACACGGCCGCCCCCTGCGGCCGCTGCGACAACTGCGCCGGCGTCTGGTTTCCGACGGGCATCGAGCAGGCCGCCACCGCGTCGGCCGACGCCTCGCTCGAGCGCGTGGGCGTGCCGATCGAGCCGCGCGCGCAATGGCCGACCGGCGGCGATCGCCTGGGCATCCCCCTCCGCGGCAACATCCCGGCGGGGGAGCGGGCCGAGGAGGGGCGCGCACTGGCGCGGCTCACCGACCTCGGCTGGGGCGGCGTGCTGCGGACGCTGTTCGAAGGGGCGGCCGCAGACGCGCCGATCACCGACGGGCTGCGGGATGCCGCGATCCGGGTGCTCGCCGACTGGCCGTGGGCGCAGCGCCCGGCATCCGTCGTCGCCGTCCCGTCACGGCGCCGGCCGCAGCTGGTCGACTCGCTCGCGCGCACTCTCGCCGAAGCCGGCCGCCTGCCGTTCCTCGGCACCCTGCCGATCGCCAACGGGGGCCCGTCGGGCGAGCCGGGCGGCAACAGCGTGTACCGGCTCGCCGGGCTGTGGGATCGCTTCGATGCGTCCGGGCTCGTGATCCCCGAGGGGCCGGTGCTGCTGGTCGACGACATCGCCGACAGCCGGTGGACCCTCACGGTCGCCGCCCGCGAGCTGCGCCGGGCGGGGGCGACCGCCGTCCTGCCGTTCACGCTCGCGCTGCGGGCCTAGGTGGCTCCAACCGCGGGCGAGGCCAGCCGTCTGCGTGTCAAACGATCGGGAGAAACCGAACCCGCATCACAGAATTCACCGCTCGTGGCAGCGATTCACCCCACCGTTCGACGCCGCGCGTCTCAGACCGCGGGGATCGTCGCGGTGTCGATCACGAAGCGGTACCGCACGTCGCCGCGCACGACGCGGTCGTAGGCGGCGGTCACGTCGTCGGCGCCGATCGTCTCGATCACCGAGGCGATGCCGTGGTCGGCGCAGAAGTCGAGCATCTCCTGCGTCTCGCGGATGCCGCCGATGTTCGATCCGGCGAGCGACCGCCGGGCGCCGGTCAGCGAGAACACCCGGAACTGCTGAGGGTTCTCGGGCAGGCCCACGAACACGAGCGCGCCGTCGAGGCGCAGCGTCGCCAGATACCGGTCGACGGGGATGTCGGCCGAGACGGTGTTGATGATGAGGTCGAAGCGGTTCCGCAGCGCCTTGAGCGCGCCGGGATCTTCGGTGGCGAAGTACTCGTCGGCGCCGAGCGCCAGCCCCTCGTCCTGCTTGGCCAGCGTGCGCGAGAGCACGGTGACGTGCGCGCCCATCGCATGCGCGATCTGCACCGCCATGTGCCCGAGGCCGCCCATGCCGATCACGGCGACGCGCTTGCCCGGGCCGGCGCCCCAGTGCCGCAGCGGCGAGTACGTCGTGATGCCGGCGCACAGCAGCGGTGCGGCGGTGTCGAGCGGGATGCCGTCGGGGATGTGCAGCACGTAGTTCTCGTCCGCGACGATCTGCGTGCGAGTACCCGCCGTAGGTCTCGCGTCGCCGTCGTACTGGTCCGGCCGTTGTAGGTCGCCACGTTGCCCTTGAGGCAGAACTGCTCCTCGCCGGCCAGGCAGTTCTCGCACTCGCGGCACGAGTCGACGAAGCATCCGATGCCGACGCGGTCGCCGACCGCGTGCTTCGTGACGTCCGCGCCGATCTCGCGCACGATGCCGGCGATCTCGTGGCCCGGCACCATCGGGAAGATCGCGCGGCCCCATTCCTCGCGGGCCTGGTGGATGTCGGAGTGGCAGATGCCGGCGTACGCGATGTCGATCAGCACATCGTGCGGGCCGACGTCGCGGCGCTCGACGGTGCCGCGTTCGAAGGGCTGGCCGGCGGTGTGGACGAGGAGGGCGGGGGTCGTGATCGGCATCCGTCAATCCTTTCAGACGTACGCTGGGGGGATGCCCCCCGAGAACGCCCCCGTCACCGTCATCGTGCCCTGGCGGCCGGCCCCGTCGCGCGTGCCGGCCTTCGAATTCGTGCTCGACTGGTACGCCCGCCATCTGCCCGAATTCCGGGTGCAGACCGTCGACACCGACGACGACGTCTTCGTGCTCGCCGCGTGCCGCAACCGCGGCATCGCCGCCGCACGATCCCGACGAGGTCGTCGTGGTGTGCGATGCCGACACGCTTCCCGAACCCGAGCCGCTGCGCGCCGCGGTCGCCGCCGCGCGCACGAGCGGGCTCGTGCATCTGCCCTACACGGAGTACCGCTGGCTGGGCAGGGCCGGCGACGCGCAGCTGCGTGCGGGGGTGCCCGCCGAGGAGTGCGAGCACGACCTCGTGATCGGCGCGTGCTCGGGGGTCTACGTGACGACCCCCCGCACGTGGGCGCGCCACGGCGGCCAGGACGAGCGCTTCCGCGGGTGGGGATTCGAGGACGCCGCGTGGTACCTCGCCCACAACGCGCTGCTCGGTGCGCCGCCGGTGCGGCACGAGGGCAATGTGTACGCGCTCCACCACGCCGCCGAGGTCCGCGCCGGTGCGCGGTACGACGCGAACGCCGCGCTCATGGAGCGCTACCGCGCGGCCGAGGGCGACGCGGCCGCGATGGCTCAGCTCGTCGCGGGTTCGCGCGCCGTCAGCAGCTCGTAGGCGATCTGCGGGCCGGGACGCTCGGCCTGTCCGCGGGCGATGTCGCGCAGGGCGGCTGTGCCGGCGAGGTCGCGCACAGCGGTCAGAGCGACGGTGAGGTCGTCGACGCCCGCCGCGTTCGGGTCGAGAGCGCGTCCGAGCCCGGTGCGCTCGATCGCCGCCGCGCCGGCGAACTGGTCGGTCGAGAACGGCAGCACCAGCAGCGGCACGCCCTGCCCGATCGCCTCGGTGACCGAGTTGTTGCCGCCGTGCGTGACCGCCAGGCGCGCCGCAGACAGCAGCCGCACCTGGGGCAGGTAGTCCCGCACGAGCCAGCCGTCCGGAATCGGGCCGAGCTCGTCCGGCGGGGTGGAGCCGGTCGCGATCGCCGCCGGCATCCCGATCGCGGCGAGTGCCTCGGCGACGCGGCGCAGCACGTCGCCGCGCACCGAGAGGAAGCTGCCGAAGCTCACGTACGCGAAGTCTCCGGCGCGCGGCCATCCACTCGTCGACCTGCGCGTCGGCGTGCCTCCGTGCGGCGCGTCGAGCCGAGGAAGGCGTGCGGGGGCAGCATCCGTCCGTCGCCCTCCGCGAGCGCCGCGGGGTAGTTGTACAGCACGAGGTCGCCGTGCTCGGCGAACGCGTCGGCCGTGAGCGGCGCCGCCGGGTCGAGCGCGCGCGCGGTGCGGTTCCACTCGGCCGTGAAGCGTGCCGAGACCTCGTCGCAGAGCGCTCGCAGGTCGGCGAGCTCGTCAGGTGCGGGGGTGAAGGCGGCCGGCCAGAACGGCGGGTACCCGTACACCTCGCCCGCGACCGGGAGAGCACTCGGGTGCCCGAGCACGACGTCGGCGTACGGGATGCCGGCGGTCTGCAGCGCCAGCCGCGCGCTGAAGGCCAGGTGGTCGACGATGATCGCGTCGGGCTGCACGGCCGCGACGGCGGCGAGCGTGCGGCGTCCGGCATCCACCGGGTCCCACATCAGGTCGGTCAGCCGTTCGCGCGCCTGATAGCTCAGCGTCGGCACCATGCCGCGGCGGGTGGCGTCGAAGAAGCCGCGCAGCGAGTCGGACTCCTCGTCGGGCTGGTCCTCGGCGCGGATCACGCGTGCGTTGCTGCCGCGGCCGAGGGGCAGGTCGTGGCGCTCGAGGCCGAACTCGCGCACGATCGGGTCGGTCGCGGGCCCCGTCGCCACCACGACGCGCTCGCCGGCGTCGCGCCACGCGGTGGCGAGCGTCGCGAGCGGCAGCAGGTGCGAGGCGTAGTCGGGGCTGATGACCAGCAGCGTCATGATCTCGATGCCCCTACAGCGTGACGCCTGCGGCGCGGATGAGCTCTTCCTCCTCGGCCGCGACGCCGCGGTAGACCGGGCCGAGGGCCGTGGCCATGGACTGGATCGTGAAGCTCGTGCGCACCATCTCGTGCGCGGCCTCGGCGCGTCCGTCGTCGGGGGATGCCGCGGCCTCGAGCGCCGAGCCGACCCCGGCTTCGAGGCGCGAGGCGTCCCACGTCTGGGTGAGCACGCCGGTGACGCCGTCCTCCACGTAGGTCGCGGGGCCGCCGCCGTCGGGCGCGACCACCATGAGCCCGGTCGCCATCGCCTCCAGGAGCGCGATGCCGAACTCCTCCTTGACGCTCGCGCAGACGTACACGCCGCCGGGCGAGGTGAGCCCGGGCAGGCCGAACCGCGCTGCGGCGAGCCACAGTGCGGCGACGTCGTTGGGGCGGTGTCCGGCGAGGATCAGCCCCGCATCGTCGCGGCCGGCGGCCGGCACCGCGGCGTCGATGCGCTCGAGCTGCTCCCGCTCGTCGAGCGATGGGTGCTCGAGGTCGCCGCCGATGATGAGCAGGTTCGCCCGCTCGCGCAGCGGACCGCCGGCCCAGGCCTCCACGAGCGTCGCCATGCCCTTCACGCGGTGCATGCGGCCCGAGGCTCACCACGAGCGGCAGCTCGCGTCGCTCGGCCGGAAGACGCTCGATCAGCGCGCGCAGCTCGGCGATCGCCTCGGGTGCCTCGGCGCCGCTCGCGTGATCGCGCGCGGCGTCCACGGCGCGGTCGACGACGGCGAGGTCGACGCCCTCGGCGACGATCGTGTGGCGCTCGGGGTGGGCCGTGATGTCGATGCCGACGAGCTGGCTCATGTCGCGCTGCAGCTCCGGGCGGGGGAACAGCACGGTGTGCGCCGCGTTGGAGGCGAGGTTCGTCACGAGACGCGCGCGGAACCAGAAGTGCTCGCGCAGGTCGGTCACCCCGAAGGCCTCGCGGGTCAGCGCGCCCGAGCGGTCGAGCGAGCGGATCACGGCGTGCGGGTCGGGGGCGACGGTGAACACCGTCGGGATGCCGAGTTCGCGCGCGACGTCGGCTGCGGCGAGGCTGCCGACATCGGCCATCCGCAGGTGCAGCAGGTCGACCGGCCCGGCGGCGCGGAGGATGCGACGGATGCCGCGGCGCGCGGTGACCCGCAGCGGCCAGGCGGCGGCCGACGGCACCGGATGGGGAAGCAGCGGCACCCGGCCGTAGACGTGGCCGGACGTCGCCGATCCGATCTCGAGCAGATCTTCGGCCGCCTGGGGGACCGGGCCGCGCGAGAGGGTGATGACGCGCTCGACGCCGGTGCTCGGGTCGGCGACGAGGGCGTCGCCGAGGCGGACGAGCAGCGTCGCGATGCCGCCGTTGTCGCCCGCGCCGACCGCGGCCAGCGACGGGATCGATGTCGGCGTGCAGGAACAGCTGGCCGATCGTGAGGCCCTCGGCGCGAGCGACGCGGGTATTGGGCACGGCGTCGAGGTCGATCAGGGCGAGCCGGGCCACTTCGGCCAGCCGGCCGTCGCCGCTCACGAGCTCTTCGAGCGCCTCCGACACTCCCGCGACGCCGCGACGCTGGCCGAGGGCGGCGATCGCCGCCACGCGGGCATCTTCGGCGTCGCGCGTCGTCGCCGGCGACCTGCAGCAGCAGCCGGGTGGCGATCGCGGGCCGCACGAGCCCGAGCGTCTCGACGAGGCGTGCGCGCGCGCCGGGATCGCCGGTGCCCTGCAGAGCGGTCTCGAGGCTCACCGCGAGCGTCTCCGCGGCCGTCGACGACCACTTCTCGAGCGTGCGCTGCGCGAGCATGCCGGTGAATCCGCCGGCCGAGACCTGTCCGATCAGCCGCCCCATGGCGTCGAAGCGGGGCAGTACCGACCCGAGCGCCCACGCGGCGTGCTCGCGGATCGTGGGACGGTCATCGGAGAGCAGGCCGGTCAGCATCCGCGCGGCCTGCTCGTCGAAGATCTCGGCGAGCGCGTGGACGGCGGCGATCGCGGCGACCTGGTCGTCGCCGTTCAGCGCGGTGGCCAGCACCCGCAGCGTGCGCACGCCGGGATCGCGCCCGGCCTCGAAAGCGAGGTCGTCGGCGAGGCGGATGGCCTCGACGATGCCGGGGGCATCGCGCACCGCATCCAGAGCCGTCTGCACGCCCATGTCACGTTCCGTCCTGCGCCGCCCCGAAGCGGGCGGGCGTTCGATGGTAGCCCGCCGAAATGGGGGTCGGGGTGGGCTAGCGTGAACGGGTTCACGCCAATATCCTGAGGAGTTTCATGCGGGTGGTTGCCCTGGGCGATGTCGGCGTCGTCGACGACATGATGCACATCGGCGACGAGGCGATGTTCCAGGCCGCGAGCGACGAACTCGGGGCGCGCGGTGCGGCCCTGGTCGCGGTCTCATCCGCGCCGGACGAGACCGCCGCGCGCTATGCGGCGGACGCCGTGCCGCGCATCCGCTTCGACGGGCTGGACCGCGCCGCATCGGAGGCGCGGCTGTCGGCCGTGCTCGCGCTCGCCGACGGGCGGGACGCGCTCGCCGCCGACGATCCGGCTCGCGCCGTGGTGGCCGCCGTCGCCGCCGCGGACGGCGTCGTGATCGCCGGCGGCGGCAACCTCGCATCGACCTGGCCGCTGCACGTGTACGAGCGGGCGGCGCTGGCCGGTGTCGCGGCGCGACTCGGGCGGCCCGTCGTGGTCACGGGCCAGACCCTCGGACCCGACCTGCGCGGGCGCGATCGCGAACTGGTCGCCGAACTGCTGCGCTCGGCGCGGCTGGTCGGCGTTCGCGAGTCGACGTCGCACCGGCTCGCGGCCGACCTCGGGACGCCTGCCCGCCTGGGCGTGGACGACGCGTCGTTCGTGGCGATGCCGAGGGCGGATGCCGCCCCCGAGCGTGACGGCGTGCTCGTCAGCCTGTCGCTCTCGCTCGGCCGGGCGCCGCGCGCCGAGACCGTCGAGCGGATCGCCGCGCTCGTGGATGACGCGGCCGGCGCTCACCGGCGGTCCGGTGCGCTTCCACGCCCACTTCGGTCCGCTCACCGGCACGCAGCCGCGCGGCGATGCCGTGCTGCACGAAGAGGTGCGCGCGCGGATGCGCACGCCCTCGACCGTCGTGCCGACCGGAGACGTCGCGCATGCGGCATCCCTCGCCCGCTCCTCGGCCCTGCTGATCACCGGCCGCTATCACCCGGCCGTGTTCGCCGCCCCCGCCGGCGTCCCCGTGCTCGGGCTCGTGACCGACGACTACACCGCCGTCAAGCAGCGCGGCGCCCTGGCCCACTGGGGGCAGGATGCGACCGTGCCGATCTCGGCGGCCGATGTCGACGGCATCCCCCGCCTGCACGCCCTGCTGAAGGACCGCGAACGCATCGCCGACGAGGCCCGCGCCCGCCGACCGCGGCACCGCGCGGACTACGACGCCTGGTGGGATGCGGTCGCCGACACGTTCCGGTAGCACGGCAGCCCCGTTTCGGTCGTCGGCTGCTGACTCTGGTGCCGGACGGTGATCGTGCCGCTTGTCAAGGCCCTCCTCGCTGGAGGGCTGGGCACGTAACGTCCCCGACATGGCAACCACTGAGAAGTCAACGTCCGCAGCCCGCTCGTCGAAGCGCTCCGCGCCCGGCGGCGCGGGTGCGAAGACCACCCGCCGCCAGAACGCCGAGAAGGGCTTCGTGGCGTCGAAGGAGCTCGGCGAGAACATGCAGGCCGTGCTGGTCGACCTGCTCGAGCTCGCGGGTCAGGGCAAGCAGGCGCACTGGAACGTCGTGGGTCGCAACTTCCGCGACACGCACCGCATCCTCGACGAGATCATCGAGTCGGCGCGCGAGTTCAGTGACACCGTCGCCGAGCGCATGCGCGCCCTGCACGCCGTGCCGGACGGCCGCAGCGACATCGTCGCGGCGACCACGACCCTGCCCGAGTACCCGCAGGGCGAGATCGACACGACCGAGACCGTCGACCTGATCACGGTCCGCCTCGAGAACACCGTCGGCACGATCCGCGACGTGCACGACGCCGTCGACGAGGAAGACCCGACGAGCGCCGACATCCTGCACGCGATCATCGAGAAGCTCGAGCAGTACGCCTGGATGGTCAGCGCCGAGAACCGCAAGCCCGCCGCCGGGCGATCCTGACCCGCCGGCCACGCACCTTCATCCCCTCACACCCTCTGACGCAAGGAGCCCTCATGCGCGCTTTCACCATCCTTCTCCTGATCGGCGCGGCTGCTGCCGCCGCCTACGTCTTCGGCGCGAAGGCGGGCCGCACCCGCTATCGCGAGCTCGTCCACGCCTCGCGGACCTTCTGGAACGACCCGCTCGTCGCGAAGGCCCGTGATCGCGCCGTCAAGAGCGCCAAGAAGGCGACGAAGAAGGCCTCGAAAGAAGCCGATCGCCTGCACCGTCGCGCGGCGAAGGCGATCAGCTGACCCGCTGAGCCTGACGCCGCCCGGGTGGGTACGCTCGAGTCGGACAACTCGAACGGGAGGCGATCATGGACGGTCCGAGGTTCACCGCGCTCGTCGTGATGGGCGTCTCGGGTGCCGGCAAGTCCACGATCGCCGCAGCGGTCGCCGCTCGCGCGCATGCCGTCTTCCTCGATGCGGACGACTTCCACCCCGAGGCCAACACCGCCAAGATGGCCGCCGGCATCCCGCTCACCGACGACGACCGTCGTCCGTGGCTCGACGCCGTCGGCGACGAGATCGCACGGCGCACAGCGGCCGATGAACGCGTCGTCGTGGCCTGTTCGGCGCTCAAGCGGGCCTACCGCGATGCGCTGCGCGCACGCGGCGGCGACATGTGCTTCGCGCTCCTGGACGGCTCGCCCGACCTGCTCGCCGAGCGCATCGGCGCCCGCGCGAATCACTTCATGCCGGCGACGCTGCTCGGCTCCCAGCTGGTGGCCCTCGAGCGACTCCAGCCCGATGAGCCCGGATTCGCGGTCGACATCTCGCAGACGCCCGACGAGATCGCCGACACCGTCGTCGCCTGCTGGCAGGACATCGCCGAGCTCGCCGACCGCCGCTCGCGCGAAACCTGACATCCTGGAACAACGTCCACGCACGAAGGAGAGCTCATGGCCGGCAGATACGACCTCGACGTGACCACCCTCGGCGAGCTTCTGGATGATCCGCAGGCACGCGCCATCATCGTGGACGTCGTGCCCGAACTGCCCGATCACCCGATGGTGAACATGGTCAAGGGGATGCCGGCCAACACGGTCCTGGCGATGGCCGCCGGCCAGCTGCCCGCCGACAAGGCGGCGGAGCTGAAGGAACGGATCACCGCGCTGTAGCCTGTCGCGGGCGGATGCCGCCCCGTCCCTCTCACGCGAAGGAGCGTCGTTGGACCTCGAGCTCGTCGACCCCGTGCTGCGCCCGGCGATGAAGCGCACGCCCGCCCTCGACCTCGAGAACTCCTTCGTACGCGCCCTTCTGGCCGGCCTCACGCGCCTCGCGCCGGGCAAGAAGGTCGACGGCGTTCAGCGCCGGGTCGTGCGCGACGGCGACGTGAACGTGCGGGTCTACACGCCTGCACGCCCGACCGGCTCGGCCCTGCTGTGGATCCACGGCGGCGGCTTCGTGATCGGCTCGGCGAAGATGGACGACCGCCTCTGCGGTGAGACGGCTCTGCAGCTCGGCGTCACGATCGTCTCCGTGGACTACCGGCTCGCGCCGAAGCATCCGTTCCCCGCCGCGCTCGACGACGCTCACGCCGCGTGGCGGTGGCTCATCGCGCATGCGGCCGAGCTGGGGGTCGACGTCGACCGCATCGCGGTCGGAGGCCAGAGCGCGGGCGGCGGTCTGGCGGCATGCCTGGTGCAGCGCCTGTACGACGAGGGCGCGGCGGTGGCTGCGCAGTGGCTGTTCTGCCCGATGCTCGATGACCGCACCGCGGCCGATCGCGCCCATGACGCGACCCGGCACTTCGTGTGGAACAACCGCTCGAACCTCGTCGGCTGGTCGTCCTACCTCGGCGCGGCGCCGGGGCGGCATCCGTCCCGGCCTACGCGGTCGCCGCGCGCCGAGAGGATCTCACCGGGCTGCCGCCCGCCTGGATCTACGCGTCCGACATCGAGCTGTTCCACGACGAAGACGTCGCCTACGCCCGGCGTCTCGAGGATGCCGGCGTCGACGTCACGCTCGAAGTCGTCCCGGCCGCGCCGCACGGTTTCGAGGCGTGGGCCGCCGACACTCCGCTCGCGCAGCAGCTGTTCGCGAACGCCCGAGCGTGGCTCGGCGCGAAGCTGTCGGGCTAGAGGTGATCGCGCCAGGAGTGGCGCGGTGCGAAGCCGAGCAGGCGCCGCGCCTTGTGGATCGACAGCAGGGTCTCGTGCTCGCCGACCTCCGTCGTGACCGGCACGTCGGGGAAGACCTCGGCGATGAGCTCGGCGTTCGGCCGTGACATCACGGTGTCGGCCGCGGCGATGATGAACCGGTCGAAGCCCGCCGGCGCGACCGCGAGTGCGCGCTCGATCGCCTGCGCCCCGTCGCGCGCATCGATGTAGCCCCACAGGTTCCACTTTCGCGCAGCGCGGGTCGGCGTCGAACGAGGGGAACTCGGCGTAGTCGTCGGGCACCATGACGTTCGAGAAGCGCAGCGCGGTGATCGACAGATCCGGGTGCCAGCGCACCAGCTCGGTGGCGAGCTGCTCTTCGAGCACCTTGACGATCGAGTACACGCTCTCGGGCCGAGCCGCGTACTCCTCGTCGACCGGGATGTACGGCGGCGGCACGTCGAACGGCAGCCCGAGCACCGTCTCGCTCGACGCGTAGACGATGCGACGGATGCCGACCCGCACGGCCGCCCAGAACACGTTGAACGTGCTGGTCATGTTGTTGTGGAACGTCGCGACGTCGGTGCGGATGCCGGGCGCCGGCACCGCGCCGAGGTGGACGACCGCGTCGAAGGGCTCGGTGCGGTCGACGCCGCCGAGCGCGTCGATGACCTGGCCGTAGTCGGTCAGATCGACCTGGACGAATCCGGGTTCACGGGCGCCGACGATGTCGAGTCCGATCACGTCGTGCCCGGCATCCCGCAGTTCGCGGAGGACGACGGAGCCGAGTTTGCCGGTTGAACCGGTGAGTGCGATGCGCATGGTTCCAGCCTGTCACGCGAGGGGACGCGTGCAGCCCGAACGCCCCGCGCCGGTAGGATCCGGCTACTCGGCGGAGGTCACCGACGACTTTCGAGGTGCTCCCGTCGACTGCCGCACGATCAGGTGCGTCGGGAGCGGCGTGTCCTCGGTGACGCTGTCGGGCTCCTCGACGGCGATCAGCACCTTCTGCATGATCAGCTCGCCGAGCGCGGCGAAGTCCTGCCGCACCGTCGTCAGCGGCGGGATAGAGGTAGGCGGCCTCGGGCACGTCGTCGAAGCCGACGACGCTGACGTCCTCGGGCACGCGCAGACCGCGCTCGCGCAGCGCCGAGAGCAGCCCGATCGCCATGTGGTCGTTGCGACGAAGATCGCCGTGCCCGGCTCGATGTCGAGCTCGCCGCCGATGCGGTGGCCGCTCGCGGCCGACCAGTCGCCGAAGACCGGCTCGACGGTCTCGAGGCGGCGCGCGGCGAGCTCGTCGCGCCAGCCGCGGACCCGCTCGAGGGCGTCGGGTGCGCGGCTGGCGCCGGCGAGGTGCAGGATGCGGGTGTGGCCGAGCTCGGCGAGGTGGCGCACGGCCGCGCGGGCGCCGCGGTACTGGTCGATCGAGACGATGAGCGGGCTGCGGCGAGCCGGTCGACGCGGCGGCGACGACCGGGATGCTGAGGTCGAGGCCGCGCACCACCTCGAGGACGCCGACGTCGACGACGATGAGCACGATCGCATCGACCCGCTGGCGCAGCAGGCCCTCGATCACCGCGCGGACGCCGTCGGGATCGGGTCGAGGGCGCTCACGGTCTCGACGTTGTAGCGCTCGGCGCGCGCGGCGAAGTTGAAGTGCATCGCGATCGAGGTCGGGCCGTAGTCGGAGACGCCGGGCGTGACGAGACCGATCGTGCGCGTGCGCCGGGTGACGAGCGCGCGCGCGGCGGGGGACGGGCTGTAGCGCAGCTGGGCGATCGCCTGCTCGACGCGCTCGCGCGTCGCGGGCCGCACGTTGGGCAGGTCGTTGAGCACGCGCGAGACGGTCTGGTGCGAGACGCCCGCGAGCCGCGCGACGTCGAAGATGTTCGCCGCGCGCGCGGACTTGTCCTCCGTCACTCCGGCCCACCGTGCGCCGGGGCGGCGCGGACGTCTCGCCGTACTCGTCGGGCTGCGCGACCAGCGCCATGAGCGAGTCGACCGTGAGGTCCTCGGACGGGCAGCGTCTCGACGATGCGCCCGTCGCGCAGGACCGCGACCCGGTTCGCCACCCGCAGCACCTCCTCGAGCTCGGCCGAGATGAACACGACCGACAGCCCGTTGTCGGCGAGCTCGCCGACGAGGTTCTGGATCTCGACCTTCGCGCCGACGTCGATGCCGCGGGTCGGCTCGTCGAGCACGAGCACGCGCGGCGAGAGCGCGAGCAGGCGGGCCAGCAGCACCTTCTGCTGGTTGCCGCCCGAGAGCGTGCCGGCGCGGCCGGTCGAGATCCGGCGGGGCGGATGTCGAGGGCCTCGACCCAGCTCATCGCCAGTTCGCGCTGACGCTGCGGTCGCATGCGGCGCAGGATGCCGCGCTCGGCCTGCAGGGCGAGCGTGATGTTCTCCTGCACGCTCAGCTCGCTGATGATGCCCTCGGTGCGGCGGTTCTCCGAGGAGTAGACGACGCCGAGCGAGATGGCCCTGCGCGGGCTGGTCAGGTCGACCGGCTGTCCGCTGATCGTGATGATCCCGGCATCCACCCTGTCGATCCCCGACAGCGCCCGGGCGAGCTCGGTGCGCCCCGAGCCGAGCAGGCCGGCGACGCCGAGCACCTCGCCCTCGGCGAGGTCGACGTCGGCGCCGGTGATGCCGGGCGACCGCGGTGACCCCCGCGCCCTGGATGACCGGCTCCGACTCGGGCGAGGCGGGCTCGACGCGCGCGCGGGTGCCGAGTTCGGCGGCGCTGCGGCCGAGCATCGTCTGCACCAGGTCGATGCGCAGCAGCTCGCGACGTGCACGTACTCGCCGACGAGCCGGCCGTCGCGCAGCACCGTGATGCGGTCGCAGATCTCGTAGACCTGCTCGAGGAAGTGCGAGACGAACAGGATCGCGACGCCGCGCTGCGTGAGATCGCGGATGACGCGGAACAGCTCGGCGACCTCGTCGACGTCGAGGCTCGAGGTCGGCTCGTCGAGCACCAGCACGCGCACGTCGGTCGAGATCGCCCGCGCGATCGCGACGAGCTGCTGCACGGCGAGCGAGTGCGTGCCGAGGATCGACGCCGGGTCGATGTCGAGGCCGAGGTCGCCGAGCACGCGTGCGCGCGCGTGCGCGCATCGCCTTCCAGTCGATCAGCCCGAGCCGGCGCGGCTCGCGGCCGAGGCAGATGTTCTCCGCGACGGTGAGGTTCGGCAGCAGGTCGATCTCCTGGTAGACCGTGCTGATGCCGGCGCAGCTGCGCGTCGTGCGGGCGTGCGGAACCGCACGGCCGCGCCGTCGAGCGCGAGCACGCCCGTCATCGAGCGGGATGCGCACCGGTGATCGCCTTGATCAGCGTGGACTTGCCGGCGCCGTTCTCGCCCATGAGCGAGTGCACCTCGCCGGGGAACATGCGGAAGTCGACGTCGTCGATGGCCGCGTCCGCGCCGAAGCGCACCGTCGCCCCGGTCAGCTCCAGCAGCGGCCGCGCGTCCTCCATCAGGCCATTATCCCGGCGACGGAGTGCGCGACCGCTCTGCGTGCGCGTGGTGTCGCCCCTCTCCGTCGCCCGAGCGGCTATCTTCGTCGCTGCGAGCGGGCGACGATCACGCGCTGCACGACGATGAACAGCAGCAGCAGGGCGCCGATGATGATCTGCGTCCACGACTGCTCGGCGCCCATGAACGAGATGACCGTCTTGATCGTGCCGTAGACGAACACGCCGATCAGCGAGCCGAGCACGTAGCCGGTGCCGCCGGTCAGCAGCGTGCCGCCGATGACGACCGCGGCGATCGCGTCGAGCTCGGTGCCGATGCCGTTGCGCGGGTAGCCGGCACCGGAGTAGGCCGTCAGCAGCAGGCCCGCGAGGCCGCCGCAGACGCCGCTGATGACGTAGACCAGCACCTTGGTGCGCGCGACGTTGAGCCCCATCAGCCGGGCCGACTGCTCGCTGCCGCCGATCGCGTAGACGGTGCGGCCGAAGCGGGTCCACAGCAGCACGAAGGCGGCGATCGCGACCGCCAGCGAGCGCGATGATGCCGGTCGGGGTGATGTACCAGCCCGCCGACCTGGAACCGCGTGCGCTGCAGCCACAGCACGACCGGGTCCTCGACGCGGATCGAGGAGAGGCTCACGACGAACGCGAGGCCGCGGGCGAGGAAGAGCCCGGCCAGCGAGGCGATGAACGGCTGCACGTCGAAGTACTGCACCAGCACGCCGATGAGCAGGCCGATCAGAGCGCCCGCCGACGAGCATGACCGGCACGGCGACGACCGCCGGCATCCCCTGGGCGAGCAGGCTCGCCCCGAGGATGCCGGTGAAGGCCATGACCGAGCCCACCGACAGGTCGATGCCGCCGGTGAGGATCACGAAGGTCATGCCGACGGCCAGGACCACGCAGGTACGCGTTGTCGAGCAGCAGAGCCGACATGTTGCCGGGGCTCAGGAACTTCGGCGAACCTGGCCTGCGCGCTGATCAGCAGCACGATGAGGATCGCGACGGCGGCGAAGGTCGGCATGAGCGACGCGTGCCGGCTCAGGAAGGTCGCGTAGCGCGACTTCACGTCGGACGTGCGCGGAGCGAGTTCGAGGCTCGTGGTCATGACGCCACCTTCGCTCGTGTGCCGGTATCGGATCCGCTGCGCTCGCGTGCGGATTTCATCGCGCTGCGCGCCCACTGGTGCAGACGCGGTGACTGCACCAGCACGACGACGATGACGACGAGGGCGAAGAACACCGGGCTCTGCGCCGAGGGGACCCCGAGGAAGAGGATCGTCGACTCCAGGGTCTGGATCGTGAGCACGCCGATGACGGTGCCGGCGATCGTGAACTTGCCGCCCATGAGCGAGGTGCCGCCGAGCACGACGGCGAGGATCGCGTACAGCTCGATGAACAGGCCCGCCGCGTTCGCGTCGGCCGCCCGGATGTTGGAGCTGTAGATGATGCCCGCGATGCCGGCGAGCAGGCCGCTGGCGACGTAGGCGCTGAAGACGATGCCGCGGGCGCGCACGCCGGCGAGCCGGCTCGCCTCGGGGTTGATGCCCACCGCCTCGGTGAGCACGCCGAGCGCGGTGCGCCGCTCGATGAGCGCGATGACCGCGATCGCGGCGATCGAGATGAGGAACGCGAACGGCAGACCGATCAGGTAGCCGGTCGCGATGAACTCGTACGGCGCGCTGTTGACGGTCGTGATGAAGCCCTCCGTGATCAGCAGCGCGACGCCGCGCCCGGCGAGCATCAGCACGAGGGTGGCGATGATCGGCTGGATGCCGACCACCGCGACGAGGAACCCGTTCCACACGCCGAGCACGAGCGCGACGCCGAGCGCGACCACGAGCGCGACGAGCACGGTGCCGAGGCTCCCGGGCTCGGGCGAGCCGTCGATGATCGTCAGCGCGACGGCGCCGGAGACCGCCATGATCGCGCCGACCGACAGGTCGATGCCGCGCGTCGCGATCACGATCGTCATGCCGAGGGCGACGAGCATGAGCGGGGCGCTGTTGCGCAGGATGTCGATGAGCGCGCCGTAGAGCTCGCCGTCGCGCACCGTGATGAGGATGAACTGCGGCCGGGCGATCGTGTTGATGGCGATGAGCGCGAGCAGCGCGACGACCGGCCAGAACAGCCGGTGCTTCACGATCGTCTTCATGCGACGCTCTCCTCTCTCTTGTTGGCGATGTAGTCGATGAGGTCGTCGATCGAGACGCCGCTCGAGTCGAGCTCGCCGATCTTGCGGCGGTCGCGCATCACGACGACGCGCTGCGCCAGGCGCAGCACCTCCTCGAGCTCGGAGGAGATGAAGACGACCGAGAGTCCCTGCGCGCTGAGCTCGGCGACCTTGCGCTGGATGTCGGCCTTGGCGCCGACGTCGATGCCGCGGGTCGGCTCGTCGAGGACGATGAGCTCGGGGGCGGTGGCGAGCCAGCGGGCCAGCAGCACCTTCTGCTGGTTGCCGCCGGACAGGTTGCCGGCGAGCATGTTCGGGGTCGGCGGGCCGCACGCCGAGCGCCTCGATGTACTCGGCGACGACGGCATCCGCCTCGGCGCGGCTCGATCTTGCGCAGCTCGCGCCGCGTCGGGCCTGGATGCCGAGCACGATGTTCTCGGCGACGGTGAGGTCGGCGATGATGCCCTCGGCGCGGCGGTTCTCGGAGGAGAACGCGATCCGGTTCTCGATCGCGTGCCGCGGCGAGGTGATGCCGGACGGCGCGCCCGTTGACCTCGAGCTGCCCGGACTCGGCGCGGTCGGCGCCGTAGAGCAGGCGGACGAGCTCGGTGCGGCCGGAGCCGAGCAGCCCGGCGATGCCGACGACCTCGCCGTCGTAGACGTCGATGTCGGCCGGCTCGAGCACGCCGCGGCGGCCGATCCCGGTCGCCCGCAGAACGGGTGTGCCCGGTGCGGTCGATCGACGCGGTCGGCGACCGAGGAGAGCGCGGCGAGCTCGTCGAGCTCGCGGCCGATCATCTTCGTGACGAGCGTCGCCGCGGGGCAGGTCGTCCACGCGGTACTCGCCGACGAGCTGGCCGTTGCGCAGCACCGTGATGCGGTCGGAGATCTCGTAGACCTGATCGAGGAAGTGGCTGACGAAGAGGATGGCGACGCCGCGGTCGCGCAGGTCGCGGATGACCGTGAACAGCTGCTCGACCTCGCCGCGGTCCAGGCTCGAGGTCGGCTCGTCGAGGATCAGCACCTTCGCGTCGAGCACCATGGCGCGGCTGATGGCGACGAGCTGCTGGATCGCGATCGAGTGGCTGGAGAGCATCGAGTGGGTGTCGATCGCGAGGCCGAGGCTCGCGCAGGTGGCGTCGCGGCCTCGCGGTGCGTCGCCTTCCAGTCGATGCCGCCGCCGCGGCGGCGGCTCGTGGCCGAGCATGACGTTCTCGCCGACCGAGAGGTTCGCGCAGAGGTTGACCTCCTGGTAGACGGTCGAGATGCCCGGCGTTCTGGGCGTCGGCGGTCGCTGCTGAAGATGCGCGGCTCGCCGCTCGACCGGGATCGTCCCGGCGTCGACCGGGTAGACGCCGGTGAGGGCCTTGATGAGCGTCGACTTGCCGGCGCCGTTCTCGCCCATGAGCGCGTGCACCTCGCCCGGCCGGAGGGAGAAGTCGACGGCGTCGAGGGCGAGGACGCCGGGGAAGCGGATGGTGATCCCGGTCATCTCGACGACCGGCGGGACGGCGGTGTCCGCGGACATGACTCAGCTGCCTTTCCGAGCTTCATCGTCGGCACATCGGCCGGGGGACCGCAGCGGCCCCCCGGCGATGTGCTCTTGACCTACCTTGGTACAGGATCGGTCGCGATGCGGGTTGGTTCGGATCGGATCAGTACAGGCGGCTGTCGATGACCTCGGCGGCCTGCTCCTGCGTGAAGGTCTGGTCCTCGACGTAGACCGTCTTCTCGACCTCGTTGCCGGCCAGGACGTCCTTCACGAGTCCGGCGGCCAGCTCGCCCAGGAGCGGGTTGCACTCGACGATGTAGTTGATCTTGCCGTCGACGAGAGCCTGCATGCCGTCCTTGACCGCGTCGATCGACACGATCTGGATGTCGACGCCCGGCTCGGCGCCGGCCGCCTCGATCGCCTCGATCGCGCCGAGGGCCATGTCGTCGTTGTGCGCGTAGACCAGGTCGATGCCGTCGACGCCGTACTTCTGCAGGAAGCCCTCCATGACCGTCTTGCCGCCGTCGCGGGTGAAGTCACCGGTCTGCGAGTCGATCTTCTCGATCGCCGTGTCCGTCGATGGCCTCGTCGAAGCCCTCGGCGCGGTCGTTGGCCGGAGCCGAACCGGTCGTGCCCTCGAGCACGACCATCTTGGTCGCGGTGTCGCCGAAGGTCTCGGCGGCCCACTCGCCGGCCATGACGCCTTCCTTCTTGAAGTCCAGGCCGACCCAGCTCGCGTAGAGGTCGTCCGACGACGGTCACCGTGCGGTCCTCGAGGACGACCGGGATGCTCGGCGTCCGCGGCCTCCTGCAGCACGTCGTCCCAGCCGTCTTCGACGATCGGCGCGATGACGATCGCGTCGACGCCCTGGTTGATGAAGTCGCGCACGGCGGCGATCTGCGCGGCGGGGTCGTTGTCGGCGGCGTTGAAGACCAGCTCGAAGCCGTTCTCCTCCGAGAACGCCGTCTTCATCGACTCGGTGTTGGCGCTGCGCCAGCCGGACTCCGAGCCCGTCTGCGCGAAGCCGACGGTGATCGGGCCGTCGCCGCCGGCGTCTCCGCCGTCGCCGCTGTCGCCGCTCGAGCCGCACAGCCGGTCGCGACCAATGCCAGCGCTGCCAGCAGGGCACCACCGGCGAGGATCTTCTTGTTCATGTCCACCAAACCTCCTCGTTCGGGTTTCCGGCCTCGATGCCGGCGCTTCGTCAGCGGGTCTGACCCCGCGTTGTGACTGAATGTTAGCCTTCACATTCCGGTATCGCACAAGATGTGAGCGGTAACATTTCGGTAACGCGCCGCTTTCGTGGCCGGTTCGGGTCCAGGCCGGAGCAGGCAGGATCGCGGCGGAACGTGAGCGATCACATTCGCATCGCGGCGTCACGCCGCTCGCGACCGTCGTGTCGCCCGGCGGGGCCCGTTAGCCTGGGCGCATGAGCGAATCCCCGCCGCTGCGGCCGAACGCGCCGCGTCGGCGTGCGCGAGGTCGCGCCGCGCCGCCGGCGTGTCGACCCAGACGGTGTCGCGCGTGATCAACGACCATCCCGGCATCCGCCCCGAGACGCGACAGCGGGTGCTCGAGGCGATGCGCCGCGCTCGACTACCGCGTCAACAACGCGGCCCGCGTCGCTCGGCACGAGCCGCACGCGCACGATCGGCATCCTCGCCTCCGACGCGAGCATGTACGGTCCGGCGGTCGGCATCCTCGCGCTCGAGGCGGCCGCCCGCGCAGCGGGGCGCTGGGTCACCGCGGCCTACGCGGACGCCGGAGACGAGGCATCCGTCGTCGAGGCCGGCCGTCACCTGTTCGCGCAGGGAGTCGACGGCATCGTCGTGGTCGCGCCGCACGCCCGCACGCTCTCGGCGCTCGACGCCGCCGGGCTCGGGCTGCCGGTCGTCGCCCTGCACGGCCCGGACGCGTCGACGGTGCAGCGGGATGCCGCGGCGATCGCCGTCGACGCACCTGCTCGGCGCTCGGCCACCGCCGCATCGCGCACCTGGCCGGTCCGGACGACTGGATCGAGGCGGTCGCCCGCGCGGAGGGCTTCGATGCCGCGCTCGCCGCGCGCGGACTGCGCGTCGGCCGGCGTGTGGCGCGGCGACTGGAGCGCGGCATCCGGTCTCGCGGCGGCGGACGAGATCGCGCGCGCCGTGCGCGACGGCGACGGGCCGACGGCGGTCTTCGTGGCCAACGACCAGATGGCGCTCGGGCTGATCGCGGGCCTCGCCGATGCGCGGCGTCGCGGTGCCCGGGCGAGGTGAGCGTGGTCGGGCGTCGACGACAACCCGGATGCCGCGTACTACCGCCCGGCGCTGACCACCGTGCGTCTCGACATCGCGGGCGAGGCCGCCCGCTGCATCGCCGAGGTGCTGGGCTCGAGCCGCGCCCGACCGCGCCGGCCGCGCCTCCGGTGCTGCGTGCGCGCCGCGCGTCGTCCGGCTCGCGCGAGTGCACGCGCTGCGAGCGCCGGCTCGCGCGCCAGTGACTCGGCGGCTTGGCGCGTCGCATGGCATGTTACCGGTAACATCATGCGGACACGTCACTCGACGAGGAGACCACCGTGAACAGTTCCACCGCCGACGCGCGCGCGGGAGGCGATCGTCGCCGGGCGCACGTCGCTCGGCATCGAGCTCGGGCTCGACGCGCATCAAGGCCTGCCTGATCGGCGACGACGCGCGCAGGTGCTCGCGGTCGGCAGCCACGAGTGGGAGAACGCGTTCGAGGACCGCGTCTGGACCTACTCGCTCGAAGACGTCTGGACCGGGCTCCGCGCGGCGTACGCCGACCTGGTCGCCGACGTCGAGCGGCGCCACGACGTGCGCCTGGAGACGATGGGCGCGATCGGCGTCTCGGCGATGATGCACGGCTACCTCGCGTTCGACGCCGACGGCGAGCTGCTCGTGCCGTTCCGCACGTGGCGCAACACGACGACCGGACCCGCCGCGGCCGAGCTCAGCGAGCTGTTCGGCACCAACATCCCGCTGCGCTGGTCGATCGCCCACCTGTACCAGGCCGTGCTCGACGACGAGCCGCACGTGCCGCAGATCGCGTTCCTCACGACCCTCGCCGGGTACGTGCACTGGCAGCTCACCGGCCGCAGGGTGCTCGGCGTCGGCGACGCGTCGGGCATGTTCCCGATCGACTCCGCGACGGACGACTACGACGCCGAGCTGCTGCGCCGCTTCGACGACCTCGTCGCCGGCCGCGCGTGCCGGGCGGCGCTCGCCGACCTGCTGCCCGAGGTGCTCGTCGCCGGCCGGCCCGCCGGCGAGCTGACCGCCGAGGGCGCCGCGCTGCTCGACCCGTCCGGAGCGCTGCGCCCCGGCATCCCGTTCTGCCCGCCCGAGGGCGACGCCGGCACCGGCATGGTCGCGACGAACGCGGTCGCTCCGCGCACCGGCAACGTCAGCGCCGGCACGAGCATCTTCGCGATGGTCGTGCTCGAGCGCCCGCTCGCGCAGGTGCATCACGAGCTCGATCTCGTCACGACGCCCGCGGGCGACCCGGTCGCGATGGTGCACTGCAACAACGGCGCGAGCGAGCTGGCCGCGTGGGCGGGCTGTTCGGCCGGTTCGCGGCCGCGGCCGGGACGCCCGTCGACGCGGATGCCGTGTTCGACGTGCTGTTCCGCGAGGCGCTCGACGGCGAAGCGGATGCCGGGGGGCTGCTGGCCTACAACCACCTCGCGGGCGAGCCGATCGCGGGGCTCGACGAGGGCCGGCCGCTGTTCGTGCGCACGCCCGACAGCCGCCTGACGCTCGCGAACTTCATGCGCGCGCAGCTGTACGGCGTCTTCGGCACCCTGAGCCTCGGCATGCGCGTGCTCGAGGGCGAGGGCGTCGCGCTCGACCGGATGTTCGCGCACGGCGGCATGTTCCGCACCGCCGGAGTCGCCCAGCGCTTCCTCGCCGGCGCGCTGGACGCCCCCGTCGCGGTCGGCGAGACCGCGTCCGAGGGCGGCGCGTGGGGCATCGCCGTGCTCGCGTCGTACCTCGCGCACGCCTCCGAGACCGACCTGGCCGGCTACCTGAACGACCGCGTCTTCGCCGGACGCCGGCATCGACGTCGTCGAACCCGACCCGGCCGACGTCGCCGGCTTCGCCGCCTACCTCGACCGCTACCGCGCCGGCCTCGCCGTCGAGCGCGCCGCCGTCGAAGCCCTCTGACCCACGCCTGTCCACGCTTCGCTCGACCTCAACGACCGGACACCACGAAGGACCTGACATGACCCGCACCCCGCTTTCCACCACGCTCGACGGCTACGAGGTCTGGTTCGTCACCGGCAGCCAGAACCTCTACGGCGAAGAGACGCTGAAGCAGGTCGCCGAGCAGTCCCAGGCGGTCGCCGACGGCCTCGGCGGACTGCCGGTGAAGGTCGTCTGGAAGCCGGTGCTGAAGGACTCCGACTCGATCCGCCGCCTCGCGCTCGAGGTGAACGCGCGCGACGACGTGATCGGCGTGATCGCGTGGATGCACACCTTCAGCCCCGCGAAGATGTGGATCGCGGGCCTCGACGCGCTGCAGAAGCCGCTGCTGCACCTGCACACGCAGGCGAACGTCGAGCTGCCGTGGGCCGACATCGACTTCGACTTCATGAACCTCAACCAGGCCGCGCACGGCGACCGCGAGTTCGGGTACATCCAGACCCGCCTGGGCGTCGCGCGCAAGACCGTCGTCGGCCACGTGTCGAACCCGGTCGTGCGCCAGCAGGTCGAGGACTGGCAGCGCGCCGCCGCCGGGTGGACGGCATCCCGCACCCTCAAGCTCGCCCGCTTCGGCGACAACATGCGCTACGTCGCGGTCACCGAGGGCGACAAGACCGAGGCCGAGCTGCGCTTCGGCGTGCAGGTCAACACGTGGGGCGTCAACGAGCTCGCGGATGCCGTAACTCAGGCTCAGGATGCCGACATCGACGCCCTGGTCGGCGGAATACGTCGGAGCTCTACGACGTCCAGCCTGAATTGCTGCCCGGCGGCGAGCGGCACCAGTCGCTGCGCGACGGCGCCGCGATCGAGCTGGGCCTGCGCTCGTTCCTCGAGGAGGGCGGCTTCGGCGCCTTCACCACGTCCTTCGAGGACCTGGGCGCGCTGAAGCAGCTGCCCGGCCTCGCCGTGCAGCGGCTCATGGCCGAGGGCTACGGCTTCGGCGCCGAGGGCGACTGGAAGACCGCGATCCTCGTGCGCGTCGCGAACGTGATGGGCGCGGGCCTGCCCGGCGGCGCGAGCCTCATGGAGGACTACACGTACGACCTCGTGCCCGGCAACGAGCGCATCCTCGGCGCGCACATGCTCGAGGTCTCGCCGTCGCTCACGACCAGCCAAGCCCCGGCTCGAGGTGCACGCGCTCGGCATCGGCGGCAAGGAGGACCCGGTGCGCCTGGTCTTCACCGCCGACCCCGGCCCCGCGCTCGTGGTCGCGATGAGCGACATGCGCGACCGGTTCCGCCTGGTCGCGAACGTCGTCGAGAACGTCGAGGCGCCCGACCTGCCGAAGCTGCCCGTCGGTCGCGCGATCTGGAAGCCCGCAGCCCGACTTCGCCACGAGCGCCGCGTGCTGGCTCGCCGCCGGCGCCGCGCACCACACGGTGATGACCACCGCGGTCGGCATCGAGGTGTTCCGCGACTTCGCCGAGATCGCCAAGACCGAGCTCGTCGTGATCGACGACGACGACCACGGTGCGCGGATTCCAGAGCGAGCTGCGCTGGAACCAGGCATACTATCGACTGGCCCAGGGCTTCTGACCCCCCGCGGGCACACTCTCTCATGCGCACACTCCTCTCCGGTACTCAGCACGCGCTGCGCGCGGGCGACTACGAAGCCGTCATCGCGAGCGTCGGGGCCTCCCTGCGCTCGCTCACCTACGACGGACGCGACCTCACCGTGCCCGTTCGACGCCGACGAGGTGCGCCCGTCGTACCGCGGCGCGACGCTCGCCCCGTGGCCGAACCGCGTCGTCGACGGCAAGTTCACGTTCGCGGGAGTCGAGCGCCAGGTCGCCGCTCACCGAGCCGGCGCGCCACCACGCGCTGCACGGTCTCGGCGGCTGGCTCGACTACGAGGCGATCGACAAGGGACCGAGCCACGTCACCCTCGCCGCCGACGATCGAGCCGCAGACCGGCTACCCGTGGCGCATCGTGATCGAGACGACGTTCGCGCTCGACGCCGACGGGCTCACGCAGACCGTGACGGCGACGAACGAGAGTCCGGATGCCGCCCCCTGGGGCACCGGCCCGCACCCGTACCTGGTGGCCGGGGACGGGCACGTCGACGACTGGACGCTCGACCTGCCCGCGGCCGAGGTGCTCGCGGTCACGCCCGACCGCCTCAGCCCGATCGGCCTGCGCCCGGTCGACGCCGACGACCCGACAGCGCTTCGACTTCCGCGAGCGCGCGGCAGATCGGCGCGGTCGAGATCGACCACGCCTACACCGCGCTCGAGCCGGGATGCCGACGGGCTTCGCGACCGTGCGGGTGACGGACGCCGCCGGCTCGGGCGTGCGAGATGGTGTGGGATGCCGCGTGCCCGTGGGTGCAGATCCACACCTCCGACAAGGGCGTGGGCAAGCCCGGGCACCGCACCGGCCTCGCGGTCGAGCCGATGACGTGCGCGCCCGATGCCTTCAACGCGGACCGCTACGACTACGACGCGGGCCTGATCGTGCTCGAGCCCGGGCGCTTCGGCCACGGCATCCTGGCGCATCGCCGCGATCGCCTGACCCGCGCACCTGCCCGCGGACGTGCCGCTGCGCGTCGAGATGGTGCCTCGCGCGCTCGACCATCTCGCCGTGCGGCACGAGCGTGCTGACCGGCTTCGGTCGCGGCCAGCGCCGGGGTGACGACACCCGCCACCAGCACCGCGGACGACGACGAGTCGCGACGAGGCGTGCCGGCCGCTCGGCCGGGCGAGCGCCGGGCTCCGCTCGGCGCGCAGCGGCGAGTGACGACGCGGTGACCGCGTCCGGCGTCCGAGTCGCTGCGCGCTCGGCGCACGCGCGAGCGCGCACCCGAGTGCGACGGCGATCGAGCAGAGCGGATGCCGCGGCCACGGCGAACACGCTGACCCGGGTCGGGTCCAGCGCCATCGCCGCGGCGGCGGCCAGAATGCCGGCCAGGGAGCCTGCGATGCCCAGCCGGGGGACGACGATGCGTCCCCGGGCGAGCGTCGCGGCTCCCCAGCCGATTGCGACGACGCCGATCACGGCCAGGAGGATCCCCGCCACCCGAATGGCAGGGACTCCTCCCGCTCCCGTGATCGCGCCGGCGCCGAGCGCGAGCTGGATCAGGCCTCCGCCCCACGCCGCGAATGCGGGCCACGACGGTGCGTCGGCAACGCCCCCCTGGGCGCCGACCTCCGTCGTGCGTGGTGCTGTCGAGGTGTCCATCTCGGCTCTTCCGTCGCCTGTCAGGCCGTACGGCTGGACAGGTCGGAGCGGACTCCGCGTTCGGCGGCCAGACCCACGCCCAGGAGCACGATGGCGCTCGCGAGGTGCAGGAAGTGGTCGAACGTGTTGAGGGCGAGGATGTTCAGCGCGGTGCCGACGAGGAAGAACCCGACGATTCCGAGCAGAAGATACGTCGCTCCGACGATGATGTTGACGGTCTTCGCCGCGCGTGCCGACGCGAGTCCTGCGATGAGCAGGGCGGCGCCGATCAGCAGGTGGGCGATGTTGTGCAGCGGGTTGACCATGAAGATCCCGAGCAGCAGCCCTCCCTCGGTGGCGAGGAATCCGACTCCTCCGGTGACGGCGAAGCCGAGAAGTCCGACGAGGATGTAGACCGCGCCGAAGATCGTGGCGACGAGGCGGTTCGGTGACGAGCGCATGTGCGACCTCCCATTTCGTGCGCGGCGGGTGCCGCGTCTCAGAGGTCTTCGGAGGCGGCGGCGTAACGGTTTGCCCGCGAGCGCGTGAGAACGGGCGGCCGGGCATGACAGAAGGCCCCGGAGTATTCTCCGAGGCCCTCCGTGCTCTGCCTCCGGCCAGGCGCCGGGGACGGATCAGGGTGCGATCAGCTGTCGCGCATCTTCTCTTTGAGTTCGTTGCGCTTGTGGACCGAGTCGCGCTCGGCTTCGGCCTTCTTCACGTCGGCGTCCGCCTTCTTCTCGTCGATCTTGTCGCCGATCGCGTCGGCGGTGTCTTCGACCTTGTCCTGGATCTTGCGTCCGGCGGTCTCGGCCGTCTCCTTGGCGTCTTCCATGAATCCCATGTCGCGCTCCTTTCGTGAGGATGACTCCGACGACGCTACGACCCGCGTCGTGCGGGCGCGGGGGGCTTGCGCCGCACTCCCCGCGTTGCTACGCGCCCTGTGCGACACTCGGATCCATGCGATTCGAGACGACTCTGTTCCTGGTCGGCAACAACACCGGCATCGACGTTCCCCCCGCCGTGCTCGAGGAGCTCGGCGGCGGCAAGCGGCCGCTCGTGAACGTCACCGTCAACGACGGCTACTCCTACCGCAGCGCGGTCGCGCCGATGGCCGGCCGCTACCTCATCGCCTTCAGCTCCGACAAGCGCGCGGCGACCGGGCTGAAGGGCGGCGAGGCGATCACGGTCGAGCTGACCCTCGACACCGAGCCGCGCACGGTCGAGATTCCCGACGACCTGGCAGCGGCGCTCGCCGCCGCCGGCGTGCGCGAGGCGTTCGACCAGCTCGCGCCGAGCCGTCAGAAGGCGCACGTCACGAACGTCGAGGGCGCCAAGGCCGCCGAGACCCGTGCCCGGCGGGTCGCCGCGGTCGTCGACTCGCTCTCGTAGCGGTTGGCCGGAGCCGACCGGCATCCCTAGGATGAGCGGCATGAACCTCGCCATCAGTCTCGCCTTGCCGAGATCACGCCCATCAGCAGCAACCTCAACGAATCGCTCTTCAACGTCTGGACGGGCGTGCTGAGCTTCCTCTGGTACGTCCTGGTCGCCATCGCCATGTGGATGGTGTTCGCGAAGGCGGGGTGGCCCGGCATCCTCGCCCTGATCCCGATCGTGAACGTCGTGATCCTCGTCAAGATCGCGGGCTATTCGGGATGGATGTCGCTGCTGTACCTGATCCCGATCGTGAACATCGTCTTCTCGATCATCGTGGCGATCAAGGTCGGCGCCGCATTCGGCAAGGGCGGCGCATGGTCGTTCTTCCTGCTGTGGCTCATCGCCTTCATCGGCTACTTCATCATCGGCTTCGGCGACGCGAAGTACACCAAGCCCGTCAAGGCCTGACCGCACACGACGAGCAACGGCCCGAGGCGAATCGCCTCGGGCCGTTCTCATGGATGCTGACGCTCAGCCGCGCGGTGCGCCGGAGCGCGTGCCGTTGTGCTGGGCGCGACGCGAGCCGGTCGGGCGGGCGGCCTGCGCCGGACGCGGGTTGTGCGCGTGCGAAGGCTGACCGGTGCCGGTCGAGTACATCGGACGCGATCCGCCGGATGCGGGGGCGGCGTTGCGATCGCCTCCGCGAGCGGAGCCGGCGGCGCCGCGGCCGCTCGAGGCGGAGGCGTTTCCACGGCCACGGCCGTTGCCCTGACCGCCACGGCCCTGACCCTGACCGGCCTGCGCCGAGCGGGGCTTGGACGGACGCTGCTGCTGCGGCGCCTGCACGGGTGCCGGGCGCACGTACTCGGCGCGCTCGCCGACGAGCTCGGTGATCGGGGCGGACTCGGCGGCGACCTGCTCGAGCGGAGCGGTGATGCCCGCCTTGCGCAGCAGGTCGGCCACGTCACGACGCTGCGAGGGGATCGCGACGGTCACGACGGTTCCTGCGGCGCCGGCGCGGGCGGTGCGGCCCGAGCGGTGCAGGTACGCCTTGTGCTCCATGGGCGGGTCGACGTGGACGACGAGCTCCACCTCGTCGACGTGCACGCCGCGGGCGGCCACGTCGGTGGCCACGAGCACGCGCACGCCGCCCTTGGCGGGATCGGCGCTGAAGGCGGCGAGGTTGCGCTCGCGCGCGGCCTGCGACAGGTTGCCGTGCAGATCCACCGACGGGATGCCGGCTGCCGTGAGCACCTTCGCGAGCTTCTTGGCCTGGTGCTTGGTGCGGGTGAAGAGGATGCGGCGACCGCGGCCCGAGGCGAGGTGCTTGACGAGGTCGGACTTCTGGTCGTCGCTCACCATGAAGACGCGGTGGGTCATCTCGCCCTGCGGGACGCTCTGGTCGTCGATCTCGTGGCGCACCTCGTCGCGGAGGAACTTGCGCACGAGGCCGTCGACACCGCGGTCGAGCGTGGCGCTGAACAGCATGCGCTGTCCGCCCTGCGGCGTGGCCGCGAGGATGCGGGTGACGCCGGGCAGGAACCCGAGGTCGGCCATGTGGTCGGCCTCGTCGAGCACGGTGATCTCGACGCGGTCGAGGCGCACGTGGCCCTGCTTCATGAGGTCTTCGAGGCGGCCGGGGCAGGCCACGACGATGTCGACGCCGGCGCGCAGCGCCGACTCCTGCGGCTTCTGGCTCACGCCGCCGAAGATCGTCGTGACGGTGAGGCCGGATGCCGCGGCGAGGGGCTGGATGGTGGCGGCGATCTGCGTCGCGAGCTCGCGGGTCGGGGCGAGCACCAGGCCGCGGGGGCGGCCGGGCGTGCGACCCGAGGCGAACGCCCCGGAGAGGCGGGCGACCAGGGGGAGCGCGAACGCGATGGTCTTGCCGCTGCCGGTGCGGCCGCGGCCGAGCACGTCCTTGCCCGCAAGCGAGTCGGGGAGCGTGTCGGTCTGGATCGGGAAGGCCTCGGTCTTGCCCTCACGGGCGAGGACGTTGGCCAGCGGCGCGGGCACGCCGAGGTCGAGGAAAGTAGGCATAGTGAAAGCTTTCGGATGGCACGCCGCAAGAAGGGCGTTGAGAGGGCGACGGCGCGGGTTCGCGCATCGGTTCGCCGTGTGAAAAGAGCCGCGGCGGAAAGCCGCGAAGCGTGACAACGACGCTGGGCGGAAGAACCGCCGATCCCAAGCTAGCACGCCAGGTTGCGCGTCGGCTGTGCGGGCGATGCTGGGGATTCGCCTGACACACGATGAGACTGTTATCACATTCCCAGGTCCGCATGTACCACCCCGTAATGTGGGCAGAAGCGAATCGGCACCCGCCTTTCTCTCTTCCGCTCGTCCCGCCCCCGCGGGCCCGATTCAGGCAGGTGTCGCATCACTTCAGTCTCCGCACCCGCGTCCACTCTGGGAGCCGTACGCCAGACCTACGCGAAGAAAGACAGTTTCCCCCCGATCACGCAGGCCTATACCAAGGTCTCGCAGGTGGTCCGTGAAACCGGCCTGCTGGAGCGCACACCCTGGTTCTACATCACGGTGGGCGCGGCGATCGCTCTCGGATTCGCCGGTGCGATCACGGCCTTCATCCTCCTCGGTGACAGCTGGTACCAGCTGATCGTCGCCGGTGTCCTCGGCATCCTGTTCACGCAGGTGGCGTTCCTGTCCCACGAGGCCGCGCACCGCACGATCCTCAGTTCGGGACGCGCCAACGACACGCTGGGCCTGATCCTGGGCAACGGCATCGTCGGCATGAGCCGCGACTGGTGGGGTTCGAAGCACACGCGTCACCACGCCAACCCGAACCGCGTCAGCAAGGACCCCGACATCGAGGTCGACACGATCCGCTTCCTGGTGGTCGACGCCGAGAAGGTCAGCGGGCCGATGAGCCTGATCACCCGGCGCCAGGGATGGCTGTTCTTCCCGCTGCTGACGCTGGAAGGCCTCAACCTGCACTACCTGGCGTTCCGCCACCTGCTCGACTTCCGCCACCCGGTCAAGGACCGCTGGCTCGAGCTCGGCCTGCTGACGCTGCGCTTCGCACTCGTGCTCACCCCGATCTTCCTGTTCCTGCCGCTCGGAATGGCGTTCGCCTTCATCGGTGTGCAGATGGCGGTCTTCGGCGTCTACATGGGAGCGGCGTTCGCGCCGAACCACAAGGGCATGCCGATCATCGACGCCGACGCGAAGCTCGACTTCTTCACCAAGCAGGTCCGCACGTCGCGCAACGTGTCGGGCGGCTGGTGGGCGACCTGGCTCATGGGCGGGCTCAACTACCAGATCGAGCACCACCTGTTCCCGAGCATGCCGCGCCCGCACCTCGCGCAGGCCCGCGAGATCGTGATCGAGCACTGCAAGACGCTCGGCGTCCCCTACACGGAGACCACGCTGCTGAAGTCCTACGGCATCGTGATCCGCTACCTCAACGAGGTCGGGCTCGCCGCCCGCGACCCGTTCGAGTGCGGTCTCGTCCAGAAGTTCCGCACCAAGGGAATCTGACTCCCCGCGCTGAATCAGCGCGCACGACGAACGCCGATCGCTTCACGCGATCGGCGTTCGTCGTTCGCCCGCCCCGACTCGCGCGAAGCCTGCGGACGGTAGCCTCTCCTGAGGGGAGGTGCGCGGATGGGGAAGACCTCGGATGCCGTCGCCGAGGGTGTCTCGATCGCATCCGCGGCAGCGCGGCTGACCGTGCGCAACCACATCCTCGTCGAGACGATCGCGCACGACGAGTCGTTCGACGTGGATGTGCTGGCCTCCTACGCGCAGGCGACGCTCATCGCCCTCGCCGAAGAGCAGGAGGAGGCGGCTGCCCTCGCGCGCACGCAGCGCAAGCGCGCGTGGGGCAAGTTCACCGACTCCGACGGCACGCACGACTACCGCGACCGCGACATGCGCAACCTGCGCAAGCGTGAGAACCAGTACCGCGGAGTCGCGAAGGAGCTGCGCAATCGCGCCGCCGACCCCGATGCGGTGCGCGAACTCGTCGAGCAGGCGAGGGATGCCGCGTGGGGCGACGTCGAGGCCAACCTGCAGCGGCGCCTGCGTGTCGAGGGAATGCGCTCCGACGTCGACCCCGACTACGACGTGATGCGCGGCGCGAGGATGCAGGCGCTGCGGCTCGTGGACCTGCCGCGGCTCTCGGCCCACCGCCGCAAGCTCGCCGAGGGCGAAGCGCTGCAGGCGGCCGAAGCGGCGGATGCCGAGCCTGAGGTCGCGGGGGAGTAGCGGGTGCCATGCAGCCGCATCCGATGAGGTTCACTCCCGATCACCCCCTCGTCGAGCGGGTGCGGAAGCTCTGCATGCGCTACCCGGAGGCCGCCGAGGCCATCGCGCACGGCCGCTGCACGTTCCGTGCCGGCAAGCCGCAGTTCGCGATCGTCGGATCCGGCGACATCGCGTGCGTCTTGTTCATCCCGGACCCCGACGAGCGTGACGCCCTCCTCGAGCGGGACGACGTGTTCGTGCCGCCCTATGAGGGCGCGTACGGCTGGCTCGCGATCCGCGTGGAGGCGGCATCCGGCCCGTGGGACCTGGTGGAGGAGCTGCTCGACGCGTCCTATCGACGCGTGGCGCTCGTTCGCCAGCTGAAGGCGCTGGATGCCGAACCGATCGTTCCCCTGCGGGAGTGAGCTCGATTCGGCCTGAGCGCGCGCGTGGGGTATTCTGGACGCTGGTTTGCTCGCGAGAGTGACCATGCGCCCGTAGCTCAATGGATAGAGCATCTGACTACGGATCAGAAGGTTGGGAGTTCGAGTCTCTTCGGGCGCACACTGTGTTGAGACAGTGAATGGGAAAAGGACCGGTTATCGGTCCTTTTTCTGTTTCCGGACTCTTCTGATTCGCTTCTGACTGGAATCAGAAGAGTTCGAGGTCAGCGCAGCCGGTACTTCCGCGTGATTCCGCTAGACGACGAGTGTCCGCTGTAATACTGCAGCCCGACCGACGGGCGTGCCATTGTCGATCCACAGCCCCACCGCGGCAGGGCTGAACAGCTGTTCCACTGCCAGAATCGCGCCTCCGACCAGGCCCTCCAAGTGGTTGAGAGACGCGCCACGCACGATGAGGTCGGCGCCGGCGGCTTCGGTCAACCCGGTTCGCATCACCTGCTCGACAAGCTCGATCGTCCAAGGGCCGATGTTGAGCATCCGTCCCGTGATCACCACGGAGCCCGGGTTGGCGAAACTCACGTGCTGGGACAGTGTCTTGCCTAGGACGCGAAGGGCCTGGGCAACCTCGTCGATTGCCGTCGCGTCGTCCGCTTGCGCCGCGTCGCTCACATCGCGTGCGGTTATCAGACCGGTGCCGCGCGCCCGCGCTCGGAGAAAGGGACTCTCATCGAGTCGGGTCGACACTCGCTCCGCGATGCTCCATGCGGACACGAGCGCCTCAAGGCATCCGGTCAGCCCGCACCGGCACCTGGCGGCGGGATCGTCCGTGACGCGTACGTGGCCGATCTGTCCCGCGGCGCCGGTGTCACCCCTGAAGAGCTGGCCGCGAGTCACGACCGCAGCACCCACCTCCTCGTCGACGAGCACGTACATGAGGTCCCGGTCGGTGCGGGGGCTGCCCTTGCTCCATTCTCCGAGTGCCATCAGGTTCACATCGCGGTCGACCCACACGGGCACGTCGTAGTGGTCACGTAGCCAAGATCGGACGCTGAATCCATCCCAGCCGGGCAGCGCCGGCGAAGATAGGACCCGGCCGCGCTCGAAATCAACGGTGCCCGAAACGCCGATTCCGATCGCCCACGGCTCCGCGCGGGTTCGCCGCTCAAGCCGCGAGAACATCCCGTGCAGTGCCTCGAGGGTTCTGTCGGGGCCGACGGATGACTCCCACTCCTGCTGCGCCGAGTCGATCAGCTCTCCGGAGAGGGTGGCGACGGCAGCCAAGAGCCGTGCAGGCTCGAGCATCCCGACGTAGACGGCGCCTGCATCGTCGCGGAAGCGAAGCTGACGGGAGGGGCGACCGACGTCGGACGCAGCGAAGGTGCTGTCGTCAACCAACCCGACATCGATTGCCTGCTGCACACGTTGCGCGACCACTCTGCGGCCGAGACCGGTTCGCTGCTCCAATGCGGGGCGCGTCGTAGCCTCTTCCCTGCGGATGAGGTTGATCAACTGGCCTCGCACGAACACGTCTTGGGGTGTGGCGTGATTGTTCATCGGTCATCCGCTGCCGGCTCGCGCACGGGCCTGAGGGTGGTCTTCCCCGCGTTCGAGAAGCGCCCGGCGCACCAGGCTCGGACGAACTCGATCATCATTTCCCGTCCGTCACGCGCCCTCGCGAACCCATTCTTCGCACAGTCCTGGTCAGCACAGACTTTACCGCCGCTCTGGTCCGTCGGACGTTCGGTGCGAGTTACCGTATCCGTCACTCGATACGACCCTGGGCGAACGATTCGCATGTCACAGCTCGGATCGGACGGCCTTTACGGCCTGCCGCGCAGAGGTCACCGCTTGCTCGGCGTGCGGAAGAAGCTTCTCACCAGCGTTCGTCAGTTCCAGCTTGCCGCCGCGGCGCAAGATGAGCGTCGAGCTCAGATCGAGTTCGAGTCTGCGAATCAGTTCGGAGATGGCCGGCTGACTGATGCTCAACGCGGCGGCAGCTCGTGTGAAGCTGCCGAACTCGACCACAGTCACGAAGGCTTGGAGCTGCGTCAGGGAAGTCAGATGATTCGGATTGCGCCGGTCGAGCGTGGGGCCCAGTTCTCCATCAGAACCAGACATCAATCGTCCCTCCCCCACTTTCGATGCGGCCTTTCGGGGTCGCGGCTATTCGAACTGGGCCCGTGGACACGGCTCGGGGCTGCACCCCGCGAACCTTCGGACAAGGAGCGCCGCCCGGGACCGCAGCCCCGAGCGGCACTCACTCAGGCGGTCGAGATCAGCTGTCCCAGGCCGCATCCAACTCTTCGAGCACCTGATCGACGGTCTTCTGCCCCGTCAGCAGGCCCTGGACTCCCACCCCGAGCGTGTCGCTGACAGACGCATTCGGCCAGCTGGAGTTGGGCGCAGGGGAGTACGCGCCGGTCTCGAGGAGCTCGGCGATGGGCGCGTAGACCTCCGGGAGGTTTTCGGCCGACGCGCCGGAGATCGACACCAAGCCGGAAAGGTCAGCGAAGGTCTGTGCCTGCTCGGGCTCTGCGAGCCAGTCGAGGAACGACTGTGCGGAGGCCTTGACGGCGTCATCGGCCGAGGCGTTGATGGCCCATGCGTAGCCCGCCGAAGCCAGGGTTGACGGGCTCTGGCCGCTCGCCGGAGGAAAGGCCTGCACTGTCAGCTCGAGGCCGGTTGCTTCGCCGATGGATGTCGCAGCGGAGCCCGGAACGACCGCAGTGAGGGCCGTTTGACCTCCGATGCCTTGCGTGATCGAGTCGAACGTGCCTCCGGCGACACCGTCTTGGAAGCAGCCGCTGTCGTTCATGGTCACGATGTCGTTGAGAACGTCCTCCCAGCCGCTGCCGACGAAGGTCACATCGCCCGCAGCTCGCTGCTCGTTCCAGTCAGGGTCGGCCTCATAGACGCGGGTTGCTGAGATGAGCTGCGCGATAAGCCCTGTGTTCGGGGGAGCAGCGCCGGCGAGGACGGTGAAGACCTTGCCACCGTCGCGGGCGGTCGTACAGTCCTCGAGCAGCTCGTCGAACGTCTCGGGGTACGACTCGATGCCTGCCTCTTCGCCGAGCTGGCCGTTGTAGATGACTGCGGTCACCGAGAGGCCAGTCGGCTGCGCGTAGAACTCGCCATCGATCTCATATAGAGCCTCGCTGCCGGCGGGGATGACGCCAGCAGAGGTCTCGTTGACGGGCTCCAGGAATCCAGCCTCAGCAAGCGAAAGGACGGAATTCGCCTGACCCGTGCCCGGGGCGGTGATCATCACGTCCGCGGCGTTGCCTGCCTGTAGCTGGGTGGTGAGCTGGGTGAGGTAGGCCTCAGAGGGATACGGGAGCATCTCGATCTCGACGCCGGACTCCGCCGAGTACGCCTCGGCCATCTGGGCATAGAAGTCGTCGGCATCGTTGGCCTGAGGGACCATGAGCGAGAAGCCGGCCGCCCCAGGCTCCTCGGTGCTGTCACCGCCACCGTTGTCAGGTGAACCGGCGCAGCCGGCGAGAATGAGGACTCCGGCGACCGGCGCCGCAAGAAGCGACCACCGCATCGCTCGGGAGGCTGTGTGCTGTGGCATTTTCGACCCTTTCATGACTTCGTTGTCGCCAGCGTTCGGCTGGCTCGGCCGTAGCCGCAGACCCAGGCTGACAGAAATATGCACGATCTGCACATAACTACTGCCGATGTGCGGTATCAGCCGCCTTGCAGCGCATGCTAGAGCGTCTCAACGTCGAACGAGGCGAGCGATAGACGCGAACTGTTGCTTTTATGCATCATCTCGCACATAATGTCGTGGGCGACGCCGCCATCAGAAGGTTGGAAGTTCGAGTCTCTTCGGGTCCACGCAGGATCAGCGTGGGGGAGGAACGCCGGTCGTCGTGCTTCACCTGGAGGACGCTGGACAGCTCGTGAACGTCGAGAAACCAGACGAGAGGGAGCGCGCTACCCCGCCGTCATCCGAGCGATCCGGGGCCGAGGCGGTCCCGGATCGCCGCTGAATCGCCGGCACCGCGTCCACGAGCCGGTCAAGGGGGCACCGGAAGCGCACGGCGCTGACGCTCACGGCACCGGACGGTGTCGTGGATCCGTCGAGGTACACGGGTACGGCGACGCAGTTGATGCCCACTTCGTTCTCCTCGTCGTCGATGGCGAAGCCGCGCAGGCGCGTGGCCTGCAGCTCGGCGAGCAGCGCCTCAGGCGTGGTGAGCGTGTTCGGGGTCTTCTGCTCGAGAGGAAACGCGCCGAACCAGTCCGTGACCTGCGCGAGATCGAGGAGCCGATCGCTCAGGAGGGCTTTGCCGACGGCGGTGCGGTAGGCGGGGTTGCGTCCGCCGATCACCGACGTCAGGCGAACGGCGCCCTGTGGGGGGTCCATCTTCGCCCGGTAGACGATGTCTCGACCCGAGAGCACCGCGTAGTGCGCGGTCTCGCCGAACTGTGCGGCGAGGTCCTCGAGAAGCGGCTGGATGCGGGCGGTCTCGGGTCGGCCGTCGAGGTTGCGGAAGGCGAGCCGGAGGTACTCGTCGCCGAGGATGTAGACCCCGCGCCCGGTCATGTCGGCCAGACCCGCGCGGCGGAGGGTGGCCAGCGCGCGGTGGACTGTCGGCTTGGAGCTGTGGAGCTTTCCGGCGAGCTCGTCGAGGGTGACGCCGAGGGGGTGGTCGGCGAGTTCGGTGAGAACCGCGATCACGCGTTCGGCGCCGACCAGCTTCTCTTCGGGTGCGGCCGCGTCGTCGGATGGTCCCGAAGCGATCACGGTCGTCTCCCCGTGAACGAGGTCTGCAGGCGCGGGTCGACGTGCACCTTCGGACCGGGCCCCGCGTCGCGCACCCCGGCGCCCTTCGAGTCGCGAAGGCACATCCTCGAGGGCGACGACCTCGCTCACGATCGCGTCGGGCACGACGGAACCGTCGGCGAAGTGCTCGATCGCACCGGCGAGGCCGGGGGAGGCCGAAAGGATGCCGACCGCGGTGATGTCCTTCAGCGCGATGTCGCGCGAGTCGACCAGGCTGGGCGTCGAGGAGAGCCCGATGTAGACGACGCGTCCGGCGGGCTTGGCGAGTCGCACCGAGAGCTGCGGCATCGCCTCGATGCTCGTGGCTTCGATCACCGCATCGAATCGATCGGATGCCGATCCCTTGAGCTCGTCGAGCTGCCACGTGTGGTGCACCCCGAGCGATCGTGCGAGGGCGAGTGACCCTTCGCGGACGCCGCCGACGTGGACCTCGGCCCCCTCCGCCAGAGCGAACTGCGCCGCGAGCAGACCGATGGTTCCGGAACCGAGCACGAGCACGCTCTGCCCGGCACGGATCTTCGCCGCCCGCGCTGCGCGGAGCGAATTGCCACCGGGTTCGACCAGCGCGGCCGCGGCGAGGCTGACATGCTCGGGGATCTCGTAGGCGAACCGGGTCGGGATCAGCACCTTCTCGGCGAGGGCGCCTGCCCATCCGTCGCGGATGCCCACCTCGAAGCGGTCGGGGCACACGTGATGGGCGCCGGCCGCGCAGTACTCGCAGTGGCCGCATCCGAGCATCGTGTCGCCGGTGACGCGCGTGCCGATCCACGCCTCGTCGGCGGGGTCGCCGACGGCCGTGACGCGGCCGGTCCATTCGTGGCCGAGACGGATCGGGAAGTGCGTGTGGCCCTGATCGATGTAGGCCATCTCGCCGGTGTAGAGCTCGACGTCCGTGCCGCAGATGCCGACCCGCTCGACGTCGACGAGCAGTTCGCCGGCGGCCGGCACGGGGTCGGGCACGTCGAGCACCGCCGCGGTGCGCGGCGCGGTGACGACGAGCGCGCGCATCAGCGCACCGCGGTCGGATCGGCGATGACGCGCTGGGTCTGCGAGCCGAGCCGCGTGATGCTGAGGGTCATGGTCTCGCCGCCGTGCAGGAACACCTGCGGCGACTGACCCATGCCGACGCCCGGGGGCGTGCCGGTGTTGATGAGGTCACCGGGTTCGAGCGCGAGGAACTGGCTCAGGTAGTGCACGATGAAGGCCGGGGTGAAGATCATGGTCGAGGTCGAGCCGTTCTGGCGGACCGTGCCGTCGATCTCCAGTCGCATGTCGAGGGCGAGCACATCGCCGACCTCGTCGGGGGTGACCAGGTAAGGGCCCGCCGGGTTGAATGTCGGAGCGGACTTGCCCTTGGACCACTGGCCGTTGCGCTCGATCTGCCACGCGCGCTCGCTGACGTCGTTGACGAGGACGTAACCGGCGATGGATGCCGCGGCCTCGGCCTCGTCCGCCAGGTACGACGAGTGCCGGCCGATCACGATGCCGAGTTCGACCTCCCAGTCGGTCTTGTGCGAACCGTGGGGGATCAGCACGTCGTCGTTCGGCCCGATGAGGGTGTTCGGGGACTTCGTGAACAGGATCGGCTCGCTCGGGACGGCCTGTCCGGTCTCGGCGGCGTGGTCGCGGTAGTTCAGGCCGATGCAGAGGATCTGATGCGGGCGCGCGAAGGGGGCGCCGAAGCGGCGGTCGCCGACCGGCTCGGTCCGACCCGCCGCGACCCGCTCCGCGACGATGGCCGGGAGTCCGGCGAGTGCTCCGGAGCCGAAGAACTCCTCGTTGAAGTCCGGGGCGACATCGGACAGGTCGACGAAGGTGTCGTCGTCGACGAGCACGCCGGGGGTTTCGGAGCCGGCGGGTCCGAGTCGGACGAGTCTCATGCGGGGGCTTCTTTCTCTGCGAGCCAGGAGGGAGTGGTCGTGCTGCCGCGCCAGCGGGGTGTCGGCAGGCCGGTTGCCGCGACGGGCGCGAGGAAGATCGCGCCGGAGGCATCGGTCCAGTCCTGGAGTCCCTCCTGCGCGGTCGTGATGGCCAGGGTGTCGAGCCCCGGTCCGATGAAGGCCGGGCACGAGGCCTGGGTGGCGTCGACGCTGATCGACGTCGAGGAGCTCACCCGACGGTCGCGTGGCGGCGGACGCACGGACCCGCCCCATTGCGCGACCCAGAGGCTGCCGTCGCTGCTGACGGTGAGGCCGTCCGGGAAGTGCGGAAGATCTGCCAGCACCGGAACCCAGGGTTCGGCGAGATCGAACTCGCCGGGTCCGTACGAGTGGCGGGACACCGTGTTCGCGAGCGTGTCCACGTGGTAGATCGTGCGTCCATCCGGCGAGAACGCGATGCCGTTGGAGAGCCGGATGCCGGTCCTGAGCGTTTCGACCGTGCCGTCGGGTGATGCGCGCAGCAGCACTTCGGTGCCGGTCTCGTCGCCGAGCGCCATGGTGCCGACGACGAACCGGCCCTGGGGATCGACCGACCCGTCGTTCAGCCGGACATCCCGGCGATCGCCGAGGAGATCCGGACCGTACGAGATCGTGCCGTCCGGAGCGATCACCGCGAGCCCTCGTGCGGCCGCGACGAGCAGCCCGCCGTCTTCGCTCACTGCGACCGCACCCGCGGTCTGGCCGATCTCGACGCTCGTGATGTCGACGATGCGCTGCTCGCGCAGACGGCCGGAGAGCACGCGCCCCTTCCAGATGTCCACCCACCGGACGAGGCCGGTACGGTCATCCCAGAGGATGCCCTCGGCCAGTTCGTACGTGGGCGCAGTCGCGGCGGACGCGGTGATCACGGTCATGGCTTCGACCGCGCTGGAGACGGAACACCGTATGTCATAATTCAGAATGTTAGCTGATCATTCAATATGATGGAAAATGAGGTCGGCCGGTGAATCACCTCCGCAGCGCCGCGTGGTACGAGGGCAGCGACCGCAACGCGTACATCCATCGCGCGTGGATGCGACGCGGCAATCCCGAGGACTCGGTCGACGGCACCAAGCCGCAGATCGCGATCGCGAACACCGCCTCAGACCTGACTCCGTGCAACATGCACCTGGACGAGGTCGCCGAGAGTGTCAAGCAGGGCGTCTGGGCGGCCGGGGGAGTGCCCTACAACCTCCCCGTCGTCTCGCTCGGCGAGACCCAGGTGAAGCCGACCGCGATGCTGTGGCGCAACATGGCCGCGATGGCGATGGAGGAGATGTTCCGCGCCAACCCGATCGACGGCCTCGTCCTGCTCGGCGGCTGCGACAAGACGATCCCCGCGCTGCTCATGGCCGCGGCATCCGTCGACATCCCCGCCGTCGTCGTCCCCGGCGGTCCGATGCTGACCGGGCACTTCCGCGGTGAGGCGCTCGGCTGCGGCACGGATGTCTGGCGGCTCAGCGAAGAAGCCCGCGCGGGCAAGATCACGGGCGCACAGTTCATCGCGTCGGAGCAGTCGATGATCCGCGGCAAGGGGCACTGCAACACGATGGGCACCGCCTCGACGATGGCGGTCGTCGCCGAAGCGCTCGGGATGAGCATCCCCGGCTTCGCCGGAACCCCCGCCGCCGACGCGCGACTGCTCGCGCTCTCGCACGACACCGGCCGGCTGATCGTCGACATGGTCGCCGCCGACCGGAAGCCGAGCGACATCATGACGAAGGACGCGTTCCTCAACGCGATCATCGCGGTCGCCGCGGTGGGCGGGTCGACCAACTCGGTCGTGCACCTCCTCGCGATCGCGGGCCGGCTCGGACTCGACCTGACCCTCGAGGACTTCGACGCCGCCGGTGCGGGGGTGCCGGTCATGGCGAACCTGCAGCCGAGCGGCACATTCCTGATGGACGACCTGTATCGCGCGGGAGGGGTGCTCGCGCTCCTCGCCCAGGTCAAGGACCTCCTCCACCCCGAACCGATCACCGTCACCGGCACAGCCGCTCGTCGACTACCTCGTCGACCGGCCCGTGTACGACCAGAGCGTGATCTTCCCGCGTGAAGCCCCCCTGATGGAGGATGCCGGCATCGCCGTGCTGCGCGGCAATCTCGCCCCGCGCGGGGCGATCATCAAGCCCTCCGCGGCGACGCCGGTGCTGTTGCAGCACGTCGGACCGGCCGTCGTGTTCGACTCGATCGAAGACATGCGCGCACGCATCGACGACCCCGACCTCGACGTCACACCGAACTCCGTGCTGGTGCTGCGCGGATGCGGGCCGAAGGGATATCCGGGGATGCCGGAGGTGGGCAACATGCCGCTGCCGACCAAGCTGCTCGAGCAGGGCGTGCGCGACATGGTGCGCATCAGCGACGCGCGCATGAGCGGCACCGCGTACGGCACGGTCATCCTCCAGGTCGCTCCCGAGGCGGCCGCGGGCGGACCGCTGGCGTTCATCCGCACCGGCGACATCGTCACCCTCGACGTCGAGAACCGCATCCTGAGTGTCGACGTGACCGACGAAGAGCTGCAGTCCCGCAGTCAGACTCCGGCGAGCGAGGCGGCCTACGCGGCGCCGGTGCGCGGGTGGGCGAAGCTCTACGTCGATCACGTGATGCAGGCCGACACGGGCGCCGACCTGGACTTCCTCGTCGGATCGAGCGGCAGCACGGTGAGCCGTGAGTCGCACTGACCTCGGACCAGGACTCGACGAGAAGGAACGAGCATGAGCGAATTCGACGGAGCCGTCGCCATCGTGACCGGCGGAGCGAGCGGCATCGGCGCGGCCACCGCGGCGCTCCTCGCGGAACGCGGTGCTCGGGTGGCGGTGCTGGATCGCGACCTGACCGGGGTTCCGTCCGGGTACTTCGCCGCGGTGTGCGACATCACCGACAGCGAGCAGGTGGATGCGGCCATCGCGGCCGTCGTCGATCACTACGGTGCGCTCGACATCGTGATCAACAACGCCGGCATCGGCGCGGCGGGTGACGTGTCGGCCAACGCGGACGACGAGTGGCATCGAGTGCTCGACGTCAACGTCATCGGCATCGCCCGCGTCACCCGGGCAGCTCTCCCGCACCTCCGCGCGTCGAGCCGAGCGGCAGTCGTCAACACCTCGTCGGTGGTCGCCGCCGTGGGCGTGCCGAACCGCGCGCTGTACTCCGCGAGCAAGGGCGCGGTGTCGGCGCTCACGCTCGCGATGGCCGCCGACCACGTTCGCGAGGGGATCCGCGTGAACGCGGTCACGCCGGGGACGGCCGACACCCCCTGGGTGGGGCGCCTGCTGGATGCGGCCGAGGATCCGGAGGCCGCGGCATCCGCTCTGCGTGCTCGTCAGCCGATGGGACGACTCGTCAGCGCGGCCGAGGTCGCGAACGCGATCGTCTACCTCGCGTCGCCGAACGCGTCGTCGACGACAGGCACGCTGCTGGCGGTCGACGGCGGCATGAGCGGTCTGCGACTGCCCTGAGGATCACGAGGCCGCACCGCGTCGCTCTATCGTGCGGCTCGGATCGGCTCTCGATCGACTCCGCCCACTTCATCGTCGGGCGCGGTCGCGAGCGTCTCGCCCCGTCGGCTGAACCGCAGACGGCGATCCCGGATCGGACTCCACCGCAGTATCCGAGCGTCGGCGTAGTAGTTCATCGACACGCGCCACGGGCTGCGCTCGCCCTGGCGCGGCAGCTCCGCGATCGCTCGCCGGACGTATCCCGACTGGAAGTCGAGTAACGGGCGGGTGCCGACCTGCGCGTCGAGGTGCGCCTCGACCGAGTCGTACCCGTGCCGGCGCATGTGCTTCAGCAGCCGCACGAAGTACTCGCAGGTGAGTCCGATCTTCAGCGTCCAGGACGCGTTGGTGTAGCCGATCGCGTACGCGAAGTTCGGGATGCCGTCCAGCATGATGCCCCGGTACGCCACATGGTCGTGCAGATCGACCTGCTTCCCATCGACGCGAAGGGCGATGCCGCCGAACGGCAGGACGCGCAGGCCGGTCGCGGTGATGACGACGTCGGCGTCGAGGTGGCCGCCCGAGGCGAGTGTCACTCCGCCGGGGGTGAAGCCCGAGATGCGGTCCGTCACCACGTCGGCGGCGCCGGTGCGGATCGCGCGGAAGAACCCGCCGTCCGGGTCGAAGCACAGCCGCTGATCCCACGGGTTGTACGGCGGGGTGAAGTGCACGTCGACCGGGTAGCCCGCGGGCAGGTTGCGCGCGTTGACCGAGCGGATGAAGGCCCGGGTCGCGCGAGGCATGCCGCGCGCGAACAACCACAGCACGCGCTGCATCGCGATGTTCTTGCTGCGTGCGAGAGCGTGGCCGACGCGATCGCCGAACAGTCGCCGCAGTCGCAGGGCGGCTGCATCCTCCGACGGCAGCGGCAGGACGTAGCTCGGAGTGCGCTGCAGCATCGTGACGCGCGCCCCCTGATCTGCCAGCGCCGGCACCAGGGTGACGGCGGTCGCGCCGCTGCCGATGATCACGACCTTGCGGCCGACGAGATCCAGCGCGGCGGGCCAGTCCTGGGGGTGCACCACCTCGCCGGCGAAGTCCGACAACCCCGGCAGCTCGGGCGTGTAGCCCCCGTCGTAGCGGTAGTAGCCGCACGGCCGAGAACAGCCAGCGCGCCGTGCGTGTCAGGCGCTCACCCGTGTCGGTGCGCTCGATCTCGACCGTCCAGCACGCGAGCCGGCTCGACCACTCCGCCGACAGCACCCGGTGGTGAAGCCGCACGTGCCGGTCGTTGCCCGAGTCGGCCAGCGTCGCACGCAGGTACTCCAGAATGCTGGCGCCGTCCGCGATCGCCTTGGTCGACCGCCAGGGGCGGAACCGGAAGCCGAACGTATAGAGATCGGAGTCCGACCGGATGCCTGGGTAGCGGAACAGGTCCCAGGTGCCTCCCGTCGCGCCGCGCGCCTCCAGCAGCTCGAACGTGATCCAGGGCACGCGTGACGTCAGCTCGTGGGCCAGTCCGATCCCGGACAAGCCGGCCCCGACGATCAGCACATCGACATCGACCACGAGCGCTCTCCTGTCTCGAGTCCATCTTGAGCCGTAGATGCCGACAAGTCTCGTGGCGCGGTCGTGCTGTCGCGGTGGTCTACGAGCCGCGCGGTGGCGGGATCGGTCGCCGCTTCGCGTCCCACACCGAGCGCACTCGGGGGAGGGAGTCGCCTACGCGCTGGCGAAGGGTCGGCCCGCCTGGGTCCGCGAGCCAGGCGTGGAGCGCCTGGCGGAACACGGCGAATCCGATCGCTGAGAGCAGGTCTGCGACGTCAGCGTCATAGCCCACGTCGAAGAGTGTTGACATCACCGACTGCTGCCATCGGGCCTGCTTGGCCAGTTCCCGGCCGGTCAGCGATATCTGCGAGTCGATCACGACCTGTCGGCGACGAAGCGCTTCGCGCTGTGGTTCGAGCGATGCGGCGAGCGTCGCGAGAGCGCTCTGCATGTGTTCCTCGGCGGTCGTCGCCTCTGTCGAGGTCGTGATCGCCATGAGCAGGAGCGGCAGCATGTCGTCGTCGTCGGCGAAGAGCACTTCTTCTTTGTCGGGGAAGTGTCGGAAGAAGGTTCGCGCGCTCACTCCGGATCGCGCGGCGATGTCGTCGACAGTGACGGCTGCGTACCCCTCCTCGGCGAAGAGTGTGAGGGCGGACTCGACGAGGCGATGTCGGGAGTTCTCTGGCCAGCGGGGCATGATCGATCCTAACCTTGTGTCAGATCATGACATCATCTACCCTCCAGTCATGACAGAAACTGACATCACCCGACTCACAGTCCTTCTCACCGGTCCGACGAGCGGCATCGGCGCAGGCATGCTCGATGCGCTCATCGCCCATCCCGCCCGACCCCATCTGATACTCATTTCGCGCGACCGAAAGGCTCTCGACCAGTGCGTGCGGCGAGCCCGGTCGGCAGGACTCCGCGCCCACAGCATCCCGGTCGACCTCGCCGACTTGGCCGAGGTCCGCCGCGCGATGACGGTGCTCGCAGAGGCCGTCTCAGATGGAGTGGTCGGTCCGCTCAACGTGGCGATCCTCAATGCGGGTGCCCAGTTCACCGATCGCCGCCGTTCCGGTCCCCAAGGCCACGAGATCACCTTCACGGTCAACGTGATCGCCCAGCATGCGCTGGTGCGGGGAATCGAGTCCCTTCTCAGCCCCACGGGCCACATCGTGCTGATGGGTTCGTCTACGCATCGCGGCAAGCGCGCGTCGTTCAACCTGGTGCCCGACCCCCGCTGGCAGCGCCCGGATCTGCTGGCCATGCCGGACCCCCCATCCGCGCCGATCGGCCGTCCCGCTGCCGAACGCGAAAAGGGCGGTGTCGCCTATTCCACCAGCAAGCTCGCTCTGGTGACTCTCGCCCACGAGTGGGCCGCGAGGGTGGCGCCTTCCGGGCGGCGCCTCAACACCTACGACCCGGGGCTCGTCGCCGGCACTGGTCTCGGCAGAGACATGCCCGCCCACCGGTACTGGGTGTGGAAGCACCTCATGCCCGCGATGCGGATCCTCCCCGGAGCGACCACATCCTCCACCTCGGGTCGGCATGCCGTCGAGCTTGCGCTGGGCGACCGCCACCCCGAGCTCCACGACGGCTATGTGGAGATCGATCGGGTCACCCGGGCAGAGTCGGTGACCTTCGACGTGCGGCGCCGCGCCGAGCTCTGGGATTGGCTCGAACGAGCCGTCGCCCCGTGGTTGCCGGAACACGCGGTCATCGGCCGGTCCGGGGCTGAGGCGGCATGATCGTCGTCTCGCTCCTTCTCAACATCGTGGTGCTCGTCGGGGTGACGGTGGCGCTTGTTCGGGGTGCCCGGTGGACGCTGACCGCGTACGGTGTGCGGACCGCTGCCCGAGACATCCTTCTGGCGGTCTACCTCGCGATTCTGTTCGCCTCGATCGCCCTGCTGGCCACAGTCGGGGCTCAGACCGAATGGCACTTCGGCGCGCTCACGGCAGTCCTGGGGCTCCAGATCACCTACAAGGTTCTGACCGTCTTCACGGTCCGCGCCTCGTTGCGGAACCCTGTCGTGCTGTCGAACGTCGGGATCGCTGCAGTCCATGCCGTGACGGTGGTGACCATCATCACGTCGCCGTGAGCCCCGGTCGGTGCACCGTATCCTCGCGCGGCGCTCGTGTCAGGACGAGAGATCGCCGGCGAACCGTGAGAGCCGATCTCGCGCTTCGCGGAGATATCTGTGAATTGCGGCTTGCTCTGCGTCGTCGAACTCGGTCGCAAGCTCGTCCAGAGACTCGAAGAGAGGTGACAGCTCGTCCAGCGCCCGTCTGATCGAGTGTTCCTGGGCGACGAGTGAGACTCGACGGCGATCTGACTCGGCGCGATGGCGGGTGATGTGCTCCGCCCGTTCGAGCCGATCGACCAGCTCCGTCGCCGAGCCCGTGGTGATCCCGAGGCGGTGGCCGAGTTCGGCGGGACCGATGGGATCCGACTCCGCAGACATGACATGCGCGAACGCGGCGTAATCGAGGAGACGAAGCCCCAAGCGCACGGCCAAGGCCTGGTCCACCTCGGTGGACGCCCTGTTCACCGCACGGAGCGACCACGACAGCTCTGCGGCGGACATGCGCGAGCGCTCCAAGTTCTCCACGTCGTCCGGTGTGTTGCTCGATCTCATAGGGAGAGAGTACTTGACAAGTCACTTGGATACCAGGACACTCGGTAACCGAGGTAATAATACCTCCGTATCCGAGGGATTCATCATGACTTCTATCGCTTCCACCGATGTTCTCGTCGTGGGTGCCGGGCCGGCCGGACTCACACTGGCTGCCGATCTGCTGCGTAGGGGCGTTTCTGTGCGCCTGATCGATCAGGCCGCATCACCCTCCTCGACGTCACGCGCGACGAGTCTGACGCCGCGGACTCTGGAGGTCCTCGACGATCTGGGCATCACGCAGGAACTGCTCGACACAGGAATCCGCATCCAGAAGGCCGAGGCGTATCAGGGCAAGAACCGGGCGTTCCGGCTCACCTTTCCCGAGACATCACAGACCCGCTTCCCCTTCCTTCTCAACAACTCGCAGCAGCAGACCGAACACCTGCTGACCGAACGTGTCGGGGCTCTCGGCGGCGCGGTGGAGCGGGAGCGCCGGTTGATCGGTCTGCGTCAGGACCGCAGGGGTGTCGTGGCCCTCGTCGATGGGCCGTCAGGGCCGGAGGAGATACATGCGAAGTGGCTGGTCGGAGCTGATGGCGGCAGGAGCACGGTCCGCAACACCCTCGGCATCCCGTTCGCGGGCAAGGAAGGCACGGGAGAGGAGACGATCGTGCTGGGCGATGTGCTCATCGACTGGGGCCGGCCGGCCGACCGGCTGTACACGTGGTTCAACGAAGATGGCGCCCTCCTGGCATTCCCGTTCCGCGAGCCCGGCCGGTGGCGGATCACGGCGGCATTGAGCCCCGCCGAGGAGGCCGATGGGCGCTTCGTCGAGGACTCGATCGAACGGTTCACCGAGCTGTATCAGCGGCGCACCGGAGACACCACCAGCCGGCTGACCGATATGCAGGGGTTCTCGGTGTACCGCGTCAACCAACGGGTCGTCGACCATTACCGGCGCGGCCGGATCGTGCTGATGGGGGACGCCGCGCATGTGCACACGCCGGCGGGGGGCCTCGGGATGAACACCGGCATCCAGGATGCGTACAGCCTGGGGTGGCGTCTGGCGATCGCCGTTCAGCGCGGCGACGAGACGGTCATCGACACCTACGAGCGCGAGCGTCGTCCTGTGGCCCTCTCTCTGCTGTCGAGCACGGGAAACCTGCAGAGGCTGTGGAGCATCCGTGACCGAAGGGTGCAGCGGATGCGAGACGGCGCGCTGCAGATCGTGCTGAATCTCGGGCCCGTCAGGCGCGCGTTCTTCGCCGCTGCGGGTCAGCTGAACATCACGTACCGTGCCCCCGCACGGTTCGGCAGGAGGCGCGATCCGCGCGTCGGCGACCGCATCCAGGATGCCCGAGTGACACACGGGGCGGCCGCGCAACAGTCCTGGCTCCATCATCACCTGCGTGGCACACAGCCCGTGCTGCTGCTCCTCGCGGGCGATCGGATGCCGACCGACGGCGTCGACGAGCGGCTCGCCGCACTGGCCCAGGACGCTCAGCGTCGCCGGGTGCCCGTGCTCTACGTCGTGCCGGTCGGAGTCGAGCGTGCCGCGCCCGCCGGCGTGACCGTCTTGGTCGATGCGCACGGCGAGCTGCACCGCCGTTTCCGCGCGCGCACTCCGCGCTCGGTCGCGATCCGGCCCGACAAGCACATCGCTGCCATCGGCACGGCACGTGACGCGATGGTCCTCGAGATCGCCGAATCCCGTGCGCACCTGCCCGAGACGCCGGTCCTGCAGGGGAGCGCAGTCGCGTGAGCCGCGAACATGCGGGCCAGGCTGGGCTTGGCGCGCTCTCGGATGGTCAGTTGCGGGCTCTGCTGATCGCGCTGTGCGCAGCGCTCGCACTGGTCGTCGCCGGAAACGCCGCATTGGCCATCGCGCTGCCGGACATTGCCGAGGATCTGGGCGCCGACCAGTCGCAGTTGACCTGGATCATCGATGCCTACGCACTCACGTTCGCAGCACTGCTCCTGACGGCGGGCCTTGCCGCCGATCGCGTCGGACGCCGCACGGTGCTCGTCGCCGGGCTCGTGATCTTCGGTGCCGCAGGCGTGGCATCCGCCTTCTCGCCGTCTCCCGAGTGGTTCATCGCGCTGCGGGCACTGGCCGGAGTGGGGGCTGCGGCGGTGTTCCCGGTCACGCTGTCGGCGCTCGTGGACGCCTACCCCGAGGATCGCCGTACTTTCGCGATCGGAGTGTGGTCGGGGGTGAGCTCGGCCGGTGCGGTCGCCGGCACGATCGTCGCCGGGGTCCTGCTGGAGTTCTTCTGGTGGGGAAGCGTGCAGTTGCTCTTCGGCGGCGTCGCCCTCGCGATCATCCCGCCCGTGGTGTTCCTGGTCGCTCAGAACCGCAACCCCGCCCTGTCGCTCGATCCTCTCGGGGCGCTCTGGTCGGTCGTGGCGCTCTCCGGCCTCGTCTTCGGCATCGTGGAAGGCCCTCAGCGCGGCTGGACCGACGAGGTCACGCTCATCGCGCTGGGCGTCGGAGCAGCGGGCTTCGCGGCGTTCGTCGTCCACCAGCTGCGCGCGAAGGTCCCGTCGCTCGATGTCCGGCTCTTCCGCAACCGCGGGCTGGCGGCGGGTTCGGTCATCGTGACGGTGCAGTTCTTCGCCTCACTCGGGTTCTTCGTGCTCACGCCGCAATACCTGCAGATCGTCCTCGAATACAGCCCGCTCGGCGCGGCCGTCGCATTGCTCATCGTGCCGGTGGGGGTGGGCATCGGCATCGGCAGCTCCGCCGCGCTCGCGAAGAGATTCGGACCCAGGATTCCTGGCTCCTTCGGACTCTTTCTGATGGGCGTCGGCTTCGCGATCGTCGCGAACGGCCTGAGCGGCGGACTCGATCCGTCGCTGTGGGTGCTCGGAGGCGGCGTGCTGGTCTTCGGTGTGGGGTTCGGGATGGGCATCACGCCGGGCACGGAGCTCATCATCGAGGGTCTTCCGGCTGAGCGCCGCTCCGTGGCGAGCGCGGTCAACGACATCACGCGAGAGGTCGGCGGGGTGCTCGGCATCGCGGTGCTCTCCAGCATCCTGATCAGCTTCTACCGGTCCGAGATCGAACCCGCGGTCGCGGGCCTGCCCGACCAGATCGCAGAAGTCGTCGACGCGGGCGCCGGCGCGACAATCGGCCTGGCCGACGCGCTCGGACCGCAGGGCGATGCTCTGGCGATTGCTGCGCGCGAGGCTTTCGCCGTCGGGCTGAGCGCGTCACTCTGGGTAGGTTGCGTCGTCCTGACGGTTGCGGCGGTGATCACACTGTTCTTGGCACCGGGCAGGCCTCGAATCCTGTGGACGGATGCCGTCGCAAGTGTTACAGAATGATATAGCACTGGTGTTTTCGTAATTTCTGTTACATTATGGTCCTCGTCGCTCACCGCAGAGCGCCCACGAGAAAGGTCCACGATGGAACACCTCACCACCCGACTGCGCCGTGCGGGCATCGCCACGGCCGCTCTCTCCGCCGCCGGCCTCATCCTGGCCGGTTGCGCGTCGGCCGGAGCAGAAGCCGCGCCCGACGAAGCCTCCACCGACACCGTTGAGATCGTCGGTGTCGAGATCGGCGTCGACGAGGATGCCCGCGCCCTGCTTCCCGACGACATCCGCGACGCGGGTACCGTGAAGGTCGCGACCGACGCCCCGTACGCGCCATTCGAGTTCTTCGTCGAGGAGGGCTCGGAAGAGCTCACCGGGGTCGACGTCCTGCTCGGCCAGGCGATCGGCGCCAAGCTCGGTATCGAGTTCACCTTCGCCCAGCAGGGCTTCGACGGAATCATCCCCGCCCTGCAGGCCGGCAACTTCGACGTCACCATCTCCGCGATGACCTCGAGCGTCGAGCGCATGGACGTGCTCACGTTCGTCGACTACTCCGCGTCCGGCACCGGCATCCTCACTTCGGCAGGCAACCCCGCCGACATCGAGACGTACCTCGACCTGTGCGGACTGGACGTCGCCGTGCAGGGCGCCACCAGCCAGGTGGACCTGGTCAATGATGTGTGGCAGGGCGAGTGCGCGGCGGAGGGGCGCGACCCGATCGTGCTCTCCGAGTTCCCGTCCGACTCCGACGCGCAGCTCGCGATCACCGCGGGCAAGGCCGACGCGTCGCTCCTGACCAAGCCCAGCGCCGGCTTCGTCGCCAAGACGACCAACGACGGCGCCACGTTCGAGGTCATCGAAGACCCGACTGCTCCGAACGGGTACGACGCGACCCTCAACGGCATCGGCGTGCTCAAGGCCGACGAAGAGCTCGCGTCGGCGATCCAGGCCGCACTGCAGGCACTCATGGACGACGGCACGTACAGCAAGATCCTCGCCGAGTTCGGCGTCGAGGGAATCGGCATCGACGAAGCGACCATCAACGGCGCCGCCGAGTAGTCCCTGGCCGGTGCGGCCGCCCCTCGGTCGCACCGGCTTCCTTCCCTGCGCGCCCGCGCATCACCCGCCGCCCACTCACTCAAGGAGGACCATGACTGCGACGAAGCAGCAGGTCGCCCACCTGCCGACCGACGCGTCGGCGTCCGCCCGACCTGCTCCCATCCAGGCGGTGCCGCTCCGCCACCCCGGCCGCTGGATCTCCGCGACGATCGTCGGAGTCGCGACGGCGGCATTCCTCTTCTCGGTCGCGCAGAACCCCAATCTCGACTGGCCGACGGTCGGGGAGTACCTCTTCGCACCGCTCACGTTGCAGGGCCTGGCCACCACGATCTTCCTCACCGTCGCCGCAATGGCCATCGGTCTTGCGGGCGGCGTCGGTATCGCCGTGATGCGCCTGTCGCCCAACCCCGTGCTCCGCGTCGTCAGCGGGCTGTTCGTCTGGGTGTTCCGCGGCACGCCTGTGCTGCTTCAGCTCATCTTCTGGGGCTTCATCGGCGCGTTCATCCCGAAGATCGTGCTGGGCGTGCCGTTCACCAGCATCGAGTTCTGGTCGGTCTCCACGTCCGACCTCATTCCCGCAACCGTCGCCGCACTGCTGGCCCTCGGCCTGAACGAGATGGCCTACGCGTCCGAAATCGTGCGGGCCGGCATCCAGTCGGTCGACAACGGACAGACCGAGGCCGCCCACTCCCTCGGGATGTCGCCCGGGCGCACGCTGCGACGCATCGTGCTGCCTCAGGCGATGCGCGTGATCGTGCCGCCGATGGGCAACGAGGTCATCACGATGCTCAAGACCACGGTGCTCGTCTCGGTCATCGCAGGCCGCGACCTGATGTCGAACCTCCAGGCCGCCTACGCGCAGAACTTCAAGATCATCCCGCTGCTGATCGTGGCGGCCATCTGGTACCTCGCCCTCACCAGCATCCTCGCGATCTCCGCAGGCGTGGCCTCGAACGCCGAATTCGGCCGCGGGTGTGGCCGGCGCGCGCGAGAGCAGCATCACCCGGGTGATCCACGCCTGGAAGGGCGGAAAAGAAGTGACGATCATGGACCCCTGCCCGAACACGGACCGTGCTCGGCCACCTCGAACCCCGCGTGATCCACTCCCGACGCGCACACAGCGTGCATAAGCGCTTCGGCGCGCTCGAGGTGCTCAAGGGCATCACGCTCCAGGTCGAAACGCGGTCAGGTCGCGTGCCTGCTCGGCCCGTCGGGCTCGGGCAAGCTGACGTTCCTGCGCTGCATCAACCACCTCGAGAAGATCGACGCCGGCATCATCCGTGTCGCGGGCGAGACCGTCGGGTACGCCGAGCGGGGAGGCAAGCTCTATGAGCTGCGCGAGAAGGAGGTCGCGACCCAGCGCCGCGAAAAGTCGGGATGGTCTTCCAGCGGTTCAACCTCTTCCCGCACATGACCGCACTCGAGAACGTGATCGAAGCGCTCAACAGCAGGCGCTCGGCACGCCGCGCGCCTGGCCGCCCGCGAGCGTGCGCTCGAACTGCTCGAACGCGTCGGGCTGGCGGACAAGGCGGGC
>CAWBVS010000005.1:0-11713 GCA_963792285.1 uncultured Actinomycetota bacterium | reverse complement strand
TGAAAGTCCGTTCACCCATGGTGAATGCGGGGCTATAGTCGAGGAGTCGGAGGCGCTGGCGCCTCCGCGTCGACAGCGAAGGACCCGCGCAATGACCCTCTTCGACGGCATCACCGCTCGCATCATCGAGACGCCCGCTCTCAGCGTGAACATCCTCGAGCGCGTGGGCGACGAGCCGTCGACTCCACCCGAGCGCACCGTCGTCCTGATCCACGGGAACGTCTCTTCGTCGCTCTTCTGGCAGGAGGTCATGCAGGACCTGCCGAGCGACCTCCGGGTCATCGCGATCGACCTGCGCGGCTACGGCGGCACCGAGCACTCGCCGATCGATGCGACGCGCGGCGTGCGCGACTTCAGCGACGACATCCGCGCCACCCTCGACGTGCTCGGCATCCCCACGGCGCATTTCGTCGGGTGGTCGATGGGCGGCGGTGTCGTGATGCAGTACGCGCTCGATCACCCGGTTCTGAGCCTCACGCTGGAGTCCACCATCTCGCCCTACGGGTTCGGGGGCACCCGGCGCGACGGGTCGCGGCTGACGGACGACGATGCCGGCGTCGGCGGCGGGGCCGGCAACCCCGACTTCGTTCAGCGCATCACCGACCGCGACACGTCCGACGAGGCGCCGACCTCCCCCCGCAACGTCTTCCGCTCGGGCTACGTCGCCAGCGGGTACGAGACCGCGCACGAGGACGTGTGGGTCGAATCGATGCTCACGACCTCGACGGCCACCGGCAACTATCCCGGAGACAGCGTCGCCAGTGAGAACTGGCCCGGCTTCGCGGCCGGCACCACCGGCGTGCTGAACACGCATGGTCCCGCGGTACTTCGATGTCTCGGGCATCGTCGACCTCGAGCCGAAGCCCCCGATCGCCTGGATCCACGGCCTTGCGGACGCGATCATCTCGGACACGTCGTTCTACGACCTGAACCACCTCGGCCAGCTCGGGATCGTCCCCGGCTGGCCGGGCGCGGATGTCGCTCCGGCACAGGAGATGGTCTCGCAGACACGCGACGTGCTCGGTGCGTATTCCGCGGCGGGCGGCGAGGTCACCGAGATCGCGCTCCATGGCGTCGGCCACACCGCACACCTCGAGGCGCCCGCGGAGTTCCGCCACGCGCTCCTCTCGGTCATCGGCTACGTCGGAACGCCGGCGGACCCGGCACCGCCGACCGAGGCGATCATCCTCAAGTCCGAAGACTGATCCGCAGCCGCTGTCAACGGGCTGGCCGGATCGCCTCGCGTCCCTAGACTCGTCACCATGAGTGCATCGGGTGGCGGCAAGGCGATCATCGCGGCGTTCCTGGCGAACATGGGGATCGCGCTCGCGAAGTTCGTCGCGTGGTTCCTGTCGGGATCCGCATCGATGCTCGCCGAGGCGATCCACTCGGTCGCCGACTCCGGCAACCAGCTGCTCCTGCTCCTGGGCGGCCGCAAGGCGAAGAAGCGCGCCGACAGCGAGCACCCGTTCGGCTACGGCCGCGAGCGCTACGTGTACGCGTTCGTCGTCTCGATCATCCTGTTCTCGGTCGGCGGGCTCTTCTCCATCTACGAAGGCATCGACAAGCTCCGGCATCCGCACGAGCTCGAGAACGTCTGGATCCCCATCGCCGTGCTCGTCATCGCGATCGGCCTCGAGTCGTTCTCGCTCCGCACCGCGATCCGCGAGAGCAACCTCGTGCGCAAGAAGGACGAGTCGTGGGTCGCCTTCGTGCGGCACGCGAAGGCCCCCGAGCTGCCCGTCGTGCTGCTCGAAGACATCGCCGCGCTGATCGGTCTCGTCTTCGCGCTCCTCGGTGTCGGTCTCACCGCGATCACGGGCAACTCGACTTTCGACGCGATCGGCACGCTCATGATCGGCACCCTGCTGATCGTCGTCGCGATCACGCTCGGCGTCGAGACGAAGAGCCTCCTCGTGGGCGAGGGCGCCACCGACGCGGACCACCAGAAGATCGTGGCCGCGATCACCTCCGGCCCCGAGGTCCAGCACCTCATCCACATCAAGACGCTCTACCTCGGCCCCGACGAGCTGCTCGTGGCCGCGAAGCTCGGTTTCGCCGGCGACAAGCACCTCGCCGAGGTCGCCGCCGACATCGACATCGTCGAGGCGCGCGTGCGCAAGGCCGTGCCGAACGCCCGCGCGATCTACTTCGAACCCGACGTCTACAACGAGACCGACTCCCCCGCTCCGCGCACCGAAGAGATCGTCATCCGCTCGGTCGACTGATCCGGGCCCGTGCGCTAACGCCGCGCTTCGAAGAAGGCGCGCAGCAGAGCGGATGCCGCGTCCTCCCGCACCCCCGCGACCACCTCGGCCCGATACGGCAGGCGCCGATCCCGCACGACGTCGTACACCGACCCGGCGGCCCCCGCCTTCTCGTCCCACGCGCCGAACACGAGGCGCGACACCCGCGCCTGCAGCAGAGCGCCCGCGCACATCAGGCACGGCTCGAGCGTCACGACGAGCGTGCACCCCTCGAGGTTCCACCCTCCGACCGCGGCCGCCGCCTGGCGCAGCGCCACGACCTCGGCGTGCGCGGTCGGATCGTGCGTCGGCTCGCGGAGGTTTCGTCCTTCGCCGATCACCGTGCCCGCGGCATCCGTCACCACGGCACCCACGGGCACGTCACCGGCCCGACCCGCAGCCTCGGCGAGCTCGAGCGCACGCGCCATGGCGGCGAGGTCGGCGGGCTCGTACATCACCCTGCGAGCGTAGCCCGCGGCCACGCGCCGACGCCGCCCGTGCCATAGCCTGGGCGTATGCGCCTGCACGTCGCGGATCACCCGCTCATCACCCACAAGCTCACGGTCCTGCGCGACGAGAACACGCCGTCCCAGGTGTTCCGCCAGCTCACCGAGGAGCTCGTCACTCTTCTGGCCTACGAGGCGACCCGCAACGTCCGCGTGAGCCCGCACGAGATCCGCACGCCGGTCACCACGACGATGGGCGTGAAGATCAGCGAGCCGCGGCCGCTGGTCGTGCCGATCCTGCGCGCAGGCCTGGGCATGCTCGAGGGCATGGTGAAGCTGCTCCCCAGCGCCGAGGTGGGATTCCTCGGCATGGCGCGCAACGAGGAGACCCTCGAGCCGACCACGTATGCCGAGCGTCTTCCCGAGGATCTCAGCGACCGGCAGTGCTTCGTGCTCGACCCCATGCTCGCGACGGGAGGGTCGCTCGGTGCGGCCATGGAGTTCCTGTTCCGTCGCGGCGCGCACGACGTGACCGCGATCTGCCTGCTCGGCGCGCCCGAGGGGGTGGCCGCGATCGAGAAGCAGGTCGAGGGTCGCGACGTGACGCTCGTGCTGGGAGCGCTCGACGAGCGCCTCAACGAGAAGGGCTACATCGTGCCCGGACTCGGCGACGCCGGCGACCGCCTCTACGGGACGGTCTGACCGCTCACACCAGCGCGGCGTTCGAGTCGGACTGCTCCGGCACGACCGCAGTCAGCTCGCCCGTTCGCGCGCCCTGACCCACGACCGCGACCGGAGTCGGGGCGCGTCCGTTGAAGCGCGTCGAGGTGACCACGGTGTACGCGCCCATGACGGGGCTCACCAGCAGGTCTCCCACCGCGAGCTCCGGAAGGAGCGCCTCGTTGGCGATCACGTCACTCGAATCGCACGTGGGGCCGGCGAGCGTGGCCCAGCGGTGCGTCGCGGCATCCGTGTCGCGCCCGAGCAGCTCGCTCGCGGCGAAGATGAGCGGGTGCACGTCCTCGGTGAGCACGTTCGAGTACGACCCGTACAGGCCGTCGTCGAGGTAGTACCAGCGTCCGTCGCCGCGCTCGGACACGCCGACCACGCTCGTGATGAGGGTCATCGCCTCGGCGACCATCACGCGGCCCGGCTCGGCGATGATCGACAGCCGGTCGGCGCGCTCGGCCAGCAGCGGGCGGATCACCGCGGCGAGGTCTTCGAGCGGTGTCACCGCCGTGTCGTAGGCCACCGGAAAGCCGCCGCCGATGTCGAGGGTCTCGAAGCGCACGCCGAGAGTGGATTCGAGGTGATCCATCAGGGCGAGCGTCTCGGTGATCGCTGCGGCGAATCGGGCCGGGTCATCGAGCTGGCTTCCGACGTGGAAGCTGAAACCGCCGATCCGGATGCCGCGCTCGAGCGCCCGCTCGACCAGGTGCGCTCGCCTCGAAGGGTCCGACGCCGAACTTGGTCGACAGGTCGCTCTTGGCCATCGGGCTGCGATAGGCCAGCCGGATGAGCAGGCGAACGTCGTCGGGGGCGCCGGCGAACTTCTCCAGCTCGACGTCGTTGTCCACGACGAAGGTGCGCACCCCCGCAGCGAGCGCTTCCGCGATCTCGGAGGCCTTCTTGATCGGGTGGGTGTGGATGATGCGGGCGCGGTCGATCCCGTCGAGCAGGTCGAGCTCCTCACCGGTCGCCACGTCGAATCCGCAGCCTTCGTCGGCGAGTGCGTCGATCACCGCCTCGTGCGAGAGCGCCTTGACCGCGTAGTGGAAGCGGACGAACGGCAGGGCGGCCGAGAGCCGGCGGAACTGCCGCCGGACGGTCTCGGGGTCCAGCAGCAGCACCGGTGTGCCGTGCAGGGCGATCGCAGCCTGGGCGATGTCGGACGCGAGCAGGGCGGCCGTCTCGTCGGCGCGGATCTGCCGGTGCGTGCGCGCAGCCGCCGCACTCCTGCGGGTGGCGAAGGTGGTCATGATTCCTGCTCCCGAGAACGCCGGCCGTCGCGCAGACCGGTCCTGGCCGTGAGGGTGAAGGCGCCCGCCGCGATCGCGTAGAAGATCACGTCGGCGAACACCTTGCCGGCGAGCAATCCCCACATCGGATCGGGCAGCAGCCAGACGCCGAGCATCAGGGCCGCCGGGCGGATGAGGAGCGTGTCAAGGAGTTCGGCCGCACCGAACTCGGCGACCAGCAGCAGGAAGGTGCGCCCGACGGCGCGGTGCCAGCTCGGGGCGATCGCGGACTGTTCGATGTAGATCGTGATCGCGAGCACGAGGTAGAAGCCGACGGTCTCACCGAGGAGGGCGGCGATCGCGATGAGGGCGGGCGCGTCGGTCCAGATCGTGACCGTGAGCCCGGCCAGCACCATGGCGGCCGTGCCGACGATCTCGGCGGGAAGGTAACGGACGATCCAGAAGGTGATCCCCCGGCGCTTGGTCGACTCCGAGACCTCGGTCTCCGCGGATGCTTCGGTGTCCGGATCGGCTGCGATTGCGCTCATGTCACACTCCCTCTCCCGATGAGAGAGAGCGTGGACGGCTCGGTGATACCGACGGCGCGAAACGGCAAGACGAGAATGGCCGCGGCATCCACCCCTCGCCGAACGGATGCCGCGGCCCGCGTCTATGGTGGGACGCTTGGTCAGCGTATGCGCGCGAGCGGGTCTGACCCAACGGGGTTGACACGACGCGATCGGCCGACTACAGATCGCGGGAGCGGATGTGCGTCGCTCAGGCCTCGTCGTCGAGAACGGGGCTCGCCGGCGGCCGGCGGCCGGTCTCCTGCTCCCAGAACTCGAGCTGCTGAGTGAGCGCCTTCGCGAGCTCGAAGACCTGCTCGGGCGGGATGCGCACCCGGCTCACCACCCGCGCCGGCACGATCGTGCGCCGCTCCCCCGTCTCGGCATCCACGGTTTCGCTCGGCGGCTTGGCCAGCGTGAGGAAGTCCATGATGAACACCGTCGGGGTGTGCCACACGTTCGCGAAGTCGGCGTACGCGCCGGCGATGAGGTCGGGGGGCAGATCGATCTCGAACTGGCGTTCGTCGGACATTGCGCCTCCTCCGTCGTCAGCGCGAGTCTACGCGCGGGATGCCGCGCCCTCGGGTGCGGATTCTGCGGGCGCAGGCGGTGCGGTCGCGCCCACGAGCCGGGCGAATCCGCTCAGCCGAACGACACCCTCCGGCGTGTAGGGCAGATCGTCGAGCAGTCCGGGCGACGAGATGAGGTAGGCCGTGTGCATCGCGCGGGATATCGCGACGTTCAGCCGGTTGCGCAGCAGCAGGAACTCCAGCCCTCGGGGCGCATCCCGCCCGGACGACGCCGCCAGGGACACGATCGCGACCGCCGCCTCCTGCCCCTGGAACCGGTCGACGGTGCCGACCGGGACGTCCGGGAATCCGGCATCCGCCAGTGCCTGCTCGACCGCGACCTGCTGCGCGTTGTACGGGGTGACCACGATGATGTCGGCCTGCTCGAGCGGTCTGGGGGCGAGGAGCGTCGTCTCACCGTCATCGCCGATCCGGATGCCGGTCCACGCGCGTCCGACGAGGTCGACGACCAGCTCGGCGACGACGGCGGCCTCTTCGAGGGACTGCGTCGCGTTGCCGTGGTGGCGCACCGGGATCGGGATCAACCCCGGCTCGATGCCCGCCAGGTGGCGCTGCGCGGTCGACGGATGGGCGGCGAGCTCGCCGCGGTACGACAGCCGCGAGACCGGCGCGGCCACCCGCGGGTGCATGCGCCAGGTGCGCGCGAGGAAATACCCGTACTCGGGCGGGATGACATCGGCGCCGTCCATCACCCAGCCGAGCGCCGAGGTGTCGACCGGCTCGGGGTGCGTGCCCTGGCTCACCTGCGGCAGCTGCTGCGGATCGCCCAGCAGCAGCAGCCGCTTCGCCGCCACCGAGACCGCGACCGTCGAGGCGAGCGAGAACTGCCCCGCCTCGTCGATCACGAGCAGGTCGAGGCTGCCGCGCGGGATGCGGTCCGCGTGCGCGAAGTCCCACGCCGTTCCGCCCACGACGAAGCCGCTCTCGGCGTGCTCGGCGGTGAACCCGGTCATGCCGTTCTTCGCGATCACCGTGAACGGAATGCCCTCGGCCGACGGGTCCTTCGGCGCCTTGCCGACCAGACCGGGTGCGAGCCCCGCCTCCACGATGCGGCCGAGCATGTGCTCGACGACGGCGTGCGACTGCGCCACCACGCCGATCTTGAACCGGTGCTCCTGCACGAGACGCGCGATCGCATGCGAACCCACGTACGTCTTGCCGGTGCCGGGAGGACCTTGCACGGCGAGGTAACTGCGATCCAGGTCGATCACCGCGCGCACGATCGCGTCGACATCGTCGCCATGAGAGACGGGGAGCCCGCCTTGGCCACGCATCGCCCGCGGGGGCCGGCGCAGCAGGATGTCGGCCGCCGGATTCTCGGGCAGCGCCGGGGCGGCGGCGATGACCTCGTCCGCCCACTCGTCGATCGCGCCCTGCTGTCGCCCCGCGCTCGGTGGAGCGGCGGGAGTCAGGGCGATCGGCAGCGCATCCCACGTGTTGCCGTCGACGGCCAGCTCTTCGACGACGGCGCCGTCATCGAGCACTTCGATCACCGACACCGTGCGCGTGCCGTGGATCCAGCGCGGCTTCGCGTCGAAGGGAAAGGGAACCGGCAGCTCGTACACGGCGAACGGACTCGACCGCTCGCTCAAGCGCGTGCCCGGCGCCAGCTCGCCGCGCAGCTCGAGGGTGCGCCGCTCACTCTTGCCCTCGGGCCGGTGCCAGTCCTCGACCACGCGCGATCGCGCGGCATCCACCGCCATGACGTCACGGGTCTGCTCCCACAGCGACAGCGGCTCGCGCAGGCGGAGGAAATGCGTCGCCCAGAAGGACTTGGCCTCACGCGGGTAATAGTCGATCGCCGCGGCGCCGAGCCGCAGGCATGCCGATTCGGCGGCGTCGTCGGGCCACGCGGCCGCCAGTTCGCTCAGCGCGACCGCGCGCGGCGACGGCTCGTACGTGCGCTCGTCGGGTTCGAGGTTCCACGACGGGTGCAGCCCGGCATCGCGCGCACGATCGACCAGCCAGTCCCTCAAGCGTCGCGTCGAGACGCAGTCGTAGCGGTTGTAGTCGGCGAGGTCGTCGAAGATCTGCTGCGCGCCGGCCTCGTCGCCGTCGTCGCGCAGCGCTCGTGCTTCGACGTAGCGCACGATCGAGTCGTCGCCCTTCTGCACGTCGCTCGTGCGGACCTCTTCTCCCATGTAGAGCGGCTCGAGCTTCTTGATCGAGTACGAGCGCGACCCGACCCGCAGCGCGCGCCGCACGATCGGGTACAGGTCCACGAACACACCGTCACGAAGCAGCCGATCGACATCGGCCTCGCGCGTGCCGTGCCGGGCCGCCATGGTCAGCAGGTGCGTCGGTTCGTAGGGGGCGTAGTGATAGATGTGGAAATCCGGATGCTGCGCCCGGTGCACCCGGATGAAATCGAGGAACGTCTCGAGGGCGATCCGCTCATCGGCGAAGGAGTGTGCCCACAGCGCGCTGTACTGCTCGTGCACGTCGACCCAGCCGAACAGGTAGTCGATGCCCCAGACCTTCGCCTCGCCCTCGGTGTGCAGCGGGTCGCCTTCGAAGTCGAAGAACAGATCACCCCTGTCGGGGCGCGGGAGCGCGCCGAGCGCGGTGGGGGCCACCACTTCGTAGGGCGGCACCGGCGGAGCGTCGCCGAGCTCGGCCGATGCAGGCTCGCCCGTGCCGGCCGGAGCGCTGAGCTGCAGTCGGGCCTGGGTCTGCAGCATCGCGAACGTGTCGGGGTTCATGCCCTGCGGGGCGTGGCCGGCAGAGGCGAGCTCGTCGATCGTCGTGATCGCCGCGGCACGCAGCCGGTCACGCTGCACGGGGCGCATTCCTGCGACCAGGAGCAGATCGCGCTGCGCCACGACCTCGCCGTCGCATGTGGCGCAGCGTCCGCACGCCAGCACGCCCAGCTCGCCGCGCGCGTCGCCCCACGCGATCGCGGCCTCGGACGCGCCGCGGTCGAGATGCCGGTCGGCGATCAGCGCCTGCAGCCGGGCGCGGCGCAGACCGAACACAGGAAGCAGGTCGTCGGCGAGGTGCTCGCTGGTCGTTCCGTCGCCGAGGAGCAGCTCCACGCGATCCGAGCGTGGCACGCCGAGCCGATCGAGCTGGTCGACGTATGCCGCCAGCTGCATCAGGGCGGTGACCCGGGCGCGGCGGGCGAGCTTGCTGTCTTGCACGATCCAGCGGCCGACCTCGTCGCGCGCGAGGAAGTCCGCGAACCCGACGAATTCATCGGTCGCGAAAGCGGCCTGGTAGATGACGTCCGCGTCGGATGCGAGAGCGGCGTTCGTGTGGGCCACTGCCGCGGCCAGGGCGGCGGCATCCGATGATCGTGCCGCTGCGATCTCGACGACGCCCGCGCCGTACTGCGTGCGGTAATCGGCGAGCACGCGAAGTTCGTGTTCGCCGCCGAGGAATCCGGCACGCTCGAGCGTGGCGTCTTCGGGCTCTTCGACTGCGGCGGTGCGCCCGAGCCGGGCATCGATCGCGCGCAGCCACGCGAACTCGCACTCGGCCGCGGCCTTGAGATCGCTCGCGCTCCAGACGACGCGCGCCTCAGCCGGGATGTATCGCAATGGTTCCCCTTCGTCCCCCCGATCGTACGGGCGGGGGCGGACAGCGCCGTGCGGGGCGGGGGCGCCGGATGGAAGTATTGAGCGAGTGACGGAAGACGCGAGAGACCTGTGGGATGCCGAGGCGGAAGCCTTCGACGATGCGGCCGACCACGGTCTGCGGGATCCCGAAGTCCGCCGAGCGTGGGCGGACCTGCTCCTTCCCCTGATCCACGGTCGTGGGCGTCGAGTGGCCGACCTCGGGTGCGGGACGGGCACCCTCTCGCTTCTCCTCGCCGCCGAGGGCGGGCACGTCGTCAGCGGGGTCGACTTCTCGCCCGAGATGATCCGCCGAGCGCGAGAAAAGTCGGCACGGACGATTCCGACGCCCGTGTTCACCGTGGCCGATGCCGCCACGCCACCGCTGCCTGCGGGATCATTCGATGTCGTCCTCTCCCGCCATGTGCTCTGGGCGATGCCGGACCCTGCCGCGGCTCTGGAGAACTGGATCGGACTCCTCGCACCGAGCGGCATCCTCATCCTGGTCGAAGGGCGATGGCACACCGGAGTCGGGCTGACCGCTGACGAATGCGTCCGGCTCGTCAGCGCTCACCGCCGAGATGTGCAGCTGCGCACGCTGGATGATCCGTCCTACTGGGGTGGCCCCACCTCGGACGAGAGATACCTGATCATCAGCCGCAGCTGACGCGGCTGAGGACCCAACCTTCGGCGTATCGTTGGCGCTGTGCCCGACAGTGACGCGATCGATCCCTCGGGCGATGCCCTGATCACCGGGTACACAGGGGTGTACAACGCCGACGGAGGTCTGGCGGGTGAGATCCGCTACCTGTTCGGTCACCTCTTCGGCTCGGCCCAGTGCTCTCTCTGCGACATCTCCCACTCACTCGTTCGCCGGAAACCGGAGTGGGATCGCATGGTCACCCGACTGGGTGTTCCCGTCGTCGTGCTGCACCGCAACGAACTCGACGCGCGTCTGGAGGCGACCGTGCGAGATGTCGCGTTGCCTGTCGTCTTCGCTCACCGCTCAGACGGAACGATATCGGTCGCCCTGACCGCCGACCGACTCGCGCAGCTCGGCGGGTCCGTCGACGAATTCGAGCGGGCCCTGCTCGCTCAGCGCCCCTGATCGCAACAGCTCGGCCGGCCGGCAATCACCAGGGGTCGCCGCGGTTCCAGCCCGGCTTCAGGATCAGTCGGTCGTCGTGCTCGCGGTGCCGGCACTGCTCCGCGAACACCCGGGCCGCGCCAGGATCGGCGCGGAAGAGCGTGTACTCCTCGTCACTCAGCGCATAGAACTCTTCATAGTCGGTGAGGGTGCTTCCGACGGGGATGGCCAGGTACGCAGTCGCCGACTGCTCCTCGACTCCGAGGGCGTACCGATGATCCCTGTCGAAGAAGGCGGCCACGAACTTCATGGTCCGACCGTACTGCGAGGGGGTTTCACCCCCTCACGTCGACGACGGTGAGCTCTTGCCGCCGGTCGCGCGGAGGTGGAAAATGCGACCATGGGCGCGCCTTCGGATCGCCGGGCAGGCATGCGCGGTGCGCGGCGGGTCTCCGCAGTTCTGGGCGTGATCCTGTTCGCCGGGTCGTGCATCGCGGCGTGCTCCGAGGTGCCTCAGTCCGCCACACCGACCACCACGCCACTCGCGGAGCCGACCGTCGCGCTGCCGTCGCCGACCGGCTCCGACGCGCCCTTCCTCGTTCCTGCCTTCGATGGCCCCGATCCGCAGCCGGTGAAGGACGGCACGACACACGTTCTGAGCAACCCGAACCCGGGCGCGTCGGACTTCGACACCGTGGAGTACACCGTCCCACCCGGGTGGGAGATCGGCGACGTGTACATCGGCAAGAGCCTCGGTCAGCCGGGCGAGGTCGCCATCAGCTTCTGGACTCCCTCGGGCGTCTACGCCGACCCGTGCCGGCGAACCACGGATCTGGGACCGATCGACCTCGCAGACCACACGCATGCCGATGGCGGCGAGCTCATTCTCATGAACTACCCGCAGATCGGACTCTCGGCGCAGCGCGGCCGCGGGGCGACAGAGCCACAATCGGTGATCGTCGGCGATCCTTCTGAAGACGAAGGAACCATCGCGCTCCGACTCGAACTGACCGTACCCGCCGATCTCGACCTGGCATCCTGCGACGACGGCGTCTATGTGGCGTGGCCGGGTGCCGACGCGGGCGATCGGGCGAACGACAACCATGTCGCGGGGCAGACGGACATCATCTACCAGGTCGATGTCGACCTGGGGCCCCTCGTCATCGACGCGTCGTTCCGGCCCGAATCCTCACCGGAAGATGTCGAAGAGCTCTACGCCGTTCTCGGATCGATCGTCGTGGACCGGTACTGACCCCGGGGACCTCG
>CAWBVS010000004.1:0-97407 GCA_963792285.1 uncultured Actinomycetota bacterium | reverse complement strand
CGACCTTCTGCTGATTGCCGCCGGAGAGCTCACCCACCGGCTGCCGCTGGCTGCGCGCGCTTGATCTGCAGGGCTCGGCGATCCCGCTTGGTTCACGATGTCTGAAGATGCGCGCTCCCGAGACCATCCCGGAGCAGAGCTGACGGCGGGCAGATTGGCCAGGGCGATGTTGTCGCGGATCGCTCGTGCCGAGGATCACGCCCTGCGTGCGCCGCTCCTCGGGAACCAGGGCGATGCCGGCATCCAGCGCCCTGCCCACGCCCTGGTGAGGTGCGGCAGCGTCGTGTCCCTCCGACCGCGATCCGTGCCCGCCGCGGGCGCTGGCGCTCCGCCGATGATGCGCAGCAGCTCGCTGCGCCCGGACCCGCCAGGCCGGCGATTCCCACCACCTCGCCCGCGCGCACGTCGAACGAGACGTCCGGATGCGCCGTCCGTGAGCCCGCGGCCGCGAGCACCACCGGCCGGTGGTGCCGTCCAGCGCTCCCGGGACACCCACCCGCCGGGGCGGCCGGCCATCGCCGGGATCACGGCCCGGCACGCGAGTCTGCGACGGCCCCCGCCGCGACCGTCCGGCCGTTGCGCAGGACCGTGAGGCGATCGGCGATCCGGAAGACCTCCTCGAGCCGGTGCGAGACGTAGAGCACGGCCACGCCTTCCCTGGCAGTCGGCGGATGACCGCGAACAGCTCGCGCGTCTCGGCGTCGGTGAGCGCCGAGGTGGGCTCGTCGAGGACGAGGAGCGGGGACTCGAGCGCGAGGGCTCGCGGCAGGCCGTCCATGGTGCTGCTGCACCGGCGTCAGGCGGCTCGCCGCCTGGATCGCACGTCGAGGTCCTGGCCGAGGCGGGCGAAGCATGCGCTGCGCAGCCTCGATCCAGCGAGCCCCAGCGACCACCCCGAAGCGGGAGGGTGTGGGATGGCCCAGGAAGACGTTCTCGGCCACGCTGACAGGCCGCCCACCGTGGCCAGCTCCTGGAACAGCGTGGACACGCCTCCCGCCATGCGAGCCTGTGGGGAGCCGAAGGCCAGCTCGCCGACCACGCGGCACGCGTGCCCCGTCGGGCGCCACGACACCGGCCACGATCTTGATGAGCGTGGACTTGCCGGCCCCGTTCTCGCCCAGCAGGGCGTGGACCTCGCCCGGCCGCACCGACAGCCCGCACTCTCGAGTGCGTGGACGCCGTCGAACCGCTTGATGATGTCGCGCGCCTCCAGCGCGGGCTCCGGTTCGAGCGGAGCCGTGTCGTGGTCGTCGAGGATCGTCATGGCGGCCCTCCTCCGGCGATGTCGTTGCAGCGGAGCACGACCTTCGGGTATCGGCCGCTGACGTGCACGGCGAACGCCTCGACCGCGTCGTCGAGGTCGAACACCGCCTGCGTGAGCTCGTCGACGTCGAGGTACGGCAGGATCTGCAGCGCGCGCGGAACGCGTACGGCGAGACGAACACGCCGGTGAGCGTCAGCTCCTTGAGATACAGGTAGTCCGAGAGGTTGAGCGGCATCTCGAAGTCGTCCGGGTACATCGCCCCGTAGATGACGGTCGCGCCCTTGGCGGCGATGTCGAGCAACCGCGCACCGCGCGCGGCGAGCCCGAGGCGTCGATCACGACGTCGAATCCGCGCCCCGGTGATCTCGTCGGCGCGGGCGTACTGGTCTTCGGCGATCGGGTCGATGACGACATCCGCCCCGTGCCGTCAGGCCATCTCGCGACGTGTCGGCGATCGGCTCGATCAGCGTCAGCGACGTCGCGCCGTTCATCCTCATCACCTGCAGGGCGAGCTGCCCGATCGGCCCTCCGCCGCAGACGCGACGCGGTCGCCGACCTTGATGTCGGTCTTGTCGGCGATGCGCACGGCGACCGACGTGGGCTCGAGCAGACAGCCCTTCAGCAGCGAGACGTCGTCCGGCAGCTTGTAGACCTGCGACTCGGGCCAGTGACGGTCTCGGCCATGCCCGGCCGGTTGTAGTCCTGGATGTGCTCGCAGAACTGCTGCTTGCCCTCCCGGCACGGCGTGCACGTGCCGCAGAACCGCAGGAAGTTGCCCGCGACCCGGTCGCCGACCTGCAGGCCGTTGCGGTGCGCCGCCGACCCGAGCGCCTCGACGACGCCCGACAGCTCGTGCCGAGACCGATCGGCACGTCCGTGCCGAAGAAGCCCTCGGCGAGGTGCGGGTCGGAGCCGCAGATGGCCGAGTACGCGACGCGGACGCGCACGTCCTCGGGCCGAGCTCGGGCTGCGGCATGTCGACGAGCCCGATGACGCCGCGGGTCGACTCGTCGGGGTCGCGAAGACTGCCGATCCTGGTGACGGCGACTGTTCTCATTCGTCTCTCCGTTGAGCGAGCGGGTGGGTCGGCGGGGGTCAGTCGCCGGCCGGCGATGACCCGGCGGGTGGCGGCGATCGTGGCCGACAGTCCGTAGCCGTGCTTGTCGCGCAGCTCTTCGTCATCGCCGAAGCCCGGCGTAGCACCTGCGGGATGCCGAGACGTTCGAACGCGGCGAGGTGGATGCCGCGATCGGCGACCACGTCGGCGACCCGCGAAGCGAGCCCGCCGTAGGCGAGGTGGTCCTCGAGGACCACGAACCGGCCGCCGGTCTCGTCCGCGCACTGCGCGATCAGCTCCTCGTCGATCGGCTTGAGCGTGAACATGTCGACGACGCGCACCGAGAAGCCCTCGCTCTCGAGCTCGTTCGCGGCATCGAGCGCCTGCGCGACGACGGTGCCGTGCGTGAAGATCGTCGCGTCAGTGCCCTCCCGCGCGATGATGCCCTTGCCGATGCGGATGTCGTGCTCGCCGGGCTCGTAGAGCACCTTGTCCTTCTTGCCGACGGCGAGGCGGATGTAGATCGGCCCCTCCATCGCCATGGACTGGCGGATGATCTCGCCGACCATCAGCGGGTCGCCGATCGAGGTGACCGTCATGTTCGTCAGCGCGCACATGAGCGCGAGATCCTCGACCGCGTAGTGGGTCGAGCCGCCGTTGCCGACGAGGCCGCCGTGCGTGCCGATGATCTTCACCGGGCAGGTTCGGGTAGCAGACGTCCGAGCGCACCTGCTCGAGCGCCCGCATCGACAGGAAGGGCAGCATGCCCGACACGACCGGGATGTTCCCGTCGTACGCGAGCCCGGCGGCGATGCCGACGCTGACCTGCTCGGCGAGCCCCACATCGAGGAACCGCTCGGGGAACTTGTCGCGGAACTCCACGAGGGTCGCCCCGATGTCGGGCGTGATGCACCCAGAGGTTCGCGGTAGCTCCTCGCCGAGTTCGGCGAGGGTCGTTCCGATGACGGAACGGGCACCGAGGAACTCACCGAAGGTGAAGGTGACGGGCATCAGACGGCACTCCTTCTTGCGGGATGCCTCGAGCGCGGCCATCGCGCGCTCCAGGTCGGCGGCGCCGAGCGAACCGGCGTGCCAGGCGAGGTTGTGCTCCATGAAGTCGACGCCCTTGCCCTTGACGGTCTCGCAGATCACGACGGTCGGCCGGTTGCTGCCGGTCTCGGGCAGCGCATCGATCGCGGCGACGAGCTGACCCATGTCGTGGCCGTCGATGTGCACGACGTTCCAGCCGAAGGCCGCCCACTTGTCGGGGTAGGGCTCGAAGACGACCCGCTCCTCGGCGAAGCTCGTCATGAGCTGACGGTTGCGGTCGACGAACGCGACCAGGTTGCCGAGCTCGTTGCTGCGGGCGGCCATCGCGGCCTCCCACACCGACCCCTCACCGGTCTCGCCGTCGCCGAGCAGGCACACCACGCGGTGCGACTCGCCGCGGCCGCGGGCGCTCAGCGCCATGCCCACCGCGATCGGCAGACCGTGACCGAGCGAGCCGGTCGAGCACTCGACGCCGGGCAGCTGCACCTTGCAGGGGTGCATGCCGTAGGCGCGAGTCGAGCTGCCCGTAGGTGTCGACGATGCCCTCGTACGAGAAGAACCCGCGCATCGACATCGCGATGTACATGCAGACCGCCGCGTGACCCTTGCTGAGCACGAAGCGATCGCGCTGCCGGGTTGCGCAGGTCGGTCGGATCGACGTGCAGACCGTAGTGGAACAGCGCCGTGAAGATGTCGGCCGCCGACAGATCGCCGCCGATGTGGACGGCACCCTCGTACGTTCCGCACAGGTGCAGCAGCTTCGAGCGCAGCTCGAACGCCAGGTCTTCCAGCTCGGCCACGGTGTGCGGGCTCTCGCCCGTCTGAAGGGTCGTCTCGGCTCATCACATGCCTCCTCATCGATGGGCACGGACGTCGACGAAGGCACTGCTGTGCGGCGTCTTCGTCGACTCTCGCTCGGTGTCGGGATCCGGCTCTGGAGCCCGACGTGGCGACAGTAACACGATGTGGTTTACAAGTAAACAGGAATGTACGTAAACTTGTTTATGGGCACACAGCGTCGTGTCCACCAGCTGAACTCAAGACACAGAGAGGTGCTTGATCGTCATGACTGGAACGCTGGAGACAGTTCGAACCGGGTTGTACATCGGCGGCGCGGAGCGTCACACCGCCCGAGACGCTCGCGATCGCCGACCCCGGCAAGCCGGGCGTCATCGTCGGGCACGCGGCATCCGCGTCGACGGACGACGTGGCGATGCCGTCGCCGCGGCGAAGGCCGCCTTCCCGGCCTGGTCGGCGCTGAGCGCCACCGAGCGCGCCGCCGCGATGGCCGAAGCGATCGCCGGCATCGCCGACGAGCGAGACGCCGACGCCGCGGTCCTGTCGCAGGAGAACGGCAAGATCCGCTTCGAGAGCTGGATCGACGCCCTCGTGTTCGAGATCCGCTGGAACCTCGCCCTGATGCTCGCCGACGAGGTCGACACCGGCAAGACGCTGCCCGTCGTGCCCGGCATCCCGGTCGAGACGGTCGTGTCGTACCAGCCGCTCGGCGTCGTCACCGTCATCGTGCCGTTCAACTGGCCGATCGCGATCCTCGGCGCCGCGCTCCCGCACGCCCTGCTCGCCGGCAACACCGCGATCGTCAAGCCGCCGCCCTCGGCGCCGCTCGCGACGACCCGCGTCGTGCAGCGCATCGCCGAGAAGCTCCCGGCCGGCGTGCTGAACGTCGTCACCGGCAAGGACGAGAACATGGCGGGCCTGATCCAGAACACCGACGTCGCGAAGGTCTGCTTCACCGGCTCGGTGAACGGCGGCAAGCGGATGATGGAGATGGCCTCGAAGACGCTCACCCGCGTGACGCTCGAGCTCGGCGGCAACGACGCGGCGGTCTTCCTCGAAGACGCGATCATCGACGACGTCCACCTCGACCGCCTGTACGCGGCGATCTACGACACCACCGGGTCAGATCTGCATGAACGCCAAGCGCGTCTACGTGCACCGCTCGCGGCTGGACGAGGTCGTCGCCGGGCTGTCCGCGCGGCTCGAGCAAGGCGGTCATCGGCTACGGGCTCGACGAGGGCACGACGATGGGCCCGCTGCACTCCCCCGTGCAGAAGGCGTTCGTCGACCGAGATCATCCAAGAGGCGAAGGATGCCGGAGCCGACGTGCGCGAGTTCGGCGAGCTGCCGGGCGGCGACCTGGCCGGCGGCAACTTCCTGCGGCCGGCGATCGTCGTGAACCCCGACCCGTCGCTGCGGGTCGTGACCCAGGAGCAGTTCGGCCCGGTGATCCCGATCATCCCCTTCGACACCGAGGACGAGGCCGTCGCCGCTCGCGAACGACACGTGGGGCGGCCTGTGCGGCTCGGTCTGGACGGCCGACCCCGACGCCGCGAACCGCGTCGGTTCGCAGCTGGTCTGCGGCTACGTCTGGGTCAACGACCACGGCGCCACCCGCCTCGACCTGCGCGCGCCGTTCGGCGGCATGAAGCAGTCCGGCATCGGCCGCGAGCAGGGCATCGAGGGCATCCGCGCCTTCCAGGACACCCGCTCGATCGCGACGATCGACGCTGCGGCCCTCGCCGCCCAGGCGCACTGATGTCGGGCCGCGGTCGACATCCTCGGCATCTCTCGCCGAGGATGCCGGCCGCGGCCGCTCGCTAGACTCGCCTCACGGATCCCGACGTGATCCGGCGCTGGAATGGAGTGCGGTTGACAGGCGACCTGGACGCAGAGGCCGTGCCGCTCTTCGTGGGCGCGCCCGAGATCATCACCGACGCCGCTGGCCGACGTGATCGACAGCGAGAACTTCACGCCGCGTCTGCTCGCCCTGCTCTCCAACGCGCTGGTGTGGCGCGAATCGCGGCTGCTGCGCCAGGAGTTCAACCTCGGCACGAACGACTGGCGCGTGATCTCGGCGCTGTCCATCCGCCCGGGGTCGACGTCGACCGACATCTCCGAGTTCGTCGCGATGAACAAGGCGGTCGTCTCCAAGAGCGTCAACACGCTCATCGCGCGCGAGCTCATCGTGCCCGCCGACGGCAAGCGCGGGTCGCGACACCTCTACCTCACCCGTGCCGGCGCCGACATGCACGACCGCATGAAGCCGATCTCGCTGCAGGGTCAGGAGATCGTGCTGGCCGATCTCAGCGCCGACGAAGTGCGCAGCTCAACCACCTGCTCACCCGGCTGCTCGCAGAAGACGCCCGAGCTCTCGCGCGCAGCCGGACGCCGGCGACCTTCCCGTCGAAGACTGACCGGGATGCCGACGGTGCGGCGCGCGCCGTCGCAGAGGATTCCTCATGTCCCCAATTTACCTATAGACATTCCCTATGTATATAGGTATCGTGGTGATCGGCAGCGCGACGACGCGCTCCCCTGAAAGCGGAAAGGACCTCGATCAGTGTCGAAGACCACGCATGTCACGGCCAACCCTCAGGCGGCCCTCGAGCTGGTGAACGGCTACTCGCTCGAGATGACGGGCAAGGACGTCCCCGGTCTGCATGGAGGCCAAGGACAGCATCCCGGCCGGCACGAAGATCAACGTCACCTTCCTCGGCAACGAAGACCTCGAGATGCGCGTCGCCGCCGCCAAGGCCGTCCGCGAACTCGGCTTCGTCCCGGTCCCGCACATCTCGGCCCGGCGCCTCGCGTCGCGCGCGCAGCTCGAGGAGTTCCTCTCCCGCCTGCAGGACGTCGGCGCGACCGAGCAGCGTCTTCGTCGTCGGCGGCGACCCGACCACGCCGGAGGGTCCGTACGAGGACTCGTACGACGTGATCCGCACCGGACTGCTCCTGGACTACGGCGTGAAAGAGGTCTCGATCGCCGGGCTACCCCGAGGGTCACCCCGACATCTCGGACGAGGTGCTCTGGCGCGCGCTCGACGAGAAGTCGCTGTCGCTCGTCGCAGCAGGGACTCGACGCCACGATCCTCACGCAGTTCGCGTTCGACACCGACCCGGTGCTGGCCTGGATCGACGAGGTGCGCGAACGCGGCATCGACAGCACGATCCGCATCGGCACCCCCGGCCCCGCCGGCATCAAGCGCCTGCTCGGCTTCGCCCGCCGCTTCGGCATCGGCGCGAACGCGATGATCGTGAAGAAGTACGGCTTCTCGCTCACCAACCTGATGGGCACGGCCGGTCCCGACAAATTCGTCACCGACCTGTCGGCGATGCTCGCCGAGACGCGACGCCGAGGCGCCCGAGGGCGCGACGACCGGCCCCGTGAAGCTCCACTTCTACACGTTCGGCGGCCTCCTCGCGACCGCCGACTGGGCCCGTGAGTACTCCCGCGCACAGTCCTGACAGGCTTTACCCATGACTGTGCACAACGAAGCTCTGCGCGACCACGCCTGCCTGATCGTCCACGGCCCCGACCAGCCGGGCATCGTGGCGGCCGTGACCGCGCTGATCACCCGCAACAAGGGCAACATCGTCCAGCTCGACCAGTACTCCGACGACGCGAACGGCGGCAACTTCTTCCAGCGCGTCGTCTTCCACCGCCCCGACCTGGCCGCGGCGATGCCGGAGATCGAGGCCGACCTCGCCGAGACCGTCACCCCGCTCGGGCTGGAGTGGACCCTCACCGACCAGTCCGTGCCGAAGCGGATGGCGATCCTCGCCTCGACCTCCGACCACTGCCTGCTCGAGCTGCTGTGGCGGCACCGCCGCGGCGAGCTGCCGGTCACGATCCCGATGGTGATCTCCAACCACACCAACACCGCCGAAGACGTCCGCTCGTTCGGCATCCCGTTCTTCCACGTGCCCTCGCAGGGGCCGGACAAGTCCGCCGCCGAGGCGAAGATCCTCGAGCTGCTCAAGGGCAACGTCGACTTCATCGTGCTCGCCCGCTACATGCAGATCATCTCCGAGGACTTCCTCGACGAGGTCGGCGTGCCGGTGATCAACATCCACCACTCGTTCCTGCCCGCCTTCATCGGCGCCGCGCCCGTACCGCAAGGCCAAGGAGCGCGGCGTGAAGCTCATCGGCGCGACCATCGCACTACGTCACGAAGGACCTCGACGAGGGCCCGATCATCGAGCAGGACGTCGCCCGCGTGAACCACGCGATGGATGCCGCCGACCTGCAGTCCCGCGGCGCCTACGTCGAGCGCGCCGTGCTCTCCCGCGCCGTGCAGTGGCACGCCCAGGACCGCGTCATCCGGCACGGCAACCAGACCATCGTCTTCACGGACCGACCGTGAGCACCACGGACGCCTCGACCTGAGGCTCCCCCACCGAACAGAGAGGTTCAGCCATGGCACCGAAGAATCTGCAGGAAGTGATCGACGCGGCCGCGAGCCCGGTCGAGCTTCTGCGCAACTCGCAGATCGGCTCCTACATCTACCCGGTCGTCCCCGCGGACTTCCAGAACTGGATCAAGGAGCAGAAGGCCTGGCGCGACACCGCCGTGCTGTACGACCAGTCGCACCACATGGACAACCTGTTCCTGCAAGGGCTCCGACGCGATCAAGCTGATCTCCGACACCGCGATCAACTCGACCGCGATCTTCCCGGTCGACAAGGCCAAGCAGTACGTGCCGACCACCGCATCCGGTCACGTCATCGGCGACGGCATCCTGTTCCGCGAGGCGGAGGACGAGTACGTCTACGTCGGCCGCGCGCCCGCGTCGAACTGGCTGCTGTACCACGGCGAGACCGGCGGCTACCAGAACCTCGACATCGAGATCGACCGCCGCTCGCCCTCGCGCCCCTACGGCCACGAGGTGACCCGCCAGTACTACCGCTTCCAGATCCAGGGCCCGAACGCGTGGCAGGTCATCGAGAAGCTCAACGGCGGACCGCTCGAGCAGCTGAAGTTCTTCAACATGTCGACCATGACGATCGACGGCACCACCGTGCGGACGCTGCGTCACGGCATGGCCGGCGCACCCGGGCTGGAGATCTGGGGCCCGTACGCCGACCACGACCGCATCTGGACCGCGATCGTCGAGGCCGGCGCCGAGTTCGGCCTGCGTCCCGGTCGGCTCGCGCGCCTACCCCTCGAACACGCTCGAGTCGGGCTGGATCCCCTCGCCGCTGCCCGCGATCTACACCGGCGCCGAAGAGCGCGGCTACCGCGAGTGGCTGCCCGCCGACGGCTACGAGGCGACCGGCACGCTCGCCGGCTCGTTCGTCTCCGACGACATCGAGGACTACTACCTCACCCCGTGGGAGCTCGGCTACGGCAACTTCGTGAAGTTCGACCACGACTTCATCGGCCGCGACGCGCTCGAGAAGATCGAGCCCGAGACGCAGCGCAAGAAGGTCACGCTCGCGTGGGATGCCGACGACCTCGGCAAGGTGTGGACGTCGCTCCTGAACGTCGACGGACCCAACTACAAGTTCTTCGACCTGCCGCTGGCCAACTACGGCTCGGCCAACTACGACTCGGTCGTGGACGAGGACGGCACGGTCGTCGGCTACTCGATGTTCACCGGCTACAGCGCCAACGAGCGCCGCGGCCTGTCGCTCGCGACGGTCGACCCGAACGTGCCCGAGGGCACCGAGCTCAAGGTCGTCTGGGGCGAGCCGAACGGCGGCACCACCAAGGCGAGCGTCGAGCCGCACGAGCAGACCGAGGTCCGCGTCGTGGTCAGCCCGGTGCCGTACTCGACCGTCGCCCGCGCGACCTACCAGGGCGGCTGGCGCACGAACTACCAGCCCGCCTAGCGCGCAATAAGCTCGAGGGGGTTCGGAGGCTTCGGCTGCCGGGCCCCCTCGCACCATTTCCGCCCCGCCGACTCGACGAAGGAGGCACCGTGAGCCTGCGCTACGCCCTGCTCGCGCTGCTGCGCGTCGGACCGCTCTCGGGCTACGACCTGCAGAAGCAGTTCTCCCTGTCGGTCGGGCACGTGTGGCACGCCCCCGACTCGCAGATCTATCCCGAGCTGCGCAAGATGGAGACCGAGGGACTCATCGAGGGCGAGGAGCAGGCCCGCGGACAGCGCGGCACGCGCCGGGTGTACCACGTGACCGAGGCCGGAGAACTGGCCTACGTGGAGTGGATGCAGTCGCCGCTGGACTACCAGCGGGTCCGCGATCCCGCGCATCTGCGCGCCGCGTACCTCGAGAACACCACCCCCGACGCCGCCCGCACCTTCTTCCGCGCGCACATCGCCGAGTGGGAGTCCGAGCTGGAGCAGTGGGAGCAGGAGCTGCGCCGCATCGACGCGCGCGACAACCCGATGCTCGTCCGCCGCCTCGCGGTCACTCCCGAGGCCGAGCACGAGCGCACCGTCGCCTACAAGCGCTTCACGTACGAGGGACTCGTCGACCGTGCCCGCATCGAGATCGAGTGGGCCCGCCGCGGCCTCGAGCTCGTCGACCGCCTGGACGCGGACGCCTAGCTCAGAACACGTACTCCATCAGGTCGGTGCCCAGCGTCCGGAAGGCCTCGTGCGCACGCAGCCGGTGCATGATCGACAGGTCGTCGAAGCACACGATGAGCGCGTACGACACCCCGGCCCGCGGGCCGGCCAGCACGCCCGCCTCGACGCGGATGCCGGCATCCTGACCGGTCTTGTTGATGAAGAGCAGCCCGTGCTCGTCGTTCTCGTGATCGAACGGATCGAGCCCGGTCGCGGAGGCGACCAGCGACAGGTCGTGATTGAGGCTCAGCCACTCCGCGACCTGCGCGCTGACGCCGGCTGAGACGGCCTGCGAGTTCACCAGCGCCGCGAACACCTCGGCGAGCTCGCGCGCCGAGCCGAGCGCGAAGTGCGGCGCATCGTCGGGTCCGCGCTCGTCACGGAACCGGTCCAGCAGCGCGGAGTGCGGCAGGCCGAGCTGCTCGATCCGCGCGCGCACCGCCGGCAGGCCGACCCGTTCGATCAGCGCATTCGCGGCGAGCGCGTCGCCGGTCGCCGCGGTGAGCACCGCGAGGTCGGCCAGCGGCAGCGCCGGCGCCTTCAGGTGCTGCCAGACCCCGGCGACCGTGACCGGCGCGAGCGTGGACTTCTCGATGATCTCGAGCGGATCCAGCGCACCCGACTCGAACCCGGCCGCCACCTCGATCAGCAGCGGCACGACGCCGAGCCCCGCGATCGGCAGAGTGACGAAGTCGTCGCCGGCGAGCACCGTCGTGCCGCGGTCGAGATCGGTGATGCGCACCGAGATGCGCGCGCCCGACGCGGCGAGCTCATCGAGCGCCTTCAGCGTCGACGTGAACGATCTGCGTCCGACGGCGGCCCGCCGCGGCAGTCGTCTGCTGCTTCGTCGCGACCCCCGCAGCGACTCGGCGTCTTTCCTGGGCTCAGGGGCAATGCCCACGAGGTGGGTCCTTTCAGGCTGAGGGGGTGTCACCAGATGGTGACGCGCTTGTCGGCGTCGAGCCAGAGCTCATCCGACTCCGTCACCTCGAATGCGTCGTAGAACGCGTCGATGTTGCGGACGATCTGATTGCAGCGGAACTCGTTCGGCGAGTGCGGGTCGATCGTCAGCAGGCGGATGGTCTCGGCATCCCGCCCCTTCTGCTGCCAGATCTGCGCCCACGACAGCAGCAGGCGCTGGATGCCGGTGTACCCGTCGATCACCGGCGCCGCTTCGCCGTTCAGGCGACAGCTCGTACGCCTTGATCGCGATGCCGAGCCCGCCGAGGTCGCCGATGTTCTCGCCGATCGTGAGCGCCCCGTTGACCTTGTTCTCCTCCGGGCAGTCCGCGCGGCACGAGCGCGTTGAACTGCTCGATCAGCACGCTCGTGCGCTCCTCGAACGCGGCGCGGTCGGCATCCGTCCACCAGTCGCGCAGCGACCCGTCGCCGTCGAAACGGCTGCCCTGGTCGTCGAACCCGTGGCCGATCTCGTGGCCGATCACCGCGCCGATCCCGCCGTAGTTGGCCGCGGCGTCGCGGTCGGCTTCGAAGAAGGGATGCTGCAGGATCGCGGCCGGGAACACGATCTCGTTCATGAGCGGGTTGTAGTACGCGTTCACGGTCTGCGGCGTCATGTACCACTCGTCGCGGTCGACCTCGCCGCCGATGCGGCCGATCTGACGGTCGTGCTCGTGGATGTGCGCGCGGCGCACGTTGCCGACCAGGTCGCCCGCGTCGATCTCGAGCGCCGAGTAGTCGCGCCACTTGACCGGGTAGCCGATCTTCGGCGTGAAGGCGTCGAGCTTGGCGAGCGCGCGCTCGCGCGTCTCGGCGGTCATCCACTCGAGGCTCGTGATGCTCTGGCGGTACGCCTCGATCAGGTTGGCGACCAGTTCGTCCATCGCGACCTTCGCCGACGGCGGGAAGTGCCGCTCGACGTACACGCGGCCGATCGCCTCGCCCAGCGCGGCCTCGGCGAGGCCCGACGCCGCGCTTCCACCGCTCGCGGTTGACCGGCACACCGGTGAGCTGCGTGCCGTAGAACGCGAAGTTCTCGTCGACGAACGGGTCCGACAGGAACGCGGCGGCACCGTGCACGATGCGCCAGCGCACCCACGCCTTCCAGTCCTCGAGCCGCTCCTCCACAGCAGCGACCCGAGGCCCTCGAAGAAGCTCGGCTGGTACACGTTCGCCTCGGCGAAGGCCTCTTCGCGGCCCGGGGCGGTGCCCTCGAGCCACGGGCGCAGGTCGATGCCGGCGAGCGCGGTCACGTCGTCCCACGTCATGAGGTTGTAGGTCGCGACCGCGTCGCGGCTGCGCACGTTGTCCCAGTGGTGCGTGGCGACCTCGGTCTCGAGCGCGAAGATGCGGTCGGCGGCGGCTGCGGCATCCGGCACCTCGGCGAGGTCGAGGAGTCGCTCGATGTGGCCGCGGTACGCGGTGCGCAGGGCGTCGAAGTTCTCGAGGCGGTAGTAGCTCTCGTCGGGCAGCGACAGTCCGCCCTGCACGAGGAACGGCACGTAGCGCTGCGGGTTGCCCGGGTCGGGCTCGACGTACAGGCCGATCAGGCCGCCGATGCCGTCGCGCTCGAGCTCGCCGAGCGTGCGCAGCAGCGCGGGGATCGAGTCGATCGCGTCGGCGCGGGCCAGCTGGTCGTGCAGCGGCGAGGCGCCGAGTTCGGCGATGCGCTCGGTGTCCATGAAGCTCGCGTACAGGTCGCCGATCTTGCGCGACTCGGTGCCGGGCTCGGCATCCCGCGTCTCTTCGACGATCGCGTGCACGTCCTTCTCGGCCTGCTCGGCGATCAGGTGGAACGAACCCCAGCGCGCCTTGTCGTCGGGGATCTCCGTGCGATCGAGCCAGGCGCCGTTGACGTGGCGGAACAGGTCGTCCTGCGGGCGGATCTCAGCACTGAGCTCGTCGAGCGCGAGACCGGATCGGGAATCGGTCATTCGTACAGGATATGCGTCCGTCGCGCTGTCGCCAGCACCGTCTGGGCAACTCCTCATCTGCCGTTCAGACTCGTACGCTCGAAGGGTGTCGACCCCCTCCCGAACGCTGAACCGCGACATCCTGCGGCTCGCCGTCCCCGCGCTCGGGTCGCTCGTCGCCGAGCCGCTGTTCCTGATCGTGGACTCCGCCCTCGTCGGGCACCTCGGGGTCACCCCGCTCGCCGGACTCGGCATCGCCTCGGCCGTGCTGCAGACGATCGTCGGGCTCATGGTCTTCCTCGCGTACGCCACCACGCCCGCCGTCGCGCGGCGGTTCGGCGCCGGCGACCCGACCAGGGCGGTGTCGGTCGGCATCGACGGCATGTGGCTCGCGCTCGGCATCGGCGCGATCCTCGCGCTGGCCGGCTACCTCGCCACGCCGTTCCTGGTCGGCCTGTTCGGCGCGACTCCCGAGGTGGCGCAGGATGCCGAGACCTACCTGGGCATCTCGATGTGGGGCCTGCCCGCGATGCTCATCGTGTTCGCGGCCACGGGCCTCCTGCGCGGGATGCAGGACACGGTCACCCCGCTGTGGATCGCGGGCCTCGGCTTCGGCGCGAACGCGCTGCTGAACTGGCTGTTCATCTACGGCTTCGGCTGGGGCATCGGCGGGTCGGCGTTCGGCACGGTCGTCGCCCAGTGGGGCATGGTCGCCGCCTACGTCGTGGTGATCGGCAGGCTCGCGCGCACGCACTCGGCGTCCGTCCGGCCGCAGCGCGAGGGCGTGCGCGGGTCGGCGCGCTCGGGCGGCTGGCTGTTCCTGCGCACGCTGTCGCTGCGGGCGGCGCTGCTGGCGACCGTGTTCGTCGCGACCGCGCTCGGCACCGAGGAGCTCGCCGGCTGGCAGGTCGCGTTCACGATCTTCTCGACCGCGGCCTTCGCCCTCGACGCCCTCGCGATCGCCGCGCAGGCGCTCATCGGCAAGGGGCTCGGCGCCGGCGACACCGGCGAGGTGCAGCGCACGCTCGGCGCGCACCGTCGCGTGGGGCGCGTGGTTCGGCGTGATCGTGGGCGCGGTGATCGGCGCGCTCTCGGGCGTGATCGGGCTGCTGTTCACCGGCGACCCGGCGCTGGCCGCCCTCATCCAGCCCGCGCTGCATCGTGCTGGCCGTGGCCCAGCCGGTGTGCGGCGTCGTCTTCGTGCTCGACGGCGTGCTGATCGGCGCGGGCGACGCGAAGTACCTCGCGATCGCCGGGGTGCTCAACCTCGTGCCGTTCGTGCCCGCGCTCGTGATCCTCGCCGTGCTCGGCGTCGGCGGAGCGGCCGGCCTCGCGTGGCTCTCGGTCGCGTTCTTCGGCGTCTACATGCTCGCCCGGCTCGCGACGCTGGGCTGGCGCGTGCGCGGCGCGACCTGGATGACCGCGGGCGCGTAGCGCCTCAGTCGCTCGGCGCCCAGCGGCGGCACCACTCGTACATCACGACGGCCGCCGCGGCCGAGGCGTTGATCGAGCGGGTCGATCCGTACTGCGTGATCTCGACGGTGCCGGATGCCGCGGCCAGCGCCTCCGGCGACAGCCCCGGCCCCTCCTGCCCGAACAGCAGCACGCACCGCTCCGGCAGCTCGGCGCGATCGACGGGCACCGCGCCCGGGAGGTTGTCGACCGCGATGACCGGGATGCCGGCATCCGCCGCCCACGCCGCGAACGAGGCGACGTCTTCGTGATGACGGACGTGCTGGTAGCGGTCGGTCACCATCGCGCCGCGCTTGTTCCAGCGGCGCTTGCCGACGATGTGCACCTCGGCGGCGAGGAACGCGTTGGCGCTGCGCACGATCGAGCCGATGTTCATGTCGTGCTGCCAGTTCTCGATCGCGACGTGGAACGGATGCCGCTTCTCGTCGAGATCGGCCACGATCGCGTCCATGCGCCAGTAGCGGTAGCCGTCGACGACGTTGCGGGTGTCGCCGTTCGCGAGCAGCTCGGGGTCGAAGCGCGGGTCGTCGGGCCAGGCCGCCTGGCCCGCCCGGCCACGGCCCGACGCCGTGCGAGAGCTCGGGCTCGCGGCTGCGCATCGGTCACCGCCTCAGGCTACCCGTGGCGCTCTCAGGAGAATCCGCCGCGAACACGCGGTCACGGACCCTCAGTGCCGCAGCGTTCCTGACAGCGCCACGCATCCGCATATTTCGGTTGACCGAAAAGAGCGGTAGGGTTTCGGTGTGCCGAAAAATGCCGCGGACATCGACGTCCTCCCCACCCGCGCCCCGCGCTCCACGGCCCGGGTCGCGTGGCTGATCGGCCCTGCGCTGGTCGCGGGCGTCGCCTACCTCGACCCCGGCAACGTCGCGAGCAACATGACCGCCGGCGCGAAGTACGGCTACCTGCTGGTGTGGGTCGTCGTGCTCGGCAACATCATGGCGTGGCTGATCCAGTACCTCTCGGCCAAGCTCGGGATCGTCACCGGCAAGAGCCTGCCCGAGACCCTCGGCACCCGCATCCGCAGCCCGTGGGCGCGCCGCGCCTACTGGGTGCAGGCCGAGCTGGTCGCGATGGCGACCGACATCGCCGAGGTCATCGGCGGCGCGGTCGCGCTCAACCTGCTGTTCGGCATCCCGCTGCTCTGGGGCGGCGTGATCACCGGAGCCGTCTCGATCGTGCTGCTCATGGTGCAGTCGCGGCGCGGCCCGCGCACGTTCGAGTTCGTCGTGATCGGGCTCGTCGCGATCATCGCGATCGGCTTCACGTTCGGCGTCTTCATCGCCCCGCCCGAGGCCGGTTCGGTCGTGTCGCGGCCTCGTGCCGCGCTTCGAAGACACCGGGTCGGTGCTGCTGGCGGCCTCCATCCTCGGCGCCACGATCATGCCGCACGCGATCTACGCGCACAGCGCGCTGGCCCGCGACCGCTTCGCCCCGACCGCGGCCGCCATCGCCGCAGACGTCGGTCCCGGCTCGCGCACGCCCGCGCCGCTCGAGCAGCTGCGCGGCATCTCGACCGTGCGGCTCCTGCGCGCGACGAAGTGGGACGTCACGATCGCGATGCTGATCGCCGGCACCGTGAACCTCTGCATCCTGCTGCTGGCCGCGGCCAACCTCGCCGGCGTCGAGGGCACCGACACGCTCGAGGGCGCGTACGCGGCGCTGAGCTCGGGCATCGGCCCGGTGGTCGCGACGCTGTTCGCCGTCGGGCTGCTGGCGAGCGGCCTGGCGAGCACCTCCGTCGGCGCGTACGCCGGTGCCGAGATCATGCACGGCCTGCTGCACGTGCGCATTCCGCTCCTGGCCCGGCGGCTGGTGACGCTGATCCCGGCGCTGGTGATCCTGGGGCTCGGCGTCGACCCGACGCTCGCGCTCGTGCTGAGCCAGGTCGTGCTCTCGTTCGGCATCCCGTTCGCGCTCATCCCGCTCGTCGTGCTCACCGCGCAGCAGCGCACGCTCGGCGAGTTCCGCAACCGCGTGCTGACGACGGCGGCGGGGGTGGCGGCATCCCTCTTCCTGATCGCCCTCAACGGCGTGCTGCTCTGGCTCGTCCTCACCGGCGCGTGAGCGGCCGCGAGCCCGGCCGGTACCCTGAACGCGTGCCCTCCCCCGCCGTCGACGACTACCTGAAGACGATCTACCACCACACCGAGTGGCAGACCGATCGCATCACGCCGTCGCAGCTGGCCGCCGAACTGGGACTCGCGCCGTCGAGCGTCACCGAGATGGTGCAGAAGCTCGCCGCCCAGGGACTCGTGACGCACCGGCCCTACGGTCCGATCTCGCTGACCCCGGCGGGCGAGCACCGCGCGGCATCCATCATCCGCCGGCACCGCCTGATCGAGACGTGGCTCGTGAGCGAGTTCGGCTACTCGTGGGACGAAGTGCACGACGAGGCCGAAGTGCTCGAGCACGCGCTGAGCGACCGGCTGCTGGAGGGCATCGACGAGCGGCTCGGCCGCCCGCGGTTCGACCCGCACGGCGACGCGATTCCGGATGCCGCGGGCGAGGTCCACCGCGAGCCCTTCGTCCTGCTCGTCGGCCGCCGACGCCCGGGCACACCGGCCGCGTGCTGCGGGTGAGCGATCGCGACCCCGAGCTGCTGCGCGCCGTCGAGGCGGCGGGTGTCGCCGTCGGCGCCGAGGTGACGGTGACGGATGCCGCGACCCTGCGCCTCGGCGACGGCGATGTGCCGCTCCCGGTCGCCGCCGGCGGGGCGATCTGGCTGAGCGCCTGAGCCGTCAGTCCTTCGCGGCCTTCGCTGCCTTCGCGAACGGCCAGCGCACCCCGGTCGCGTCTTCGCACACGCCCCACAGCCGCTCGGCGATCTCGGGGTCGCGCGTGATCTTCGATGCGGTGCCCTGATGCGGCTCGCCGCGCGCGACGAGCCGCGGGCCCCAGAACTCGCCGCCCTCGATCGTCGGGGTCGACGAGAGCGCGCACGAGGGTCCACGCGCCGTGCTCCTTGGACTGCGTGATCGCGAACTGCAGGTTGTCGGCGAACCGCGTGAGCCGGGTCGGGCTGTTGACGCCGAGGATCCCGGGCGTGCGGCCGCTCGTCGAGTAGCCCGGGTGCGCGACGACGCTCGAGACCGGCACCCCGGCCGCGCGCAGGCGCCGGTCGGCTTCGAATCCGAGCGCGGCGCTGGCGACCTTCGACTGCACGTACGCGCGCCAGCCCGTGTAGCCCTCGACGAGCTGCGGGTCGACCGGGTCGTACTTCCACATCGAGGTCGACATGCTGCCGAGCCACACCATGCGACCCGACGCCGCGGGCGAGCGGCGCCAGCAGGGCGCCCGCCAGAGCGAAGTGGCCGAGCACGTTCGTCGCGAAGACGACCTCGTGGCCGTCCGCCGGTGGTCTCGCGCTCCTTCGGCGGATGCACGATGCCGGCGTTCAGCAGCAGCCCGTCGAGCGCGCCGCGGCCGCCGATCGTCGCGGCCGCCGCGCGCACCGAGCCGAGGTTGCTGGTGTCCAGGAGCAGGGTCTCGACGCGCTCCCCGGCATCCGGCACACGCCGCCGCACCGCGGCACGCGCCGCCATCAGACGGTTGGGGCTGCGGCCGGTCATGTAGACGCGGGCTCCGGCGCGCACGAGCTGCTCGCGAGGAGAAGTACCCGAGGCCTGCGTTCGCCCCGGTGACGAGGTAGCTGCGACCGGACAGGTCGGGGAGCTGTTCGGGGTCCCACGCCTGCGTTCGCGCCACGACTTCGACCCTAGGCCGCTTGCCCTGTCGGTGCACGCGGCACGCGTCGGCGGGTCGGACGCAGTGGATAGGCTGTGCGCATGCGGACCCGCGCCGACATCGAATGCTGGCTGACCGACATGGACGGCGTGCTCGTCCACGAGAACACCCCCGTTCCGGGTGCCGTCCGAGCTGCTGCAGCAGTGGCGCGACCAGGGCACGCCGTTCCTGGTGCTGACGAACAACTCGATCTTCACGCCGCGCGACCTGTCGGCGCGGCTGCGCGTCGTCGGGTCTCGTCGTGCCCGAGGCGGCGATCTGGACCTCGGCGCTGGCGACCGCCGACTTCCTGCACAGCCAGGCTGCCGGGCGCCACGCGCGTTCGTGATCGGCGAGGCCGGCCTGACCACCGCGCTGCACGAGGCCGGCTTCATCATGACCGAGACCGACCCCGACTACGTGGTGGTCGGCGAGACCCGCAACTACTCGTTCGAGGCGATCACGAAGGCGATCCGCTTCATCGCCGCGGGCGCGCGCTTCATCGCGACGAACCCCGATGCGACCGGGCCCGTCGGTCGACGGCGTGCTGCCGGCGACCGGCGCGATCACCGCGCTCATCACGAAGGCGATCGGCAAGGAGCCGTACGTCGTCGGCAAGCCGAACCCGATGATGTTCCGCTCGGCGCTGAACCGCATCGGCGCGCACTCCGAGAACACCGGCATGATCGGCGACCGCATGGACACCGACATCGTCGCCGGCATCGAGGCGGGCCTGCACACCGTGCTCGTGCTCACCGGCATCAGCGATGCCGCCGAGATCGAGCGGTACCCGTTCCGCCCCGACGAAGTGCTCGATTCGGTCGCCGACCTGCTCTCGGACGAGTCCGATCGAGGCCGAAGAGGTGGACATCCTGTGAGGAGCACCCGCTGATGGGTGCACTCGACGACGGCGAGACGCGTCCTCGCGCCGGATGCCGCCACCTGGCGCGCCTGGCTCGAGGAGAACCACGCCACCTCGACGGGCGCCTGGCTCGTGCGCGCCCGCCCGGGTCGGACCTCGAGGTCGTCGACTACGAGGACGCGATCCTGCAGGCGCTGTGCTTCGGCTGGATCGACGGGCCCGGTGCGCACGTTCGACGAGCGCACCAGCGGACTGTGGTTCGCGCCGCGCCGACCGTCCAGCGGGTGGGCCGCGACCAACAAGGCGCGCCTGATCCTGCTCGAGGAGCGCGGGCTCATGGCCGAGGCCGGCCGTCCGCGCGGTCGAGGTCGCGAAGGCCAACGGCTCGTGGACCGTGCTCGACAACGCCGAGGCGCTGCGCGAACCCGACGACCTCGCCGCGGCGCTCGACGCCGATGCCGGCCGCCCGCGCGGCAGTGGGACGCGTTCCCGCCGTCGGCGCGCAAGTTCGGCATCGGCGCGGTCGACTGCCGCGCGCCGGCCCGAGACGCGCGCGGCGCGGATCGCGAAGATCGTGACGGATGCCGCAGCGGGAAAGAGACCGCTATGAACGAGTTCGAGCAGACTCTGCTGTTCGCCGCGACCGGGATCGTGCTGCTCGGCACGCTCATCGTGTTCGTGTGGCAGTACTTCCGCGGCCGCGGCCGCGACGACGAGTAGCGCCCGCACGCGGACGTCGAACGCCTCTAGCGTGCCGGGCTACTGCGGGCGAGACCCAGGTCGTCGAGATCGATCGCGGCGAGCCACTGCAGGCCCTCGGCCTCGACGGCGGCCTGCGCGCCGGTCTTGCGGTCGACGATCACCGCGACGGCGACCGGCTCGGCGCCCTCGCGCCGCAGGGCCTCGACGGCCTTGAGCGCGGACTGGCCGGTCGTCGAGGTGTCTTCGAGCACGACGACGCGCTTGCCGGCGACGTCGGCCCCTCGACCTGACGGCCGCGGCCGTGGTCCTTCGGCTCCTTGCGCACCACGAACGCGTCGAGCGGCGCGTCGGTGCGCGCCGACTCGTGCATGACGGCGTTCGCGATCGGGTCGGCGCCGAGCGTGAGCCCGCCGACCGCGACGACGCCGTCGATCTCGCGGACGAGGTCGAGCATGATGCGCCCGATCGCGGGGGCCGCCCGGTGGTCGAGCGTGAGCTTGCGCATGTCGACGTAGTACGTCGCCTTCTTGCCGCTCGAGAGCGTGAAGTCGCCGTGGAACACGGCCTCGTCCGTGATGAGGGCGATGAGGGCCTGGCGGTCGGCTTCGAGCTCGGGCGTGCTGGCGGCGGTCATGCCCTCGAGTCTATCCGAGCGGCGACGGCATGCCGCGCTCGCCGCGCCGCATTCGGCGGCGCGTCGCGAAGGGCACCGGCGAGCGTCCCGGCGCGCTGCGCCGTAGGCTGGATGCCATGCGGCTTGCCACCTGGAACGTCAACTCCGTCCGCGCCCGCGTCGACCGGATCGTCGACTTCGCGGTGCGCGAGTCGATCGACGTGCTGGCGATGCAGGAGATCAAGTGCAAGGCCGAGCAGTTCCCCTTCGAGCAGTTCGAGGACGCCGGCTTACCACGTCGAGGCGCACGGCTTCTCGCAGTGGAACGGCGTCGCGATCGCGAGCCGCGAGCCGCTGACCGACGTGGCATATGCCTTCCCCGGCATGCCGGGCTTCGCGAAGGATCACGTCGGTGACGACGCCCCGCAGGAGGCGCGCGCGATCGGGGCGACCGTCGGCGGCATCCGGGTGTGGAGTCTCTACGTGCCCAACGGGCGCGCGCTCGAAGACCCGCACTACTTCTACAAGCTCGAGTGGCTGAGCGCGCTGCAGCAGTACACGCACCGACTCGCTGGCGGCCGACCCCGACCTCGCGCTCGCGCTCGTCGGCGACTTCAACATCGCCCCGACGGATGCCGACAACGGCGACCCCGCCGTCGTGCCCGGGTTCTCGACCCACGTCTCCGCGCCCGAGCGCGAGGCGTTCGCCGCGCTCGAGGCGGCGGGCCTGCACCGATGTCGTGCGGCCCCTCGTGCCGACCGGGTTCACGTACTGGGACTACAAGCGCCTGCGCTTCCCCAAGAACGAGGGCATGCGCATCGACTTCATCCTCGGCTCGCACGCGCTCGCGAACGCCGTGACCGGCGCGGCGATCCACCGCAACGAGCGCAAGGGCGAAGCGCCGAGCGACCACGTGCCCGTCGTGGTCGACCTCGATCTCGACCTCGCCCGACGAGGAAGACGACGACCGCCCGATGATCTTCGAGCTCGACGCGCGTCACCGACCGATACCACGCGGCTCCGCTGAGCATGAGGTCATGACAGGCACTCGCCCCGGAGGGGTCACCCTCGTCGCCGTCATCGCCTGGATCTCCGGCGCCGTCAACATCATCGCCGGCATCCTGCTGCTGATCGCCGTCGATCATGGCGCCGGATGCGCTGTGGTTCGGTCTGGTCCAGCTCGTGCTCGGGATCATCACGATCATCGTGAGCATCGGCCTGCTGCGCGGCAACGACGCAGACGCGCGCATCGTGGTCACGATCGTGTTCGTGCTGAACCTGATCTCGGCGCTGTTCGTGATCTTCTTCCAGCAGGCGCAGGTGTGGTCGGGCGTCGTCTCCGGCATCCTCGTCGTGATCGGCCTCGTGCTGCTGTGGACGCGGCAGGCGAACGAGTTCTTCCGGCCGCTGAGTCAGGACTCCGTCGGGCTTCGGCGCCCATGTCGCCGGTGCGCACCGCGCCGCCGGGGCCGTAGCGCAGCAGCACCGCGCCCTTCGCCCGTGACCAGCGGTGGCTCGAGCAGTCTCAGCTCCGACGGGGCGGCGCCGTCGGGGAAGACCTTCTTGCCCTGCCCGAGCACGACCGGATACACCCAGAGCGTCAGCATCGTCGTAGGCCTCCGCCGCGAGCAGCGACTGGACGAAGTCGACGCTGCCGATCACGTGGATGTTCTCGTGCCGCTCGCGCAGCGCGGCGACCTCGGCCGCGGCATCCGGTCCGAGCTGCGACGTGCCCGCCCAGTCGAGCTCGAGCGCGCCGCGGGAGGCGACGTACTTCGGGATCTCGTTGAACTTCCGGGCGATCTCGGATGCCGGTCCGGTGTGGTCCGGCCAGTACGCCGCGAAGATGTCGTACGTCTTGCCGGCCGAGCACGAGGGCGTCCATCACGGCGATCCCGTCGCCGATCGAGCGGCCGTCGACCTCGTCGGTGAGGGGCGCCTGCCAGCCGCCGTAGGGGAAGCCCGCCTCGCGGTCCTCGTCGGGGCCGCCGGGCGCCTGGGCGACGCCGTCGAGGGTCGTGAACAGGTCGATGTGGATGAGACCGGTCATGGGCGTCTCCTTTCACGCGGCGAGCGCGGAACCGCCCGCCGGGTCGATGTGGAACGTCTCGGCGAACCGCTCGAGCAGCGTCGCGTCGCCGCGAGACGACGGACACGACGCCCTGATCGATCGCCTCGGCCGGCGTGAGCTCGCCGGAGATCACGCGACGGATGCCGGGACCTGCCGCGAAGACGAGGTCGGGCTCGCCGGCCGGCAGCCGGCCGCCCGACGGGCGGCGCCGGCGGGCGCGAGCTGGGCGATCGCGCAGCGCGTCGCCGTCGACCTGCACGCGCAGCGCGACGTCGCCGACGTGCAGCTCGTAGTCCGCCGCGGGCAGCGCGGCCGCGGCATCCGGCCGGAACGCCGTCCGCAGCGCCATCGTGAGCGAGTCCGCCGTCACGATGTCGTCCGGCACCGGGCTCGCCCATCTGCGCGAAGCCCCACCGGCCGAGCGCGAGCACGATCGGCTCGAGCTGCCGGCCGTACGGCGTGAGCTCGTAGACGAGCCCGCAGTTCATACAGCGGCACGCGGCGCACGACACCGCCCTCCTGCAGCTCCTTGAGCCGCGCGGAGAGGATGTTGGTCGGGATCTTCGGGCAGTCCCTGCTTGAGGTCGGTGTAGCGGCGCGGGCCGACGAGCAGGTCGCGGACGATGAGCATCGCCCACCGTTCGCCGATCAGCTCGACGGCCGTCGTGACCCCGCAGTACTGGCCGTAGCTGCGTGTGGCCACCCGCTACGCCTGGGCGTGCTCGGCCATGTAGGCCTCGGGGCCCTGCTCGGCCGCCTCGGGATCCATGTAGAGGAACTCGAGGATGTTGCCGTCCGGGTCCTCGAGGTCGCGGTTGTACATGAAGCCGTAGTCCTGCGCGGGCCTCGGCTCGGTGCCGCCGCGGGCGAGCCCCGCCTCGATGACCGCGTCGACGTCCTCGCGCGAGTCGCGGCTGAGTCGCGATGAGCGCCTGCGCGGTGGTCTTCGGGTCGACGACGGCCTTGTCGGTGAAGGTCGCGAAGTACTCCTTGGTGAGCACCATGAAGAAGATGTTCTCGTCGATGACGATGCACGCCGCGTTCTCGTCGGTGAACAGCGGGTTGATGCCGAAGCCGAGCGCCGTGTAGAACGCCTTCGCACGCTCGAGGTCGTTCGTGGGCATGTTGACGAAGATGCTGGGTCATGACTGGTCTCCTTTGCCCGTCGTGAGGGGCGTTCAACCTCGTCGACGCCATGCTTGCAAAAAGCAAGCAAGCTTGTCAATAGCAAGTCAGCTTGCTCTCCGTCGCGCGGGGGATGCCGCGGCTCCGGCCTCCGCCGTAGCGTGGAGGCGTGGCATCCGTCGATCACTCTCCGCCGCGCCCGCGCCCGACCGCGCGGGACTGCGCGGCGACCTCGTCCTGGCCGTCGTCATCCTCGTGGGGGCGATCCTGAGCGCGACCCTCAGCGCGATCTCGGGCATCTACGGCGACGAGCAGGGCTCGATGCCGCTCGCGCTCGTCTACGCCGTCGTCCTCGGCCGCGCCGCTCGCCGTGCGCCGCCGCTGGCCGGCCACCGTCGCCGTGATCATCGCGGTCGCCTACTTCGCGGCGGTGACGCTGCGCATCCCCGAGGTCTACGTCGGCAACATCGCGATGTTCATCGCGCTGTACACGGTCGGCGCGTGGTCGACCGACCGGCGCCGCGCGGCCTGATCGTGCGCGTCGCGATCATCATCGGCATGTTCGCGTGGCTGATCATCGTGATGTACCGCGACGCGATCACCCAGGCCGAGGACGCCGACGTCGATCGCCGGGGCGTTCTCGCCGTTCGTCGCCCAGGTGCTCCTGGGCATCCTGGTGAACGCGCTCTACTTCGGCGGGGCGTACTACTTCGGCGAGCGCGCGTGGTCCTCGGCCGTGCAGCGCGCCGCGCTCGAGCAGCGCACCGCCGAGCTCGAGCGGGAGCGCGAGGTCACCGCGGCGCAGGCCGTCGCCCTGGACCGGGTGCGCATCGCCCGCGAGCTGCACGACGTCGTCGCGCACCACGTGTCGGTGATGGGCGTGCAGGCCGGCGCCGCGCGGGCGGTGCTCGACTCCGACCCCGACGGGAGCCGGCGCCTGCTCGCCGGCATCGAGGCAGTCCGCCCGCGAGGCGATCGACGAGCTGCACCGGCTGCTGGACACGCTGCGCACGCCGGGCGCCGCCGACGACGCCGCACCCGTCGACGATCGGGCTCGACGCGCTGCCGGCGCTGGCCGCCGCGTCGGACGCCGCGGGTCTGCCGACCACGTTCACCGTCGTCGGCGAGCCGCGTGCCGGTCCCGCAGGTGACCGCAGGTGAACCTGTACCGGATCGCCCAGGAGGCGCTCACCAACGCCCGCCGGCACGGCGGTGCGGGCGCGACCGCCGAGGTGCGGCTGCGCTACACCGACGACCGGCTCGTCGAGCTCGAGGTCGTCAACACCGGGCGGCCGCGTCGCGCGAGCCGCGGCCCGGGCTCGGGCAGCTCGGCATGCGCGAGCGCGCGGCCGCGTCGGGCGGCTCGATCGAGATCGGCCCCCGCGAGCGCGGCGGGTTCCGGGTGCGCGTCGCGTGCCGCTCGACGAGCCCGGCCGTGCGCCGGGGCGCCGATGATCCGGGTCCTCCTGGTCGACGACCACGCCGTGATGCGCGCCGGCTTCCGCACGATCCTCGAGGCGACCGGCGACATCGTCGTGGTCGGCGAGGCGGCGAACGGGCGCGGAGGCCGTGGCTGCGGCATCCGCTCTGCGTCCCGACGTGATCTGCATGGACGTGCAGATGCCCGGCATGGACGGCCTCGAGGCCACGCGCCGGATCGTCGCCGACCCCGCCGTCGACGTCGGCCGTGATCGTCGTGACGACCTTCGACCGCGACGACTACCTGTTCGCGGCGCTGGATGCCGGGGCGAGCGGGTTCCTGCTGAAGAACGCCGGCGCCGACGAGCTGGTCGCCGCCGTGCGCGTCGTCGCGGCCGGCGACGCGCTGCTCGCCCCCGAGGTCACCCGGCGCGTGATCGAGCGCTTCGCCGCGGCATCCGGCGCCGCCCGCGCCGCGCCGCGACGCCGTGGCCGGCCGCGCGGAGTCGCTCACCGAGCGCGAGGCCGAGGTGCTGCGGCTGGTGGCGCAGGCGCGCAGCAACGCCGAGATCGCGCGCGAGCTGTTCATCGGCGAGGCGACGGTCAAGACGCACGTCTCGAACGTGCTGCAGAAGCTCGGCGCGCGCGACCGCGTGCACGCCGCGGTGCTCGCCCACCAGCACGGGCTGCGCCTGACGGCGCCGCACCGGGCGGATCTCCGTCCGCGCGGGGGATCCGCCGCGGCGCGCGGCATCCGTAGCGTGGAGCGCATGCTGCAACTGCGAAACCTCGACAAGAGCTACGGCACGCACCGGGTGCTCGCCGACGTGAGCTTCGACGTGCTCCCCGGCCGCCTCACCGGCTTCGTCGGCGGCAACGGCGCCGGCAAGACCACGACGATGCGCATCGTGCTGGGCGTGCTCGCCGCCGACGCCGGCACCGTCACCCTCGACGGCGGCGCCGCTCGGCGACGACGACCGCCGCCGCTTCGGCTACATGCCCGAGGAGCGCGGGCTCTACCCGAAGATGAAGGTGCTCGAGCAGATCGTCTACCTCGCGCGGCTGCACGGCTACTCCCGCGCCGGCCGCGACGGATGCCGCCACCGCGCTGCTCGAGCGGCTCGGGCTCGGCGAGCGGCTGAACGACAACGTCGAGACCCTGTCGCTCGGCAACCAGCAGCGCGCGCAGATCGCCGCCGCGCTCGTGCACGACCCCGACGTGCTGATCCTCGACGAGCCGTTCTCGGGCCTGGACCCGATCGCGGTCGACGTCGTGGCCGGCGTGCTGCAGGAGCGCGCCGCGGCCGGCGCCGCGGTGCTGTTCTCCTCGCACCAGCTCGACCTGGTCGAGCGCCTGTGCGACGACCTCGTGATCATCGCCGGCGGCACGATCCGCGCCGCCGGCGACGCGCGAGGCCCTGCGCGCCCAGCACTCCACGAAGCGCTACGAGCTCGTCTCGGCCGGCGACGCGGGCTGGCTGCGCGCCGAGCCGGGCGTGGAGATCGTCGACTTCGAGGGCGGCTACGCCGTGTTCGACGTCGACTCCGAGCAGACCGCGCAGCGCGATCCTCCGCGACGCCGTCGCCCGCGGCGATGTCGGCAGCTTCGCCCCGCAGCATCCCATCCCTCGCCCAGATCTTCCGAGAGGTCGTCCGATGAGCACCGACACCAGCCCCCGCACCGCACACGCCGCCGGCTCGCGCGCGCCGCGTCCGGCCGCTCCCAGCGAAGCCGCCGCGGTCTGGCTCGTCGCCGAGCGCGAGATCGCCTCGAAGCTGCGCAGCAAGGCGTTCCTCATCTCGACCGCGATCCTGTTCGTGCTCGCGCTCGCCGGTCTCGTGTTCGGCGGCCTCGCCGCCCAGAACCAGTCCGGCACGGCCGTCGCCGTGACCGCGGATGCGGCATCCCTCGTCCCGGCGAGCGACAGCGCTCGAGATCACCGAGGTCGCCGACCGGGCCGCCGCCGAGGAGCTCGTGGCGGACGGCACCGTCGAGGCCGCGATCGTCGGCGACCCGTCGGCGACGCCGTTCGGCTTCACGATCGTCGCCGACTCGTCGGCGCCGACGTCGCTGCTGCTGCAGTTCGCGCAGGTGCCGCAGGTCGAGCTGCTGAACCCGGCGCCGACCGACGACGGCGCTGCGCTACCTCGTCGCGATCGGCTTCGGCATCGTGTTCCTCACCGCCGCGAGCCTGTTCGGCTCGACGATCGCGCAGAGCGTCGTGGAGGAGAAGCAGACCCGCGTCGTCGAGATCCTCATCTCGGCGATCCGCGCGCGGACGCTGCTGGCCGGCAAGGTGATCGGCAACACCGTGCTCGCGATGGCGCAGATCCTCGTGCTGGCCGCGATCGCGGTCATCGGGCTGACGATCATCGGGCAGACGCAGCTGCTCGGGCACGCTCGGCGCGCCGATCCTCTGGTTCGCGGTGTTCTTCCTCTTCGGGTTCGTGCTGCTGGCCGCGCTGTTCGCCGCCGCCGCCGCGATGGTCTCGCGCCAGGAGGACATCGGGTCGACGACCTTCCCGCTGACGCTGCTGATCATGGCGCCGTACTTCCTGGTGATCTTCTTCAACGACAACCCGGTGGTGCTCACGATCATGTCGTACGTGCCGTTCTCGGCGCCGGTCGGGATGCCGATGCGGCTGTTCCTGGGCGAGGCGCAGTGGTGGGAGCCGCTCATCTCGCTCGCGATCCTCATCGCGACGTGCGTCGGCGGCGATCCTGGTCGGCGCGAAGATCTACCAGAACTCGCTGCTGCGGATGGGCGCGCGCGTCAAGCTCGGCGAGGCGCTGCGCGGCTGAGCGGGCACGGCTGCGCGGGAATTTATTCACGCGCATGCGGTTGAATGAGGTGGGCCGACGGAGTCCCTGCCATCCAGAACCTCTGTCAGGAGTCCCCATGAGCACGCTCACCGACCGCCGCGCGGCCACCGATTCCCCCATCCTCGACGTCCTCACCGACCGCTGGAGCACCCGCATCTTCGACGCGAGCGCCCCGATCGACGAAGTCGCGCTCGCGAGCGCGCTCGAAGCGGCGCGCTGGGCGCCGACCGCGGCGAACACGCAGCCGTGGCGCGTCATCGTCGCCCGCCGCGGCACGCGCGGAGCACGACGAAGATCGTCGCCGCCCTCGCCGGGTTCAACAGCGCCTGGGCCGGAGACGCCGCCGTGCTGATCGTGTTCGTCGCCGAGACCGTCCGCGACGGCAAGCCGATGACGTGGGCGCTCTACGACACCGGCCAGGTCGCCGCGCACTTCACCGTGCAGGCGCACGCCGACGGACTCTCGACCCACCAGATGGGCGGGTTCGACCGCGACGCGATCGCCGCCGGCTTCGGCCTGGGCGAGGACTTCACGCCCGTCACGGTCATGGCCGTCGGCGCGCTCGGCGACATCCGCGACGGCGTCCGAAGAGCTGCAGGCGCGCGAGAACGCGCCGCGCGAGCGCCGCAGCCTCGAGCGAGTCGGTGCTCGTCAGCGCCTAGAGCGGCGCTCAGGCGTCGCTGAGCACCGACAGCACGTTGCCGGCGGGGTCGCGGAACCACGCGATCTCGGGGCCGTAGCCGCGCGAGATGCCCTTCGCGTCGCCGCCGTACTCGCCGTCGTAGATCTTCGTGACGACGCCCTTGGCGTTGAGCGCGTCGACCGCCGCCTCGACGTCGGCGACCGGGAAGTTCAGGATCGTGAAGCCCGCCGGCTCGTGATCGGGCTTCGGGTACGCGATGACGTGCGCGCCCGAGCCGAGCGTGATGTCGAGGATGCCCATGTCGTTGAGCTCGACGGGCAGGCCGAGGGTGTCGGCGTAGAAGGCGCGGGCGGCGTCGATGTCGTCGACGGCGAAGCCGCTGAACGCGGCGGAGTTCTCGAGCATGGTCGCTCCCGGATTCGGTGCGGAGGGTCTCCCCAGCATCCGCCCCGGATCAGTCGCTGTCCAGAGGTCGCTCGACGAGCACGCCGTCGGCATCCGCCCACACGTGCCGGCCGGGCGCGAACCGCACGCCGGCGATCACGACCTCGACGTCGACCTCGCCGACGCCGTCCTTCGCGCTCTTGCGCGGGTTCGAGCCGAGCGCCTTGACGCCGAGCGGCAGCATCCGGATCGCCTCGCGGTCGCGGATCGCGCCGTGCACGATGAGCGCCGGCCCAGCCGTTCTCGACGGCGGATGCCGCGATGAGGTCGCCGACGAGCGCCGACTCGAGCGACCCTCCGCCGTCGATCACGAGCACCGCTCCGCTCGCCGGGCGTCGCGAGCGTCGCCTTCACGAGCGCATTGTCGCGCGCGCAGCGGACCGTGCGGATCGGCCCGTCGAACGCGATCGGCGCCGCCGAGGTCCTGCAGCTGCAGCGAGAGCGAGTCCAGCTCGTCGCCGCGCTCGTCGTACAGGTCGGCCGTCGCGATCGTCATGCCCCCACGGTAGCCAGTCAGCGGGCGGCGGGCGGATTCAGGTCCGGGTGCAGCGCGGTGAAGAGCGAGTAGGGCTTGCCGTCGGCATCCGGTCCCCGCTCCTTGAACTCCTGCGCGAGCTCGAACAGGCGCTGCTCGAGCTCCGCCTTGTGCTCGTCGGTGAGCTTCAGCCCGAGCCAGGTCGTGTCCACGTCGTCGGGCGGGAGTCCGGCGATCTGCTGCAGGAACGTCTCGACCATGACGAGCGAGCCCGCCCGGCAACGGCGTCCGCCACGACAGCCCGGTCGCCCGGTAGGGCACCTCGCGCGCGCCCTGCGCGCCGGCGCGATCGGGCTCGGCGGCGAGGAACCCGGTCTGCACGAGGGTGCGCACGTGGTGGAGCATCGTGCCCGGGTTGATCTCGAGCAGCTCGGCGAGCTCCTTGTTCGTGCGCGACTCGAACGCGCACAGGCGCAGGATCGCGCAGCCGCGTCGCGCGAGCTGAGCGCGCGGATCCGGGCCTGGGCGGCCGGATCGTCCTCGTCCAGGACGATCCGCTCTTCGCTCACGCGCCCACCCTAGCCGACTGATTGACAATTCTCAATCGGTCGACGCAGACTGATTGGCATGTCCCAATCAGACGACGACGGATGCCGAGAGTCGCTCGCCGAGGCGCGGGCCGAGTCATCGCTCGCCCGGCGTCGCGCGCCAGCGTCGAGGACGCCGATCGAGGCCGATCAGGACTCGCGCGCGCGCCGACCGCGCCGGCGGAACCGGCGGCGAAGGGCTCCCTCTGGCGCGACCGCAACTTCCTGACGCTCTGGAGCGGGCAGGCCTTCAGCCAGTTCGGCGCGCAGATCACGGAGCTCGCGATTCCCGGTGCTCGCGGTGCTGCGTCCTGAACGCGACCGAGTTCGAGGTCGGCGTCCTCAACGCCGCCGGCGTCGCGGCGTTCCTCGTGGTCGGGCTGCCCGCCGGCGCGTGGATCGACCGGATGCGCAAGCGGCACGTCATGATCTGGGCGGACGCCGTGCGCGCGGTCGCGCTCGGCGCCGTGCCGCTGCTGTGGTGGCCGGACGCCCTGCAGATGTGGCACCTCTATCGTCGTCGCGCTCGTCATGGGCGTCGCGACGGTGTTCTTCGACGTGTCGTACCAGAGCCTCATCCCGTCGCTCGTGCGCCCGAGCAGATCGCCGAGGCGAACGGCAAGCTCCAGTCGACCTACGCAGCTCGCCAACATCGCCGGCCCCGGCGATCGGCGGCTGGCTGATCGGCATCCTCACCGCGCCGCTCGCGATCCTCGCGACGGTCGGCACCTACCTCGTCTCGTTCGTCGCGCTGCTGTTCACGCGCGACGACGAGCGGCCCCGCGCACGCGGACGACCGCGCGCCGATCCTGCAGGAGATCGGCGAGGGCCTGCGCTTCGTCTTCAGCGAGCCGACTGCTGCGCCGCATCGTCGCGACGACGGGCATCGTCGAACTTCTTCAGCACCATCTCGATGACGATGCTGCCGATCTTCCTCCTGCGCGAACTCGGTCTGAGCCCCGCGTCGATGGGCGTCATCTTCTCGCTCGGCGCCGTCGGCGGGCTGCTCGGCGCGATCGCCACGCCGCACATCGTGCAGCGGATCGGCGAGGCCCGCGCCATCCCGATCAGCGCGATCGGCTTCAGCGTCGATCGCCGCTGCTCCTGCCGGTCGCCGCGATGGTGCCCGCAGATCGCGTTCCCGCTCCTGGTCGTGCAGGGCTTCGTGAGCGAGCTTCACCGTGCTGCTGTACAACATCACGCAGGTCACGTTCCGCCAGCGGATCACCCCGCCGCGACTGCTCGGCCGGATGAACGCGTCGTCCGCTTCGTGCGTGTGGGGGGTCATGCCGATCGCCGCGCTGCTCTCGGGTGCGCTCGGCACCTGGCTCGGCGTCGTGCCGACGATGTGGATCGGCGCGATCGGCCAGCTGCTCTCGGTGCTGTTCGTCGTCATCGGGCCCGTTCTGGGCGATGCGCGACCTGCCCGATGCGCAGGCGGCCGAACCGGCGACGCCCGAGCGCGCCGGGACACGCGCAGGACTGATCGCGCAACCCCTCGCCGCGCAGTGCCGTTCGCGGCCTATCGTGAAGCATGACCGCACGCATCCTGTCGATCGGCACCGCGACACCGCCGACGACGATCACGCAGGATCGCATCCGCGACTTCTTCGCCGCGCAGCCCGACACCGACCGGCTCACCCAGCGTCTGATCCGCGCCACGTTCGACGCCGCCGAGATCGAGCGCCGCCACACGGTGCTCCCCGAGCTCGGCGAAGACGGAGGCGACGGGATCTTCGTCGACGCCCGCGGCGTGCTGCGCTCGCCCGGCACCGCCCTGCGCAACGCCGAGTACATCCGGCACGCACCCGAGCTGTCGCGTCAGGCCGCGCAGGCCGCCCTCGACGAGGCCGGGATGACGGCATCCGGATCACGCACGTCGTGACCGCCTCGTGCACCGGATGCTTCGCCCCGGGCCCCGATTTCCGCATCGTCCGCGACCTCGGGCTGGCCGGATTCACCGAGCGGTACCACCTCGGATTCATCGGGTGCGCGGCGGCCTTCCCCGCCCTGCGCGCGGCCGCGCGGTTCTGCGCCGCGCAGCCCGACGCCGTCGTGCTCGTCGTGTGCACCGAGCTGTGCAGCCTGCACATCCGGCCCAGCAACTCGCCCGACCAGATCGTGTCGTCGTCGGTGTTCGCCGACGGTTCGGCCGCCGCGATCGTCACCGCTGCGGGAGGCGACCGCGCCGGGCTCGACCTCGACCGGTTCGGCACGACCCTCACGAGCGAGGGCGAAGAGGACATGGCCTGGACCATCGGCGACGACGGCTTCGAGATGGTGCTCACCGGCGAAGTGCCGCGCATCATCGGACGCGAGATCCGCGGCGCCGTCGACGGCTTCCTCGCGGGCGACGTGCCGACGGCGTGGGCGGTCCACCCCGGCGGACGCAGCATCCTGGATCGTGTGCAGGCGGGGCTCGAACTCGCACCGGATGCGCTCCAGGCGTCGCGGGCCGTGCTGCGCGACTACGGCAACATGTCCAGCGCCACGGTGATGTTCATCCTGCGCGAGATGCTCCACGACGACGCACTCGCGGACGGCGCGACGATCGCAGGACTCGCGTTCGGGCCCGGCCTCACCGTCGAATCCGCACTGCTGACCAAGCGCACGGTGGCGGTCTCGCCCGCGTCCGACCACGATCGACACCTGGCAGTGGCGGGGTGAGCCTCGCCGAACGCGACGTCGTCCTGCGCGAACTCATGGACGACCCGCAGTGCGACCCCGACCTTCTGCGCGCGACGCTGAAGCGGTTCGACACGATCAATCGCCTCGTCTCGCGGTGGGGCTCGGTCTACCGCACCCGCATCGGCCCGCACCTCGCGGGACTCGGCCGGCCGGCGCGCGTGCTCGACCTCGGGTGCGGCGGCGGCGACGTGATCACCCACCTCGCACGCCGGGCCGAGCGCGACGCGCCTCGAGGTCGAGTGGGTCGGCGTCGATCCCGACCCGCGCGCGATCGAAGTGGCGGTGGCGCGGCAGGCGCCGGCGAGCGTGAGGTTCGTCCGCACCGACAGCTCCGAGCTTCTCGCCGCCGGCGAGCGCTTCGACCTCGTGCTGTCCAACCACGTCCTGCACCACCTCGAGTCGGACGAGCTCGACCGGTTCGCCGCGGAGTCGCGGGCGCTCTCCACCGGCATCGTCCTGCACGGCGACATCGAGCGCGGCCGCCTCGCGTACGTCCTGTACCAGGTCGGCGTCACTCCCTTCGCGCCGGGCACGTTCCTGCGCACCGACGGGCTGCGCTCGATCCGCCGCAGCTACCTCCGGGCCGAGCTCGCCGCCGTGCTCGGCGCGCCGTGGCGCGTGGACAAGCCCGGGCGATTCCGGCTCCTCGCGACCGCGCCCGGCACCGCCGGTGACTGACGTCGTCGTCGTCGGGGCCGGCCCCGTCGGCACCCTGCTCTCTGCCGAGCTCGTCCGCCGCGGCGTCGACGTGCGCCTGCTCGAACGCCGCCCCACGCCCGGGGTCGGCACCCGCGCGATCGGGGTGCATGCGCCCGTGCTCGCGGCGCTGGAGGAGTCGGGCATCACCGACCGCCTGCTCGAGAGAGCCCAGCGCGTTCCGCGCGGCGAGGCGAGGGCGGGTGAGCGCGTACTCGGCATCGTGCGCTTCGACCGGCTCTCGACGCGGTTCCCGTTCGTCGCGACCCTGCCTCAGGCCGAGACCGAGGCGGTGCTCGCCGAGGTCTCGCCGGCGCCGGAGCGCGGCGCCGAGGTGACGGCGGTGCGCCCGCGCGATGCGGGTGTCGAGGTGAGCGTGCAGCGCGCGGACGGCGCGGTCGACGAACTCACGGCGCCCATCGTGGTGCTCACCGGCGGGTGGACGGCACGTTCGCTCGTGTACCGCGACGGCCGCGTGCCCACGACGACGTATCCCGATCGGTACCTCATGTCCGACATCGCGGTGGACGATCGCCGCGATGCCGACACCGCGATCGTGAACCTCTCCCCCGGCGGGGTGCTCGAGTCGTTCCCGCTGCCCGGATCGGTGCGACGCGTCGTGGCGTGGGATGCCGCGGCCGATCCGGCGGTCGACCTCGCGTCGGTGCGGGTGCAGCGTCTGCAGGCCGCGCTGCGAGCGCGCGGCGAGGCATCCGTCGCCGATGCGGTGCAGACCGCCACGGCCTTCGGCATCCGTCGCGTGATCGCCCCGCAGCTGCGGCGCGGGCGCCTGTTCGTGATCGGCGACACGGCGCACGAAGTGAGCCCGATCGGCGGGCAGGGCATGAACCTCGGCCTGCTCGACGCGGTCGGGCTCGCGCCGCTGCTGGCCCGCTGGGTGCACGAGCGCGCGGCGCCGGATGCCGACCTCGCCGCGTGGGAGCAGCGCCGGGTGCGCTCGGCGGTGCGCGCCGGGCGGCTCGCCGCCGTCAACACCGTGCTCGGCCGCCCTCGCCGCGGCGCGGCCGACTTCGCCCGACGCTCGCTCGTGCGGGTGATGCTCACCCCGCCGCTCGGGCGCGGGTTCGCGTCGGCCTACGCGATGGGGCTCGACGCCGGGCCCTAGCGGCTCCCTCTCCGGGAGGGCTCAGGCCACCAGCGCCTGACCGGTCGCTGCCAGCTGCACGCACAGCAGCAGCGACGCGAGCATCACGAGCCGGAACACCCCGCGCCCCGGCGGCCGCACGAGCGCGAGCACCAGCCCGGCCGTGGCGATCACCACCACCCCCGCGAACGCGATCGCCCCGAACACCGTGATGCCGGGCCCCAGCAGCACGGCAACGGCGCCCACGACGAGCGCGATCGCGGCGACCACCGCCGACACGCGCCGGCCGAGGCGATGCGGCAGGCCCCGCACGCCGGTGCGCGCGTCGTCCTCGAGGTCGGGCAGCACGTTCGTGAGGTGGATCGCGACGCCCAGCGCCGCCCCGGCGACCCACGCCCACGCCGCGGCGACCGCCGGCTCACTCGCCGACAGCGTCACGAGCGAGGGCAGCAGCCCGAAGCTCACGATGAACGGCACCACCGAGAACGGGGTCGATTTGAGCCAGGCGTTGTACGCCCAGGCCGAGGCCAGCGCGATCAGATGAGCGAGCGCCATCGGCCACGCTCAGCACGACCGACAGCACGAGCGCGAGGATCAGACAGGCGGATGCCGCCACCCACGCGGCCCGCACCGACACGTCGCCCCGCGCGATCGGCTTGTCGGTGCGTCCGGTGGTGCGGTCGCGCGCTGCGTCGATCGCGTCGTTGGAGATGCCGACCGACAGCTGCCCCAGGAGGATCGCGAGTCCGAGCACCGCGATGCGCCATGGCTCGAGCCCGGCGGCGATACCGAGCGTGACCGCGACGGCGGTGACCACGACACTGGGCCCGGGGTGCGACGAGCGCCACAGCGCGACGATCGATGCTCACGCGTCGAAGGGGCGACGCCACCGGGCGATGCCGATGATCCCGAACACGACGGTGGCGAGGTAGGCCAGGCCGATGATCATCGCCGAGACGGTGAAGATCGCCTCGGATGCCTGCGTGGGTGATCGCACCGCCGGTCCACGCCGTGAGCGCCGAGTCGAGCGGCGGGCCGTCGGCAGCGTCGGGCACGGTCAGAGCGGCCAGCACGAACGCCGCCCACAGCACGAAGCTCGAGATGTCGTAGCCGAGCCGGGTCGCCTTGCCGCGTCGCACGGTGCGGTCGAACAGGGTCATGACCGGAGGCACGGCCAGCACGATGATCACCACGATGCCGTAGACGACGCCGAGCACCGCGAGCCAGCCCATGCCCGCGCCGACGAGCCCGCGACCGAGGAAGAAGAACAGCGGCAGCAGGACGATCATGACCCACTGCGCCACGAAGACGAAACGGCCGGAGCGTGCGATGCGCATGCCCCGACCGTACCGTCACGCGCGCACTCGCCCGCGCAGGCCGCTCAGTCCTCGAGCAGCTCGGCCTCGATCACGTCGTCTTCGTCGGCCGCGGACTCCGGCGCGGCGGCCGGCCCGCTGCTGGTGAGCACCAGGCTCGAACCGTCGGCCGCGACATCGACCCGCACGAGGTCGCCGTCGTGCACCCCGCCGGAGAGGATCGCCATCGCGAGGCGGTCCTGGATCTCGGACTGGATGAGCCGGCGCAGCGGCCGCGCACCGAACGCGGGGTCGTATCCGCGCTCGGAGAGCCATGCCCGGGCATCGGGGGTGACGGCGAGCGTCAGCCGGCGGTCCTTGAGCCGACGCTGCAGCGCGAACACCGCGAGCTCGACGATCTGCGCGAGGTCGTCCTCGGTGAGGGCCTGGAAGATCACGATGTCGTCCAGGCGGTTCACGAACTCGGGCTTGAAGGCCTGGCGGACCAGCCCGTTCACGGCATCCCGCTTCTGCTCGAGCGACAGCGTCGGGTCGATCAGGATCGGCGAACCCAGGTTCGAGGTGAGCACGAGGATCACGTTCTTGAAGTCGACCGTGCGACCCTGGCCGTCGGTGAGGCGCCCGTCGTCCATGACCTGCAGCAGCACGTCGAAGACCTCGGGGTGCGCCTTCTCGACCTCGTCGAGCAGCACGACGCTGTACGGACGGCGCCGCACGGCCTCGGTGAGCTGCCCGCCCTGCTCGTAGCCGATGTAGCCCGGAGGGGCGCCGACCAGGCGCGAGACGGAGTGCTTCTCGCCGTACTCCGACATGTCGATGCGCACCATGGCGTGCTCGTCGTCGAAGAGGAAGTCCGCGAGCGACTTCGCGAGCTCGGTCTTGCCGACACCCGTCGGACCGAGGAACAGGAACGATCCGGTCGGCCGGTCGGGGTCGCTGATGCCGGCACGCGAGCGCCGCACGGCATCCGAGACCGCCTTCACGGCCTCCTTCTGCCCGATCAGGCGCTTGCCGAGCTCGGACTCGAGGTGCACGAGCTTCTCGGTCTCGCCCTGCAGCAGGCGCCCGACCGGAATGCCGGTCCAGGCGGCGATCACCGCGGCGATGTCCTCATCGGTGACCTGGTCGTTGACCATGCGGTCACCCGCGGGCTCTTCGCGCTCGGCGTCGATCAGCTGGCGCTCCAGTGCCGGGATCTCGGCGTACAGCAGCCGCGACGCCTTCTCGAGGTTGCCCTCGCGCTGCGCGCGCTCGGCCTGCATGCGCGCGGCGTCGAGCTTGGTCTTCAGGTCGCCGACACGGTTGAGCGAGGCCCGCTCGCGCTCCCAGCGCTCCTGCAGGCCGTTCAGCTGCGCCTGCTCCTTCGCGAGAGTGTCGCGCAGGGTCGCGAGCCGCTCCTTCGAGGCGGCGTCCTTCTCCTTCTTCAGCGCGAGCTCTTCGAGCTTGAGCCGGTCGACGTGGCGGCGCAGCTCGTCGATCTCGAGCGGCGCGGAGTCGATCTCCATGCGCAGGCGCGACGCGGCCTCGTCGATCAGGTCGATCGCCTTGTCGGGCAGCTGCCGCGAGGGAATGTAGCGATTGGACAGGGATGCCGCCGCCACGAGCGCGGCATCCGCGATCGCGACCTTGTGGTGGGCCTCGTAGCGCTCCTTGAGTCCGCGGAGGATCGCGACGGTGTCTTCGACCGTGGGCTCGCCGACGTAGACCTGCTGGAAGCGGCGCTCGAGCGCGGCATCCTTCTCGATGAACTCGCGGTACTCGTTGAGCGTGGTCGCACCGATCATGCGCAGCTCGCCGCGCGCGAGCATGGGCTTGAGCATGTTGGATGCCGCAACCGAGCCCTCGCCGCCGCCCGCGCCCATCAGCACGTGCAGTTCGTCGATGAACGTGATGACGCGGCCGTCGGACTCGGTGATCTCCTTGAGCACGCTCTTGAGGCGCTCCTCGAACTGCCCGCGGTACATCGCACCGGCGACGAGCGCCGAGATGTCGAGAGTGACGAGCTCTTTGTCCTTGAGCGATTCGGCGACATCGCCCGCGACGATGCGCTGGGCGAGGCCCTCGACGACGGCGGTCTTGCCGACGCCGGGCTCGCCGATCAGCACCGGGTTGTTCTTCGTGCGCCGGGTGAGCACCTGGCTGACGCGGCGGATCTCGCTGTCGCGCCCGATCACGGGGTCGAGCTTGCCCTGCCGGGCGCGGTCGGTGAGGTTGATCCCGAACTGCTCGAGGGCGCTCTGCTGCTCCTCCTGCCCGGGTTGCTGCGTGGCGTTCATGTGTCTCCTGAAGTCTGATCTCGGCTGTCTCGCAAAGTTGAGCCGTCTTGACTCAAGTTTAGCAGAGAGCGGATGCCGCGGCAACGACCGACCCAAGGCCGCGAAACTGCAACGGGGAGTCGAGACTGCGGGTGATCCCTGCAGTCTCGACTCCCCGTTGCAGTTTGGGCGCGTCAGGGTGCGACGGGCAATTCCCCGTCGTCGGGTCGGGACGGGTGTCGGGTCCTCCGTCGGCTCTTCCGTCGGACTCTTCCGTCGGCTCCTCTGTCGGCTCTTCCGTCGGCTCCTCTGTCGGCTCCTCTGTCGGCTCCTCCGTCGGGACGGGCACGACGGGCGCGGGCGCGGCGGGCGGGTTCGGTGCGGCCGGCGGCACGGGCACCGCGATGGGCGCCGAGGGCACTCTGGGCGCCGTCGTGTTCGGCACCCGAGGGTTCGCGGGAGCCCGCGGCGAGTCGACCTCCGGCGGGAGTGGGGCGGGCGGGGCGGCGTCCGGTGTCGGCGTGGGAAGGGGAGTGGCGGAGGCGGACGGGGTGACCGTCGGCCGTGGAGGAGCATCCGACGACGTTTCGATGCTCGGCGATGGACTCGGGACTTCGGCCCCGACTCCCTCCGACGCGACCGCTTCGAGCACGAATGCGCTCGCGAAGGCACCGCCCGCGAGTACAAGCGCTGCGACCGCGGCAACGAGGATGCCGACCGGCCGGCGATACCACGGAGGAGCATCGGCCGGACGTCCGGTGGACGCCACGGCCTGCGGCGCGCCGGTCGCCCCTGCTGTCACGACGGATGGAGAGGATGCAGGCTGTCGCTGCCCGCGTGCGATCTCCTCGTGCGCGAGGGCGAAGGCGGCGCCCAGAACGGTCGCCAGTGCAGGGTGAGGATCGGTTGCGATCGGGTCGCCGAACCGCTCGATGAGGAGCCGCTCGATCGATTCCACGCGACCTGAGACCCCGCCGAGGATGATCGCGTCCAGCTCGTCGATGTCGACACCCGCCTGGGCCAGCGCCGTTGCCACCGAGTCGACGGCACGCTGTTCGAGGTCGGCATCCCCCTCGCCCCACAGGGGTGCCGCGATCGGCGCGCCGATCCGACGGTTGTGGCCCGACGGGCCGGCCCGCACGACCGCCGCAGCGAACTCGCGATCATCGACATCGCAGACGAGCAGAGTCGACTCTTCGTCGAACGGCTCGATCTGGGCGTAGCGGACCGTCAGCGCTTCTGAAGCGGTGATGAAGTCGACTTCCGGATGCCCGTCGCGATCCATCGCGTCGGCCAGGGCATCGATGCGTTCGTCTTCCCACGAGTCGGGGACGACCACCCACACTCCCCGCGCAGGACCGCCGCGGAGTTGTGCGACGCGGGTCACGACGGCATCGACTGCCCACGCATAGAGGTCAGCCGGCGAGAACTCCTCGCCGTCGACCACGATGACCGCGGCGGGGTCGCCGACGCTCGATGCGAAGTCGCCTACCAGGCGGTCAGGCTCCACGATGCCGCGGGCGAGTGCCCCTTCGCCGAAGACGAGATCCTCAGAAGCGACGAACACCGCCGTCGGCATCAATTCGACGTTCGTCAGTGCGGAGGACGTCCGGATAGCATCGAGCGCTGACCCGACGGCGACAGCAGCCGTGGTCGTGTCCGCGCGAATATCGACCGCGAGAAAGTAGGGAGTGCTCATGTCCTGGCCTTCCCACCGGGTCGGACGGAGTCTCATCGTGACGGACGTGGTCCTCGGTACAGGCGAGGAACAGTTGCGAGAAGCCTAGGGTCGGCGATCGCCGGGACGGCGGTCCGAAATCCAGAGTTAACGCAGAAGACTCATCAGGACCGCTGCTCGGCCAGCGCGTCGGCGTACGCGCGGCGCACGGTCTCGCCGATCCATTCGCTGCTGCGGTAGACGTTGCCGGCCCCGAGCTCGGCGGCGAAGCCGCTCCCCTCGATCTGATCGAGCACCCGTTTCTCGCTGATCACGAGCTTGAGCGACGCGTCGGCGTCGCGCAGCTCGTGGGCGTAGCGTCGCAGCACCTCGATCAGCGACAGGCCGATCTGATCGGTGCCCCGGAGGCGGATGATCACGACGGCGCCCTTCGACGCGCGACTGACAGCCGGCAGCTGGTGCTCGAAGACGGGTGCGCTCGCGAAGAAGAGGCTCCCGTACGGCTGGAGGACCACCACCTCGCCCGCCGGCACGGTCGGCAGCGGTGCGATCTCCCGCATCCGCCCGCCCTCCAGGAACTGCACCTGGCGCACCCGCACGTGGTTGGACTGCTGGGCGACGAACAGGATGATGCCCATCCCCACGCCCACGAGCACCGCGAACTGCAGGGGCACGACGAGAGTGAGGCCGAACGTCACCGCCATGATCGTGGTCGGCAGCGGCCCGCTCTTGATGACCGAGAGGATGCGGCTCGGCTTGATCGTGCCGATGCCGATCACGATGAGCAGACCGGCGAGGGCCGGCATCGCGACATAGCTCACCAGATCGGCCGCGAAGAAGATGACGAGCGCCATCACGACGCCCGCGACGATGAATGCGAGGCGCGTCCTGGCTCCCGCTGCGACGATGAGCGACGAACCCGACATCGACCCGCCCACCGGCATCCCCTGGAAGAGCCCCGCCGCGATGTTACCCGCGCCCTGGCCGACGAAGTCGCGTGACGTGTTCGCCGGTTTGCCGTCGGGCGTCGGCAGACCCGCCGAGACCGCCGCGCCCTGCACGAGTCCGACGAAAGCGAGCGAGAACGCCGGAATGAGGAGGAACACGACGTCGTCGAGGTTCGGCAGCACCGGCGCAGGCAGACCGTTCGGCACATCGACGATGTCGTTGAGCAGCAGCACCGGGTTCGCCAGCCACTGGTTCAGCAGCACGGCGAGGCCGGAGCCGAGCACGACCGCGACCACCAGCCCGAGCGAGCCGACCGGCGTGAGCCGGAACACGTAGATGAGCGCGATCACGAGGAGTCCGACCGTGACGGCGGCGAGACTCCACTGCGGAACGTGGACGAGGAGGTCGAACAGCTTCGTGAGGCGGTTCGCACCCTCCGACGCGTAGCCGGTGAAGTTCGACAGCTGCCCGAGGATGATGTTGACGCCGACCGCGGTGATGAAGCCGGTCATGACGGCGGTCGGCACGAACCGCACGAGGCGGCCCCCGCCCAGCAGTCCCGCGATGATCATGACGATGCCGGTCATGATCGCGAGGGTGAACAGCGCCCGATCCGGGTCTTCGAGGCTCTGCAGGTCGGAATCGGCGACGATGAGCGCCATCGCTCCGGTCGCCTGCACCGCCATGAACGTGCTGCTGGTGAAGAAGGTCGCCCCGACCATGCCGAACAGATACGCATACAGGCCGGCGAGCGGGTTGAGGCCCGCGAGGAGTCCCGCAGCGAGGCCGTCGGGCACTGCCTCGATGCCCAGCACGAGCCCCGACGCGGCATCCTTGCCGATCGTCTTGCGGGAGAACAGCTTTCGGAGGGCCGCGCGCACGCTCACACGCTATCGAAGGCGAGCGGTCGCGTCTGCGTCAGGCGGCCGAACCCGCCATTTCGGCCTCGCGTTCGGCATCACGGCGCTCGAGCGCCGACCCGCCCGTGCCGATCTCGCAGCAGAACGTGGCCCGGTAGGCGGTCGGGGTCGTGCCGAGCACGCGCGAGAAGTTCTGACGCAGGACGGATGCCGACCCGAAGCCGCATTCGTAGGCGATCCGGTCGAGCCCGAGATCGGTCTGCTCGAGCAGCCGCTGCGCGTGGATGATGCGCTGGCGGCCGAGCCAGGCCGCCGGCGTCGTGCCGTAGTCCGCCTTGAAACGGCGGGCGAACGTGCGCGGCGACATGTGCGCCTTCGCCGCGAGCTGGTCGACCGTGAGCTCCATCCGCAGGTTCTCCAGCATCCAGTCCGTGACCGGCGAGAGCGAGAGGCTCGCGACCTCGGGAAGCGGATGCAGGATGTACTGCGCCTGGCCCCCGTCGCGCTGCGGCGGCACCACCATGCGCCGCGCGATCGTGTTGGTCATCTCGGCGCCGAGCTCCTGACGCAGCAGGTGCAGGCAGGCGTCCAACCCCGCGGCGGTCCCCGCGCTCGTGATGATGCGGCCGTCCTGCACGTACAGCACGTCGGGGTCGACCTCGATCGCGGGGTACATCTGCGTCATCGTCTCGGCGTACATCCAGTGGGTGGTGGCCTTGCGACCGTCGAGCACGCCCGCCGCAGCGAGGATGAACGATCCGCTGCAGACGCTCAGCAGCCATGCACCCCGATCGGCGGCGTGCCGGACGACATCCAGGACACGCGGGTCGGTGCGCCCCCACCACTCGCGCGGCGTCGGCGAGACCACCACGAGGTCGGCCTCGTACGCGAAGGACAGGTCGTCGTCGACGTTGAGCGAGAAGCCGAGCTTGGACTGCACGACTCCTGGCTCGGGAGTCACGACGCGGAAGTCGAAATTGGGGATGCCGTCATCCGTGCGATCGAGGCCGAACGCCTCGCAGGCGACTCCGAACTCGAACGGGGCGAACCCGTCTTGGACGATGACGGCGACGGTCTTCATGGGGCTCCTCGGACGATGCGGGTCTCGACGGCGGTAGTGGCAGTATTCCTGCGACGCGTGTCTATTCTGCCACTCGTGGCGGAATCACGTCAAGCGTAGCGTTACTGCCATGTTGATGATCATTGTTCTCTCAGCCCTGGCCGCCTACGCGCTCGGCGCGTCGATCGTCGCTCTCACGAACGACGGCTACCACCGGGTCCGCACGGACTACACCCGCCTCCCCTGAAATCAGGCGCGGGCGCGGTCGTAGACCTCGACCATCGCCGCCGTGCGCGACGACTGCCGGAACCGCTCGCGGATCGACGCGTCGGGAGCCGGCGCCGTGCCGGCGGCGATGTCGACGGCAGCCGCCCTCAAGCTGTCGGCCAGCGACGTAGTCGAGGCATCGGCCACGCCCCAGTGCCCCGAACCCAGCTCCTCGGCGATGTCGGGGTCGCTGACCACCGCGGGCGTGCCGAGCGAAGCCGCCTCGAACACCGTCATGCCCTGCGTCTCGAAGCCGATCGAGGTCTGCACGACCGCGTCGGCGGCGGCGATGCGGCGGAGCGTCTCGACGTACGGCAGCCTGCCGGCGAAGACGACGGATGCCGCGGGCTTCAGCCTCTGCACCAGCCGGCGCGCGGCCTTCTCCTGGCCCCCGCCGCCGATGATCTCGACGTCGGCGTCGATGCCCGACTCGGCGAGCGCCTCGAGGAACGGCAGCAGCCGCTTCTCCGGGCTCATGCGCCCGAGCCATACGAAGCGCGGTCGGCCGGCCGCACGCGCCGACGGCCCCGCCGCGAGCGCGGCATCCAGCACGTCGTCGTCGATCCCGTTCCACACGTCGATGACCGGCTCGCCCGCGGCCGAGACCACCCCGTGCTCCTGCAGCCGGCGCGCGAAGTGCGCAGACGGCGCGGTGACGGCATCCGACACCGCCGCGAAGCGGCCGAGATACGCCCAGCCGTCGCTGCCGGCGTGCGGCAGGCCGCGCACGCCCTTCAGCGCCCGTCGCTGCCAGCGGTTCAGGACCCGCAGCACGAGCCCGGGCAGCGGCGCGGTCGCCTCGATGCCGACGTCGACGCGATTGTGCATCGTGTGCACGACCGGCAGCGAGTGCCGCGCGGCGAAGCGATGGCCGGTGAAGGCTCCCCAGAAGTCCGCCTGCACGTGCACGACGTCCACCGGCGGGCGGGAGGCGAGGGCTGCGTCGACGAAGCGGTCGGTGCGCCGCCCCGGCCACGACAGCGAGTACTCGCGATCGGGAGTGATCGCCACCGACGGCGTGTCGACGTACGCCGCATCGACCGCAGCCGCCCGCGGCCCGTGCATCTTCGGCGCCACGATCGTCACGGTGTGCCCGGCGCGCTCGAGGAAGCGGCGCTGCAGTCGCATCGACACCTGTGCCCCGCCGAGCGACTCGACGTGCTGATCGCCGAACATCACGACGTGCATGGGCACCTACGCGGGCAGCGGTTCGTCGCGGTACAGCGCCTCGAACGTGTCGAGCGTGCGGTTGATGTCGTGGATCGCGACGCCGTCGAGCGAGGCCTGCTGCATCCGCCGCCGTTCGCCCGGGCTCGGCCGTGAGCACATCGGTCAGGCGGGCCGCCATCTCGTCGACGTTGCCCGGCTCGAAGAGGTAGCCGTTCTCACCGTCGTGCACGAGATGGGGCAGCGCGACCGCGTTCGCGGCGACGATCGGAAGCCCCGACGCCATCGCCTCCATCGTCGCGATGGACTGCAGTTCGGCGACCGACGCGATCGCGAACAGGGTCGCGCGGCTGTACAGCGTGCGCAGGTCTTCTTCGGCCGCGTGGCCGTGGAACGTGACGTGGCCGTCGAGGCCGAGCGAGTGGACGAGCGCCTCGAGGTTCTTGCGCTGGTCGCCGCCGCCGACGAGGTCGACGTGCACGTCGAGGGCGGGGTCGAGCTTCGCCACGGCCTTGAGGAGCACGTCGATGTGCTTCTCGGTGGTCAGGCGTCCGACGAACAGGATGCGGTTGCCGTCGCGCGGCGTGAGATCAGGACGATAGTTCGACCGGTCGATCCCGCAGCTGATCGGGATGACCCCGGTGATGTCGATCGTCGACTCGAGGAAGTCCGCGGCCTTGCGGGTGGGGGTGGTCACGGCCCGGGTCATCTGGAACGTGCGCTTGGCGTCGGCCCACGCGAGCTTGAGGAACACGTCGTTCAGGGAGTCGGGGAGGGTCGTGAAGTCGAGGATGTTCTCGGCCATGACGTGATTGGTCGCGATGATCGGGATGCCGCGCTTGCGCGCCTCGCGCGCGAGCCCCCGCCCGATGATGATGTGCGACTGGATGTGCACCACATCGGGCTTCACCGTGTCGAGCACCCGGCGGGCGTGGTGCTTCGACATCCAGGGCAGCACGAACGCGAGCCAGTCGTGCGGCCACCAGCGCCACGAGGGCAGCCGGTAGAGCATCATGGGCTCGCCTTCGATGACCTCGACGCCGCTGCCGCGCGACCAGTGCTTCGCGCTCGGCGCCATCACGTGCACGTCGTGGCCGCGGGCGACCAGCCCGGCGGCGAGGCGCTCGGCGAACCGCGCCGCGCCGTTGACGTGCGGCGAGAACGTGTCGGCGCCGATCAGCACGGTGAGGGGACGGCGTTCGTCCGGCTCGGCGGCGCGGGGATCGTCGGGCGTCTCGGACGGGGTCACGGGATGCTGGTTGCCTATCTCTGCGCGGGGGCGGGTCGCACGAGGTCGGTGCATGTGCGACTCAACTGTACCCGAGGGCCTCGCGCGCACCCTGAGGACGAGGCGGACGCCGACCTCGTATCTTGGACGCATGCCCTCCGCCCGTGCGACCGACGACATGGTGCGCCTTCCGGGTGGCACCTTCCGGATGGGCTCGGAGGCCTTCTACCCCGACGAGCGGCCCGTGCACGAGCGCCGCGTCGACGCGTTCGAGCTCGACCGCCATCCGGTCACGAACGCCGACTTCGCAGCCTTCGTCGACGAGACCGGCTACACGACGGTCGCCGAGCGGCCGCTCGACCCGGCGGAGTTCCCCGACCTCCCGCCCGACGAGCTGGCTCCCGGCTCGATGGTCTTCACCCCCACGCCGGGCCCCGTCGATCTGTCGAACTGGCGCGCGTGGTGGCGGTGGCAGCCCGGCGCGTCGTGGCGCCACCCGCAGGGACCCGGGTCGGACATCGACGAGCGGATGCGGCATCCCGTCATCCACGTGGCCTTCGCGGATGCCGTGGCCTATGCGGAGTGGGCGGGCAAGCGACTGCCCACCGAGGCCGAGCACGAGTACGCCGCGCAGGGCGGCTCGTCGGGCACGGCGTTCGCGTGGGGCGAAGAGCCCTACCCGGGCGGCGTCCCGCAGGCGCACACCTGGATCGGCCGCTTCCCGTACGACGCACGCGGGCCGCACGGCGGGGGCACGGCACCGGTCGGGTCGTATCCGGCGAACGGCTTCGGGCTGTTCGACATGATCGGCAACGTGTGGGAGTGGACCAGTGACTACTACACGCCGCGCCATCTCCGACCGTCGGCGGAACCGGTCGACGCCGGCGAGCGGGCGAATCTGCTGGCTGCCGCCAGCCGCGAGGAGGGCTTCGCCGCGCCGCGCCGCGTTCTCAAGGGCGGCTCGCAGCTGTGCGCCCCGGAATACTGCCTGCGGTTCCGGCCGGCGGCACGCTCGCCCCAGTCCGAAGACACGAGCATGTCGCACATCGGCTTCCGCTGCGCACGCGACGCCTGAGGTCGCTTTTCCCCTGTCCGCACCCACCTCGTACGCTGGAGGCATGCCCCGACTGCAGGCCGACGCCGACAAGACGCGCTGGGTGGCGGTCACGGACTCGCTCGGACTTCGGCGGTCGCCGGCACCGCAAGGCCGCGATCCGCATGCTGCTCAGCCAGGCGAACACCGCGCTGGGTGCGGAGGCGAAGCCGGGCAGCGGGTTCATGGCGTGGGCGATGAGCCAGGCCGCGCCGTTCCTCATGCGCAAGGCCGCCGGCCGGGTGCTCGTCTGGGTCTGGAAGGCCGACCCCGAACTGCTGGTCGTGATGGCGCAGGTGCAGGAGGCGACCGCGCAGCTGCGGGCCGCGCGCGCGAGCATGCCGATGGAGTACGACGACACCGAGACGTTCCGCGGCACGTACCTCGGCGTCGGCGAGAAGCTCGCGATGCCGCTCCCGCCGGATCAGCGCACCCCTCCGTTCGCCACCTACACGTGGGACACCGGCACGCACTTCGTCACCGTGACGGCGGTGTGCAGCGACCGTGAGCGGTTCGGCACGGTGATCGGCGCGGTCGACGAGCTCGCCCGCAGTCTGCGGGTCGAGCGACGACCTCGCTCTCGGCGAGTCGCCCACCGTCCTGCGGATCGAGCCCTGAGGTGACCGCCGTCGTGTCGCACCCGGCCGGGGATCGGCCCCTGCGCATCGGCGTCCAGCTCGCTCCCCAGCACGCGACGTACGGGCAGCTGCGCGACGCGGTGCTGCGTGCCGAAGACCTCGGCGTCGACGCGATCTTCAACTGGGATCACTTCTTCCCGCTCACCGAACCGCTCGAAGGCGCGCACTACGAGGCCTGGACGGTGCTCGCCTCGATCGCGGAGCTCACGGAGCGCGTCGAGTTCGGTCCGCTCGTCAACTGCAGTTCGTACCGCAATGCCGATCTGCAGGCCGACATGGCCCGCACGGTCGACCACATCAGCGCGGGTGCCACCGGCACGGGGCGGCTGATCTTCGGCACCGGTTCGGGGTGGGCCGAGCGCGACTACGACGGCTACGGCTACCCGTTCGGCACGGTGGGTGGTCGCCTGGACGCCCTCGCCGAGGACCTGCCCCGCATCCGTCGCCGGTGGGACGTGCTGAATCCACCGCCGACGCGCCGCATCCCGATCCTGATCGGCGGGCAGGGCGAGCAGAAGACACTGCGACTGGTCGCTCAGCACGCCGACATCTGGCACGCCTTCACTCGGCTGGACGACCTCCCGCGCAAGATCGGCATCCTGCACGACTGGTGCGCCCGCGAAGGGCGCGACCCCTCCGAGATCGAACTGTCCAGCGGCTTCACCATCCGCGGCTTCGGGCCCCTCCTCGAGGAGGACGGCGCAGCGCGGCTGTACGCGCTCGGGGCGCGACTGCTGATTCCGGCGATCGACGGGCCGGACTACGACCTCTCGGCGCTGCGACCGCTGCTCGAGTGGCGGGATCGCATCAACGGCGAGGGCTGAGAGCCTCAGACCTTGAGGTCCTGCTTCGGCACGACGATCTCGCGGATGACGAGCAGGATCGAGGCCATGACCGGCAGAGCCACCAGCACTCCGATCACGCCGCCGAGCGTGCCGCCGACCATCGCGCCGATCAGCACGAGCGCGGCCGGGATCGAGATCGCCTTGGTCATCACGCGCGGGGTGACGACGTAGGACTCGATCTGGATGTAGATCAGGTAGGCGATGCCGAAGATCAGCGCCTGCTCCGGACTGGACAGCAGCGCCGCCAGCGTGGCGATGACCCAGAAGATCACCGACCCGAAGAGCGGGACGAGCGTGATGACGAAGGCGATGAACGCCATCAGCGCGGGATAGGGGAGCCCGATCACGATCTGCAGGACGAGCACGACACCGGCGTTGATCAGTGCCAGGGTGACCGAACCGAGCAGGGACTTGCCGACCGACGCCGTCACGCGCTCGGTCATGTCCCGCAGGGTCGGCCGGTCATGCGCGGGCGCGACGGAGTAGAGGGCTTCTTTCATACCGGTCAGCGACGACAGGAAGTACAGCGTCAGCGCGACGACGATGAACCCCGCCGAGATGGCGGAGACCAGCCCGATGCCGAGGGCGAGCGCGCCTCCGCCGATCGCGGCGATCGTCTCGGGCTGTGCGAGCGCGATCGCGACCTCGTCGAGACCGGCGGCGACGGCATCCTGCAGCTCGGGCGTGAGCGCGAGGAACCAATCCGAATCCACGACGCCGACGATCGCCTCGGGGAGGTTGCGCACGAACTCGCCCACCTGGCTGAGGATCGGCGGCAGCAGGAAGACGAAGAACAGCGCCGCGAGCAGCGCGAACGCGCCGAAGACGATGCCGATACCGGCACCACGCTTCATCCCCTTGCGTTCGAGCGATCGCACGATCGGGTCGAGTGCAAGCGCGACGAAGAGGGCGAGCACGATGTAGATGATGATCGTCGTGATCGAGGCGATGCCCGACCCGATGACGAGGCCGCCCAGCACGCCGAGCGTCGCGACGAAGGCCACGACCATGGGCCTGTCGACCAGAGCGAGGATGCCGCGCCGCCCGAGGCTGCGAGCGGACGGTGGGGCCGTCGGCGCCGGAGCGTCGCCGTCAGAAGGCTGGGACATGCCGGAACGATATCGCCCCGCCGGCGACGGCGGGCGTCATGCGCGAAGGGTGAACTGTCGGGCGTCACCCCGCACCGTCCTGGCGATCCGGTGCCGCGGTGACCGCATCGCCCGACAGCCAGCGCAGCCAGCGTGCTCCGGGGTCGCCCTCGAGGATGAGCGCGCGGACCAGCAGCGTGAGCGGGATCGACAGGATCGCGCCCAGCGGTCCGATGATGAAGGTCCAGAAGATCACCGAGAAGAAGCTCAGCGTGAGGCTCAGGCTCACCGCGTCGCTGACGAACTTCGGCTGCACGAGCACCTGCAGGGTGACGTTGACGACGCAGTAGACCGCGATGACCGCGAGCATGAGCGGCCAGCCGCCGACGACGAGGGCGAGCAGCGCCGGCGGGATCAGGCCGATCACGAAGCCGATGTTCGGGATGAAGTTCGTGACGAACGCGAGGATCGCCCACACCGCCGGAGCGGGCACGCCGAGGGCCCACAGCGCGAGTCCGTCGATGATGGCCACGACCGCGCCGAAGCTCGCATTGACGACGTAGTACCGCCGCACACCCGAGTTGTACGACCGGAACCGGTGCACGGTGGGGCGGGCGGAGGCTCCGAACGTCGTTTCGGCGCGTGCGTAGCGCGCCCCGTCCACCGCCATGAAGATCACGTACGCCAGCACGAAGAACAGCGCGGTCAGGATGCCGATCGCGGTGCCGCCGAGCGAGGCGACGAAGCCCACGATCGTCGAGGGATCCAGGAGCGAGGCCGCGGCATCCGACGCCTGCTCGTCCAGGCCCAGCGACCCGAGCCAGGTGATGACCGACTGGGCGGAGGCCTGCAGCTCGTCGGCGTAGTCGGCGACCAGACGCACGAACTGCGTGCCCGCGAAGAACAGCAGCGCGCCGAGCACCAGCAGGATCAGGTACGCGATCACGATCACGCCGGTCGTGGCCGCCCAGCGCGGCCAGCCCCATCTCTCGAGCGGATGCCGCAGCGGATGGCAGATGATCACGATGACCGCGGCCAGCACGAGGGGGCCGACGAGCTCTCGCGCGAAGAACAGGCCCGCGAGGGCGATCACCGCCGCGGCCAGGCCGAGCAGCACCCGCAGCGCCGGCGACAGGGCGGGCGCCGGAGTGACCGGCGCGGGCGGCGGGGTCGGCGCGAGGCGCGAGAAGAAGTTCACCGGGCGTCGGCCTTCTGCGAGGACGTGGGCGGGCGACCCAGGCGCTCGCTGATGTCGTCGAGCTGGCTCGCGACCTTTCGCACCTGTCCGCGCGTCGCCGGCTCGTCGTCGTCGCGGCCGGTTGCGGCGCGCTCGAGCACCCACGAGGCCAGAGTCGCGGTCACGACACCGACCACGGCCACGCCGCCGCACATCAGCAGCACTGCGACGAGACGACCGCCGGCGGTGACCGGGTAGAAGTCGCCGTACCCGACGGTCGTGATCGTGACGAACGCCCACCAGACCGCGTCGCCGAAGTTCTCGATGTTCGCGCCGGGCGCACCGCGCTCGGCATCCAGCACCGACAGGGCGGCGATCCAGATGAGGATGATCGCGGCGCCAGAGCCGTAGATCGCCAGGCGGCTGCGCAGAGCCGTACCGGCCGTGCGCTGCAGGGTGTGAACAAGGGTCAGCGCCTTCAGGAGGCGCAAGGGCTTGAGGGCCGGCAGCACGACGACGAGAAGGTCGAAGAAGTGCCTGCGGAACCAGGGTCCCCGCGGCGACGCGAGCCACAGGCGCACGAGATAGTCGACCGCGAACACGATCCACGTCACGGTCATCGTGAGGCGGGCGACGAGTTCGGCGGTCCCCTGAAGGTTCGCGATCACCTGCCACGAGTAGGCGACGATGAAGACGACGGACGCGATGATCAGCGGCCAATACGTCAGCTGCCGCCAGCGTTCCTCGGTCATGCCCGAACTCTAGGACCCACGCGCCCGACGCGCCGGATGCCTCGCCGTCAGCGGCGGACGACTACAGCTCGGTGAGCTCGAACGAACTGCCCAGCGGCACGAGCGGAGGACGCTCGACCGTGGTCTCGAGCGTCACCCGGGTGCCCGATTGCGCCGAAGCGAGCACGGCGGTCATGACCTCGAGGGTGTGCAGCGCGAGGCGCCCCGATGCCCGCACGTCCGCGTCCGTCGGCGCGGCGAGCATGTCGAGCAGGCCGATGCCCCGCGCCGCATCGACGTATCCCGCGCGGTCCGCGACCGGCTCCCACTCGCGGGATCCGAGCGGGCAGAACGACACATCGCCCGAGAACATGTTCGGGTCGGGAACCGAGAGCGACCCGAGCTCGCCGTGGACCTCGATGGGGGATGCCGCGCTCTTCGGGCTGTCGAAGCTCGTCGTCAGCGTCGAGAGTGCGCCGCTCGCGTGCTCGAGGATGCCGGTGACGTGCGTGTCGACGTCGACGGGGATGCGCTCCCCCGCGCGAGGGCCGGAGCCGATCACGCGTTCGCCGCGGAGGCGGCTCGCCGAGCCGACGACCGCGGTGACCGGGCCGAGCAGGTGGATGAGAGCGGAGATGTAGTAGGGGCCCATGTCCATGAGCGGGCCGCCGCCGGGCAGGAAGTAGAAGTCGGGGTTCGGGTGCCAGGATTCGGGTCCGGCCGAGGCCATCACCGCGGTCGCGGCGATCGGCCGGCCGATGCGTCCCTCGTCGATGAACGCGCGTGCGGTCTGGGTTCCCGTTCCCAGCACCGTGTCGGGCGCGGAGCCGAGTCGAACGCCCGCGGTGGTCGCGGCATCCATCACCGCGCGTCCGCTCGCGAAGTCGACCGCGAGCGGCTTCTCGCCGTACACGTGCTTGCCGTTCGCGATGGCGGCCAGGGCGATCTCGGCGTGCGCGGCCGGGATCGTGAGGTTCAGCACGACGTCGATCTCCGGATCGGCCAGCAGCGCCGGCACCTCGAGGGCGCGCGCGCCGGGGATGCCGGCGGCCACCGTCGCCGCGCGGCTCATGTCGAGGTCGGCGATCGCCGACACCCGCACATCGGTGCGTGCGGTGAGCGTCTCGAGGTAGATCCCCGAGATCACGCCCACTCCGATGATTCCTACGCGCGGCGCGTCGCCCACAGCATTCCCCTTTCGATGACGGTGCGCACGGACGGGTTCTCGAGCACGTCCGTGCTGTGTCCTGGTGTCGTGACGACGATGCGTCCTGCGCCCCACTCGCGGGTCCAGATGGCCGGCGAGGTGACGGGGCGATGCCACGGATGCCACGCGGGAGCCGGATGCGTCGTGGTCGCGAGCACGTCGTTGAGGTCGTCGTGCAGCACCCAGTACTGCTCCGTGTCGAGCGCGAAGTCCTCGAGTCCGGCGGTGATCGGGTGCTCACGGCCGAGGGGGGTGAGCTGCACCGTGTAGTCGAGGTAGTTGTCGGCGGCATCGCCGACGCGCTCGTCGGGATGCTTGCCCGGGTGCGTGGCGAACTGGCCGCCGACGAGCTGAAGGTAGTCGCGACGAGTCGCGGAACGAGTCGGCGATTCCGCCGTGCCAGCCGGTGAAGCCGGTTCCGGCTTCGACGGCTGCGCGCAGGCCGGCGACCGCGTCGCGCTCGATCGTCGACATCGTCACGCACTGCACGATCAGATCGGTCGCGGCCATGGTGTCGGCATCCGCATAGACGGCCGGAGATTCCTCGACGCGGACCTCGTAGCCGTTCGCGCGGAGGAACGGCAGGAAGAGGTCGGTCGCCTCGACGGGCTGGTGCCCGTCCCACCCGCCGCGGACGACGAGGGCGCGCTTCGCCGACATAAGTCCCCTTCCACAACAATTGCCTAGCCTACCCGCGTGCGGTCAGGTGGAAGGACGCGGGGTCACTCCTCGGCCGAGTCGTCGGATGCCGCGCCACGATCGTCTTCGAGCGCCAGGCGCGGCCGCCACACCACGATGTCGGTCGCGCGGCGCACGCGGCGGCCCTGCCGCAGCGTGACGACCGAGCCGGTCGCTCCGGCGGCGAACACCCGCGCACCGGGGCGATTCTCGAGCTCGGTGCGCATGCGCGCCTCGAGATCGCGCACCCGCACGCGAAGCTCCTGCACGTGGTTCTCCAGTTCGATGATGCGCGCGATCGCCGGCAGGCTCATGCCGTCCGCCGACAGGCGCGCCACCTCCCGCAGCTGCTCGACGTGGCGCGTCGAGTAGCGGCGCGATCCGCCCTGCGTGCGGGCGGGCACGACGAGGCCGAGGCGGTCGTACTGGCGGAGGGTCTGCGGGTGCATGTTCGCGAGCTCGGCGGCCACCGCGATCGCGAAGATCGGCGCGTCCTCATCGATCTCTCGTTGCGGCATCCCTCACACCCCCTAACCGCGCGCCCTCGACATGAGGTCGGCGCGGGGGTTGTCCTTGGGCTCGAGCTCGTGGAACCGCTCGAGCGCTTCGCGGGCGGCGTCGTCCAGGTGCGACGGCACCGCCACCTGCACCTCCGCGAGCAGATCGCCGGTGCCCTTGGCCGTCTGCACGCCGCGGCCCTTGACACGCAGCACCCGCCCCGACGGAGTGCCCGGGGCCACGCGCAGCTTGACCGGGTCGCCACCGAGCGTCGGAACCTCGATCGTGGCGCCCAGGGCGGCCTCGGTGAAGGTCACGGGGACGGTGACACGCAGGTTGAGCCCCTCACGCGTGAAGGCGGGATGCGGGCGAACGGTCACCTGCACGACGATATCGCCCGTCTCGCCGCCGTCGGGCGAGTGCCGGCCGCGACCGCGCAGACGGATCTTCTGCCCGTCCGACACGCCCGCGGGGATCTTCACCTTGAACGGCTTGCCGTCTTCGCCCTGGAGCGTGATCGTCTCGCCCTTGGTGGCGGTGATGAAATCGATCGTGGTGCGCGCGGTGACATCCGCTCCGCGCTGCGGGCCGCCGTAGCCGCGGAATCCGCCCGTGGACTGGCCGAAGCGGCCGGAGCCGAACCCGCCGCCCTGCTGCTGGTTGAACATGCTGAAGATGTCGTCGAAGTCCTGCGGCGACTGCTGACGCGCGCCGCGACCCTGACCGAACATGCTGAACACGTCCTCGAACCCGCCGGGCTGGTCGCCCGCCGTGAAGCGCGCGCCCGAGCCCATCGCCCGGATCTGGTCGTACTCCTTGCGCTGCTCGGGGTCGGAGAGCACCGAGTACGCCTCGCTGACCTCCTTGAACTTCTCCTCGGCTTTGGAGTCGCCCTGGTTGGAATCCGGGTGGTGCGTGCGGGCGAGCTTGCGATACGTCTTCTTCAGATCGGCATCGCTGACGCCCTTGTCGACGCCGAGGACCTTGTAGAAGTCCTTGTCGAACCAGTCCTGACTGGCCATGCGGTGCTCCTCGGGTCTAGTCGGCCGGCACGGCGACGACCACCTTGGCGGGTCGCAGTTCGACCGAACCCAAGCGGTAGCCGACCTCGACGACCTCGAGGATCGTCGGCTCGGTCACGCCCGGAGTCGGCGCCTGGAAGATCGCCTCGTGCTGCTGCGGATCGAAGGCCTCGCCGGCTTCGCCGTACGAGACCACACCGAGCTTCTCGGCCACCGCGCGCACCTTGTCGCCGATCGCGGCGAAGGGCGTGCCCTCGACGATGTCGCCGTGCTTGGCGGCGCGGTCGAGGTCGTCGAGCACGGGCAGCAGGCCCTTGACGGCCTCGCCGCGGGCGCGCTCGATCTCGCGTTCGCGCTGATCTTCGGTGCGGCGACGGTAGTTGGCGTATTCGGCCTGCAGGCGCTTGAGGTCGTTCAGCAGCGCCGACTCGAGGTCGGCGAGGACGGCGTCTTCGGCGGCGGCATCCACATTCTGCTCCGCGCCGAGGATGTCATCGACGGTCAGCTCCTCCGCCGCGGCGGAGCCGGCGGATTCCTCCGCCGGCTCCTGCGCGTCGTCAGGGCCCTCGTAGCCGTCAGGCTCTTCGTGGTCCTTCTTCGACATGGGTGTTCCTACTTCTTGTCGTCTTTGTCGTCTTCGTCGTCCACGACCTCGGCGTCGATGACATCCTCATCGGATGCCGCCGACTCGGGCTCAGCCGACGGGGACTCGTCACCGGCGTCCGGAGCGGCCTGCGACGCCTGGCTCGACGCGTAGATCGCCTCGCCCAGCTTGCCCTGGCTCGCGTTGAGCTTGTCGAACGCGGTCTTGACCGCGTCGTCGTCGTCGCCGGCGAGCGCCGCCTTGAGCGCGTCGACGTCGCCCTGCACCTCGGTCTTGACCTCGGCGGGCAGCTTGTCGTCGTTCTCCTTGATGAGCTTGTCGATCGAGTAGGACAGCGTCTCGGCCTGGTTGCGGACCTCGGCCGACTCGCGGCGCTTCTTGTCTTCGGCGGCGTGCTCCTCGGCCTCGCGGACCATGCGCTCGATGTCGTCCTTCGGCAGCGACGAGCCGCCGGTGATCGTCATCGACTGCTCCTTGCCGGTGCCCTTGTCCTTCGCCGACACGTGGACGATGCCGTTCGCGTCGATGTCGAACGTGACCTCGACCTGCGGGATGCCGCGGGGCGCCGGCGCGATGCCGGTGAGCTCGAACGTGCCGAGCGGCTTGTTGTCACGCGTGAAGTCGCGCTCGCCCTGGAAGACCTGGATCGCCACCGACGGCTGGTTGTCGTCGGCGGTGGTGAAGGTCTCGCTGCGCTTGGTCGGGATGGCCGTGTTGCGCTCGATGAGCTTGGTCATGATGCCGCCCTTGGTCTCGATGCCGAGGCTCAGGGGGGTGACGTCGATCAGCAGCACGTCCTTGCGCTCACCGCGCAGCACACCGGCCTGCAGGGCGGCGCCGACGGCGACGACCTCATCCGGGTTGACGCCCTTGTTGGGCTCCTTGCCGGCCTCCTGCTTGACGAGCTCTGCGACGGAGGGCATGCGGGTCGAACCACCCACGAGCACGACGTGGTCGATGTCGCCGACCTTGATGCCGGCCTCGCGGATGACGTCTTCGAACGGCTTCTTGGTGCGGTCGAGCAGGTCCTTGGTGAGGTCCTCGAACTTGGCGCGCGTGATCGTCTCGGACAGCGACACCGGGCCGCTGTCGGTGAGCGACAGGTACGGCAGGTTCACGCTCGTGGACATGGAGCTGGAGAGCTCCTTCTTCGCCTGCTCGGCGGCCTCCTTGAGGCGCTGCAGAGCGATCTTGTCGCCCGAGACGTCGACGCCGGTCGTGTCCTTGAACTGCTTGATGAAGTAGTCGACGAGACGCTGGTCCCAGTCGTCACCGCCGAGGCGGTTGTCACCGGCCGTGGAGCGCACCTGGATCGTCGAGAAGTCGTCGTCCTTGCCCACTTCGAGCAGCGACACGTCGAACGTTCCGCCACCGAGGTCGAAGACGAGGATGAGCTCGTCCTCCTTGCCCTTGTCCAGGCCGTACGCGAGCGCGGCGGCGGTGGGCTCGTTGATGATGCGCAGGACGTTGAGGCCCGCGATCTCGCCGGCTTCCTTCGTCGCCTGGCGCTCGGCGTCGTTGAAGTACGCGGGGACGGTGATGACGGCATCCGTCACGGTGTCGCCGAGGTACTCCTCCGCGTCGCGCTTGAGCTTGCCGAGGATGCGCGCGGAGATCTCCTGCGGCGTCCACTTCTTGCCGTCGACGTCGAACTTCCAGTCGGTGCCCATGTGGCGCTTGACCGACGAGATCGTCCGCTCGACGTTGGTGACGGCCTGGCGCTTCGCGGTCTCGCCGACGAGCACCTCGCCGTCCTTGGTGTAGGCGACCACCGAGGGGGTCGTGCGGAAGCCTTCGGCGTTCGCGATGACCTTGGGCTCGCCGCCCTCGAGCACGCTCACGACCGAGTTCGTGGTTCCGAGGTCGATTCCAACAGCACGGGCCATGTGTCTCTCTCTTTCCTGAAGTCTGGGGCGACTCACAAAGGGTTGAGCCGCGATGACTCAACCCTACCGAACGTGGTCGAGCGCGTCAAATCAAGTTGATACGGCTCGACTCAACTTTGGTGCGACAGTGCGATCGCGTCAGCCGAGCAGGGTCTCGCCGGACCCGGCGGCCACCGGGTCCGGCAGGCGCCGCATCCGGAATCCGTTCAGGATGCCGGCGATCCCCGCGAGGATCGGGACGAGCAGTGCGACCTGGAGCGCGAGATGCCGCGCCTCGGTGTTGATGCGGATCATCTCCGCCGAGACCTCGGGGCTCTCATCCGCGAGCAGCTCTTCGAGCCCGGTGTTCGACATCAGCTCGGCATCCTCCTCGAGCACCGTGGAGACCTGCTGCTGCTGTTCTGGCGTCAGCACGGTGGACGAGTCGGCGAGCGCGGTGAAGCCCGCCGCGAGCGTGGCGAGCATGATCGCCCCGGCGAAGGCGAGACCGAAGGACAGGCCGAACGAGCCGGCCGCGGAGTTGACCCCGGCGGCTTCACTCACCCGCTCGTCGGTGATCGGAGAGAGCGTGTAGTTGTTGAGCTGCGAGACGAGCAGTCCGAGACCCGAGCCGGCGACCAGCAGCGGGATCGTGAGGAACCAGCCCGAGTCGGCGATCGGCACGAGCGGCACGATGACCACGAGCCCGATGACGGTGAGCACGAAGCCCCACAGGATGAGGTTCGCCGGGCGGCCCTTGGCCTTGCGACCGGCGATCATGGCGACGGCGAACATGCTGAGCGACAGCGGGGCGATCGACAGACCGGCCTGCAGCGCGTTGTACTCGAGCACCATCTGCAGGTAGAGCGGCAGCACGATCATCGTGCCGCCGAGGGCGATCTGCTGCAGGAGCTGGCCGCTCACGCCGGCGCGGAACGGCTTCAGAGCGAACAGCGCCGGGTCGATCAGCGTCGCCTTGCCGCGCTTCTTGCGCGAGTTCAGCCAGAACACCAGCCCGCCGAGGGCCACGACGCCCAGGGCGATCAGGAGTCCGACATACCCGCCGCCCTCCTGCCACACCAGGATGCCGAGAACCACGCCGCCCATGCCGATGACCGACAGGGCCGAGCCGACGAGATCGATCGACCGGTCGCCGGTGAATCTGACGTCCTTCACGAGCCCGATTCCGGCGAGCACGATCGCGATGATCACGGCTTCGAGCAGGAAGCCCACCCGCCACGACAGGAACGTCGTGATGAATCCGCCGAGCAGCGGTCCCACCGCCGCGGCGATCGCGGCCGAGGCGCCGACCAGCGCGTAGACGCGCTTCTGCTGCGCCCCCTGGAAGTTTCCGTGGATGAGGGACTGCATCGACGGGAGCAGCAGCGAGGCGCCGAGCCCGCCGATGACGGCCCAGAAGATGATGATCGTGGTCAGGTCCTGAGCGAGGGTCATCGCGACCGCACCGATGGCATAGCCGAGCAGGCCGAGGATGTACGCGAGCTTCCGGCCGATGAGGTCGCCCGTCTTGCTGCCGATGAGGATGAACGCCGCCGAGACGAGGGCCTCCAGCGCGATCGCGCCCTGGACTCCGCTCGCCGTCGTGTCCAGATCGTCGACCACGGCCGAGATCGAGACGTTCATCAGCGACGTGTCGAAGACGAGCACGAACATCGCCATCGCGAGGAGGATCGCGAGCTTGCCGTTGAAGACGGGCTCCGCGCCCGGCGATGGTGTCATGGTTCACCTAAGCACGCGGGATCTCCCGCGCTCAAGGACCTTCGTCCCGGATCGGCGCCGTCCGGCTCAGGCGCTGTGCGCGAGCGTCTGCAGCCCGACGACCGCGAGTCCCAGCGCCATGAGCAGCGCCAGGGCGAGCAGCTGCTTCCACCACTCGAGCTTGGAGCGCCTGACGGCGAACCAGCCGATGAGGCCGAGCGTGGCGACGTAGACCGCCGTGGCCGTGCGCAGGGCGGTGTCCAGCTCCATCACGTCGAACGCGGCCAGGGCGATCAGGATGACGGGGACGATCAGCGTGCCCAGCGCCCCGCCCGCGATCTTCAGCATGAGCGCGATGGCGCGTCGCGACGGGAACTCGTGGTGCGCTGCGAGGTGGGAGATGACGTCCGACACGAACCCCGCCGCCGTGATGCCCAGCACTCCGAGCACGAGAGCCGAGAGCGCGTGCGCGGCATCCGCTCGCCCGTTGCCGAGCACCACGAGCACGATCGCCAATCCGGTGAAGGTGGCGTACACGCGCTCTTTGAAGTACAGCGCGATCGCGTCGTCCCCGCCCAGCTCGGCAAGTTCTGCGCGTCGGCGCTCGGATCGTCCCGGTGAACGCGGCGCTGAATCGAGCGGCTGATCGGTCATCGTGGGCCCCCTGGGTGCGATGCCGTGAGCCTAGAGGACTGCGAGGATGGGCGCATGCCACTCCCCTGGGACTTCCGGCCGCTCGAGGGGTCTCGGGTGCGCCTCGATCTCCTGCGCCCCGACGACTTCGACGCGCTCTTCACGATCCAGTCGGATCCCGACGTGTGCCGCTACATGCTGTACGAACCGCGGTCGCGCGAGAAGGTGCAGGAGGTGCTGGAGCGGGATGCCGCCGCCACGCGCCTCGCGGAACCCGACGACTACGTGCAGCCGGCGATCCGCGACGCCGACGGACGGCTGATCGGCACGATGTACTTCAAGCTCGCGAGCGTGGATGACAAGACCGCCGAGATCGGCTGGCTGCTCGACCCCCGCTTCCAGGGTCAGGGGTACGCCGCAGAGGCGGCGGGGCTGCTGCTCGACCTCGCGTTCGGGGAGCTCGGCCTGCATCGCGTGTACGCCGAGCTCGACCCGCGCAACGACGCCTCCGTCGCCCTGTGCCTGCGGCTGGGGATGCGGCACGAGGCGCACTTCCGCGAGCACATGTGGTTCAAGGGCGACTGGGCCGACACCGGTGTCTACGGCATCCTCGAGCAGGAGTGGCGCCGCTGAGGCTCACGGCTCCAGCACGGGGGCGAACGCCTCGGGCCCGGGCTCTCCGCCGAGACGCTCCGCCAGTCGTTCGCGTGCCCGGCCGATGTGCGCGGCCAGCAGCGTCGCCGCCGCATCGCCGTCGCCGGCCTCGATGAGATCGAGCAGGCGGTCGTGCTCGGCGACGATCGTCTGCGTGGGCAGCAGGGCTGCGCCCTGAACCTGCGACATGCAGAAGACGACCTCTGAGGCGAGCGCCCCGTACAGACGGCTCGTGCGTTCGCTGCCGAGCGCGTCGATCAGGCTGCGGTGGAAGCGCATGTCGGGCTCGACGATCTCGCGCGGAGAGGCGTCCACGAGCGCGGCGATATCGCGGTTGGCCTCTCGCGCGGCGTCGGGAACCTGTCGTTGTCGAGCCAGCGTGCGCAGCACCTCGGTCTCGACGATCTGTCGCGTCCGGTAGATGTCGCGGGCGTCTTCGGGCGTCAGGCGTACGACGCGAGCGGTCTTGTGCGCGCTGCGCTCGAGAAGACGTTCGCGCACGAGGTTCTCGATCGCGGCCTTTGCGGTCGGGCGCGCGACCTCGTACTCGTCGGCGATCTCCACCTCGACCAGCGGTGTGCCCGGCTCCAGCTCACCCGAGAGCACCCGCCCGCGCAGATCGTCGGTCACGGCGTCGATGATCGAGACGACGGCGATCCTCGGCATCGCACTTCCTCCGGTTTCCGGACCATCGTTGCGAACACGCCCGCGATCCTGTGACCACTTTACTCCGCGCGGGTTTACAGGAGTGCTTGACAACCGGTCTACTTGTCTGACAATGTTGCAATCGTCGCCACGCGGTGATGCTGACTCGATGTCGAGTGGAGTGAACAGTGTTCCAACAGATCCTGGATCCCGTCTTCGGATCCCTTGTCCTGTCCGCGCTGGTCGCGGTCATCCCGCTTGCGACACTCTTCGTGCTTCTGGGCGTGTTCCGCGTCAAAGCGTGGAAGGCATCGCTCATCGGCCTCGCGATGTCGATCCTGCTCGCGGTGCTCGTCTGGCAGATGCCGCCGCTGCAGACCATCAGCGCGACGTTCGAGGGCGCCCTGTACGGCATCGTCCCGATCCTGTGGATCCTCGTGAACGCGCTGTGGCTCTACCGGCTGACCGTCGTGACCGGCTGGTTCGAAGTGCTCGGCGAGCGCATCCGCGCGATCAGCGACGACCAGCGCATCCTCGCGATCCTCATCGCATTCTGCTTCGGCGCGCTGCTGGAGTCGCTCGCCGGATTCGGCGCGCCGGTCGCGATCTCGATCGCGATGCTCATGGCGGCGGGGATGAAGCCGGTGAAGGCGGCGGTCGTCTCGCTCCTGGCCAACACCGCCCCCGTGGCCTTCGGCGCGATGGCCGCGCCGATCATCGCGCTGTCGGGAGTGACCGGCATCGACATCCACCTGCTGTCGCAGATGGCGGGTCGTCAGACGCCGTTCCTCGCGATGTTCGTGCCGCTGATCCTCGTGTTCATCGTCGACGGCAAGCGCGGCGTGAAGCAGACCTGGCCGATCGCGGTGGTCGCCGGGATCACCTTCGCGGTCTCGCAGTTCGTCACCTCCAACTTCATCGCCGTCGAGATCACCGACGTCGTGGCGTCCGTTGTCACCGTGATCGCCGTGCTGCTCATGCTGCGGGTCTGGAAGCCGGCGCACACGGTCGTGTTCGACGCCGCGGCCGACGACGACGGTTTCGGGTCGGCGGCGAGCGGCAGCGGGGCCGGCACCGGCACCGGCGTGCAGGTGCTCGAGGGAGTCAAGATCGACCAGTCCACGCGGACGAAGGCCAATCTCACCTGGAACGCCGTCATGCCCTACGTCGTGATCATCATCGTGTTCTCGATCTCGCAGATCCCGATCGTCAAGGAGTTCCTCGCCCACGCGACGACCGTCGCGTTCCCCTGGCCGGGCCTGGAGATCACCGACGCCGCCGGCAATGCGGTGGGCACCGCCTACAAGCTCAACATCGTCGGCACGGGAGGCACGCTCCTGCTGCTGTCGGGCATCATCGTGGCCCTCCTGTACCGCCTGCCGGCGCGCGAGGCGGTGCGCGCCTACGGAGCGACGCTGCACCAGCTGCGGTTCACGATCGTCACCGTCACCGCGGTGCTGGCGCTCGCCTACGTCATGAACCTGTCCGGCCAGACGCAGAGCCTCGGCTCGGCGCTCGCGGCCACCGGAGCGTTCTTCGCGATCCTCTCGCCGATGATCGGGTGGCTCGGCGTGGCGATCACCGGATCCGACACGTCCTCGAACGCGCTGTTCGGCCTCCTGCAGGCCACGACCGCCGAGCAGGTCGGCATCAACCCGGTCCTCACCGCCGCCGCGAACTCGTCGGCCGGAGTGCTGGGCAAGATGCTCTCGCCGCAGAACCTGGCGGTCGCAGCCGCGGCTGCCGGCATGGCCGGCAAGGAGGGCGACCTGTTCCGCAAGCTCATCTGGTGGAGCCTGGGCCTGCTGGCCGTCTTCACGGCGTTCATCTTCCTGCAGTCGACGCCGATCCTCGGCTGGATGGTCCCGGTCGCACCGTGACCCTCACCGCCCCGCCGGCCGCCCGACTGGCGCCCGGCCTGATCGCCGCCGTCTCGGACCCCTCGCGCATCACCACCCGCGCGATCGACCGCGTCGCCTACGCGTCCGACGCCTCGCACTTCCTCCTCACGCCGAGCGCCGTGGTCACGGCCGCCGACACCGCTGAGGTCGCCGCGATCCTGCGCGCGGCATCCGCGGCCGGCTCGCCGGTGACCTTCCGCTCCGGCGGCACGAGCCTGTCCGGTCAGGCCAGCACCGACGGCATCCTGATCGACACACGCAAGGCCTTCCGGCGCATCGACGTGCTCGACGGCGGAGCCCGCGTGCGTGCGCAGCCGGGGGCCACGGTGCGCCAGGTCAACGCGCGACTCGCCCGGCACGGCTTCCGCCTCGGTCCCGATCCGGCCAGCGAGGTGGCCTGCACGATCGGCGGGGTCGTCGCGAACAACTCCAGCGGCATGGCGTGCGGCATCGTCGAGAACACCTATCGCACGCTGGAGTCGATGGTGTTCGTGCTCGCCTCGGGCACGGTCATCGACACGTCCGATCCCGGCGCGAACACGCACCTGAAGCGGGCCGAGCCCGAGCTGTTCGAGGGGCTCGAGCGCCTGCGCCGGCGGGTGCTGGGCGACCCCGAGTCGGTGGCGACCATCCGCCGCATGTTCTCGATGAAGAACACGATGGGCTACGCCGTGAACGCGTTCCTCGATTTCGAGACGCCCGTCGACGTGCTCGCCCACCTCATCATCGGCAGCGAGGGCACGCTCGCGTTCGTCGCCGAGGCGACCTACGTCACCGTGCCGCTCAAGTCGAAGATCGCCACCACGCTCGCCGTGTTCGCCACTCTCGACGATGCCGCCCGCGCGCTGCCGGCACTCGTGGAGACGAACGCGGCGACGCTCGAGCTGATGGATGCCGCGAGCCTGCGCGTCGGCCAGAGCTTCGCCGACGCGCCCCCGCAGATCCTCGGCTTCGAGGTGAAGCACGAAGCGGCGCTGCTGATCGAGTACCAGGCGCCCGACCAGGCCGGGCTGGACGAGCTGGTCGTGCCCGGCTCGCGGCTGCTGGCCGAGCTCGCCCTGCGCTCCCCCGCCGTGCTGTCGGAGGACGCCGCGGAGCGCGCGCTCGCGTGGAAGCTGCGCAAGGGGCTGTACACCTCGGTCGCCGGTGCGCGCCCGAGCGGCACCACGGCGCTGCTCGAAGACATCGTGGTGCCGGTGCCGGCGCTCGCGCCGACGTGCGAATCGCTGCAGGAGCTGTTCGCGCAGTACGGCTACGGCGACAGCGTGATCTTCGGGCACGCGAAGGACGGCAACATCCACTTCATGCTCACCGATCGCTTCGAGGGCGACGCGGCGATGGGCCGTTTCACCGGGTTCACCGAGGCGATGGTCGACCTCGTCCTCGGAGGCGGGCGGCAACCTCAAGGCCGAGCACGGCACGGGCCGGGTCATGGCGCCCTACGTCCGTCGTCAGTACGGCGACGAGCTCTACGACGTGATGCGCGCGCTCAAGCGCCTGTGCGATCCGCGCGGCATCCTCAATCCGGGCGTGCTCATCGACGAGGATCCCGACGCGCACCTGCAGAACTTCAAGCACCCGCAGCCGATCGAGGTCGAGGCCGATCGCTGCGTCGAGTGCGGCTACTGCGAGCCGGCCTGCCCGTCGAAGGACCTGACCCTCACGCCGCGCCAGCGCATCGTGGTGCGCCGCGGCATCGAGCGCGCGCGATCGCACGGCGACGAGTCGCTCGCCCGCGAACTCGAGAAGGACTACGACTACGACGGCGTGCAGACGTGCGCCGTCGACGGCATGTGCGTCACGGCGTGCCCCGTGCTGATCAACACGGGCGACCTCGTCAAGCGCCTGCGGCGCGAAAAGCAGAATCCGGTGCTCGCCGCCGGCTGGAAGACCGCGGCGAAGGCGTGGGGCCCGGTGACCCGCGCCGGCTCCGTCGCCCTCACGACCGCCGATCACGTGCCCGTCGGCCTCGTGAAGGCCGCGACCACCGTCGGGCGCGCGGTGCTGGGTGCCGACGTCATGCCGGAGTACTCGGCGGAACTGCCGGGCGGCGGGCTCGCCCGCGGCCCCCGCGCCGGCACCGTCGGCTCCGGCGACGAAGAGCCGGTCGCGGTCTACCTGCCCGCGTGCGTCAACAGCATGTTCGGAGCGGCGGGCGACGGCATCGGCGCGACGGAGGCCTTCGCGCGGCTGCTCGACCGCGCGGGCGTGCGCGTGATCGTGCCCGACGGCATCGAGGCGCTCTGCTGCAGCACCCCGTGGACCTCGAAGGGCTACACCGGCGGGCGCGACGTGATGGCCGACCGCGTGGTCGCGGCGGTGCTCGAGGCCATCCGACGGCGGCCGGCTGCCGGTCATCAGCGACGCGGCCAGCTGCACGGAGGGCTTCGCGCACATCTTCGAAGACGCGGGCGTGCACGTGCGGACGGAGGATGCCGTGGCCTTCGTCGCCCGCGTGGTCCTGCCCGCGCTCGGGCCGATCACGCCGCTCGTGGACTCGCTGGTGCTGCATCCGACCTGCTCGTCGACGCAGATGGGGCTGAACCCGGCGCTGCAGCTGATCGCCGACGCCGTGGCCGCGTCCACCACGACGCCGGACGCGTGGGGGTGCTGCGCGTTCGCCGGAGACCGGGGGATGCTGCATCCCGAGCTGACCGCATCGGCCACGGCCGCCGAGGCCGCCGAGGTGCGCACGCTGGATGCCGATGCCCACGCGTCGTGCAACCGCACGTGCGAGATCGGCATGACCCGCGCGACGGGCGAGGACTACCGGCACATCCTCGAGCTGCTCGAGGAGGCCACGAGGCGCTGAGGCCGGCGTCAGGCCGGCGACGCGGCCTGGCGCGCGCGCCGGTTCGCCTGGATGCGCTTGGTCTGCGCCTTGAAGCGCTCCGAATCGGGGATGCGGGCCAGCAGCGGCCCGGCGATCATCGTGATCAGCACGTAGGCGGTCGCGAGCGCCGCGAGCGAACGGTCGACGCCCGCCGCCACGGCGAGCCCCGCGATCACGATCGAGAACTCGCCGCGCGGAGTCAGCGCGAACCCGGCGCGCCAGCGGCCGGGCTCGGCGATGCCTGCCCGCCGCGCGGCGAGATAGCCGGTGAGCACCTTCGTCGCCATCGTGACGACCGCGAGGATGATCGCCGGGCACCAGCATCGGCACGAGGTCGGCGGGGTCGGTCGAGAGCCCGAAGAACAGGAAGAACACCGCGGCGAACAGATCGCGCAGCGGCGTGAGCACGCGCTGCGCGTGCTTGGCGGCCGGGCCCGAGATCGCGATCCCGACCAGGAACGCGCCCACCGCCGAGGAGATGTTCGCCCCCGCGGCGAGCCCGGCGACCAGGAGCGTGAGGCCGAGCACCGACAGCAGCAGCACGTCGGCTTCCTTCGACCACACCAGCCGCGACACGAACTTGCCGTGGCGCAGGGCCACGTAGAGGATCAGGATCACCGCCGCCAGCGCGACCACGACCGAGACGACGCCGGCGCCGAGGTCCATGCCGATCAGGAGCGCGGTCAGCACCGGCAGGTAGAAGGCCATCGCGAGGTCTTCGATCACGAGGATCGACAGCACGACGGGCGTCTCGCGGTTCGTCAGGCGACCGAGGTCGTGGAGCATCTTGGCGATGACGCCCGAGGAGGAGATCCACGTGATGCCGGCCATCACGACCGCGGCGACCGGCCCCCAGCCGAGCAGCAGCGCGATCAGCGCGCCCGGGATCGCGTTCAGGAGCATGTCGATCAGGCCCGCCGCCTTGGACGCCTTCAGGTTGCCGACGAGCTCCTGCGCGGTGTACTCCAGGCCGAGCATGAGCAGCAGCAGGATCACGCCGATCTCGGCGCCGATCTCGATGAACTCCTCGCCCTGCGTGAACGGGCAGCAGCCCGCCCTCGCCGAACGCGAGCCCGCCGATGAGGATGAGCGGGATCGGCGAGATGCCCGAGCCAGGCCGCGAGCCTGCTCGAGCAGGCCGATCCCGAGGATCAGGGCGCCGATCTCGATGAGGACGAGCGCGCCGTGGTCCATCCGCGGAGATCAGCTTCCGGCGATGATGCGGACGAGGTGGTCGAGACCGTCGCGGGTGCCGACCGCGACGATCGTGTCGCCGCTCTGCAGCAGATCGGCCGGGCCCGGCGCGGGCAGGATCTCGGCCTCGCGCACGATCGCGACGATCGAGCACCGCGTGCGGGTGCGCGCCTTCGTGTCGCCCAGCGGGTGGCCGACGAACGGCGAGTCGGCGCGCAGGGGGATCTGCTCGATCGACAGGCCCGCGGCCTGTTCGCGCAGCCCCGCGAGCTGGGTGAGGATCAGCGACCCGCCGAGCACCTCCGACAGCGCGGTGGCCTCGTCGTCGGTCAGCGCGATCGTCTCGCTCGCGCGGTCGGGGTCGTCCTCGTCGGCGAGCGCGAGCTCGCGACCGCCGTCGCGGAGGTTGAGCACCGACAGGCGGCGACCCTCGTCCGTGACGATGTCATGACGGACGCCGATGCCGGGCAGTTCGGCGCGCTCGACGTGGGCGGGCATGCGTACATCATGACACCGGATGCCGCGGCATCCGGTTTTCATCTCCGCGTGCACCTGCCCGCCGCTGTAGCCTGACGACGAACCCGCACCGTCGCGGGGCGCATGTCTCCCCGAAGGCACATCGCACCCGCTGTTCACCGAAGGGCCCTAGCGTGACCGACATGAGCGATCCCGACGTTCCCCGCATGAAGCCCGATCTGCCGCAGTTCTCCGGGCATCACGCCCGACCGACGCCCTCGCGACCGCAGTCGGCGCCGACGGCCCCTCGAGCACCCGCAAGCGCATCGTGGTGGCGTGGGGCCTGTGGGACTGGGGCTCGGCGGCGTTCAACGCGGTCGTGACCACGTTCGTCTTCACGGTCTACCTCACCAGCTCGAGCTTCGGCCCCGAGGGCACCGTCGAAGCGCAGCTCGGCTGGGCCCTCGCCGCGGCGGGCCTGCTGATCGCCGTGCTCGCACCGGTGACGGGGCAGCGCTCCGACACGTCGGGCCGCCGCAAGTTCTGGCTCGCCGTCAACACCTACATCGTCGTCGCGCTGACGGCGGCGATGTTCTTCGTGCAGCCCGACCCCGCCTTCCTGCTGCCTCGGGCTCATCCTCGTGGCGGCCGGCAACGTCTTCTTCGAGTTCGCCGGGGTCAACTACAACGCGATGCTCTCGCAGGTCTCCACCCCGCGCTCGATCGGCCGGGTCAGCGGCTTCGGCTGGGGCATGGGCTACATCGGCGGCATCGTGCTGCTGCTGATCGTGTACTTCGGCTTCGTCGCAGGGCCTGTTCGGCGTGCCCGACGAGGACGGCCTGCCGATCCGCGTCGCGATGATCGTCTCGGCGATCTGGTTCGGCGCTGTTCGCGCTGCCCGTGCTGTTCGCCGTGCCCGAGTACCGCGGCACCGGGCGCGAAGCGCGAGCAGGTGAGCTTCTTCGCCTCGTACGAGCGCCTGGGCCGCGACGTCGCGCAAGCTCTGGCGCGAGTCCCGGCACACCGTCTGGTTCCTGCTGGCCAGCGCGGTCTTCCGCGACGGGCTGGCGGGCGTGTTCACCTTCGGCGGCGTGCTCGCGGCATCCGTCTTCGGGTTCTCGGCCGGCGAGGTGATCATCTTCGCGATCGCCGCGAACGTCGTCGCCGGCATCTCGACGATCGCCGTCGGCGCGCTCGACGACAGGCTCGGCGCGAAGCCCGTGATCATCGTCGCGCTGATCGGCCTGATCGTCTCGGGGCTGCTCGTGTTCTTCCTGCACGACGGCGGCCAGATCGTGTTCTGGACCGCCGGGCTCGCGCCTGACCCTCTTCGTCGGCCCGGCGCAGTCCGCCTCGCGCACGTTCCTCGCGCGGATCATCCCGCCGGGACGCGAGGGCGAGGTCTTCGGCCTGTACGCCACGACCGGGCGGGCGGTGTCGTTCCTCGCGCCGACGATGTTCGCGCTGTTCGTGACGATCGGCGGCGCGGCGTACTACGGCATCCTCGGCATCGTGCTGGTGCTCGTGCTCGGCCTGGTGCTGCTGATCCCGGTCAAGGCCGTGCAGGAGCGCCTGCGCGACTGACCGCCTCCGCCTCGCTGCCGGCTACTGCGGCCAGGAGTCGGCGAGCTTGGTCAGCAGTCGCGCGAGTTCGGCGCGCTCCTCGTCGGTGAATGAGGCCAGCGCCGAATCGATCGCGGTGCGGCGCTCGCCGCGGAATCCGCGCACGATCGCCAGTCCGCTGTCGGTGAGCGCGACGCGCGTGCGGCGGGCGTCGTCGGGGTCGGCCTCGCGACGCACGAGTCCCATCTCGGCGGCCTGCTGCACGAGTCGCGACGCGCGGGGCTGATCCACGCCGACGGCCTCGCCGATCTCGCTGACCGACAGCGGGGTGGATGCCGCGGCGAGCGCTTCGAGCAGGCGCATGCGCGCGGGCCCGCCGAGCCGGGGCCCCGCTCCCCACGGCGGCGGACCGCCCATTCCGCCGTGCGGTCCTCCGCGCGTCCAGCCCGGTTCGCCGTGATGGTGCGGATGGCCGTGACCGCCCTCCCACGGAGGACGCGGCATCCGTCGACCGCGCAGGCGCGCGAGTGCGGCGGCGATCGCGTCGGCGGGAGTCGGAAGATGCGGCGGTCATAGGACGAATTTACATGTGACTTGACATATTTCCAGATCGCATGTCACACTACATATACATGTTCTTCTACATGCAACTGCAGCGGCCCTCTGAGAGCCGCCACCGGAAAGGACTTCTCATGAACAACGAAGACACTGACTTCACTCCGCCCTCCGATGAGGAGCCGGCACTCCCGCAGACCGCCGCGACCGCTCGGCTTCTGGCTGCGCACCGTCGACGGCCTCATCACCCGCGAGTTCGCCGCCGCTTTCGAGGGCGCCGGCATCGACCGACGCGACTGGATGCTGCTGAACGCGCTCTCGGGCGACGTCGATGTTCCCGCCTTCGCCGAGCGCTTCGCCCGCAAGGGCAAGCGCCTGCGCGGCCTCGCCGAACGCGGCTGGGCCGAGGAGCAGGGCGACGGCACCTGGACCCTGACCGACGAGGGCCGCGCCGCCCGCGAGCGCCTCGGCGCGATCGTGGACGGCATCCGTTCCCGCGTCGCCGGTGCCGTCTCGCCCGAGGACTACGCGACCACGATGGCCTCGCTCGAGGCGATCGCCCGCGAGCTCGGCTGGGAAGAGGGGCAGCGGATGCCGCGCGGCGGCTTCGGCCGCGGGCGCGGGTTCGGCCCGGGTCGCGGGTTCGGCCCGGGTCGCGGGTTCGGCCCGGGTCCCGGGTTCGGCCCGGGTCGCCGGGTTCGGCCCGGGCTTCGGTCCCGGGTGCGCACCACTGCCACCCCCACGACGAGCACGGCTCGCACCACGAGCACGGCGCGCACCACGGCCACGACGGCCACCACGGCACGCGGCACGACCGTCACGCCGGCAGCAGCGCCTACGAGCGCGGCTTCGACGCCGGGTTCGCGCGCGGTCGCTCGGCCGACGTCGCCTGAGCGCGACCCGCCCGCACAGGGGCACGATCCGGCAACGGGTCGTGCCCCTTCGCGTCGGCATACGGTCGTCGTGCACACGAGGCGCTGAGGCGATCGACGTTGCTGAGGCGTGATGAGCGGTATCCATCCTCGAATCATCGACCCCCTCAGAACCGTCGATCGCCGTCGTCCCCCACGGGCAAGATGGGGGCATGGCGACCCCCGCGCTCCTCGCGATCTCGCACGGCACCTCCTCGCCCGACGGGCCAGGCCGCCGTCGCCGCGCTCGTCGAGGCGGTCGCGGCCGCGCTGCCCGACGTGCACGTGCGGCTCGGTCACGTCGACGTGCAGCAGCCCGATGTCGCGGCATCCCTCGACGCGCTCGCGCCCGACGAGCCGGCGGTCATCGTCCCGCTGCTGCTCTCGGCGGGCTACCACGTGCGGGTCGACCTGCGCGAGCAGTCCGCCGGCCACGCCGACGTCGCGATCTCGCCGGCCCTCGGGCCCGACCCGCGACTCGTCGACGTGCTCGTCGCGCGGCTCGCCGCACTCGAGCCCGGCCGCCGACGACGCGATCGTGCTCGCCGTCGCGGGCTCGAGCGACGATCGCGCGAACGAGGACTGCCGGGTGACGGCGCGGATGCTCGTCCGAGCGCCTCGGCCGCGAGGTCGTCGGTCGGGCTTCCTCGCCGCCGCCGAGCCGCGCCTCGGCGCCGGCGGTGCAGGCCGCGCGCGAAAGCGCACGGCCGCGCGGTCGTGGCGAACTACCTGCTCGCGCCCGGCTACTTCCACGATCTCGCCGTGCGCCTCGCCGACGGCAGCCCGGTCGCGCGGCCGCTGCTCGACGACGACGAGCCGGCGGCATCCCTCGTCGACCTCGTCGTCGACCGCTATCGCGACGAGTGCCGCGGAGGCCGCCGCGTCAACTCCGTGACGCCGTGTGACGCCCCGTAACGGCGCTTGACGTCACATTTCACCGGATGCCGAGCGGCGCCTAGCTTCGCAGGGTGGGCAGTACCGCGCCCGCACCCGGGGACGCCCGGGAATCCGGGAGGCCACCGTGACCATCAGCGACATCGGGCAGGACGACGCCGCAGAGCGCGCCGCGCCGCATCGCGGCCGAGGGCGCGCGCGCCCGCGCCCCGCGGCCGTCGTCCAAGCCCAACGGGCAGTGGAAGATCGACGGCAAGGCGCCCCTCAACGGCAACGAGGAGTGGAAGCAGGTCGACGACGGCCTGGCGGTGCGCGAGCGCATCGAGAACATCTACTCGAAGGGCGGCTTCGCCTCGATCGACCCGACCGACCTGCACGGCCGCTTCCGCGTGTGGGGCCTCTACACGCAGCGCAAGCCCGGGCATCGACGGCGGCCGCACCGCGACCCTCGAGCCGCACGAGCTCGAAGACGAGTACTTCATGCTGCGCGTCCGCATCGACGGCGGCCAGCTGACCACCGAGCAGCTGCGGGTCATCGCCGGCATCTCGACCGAGTTCGGCCGCGACACCGCCGACCTGACCGACCGCCAGAACATCCAGCTGCACTGGATCGAGGTCGAGTCGATGCCCGAGATCTGGCGCCGCCTCGAAGCCGTCGGCCTCGGCACGACCGAGGCGTGCGGCGACGTGCCGCGCGTCGTGCTCGGCTCGCCCGTCGCCGGCATCGCCGCCGACGAGCTGATCGACCCGACCCCGCAGATCGACGAGATCACCTCGCGCTTCATCGGCGACGCGTCGCTGGCGAACCTCCCCCGCAAGTTCAAGTCGGCGATCACCGGCCACCCGAGCCAGGACGTCGTGCACGAGATCAACGACGTCGCCTTCGTCGCCGTCGAGCACCCCGAGCTCGGCATCGGCTACGACCTCTGGGTCGGCGGCGGCCTCTCGACCGCCCCGCGGCTCGGCGAGCGCCTCGGCGTCTTCGTCGCTCCCGAGCGGGTGGCCGACGCCTGGCACGGCGTCGCCCAGATCTTCCGCGACTACGGCTACCGGCGCCTGCGCAACAAGGCGCGCCTGAAGTTCCTGCTCGCCGAGTGGGGCACCGAGAAGTTCCGCCAGGTGCTGCAGGACGAGTACCTCGGCTACGCGCTGCCCGACGGCCCCGCCGCGCCGAAGCCGCTCGCGCACGGCGACCACGTCGGCGTGCACCGCCAGAAGGACGGCCGCTTCTACATCGGCGCCACCCCGATCGTCGGGCCGCGTCTCCGGACCCGAACCTCGCGAAGCTCGCCGACCTCATCGAGGCCCACGGCTCGACCCGCCTGCGCACGACGCCGCACCAGAAGCTCGTGATCCTCGACATCCCCGAAGACCGCGTCGAATCCCTCATCGCCGGCCTCGACGAACTCGGCCTCTCGGCCCGGCCGAGCCTCATCCGCCGCGGCACGATCGCGTGCACGGGCATCGAGTTCTGCAAGCTCGCGATCGTCGAGACCAAGGCGTACGCGACCGACGCCGTGCTCGCGCTCGAAGAGCGCCTCGCGGGCCTCGACCTGCCGCATCCGATCTCGCTGCACGTGAACGGCTGCCCCAACTCGTGCGCCCGCATCCAGACCGCCGACATCGGCCTGAAGGGCCAGCTCGTCACGATCGACGGCGAGCAGGTGCCCGGCTACCAGGTGCACCTCGGCGGCGGGCTCGCGAGCGCCGACCGCGACGAGGCCGGGCCTCGGCCGCACCGTCCGCGGCCTGAAGGTCACCGCCGACGGCATCGCCGACTACACCGAGCGGGTCGTCCGGCGGTTCCTCGCAGACCGGGATGCCGCATCCGACGAGACCTTCGCCCAGTGGGCGCACCGCGCCGATGAGGAGGCCCTCGTATGAGCCGTCTCGCTCGCCCCGCGCGCCACCGTCCGCCGCAGCCACGACGAGCTGCGCGCCCTCGCCGAGGCCGGCAACATCGAGCTCGGCAGCCTCACCGATCACGAGGCGTCGCCCGCCGAGGTCGTCGCGTGGGTCGCGCGGAACTTCGGTGCGGATGCCGCGGCCGTCGCGTGCTCGATGGCCGATGCCGCGCTGCCCCACCTCGTCGCCGAGCAGCTGCCCGGAGTCGACGTGCTCTTCCTCGACACCGGCTACCACTTCGCCGAGACGCGGTTCACCCGCGACGAGGTCGGCCGGGCGCTGGACGTGCGGATCGTCGACGTGCTGCCCGAGCAGACCGTCGCCGAGCAGGATGCCGAGTTCGGCGCGCAGCTGTTCGCGCGCGACCCCGCCCTGTGCTGCGCGCGCCGCAAGGTCGAGCCGCTGCAGAACGCCCTCGGCGGCTACGAGGTGTGGTTCACCGGCGTGCGCCGCGAAGAGGCGCCCACCCGCGCGAACACGCCGCTGGTGACCTGGGACGAGCGCAACGGACTCGTCAAGGTCAACCCCGTCGCGGCGTGGAGCTTCGACGACCTGCTCGACTACGCCGGGCTCCACCAGGTTCCGGTGAACCTGCTCGTCAGCAACGGCTACCCCTCGATCGGCTGCGAGCCGTGCACCGCGCGGGTCGAGCCGGGCGCCGACCCCCGCTCGGGCCGCTGGGCGGGCCTGTCGAAGACCGAATGCGGGCTGCACCTATGACGCCTCGACCGACACCCGCCTCGACACCCTCGACCTGCTCGAGGCCGAGGCCATCCACATCATCCGCGAGGTCGTCGCCGAGTTCGAGCGCCCCGTGCTGCTGTTCTCCGGCGGCAAGGACTCGGTCGTCGTGCTGCACCTCGCCGCGAAGGCGTTCTTCCCCGGGCGCGTGCCGTTCCCGGTGCTGCACGTCGACACCGGCCACAACTTCCCCGAGGTGCATCGCCTTCCGCGACGAGACCGTCGCGCGCCTCGGCGTGCGGCTCGAGGTCGCCCGCGTGCAGGACTACATCGACGACGGCCGCCTGCACGAGCGCGCCGACGGCACGCGCAACCCGCTGCAGACCCTGCCGCTGCTCGAGGCGATCGCCGCCGGCAAGCACGACGCCGTCTTCGGCGGCGCCCGCCGCGACGAAGACAAGGCCCGCGCCAAGGAGCGCATCATCTCGCTGCGCGACGAGTTCGGCCAGTGGGATCCGCGCAACCAGCGCCCCGAGCTGTGGAGCCTGTACAACGGCCGGCACACGCCGGGCCAGCACGTGCGCGCCTTCCCGATCTCGAACTGGACCGAGCTCGACGTCTGGCGCTACCTCGAGCGCGAGTCGATCCCGCTGCCGCCGCTCTACTTCGCGCACGAGCGCGAGGTGTATGCGCGCGACGGAATGTGGCGCGCGGTCGGCGAGTTCTCGCCCGCCCGCGCCGAACGAGACCGTCGAGCGCCGCGTCGTGCGCTACCGCACGGTCGGCGACATGAGCTGCACCGGCGCCGTCGAATCGGATGCCGCCGACCTCACCTCGATCGTCGCCGAGATCGCCGTATCGACCCTCACCGAGCGCGGCGCGACCCGCGCCGACGACCGCATCTCGGAGGCCGCGATGGAAGACCGCAAGAAGGACGGGTACTTCTGATGGCCACTCTCGACGCGCACCGCGCCGGTCGACCCTCTTCCGCTTCGCCACGGCCGGCTCGGTCGACGACGGCAAGTCGACGCTCGTCGGCCGCCTGCTGCACGACTCGAAGGCGATCCTCGCCGACCAGCTCGAGCAGGTCGCGCGCACGTCCGCCGAGCGCGGCTTCGCGCACGGCGCGTTCGACTTCGCGCTGCTGACCGACGGCCTGCGCGCCGAGCGCGAGCAGGGCATCACGATCGACGTCGCCTACCGCTACTTCTCGACCGGCAACCGCAGCTTCATCCTCGCCGACTGCCCCGGCCACGTGCAGTACACGCGCAACATGGTCACCGGCGCCACGACGGCCGATGCGGTGATCGTGCTGATCGACGGCCGCAAGGGCGTGCTCGAGCAGACCCGCCGCCACCTCGCGGTCATCGCGCTCCTGCGCGTGCCGCACGTCATCGTCGCGGTCAACAAGATCGACCTGCTCGGCTATGCGCAGGATGCCTTCGCCGAGGTCGCCGCCCAGGTCGAGGCCGTGACGGCCGAGCTCGGCATCGACGACGTCCACGTCATCCCCGTCTCGGCGCTCGAGGGCGACAACATCGTCGACCGCTCGCCCCACACTCCCTGGTACGACGGTCCGGCGCTGCTCGAACTGCTCGAGGCGCTGCCGGGTCAGGACGAGCTCGAGTCCGCGCTCGATGACTTCCGCCTGCCGGTGCAGCTCGTGCTGCGCCCGCAGGGCGGACTGTCCCCCGAGGTCGCCGACGAGGATGCCGAGTCGCTGCGCGACTTCCGCGCATCGGCCGGCCGCATCTCGTCGGGCACCGTGCGGGTGGGCGACGCCGTGCAGATCTTCCCCTCCGGCATCCGCACGACCGTCTCGGCGATCGCCGTCGCCGGCGTTCGCGTCGAGAGCGCCGCCGCACCGCAGTCGGTGTCGGTGCAGCTCGCCGACGACGTCGATGCGGCTCGCGGAGCGGTGATCGTCGCCGACGGCACCCTGCCGGCGGGCAGCCGCGAGATCGACGCCGAGCTCTTCCAGCTCGACGCGCGTCCGCTGCTGCCCGGCGCCCGCGTGCTCGTCAAGCACGGCACCACCACCGTGCAGGCCGTCATCGCGCAGATCGACTCGCGCTACGACCTCGACACGCTCGCGCACGAGCCGGCCGACACGCTCGCGGCGAACGACATCGGCCGCGCCCGCCTGCGCCTGGCCGCCGACCTGCCGCTCGAGTCCTACCGCGCGAACCGCGCGGGCGGCTCGTTCCTGGTCATCCACCCGTCCGACGGCGCGACTCTCGCCGCCGGCATCACGCGCGACTGAACCCCGCGCACACACCACCGAAGAACGACCCGCTGAAGGAGGCGACACCGTGAACAACATCCGCACTGCGACGACGATCACCACCCTGGGACTCGTGGCGCATGATGATGGCCGGCTGCGCCTCCGCCGCGGGCAGCACTCCCGAGCCGGTGACCGAGCTGCGCCTCGGCTACTTCGCGAACGTCACGCACGCGCCGGCGCTCGTCGGCCTCGAAGAGGGGCTCTTCGAGGACGCGCTCGGCGACGTCGAGGTCACGACCTCGGTCTTCAACGCCGGACCCGCCGCGATCGAGGCGCTGTCGGCCGGCGCGATCGACGCGACCTACATCGGGCCGAACCCGTCGATCAACACCTTCATCCAGTCGGGCGGCGAGTCGGCGCACATCGTCGCGGGCGCGGCCACCGGCGGGGCGGCGCTCGTCGTGCGCGACGGCATCGACACCGCCGCAGACCTCGAGGGCACCACGATCGCGACGCCGCAGCTGGGCAACACGCAGGACGTCGCCCTGCGCAGCTGGCTCGCCGACGAGGGATTCGAGACCGACACCTCGGGCGGCGGCGACGTGAACATCACGCCGACCGAGAACGCCCAGACGCTCACGCTCTTCCAGCAGGGCGAGCTCGACGGCGCCTGGCTGCCCGAGCCGTGGGTGTCGCGTCTGATCCTCGACGCGGGCGCGCACGTGCTCGTCGACGAGGCCGACCTGTGGGAGGACGGCGAGTTCCCGACCACGGTGCTCCTCGTCCGCGCCGACTTCCTCGAGCAGCATCCGGATGTCGTCGAAGACCTGCTGGAGGGCCACGTGGCCGCGGTCCAGTGGATCGCGGACAACCCCGACGAGACGCCGACCGTCATCAACGACGCCCTCGAGGCCGAGACCGGCAAGCGGCTCGACGACGCGGTCATCACGCGCGCGCTCGAGCACGTCACCTTCTCGGTCGACCCGCACGCCGACACGTTCGAGACCCTGGTCGCGAACGGACTCGAGGCCGGCACCCAGAAGGACGGCTCGATCGACGGTCTGTTCGACCTCCGGCTGCTGAACGCGATCCTCGCCGACACCGGCGCGGATCCGGTCTCGGCCGCAGGACTCGGCGAGGACTGATCATGACCGCACCCGCACCGCACACCTCGCCCGCCGCATCCTCCTCCCCGGGGGATGCGGCGGGCGGGGCGCCCGTCTCGCCGCCGCTGTTCCCCAGCTTCGACGGCGTCATGCCGGTGCGGCCGCCCGCGGTCGCGCCCGAGCCCGCGGTGCGCATCGATCGGGTCGGCAAGCGCTTCGGCGACGGCCCCGTCGTGCTCGACGACATCACGCTCGACATCGCGCCGGGCGAGTTCGTGTGCCTGCTCGGCGCGTCGGGCTGCGGCAAGTCGACCCTGCTGAATCTCATCGCGGGACTCGACCGCCCGACGACCGGGCACATCGAGACCCCGGCCGCGGGCGCGGCGGTCATGTTCCAGGAGTCCGCGCTCATGCCGTGGCTCACCGCGCGGCGGAACGTCGAGCTCGCGCTGCGCCTGCGCGGCGTTCCCCGTGCCGAGCGCCGCGAGAAGGCGCTCGCGCTGCTGGACACGGTGAACCTCGCGGATGCCGCCGAGAAGCGCCCGCACGAGCTCTCCGGCGGCATGCGCCAGCGCGTCGCCCTCGCGCGGGCGCTCGCGCAGGACCGCCCGGTGCTGCTGATGGACGAGCCGTTCGCCGCGCTCGACGCCATCACCCGCGATCTCCTTCACGAAGAGCTCGAGCGCGTGTGGCGCGCGACCGGTCGCACGATCGTCTTCGTCACGCACAACGTGCGCGAAGCGGCCCGGCTCGGCCAGCGCGTGATCCTGCTCACGAGCCGCCCCGGTCGCATCGGCGGCGAGTGGCGCATCGCGCAGACCAACGGCCGGCGCATCGAGTCGCCCGAGGTCGCGGCGCTGTCGATCGAGATCACCGACCAGCTGCGGAAGGAGATCCGCCGAAATGCCGCGTGAAACGACCGTCGCAGCGGATGCCGCTGCACCGCACTCCGAAGACCTCCGCAGCCTGGAGGCCGGGCTCGATCGCCTGCAGACATCGGCGGACCGGCCGTCGAGCCGGTGGCGGCGCATCACGGCGAGCGTCCTCCCGCCCGTCATCTTCGTCGCCATCCTGATCGTGATCTGGCAGCTCTACGTCGTGATCGCCCAGCCGCGGCCCGACATCGTGCCCGGTCCGCTCGATGTGCTCGGCGCCCTCGGCACCGCGTGGGAGAGCGGACGCCTGCAGGAGGCGGTGCTCACCAGCCTCGAGCGGGGAATCGTGGGCTTCCTCATCGCGATCGTCGTGGGAACGCCCATCGGGCTGCTCCTGGCGGAGGTGCGCCCGATCCGCCGCGCCGTCGGCCCGATCATCTCCGGCCTGCAGGTGCTCCCCTCCGTCGCGTGGGTGCCGGCCGCGATCATCTGGTTCGGCCTGTCGGATGCCACGGTGTACTTCGTCATCCTGATGGGCGCGATCCCCTCGATCGTGAACGGGCTCATCGCCGGCGTCGACCAGGTGCCGCCGCAGCTGCGGCGCGTGGGCACCGTGCTCGGCGCCAGCAAGCTGCAGCTGGCGACGGCCGTGATCCTTCCCGCCGCTCTGCCCGGCTACCTCGCCGGGCTCAAGCAGGGGTGGGCGTTCTCGTGGCGTTCGCTCATGGCCGCCGAGATCATCGCGGTGGGCGGCACGATCGGCTTCGGGCTCGGCTCGATGCTGCAGCAGTCGCGCGAGCTGGCCGACCTCGCGGGCGTGCTCGGCACGATCCTCGTGATCCTGTTCATCGGCATCCTGATCGAACTGCTCTTCTTCGGGCCCCTCGAGCGGCGGATGCTGCAGCGCCGGGGTCTGCTGCTGGCCGGAGGTGCCCGATGACCGGACGCGTGACCCTCGTCGGAGCCGGCCCCGGCGACGCCGGACTGCTGACCATCCGCGGGCTGCGGGCCCTCGAGCGGGCCGACGTGATCGTCGCCGACCGCCTCGGCGCCCGCGCCGTGCTCGACGGCCTGGCCGCCGACGGCGTCGAGCTGACCGCCGAGGTCGTCGACGTCGGCAAGCGCCCCGGTCACCACGCCGTGCCGCAGGACGGCATCAACGCGCTGCTCGTGCACCTCGCCCGCGAAGGCAAGTCCGTCGTGCGGCTCAAGGGCGGCGACCCCTACGTGTTCGGTCGCGGCGGCGAGGAGCTCGCCTTCTGCCAGGAGGCGGGCGTCGAGGTCGAGGTCGTGCCGGGCATCACCAGCGCCATCTCGGTGCCTGCGATCGCCGGCATCCCGCTCACCCACCGCGGCCTCGCGACCGCGTTCACCGTCGTCACCGGCCACGACCAGATCGCAGCGCTCGGCGGCGGCCGCGACCACACGGTCGTGCTCCTGATGGGCGTCGGCACGCTCGCGCACTCCGCGATCACCCTCGCGCGCGGCGAGCGCGGCGCCGACTGCCCGGTGGCGGTGATCGAGGACGGCTTCGGCGAGCGCCAGCGCGTCACCGTCGGCACCCTCGGCACGATCGCCGCCCAGGCCGCCGAGCGCGGCATCCGCTCGCCCGCCGTCGTCGTCATCGGCGACGTCGTGCGCATCAGTCCCTACTGCCCCGCCGAGCTCGCCGTGAGCGCGCTCGGCGTCTCCGAAGAGCTCTCCGCGCGCCTGGCCGCGGAGCACACCTCCCGAAAGGCACTGCCCCAGTGACGAACCCCCTCACCCTGCGCGTCGCGATCGTCGGCGCCGGTCCTGCCGGCATCTACGCCGGCAACATCCTCGCCAACTCTGTTCGGCGAGACGGCGGCACCGTCGAGATCGACCTGTTCGACTCGCTGCCCGCCCCCTACGGCCTGATCCGCTACGGCGTCGCGCCCGACCACCCGCGCATCAAGGGCATCGTCAACTCGCTGCACGAGATGCTCGATGCCGGCTCGATCCGCTTCATCGGCAACGTCGAGGTCGGCCGCGACATCGCGATCGACGACCTGCAGGAGCGCTACGACGCCGTGATCCTCGCGACCGGCGCGATCCGGGATGCCGCGCTCGACATCCCGGGAATCGACCTGCCCGGCTCGTACGGCGCCGCCGACTTCGTCGCGTGGTTCGACGGCCACCCCGACGTGCCGCGCGAGTGGCCGCTGGATGCCGCCGAGGTCGCCGTGATCGGCAACGGCAACGTCGCGCTCGACGTGGCCCGCGTGCTCGCCAAGCACGCCGTCGACCTGCGCTCGACCGAGGTGCCCGACAACGTGCTCGCCGGTCTCGAGGCCTCGGCCGTCACCGACGTGCACGTGTTCGGCCGTCGCGGACCGCTCGACGTGAAGTTCACCCCGATCGAGCTGCGCGAGCTCGGCGAAGTGCCCGACGTCGACATCGTGCTGGCCGACGAGGACTTCGCCGAGCTCGAGCTCGCCGCAGGCTCCAGCAATCAGCTCAAGGTGATCCTGCGCACGTTCCAGGCGTGGCGCACCCGCGGCACGACCGGCGCGAGCCGCCGGCTGCACCTGCACTTCTGGCACGCACCGGTCGCCGTGCTCGGCGACGCGCGCGTCGAGGGTCTGCGCTTCGAGCGCACCGCGCTGGGCGAGGACGGCGTCGTGCGCGGCACCGGCGAGCTCCGCGACATCCCGGTGCAGGCCGTCTACCGCGCGGTCGGCTACTACGGCACGCCCGTCGTCGACGCGCCGTTCGACACCGCGCGCGGCGTGATCCCGAACGTGGAGGGGCGCGTGGTCGTCGGCATCCGGCGCCGGTCGCCGGCCTCTACGCGACCGGCTGGATCAAGCGCGGGCCCGTCGGCCTCATCGGCCACACGAAGTCCGACGCGATGGAGACGATCGCCCACCTCGTCGCCGACGCGCCGGCGGGACTGCTCGACGGCGCCCGCGGTCGGCGGCGACGTGCTCGAGCTGCTCGAAGAGCGCGACGTCGCCTACACGACGTGGGACGGCTGGCTCGCCCTCGACGCCCACGAGCGCGAGCTCGGCGCGACGCACCGGCACACGCGCGAGCGCGTCAAGGTCGTGCCGCGCGACGAGCAGGTCGACATCTCGCGCGCCGACAGCCTCGCGCTGTCGTGACGTACGTCATCGCGCTGCCCTGCGTCGATGTGAAGGACCGCGCGTGCATCGACGAGTGCCCGGTGGACTGCATCTACGAGGGTGAGCGCTCGCTCTACATCCACCCCGAGGAATGCGTCGACTGCGGCGCCTGCGAGCCGGTCTGCCCGGTCGAGGCGATCTACTACGAAGACGACGTCCCCGACGAGTGGCAGGACTACTACACGGCCAACGTGGAGTTCTTCGACGACATCGGCTCGCCCGGCGGCGCGGCGAAGGTCGGCGTCTACGCGAAGGACCACCCGCTCATCGCCGCCCTCCCCCCGCAGGCCCATGAGTGACGCGCCGGAGAGCGTCGTCGACGCGCTGATCATCGGCGGCGGGCCGGCGGGACTGTCGGCGGCGCTCAACCTCGCCCGGGCACGCGCGTGCGTGCTGGTGATCGACGCCGGTCGCCCGCGCAACGCCGCGACGCTGCGCTCGCACGGCTTCCTCACCCGCGACGGCATCTCGCCGCTCGAGCTGCGCAAGCTCGCGCGCGCCGAGATCGCCGCCTACCCGACCGTGCGCCTGCTCGACCGGACCAACGTCGTCACGCTGTCGCAGACGGATGCCGCCGACGGCATACGCTTCAGCGCCACGCTGCAGGGGCACCGCGCGGGGCCGCCGACGGTGGTCTCGGCGCGCTCGGTCCTCGTCGCGACGGGCCTGCGCGAGACCCTTCCCGCGATCCCGAGCCTGCGCGGCTTCTACGGCATGACGCTCTTCAGCTGCGCCGCGTGCGACGCGTGGGAGCTGCAGGACCGCCCGCTCGCCCTCATCGGCGAGACGCCCGACCTGCCCGCCCGCGCACGGCTCATCGCCCGCTGGACCGATGACCTCACGGTCTTCACGAACGGAGCCGACGTCGTCGACACCGTCGAAGAGGCCGAGCTCGCGGCATCCGGAATCGTCGTCGAGCGACGGCGGATCGACGACCTCGAGGGCGACCGCGGCGTCGTCTCGGCCGTGCGGCTGGCGGACGGCACGCGCATCGCGATCGACGGGCGGCTTCGTCCGGCCGCAGTGGGATCCGGCGCTCGACTTCCTCGCGCGACGTCGACGTCGACCGCGACCACGACGGGCACCTGCTCGTCGACCGGTCGGGCCGCACGTCGGTCACCGGGCTCTACGGGGCGGGGGATGCCGCGGCCCCGGGTCCGCAGCAGCTCATCGTCGCCGCCGGCCAGGGCGCCCGCGCCGCCGCCGTGCTGATCCACGACTCGGTGGGCGTCCGCACCGCGCACTGAGCCCGGGCTACGTACCCAGAAGCTGGCCGACGAGCGTGTCGGCGAGCCAGCTCTCGAAGCGCTCCGGCGACCACCCCGCATCCACCACCAGCGCGCCGTAGACACCTGCGGCGGCGTACGCGCGGAAGATCGACTGCGCGTCGGGCAGCGGGATCGCCAGCTGCGGCTCTACTGACGCGATCAGCGAGTCCATGACGCGATTGCGGCCGCGCAGCTTCGCGACGACCAGGTCCCGCGTCTCCTCGTCCTCGTCGAGCGTGGCATCCAGCACGCGCACGACGTCGAAATCGGCCGAGTAGAGGGCGGCCAGCCAGCCGGCCGATCCGCGCACGCGCTGCACCGGGTCCGGCAGTCCGAGCACGTCGCGCGCCCGCTCGCGCGCCCGCGCACGCTCGAGCCACCGTTCGCAGATCACCGACAGGATCTCGCGCTTCGCGCCGAACGCCGCGTAGACCGTGCGCGTTCCCACCCCCGCCTCCCGGGCGATGCCCTCCATGCTGGTCGCGCCGTATCCGTCCCGGGCGAATAGGCGCTGGGCCGCATCGGCGATGCGCAGGCGCGTGGCGTCGGCCTGCTCCTGGCGATACGTCGAAGGCGGGGTCTTGACGCTGTCGGTCACGGGATACACACTAGTGACTGCATCGAATGCAGTGTTACTGCAGTGAATGCACATACTGTGCGAACCAAGGAGGATGCCATGGACACGATCACGTCGAACACCACCGCCATCGAGGTCGTCGAGCGGATGCTGCACGAGGGATTCGCCGCCGGCAATCCCGACATCGTCGACGAACTGTGCGCGCCCGACATGGTCGAGCATCAGTTCGGTCTTTCCGGCGTCGGCGAGACGGCTCTCGAGAAGCTCAAGCGCGGCATCCTCACCGTGCACACGGCCTTTCCGGATCTGCACTTCACCGTCGCCGACACCGCCCAGGTCGGCGACACCGTCTGGATCCGCGCCGAGGCCACCGGAACGCACACCGGTCCGTTCATCGGACCGCCGACCGGCCAGCGCGTTCACTTCACCGTGATCGACGTCGCGACCGTGCGCGACGGCCGGATCGTCGAGCACTGGGGCGTGCCGGATCGGTTCGCGATCCTCATGCAGACCGGCCAGCTCGGGCGACCGGGCGCCTGATCAGCGCCGGGTCTGCTCCGACCCCGAGAGCCGCTGCGCCAGGTAGATCGGGATGATCGAGACGAGCACCAGCACCACGGCGATCACCGAGACGATCGGCGCCTGGTTCGGCCGGAACATGTTGTTCAGGATGAAGATCGGCAGAGTCGTGACCCCGGAGCCGGCCGTGAAGGTCGTCACGATGATCTCGTCGAAGCTCAGCGCGAAGGCCAGCAGCCCGCCGGCGAGCAGCGCCGAGCGCAGCTGCGGGAACGTCACGAGCCGGAACGTCGTCCACACTCCCGCGCCGAGGTCGGCCGAGGCCTCTTCGAGGTTGGTGCCCGTGCGGCGCAGCCGCGCGATCACGTTGTTGAACACCGTCACGATGCAGAAGGTCGCGTGCGCGATCACGACGGTCCAGATCGACAGCGGCACGCCCATGATCGTGCGGAAGAAGTTGTTCAGCGCGATGCCGGTGATGATGCCGGGCAGCGCGATCGGCAGGATGATCAGCAGGCTGATCGCGTCGCGCCCGAAGAACTCGAAGCGCTGCAGGGCGATCGAGATCAGCGTGCCGAGCACGAGCGCGATGACCGTGGAGATGAGTGCCACCTGCACGCTCGTGAGCACCGCCTCGCGAGCGCCGGCGCTCTGGAACGCCTTGACCCACCACTCCAGCGTGAACCCGGGAGGCGGCCAGGTCAGCGAGGTCGACGTCGAGAACGAGTTGACGAGCACGACCATGAGCGGCACGTAGATCGCCACGAGGATGACGCCCGTGACGGCGGCGAGCACGATCCGTGCGGTTCTTCCGAGTCGCATGCGTCGTCCTAGAGGTTGTTGAGCGCGCCCGTGCGGCGCACGATCGCGAGGTAGCCGAAGATGATCACGATCGGGATGAGCGCGATCGCCGCCGCGAGCGGCAGGTTGTTCGCCGCGCCGACGTTCGTGTAGACGAGGTTGCCGAGCATCTGGTTCGCGCCGCCCACGATGTTGACCGTGATGTAGTCGCCGAGCGACAGCGCGAAGCTGAAGATCGTGCCCGCGATGATCGCCGGGAAGATCAGCGGCAGCACGACGCTGCCGAGCGTGCGCCAGGTCTTGCCGCCGAGATCGGCGGATGCCTCGAGCAGCGAGTCCGGAACCCGCTCGAGTCCCGCGTAGATCGGCAGGATCACGTAGGGCAGCCACAGGTAGGAGAGCGTGATGACCGTCGCCGTCAGGCCGTACCCGGGCGTGTGCAGGCCGAGCGGCGCCAGCATCCATTCGAGGATGCCGTCCTGCGACAGCACCGAGCGCCACGCGTACGCCTTCACGAGGTAGCTCGCCCACAGCGGCATGAGCACCGCGATCAGCAGGATGCGCTGCGCCCGCGGCGAGGCGACCTTCGCCATGTAGAACGCGATCGGCAGGGCGAGCACGACGTCGATGAGGGTCACCAGCAGCGCGACGCCGAGGGTGCGCAGCGTGACCGTCTGGTACAGCGCGCCGGTGAGGACGGTGATGATGTTGTCGAGCGTCCACTCCGTGATGATCTCGCCGGTGAACGAGTCCACCGACCAGAACGCCGTCACCAGCAGCAGCACGAGCGCGACGATGTAGACGACGCCGAGCCAGAACAGCGGCGCGGTCAGCAGCAGCGCCAGGCGCGTGCGCGGGTGGGTGGTCAGGAACGACGAGAGCCGGCGCGGCGCGCGTGTTGCGCGGCGGCGCGACGGCGCGCGTCGTGCGCTCGGGCGGCGGCGGGTGTCGACGGTCATGTGTGCTCCGGGTGGGGAGACCCGGGGCGGCGGTTCGGGTCCGCCGCCCCCGGGTGCTCGGTGGGGTCAGCCCTTGATCTCTGACCAGGCCTCGGTCCACTGGGCGTAGTCGACGCACTCGACGTCGGTGCGGCCGTCGACGCACTCGGCGATCGGCGTGGTCCAGTACCAGATCTGCGACGCGTACTCCTCGTCGCCGGCGTGGTAGGCCTCGCAGTCGTCGCGGTAGTCGCACGCCTCGATGGCTCGACGGCGCCTCACCGAAGTACGCGGTCGCCGCGGCGTTGGTCTCGGGGCTGGCGATCCAGTCGAGCCACGCGTACGCGCAGTTCGGGCTGGCCGCCTCAGAGGCGATCATCCACGTGTCCGACCATCCGGTCGCACCCTCTTCGGGCAGCACGACGTCGGTCGGCGCGCTCGCGATCCGGCGAGCACGTTCTGGATGACCTGCCACGTGGTGCCGGCGACCGAGTCGGTCGTCTCGAACGCCTGGATCTCCTTGAGGTAGTCCGACCAGTACTCGCTGATGTGCGGGCGCTGCTCCTTGAGCAGGTCGACGGCGGCCTGGAACTGCTCCTCGTCGAGGGCGTACGGGTTCTCGATGCCGAGCTCGGGCTGGTGGGTCATCAGGTACACCGCGGCATCGGCGATGTAGATCGGCGAGTCGTACGCGGTGATCTTGCCGGTGTACTCGCTCGCCTTGTCGAAGACGATGTCCCACGAGGTGGGCGCCGGGGTGACGACCTCCGTGTTGTACAGGAGCAGGTTGGCGCCGTAGCCGTGCGGGCACGCCGTACGAGACGCCGTCGACGGAGTTCCACTCCTGGTCCTTCAGGAAGTCGAAGACGCCCGCGTAGCTCGGGATCAGGTCGGTGTTGACCGGGGCGACGTCGCCGCCGGCGATGAGTCGCAGCGTCGCATCGCCGGATGCCGCGACGACGTCGTACTCGCCCGTCTTCATGAGGCTGACCGCCTCGTCGGACGTGCCGTACGTCTTGGATTCGACCATGCAGCCGGTCTCCTCCTCGAAGCCCGACACCCAGTCGACCGCCGGGTCGTTGCTGCCGTCTTCGACGTAGCCGGGCCAGGCGAGGATCGAGACCGAACCCTCCATCTCGCCGAGCTCGTCGGCGGCGTCGCCTCCGGTGTCGCCACCGCCTGAGCTCGTGCCGCACGCCGTCAGCGCGACGATCGATCCGATGGCGAGCGCGGTGAACGCCGCCCCTCGGATGCCGCGTGTCATGTGCATCATGGTTGTTCCTCTCGGGTGCTGTGTTTCCGGGGAGGCGGCCGCCCCCGCGGCTGTGGTCCCGGGTCAGGTGCCCGGGGGTATGAGGGCGACGACGTCCTCGTCGTGCCAGCTCACGTGTACGCGGTCGCCGCGGTCCTGATCCGCGGCGCGCGATCGGTCGTTGCGCTCCAGCGACGGTCACCCGCACCCCGGCATCCAGATCGACGACGCGGCGGATCGCGCTGCCGACGTAGATCGACTCGACGACCGTGCCCGGCGCCGAGCGCACGCCTTCGCCGGAGCCGGGCTCGACCGACAGCGTCAGCTTCTCGGGGCGGATCGTGTGCTCGCCCTGCCGGCCGATCAGCTGGTGGGAGCGATCGGGGTCGAACAGGTTCGAGGTGCCGACGAAGTCGGCGACGAAGCGGGATGCCGGCTGCCTCGTAGAGCTCGCGCGGCGTGCCGAGCTGCTCGATGCGTCCGGCGTTGAACACGGCGATCCGGTCGGAGAGCGTGAGCGCCTCCTCCTGGTCGTGCGTCACGAAGATGAACGTGATGCCGATCTCGCGCTGGATCTGCTTCAGCTCGACCTGCATCTGCTCGCGGAGCTTGAGGTCGAGGGCGCCGAGCGGCTCGTCCAGCAGCAGCACTTTGGGCTCGACGACCGTGGCGCGCGCGAGCGCGACGCGCTGACGCTGGCCGCCGGAGAGCTGCGACGGCTTGCGGTCGGCCGAGGTTCTCGAGGCGCACGGCGGCGAGCGCCTTCGCGGCCCGCTCGCGCCGCTCCTTGCGGCCGACGCCGCGCACGCGCAGGCCGTAGGCGACGTTGTCGAGCACGCTCATGTGGGGGAAGAGCGCGTAGTCCTGGAACACCGTGTTCACGTCGCGGTCGAAGGGGGCCTTCGCGGTGACGTCCTGTCCGAACAGCTCGATCGTGCCGCTCGTCGGGCGCTCGAAGCCGGCGATCAGCCGCAGCACCGTGGTCTTGCCCGAGCCGGACGGGCCGAGCATCGAGAAGAACTCGCCGGCGGCGATCTCGAGGTCGACGTGGTCGACCGCGGTCAGAGTGCCGCCCTTCGTCGAGCCGAACTCCTTCGTGAGCCCGGTCAGCCGGATGGCCGGCTGCTGCGCCTTCACCTGCTCAGTCATGACGATCCCCTTCGACGTCGGTGCTACTAAATCATATGGAACCATATGTCTAACAGTGGGTCTGCGTGTTACGGTCTTGTCACGGATACGATGGCCACCGGTAGACGCGAGGGAGCGCCGCACTCATGCCGAACGCGACGGGCCATCAGGATGCCGCCCGATCCGTCGTGTTCGCCCCCCTCGACGGCACCGGTCGCGCCGAGCTCGTCGAGCAGCGCCTGACCGACGCGATCGTGAGCGGCGTGCTGCGCGACGGCGAGCGCCTGCCGAGCGAGTCCGAGCTCTCGCGCAGTCTCGGCGTCGCGCTCGTGACCGCCCGCGAAGCCCTCGAGGGCATGCGCGACCGCGGTCTCGTGCGACCCGCCGCGGCCGCGACGGCGGCAGCTTCGTCACGTACGATCGCGAAGCCGCGGCCCGCATGCTGGAGTCCCGCCTGCGCGGTCACTCGCGCATCGAGCTGCGCGACCTCGCGCTGCACGTGTCGGCGATCGCCGGCACCGCCGCCGAGATCGCCGCCGACCGCGCGAGCCACGACGACATCGAGACGCTGCTCGCGATCCACGACGGAGCCGACCTCTCCACCGCCGGCGGTGCGCGCCGAGCGCTCGGGCGGTTCCAGCTCGAAGTGGCCGCGATCAGCCAGTCGCCGCGGCTCGTGCGCGAAGAGGTGCGCCTGCAGAGCGAGGCGGGTCCGCTCCTCTGGCTCTGCCTGCGCGAACAGGAGTACCGTGACCTCAGCGCCGCCTCCCGAACCCGCGTGATCGATGCCATTCGCGCGGTCGACCCCGTCGCGGCGCGCGCCGCGACCATCGCTCAGGCGACGGCGGCTCTGGAGTGGCTGGTCGACGAGAAGGTGCGGCTCGAGGCATCCGCCGACCTCGCCGGGCAAGGACTGCGATGAACACCGACCGCTGCGAACGCGACGCTCTCCCCGGTGCACGTCGCCGCGCGGGTCGCCGAGACCTTCGACGGCCTGTTCGCGACGATCGACGGCTGGCGCGATCGCCTCCAGGACCACCTCGAAGCGGATGCCGCCCCCACGGCCGCGACGCTGGATCCGGTCGTCGAAGCCAGCGCCGTGCCCGCGCTCGCCGCCGACGGCCTCATCACCGGGAGCGGCTTCGTCGCCGCGCCGGGACTGCTGTCGGATGCCCACTGGCACCTGGCCTGGTGGCTGGGCGGAGCTGCCGGCATCCGTCGCCTGGCCACGATCGACGACCCGTCGAACGACCAGTTCCGCGACTACACGACGCTGGAGTGGTGGCGGTTCCCCGCCCGCACGGGCACGCGGCACCTCACCGGGCCCTACGTCGACTACGTCTGCACCGACGACTACACCGTCACGATCACCACTCCGGTGACCGTCGGCGGGCAGCTGCTCGGCGTGGTCGGCATGGACGTGCTCGTCGATCGCCTCGAGCGCGAGCTGCTGCCCCTCCTGCGCGCGAGCGGGCGTGCCGATCGCGGTCGTCAACGCGTCGGGACGCATCGTCACCGCGACGGACTCGCGGCGCGAGCCGGGGTCGATGCTGCGGCTCGAGGGACTGGACGAGGCGCTCGCGCCGCTGCGCGGTCCGGAGCCGCTGTCGTTGAGCGCGCGTGCTGCCGGGCGGTGCCGAGGTGATCGCGTGCGGCGACACGTCGCTCGCGCTCGTGGTCGGTCTCTAGGCCGACGGGCGTCAGCTCGACTCGTATGCCGATGGACGCATGCGTGCCCCCGCGCTTGGCCGCACGGTTCACGAGGGTCCGCCCGATCCACCCGTACTTGCGGCCGATCGCCTCCTGAACCTTCGCCGTGCCGGCGGTGTCGAGGAGCGTCGCGGTGGCGTCGATCGCAGCGCCGGTGGGTTTGCCCCTCATGGTGCACGGTGCGACGGTGACGCGCGCCCGAGCGGCGGATGCGCTTCACCTTGCCGCTCTCGCGCGGAGTCCAGATCAGCAGGGCGCCGCCGTCCTCGGCAGCCCACACCGGCGTCGGAACCGCTGATCCGTCGCGCTTGAAGGTGGTCAGGAGCACGTACTTCGCGGCCGTGACGGCGGCGAGCGTGTCCTCGGTCAACGTCCCTCAGCCCCCGCATCCGTGACGCCGACGTCGCTGCGGTGGAAGTTCTGGAACGAGCGGGATGCCGTCGGCCCGCGCTGCCCCTGATACCGGTTGCCGTACGGACCGGAGCCGTAGGGGTTCTCGGTCGGCGACGAGAGGCGGAAGAAGCAGAGCTGCCCGATCTTCATGCCGGGCCAGAGCTTGATCGGCAGCGTCGCGACGTTCGAGAGCTCGAGCGTGACGTGACCCGAGAAGCCGGGGTCGATGAAGCCGGCGGTCGAGTGCGTGAGCAGCCCGAGCCGGCCGAGCGAGGACTTGCCCTCGAGCCGGGCGGCGATGTCGTCGGGCAGGGTGATGAGCTCGAACGTGCTGCCGAGCACGAACTCGCCCGGATGCAGGATGAACGGCTCGGTCGCGGGCGTCTCGATCAGGTGGGTGAGCTCGGGCTGGTCTTCGGCGGGGTCGATGAACGGGTACTTGTGGTTGTCGAACAGCCGGAAGTACCGGTCGAGGCGCACATCGACGCTCGAGGGCTGCACCATCTCGGGGTCCCACGGGTCGAGCCCGATCCGGCTCGCGTCGATCTCGAGTCGGATGTCGCGGTCTGAGAGCAGCACGCGACCAGCCTAGGGGGCGGACTCGGCGGATTCCGGCTCGTGACCGCCGTACGCGGCATCCGCCCGATGGTGCAGCCTGCTCTCGATGATCGCCACGACGCCGGTGAGCGTCACCGCGATCACGAGGGCCGCGAGCGGCGGCACTGCCGCCAGCAGCGGGATCGCAGCGATCAGCAGCACCGCCTCGATCGCGCGCATGATGGGGCGGCGCAGCCCGACCAGCAGGGCGAAGACGACCGTGCCGGCCGCGAACATCGCGATGCCCGCTCCGAGCGCGATCGCGCCGAACCAGCCGAAGGGCTCGACGTCGTCGACGTGCTTCATCGCGTCCTCGATGCCCAGGGCGGTCACGATGATGCCGGCGATGATGACGAAGTGGGCGTACGAGTAGGCGTCCGCGCCGAGGATCGCCCGGGCCTGGCCGTCGCGCCGCGACAGCGCGTGCTCGCCGAACGCGGCGAGTCGTGCGAAGTACGACCACCACAGCAGCACGGAGATGACCACGGATGCCGCCGACCCGAGCATGATCTGCAGGTCGATCGGCTCGCGGGCCACGCCCACGCCGATCGCCACGATCGATTCGCCGAGCGCGAGGATGACGACCAGACCGTGGCGCTCGGCCCAGTGCTCCGCAGAGGGCAGGCGCCAGCCCTGGCCGAGGACCGAGCCGACCCGGGTCGCGACCACCTCGTAGATCATCGCGACGAGCCACACCCAGAGCTGGGCGTCTCCGCCGATCGCTGCACCGACGAAGATCAGGCTGACGGCGGGGACCATCGCCGCCCATGAAGATCACCAGCTGGCGCCGCATGCCCTTGTCGCCGCGCGCGACGACGAGGTACAGGCCGATGTGGATGATGCGCACCGCCGCGTAGGCGCCGGCGAACACGAGCGGCCCGTTCCAGCCGCCCTCGAGGTCTTCGTACGCCTCGGGAATCGTGAGCGCGGCGATGAACACGGCGATCATCGCGAACGTCATCACGGTGCGCAGGAACGGCTGGTCGGCGGAGGCCTGGTTCGAGATCCAGCTGTAGCCGACCCACGTCCACCACATGAGCGACAGCACGATGAGCGCCTGCAGGATGCCGGTGGCGCTGTGCGTCTCGGCCATCAGGCGCGAGACCTGCGTGAAGGCGAACACGTAGACGAGGTCGAAGAACAGCTCGAAGGTCGTGACGCGGCTCGCGCTCTGGCCCGTGCTCGGCGAGGGGATCGGGATGCGGCGGGCACCGGTATTGGCGGCGCTGCCTGGCTGCGGTCCGCTCACCCGGCCAGTGTAGGGCCGCGCGGGATGGGTCGGGATCGGTGGGCGTGGGAGCGGCTCTTGTTATGCTTGCCGGGCGTCGCGCGCCACGGGGATGTAGTTCAATGGCAGAACTTCAGCTTCCCAAGCTGATAGCGCGGGTTCGATTCCCGTCATCCCCTCCAATGCCCAGACGTGCCGACGAAGTCGGTGCGGCTGGGCATTCGCGTGGATGCCGTCGGAACCGATCCGCTTCGGGCGGGCCCCACCGCCCCGAGGCTCCGCCCGCCGACGCAGTCGGCGAGTGGAGAGGGCGGAGGGACGATTCCCGTCATCCCCTCCGAAGCCCTCGCGGTGCATCCACAAGTCGCCTAGCGTCGGAATCACTCATCAAGCGGGTCCTCATCCCCCGACACCTCGAGGAGACACTCCATGACCGCCACCGCCGCAACCACCACCCCCCGAGCACCCGCAGTCGTGGCCTCGCGAGGCAGATCGCCATTCTGGTGAGTTCGGTGCTCGCCATCGTCGCGGCCTTCATCGGGTCGGGGGCGTTCTTCGGCACCCCGATCCAGCAGGCGGCAGGCGGGTTCCTCGACGCCGATTCGACGCTCATCGCCCCCGGGACGGGCGCCTTCCGCATCTGGAGCGTCATCTACACCGGGATGCTCGCCTACGCGATCTGGCAGGCGCTTCCGGCGCAACGCGACGATCCGCGCCAGATCCGGATCGGCTGGTGGGTCGCCGCCTCGCTGATCCTCAACGCGGTGTGGATCGGCGTGGTCCAGGCCGATCTGCTGTACCTCAGCCTGCCCGTCATCGCCGCCCTGCTCGCCGTGCTGTGCCGCATCTTCGTGATCCTGCGCCGCACGAGCCCGAAGAACAGGATCGAGGCCGTCGTCGCCGACGGCGCGATCGGCCTGTACCTCGGCTGGGTCATCATCGCCGACCGCCGCCAACGCCACCGCGATCCTGGTCGCTGCGGGCTTCGACGGATTCGGCATCGCGCCGGAAGTCTGGGCCGTCCTGGTGCTGGGGGTGGCAGCCGCCATCGGGATCGCCCTCGCTCTGTGGGGCGGCGGCCGGATCGCACCCGCACTGTCGCTGTGCTGGGGCATCTCCTGGGTGGCCGTCGCCCGGTTCACCGACGAGCCCTACTCGCCCACCACCGCGATCGCCGCCATCATCGCAGCCGCCCTCATCATCGTCGCGACGGTGTACGCGCGAGTGCGACACGACCGAGCCGCGCGACGCTAGACCCCCCACTGCCCTCCCAGTGTCGGGTGCCACGATGGCGGCATGACTCGTCGCGCCGGTCTCGGGTGGATCGCGACGCTCGGCGTCGGGATGGCCGCCTTCGCCCTCCTCCTCGGCGGCGCGTTCGCAGACGGCGAGCGCGCGTCGGGGGCGGCAGCGGCATACGACGCCGAACAGCTGTGCCACGCCGCGACGATCATCGACGTGGGCACTGACCTGGGCCTGTCGACGCGCGATCAGACCATCGCCGTGCATGACCGCCATCGGCGAATCGTCATTGCGCAACCTCGACTACGGCGATTGGGAGACGAGCGGCGTGCGCAACCCCGACGGCTCACCCACCACCTCGATCGGCCTGTTCCAGCAGCAGGACTGGTGGGGCAGCCGCGAGGAGCGGCTGGATCCGCACACCGCCGCCACGCTCTTCTACCGCGCGATGACCGCGAAAGTGCCCGAACCCGAGCGCGATGCCCTCGCTCCCACCCTCGTCGCCCACCGCACGCAGGTCAACGACGACCCCCAGCACTACGCGGCGTACTGGCCCGCTGCGGTCGCGGTCGTCGAGAAGCTCACCGCCGGCGACGACGGGACGGATGCCGAGCCGGCCGTCCCACAGTGCCCGTAGCCTCCCGGCCCCGAGCACAGCAGCGGAGATGGAGGTCGACACGCGGGGTGCCGACGACTCGAATCAACGCCCTCAGACCATGAACGGCTCGTGCCGGTACCCCTCGGGGTCGAGGATCGCGACGGTCGCCTCCGGCACCTCCACGAATGTGCCCGGCATGTCGTTGAGCGGCTCCGAGACCACGACGTGCGCGTCGTCTCCGAACAGCGACAGCCGCTCGGCATCCGGGTACAGCTCGCGGATCGTGGGGATGTCGACCGAGTGGAACAGCGTGCGCGAGCGCCCCTGCGTCGAGTAGCGGAACGTCCAGAGGGTCGTGCCGTCCGACACCGCGATGGTGCCCTGCATCGGGAACTTCACGCCGTGCTGATGCCCCACCGACTCGACGAGTTTCACCGTCTCGGTCATCGCCTGACGGGGTCATCGCGCAGTCCGAACGTGAGTGCGAGGTGGAACAGCACTTCCGAGTCCGTCGTCCCCCGCACGTGCGGGTAGAGCGACGGGTCGATCGCGAACGTGAGGTCGCGCTTGACCTCGCCGAAGTCGCCGAGGAACCCGTTGTGCATGAACAGCCAGTTCTCGTAGCGGAACGGGTGGCAGTTGGTCTGCTGGATCGGCGGTCCGCCGGCGGCGCGCACGTGACTGAAGAACAGCGGGCTGCGCACCGCCTGCGTGATCTCGCGCAGGTTCTGGTCGTGCCAGGCCGGCTCGATGCTGTGGAACGTGGCCGGGATGCCGCCGCCCTCGGCGTCCGCCGGGTACCAGCCGAAGCCGAAACCGTCGCCGTTGACGGTCTCGGCACCCAGGGGTGAGTTGAGCGACTGCGCGACGAGGGAGTGCTCCGCATCGAGGATCAGGATCGACGGCTGGAGCGGTTCTCCTCGATACGCAAGCCAACGGCACATGGTTCATCTCCTTCGATCGCGGAAGCGCACGCGCTGCCTCCGTCGCCAGGCTAGGACGCCTACGACACGGGACGTAGGCCGAAGGTCCCTCACTCCACATGTCCGGCATTCGGTCGTCTCAAGCACCACTCACGACCTCCTCCCGGACGCGGGTGGGCAGCTTCCTGGACACCCGGGCTCGGCGCACGACCCGGCCCGACCTCGCGGAACGCGACGAAGATGACGGCCGCGAGCAGGACGAACCCCCAGTCGACCACGCCCAGTGGGCCTGTCTGGAACATCGCCTGCGCCCACGGCACGTAGACGATCACGAGCATGATGACCACGCCCGCGCCGCACGCGAGCCAGTACGTCGGGTTCGTGAGGGTGTAGCGGCTGAACAGCCCGCCCTCGCTGCGGCGCTGCGTGATGTTGAACAGCTGACAGACCAGCACGGTCACGTACGTCATCGTCGTGGCCTGGGCGGTGAGCGCGGCATCCACCGGCCCGTCGAACGGGTTCGAGCCCGACCGGTCGAAGAAGAGGAGGAAGTTGCCGATCGCGAGCACGCCGATGATCGATCCGGCGTACATCACGTCGCCGATGCTGCGCGGGTTGACGATGTGCACCTTCGGGTCGCGGGGCGCCTTCTTCATCACCCGCCCTTCTTCGGGGTCGCGGCCCAGCGCGGCGATGGGCAGCAGCTCGCCGAGCAGGTCGATCGCCAGGATCTGCAGGACGTTGATCGCGAGGGGCAGGCCTGCGACGGTCGCGAGGATGAGGCTCGCGATGTTGACGACGAGTTCGGCGGCGTTGGAGGTCAGGCACCCGAGCACGCCCTTCGCGATGTTCGCGTAGATCACCCGGCCTTGCTCGACCGCCCGCACGAGCGTGGAGAAGCTGTCGTCGAGCAGGACGATCTCGGACGCCTCCTTCGCGACGTCCGTTCCCGAGACTCCCATCGCGACGCCGATGCTCGCGTGCCGCAGCGCCGGGGCATCGTTGATGCCGTCGCCGGTGACTGCGACGACGTGGCCCGACCGTTTCACGAGGTCGACGATGCGGGTCTTGTCCTCGGGATCGACGCGCGAGAAGATCGTGCCGCCGCGCAGCGCATGCGTCAGCACCTCGTCGTCGCTCATCGCGGTCAGTTCGTCTCCGGTGACGATCGTCATGTCGCCGCTGCGGTCGAGACCTGCCTCGCGCGCGATCGCCTCCGCGGTGCGCGAGAAGTCGCCCGTCACGATGTTCACTCTGATGCGGGCATCCAGCGCCCGGCGCATCGCCTCGGGCACCTCCTCGCGGATCGGGTCGACCATCGAGACGAGTCCCAGCACAGTGAGGTCCGTCTCGACGGATGCCGGGTCGATCGTGCCGACGTCCTCGGCCGTCGCCGACCGCACGGCGTAGGCGAGATTGCGCAGACCGCGATCGGACTTCGCGGCGTGGATCGCGAGGAACGCCTCGCGGTCGGCATCCGTGATCGGACGGACGGTAGCGCCCTCCGCGATGCGGCTGGCGCGCGCGACGACCGACTCGGGCGCACCCTTCACGTACGCGCTGAGGGTGCCGTCGGAGCGCTCTCGAATGGCGGTCATGAGCTTGCGCGCCGAATCGAACGGGAACTCACGCACTCTGCGTTCGTCCGTGCGCGCCGCCACCAGGTCGATCTTCGCTTTCGCGGCGACGACGAGCAGCGCCCCTTCGGTCGGATCGCCGAGGATGTGCCAGCCGACGTGATCCTCGTCCGGCGGCAGCAGGCGCGCATTGCTGGCCAGGGCTCCCGCGCGCAGGAACCGCGCGAGGCGGTCGCGCTCTGCCGGGTCGGCGGTCGCCGCCGGCCGCACGGCCTGAATGTCGCCGACCGGTTCGTAGCCGATGCCGTGCACGACGTACTCCGTGCCTGCGACCACGAGCTCGGTCACCGTCATCTCGTTCTTCGTGAGCGTGCCGGTCTTATCGGTGCAGATCACTTGCGTCGATCCCAGCGTCTCGACCGCGCTCAGGCGCTTGACGAGAGCCTTGCGCTTCGCGAGCGCGGCCGCGGCATCCGCCAGGGCGGTGTTGACCTCGGCGGGCAGGCCCTGCGGGATGACGGCGCTGGCGAAACCCACCGCGAACAGCACGGCCTCGCGGAAAGGCAGCTTCGCCCACACCGCGACGACGAGAAGCACGAGCGCCATGATGACCGCCGCGTACGTGATGACTTTGCCGAGGCGCTGCATCTCGCGCTGCAGGGGGCTCGGACTCTGCGGCGCCGACTGGGCGAGCTGGGCGATGCGGCCGAGTTCGGAATGGATGCCGGTGGACACGACGATGCCGACCGCCTCGCCCGTCGCCACCGTCGTGCCGGCGTGGGCGGTGTTGTGACGCTCGGCGACCACCACGTCGGTGAGGATCGCGTGCGTGTACTTGCGCGTCGGATCGCTCTCGCCGGTGAGGGCGAACTCGTTCGTGGAGAACGCGCTCGTCTCGATGAGCCTGATGTCGGCCGGGACCGACGCGCCCTCGGTGAGGCGCACGACGTCTCCGACGACGAGCTGAGTCGAGTCGAGTTCGGTGAGCCGACCGTCCCGCGTGACTTGGCTCAGTGAGAGCGAGAGATGCTGCAGCGCATCCATCGTCTTGCCCGAGCGATACTCCTGGAAGAACCCGATCGAGGTGTTGAGCAGCACGAGCAGCAGCAGCACGATCGAGGTGACCACATCGCCGAGATAGGCGGTGATGGCCGCGCAGATCAGCAGCAGCACGATGATCCAGTCCTTGAACTGGCGGAGGAACCGTCGCACCAGCGACTCCTGGTGCACCTGCACGATGACGTTATCGCCGTATTCGGCGCGACGAGTCAGCACCTCGGCACTCGTGAGACCCTCGCGACGCGTGCCGAATCGCTCGAGGACCTCGTCCTCCGTCAGGCGGTAGGCGGCATCCGCCGGCATGGCGTGGGCCTGCGGAGCGCCGTTGTGCACTCCACTGCGTGACACCGGCGCCTCCCCCCTCGACTACGCCAGAGTGCCACGCCCCGCTCGCTCACGCGACGGGTTCGGCGAAAGGCTCTTCGGGTTCGGCGGGCACCGGCGGCC
>CAWBVS010000003.1:0-58168 GCA_963792285.1 uncultured Actinomycetota bacterium | reverse complement strand
ACGCGAAAGCATCTGGAGAGCGCGATCGGGCGGGTGCCCTCTGCGTTGCGCAGAACTTCCACCATCAGAGAGTCGGGCCGGGCCGCGCGAACCCTCACGCCCGGCGCCGTGAAATCGACTGATGACCTGCGTGCCGTCGTCGCGCATGCTTGCCGAGGCCCGCGGTGCGACTGGCGGCCCCTGCCGCCGACGACGTCATCGATCCGGAGGGCGCAGGGCGATGATGCCTACCTCCAGATGATCAGCGAAGAGGTTCCTCCTCTCGCGCAGCTCGCTCATGTGCTGTTCGGGATGCCGCGTCCCGACGTCGATGCCTATCTCGAAGCATCCGCGAACCCGGCGACCCTCCTGGCGGACGCTTCTCGCACGAAGACCCTCGATGAGTGACGCTGCAGGCGACCCCCGTCCGAAGGTCGTCCATCTCGGTCACACCGGCGCTTCGGGGGGTGCCGAGTTCGCGCTGGTGCGGATGCTGCGAGCGGGACCGCGGCTGGAGGCCCGCGGTGCTCGTGCCTCCCATCGGCGCCTCCACGTGGCTGAGCCAAGTGCCGGCAGAGGTGCCCATCCGCATCGCGGGGGCTGCGCCAGCCGGAGGGCGTGAGTTCCGGCAGGGCGCGCCTGGTCGCCGATGCGGCGCTTCGCCTCCTGGTGCAGGCGGTGGTGACCCGCCTGCATCCCGCGTTTCGCCGCGCTGACCTGGTCGACGCCAACACGACGAGATCCGCGGCCGTACGGCGCGCTCGCGGCGAGAGCATCGCGTGTTCCGTTCGTCGCGCATCTGCGCGACATGGCGCACGCCGATGCACTCGGGCGTGTGGGTTTCGAGATCATGCGGCGGATCGTGCTTCCGCGCGTGGACGGGGTGGTGACCGACACGCAGGCGACACTCGACTCCGCGCTGCCGTATCTTCGCGCCGACGCCGTCGTCGCCGTCATCCCGAGCGCCTCGGGCCTCATCCTCGATCGGGATCGACCATTGCCTGAAGGACCGCTCGTCGTCGGCATGCTCGCCCGCATCGACCCGTGGAAGGGCCAGGCGCTCCTCGTCGAGGCGTTCGCGCAGGCGCTGGGCGAGACGGATGCGCGCCTCCAACTCGCCGGCGAGGCCTATTTCGGTCACGAGGTTCACCTCACCGAGCTGAAGGGATCGAGCAGCGCACCTCGGGATCGCCGACCGAGTCGACTTCCTCGGGCACGTCGACGACGTCGACTCGCTGCTCGACACCTGGCACATCGCTGTTCAGGCTTCGACCCGCGCCGAGCCGCTCGGGCAGAACGTGCTGCAGTATCTCGCCGCTGGGCGTGTGGTGATCGTCGCCGACGAGGGCGGGCCGACCGAGTGGGTGGAACACGGCGTCAACGGACTGCGTGTGACACCACGAAGTGTGGCGGACCTCGCCGCAGCTTTGAGCGAACTCGCGGGCGACGAGCGCGCTGCGCACCAGGCTTGCAGCGGCCGCCGCCCAGACGCGCGGCCTGCTTGACGACGCCGAGGTGGCGCTCGCCCACGGAGTCTTCTACAGAGAAGTGCTCGATCGACGCCTCGGATGACCGAGCCAACTCTGTCGATCGCGATGAACTTCGACCTGCGGTAGACTCCTGCTTCGACTGGGGATTCGGGCTTCGCATTGGGGTGCGAGACCAAACCAAATGAAGGTTTTGGTGTGCCGTGAATCCCATCGAAGAGGCTGAGCCCAACCCGGTCAGCCGACGTACCGTCACCAAGGCGATGGCGTGGGCAGTGCCCGTGATCGCCGTCGCAGCCACCGTCCCCTTGGCTGCCGCGAGCAACCCGAATTGTTCGTCTACGTGCAGCGGCGGGGACAACAGGGTCCTCCTTGACATTTGCGATGCGTGCGGCAGCACGGGAAACTCGGGGAAGGGTTGCATTCCTGGTGGAAGAATTCCCAGTACTGGCAGGTGCCGATCTACCTCAGCAATCCCGGTGCGACCGATGTGATCTTCCACGTCACGAGCATGACGCTGAGCGGGACCGAGCCCGGAGGCGGCGGGGGCGCTTTCGCCATACGCACGTCAACGGGCCCCGATAGCGATGACTGTGGCCTTCCCACCCAGTCCTGCAACACCACGCCGTGCACGTTCGTGAAGAACCCGAACGTGTACGTGTGCCTTCCCGCCGGCACGCGCTCAAGCCAAGTACTGGGTCGTCAGCAACCAGTTCGGCAACAGTTCCACGACGAACATCAGCGTCGCCTGGGAGTTGGTTGACCCGACTCACCTGCGCGCAGGTGGCAAGCGGGACCTGCACAGGGATCTTCAGCAGCTCGCCGAACAACTGCCGGGGGTAGGTACCTCTCAACCCAGCGAGCGCGGGGTTCGTTTCCTCGGCAGATGGTGGTCCGCCGCCGTGACCTCTCCGTGACCGATTTCCCTGGCGAACCTCAGCCGCGGTGCGGAAGGATCGGGGCATGAGTCTCCCGCGCCGCCTCCTCGCCCTCCCCGTCGCCCTTCTGCTGGCCGGCGGCGCTTCTCGCGGGATGCGCAAGTCAGGCGGCCACCGCGCCGTCGGAGAGCCCGAGCACCGGCGGCGAGACGCACCGAGGCCGAGATCGACGCCGCCTGGCTCGACGACGGCCGCATCATCGGCCTCGTCACGATGGGCAGCTCGACCTGCGTCCCGGCGGCGGACGAGGCCACGCTGCAGGCGGACGGCTCGCTCGCTGTCACCCTCGTCGAGCCGGATGCTGACACCGCCTGCACGCGCCGACATGGCTCCGCGCGTGACGCTCGTCGAGGTGCCCGAGGACGTCGACCCCGCCGAGGATCTCGCGATCACCGTGACGGGCGACGGGTACTCCGGCAGTGCCGAGCTCGACGGAGTCGACGGCCTCGCCGGAGGCGGCATGACCGACTACCTCCCGAGTGCGGGATGGACCGAGACCGACGGCCAGTTCGTGCTCCTCACGTGGGGCTCCTCCTCGTGCGCGCCGGTGATCTCCGAGGTGGCGGCATCCGGCCCCGCCGAGGTCACGGTGACCTTCGAGACGCCCCCGGCCGATCAGGTCTGCACGATGGACATGGCGCCGCGCGCGACGGTCGCCGTCGTCGACGGGCTCGAGGAGGACAGCGACGTCTCGCTCGTGCTTGCCGGCAGCCCCGAGTTCGACAACGTGCGGATTCCGATCTACGGCGAGAACTGAGGGTCGGCCCGCACGAGCAGGTCGCCGATCTCGCAGTCCAGCGCGCGGCAGATCGCCGAGAGCGTCGAGTAGCGGATCGCCTTCGCCCGGTCGTTCTTCAGCACCGACAGGTTGACCACCGAGACGCCCGACGAGCTCCGAGAGCCGCGTCAGGGTCATGCCGCGCAGCGCGAGGAGCTCGTCGAGGCGGCAGTGGACCCCGCTCGGCCCCTCGTCCTCGGCGGGGCTCACACCAGCCCCTCGGTGTCGCGCTGCAGCCGGTCGCCGACCGTGAAGGTCGTGGCGGCGAGCGCCGCGATGAAGGCGACGGTGAAGAGCTGACTCAGATCGGCCGCCAGGATGACGTTCTCGAACGTGCGGTCCGAGATCCACGCGAACGCCCCGTTCGCGCCCATGTTCGCGAAGAAGGGCGCGAGCGCGACGCCGAAGAACGCGACGATCCCCGCGGTCGCGACGAGCCGGGTGTTCGTCCGGCTGAACATGCGCCCGTGCAGGACGTTCCACGTCAGCCGCAGCAGGCAGGTCACGACGGTCACGACGGCGGCGACGATGACGATCTGCTCGATCACGAGAGCGCCGATCGAGGCGACGGGCAGCTCCGGCGCGATCAGGTAGGCCGTGTCGAGCTCGACGGCGACGGGTGCGCCGTCGGGGCCGATCGGCGCCTCGGCCATCGTCCCGGAGAACTGTGCGAACACGCGGACGTCGCCGCCGCCCAGCACCTCGGCGATCCGCGCGCCAGCCCGGATGACGGTGAACATCGCGAACGCGGCTCCGATCAGCATGAAGATCGCCAGGGATGCGGCATCCCACCGCGACATGATCGCGCCCTGTCTGGAGTTCGTCGACATGTCACTCAGCTCCTTATCGATAATCGTTGTTATCGAAAAACGATATGCCGACCGGATGCCGCTGTCAAGGCATCCGCGTGGACGCGGGCCGCCGGCGCTATGCCCATGGCGAACACCGCCGTATCGGCATCCGCCCGTCGTTACCCTCGATGTAAGCGCGCGGAAGTGCGTCACATGGCCCCGAGGCCGGAGGAATGGATGATGTTCGAGAGATTCACGGATCGCGCCCGTCGGGTGGTTGTGCTCGCCCAAGAAGAGGCGAAGATGCTCAATCACAACTACATCGGCACCGAGCACATCCTGCTCGGGCTCATCCACGAGGGTGAGGGTGTCGCCGCCAAGGCGCTCGAGTCGCTGGGCATCTCGCTCGACGCCGTGCGCGAGCAGGTGCAGGACATCATCGGGCAGGGCCAGCAGCAGCCGACGGGGCACATCCCGTTCACGCCGCGCGCCAAGAAGGTGCTCGAGCTGTCGCTGCGCGAGGCGCTGCAGCTCGGCCACAACTACATCGGCACCGAGCACATCCTGCTCGGTCTCATCCGCGAGGGCGAGGGCGTCGCCGCCCAGGTGCTCGTCAAGCTCGGCGCCGACCTGAACAAGGTGCGCCAGCAGGTCATCCAGCTGCTCTCGGGCTACCAGGGCAAGGAGCCGGCCGCCGTCAGCGGCGCCGCGCACGAGGGCACGCAGGCCGCGCAGGGCGGCTCGGCCGTGCTCGACCAGTTCGGCCGCAACCTCACGCAGGCCGCGCGCGACAACAAGCTCGACCCGGTGATCGGGCGCGAGAAGGAGATCGAGCGGGTCATGCAGATCCTCTCGCGTCGCTCCAAGAACAACCCCGTGCTGATCGGCGAGCCCGGCGTCGGCAAGACCGCCGTCGTCGAGGGCCTCGCGCAGGCGATCGTGAAGAACGACGTGCCCGAGACGCTCAAGGACAAGCAGGTCTACTCGCTCGACCTCGGCTCGCTCATCGCCGGTTCCCGCTACCGCGGTGACTTCGAGGAGCGCCTGAAGAAGGTCACCAAGGAGATCCGCACCCGCGGCGACATCATCGTCTTCATCGACGAGATCCACACCCTCGTGGGTGCCGGTGCCGCCGAGGGCGCGATCGACGCCGCGTCGATCCTCAAGCCGCTCCTCGCCCGCGGAGAGCTGCAGACGATCGGTGCGACCACGCTCGACGAGTACCGCAAGCACTTCGAGAAGGATGCCGCGCTCGAGCGCCGCTTCCAGCCGATCCAGGTCGCCGAGCCGAGCCTGCCCCACGCGATCAACATCCTGAAGGGGCTGCGCGACCGCTACGAGGCGCACCACAAGGTGCAGATCACCGACGGCGCGATCGTCGCGGCGGCGAACCTCGCCGACCGGTACGTCAGCGACCGCTTCCTGCCCGACAAGGCCATCGACCTGATCGACGAGGCCGGCGCCCGCCTGCGCCTGTCGATCCTGTCGTCGCCTCCCGAGCTGCGCGAGTTCGACGAGAAGATCGCGAACGTGCGTCAGCAGAAGGAGCAGGCCTCCGAGGACCAGGACTTCGAGAAGGCCGCGTCGCTGCGCGACGAGGAGAAGTCCCTCCTCGCCGAGCGCCTGCGCCTCGAGAAGCAGTGGAAGTCGGGCGACGTCGCGACCCACGCGGTCGTCGACGAGGGCCTGATCGCCGAGGTGCTCGCCCAGGCCACCGGCATCCCGGTCTTCAAGCTCACCGAGGAGGAGTCCTCGCGTCTCGTCTTCATGGAGAAGGCGCTGCACCAGCGCGTCATCGGCCAGGAAGAGGCGATCGCGGCGCTCGCCAAGACGATCCGTCGTCAGCGCGCCGGCCTCAAGGACCCGAAGCGCCCCTCGGGCTCGTTCATCTTCGCCGGCCCCACGGGCGTCGGAAAGACCGAGCTCGCCAAGGCGCTCGCGGAGTTCCTGTTCGACGACGAGGGCGCGCTCATCTCGCTCGACATGTCGGAGTTCGGTGAGAAGCACACCGTCTCGCGCCTGTTCGGTGCCCCTCCGGGCTTCGTCGGGTTCGAAGAGGGCGGCCAGCTCACCGAGAAGGTGCGCCGCAAGCCGTTCAGCGTCGTGCTCTTCGACGAGATCGAGAAGGCGCACCCCGACATCTTCAACTCGCTCCTGCAGATCCTCGAAGAGGGTCGCCTGACCGACGGTCAGGGCCGCGTGATCGACTTCAAGAACACCGTCATCATCATGACGACCAACCTGGGCGCGCGCGACATCGCGGGCGGTCCGGTCGGGTTCCAGGTCGAGGGCGACACCGCGACGTCGTACGACCGGATGAAGGGCAAGGTCCAGGAAGAGCTCAAGCGCCACTTCAAGCCCGAGTTCCTCAACCGCGTCGACGACATCATCGTCTTCCCGCAGCTGAGCAAGCCCGAGCTGATCCAGATCGTCGACCTGTTCACGAAGCGCCTCGGCGAGCGGCTGCTCGACCGCGACATGACGATCGAGCTCTCGCTCGCGGCGAAGGAGAAGCTCATCGAGATCGGGTTCGACCCGGCGCTCGGTGCCCGGCCGCTGCGTCGCGCGATGCAGCACGAGGTCGAGGACCGTCTGTCGGAGCGCATCCTGCACGGCGAGCTGAACTCCGGCGACCACATCAAGGTCGACGTGCAGAACGGCGAGTTCGTGTTCGAGAACGGCCCGCGCGGCGAGAAGGTCGCGGTCGGCGTCGTGAACGCCGGCGAGATCACGGCGACGCCCGACCTCGCGGTCGGCTGAGCCCCACAGGTCCGACAGACCGAAACGACGATGAGCGGATGCCGGCGGCATCCGCTCATCGTCGTTAACCGGCGTCCGCGGCCCGTAGGCTTGCGGGGTGAACGAGTTCAGGGTGCGCGCGGCGCGAGCGGCGGATGTCCGCGGCATCCGCGATCTGCTCGAGCCCTACGTCCAGCGGCGGATCCTGCTCGGCAAGGACCTCGTCGTGCTGTACGAGGCGGTGCAGCAGTTCGTCGTCGCCGAAGACGAGACCGGCCGGCTGATCGGCTGCGGCGCCCTCCACGTGATGTGGGAAGACCTCGGTGAGGTGCGCACCCTGATCGTCGCCGACGAATGGCTGCACCACGGCGTCGGCCGCGGGATCGTCGACGCGCTCGAGGAGAACGCGCGCGCACTCGGCCTGACGCGCCTGTTCTGCCTGACCTTCGAGGTCGACTTCTTCACCCGGCGCGGCTTCGCGGAGATCGGCGAGCAGGTCGTCGACCCCGACGTCTACTCGCAGCTCATCCGCAGCCCCGACGAGGGCGTCGCGGAGTTCCTCGACCTCGCGCACGTCAAGCCGAACACGCTCGGCAACACCCGGATGCTCAAGCGCCTCTGAGCCGGCCGGCTGCGCCTGGCAGGATGCCGCGAGCCCGCGCGTGCCGTCCGGCGCGGCCGCGGGCGCCCACGTAGCCTGGATCCATGAGCGGCGAACCTCCCCGCAAGCGGCAGCCGCCGTCGGTGTACCGGCGCCGGCGGATCGTGCTGCTGCTGGCGATCGTGGCGGTCATCGCCCTGGTGTGGCTGCTCATCGCCCAGCCGTGGCGCGGCGCCGCCGCCGAGCAGGCGAGCCGAAGCCCTCGGCGACCGAAGCGGCGGCGACCGACCTGCCGGTGCCGGCGAACACCACGCCGGCCGCGACGCCCAGTGCCACGCCGACGCCCGAGGTGACGGCGGATGCCGCGCCCGAGCGCGTCCGCCACGCCCGACCCGTCGGCCACACCCACCGCGAAGCCGTGCGTCGCGCGCGACATCACCGTCGAGGCGCTCACCGATCAGGACACCTACGCCGCGGGTCAGAACCCGCAGCTGTCGATCCGGCTCACCAACAACGGACGGCGGACTGCACCCTCAATGTCGGCACGAGCGGTCAGTCGTTCACGATCGTGAGCGGCAGCGACGTGTGGTGGCGCTCGACCGACTGCCAGACCGAGCCGAGCGACATGGTCGTGCTGCTCGCCGCCGGTCAGTCGGTCTCGAGCGCCGCGCCGCTCACGTGGGATCGCACCCGCTCGGCGGTCGGCACCTGCGGCGACACGAACCGCCAGAACGCACCCGGAGGCGGAGCCTCGTACCATCTGAGCGTCGAGATCGGCGGCATCGCCTCGACGCAGTCGAAGCAGATGCTGCTGTACTGAGCCGCCCCGGCATCCCGCCGCGAAACTGTCCCCCGAAGAGGGGACAGACGGATTCGGATCGCGCGCGTACCGTTGGAGACAGCTCCCGTTTCGATGGCTCACAGCTGTCCCCAGCAGCGTCTCGTCCCCAGCGAGTGAAAGAGCCCCCGGAGAGCACTTGGCCCTCTCGAGTCACTCCCCGCGCAGGGGGTGGCCCGAGGGGGCCGAGTCATTCCCCCGCGATGCCTGCCGGCCGCATCCGTCGCCGGACACAGCGCGGGGCCGGAGCATCCCCCCGGACCACTCCGACCCCGCTGCCCCTGCGAGCAGTTGCTACGGCTTGTCGCCGAAGACCTCTTTCTCCATCGCGTCGTAGCCCTCTTCCTGCGGGTCCCAGTGCTTGCCCCCCGACAGCGCGTACTCCTCTTCGGGCGAGAGCACGAGACGGTGGCGGAAGAACAGCGCGAAGCCGACCAGGATCACCACGTACACGACGGCGATCGCGATGATCGCCGGGCACGAACGTCGGGTTGAGCAGGAAGCCGACGAAGATCAGCGCGGAGATCGCCGCGGCGATCACCGCACCGGGGATGCCCCACGGGCTGACGTACGGGCGGTGCGCGTCCGGGAACTTCCGGCGCAGGATGATGAACGAGATCATCTGCAGCAGGTAGGCGAGCACCGCGCCCCACACGGCGATGTTCAGCACGATCGCACCGGCGACCGCACCGGCGCCCTCGTTCGCGGCCGCGACCGTGTCGAGGACGACCAGCGCGATGAACCCGATCGCGGCGCCGACCGTCAGTGCGACCCACGGCGTCTGGCGCTTGCCCGTGAGCGAGAGGAACTTCGGGTAGTAGCCGGCGCGCGAGAGCGAGTACATGTTGCGCCCGTAGGCGAACATGATGCCCTGCAGCGACGCGAGCAGGCCGACGAGGGCGAACAGCGCGAGCAGGGCGGCGAGCTGATCGCCGACGATCGCGCGGAAGCCGTCGAGCAGCGGTTCGGCCGCAGACGCCGGTGGCCTCGGCGCCGATGACGCCGGTGTTGAGGAACAGCACGAGCAGGCCGGTGACGATGAGCGTGCCGCGCGCCCAGAAGCCCGCCTTGGGGATGTCGCGCACCGGGTCGTGCGACTCCTCGGCCGCGAGCGGCAGCTCCTCGATGCCGAGGAAGAACCACATCGCGAACGGCAGGGCGAACAGGATCGGCAGCACGCCGTGCGGCAGGAACTCGGTCTGGCCGGGGTCGGGGGCGATGTCCCACAGGTTCGCCCACTGGAACGCGCCGGAGAAGACCGCCATCGCCGAGAAGACCAGGATGATGCCGATCGAGATGATCGACACGACGATCGCGAACTTGAACGAGATCGCCGCGCCCGCGGAGTTCAGCGCGATGAAGACGACGTAGAGGATGATCCACCACACCCACGTCGGCATCGAGAAGTTCAGCAGCTCGCTCGTGATCGCGTCGGCGTACGACGCGGAGAAGTAGACGATCACCGCGGTGGTCGCGACGTACTCGATCGTCTCGGCGGCGCCGGTGACCAGGCCGCCCCACGGGCCCATCGCCGACCGCGCGAACGAGTACGCGCCGCCGGTGTGCGGCATCGCGGCCGCCATCTCGCCGATCGAGAAGATCATGCCGTAGTACATGAGCGACGAGGATCGCGAAGGCGATCAGCATCCCGCCGAATCCGGCGAAGTCGATGCCGAAGTTCCAGCCCGAGAAGTCGCCCGAGATGACGGCGGCGACCGCGAGGCCCCACAGGCCCCAGATGCCGGCGGAGCGCTTCAGCGTCCGCTTCTCGAAGTACTCCTTGCCGGCCCGCGTATAGGTTGCGCCCGCAACCTTCGCGGAATCATTGCGCGACTGATGGACATCGATCCTCCGTGCATTCGGGTGCGGCGCGAGGCTGGCGCCTTGCGCATGATTGTGATGCCTAAAGGTGGGTTCTGTCTACCTTTGAAGCGAACTTCGTGGTTACAGTGGACGGGAGCGCGGGCACCGGAGCCGCGCTCGCTCACGCGCAGTGCACAGCGCCAGGGAAGGTGACGGATGCCAGGGAACCTCAGTGTCGCGGAGCTGAACGCCGCGATCGCGGCGGACGAGATCGACACCGTCATCGTGGCCTTCGCCGACGCCCAGGGCCGGCTCGTGGGCAAGCGCGTCTCGGCGCGCCTCTTCCAGGAGGAGGTCCTGCCCGCACGGCGCGGAGGCCTGCAACTACCTGCTGTCGGTCGACGTCGACATGAACACGGTCGACGGGTACGCGATGTCGAGCTGGGAGAAGGGGTACGGCGACATGATGCTGCTGTCCGACCCCGACACCCTGCGGCGGATCCCGTGGATGCCGGGCACGGCGCTCGTGATGGCCGACCTCGGGTGGGAGGGCGGTGAGCCGGTCGTGCAGTCGCCGCGGGCGATCCTCAAGAACCAGCGCGAGCGCCTCGCCGAGCGCGGGCTCGATCGCCTACGCGGGCACGGAGCTCGAGTTCATCGTCTTCGACGACACGTACCGGGATGCCTGGGCGAAGGGCTACCGCGACCTGAAGCCGTCCACCGACTACAACGTCGACTACGACCTGCTCGCCTCGGGCCGGCTCGAACCGCTGCTGCGCGACATCCGCCGCGGCATGGACGGCGCCGGGCATGTACTGCGAGGGCGTCAAGGGCGAGTGCAACCTCGGTCAGCAGGAGATCGCCTTCCGCTACGCGGAGGTGCTCGAGACCGCCGACCAGCACACGATCTACAAGAACGGTGCGAAGGAGATCGCCGAGAAGCACGGCAAGTCGCTGACCTTCATGGCGAAGTTCAACGAGCGCGAGGGCAACAGCTGCCACATCCACCTGTCGGTGCGCGGCGAGGACGGCACCCCGGTGATGGCGGGCGACGGCGCGTACGGGTTCAGCCCGTTCATGGAGCACTGGATCGCCGGCATCCTGGCGACCCTGCGCGAGTTCACGCTGCTCTACGCGCCGACGATCAACTCGTACAAGCGGTTCCAGAAGGGCACGTTCGCGCCCGACCGGCGTCGCCTGGGGCCTCGACAACCGCACGTGCGCGCTGCGCGTGATCGGCCACGGTCAGTCGCTGCGGCCCGAGAACCGGGTGCCCGGCGGCGACGTCAACCCGTACCTCGCGATCTCGGCGATCATCGCCGGCGGCCTGTACGGCGTCGAGAACGAGCTGCCGATGCCCGACGCCGCTGGCCGGCAACGCCTACTCCTCGGACGTCGACCACCTGCCGACCACGCTGCGCGATGCGGCGCAGCTGTTCGAGGAGTCCGAGATCGCGCGCGCCGCGTTCGGCGGCGACATGGTCGAGCACTATCTGAATCAGGCGCGGATCGAGGTCGAAGCCTACGACGCCGCCGTGACGGACTGGGAGCGGATCCGTGGCTTCGAACGACTCTGAGCAGCCAGCCGGTCGACGCACGCGGCGCCCGCCGGTCATCGGCCTGACGACCTACCTCGAGCAGGCGAAGCAGGGGTGTGGGACGTGCGCGCCGCGTTCCTGCCGCAGCAGTACTTCGACGCGGTCACGGCGTCGGGCGGCATCGCGGTGCTGCTTCCGCCGCAGCCGGCGTCGGCGGATGCCGCGGCCGCGGTCCTCGACGGGCTCGACGGTCTGATCCTCACCGGCGGGCTGGACGTGCAGCCCGAGCTGTACGGCGCGGAGCGGCATCCGCTCACCGACCCCGCGCGACCCGACCGCGACGCGTGGGAGCTCGCGCTGTTCCGCGGTGCGGAGGAGCGACGGATGCCGGTGCTCGCGATCTGCCGCGGCCTGCAGCTCGTGAACGTCGCGCGCGGCGGCACGCTGCACCAGCACCTGCCCGAGGCGCTCGGCACCGAGCGGTACCGCGTCGGCGGAGGCGTGTTCGCGACGAACACCGTCGCGGTCGACGACGGCACCGCGCTGGCCGCGCTCGTCGGCGAGGGCGACCTCGACGTGCACAGCTACCACCACCAGGGCGTCGACCGGCTCGGCGAGGGGCTCGTGGTGACCGCCCGCACACGACGACGGGCTCGTGCAGGCGTTCGAGTCGACCGGCGACGGCTACCTCGTCGGCGTGCAGTGGCACCCGGAGGAGAACGTCGAGGACCGCCGGCTGTTCGCGGGACTCGTCGACGAGGCGGCGGTCTATGCCGCGTTCGCGCATGAACGTGGGACGCCGCGTGAGCTCGTTCACCGTCATCAACCCGGCCACCGCCGAGCCGATCCGCGAGGTGGCGCGCGCGAGCGTCGCCGACGTGGATGCCGCGATCGCGCGCGCCGTGCGAGCGCAGCGCTCGTGGGCCGCGCTGCCGCCGCTCGCGCGCGCCGACGCGCTGCGCGCGTTCGCCCGCGTCGTCGAGGCGCACGTCGAGGAGCTCGCCCTGCTCGAGGTGCTCAACTCCGGGCACCCGATCGGCTCGGCGCGGTGGGAGGCGTCGCACGTCGCCCAGGTGCTGAACTACTACGCCGGCGCGCCCGAGCGGCTGACCGGTCAGCAGATCCCGGTCGCCGGCGGCATCGACGTCACCTTCCACGAGCCGTACGGCGTCGTCGGGCATCATCGTGCCGTGGAACTTCCCGATGACGATCGCCGCGTGGGGCTTCGCGCCCGCGCTCGCCGCCGGCAACGCCGTCGTGCTCAAGCCCGCCGAGCTCACGCCGCTCACGGCGATGCGCCTCGGTGAGCTCGCGCTCGAGGCGGGTCTGCCCGAGGGACTGTTCGAAGTGATCACCGGCTCGGGCTCGGTCGTCGGGCAGCGCTTCGTGTCGCACCCGGACGTGCGCAAGGTCGTCTTCACCGGTTCGACCGAGGTCGGCACCGACGTCGCGGCCGGCTGCGCCCGCGCGCTCAAGCCCGTCACGCTCGAGCTCGGCGGCAAGAGCGCGAACGTGATCTTCGCGGATGCCGACCTCGAGCGCGCCGCCGCCTCGGCGCCGGGCGCGGTGTTCGACAACGCCGGGCAGGACTGCTGCGCCCGCAGCCGCATCCTGGTGCAGCGCTCGGTGTTCGACCGGTTCCTCGAGCTGCTCGAGCCCGCCGTCGCCGACTGGCGCGTCGGCGATCCGCACGACGAGGCGACCGAGATGGGCCCGCTCATCTCCGCCGCGCACCGCGACACGGTCACGCCGTTCATCAAGCACTCGCGCGTCGCCTTCCGCGGCTCGGCCCCGAGCGGCCCCGGCTTCTGGTTCGCGCCGGCCGTCGTGCTGCCCGACTCGCCGCAGGACCGCGTCGCGCAGCACGAGATCTTCGGCCCGGTCGTCGCGGTGCTGCCGTTCGACGACGAGGCCGACGCGATCCGGCTCGCCAACGACACGATCTACGGGCTCGCCGGCTCGATCTGGACCGAGAACCTCGGCCGCGCGGTGCGCGTCGCGCGCGGCGTCAAGAGCGGGGTGCTGTCGGTCAACTCGCACTCCTCCGTCCGCTACACGACGCCCGTTCGGCGGGATGAAGGCGTCCGGGCTCGGCCGCGAGCTCGGCCCCGACGCCGCCGAGCACTTCACCGAGACCGAAGAACGTCTTCTTCGCGACGGATGCCTCGTGAGCGGCATCCGCGCCTCTTCGATCCACGCCGAGACCCACAGGGAGCACCACGCAATGACCGTCGACCTCACCCAGCGCCTCAAGGACCGCGTCGCCGTCATCACCGGCGGGGCGAGCGGCATCGGGCTCGCCACCGCGCGGCGGTTCGCCGCCGAGGGAGCCCGCGTCGTGATCGCCGACCTCGACCCGGCGACGCGGCGAGGCCGCGGCATCCGAGGTCGGAGGTGTGTACCGGCACGTGAACGTCGCCGACGAGGCGTCGGTGGATGCGCTCTTCGACGGCGTCGCGGCCGAGTTCGGCCGCGTCGACATCGCGTTCAACAACGCCGGCATCTCGCCCGCCGACGACGACTCGATCGAGACGACCGAGCTGCCCGCGTGGGACCGCGTGCAGGACGTCAACCTCAAGAGCGTCTACCTCTGCTCGCGCGCCGCGCTGCGGCACATGGTTCCGCAGGGCAAGGGCTCGATCATCAACACGGCGTCGTTCGTCGCGCTGCTGGGCTCGGCGACCTCGCAGATCAGCTACACCGCGTCGAAGGGCGGCGTGCTCGCGATGACCCGCGAGCTCGGCGTGCAGTTCGCGCGCCAGGGCATCCGCGTGAACGCCCTGTGCCCCGGACCGGTCAACACCCCGCTGCTGCAGGAGCTGTTCGCGAAGGACCCGGAGCGCGCGCAGCGCCGGCTCGTGCACGTGCCGATGGGGCGCTTCGCCGAGCCCGAGGAGCTCGCGGCAGCCGTCGCCTTCCTCGCCTCGGACGACGCGTCGTTCATCACCGCGACCGCCTTCGTCGTCGACGGCGGCATCACGAACGCCTACGTCACGCCGCTCTGAGCGCCGGACCATGTACCGAACGACTGCTGGGCGAGATCGCACGTGTCGCTGCGCGCGGCGTGTCGTCCGGTCGCCGCGTCACAGTCGAGCCGGCGTTCGGCACGCGCTCCGGCGGTGCGCCATGACCGAGGTGCCGCTGCGGGAGGTGCGCCGGGTCGTCTACCGGCCGCTGCGCGAGGGCAACGCGCTCGAAGACACCGTCGCGCGGCTCGTGCAGACCATCCGGCTCGGCGTCGTCGCGCCGGGGGAGTCGCTGCCGCCCGAGCGCGAGCTGGCCGCGCGGTACGAAGTGAGCCGCGACACCGTGCGCGAGGCGATCCGCGAGCTCGCCGACACCGGCTACCTCGTGCGCCGGCGCGGCCGCTACGGCGGCACGTTCGTCGCCGACCCGCTGCCGCAGGCGCCGCATCCGGGTGTCGTGCCGCTCGACGAGCTCGACGACGTGCTGGGGCTGCGCCGCGTGCATCGAGGCGGGCGCGGCGCGCACCGCCGCCGGGCGCACGCTCACCCCCGAGGCGCGCACCGACCTGTGGGCGCGGCACGAGGCCGCGTCGGCGGCGGATGCCGCCGACTACCGCCGCCTCGACACGCTCCTGCACCTCACGATCGCCGAGGTGGCCGGCATCCCGTCGCTCGTCGCGATCGCGGCCGAGAACCGGGCGCGGGTGAACGCGTGGCTCGACACGTTCCCGCTGCTGCCGCGCAACATCGAGCACTCCAACGCCCAGCACGAGCGCATCGTCACGGCGATCCTCGCCGGGCGGGCGGATGCCGCGGAGGCGGCGACTCTCGAGCACCTCGCCGGCTCGGAGGCTCTGCTGCGCGGCTTCCTCGCCTGAGCCGGTCGGTACGCCTGGAAGCGATGGCAGCGGACGCAGGAGCAGCCCGAGTTCCGCAACACGACCCTGACCGACGCGCTGCAGACGCAGGACCTCGCGGCCGTCGCGTTCGCGCTGCGGCACGGGCCGACCGTCGTGCCGCTCGCACCGGCCGGCGCCGACGACCCGCACGACGCGGCGACGTGTGGACCTACCGCGATCCGAACACCGGCGAGGTCGCGCTGCTGCTGTTCAGCGACGTCGCGCACAAGCCGGCCTCGCTGCCGCCCGCAGTCGCGCTCAATACGCCCGGCTGGCTGCGCGCGTTCCTCGGGGTGCACGAGGACGAGATCGCGACCGTGTTGTTCGACATCGCCGGTCCGCACCCGATGCGGGCGACGCCGTCCGACCTCATCGCGGCGCTCGACGCCTGACGCGGCACGCCGGTGACGGGTCTCGACTTCGGCGGCGACACCTGGCACACTCGCCGGATGGAGTTCCTCGTGGTGGGTCTCGTCTGTGCGGCCGGTCTGGTGATCCCGGTGATCCTCGGCATGAGAGACAGCCAGGCCGGCGGACGCCCCGCGGCCGCTGAGCGGCGCGCTGCGGCTCAGAACTCGGGAACGTCGTCGCCCGGCCGGCTGCGTGAGCGCGCGCGCACGTCGTTCAGCGCGCCGTGCACATCGCCCGAGCGATCGTCGATGACGTCGGTGTAGCCGAGGCGCGCCGCTTCGCTGCGCCGCTGGGCGGTCTGCGTGACGGGACGCACCTCACCGGCCAGGCTCAGCTCGCCGATCGCGGCGAGCGTGCGCGGAATCGCCAGGTTCGTCACGGCCCCGGCGACCGCGATCGCGATCGCGAGGTCGGCGGCCGGCTCGGTGAACCGCACGCCGCCGACGGTCGAGACGTAGACGTCCTGGTCGGAGGTCTTGATCTTCGCGCGCTTCTCGAGCACCGCCAGCACCATCGCCACCCGGGCGGCGTCGACGCCGTTCACGATCCGCCGCGGGTTCGGCGCCTTCGTCTCGATCGTGAGCGCCTGCACCTCGACGGGCATCGCGCGCCGGCCCTCGAGCGCGATCGCGACGCAGGTTCCGGGATCGGGCGGCCGTGACCGAGGAACAGGGCGCTGGGGTCGGCGACCTCGGCGATGCCGGCGCCGGTCATGTCGAAGCATCCGACCTCGTCGGTCGGCCCGAAGCGGTTCTTGAGCGCGCGCACGAACCGCAGCGACGTCTGCCGGTCGCCCTCGAACTGGCACACCACGTCGACGAGGTGCTCGAGGATGCGGGGGCCGGCGATCGATCCGTCCTTCGTGACGTGCCCGACGATGATGACGGGCAGCCCGCGGTCCTTCGCGATGCGGATCAGCGTGGACGCGACTTCGCGCACCTGGCTCGGGTGACCGGCCATGCCCTCCGACATCGACGACGAGACGGTCTGCACCGAGTCGACGATGAGCAGCTCGGGCTTCACCTGGTCGACGTGCCCGAGGATCGTCGCGAGATCGGTCTCGGCTGCGAGGTACAGCTCGTCGTGCAGGGCGCCGGTGCGCTCGGCGCGCAGCCGCACCTGCGCGGTCGACTCCTCGGCGCTCGCGTACAGCACCCGCCTGCCCGAGCGCGCGCTCTGCGCGGCGACCTCGAGCAGCAGCGTCGACTTGCCGACGCCGGGCTCGCCGCTGAGCAGGATCGCCGCGCCCGGCACGATGCCGCCGCCGAGCACGCGATCGAACTCGCCGACGCCGGTCGTGCGGCGCGGGGTGTCGCGCGTGTCGATCGCCGTGATCGGTCGCGCGGCGCGCTCGGCGACGGGCGCGACCGCGGTGACCGAGCGGTTGATGCCGGTCGGCTCGGACGCCTCGACCACGGTGCCCCACTGCTGGCACTCGCCGCAGCGGCCGACCCACTTGAGCGCCGTCCACCCGCACTCGGTGCACCGGTACGGCGCGGTCGTCGTCGTGCGTCGGGTCGCCATTCCTTCAGGGTAAGCGCGGCGTGCGACAGACGGATGCCGCACCCGCGCGGTTCGCTCGTGCGGGCTGTGCGGCCATAGGCTGGTTGCATGCGCGTCGACTCCGCCCACCGCCGTATCGCCGCCCTCCCCGAGGAGGTGTTCCGCGCGTTCCAGGACCCCGGTCTGCTGGCCGCCTGGCTGCCTCCCGAGGGCATGCACGCCCACCTCGAGCACTTCGATCTCCGCGCCGGCGGAGGGTTTCGCACCGTCCTGACGTACGAGACCCATGACGCCCCGGGCAAGTACTCGGAGAACACCGACGTCACCGAGACGAAGATCCTGCTGATGGATCGGCCGCGGCGCGTGGTGTGGTCCGTGCAGTTCCCGTCGGACGGACCCGGCACTGGCCGGCACGATGTTCATGGAGTGGACGTTCGAGTCGGTGCTCTCCGACGACCCGGATCAGACGCCGGGCTCGCAGGTGCACGCCGACCTCGGCACCGAGGTCACCGTCGAGGCGAAGGACGTCCCCTCGGCGATCGACGCCGCCCAGCACATCGCGGGACTGCAGTCCTCACTCGGCAAGCTCGCGGCGCTGTTCGAGCACCGCCGGCACTGAGCGCTCGCTGAGCCGTCAGCGCAGCGAGTCGGCGACCTGGCGCAGCGCGTCCGCGGAGCGGCGGAGCAGCCCCAGTTCGCTCGCCGAGAACGGCGTCTCGCGGATGGGCTTCGCGCCGGATGCGCTCACGACCGACGGCACGGAGAGGGCGACGCCGTCGATGCCGTGGAAGTCGTGCAGCACCGTGCTGACCGGCATCACCGCGTGCTCGTCGCTGAGGATCGCCTCGACGATCCGCGCGCTCGAGAGCCCGATCGCGTAGTTGGTCGCGCCCTTGCCCTGGATGACCTTGTAGGCGGCATCCCGCACGTCGACGGCGATCGCGTCGAGCTCGTCGGTGGTCATCCGCGGGTGGCCGTCGGTCTCCCACTCCAGGATCGGAACGGTGCCGATCGTGGCCTTCGACCACAGCGGGAACTCGGTGTCGCCGTGCTCGCCGACGATGTAGGCGTGCACGCTCGTGGTCGACACTCCGGCGCGCTGGCCGAGCCGCCAGCGCAGACGCGAGGTGTCGAGCACGGTGCCGGAGGCGAAGATCCGCTCGGGCGGGAGGCCGGTCTGCTCCTGCGCGAGCACCGTCAGCACGTCGCACGGGTTGGTCACGATGACGTAGATCGCGTTCGGGGCGACCTCGAGCAGCTGCGGCATCATCGTCTTGAGGATGCCGGCGTTCACGCCCGCGAGCTCGATGCGCGACTGGCCCGGGTTCTGCTTGGCCCCCGCGGTGATCACCACGACGTGCGACCCCTCGACGACCGAGATGTCGCTGCCGCCGATGATGTCGCTCGTGCCGGTGAACTGCGTGCCGTGCGCGAGGTCGAGCACCTCGGCCTCGACCTTCGCGGTCGCGATGTCGTACAGGGCGACGTGTCGTGCCGACCCGCGGATCAGAGCCGCATACGCGGTGCTGGCGCCGACGCTTCCGGCGCCGACGACGGTGAGCTTCGAGTTCTCGATGACGGCCATGCGACCAGTGTGGCAGGACGGATGCGGCGACGCAGGCGGAGCGGGCCGGACTAGTCCGATGCGACGGCAGCGGCATCCGTCACCGGCACCGGATTGCGGATGCCGACGAACGAGACGACGCCTGCCGCTGCCATGAGCAGGGCCGTGACGATCGCGACGCGGTGGAAGCCGTCGAGGTCGAGGGAGCCGCCGACGATCGCGCCCAGCGCCGCGATCGCGAGCAGGCCGGCGACGCGCGAGACGGCGTTGTTCACGGCCGACGCGATGCCCGAGCGGGCGGGCTCGATCGCGCCGAGGATCGCGGTCGTGAGCGGCGAGACCGTGATCGCCAGGCCGAGGCCGAACACGATCATCGTCGGCAGCACCTGCGTCCAGTACGAGAAGTCCTCGCCGACCGCGAGCAGCAGCAGGCATCCGATCGCCATCAGGAGCGGGCCGACCGTCATGAACAGTCGCGGCCCCCAGCGCCCGGCGAGGGTGCCCATGCGGGCGCTGAGCAGCACCAGCAGGATCGTCGTCGGCAGGCTGGCGAGTCCGGCGAGCGTCGCCGGGAGCCCGGCGCCCTGCTGCAGATAGACCACGACGACGAACCCGTTGAGCGACGAGCGCGCCGTAGACGAACACCGTGGTGACGTTGCCGGCCGAGAAGTTGCGCACGCGGAACATGTCCAGCGGAAGGATCGGCTGCGGCACGCGGCGCTGTCGCAGGAGGAAGAGCGACGAACAGCAGGATGCCGCCGCCCAGCGGTCACCCAGACGAGGGGGCGAGTCCCAGCCCAGGCGCGGCTGCTCGATGAGCGCGAACACCGTCGCGCCGAGACCGAAGGTGCACAGGATCGCGCCGAGCCAGTCGATCTGCGCGTCGGGTCGGCGGATGTCGCGCTGGCCGAGGCGGTGCAGGAGCCACGAGGGTGATGCCGATCGGGACGACGTTGATCAGGAAGACGAAGCGCCACGAGAGCAGGTCGACGAAGAGGCCGCCGATGAGCGGGCCCGCGATCATGGCGCCCGTGGTCATCGCCGTCCACAGGCCGATCGCCCGGCCCTGCAGCGGCGCCGCGGAACGTCGAGGTGATCAGGGCGAGCGAGCTCGGCACGAGGAACGCGCCCGCCGCGCCCTGCGCCGCCCGGGCGATGATGAGGAACAGCGGGTCGGGAGCCGCGGCGACCGCGATCGAGGCGATGCCGAAGCCGATCGAGCCCGATGCGCAGCACGAGGATGCGGCCGAACGCGTCGCTCACCGATCCGGCGACGAGGATGAGCGCGCCGAGGGTGATCAGGTAGGAATCGACCACCCACTGCTGAGTGATCAGACCGCCGCCCAGTTCTTCTTCGATCGCCGGAAGTGCGACGTTGACGACCGTGCCGTCGAGGAACGCCACGAACGACGCGAGCACGGCGATCCACAGCACCAATCGCTGGGGCCGGGTCATCGGCTCGGTCTTGGTGTCGGCCACGATCTCAACCTATGCCCGCCCGCGGTGTGCCCGGCTTGCGGCGCAGGGAGGATCGCACGGCGGCGATTCGCGGCATCCTCCGGCGTGTCGTAAGCTTTACGGCGGTGACGTGTCCGAGCGGCCGAAGGTGCAACTCTCGAAAAGTTGTGTAGGGTAACCCCCTACCGTGGGTTCAAATCCCACCGTCACCGCCATAAATCCCTGATCAGAGGGTATTTCTCTCTTCCGTTGAACGGAAGTGAGAAAGAATGTGATGCTCGCCCGCTCCCGAGGGCCCATTTCTCCGCGTGTTTCCGCGGATCTCCATGCCGTAGTGGCGGGAAAGCCGTGAGTAAAGTTCGTTTACCCAAATCGTGCTCATCGGGCAGTTGAGGGACGTGTCAACCGGCGTCGGAACCGCGGAATCACGCGGATCTGCCGGCGAAATCTACGGTGGGAATCTACCCCACCGTAACCGGTGGGCATCTTTCGAACGCAGGTCGCGCAACGATACTCCGACGTCACTCGAACACGATGGTGTGGGATCCGATGTCGCGGACGTCCCTCATCCACCCCAGATGAGCGAATGGTTGTGCACATCGGGACAGGCCGGCACCGACCCACGGAGGGAAACGCGCCTCCGTCTTCGGACGTGCGTGCTGCCCTTGTCGCTCACGCGGACTCGAACGTGACCTGCATGCTCCGCGGTGCTCGGAAGACCCATCCGGTCACCGGAATCGGCGCGCCCTTCTTGAGGTCCACGCTCTTCGTGCCCGCGATGAGTTCCTCGAACATGATTCGCTCCACCTGGCGGCCGAAGAAGTGCCCGGCGCAGAAGTGCTGGCCTCCACCGAACGACTGGTGGTTCTGCTCACTGCGTTCGATGTCGAAGACGGCAGGACGGGCGAACTGCGACTCATCGCGATTCGCGGAGGCCAGGACCACTTCTACGACGTGTCCCTCGGGGATGTGAACGCCTCGGAATTCGATGTCCGAGCTCGGCTGGCGACCGGTCGTGCCGATCGGTGCGATCCATCGCAGGCCCTCCAGGACGGCGTTCGGAATCCACTTGGAGGGTTCTTCGCGAACCAGGCCCCACTGGTCCGATTCGAACAGCCCGAGTGCGCTGGACGACGCAGCGTGGCCGGGCTCCTGCATCCCTCCGAGAAGGATGATCTTGACGGTGGAGAGGATGTGGTTCTTGTCTCGCGGCGTACCGTCTTCTCGGCCGGCCCAGAGCATGTGCGACAGCATCGTCGGCTCTTCCGGCTTCGACGCGAGGTCTTCGAGCACCGGCAGAAGCGTGTCTTCGATCTCCCGCGCCGCGGCGTCGGAGATCTCGTAGATCGCGGGGTCGAAGGTGACATTCGCCGCACCCTGGGCGAGCATCTTGAACCAGCGGACGAGGGTTTCGGAGTCGACGTACGGGTCGAGTCCCATCACATGGCGGAGGGCTTCGACGCTCACCGGCTCGAAGTAGTCGGTGACCAGATCCGCTTCCCCGCGCGCCGCCAGGTCGAGAACCCGCTGTCGGGCGATGGGGCGGATCGACTCCTCGATGATCTTCGTGATCGGGCGCGGCTGCAGCTTCTTGTCGACTCCCACCCGTAGGTCGTCGTGGACAGCCCCGCCGACCAGTGTGATGACGGGATCGCCGAGGGTGCGTCGAAGCGTCTTCTGCGACGACGCAGACACCCAGGGCTCCTTCATCGAGGAGATCTCGGCGACATCGTCGTATCGGGTGACCCAGTACAGGTGCAGCTGGGGAAGATAGGCGACGGGCGCGTCCTTGCGGAGCTGCTCGTAGATCGGATAAGGGTCCGCGAACAGCTGCTGAGGGCTGATCGATTCCAGGAAGCTGTCGACTGCGGACATGTGTAGTCTCCTTCGACTATCTGTCGTTCTCTACTGCATCACTCAATACAGTACGTTTCGTTTCGAATAGGTTAGCCGGATGCCGGCGAGAGGGCAATACGCGAATCAGCGAGCGGCGCGCAGAAGGCTGCGCAGGGGCACGCCCGGGTCTGCGAGATCGGCCGCGGATACCGGGACGTGCTGATCGATGAGCCGTCGAGCGGCGCGGACGGTCATCGGGTCATCGAGCGAGACTGCACCGACCAGCTGGTCGCCCACCAGGTGGAACGCGGCATGATCGCCACGCATTACCGTCTCGCCGTTACCGGTCATCCGTCCGACTCCCTCGACGTGCACGCCGTATCGGTCGCTCCACCACCAAGCCGCACCGCGAGGTTCCGGCTCGTCCCCGACCAGGATGGCCGCGAGCTCGAGGGCGTCCAGCTGCGCGGCTTCCCAATGCTCATGACGACGGCGGAGTTCGCCGTCGTGTCCCCGGGTGCGCGCGACGTCTCCGATCGCGTAGATGCCGTCGATCACCCGGTGCTCGTGGTCGACGATGACGCCGTCCTCGACCGGCAGGCCCGCGGACTGGGCAAGCTCCACATTCGGCAGGATGCCCGCCCCGACGACGACAGCGTCGACGCTCAACCGGGTCCCGTCATCGAGCACTGCCTCGCCCGGCGAACCGGCGATGACCTCCCGCACCGTGCCCACACGGACCTCGACCCCGTTGCCCGCGTGCATCGCGTGCAGGCGGCGAGCGACCGCTTCACCGGCAGCGGGAACGAGAGGGGTCTCCACCGGATCGATCAGCGTCACCCGGGCCCCGCGGTTGCGCAATGACGAGGTCAACTCTGCTCCGATGAGCCCCGCCCCGACGACGAGGACGTGGCTGCCCGCTCGGGCATGCCGGCGGATGCGGACCGCATCATCGAAGGTGCGCAGGGTATGCACCAGCGGGACGTCGTGTCCGGGAAAGGGAAGCGTGCGCGCGCGTCCGCCGGTCGCGAGGACGAGCGCATCGCCGGTGACGATCGTGCCGTCGTCGAGTTGTGCACCCCCGTCGAGGCCGACGACCGTTCTGCCGGTCAGTACCTGGATACCCTTCTGCTCGAGCTGCGAAGTCGTGGCGAAAGCGATGTCCTCGAGCGCGAAGTCCTCCGCGAGCGCCGCCTTGGACAGCGGGGGCCGGTCGTACACGGCGGGCTCGCGCTCGATCAGGGTGATGCGACCGGCGAATCCACGGCCGCGCAACGCGTCGGCGAGGGTGTGACCCGCCAGGCCGCCGCCGACGATGACGACAGACCGGATGCCCGTGTTCACGGCGTCGCGAGCCGAACCGGATTGGGAACGATGACGATGTCCTCACCGTCGACGTGGACCTGGTGCGCCGCGACGTCCTCGGTGGCCGGGGCGGAGAGGACCTTGCCGTCGCGCAGGCAGAACCGGCCGGTGTGCGTGGGGCACTCCACCACTCCGCGCTCGATCCAGCCGTCCGCGAGCGAAGCCAGTTCGTGCGAACAGGTGTTGTCCAGCGCGTAGTACTCCCCGTCATCCAAGAAGAGCGCGATGTCATCGACAGTCCCCGTCACGGCCTTCGAGACCACGATGGCTTCGCCATCGACGACGTCTCCCACTTTCGCTGCGACGATGCGTGCCGCCATGTCCTTGCTCCTTTGCAAACGAACAACCATCCGGAACGTATCGTATCGAAAAGAGGACGCATTGTCGAGCGTTGCCTCGACTCCGCCGCCGAGGCTGATCGCGACGGGCGGGCTACCGAGGAGCGAGGCCCTCGAGTGCGAGGTCGAAGCCGGCTCGCATCGTCTCCGGGTCGAAAGTGCCCTCCTGGAAGAGGAGTTTGAAGTAGATCGGTGCGTAGATGCGTTCGGCGATCTCGTCGGGGGTGCGGTCGCCTCGGATCGAGCCCTCTTCGATCGCTCGCTCGATCACCCGGTTCACGACCTCGCGTCGGGGACGCCAGAACTGGGCTTTGAACTCTTCGAGGGTCGCGGGGTCGTACTGGCTCTCCGCCAGGAGTTGAGCCATGAGGCGACCTTCGTGCCCCGCGTACACCGCCGCGAGCGCGACGACATGCTCGCGCAGCGCCTCGAGGGGTGGCAGGTCCTCGCGCATAGACGTGAGGAGGATGTGGTTCTCCAGGAACGTGTCGATGATGACGGCTGCTTTGTCCGGCCACCAGCGGTAGATCGTCGTCTTGCTCACACCCGCCTCTCGGGCGATGCGTTCGATCGAAAGCTGCTGCACCGACATTGAGCCAGGCTCGCGTTCGTCGAGCAGCTTCATCGTCGACTGAAGGATCGCCTGTCGGCTCTGTTCACTGCGAATAGCCATGTGTCGACTCTAGATCGATCGGATGCGATACGAAACGTACACCATGCGCGTGTTGCGCACCTCAGATGCCTCGAGCTGCGGGAGTGAGCCTCGCCCGTGCGAATCGGGCGTAGCTCTCCAGCAGACGCGGATCGTCGACAGCGCCGAGATCGGCGACATCTTCGAGGTGCGCTCCCTGGATGAGCCGCTTCACCGGCACCTCCAACTTCTTCCCTGTCTTCGTGTGGGGGATGCCGGCCATCACGATGATGTCGTCCGGGAGGTAGCGTGCCGACAGATTGCTGCGGATCGCGGATTCGATCGCCGATCGGGCGTCCGCGGCGTCTATACCGTCGGCGAGCTTCACGAACAGCGGCATGTAATAGTCGGTCCCGAGCTCAGCGCCGACGACCAGGGCCTCAGTGACCTGGGGCAGTGCCTCGACGGCTGCGTAGATGTCGGCGGAGCCGAGCCGGATTCCATTGCGGTTCAGCGTCGAGTCGGAGCGACCGTGGATGATGACTCCGCGCCGATCGAACTCGATGAAATCTCCGTGGCGCCAGACCCCTGGAAAGGTCTCGAAATAGCTGGCGCGGTATCGGGCGCCGTCCGTGTCTCCCCAGAAATGCAGGGGCATCGAGGGAATGGAGTCCGTGACCACGAGCTCTCCGCGACCGAGCGTCGGGGCGCCATCCTCGCTCCACGACTCGACCCGCACGCCCAGAGCCGGCCCCTGGATGTAGCCGACCCGCACCGGGAGAGTCGGGACTCCGCCGACGAAGATCGACGCGATGTCCGTGCCACCACTCTGGGAGGTGAGCCAGACATCGCCCACGCTGCGATAGACCCAGCGGAAACCGTCGGCCGACAGCGGCGAGCCGGTCACGGCGATGGTGCGCAACGCGCTCAGGTCATGCTCTCGGCCCGGCTCGAGCTCGGCTTTGGCGCACCCGTGAATGAAGCCGGCGCCCACTCCGAGCACGGCGACGCGTTCGTCGGACGTGATCTGCCAGACACGGTCGAGCGAGGGGAACGTGGGGTTGCCGTCGACGAGCACCGCCGTCGCTCCGACGCCGAGGGCCGCGATCAGGCCGTTCCAGACGACCCAGCTCGTCGAGGCGACAGTCAGGACGCGGTCTCCCGCGCGGATGTCGTCATGGATGCTGCACAGCTTCAGCTGTTCGAGCAGAGCCCCGCCGTGTCCGTGAACGATGCCCTTCGGCATCCCCGTGGTCCCCGAGGAGAACAGCACCCACAGCGGATGGCTGAACTCGACATCTGCGAACTCGAGGCGACGGGGAGCGGCGGTCGCCGTGGCCCAGTCCACCGACACCGCACCCAGAGGAATCGGCCTCGCGTCGGTGTGACCGGTGACCCACACCACGGTCTGGACCGTGGGAAGAGATGCGAAGACCTCGGCGAGCTCGGCGCCGCGGTCTCTGTCTCTGCCTCCGAGTCGATAGCCGGGAGCGGCGATCACGACTTTCGGCTCGAGCTGGCTGAAGCGGGAGATGATCGCGCCAGAGCCGAATTCGGGCGCGCACACCGACCAGATCGCACCGATCGATGCCGTGGCGAGCAAGGCTACGACCGCTTCGCTGACGTTCGGGAGGATGGCCGCCACCCGATCGCCGGCTTCGACGCCGACCGATCGGAGATACGCCGCGAAGGCGCCGACCTGGGCGCGAAGTTCGGAGAAGGAGACCTCGCCCCGGGCACCGTCCTCGGCGAGGGTGATGAGTGCGACTCCGTCGTGCCCCTCCAGAAGGTGCCGGGCGTAGTTGAGCGTGCGTCCGGGGAACCACTGCGTGTGCGGCATGGGAGAGGCAGTGCGGACCGCTCCGGGAGTCGCCTCCGAGGCTCACCCCGCAGTACTCCGCCCACAGTGACCAGAACTGCTCCGGCTCATCGACGGACCACTGCCAGAAGCCGTCGTAGCCATCCTCGGGGTGAACCCCATGACGGCGGACGAAGTCCGAGAACTGCGCGATGTTGGTGGCCGCTTCGAGGTCTGAAGCGAGGTTCCAGATGACCTCGCCTTCGCCGGCATCCGGGTCGACGATCATCGCTACGTCCGCACGGCGAGGTTGCGGCGCTGCTGCGCGATCTCATCGGCCGACAGCGGCTCCGTGCCGATGAGGACGAACGCGACACGGGCCACGCGGTCGGTGCGGTTCGACCACGCGTGGCTCGTCGCCCGCTGGATGGCGACGTCGCCCGCCTTGAGCGTCGCCTCCCCATCGTCGACGAGAAGCGTGATCTCCCCTTCCAGCACGATGGCATAGTCGAGGGAGTCCGTGCGGTGGAACCAGAAGTGCTTGCCGTCGGAGTGCTTGGCGCCGTCCGCCGCCTCGGCCCGGCCGTCGATCTCGTCGAAGATCGCGTCCTTCGCGCCCTCGGGGTACGCGGAGTCCGGGGGGAACTCCGCGATGCGGAATACCGTCTCACCGGCGCGGGGAAAGGTCGGCGCGGCGGATCCTGCACCGACAGGATCCTCGTCCGTGGTGTGGTCGACCGGGTGGCGGGTCGTCCAGGGGACGGACGCGCCGAAGCCCGGGATCGTGGGGGAGGAGAAAGCGTTCGGCGCGATGTCATCGATGAGGATGACGGCGTGGCCACGGTCGTCGTGGCCGGTCACCACGCGGTGGATCTGGGGTCCGCTGCTCACGGGGTCACTCCTCCTCGAAGGGGAAAGGCTGAGGCGTCGGCCACCAGGTCGGCTGCTCCTTCTCGGTCGCGATGGGCGACCGGAGCACGCCGACCCGCTCGAGCTCGAGCTCGAGCACGTCGCCCGGCTGGAGGAATCTTTGCAGTTCCACTCCGGCGCCGAAGGCCATCGTGCCCGAACCGATGAGGTCGCCCGGCTGCAGCCCGTCGAACTGCGACACGTAGGACACCGTCTCCTCGGGGGTCCAGATGAAGTCCTCGACCTTCGTGTTCGACCACACCTCGCCGTTGACGCGCACCTGGCCTTCGAGGCCGATGACCGAGGGGACCTCGTCGAGCGTGACGATCCACGGCCCGATGCCGTACGCGAAATCCTTCGAGTGCTGGGCGCCCATGCCGATCGGGCTCTCCAGCTTCTGCACGTCGCGCAGACTCCAGTCGTTGAAGATCGTGATGCCGAAAACGTGGTCGAAGGCGTTCTCCGGGGTGACATTGCGACCCGGCTTGCCGATGATGTAGCCGATCTCGAGTTCATAGTCGAGCTGCTCGGTGATGCTCGGGTACGGGATGGTCTCGTTGGTGCCGTACAGCGTCGCGGTCGAGCCCTTGAAGAAGCCCGGGCGCTCGTACACCGCGCGGGTTGGTTTGGTCTTCATGACGTTGCCGAAGAAGTTCTTGATGTGTCCGTTGAAGGTCAGGCTGTCACGGAGAACCGGAGGCTTGATGGCCGCCCGGAAGGTCGCCTCTTCGAGCGGGATCGACGCGTCGTCTGCGGCGATGAGTGCCCGGTGCGCGGCGTCGAGGAAGAAGTCGCCGGCCGAGATTCCCTGAGTGAGGTCGCGGAACGTCGCGTGAGCGAGGTGCCGCGAGCCCTCGACTGTCGCGCCGCCCTTCTGGAGCGCGAGCGCGTACGCCTTCTTGAGGTCGATCACCCGCCCGTTCTCCGGTTCGGCTGCGATGACCCGCAGCTCCTCACCATCGGGACCGATCACGGCGATGCGTCCGAGCTTCATGGGTGGAACCTTTCTTCGATCTGATTCATTGACGAGTGCTATGCGCTGTGCGGGACCCGCCGCGGCTCTGCCGGATCGGGTGCGGGCGCGTTCTGCGGCTGCACCCGACCCGGCTCGGGCTCACTCGGGCGACTGCGGCCCCAGGTCGGGGTTGGTGAAGAACTCGGCGATCTGCTCGTCGGTGAAGTAGACGCCTTCCGGGGCAAGGTCCGTGCCATCCTCGGGTACCCATGCCGGGTCCACAATGGAGGACAGATCATCAGCCAGAATCAAGTACGGCTGCCACACGACGTGGTTCAGCTTCGGGCCTGCGCCGGCGAGGACCTTGACGCCGATCTGGGCTGCGGACTGTGCCATGGCGACGGCCGGTGTGGCCGTACCGACGTAGGGGTACGCGGGGTCGGCAGCAGCCCACGCAGCGAAGCCCTGAGATCCGCCGATGTCGGCGATCGGCGGAACGGGCAGGCCCGACTGCTCGAACGCGTCACGGATCGCCCAGCCCATCGTGCCCGCCTGAAGGACGGCGTCGACGCCCGCCGGGTTGGTTGCGAGGTACTGGACGACCGCCTGCTGTGCGACGGGCGGCTGGAACATCCCCTGCGCCTGACCGGCGACGGTCACATCGGGGCACAGCGCAAGAGCCTTTTCTGTGCCGTCTTCCCAGGCGATCTCGTTCGAAATCCCGGGGATACCGGTGACCTCGAGGATGCTGCCCTTGCCGTCGATGCTCTGCAGCGTGTGCGCGGCGCCGACCATGGCCTGAAGATTGGCGTTGTACGTGACGGTGATCGAATACGGGCTGTCGATCTGCGAGACCATCGAGATCACGGGGATGCCGGCGTCGTGGGCCTGCGCGACGAGGTCGAGCGCCGCCTCGGGTGCCGCGGCATTGAAGAAGATGATGTCGGGCTTGAGTGAGAGGGCCTGACCGAACTGCTGGAGCTGCCCGGGCACGTCAGTCGGGTCGTTGGGCGCGACATTGAGCACGACGTCGATCCCGTACGCCTCGAGGGAATCAGCGAGCGTCTCCTGGTAGGTCGCGATGAACGGCGCGGCGGGCGCTTGTCCGACGATCGCTGCGGTGAAGCCGTCCGTCTTCTCGGATTTCCAGTCCGACCAGGCCGACTCCTGGATCTCGTAGGGGTACGCGTTGTACCCGGCCTGGATGTCATCGCTGAATTCCGACAGGAGATCACCCGGATCGGATGCTCCGATCTCAGGGACCGACCCGCAGCCGTCTGCGGCCGTGGTCTGGGCCGCGTCCGGCGTGCTGTCGGACGCGCTCGGCGTCGCCGAGCAGCCGGCGAGACTGATGGCTCCGACGGTGGCCAGGGCCGTTGCTGCGACCTTGATCCGGCGGAGGCGAGTGGACTTCACCATGATTGCTACTCCTCTTTGAGCTCGCGCGAAGTTGCGCGACTACAGACTAGACACATTCGATACGATACGTCTAGTTTGGAATCAAAGGCGCACGTCTGCGCACGACTCAATGAGGAGCGACGGTATGTCCGAACCCGGGGAAGGCCTCCGGCTGGCCAAGGTCAGCAAGCGCTTCGGGGCGACCCGAGCGCTCGTCGATGCGTACCTGCACATCCAGCCGGGCGAGGTCCACACGCTCCTCGGCGAGAACGGCTCTGGCAAGTCGACGCTCGTCAAGATCATCGGCGGTGTGCACCGGCCCGACGACGGAGAGTTCACGCTTGACGCCGCGGTGGTCGAGCAGCGTGGCCCCCGCCACATGAACACGCTCGGCATCGCCGTGGTCTTCCAAGAGGTGCTCACGGCTGCCAGCCAATCGGTGCTGGACAACATCTGGCTGGGCTCGGACGGGCTCTTCGCTCGAAAGCTCAGCAGGTCGAAGCAGCGCCAGATCGCCGCTGAGACCCTCGGACGGCTCGTCGACGGCATCGACCTGGATTCCGCCGCCGGGCAGCTGTCGCTCTCGGATCGGCAAGCCGTCTGCATCGTCCGTGCACTCGTGCGCGAGCCGCGCATTCTGATCCTCGACGAGTCGACCGCCGCCCTCGACGTCCGGACGCGCGACCGACTGTTCGCCGAAATGCGCCGCCTTACAGCTGCGGGCGTCGGCATCCTCTTCATCTCCCACCGCATGGACGAGGTGCAGGCGATCTCCGATCGCGTGACCGTACTGCGCTCCGGTCGCACCATATCCAGCGTCGATCGTGCTGAGCTTTCGATCGCGCAGCTCATTGCAGACATGACCGGCACCTCCGGCCACTTCGAGCGCTCGCAGCGAGATCATGCGCTCGGCGATACAACGCTGCGCGCGGGGGAGGTGCGACTGCGTGCCGATGCTGCGCCGATCGACTTCGAGCTGCGTTCCGGCGAGCTCGTCGGGCTCGCCGGTCTCGAGGGACAGGGGCAGGACGCGTTCCTCAAGCGCCTGTCGGGTATCACCGGGGGCGTCGGGATGGTCACACGCGTCATCGGGCCCGACATCGATGTTCGCCAGGGCAACGGGGCCAAGCTCGGGGTGGCCTATCTGCCACGTGAGCGCCGCGGTGAGTCGCTGTTCGAGTCGATGTCGATCCGCGAGAACTTCGCCTTGCCCACGCTCCGCCAGGATCGGCGGGATTCTTCATCAACGCGAAGCGCATGCGGGAGCGGTTCGGTGAGTACGTCTCATCGCTCGCCATTCGCATCGGCAGCCAGGACAACCCGATCTCGAGCTTGTCGGGGGGCAGCCAGCAGAAGGTGCTCCTGGCGCGCTGGCTGGCCACCGACCCGAAGGTGCTGCTGCTCAATGACCCGACGCGCGGCGTCGACATCATGACCAAGCGCGAGATCTACGCGACGCTGGATCGGCTCTGCGCGAACGGCATGAGCGTCGTGATGCTCTCCAGCGAAGTGGAAGAACTCGTCGAACTCGTCGACAGGGTCCTCGTCTTCCGCGACCAGGAGGTCTTCGCCGAGATCCCGCGTGAGCGGCTGAGCACCGAGGCCGTCGTCGCCGCCTACTTCGGCCAGCAAGCGGAGAGTGCGGCATGAACCGGTTCCTTGATCTCCTGCGGCGTCACTCCTGGGCGTTCGCATTCGTGCTGGCGCTTGTGCTGCTCATCGCGAACCTGTTGGTGAGTCCGAACTTCCTGTCGCCGGCGCGACTGCCTGCGACTCTCGCCACCCTCGCTCCCTTCGTTCTGGTCGGCTTCGCCTCGACGCCGTCGATCCTCTCCGGCGGAATCGACGTCTCGGTGGGCCCGCTCGCCACGTTCATCAACTGCCTGTTCATCGCCGTCCTCCTGCCCTCTGGATTAGGTGACTGGTACGCGGCCATCCCGATCCTCCTTGTCACCGCGGCGGGCATCGGCGCGGTGACCGGAGTACTCGTGGCCGTCGTGCGGCTGCATCCCGTCGTCGCATCGACCGGTGTGCTCTTCGTGCTCATCGGCCTGTCGATCACAATCTCGAAGTCACCGGTATCGGCGACCCCCAACTGGTCCGACCCCCTTGCGCAGGCCTTCGGCTGGTTCCCCGGAGCGATCGTCACGATCGGCGTCGTCGCGATCGCCTGGCTCTTCCTCAAGCGCACGGCATTCGTCGCGAACCTGCTCGCAACGGGGGAGAGTGATGTGTCGGCGTACGGCTCCGGCGTGAACGTCACCGCCGTGCGGATCCTCGCCTACGCGCTGGGCGGGCTCTTCGCCGGCGTCGCAGGCATCGCACTCTCGGCCCTTCTGCAGTCTTCGCAATCATCGCTCGCGACCACCTACGCGCTCCTCGGCCTCGCCGCCGCGGTGCTGGGCGGCACCGCGCTCGGCGGCGGAAAGGGTGGCCTGCTCGGCACGTTCTTCGGCGCCCTCGTCATCTTCCTGCTGCAGCAGCTGCTCACCGCGGCCGGCGTGCAGCCCAGCCTGATCCAGTTCGCCTATGGCCTCGCCCTCGTCGTCGGCGTCCTCGTCGGAGCGACGCTGCTGAGTTCTCGCCGTGTAAGGAGCCGTGCATGACCGAGCCGACCACGGGTGTCACCCGTACACTCACGCTGCCCCAGCCCGGACCTTCCGGCTGGCCGAAGTTCCGAGCCTGGGCGCTGCGCACGCCATTCGTCCAGGTCGTGGTGCTGGTCGCGCTCTCGGCCCTCCTCGTCGCGACCATCCCCGCCTTCCTCGTGCGACCCCAGGCGGCGATCGCCGTGATCACGATCGCCGCGCTGCTGGCGCTCGCCTCGATGGGTCAGACCCTCGTCGTGATCATCGGCGGCCTTGACCTCGCCGTCGCCGGATACATCACCTTCGGCGCGATGATCGCCTCCAACGCGACGAGTCGCCTCGGCTGGCCGGTCCCCTTCTCCTTCCTTGTGGTCATGCTCGTGTGCGGAGCGGTCGGCGCCGTGCGTCGGCTGGCTCTGCCATCGCTTCCGCATCCAGCCGCTCGTGATGACGCTCGGCGTGGGGGCGATGCTCACCGGCGGGTCGATGTTCCTCGCCAACGGCGACTACAACGGGCAGCCACCCGCCGAGCTGCGCGCGCTCGCGCAGCTCAACGGCACGACGTTCGGTCTGCCGTTCCCGCCGGTCATCGCCATCGTCGCGGTGCTCGGTGTAGCGCTGTGGCTCTTCCTGGCCAAGACCGCCTCGGGACGCAGGCTCTACGCCACCGGCGTGAACCCCGTTGCGGCGAACTTCGCGCGCGTCAAGACATCAGTGGTGTGGACGTCGGTGTTCGCGGCATCCGGCGCGCTGGCCGGCCTCGCCGGTGTGTTCATCGCTGCGTTCGGGGCGGGGTGGTCTCAGGCGGTGGGCGACCCGTACCTCTTCGCGGGGCTGGCGGCCGTGCTGGTCGGCGGCACCACGTTCGGCTCCGTTCACGGTGGCTTCACTCGCACAGCACTGGGCGCACTCATCCTCACGGTGCTCTCGACGCTCATCGTGAGCCGGGGGCTGTCCGAGGCGCAGGGCAGGATCGTCTACGGCATCATCATCCTGGCGGTCGTCGCACTGTACGGCCGCGAGCGTCATGTGCGGGACCGGTTCTGAGAGCGAACGAATCCCACGGCGAGCGAGCCGTGCCGAGAAGGGCGCGGTTCAGGCCAGTGAGATCTCACGGGTGAGCAGCGCGGCCGATGCCGCCGGGTTCGTGAACCGCAGCTCATCCGGTGCGAGCGTCGAGCGGTAGTAGTCGCTTCCGAATTCGGCGTTGAGGGCGTCGAGCGAGGCGAAGGTGATGGCACCCACCCCGTCATAGGGTCCGCGCTCGAGGCGCGAGGTCGCCGATGCCGGGGCCGGGGTGTCTTCGAGCCGCAGCAGCCGGTCTTTCGTGTGCGGGCCGCCGAGGGCGAGGCGCGGCATGTTCTCCCGTCCAGTGGTCGGCGAACTCCTGGAACCGCAAACGGCGCGCCGCCACCGGCAGGATCAGGACTTTGACCGCGCTCGGGGGGATCGGCTGGTCGCTCTGCCAGATGACTTGCGGGATGCCGCCGATTCCGGTCGGGCGTTCGGCCAGGAGCTCGAGCGCTGCGCTGAAGCCAGGCTTCGAACATCGGCGAGACGACCCAGTCGGCCGCGCTGTTCTTCTTGTCCCACCAGGTCTCGACGGCAGCGTCGAACGGAGCGGTGGGTGCGTTCGCGATGGGCGAGACTCCCGCGAGAGGCGCGTCGAACGCGGAGCGCAGCATCCCCGTCGACGAGGCAGGGTGCTTCGCGTTCGAGCTGCGCCCAGGCGTCGGTGAACGCAGCGGCAGAGAGATCGCCGCGTGACTTCACAGGAAGACGAGTTTGTAGCCGGGATCCGCCATGACGGAACCTCTCAGTGCTTCGGCTTGGGGGCCGCCTTGGCCGCCTTGTCGGCGATCGCCATCAGGACACGCATTGCCCGCGGCCCAGACGAACAGGTTCTGGAGCGGAGTGGCCCGTTTCGCCTCAGGGTCCTCGCTGGCCCATCTCGGGGTTCTTGTGGCACGCCACCGGAATATTCGTCATCAGGCGTCGCAGGCAGGAGTTCGCGTGATCGCACCAGACGATCTCGGCCTCGCGCCCTCCGATGCACCTTCTTCGCGTAATCGGGATCTGCCAGCAACTGCCGGGCCAGCATCGTGGCGTCGGCATGGCCGGCGGTGATCGCGTCAGCCGCCTGCTGAGGATCGGGCGTGCTCGACAGGAAGCAGCGGGATGCCGCCCACCGCGGCCCGGAACGACTGCGGCTCGCCGTGCGCCAGCATGTTGCCGGACTGCGACGGAACGTTCTCGCCCATCGATTCGTAATTGCCCTCGGTGAGCGAGATGAAATCCACACCTGCCGTGACGATGTGTCGGGCGACCTCAGCGAATCCGTCGGCGCCCTGGCCGCCGGGCAGGTGGTCGTTGACGCTCATGCGGATGCCGACCGGGTAGTCGGGGCCGACCTCGGCGCGAACGGCAGCGACAGCATCGCGGAGCGCGCGTGCGCGGTTCTCGGCGCTTCCGCCGTACTCGTCGGTGCGTTGGTTGGCGAGCGGCGAGAGGAACGACGAGTAGAAGTAGCACATGTGCGCACCGATCTCGACGCCGTCGAAGCCGGCAGCCTTCGCGCGGCGCGCGGCTGAGACCACGTCGGCTTCGACCGCCTTGATCTCTGCCGCTGTCGCGGCGTCCGGCGGCGGGGTGACGCGTCCGCCCGGCACATACACGTGGTCGGGAAAGCCCGTCGCCCCCATCACCACGGGCTTCGCGCTCGCCGCGATGGGGTGGGCGCCGTTTCGCGGGACGCCCATGCGGCCGAAGCTCGGGAAGAGCTGCGCGAAGATCGCCGCACCCTCTTGCTGCACGGCGACGACCATGCGAGCGAGGTCGGGAACGAATTCGTCCTTGTCGAATCGGATGTTCGGGAAGAAGGGCGACTCGTTCCATGCGCGCTCGCTCGCCACCGCTCCACCGACGAACACGAGTCCGACGCCCCCCTGGGCGCGTCGCCGGAGGAACGCGATGGACTGCCTGCTCGGTCGTCCGTCGTCGGTCGGTCGCAGGACCGCCATCGGGCCGAGGACGATGCGGTTCTTGATCTCCAGCGAGTTGATTCGCAGGGGCGACGCGAGCACCGCACTCGCACTGGTTCCGGTCTTCATGGACGAACCCTCCTTTGGGTTGCTTCGCATTCTAAATATACGCTACGCACCGTATCGAACAAGTGATGCGGCGACTACATCATCGAGCTGGCGCCACCGTCGACGTTCAGGTTCACGCCGGTCACCCACTTCGCCTCGTCGGAGGCCAGATAGAGACCGGCGTACGCGACGGCCAGCGGGTCGCCCGGTCGCCCGTCGATCGTGCGCTCGATCACCGGCATCACCGGTGCGCGGTCGCCGAGCTCCTCGAGCATCGCGAGGACCGGGGGTGTCGCCATGACTCCGGGACTCACGCAATTGACCCGCACTCCGACCGCAACGCCCTCGGCGGCGAGCTGTCGCGTCAGGGCGATCACGGCCCCCTTCGCCGCTGCGTGCGCCGCCTGCGGCAGGGAGCGCACGCCCTGGATTCCGGCGCCCGAGCCGATGTTGACGATCGCTCCGCCGGTCGCTGCGAGGTGGGCCCACGCGACCTGTGACGCGAGCCAGACGAGGTCGAGCTCATTGCGGAGAGTGAACCGGTAGTCCTCGTCGCTCATCTGCCCGAACGGCGCGAAGCGGGGCAGGCTCGCATTGTTGTAGAGGACATCGATCCGCCCATGCCGCTGCACCGCATCACCGATCCAGCGCTCGATCGCCGGGCGGCTGCCCAGATCGACCGGAGCGGTCCAGTCGATCGCATTGCCCTCCGCCTCGACCATGCGAGCCGTCTCCGCCGCGCTCGCGGCGTCGAGGTCGCAGCCCACCACGACAGCGCCCTCGCGCGGCGAACAACCGCGCGGTCACGCGCCCCATCCCGCCGCCGATTCCCGTCAGCAGGACGACTTTGCCTTCCAGGCGACCTTCAGCCATGACGTGTACTCCGCTCACCTCGTCGTGTCTCTGACTCGACATGCAAGCACCCCTGCCCAGGCATTCGGCACGGTCGTCGCGCGGTGGTGCAGTTCGTGCACAGTTCTGTGCCGTGACTGCACGGTCGAGCCCGAAACCACCAGCCGCGGCAAAGGCTGAGCACACATCCCGCATCCAGACCACATCGAAGGAGATGATGACCATGAGCGACACCACCGCGGCCACCCGGCCGCTTCCGCCCGGCGTCCAGGAAGCTGAGCTCGACGACGCGCTTGCGGCGTTCGCCGAGGCGATCGGCGCTGACAAGGTCGCCACCGACGCCGACTCTCTGCAGGACTTCCAGGACCCGTTCCAGGTGCCCGGCGACGCCACCAACCTGCCGTCGGCAGTCGTCAGCCCCACGAGCGTCGACGACGTGCAGGCGGTCGTCCGCATCGCCAACCAGTTCCGCATCCCGCTGTGGCCCATCAGCCGCGGCAAGAACAACGGCTACGGCGGCGCCGCACCGCAGGTGCGGGGCTCGGTGATGCTGTCGTTCCGCAACATGAACAAGGTCCTCGAGATCAACGAGGAGCTCGGCTACGCCATCGTCGAACCCGGCGTGAGCTGGTTCGATCTGCACGACGCGATCGAGGCCGGCGGGCACGACCTCGTCGCCTCCATCGTCGACATCGGCTGGGGCGGCGTCGTCTCGAACACGCTCGAACACGGCCTCACCTACATGCCGTACTCGATCGACCAGGCCTCGCACTGCGGCTTCGAGGTCGTGCTGCCCGACGGTGACCTGATGCGCACCGGCTCGGGTGCCATGGACGACAACCCCACCTGGCCGCTGTACAAGCGCGGTCTCGGGCCGACCGTCCACCGAGCTGTTCATGCAGTCCAACTTCGGCATCGTCACGAAGATGGGCTACTGGCTCATGCCCAAGCCCGAGGTCTACATGCCGCTCTGGCTGCGGCTGTGGGACGACGCGCAGATGCCCGCCGTGGTCGACGCGCTGCGCGAGCTGATGCTCGCCGGCACGATCGACATGCGCCCGCAGCTGTCGAACACGCTGTGCATCGCGTCGATGCTCACCGCTCGCTCCGACTGGTACGACGGCGAGGGCCCCGTTCCCGACGAGATCATCGACAAGATCGGCAAGGAGCTCGGCATCGGCCGCTGGATGATGCGATTCGCGCTGTACGGCGACGAAGCGATCGTCGACCACAACTTCGCCAAGCTCAAGGCGCGCTTCCTGCAGATTCCCGGTGTCGAGCTCTGGGGCGAGAAGCACGCGGCAGACGCGTGGGAGACGCTGCCCAACCCGCACGAGCGCGTGCAGATCGGCGTGCCGAGCCTCGATCTCTACAAGATGGCCGGCTGGTCGGGCGGCGAGGAAGGCGGCCACGTCGACTTCTCGCCGGTCATCCCGCTCACCTCCCAGCACGCGAAGGCGGCGCAGGACCTGCTGTCCTCGATGTGCGCCGAGGCGGGCCTCGACTACCTCGGCGGGATGCTGCCGATCAACGCGCGGGCGACGACCTTCATCAACGTGATCCCCTTCGACACGAAGAACCCGGAGCAGGTCGACAAGGCCTACGGCGTGGCCAAGCGCATGGTCGCCGAAGCGGGAAAGCGCGGCTACGGCGAGTACCGTGCGCACCTGTCGTTCATGGACCTCGCGGCAGACCAGTTCGGCTTCAACGACCACGCCCTCCGGCGCTTCAACGAGACGATCAAGGACACGCTCGACCCGAACGGCGTCATCGCCCCGGGCAAGTCGGGCATCTGGGGCACCCGGATGCGACAGGCCGGCTTCCCTCAGTCCTGATGCGGGAGGCGCCCCGTCTGCTCGAGCCGGCGGGGCGCCTCAGGCCGACAGGCGCATGCCGCGGAGTTCCCGCGGCGCACACCCGTACCGGTCGCGGAAGGCCCTGCTGAAACTCGCCGGATTGCGGTACCCCCACCGCGCGGCCACGACGGCGATCGCAGTGCCGGGCGATTCACGCAGCTCGGCGGTGGCTCCCTCGAGCCTGCGATCGCGAATCCACTCGGACACACCGGTGCCCGAGGCCGCGAACAGCTTGTGAACATAACGCGTCGACACGAAGTGGGCTCCCGCGAGCCGCTCCGGTCCGAGATCAGGCTCGTGAAGATGCTCGATCGCGTACCGCTGCATGCGGGCGAGGAGCGCACTCGACGGTGCCTGCGTCTCGGACGGCGTCTCCTCCCCGAAGGCGTTGCGCAGCAGCGGCAGAATCATCTCCGCAGCGCCCTCGGACTCGATGCCGGAGAGTCCATCGCCGTCGACGGCTGTGCGGGCGATCCCGGCCAGGAACGGGGCGGCGAGACCGGCGAGTGACGCGCCCGCACGTGCGGGACGCGTGGCGCTGCGGCGCGCGATGCTCTCTGCGCGCACCCCGATGAACCAGCGGGGGACGCTGAAGATGAGCACCTCGAATGCTTCCTGTCCCTCGAAGGTGGAGGGTTTCGAGGTGTCGTGACACGCCATGTCTCCCGGGCGTAGCAGACAGCTGCGCTCGTCCTGCTCGAGGCGGACGGCTCCTCGCATGAGGAGGTAGAGCAGGATGCTCTCCGGGTCTGCGGCGGCGATCATCTTCTGTGTGCGGACGACTCGGTGCGGGCGACCTTGGATCGCGCCCACGGCGATGCGGGCCGACCGCGCCGGACACGAGGCGTGCGTCGAACGACGGGCTGGCACTCGTGTCGACCTGCATGGGGAAGAAGCGCTCGGCGATCCCGGCAGACCAGTAGTCCGGGCGATCCGAGGGCGCAACCCGGCGGGTGTCGAGCGCGGTCAGGTGGGACATGTGACTCCTCAGCGAGTCGGGTGACGTGACACCGCCAGGTGCAGCGGTGTCGGGTCGTGAAGATCTTCGAGCCGGATGCCGGGCGGCATGAGCCGGAGCTCGGACCGGATCTCGGCAAGGAGGGTCAGCCCGTCGGGATCGACCTCCAGCGTACGCGGGCGGCTCGCCCAGGTCGCCGCAGCTGCCGTGCCGAAGCCGGCGCGCTCGAGCAGTTCCTCGCCCTCGGCATCCGTCATTCGCTCCGCGGCGTCCAGACGCCAGACGGAGCGCGTGCAGGTAGGTGGCGAGCTGCCTCCGAGCCGATGAGCTCGGATCTCACGACGAGTCCCTGGCCCGGGAAACGCGGGCAGAGTCTCGGCCACCGTGGCCAGCAGCGAGGCGTTCGCATCGAGCGCCGCACGTGTCGAAGGGCGGCCCGAGGAGAGTTGCGGCCACATCGCCGGCGAGCAGGGAGTCGAGACGCTCCTTGACGCCGCCGACCTCGACGTAATCGACGGTGACTCCTTCGCGCTCGAGCAGGTACCGCGCCACGAGCGAGAAGCCGTTGGTGGCGGCATCCACCGCGAACCGGCTTCCCTCGAGATCCGTGAGGCGATCCGTCGCCGGGTCTCGCGTAGATGCCGAGCGGGGTGGTCGCCTCGATCTGCGCCACGAGACGCACGTCGGCTCCGGCGGCAGTCCACGCGTAGAGGTTGTCGATCGCGGTGACGGCGATGTCGATGTCGCCCGCGAGCAGACCGGCGAGCTGCTCGCGGGCTCCCCGAGGTCCGGCGCGCTTCGAGGTCGATACTGTCGAGGAGACCGAGCTCGCGCGCGACGATGAGCGGCACGGGCGGCACGAACTGGCTCTGGCGCAGCGTCATGCCCGGGCCGCCTGCCACGGGGGAAGCACGCCGGTCGGCCCGCGCACGAGGTTTCGCTGCGTGCCGAGCCCGTCGATCGTCGACTCCACGACGTCGCCATCGGCGCAGGAATCGCTTCCAGTGCGAGCCGTTGCCGGCCGGGGACCCGGTGATCAGGAGATCACCGGGCTGCAGGATCGCGACCGATGACGCATAGCTGAGGAGCGCGGGCACGTCGAACGCGAGGTCGCCGGTGGTGGCATCCTGCTTGATCTCGCCGTTCAGGGTGAGGCGCATCCGCAGGGCGGTGGGATCGGGCACGAATCGCGCGGGCACGAGCCAGGGCCCGGTCGGGAAGAAGCCCGGCTGATTCTTCGCACGGAACCAGTCGGTGCCGATCTTTGCCATATCGTCACGCGGTACGAGCGATCGCGCCGTGAGGTCGTTTACGATCGTGTACCCGGCCACGTAGTCGAGTGCTTCAGCAGTCCCGATACGCGATACGCGCTGCGGCCGATCACGACGCCGAGCTCGAGCTCCCAGTCGATGTCGGTGCCGACGTCCGGCAAGCTGGATGTCATCGTAGGCACCCGAGACGGCGGACGGGATGCCGGTCCAGACGTACGGGTCGCCCACGCGCACCCGCTCGTCGAGCTCAGCAGCAGCCTCGGCGCGGAGCTGCTCCGGCGAGGCGCCGGCCGAGCCGAGGCCGTGTGCGACGCTCATCTGGATGATGTGCTCGCGGTAGTTCGCGCCGGCCGCGATGACCGGGCCGACCGGCTGCACGGGGGCAGCACGCGCGCGTCGCGCGACGATCGTCAGGGCTTCGAACGAGCCCAAAGGTTGCGCTCCGACGGCGATGTGCTCCGCGAGCGCGGTCGAGGTTGTCGTCCCAGTCCGCGAAGAGGTCGCCGGTTCGATGGACGGCGGGCAACGCGCGCCGGATGTCGTAGACGTCGTCACCGGCGACGACGACGGGGATCTCGCTTCCGTCGAGCTCGAGGGAAGCGATGGCGAAGGAATCCACGGTGCTCCGATCAGACCGGCGGGGCGACGAACAGGTGGCGGTCGTCGGAGTCGTTGAACATCTCCTTGGTGATGAACTCGTCCATGTCGCCGCCGGTACCCCACTGGTCGGACGTTTCGGGCTCCTGCACGTCGTAGATGTGCGGGTGCCAGGTGTCCTCGTCGAGCTCCTCGAGCTCGGTCGTCAGCTCCATCGTGTTGCCGTTCGGGTCTATGAAGTAGGTGAACGTGTTGTCGCCCGCACGGTGCCGCCCGGGGCCCCAGATCTTCCGGTAGCCGGAGCGGATGACCCGCCCGCTCCCGTACATGTACTCGTCGATGCCTCGCATCTCGAACGACGCGTGCTGCAGCGAGGCGTGGGGTCCTCGCGCGATCGCCATCGAGTGGTGCTTTGTGCTGCACCGCATGAAGTAGAACAGATCTCCCACGTGCGGGTGGTTGAGCGTGTCCGACAGACGGAAGCCGAGGTTCTTCTCGTACCACGCGCGCATGGCCTCAGGCTGGTTCGAGTTGAGCACAACGTGAGAGAGGCGCACGGGAATGGCCTCACGCTTCTCGATCTTGCGGTGCTGGCGCACCTCGACGTCGGTCGACACCTCGACGGTTCGCCCCTCGAGGTCGAAGAATCGGAAGCCGTAGCCGCCGCCGAGGGTCTGCAGGTCGGTGGGCTCGAAGACGAGCTTGACGCCGGTGCTCGCGAGGGTGCTGCGCCAGGGTGTCCACGGACTCGCGGTCGGCGGCGCCGAACGCGACGAGGTCGAGCCGCTTGTCGGCCGAGCGGCGCACGCGCGTCACGTACTGCTCGGGCGAGCCCTCAGCGGCGAAGTAGACGACGTCGCCGTCGTCGTGCTGCACCGTCAGGCCCCAGTGGTTCTTGTAGAACTCGATCTGCTTGTCGAAGTCGGGGACCGCGATGTCGAAGTGACGGATGTGGGTGATCGGACTGAATGACATGGTGTGCTCCTAGCGAGACTCAGACGTGAGATGGGTGGCGTGGGCGATCGATGGGATGGCCCCGATGAGACGATCCAGATCGGTCGCAGTCTTGGCGGTGCCGAGGATGTAGTGATCGGGACGCAGGACGACCGCAGCAGCGCCGACGCCTGTCAAGAGCTGATCCGACTTTCGCCGGATCCAGCAGCGTGACGGTGTCGTCGTCCTCGTCGAGGGCGACCTTGGTCGCGCGCGGCAAGGACTCGTATACGGCACGATTCGCGGCGACCAGGAAGTGGGCGCCCACCATGTCGTCCAGGCGGGTTCCGTCAGCGAGGATCGGCTGCGGTCCGAGGTGGCCGGCGCGCGGGTCGGTGCTTCCCGAATGCAGACCCGGGCCGAGCGCCGGGGGCGGCGGAACTGCTGAGGCCCCTGGGTTGGCCTTGATGTACTCGTCACGGCCGTGCGCGACTTCGGGGTCCGTGGTCTGGATGATCACGGCCTGATTGGCGGCCGTCTCCACCCAGGACGTCGCGTGCGGCTTACGCTCGCTCTCGTAGGTGTCCAGAAGCGAAGCGTCGGCGATACCGCGGCGCACGAGATCGAGCTTCCATACGAGGTTGGCGGCATCGCGGATTCCGGCACAGAGGCCCTGGCCGAACAGCGGGGGCGCCTGGTGGGCCGCGTCACCAGCGAGGAAGATGTTGCCGCTTCGCCACCTCTGCGAGATGCGTCCGCGGAAGGTGTAGATCGCCTGGCGGTCGGGCGTGAACTTGTCGGCGGGCAGCACGCCGCGGCTGAGGCGCTCGACCGCGGCCGGAGTGACGATCTCTTCGGGATCGTCGTCGGGCATGAGCATGAACTCCATGCGGACGCGGTCGCCGGGGAGCCTCAGCCACAGCGCGGGTCGGGTGTGGCGTCCGAATTGGACCATATCCGCGTCATATCCCGGTGCGCCGACCAGCTGACCGTCCACGACGAGCCACTGAGCGTCCGCTCCGTACTTGTCTGTCGAGATACCGAGCGCGTGCCGGATCTCGGAGCGCCCGCCGTCGGCGGCGATCGCCCAGCGTGCGCGCGTCGTGGACTCGATCCCGTGAGCATCGACACTGGTCACCTCCACGCCGTCTTCGACGTTCACGACCGACGTCACGCGCACGCCGCAGCGCAGCTCGATGCCGGGGGTGTCCGCGACGACCTCGCGGATCAGGCGCTCGATGTCGGGCTGGTGGAAGCTGATGTGGTCGTTCCAGGCCTGCTCGCCGATCCCTCCGGTCGGAGCGTGCACGAGGACCTCGCCGGCCTCGTTGACGATCTCGACGTCCTTCATCGGGATCACGACCTCTTGAAAGCGCGACGCGATGCCCAGGCCCTGCAGCGTGCGCATGGTCTCGCCGTCGAAGTGGACGGCACGCGCGGTGGGCCACAGCTCGGAGTCCTTCTCGAATCCGATCGCGGTGAGCCCTGCCCGGCCGCAGAGAGCGAGTGTGGTGGACCCGACGGGGCCTCCCCCGATCACGACGACATCGACGTCGATGCTCACAAACACTCCTTCGTGTTCAGTACGGTTCGTATCGAATAACAGTTCTGATAGTGCCCTTTCAGAATGCAGGGTGGACCGCCATAAAGGAATGGCGAGAGTGGCATAACCTTTATCGGAAAATCAGATGACCTCACCGGCGACCCGCGCGAGCACTTGCCGGAGCCAGACGTGCTCAGCATCATGTTCGCGATCGGTCAACCACCAGAAGGCATCGTGGACGGGGTCGAGATCGAGCGGGGGGATGACCATTCTCAGACGCGGGTGCATCGTGACCGCCATCGCTGCCATGCCCTCGGGCACGATCGCGACCCGATCGGTGCCGAGAACGAGCGACGGCATGACGAAGAAGTGTGGGGTCACCGCTGCGACCGAGATATCGATGCCGCGGAACTGCAGCTGTGTACGTGCCGGGTTCATGCCTTCTCGGGCCGCCAGGTTCTGGACCCAGGGCCGCGTGAGCAGTTCGTCCTTCGTGCGGCCGTTCGGGGATCCCCGATGCGCCGTCGACGAGGCAGACCCAGCGTTCGACGGGAATGTCGATGTGGGGGAGATCGAAGATGTAGCCGTGTGGCAGGATCACCGCGTCGAGCGCTCGCATCGTCTCGGGCAGGCCGTTCACGAGCCTTGCGTCGACCGCGGGGAATTCGAAGCGCACGTTCGGCGCCTCACGCTCGACGATTCGCGTCAGCGCGGGCGCGATCCGCGCCACCGCATAGTCCACCCCGGCGATCGAGAACGACCGAGTGCTGGTCACCGGGTCGAAGCGCGACTGCAGCCGGAAGATCTGGTCGGTCTCAGCGATCACTTGCGGCAGAGCGCAGGAGCAGTCGCTCACCGAGGGGCGTCAGGACGTGCTGGTTGCCCCGGCGGATGAGGAGCACATCTTCATAGTGGGCGCGCAGACGGGAGAGAAAAGTCGACATCGTCGGCTGCGAGACGTGCAGCCGCGCTGCCGCCCGGGTGACGCTCCGCTCTTCCAGCAGTGCGCGCAGGGGCTTCAACAGGTTGTAATCGATCGCTGCCATGGGGCTGTCGTCTGCCCCCTCCCGCGCGAAGCCGTCACTCTGAACGAACTGCAGTCAGGCTATGCCTTCCAGACGGTCTTGAGATTGCAGAACTCACGTTGCCCCACTGCGGCGAGCTCGCGGCCGAACCCGGAGCGCTTGATGCCGCCGAAGGGGAGTTCCGGGTACGACACGGTCATGCCGTTGATGAAGACGGCGCCGGCGTCGAGATTCGCGACGAACCACTCCTCTTCTTCGGGGTCGTTCGTCCATACTGCGCTCGAGAGTCCGAAGGTGGTCTGGTTCGCGATGCGGAGGGCGTCCGCGTTGTCCGTCGCCCGATAGAGCGAGGCGACGGGTCCGAAGGTCTCCTCCTGCACGAGTCGGGCGTCGTCGGGCAGATCGGCGATCACCGTCGGGTGCGTAGTACCAGCCGGGCCGGTCGGGCGCCGAGCCGCCGGTGAGGATGGTCGCGCCCTTGGCTCGGGCGTCCTCGACGAGCTCGATCAGGTCATCGCGTCCCGACTCGGTGGCGACCGGCCCGACCTCGGTGGCAGGGTCGAGCGGGTCGCCCGACCCGGAGCGCCGACATCAGGTTCGTGAACTCCGCCGCGAACTCGTCGTAGACGTCGGTGTGAACGATGAAGCGCTTGCCGGCGATGCAGGACTGGCCGTTGTTGTTGATGCGGGCGCGGACGGCGGTTGCCGCAGCGGTCTTGACATCCGCCGATGAGAGCACGACGAAGGGGTCTGAGCCGCCTAGCTCGAGGACGGCCTTCTTGACGTGATCGCCGGCGATCGCCGCCACCGAACGCCCGGCGGGCTCTGAGCCCGTGAGCGTCACCGCCGTGACCCTCGGATCGGCGATGACCGCGCCGACCTCGGCGCCGCCGATCAGAAGCGCGCGGAACGACCCGACGGGAAAGCCTGCGCGCTCGAAAAGCGTGTCGAGGAAGAGTGCGGACTGCGGCACGTTCGAGGCGTGCTTGAGGAGGCCTGCGTTGCCCGCCATGAGCGCGGGTGCGGCGAAGCGGATGACCTGCCACAGCGGGTAGTTCCACGGCATGACCGCGAGCACGACTCCCAGCGGCTCGTAGCGCGTCCAGGCGCGGGATGCAGAAACCGTCGAGGGGTCCTCCAGCGACACATCTGCGAGGAAATCCTCTGAATTCTCGGCGTAGAAGCGCATCGCCTTCGCACACTTGTGGACCTCGGCGACCGATTGCGCGATGGGCTTGCCCATCTCGACCGTGATGAGCTCGCCGAGTCCGTCGGCCTGGTCATCGAGGATCGCAGCGGCAGCCCGCATCCACTCGGCGCGCTCTGCGAAGCTCGTCCGCCGAAGAAGTTCCGCGGCGGCCGCCGCCTCGGTGATCCGCTGGTGGACTTCCTCGGGGCTGTGCGGCTCGATGATCATCTCCGTCTTGCCGGTCGCCGGATTCACTGTCGCGATCGCCATATCTTCATCTCCTCGTCGAAATGGGTACCGTTCAGGAGTATAGTCAAAAACAGATACGAAACGTACCGTGCAGAATATGTCCAACCCGCACGTTCACCACGACGATCACGAAGGAGTGACCCGTGAGCACGGAAGCCGAGCTTCCCGCACGCCTGCCCCTGTTCCTCACCGATGCGGATGTCGCGCAACTGTCCGATCTCCCCCGCGCCATCGCGGCCATTCGCGCGGCGTACTCGGCGCCGGTCGACGACCGGCGCAACCCCGGCAGGATCTTCGCCGACAGCACCCGCGAGTGGATGCGCGTCATGCCGTCCGTTCCTGCGAGCGGCCGCCTCTTCGGTGCGAAGTCGATCAACGGGTCCTTCGCCGACGGTCTGCGCGTCAGCTACCTGATCTCGCTGTTCGACAAGGACACCGCCGACCTCGTCGCGCTCGTCGACGGCAATCGTGTCACGGGCCTGCGCACTGCGGCGACCACCGCGGTCGGCACCGAGGTGATCGCACCGAAGCGGCCGCTCAAGGTCGGCATCATCGGCTCAGGGTTCGAGGCGCAGTCCCACACGACCGCGCTCTCGCTCGTGACCCGATTCGCCTCGGTCGCCGTGTTCAGCCCGACGCGGGCAAACCGCGAGTCCTTTGCCACGCTCTTTCTCACAGAGCCTCGGAGTGCCGGTGGATGCCGTCGACTCGGCGGAGAGCGCCGTCCGTGGTGCAGACCTCGTGCTGTGCGCCGCGCGGTCGCGGGACGAGAGTCCCACACTCCAGGCGGACTGGGTAGGCGAGGACGCCACGGTGGTCTCGATCGGCTCGACGACGCCAGCGCAGCGCGAGCTGCCGGCCGAACTCATCGCCAGGGCATCGCTCGTCGTCGTCGACGGCGTCGAGGAGGTCCTGCACGGCAGCGGAGACATGATCGCCGCACGCGCTGCCGGCGTTGACGTCGAGTCGCTCACCGCATCGCTGAACGACGTGCTGCTCGGCGAGCGCACCGTCGACCTCGAGCGCGGCATCCGGATCTACAAATCCACCGGCGCAGGCCTGCAGGACATCGTCGTCGCCGAGGCCCTCGTCGATCTCGCCCGTCTGCGCGGCATCGGCACCGAGCTACCCGTCGGCATCGTCACCACCCGCAAGTAAGGAGCAACAATCCCCATGGTCGACTACACGAAGAGCCAAGCCCGCGAATGGGCCAAGGAGCACTGGAAGGGTGCCATCGCGGTCACGATTCCCTCCTACTCAGCGGACTTCTCGAGCATCAACGAGAACGCGATCCGGCACGACATCCTCAAGCTCAAGGAGCTCGGCTTCGCCGGGCACGCTCCTAGTCACGGAGGTGAACATCACTCCGGAGGAGAATGCGCGGGTCGACCGCTGTCGCCCGCGAGGCCGGCGGACCCGACTTCCAGCTCTTCTTCCACGCCGCGTTCAACACCCTCGAAGAGAACATCCACGCGCTGGCGCTCGCCGAGAAGGAGGGCGTCGACAGAGTGCTGCTGTCGTACCCGACCGCCTTCTGGCCGACCTCCCTCGACGAGGTGTTCGACTACACCAAGCAGCTTGCTGACTCGACGGATCTCGGCGTCATGCTCTTCGGCCTGCCCGCGTGGGGCTTCGAGCGGATCGACAATGCGGGGATGCCGGTGTCGTGGGTGCGCGCACGTGCTCGACGAGATCCCCAACATCGTCGCCATCAAGGCCGAGCAGGGTTACCCCGGCATCGCGCGGAATCATGGAGATGTACCACCACTTCCGCGAGGAAGTCATCATCTCGTGCCCCATCGAGGGCGAGACGATTCCGCTCATGTCGGTTCTCGACTTCCAGTTCTCCGGTACGAGCAACTCGAACTGGATGAGCGACTACTACCCCCGCGCCTTCGACCTGGCCCGGGCCGGACAGTGGGAGGAAGCCATGAAGCTGTGGTGGCAGGTCGCTCCCGCACGCGCGGCGAACACGGCGATCCTCACCGGTTCGGCCAGTGGGCACGACCGTCATCAATCGCACCGGCTGGAAGTACCAGGAGTGGCTCGCCGGCTTCAACGGCGGGGCGCTCCGCGCTCCCGCCCCGCGCATCCCCGACCGGCTGATGAAGCAGGCGCGCCAGGCCCTCGTCGCCTCGGGTCTGCCGGTCACCGACCTGCCCGACAGCGAGTTCGTGAAGGGCCGCACGAGGGCCTGATGGTGGTCGTCCGGTCCGGTCGCCCTCCAGGGGAACCGGACCGGACGCGTCATTGCCGCCGGACCGCGCGTGCGGTTCCGCGGAACAGTGCGATCGTGCGGTCGTTGCTGATGACGTCGACGTCGATCACCACCCGCCGCTCGTCGCGGAAGGATGTCCGTGCGGTCGCGGTCAGCACGTCGCCGGCATTCGTGGGAGTCAGGTATTGGATGGCGGCATCCGCGGTCACGGCGTAGTGCAGGATGCTGTTCGCTGCCATGGCGAAAGCCTGATCGGCTACCGCGAACACCACGCCACCATGCGTCGCGCGACTCGCGTTGACCTGCTCCGGGCTCACCCTGACCGTGACCACGGCGTTTCCCTCGTGAGCATGCTCGACGTTCAGGCCGAACCAGTCCATCGCGGGCTCGTCGGAGATGAGTGCAAAGCACGAAGGGGTCGATCGTGCCCATCCTCATGCCAGCCGCTCGAGAACGAGTGCCATGCCCTGGCCGCCGCCGACGCAGAGTGTCGCGAGTCCGAGCCGCCCGTCGCGGTCGCTGCAGCGCGTTGACCAGCGTGCCGACGAGCCGGATGCCGGTCGCACCGAATGGGTGGCCGATCGCGATCGCACCGCCATTCACGTTGACCCGCTCCGGATCGAGCCCGAGTTGACGCACCACCGGCACCACTTGGGCGGCGAACGCCTCGTTCAGCTCGATGAGGTCGATGTCGTCGATGCTGAGCCCGAGGCGGGAAAGCAGCTTCTGTGTCGCGGTGATCGGGCCCAGGCCCATGATCTCGGGCGAGATCGCCGTCGCTGCTGAACCAAGAATCCGCGCGAGTGGAGTCAGGCCGAGTTCCCGAGCCCGCGAGGCGCTCATCAGGACCGCAGCTGAGGCTCCGTCGTTGAGAGGGCTCGCATTGCCGGCGGTCACTGTGCCGCCCTCGCCGGAACACCGGGTCTCAGTGCGGCGAGCCCTTCCATCGTGGTGCCACGGCGCGGTCCATCATCGGCGCTCACGGTGCTGCCGTCGCGGCGTGTGTGCGGCGCGATCTCACGGTCGAAATAGCCGGCATCGATCGCGGCGGCAGCGCGCGCCTGTGAGTGCAGCGCCCATTCGTCTTGCTCGTGCCGGGTCGTGCCCGTGAGACGGGCGACCAGTTCCGCGGTCTTTCCCATCGAGACGTAGACGTCTGGCGTGAGTCCCTCGGATCGAGGATCGGTCCATGCTTCGTCGGCCGCGAAGATCGCGTCGACGCGGCGGGCAGAAACCTCTGAGCCGGGATAGGTGTTCGTGGAGTTCGGGGGAGTGGTGGAGGTCGACTCCATCCCGCCGACGAGGAAGGCGTGGCCGTCTTCCGCACGGATCGCGCGAGCCGCGCCGGCGATCGCTTGCAGGGAAGAAGCGCAGAAGCGGTTCATCGTCGCGCCCGGCAGGCTGTCGTATCCCGCGTAGACCGCGACGCGGCGGGCGACGTTGTCGCCTTGAGCACCCTCGGGCAGGGCGGTCCCGAGGTAGAAGTCGTCGAAGCTCGCCGGGTCGGCCTCGGGGATTGATCTGAGCACCGCGCGAACGGCTGTCAGCGCGAGATCCTCCGGTCGTTCACCGGCGAACGAACCCTTCTGCGCCCTGCCGAAGGCGGTCCGCCGGTAGGCGACCACGACGGCATCGTTGGGCGCGATTTCACTGGCCACGGCGTTGGGTCCTCTCGCAAGCACAGAACATATTAGGTCCGAAGCGTATCGTATCGCATATGCGAACCCACGTCTTCCGGGGTGCCGGAAACTGGAGGTCGCCCATCTCGCCATGACAATCTGAGATCACTGAACTCGCGAGCGACGCCCCGGGTTAGTGGAGGCTGGTGGCGATCCTTCACTGTGCGAGGCGGGATTGGGGTGATTGTAGAGATGGTTCTCGGCCTCGAGGGGATTCCTTGCGATCGCGTTGTGGAACGGAAGTGGTTGACCCAGTCAACGCATTCGGAGACCGTGGAATCGATGCAAACGATGGACATCTGACCGCCGACGGCGTGGGTAAACGCGTGAGAAAGAACGTGTCGCATCCGGTGCCGGTGTGCACATCGACGAAAGGTCGGGACCCGCGGAAACACGGGCGAGGAAAGCCCCGCACAGCCGGGAAAGGTCACTGGATGTGAGTTCAAATCCCACCGTCACCGCCATGAATACGTGATCAGATGGCATTTCTTGCTTCCGTTGAACGGAAGCGTGGCGGACCATGCAACTCGATCGCTGACATCCTCATTTACGACCGACGTGGATGGAGATGACGTGAGCGGGCAGGGGTGCCGTCGTAGCCTCCGTGAGAAGTACTCGGGCGCCCCGCGGCGATCGACGGTCAAGGGGTGCGTCCCCCCACCGCGCCCCGAACCGTGGGAGCGAAGCAATACCGGCCCGGCAGCGTCTCACTCGTGGCGAGCGAGCAACCCGTCCAGAACCCCCGCGAGTCCCCACTCGAACTGTTCGGAAGAGTCGTATTGCGCCGCGACCGCCGCGGTCGCGTGCGTCAGCGGGAACTCGGAAGTCACGTCATCCGGGATGGCATTGCTGTGGGTGTCCGCCGCTTCTGCGCCGACCGATGAGAGGATCGCCGACCCCAGGACGTAGACCTGCAAGGCGTAACTCGCGCGTGCGGCATCCATCTCGTCGAGGCCGGCGGCGACGAAATCACCGATGAGGCGCTCTCCGAGAGAAAGGGCTTCGCGGCCGTCGAGAGGCCCGCTGATCAGGAGCGTCGCGGCGCCCGGGCGATCCGAGACGGCGCGGTGCGTGGAGCGGGCCAGGGCGTGCAGTCTTTCCCGGGGTGTGGAGCCCTCTCCAGACGACTCCTCCTTGATCGGTTCGAGGAGCCGCTCCACCATTCCGCCCATCAACGCGCTCTTGCTCGGAAAGTACGTATAGAGCGCCGTCGGGGCCACCCCGACCTCTGACGCGACCGCGCGCAACGACAGCGCCGCCGAGCCGCGAGCCGCCAGCACGGCGAACGCCGCGTCCAGGATGTCGCCATGTGTGAGCCGTCGAGCCGGTCCCGGCATTCTTTCCCCCTTGCATCACTATCTCTGAACAGTGTACATTGATAAATAACGAACACTGTACAGAGATAGGAAGAGATATGAAATCAATCACCACACCCGCGCGTCGGCATCCGGCTCTCCGGTCCCTCGTCTGGGGAACGACCTTCGTCGCCTTTCCCGTCGGCGGACTCATCGCCATGGGGATCGTCGGCGCCGTCGACGATGTCGGCTCTGCGCTGATCGGGGGGACCGTCGTGGGCGCTGTCGTCGGCGTCGCGCAGTCGCTCGGAAGTCGCGCCCTGGATCCCTCGCGAGCGCTGCCGATCGGGCGATGGGTGATGGCGACCGCGATCGGCATGGGGCTGGGACTTGCATCAGGCGCGGCGGCCGTCGGCTACGGGACGTCACTGCAAGACCTCGCGGCGATGGGCGCCGTGACCGGGCTCGTCCTCGGCGCAGCTCAGGGGATCGCGCTGCCGCGGAGCCTGGCCCCGAGCATCACGCCGCGTGTGCTCTGGGCTGCCGCTACTTCCCTCATCCTGGCCATCGGGTGGACCGTCACGACGCTGGCCGGCGTCGGCGTCGACCAGCAGTTCGCGGTGTTCGGTGCCACCGGCGCTCTCGTCGCCACCGCACTGACCGGTGCTGCGCTCTGGGCGCTCACCAGGAATGCTCGTCGCACGGCCGGCGCCAATGCGTCCCGCGCATGAGCCTGCACGTGGTGTTCGGAACCGGCCCCGTCGGGCGCGCCACCGCGCGCGCGTTGCTGCACCGAGGTCGGGACGTGCGGCTCGTGAATCGACGCGGAAAGTCGGGCATCCCCCGGGATGCCGCGGCGGACGACTGGGATCAGATCGAAGTCGTGAGCGGCGACGCGACCGATGCCGGTTTCGCCACAACGGCGGCACGCGGAGCTGAGGCGGTCTACCAGACCCTGAACCCGGAGTACCACCGGTGGGCGGAGGACTTCCCCCCGCTGCAGCGGGGTGTCCTGGCCGGGGCCGAAGCCGCTCAAGCGCGGTTCGTCAGCATGGACAACGTCTACTCCTACGGACACCCCGACGGACGCGTGCTCGACGAACGTTCCGCCGAGAACGCCACCACACGGAAAGGACGAGTCCGGCTTCGGATGGCGAGGGAGGTGTGGGGCGCCCACGCGGCAGGTCGCGTCGACGCGGTGTCGGGACGGGCGTCCGACTACTACGGGCCGGGCGGAGGCGCCGCATCGCCGCTCGGCGACCGGGTACTCGAGGCGGTGGTGAAGGGCAAGCGCGCGTCGCTCTTCGGTGATCCGGATCTGCCGCACAGCTACACCTACATTCCCGACATCGGGGAGGGCCTCGCCGTTCTCGGCACGACCGGCGGCGTCACCGGCCGCGCGTGGCATCTGCCGAACGACCCCGAGCCATGGACGAGCCGCGCGATGACGCTCGAGCTGTTCCGGCTCGCGGGAACGACCCCGCGCATCGGCCGCGTCTCCACCGGGGCTCTTCGAGTGGTCGGGCTGTTCAATCCCACCGTCCGCGAGCTCGCGGAAATGGCCTACGAATTCGAGGAGCCCTTTATCGTCGACTCCCGCGACATCGCCGAGCTGGGAACCCGAGCGACCCCGATCGCGACAGCACTGGCGGAGACCCTCGAGGCGTACCGCCCAGGGATGCCGAGCAGCCGGTAGTACCGGCGCGGGAAACCGGGCGCCGGTTCTGCTCTACCTCGCGATGCTCACGCTGCCGCATCCACGGCGGCTCGGTCGCCCTCAACGGTTGTCGTCGCCGGCACGGCAGGGGGGTCGAACAGCGGCCTGCCCGTGATCGCTCGACCGTAGAACTCGTACAGTGCGTCGGCGGTGGGCGCCATCACGTGGCCCGCGCGCGCATCGCGGAAGTATCGCTCGACCTGCAGGTGGTGCGAGAACGCCGCACCGCCGCAGACGCGCATCGCCGCATCCGTGATCCTCAAGGCGGCATCGTTGGCCGCCGCCTTGCTGCCGAGCACGAACAGCGGCGTATCGTCCTGCGGCTCCGTGACCCGTGCCGCCGCACGGTCGAGATAGGAGCGGGTCGCTTCGAGGTCGATCGACATCTTCGCCAGCTGAGCGCGGATGGTCGGCAGCGCCGACAGCGTCTGGTCCAGGTGCTGCAGGCGCGCACCCGTGGTGTGCTTGATCGCCGCTTCGACCGCTGCACGGCTCAGCCCCAGCGATACCGAGGCGTTGCCGAGGTTGAACCAGGGCAGCACGACAGACAGCATGAGGTCGGTCCCGGCACCGCTCTCGCCGAGGCGGGAGCGGTCGTCGAGCAGAGCTCGAAGGTCATCGGGCTGGATGCGTTGCCGCGGAAGCCCAGACCGGTGAAGGTGCCGGCGACATCGACTCCCGGCGTGCCCGCGTGAATGGCATACAGATCGACGCCGGCGCCGTCGGGAGTCTGCGTCGACATGACGTAGACATCGGCGTGCCCGGCCGAGGTCACCCAGCTCTTCTTCGCACTCACCCGTAAGCCGGCCGCTTCGGCTTCGGGCGCGACACCGGGGCCCAGAAGTGCGATCTCGACCCGGCCTCCGAGAACGCGAGAGTGCCGAGCGCGCGTCCGGAGGCCATGTCGCTGAGAACGCCGGGATGCCCCGAGGGAGGTGAGCCCGAAGCGGTGCACATGCTGCGAAGTGCATGAGCGTGATCATCGCGGTCGAGCCGCACGCCCCGGCGACCGCGTCGAGTGCCTCAACGAGCTCGTGGGGACCGCCGCCCAGTCCCCCGACCTCCGTCGGAAGGGTCAAGCCCATGAGCCCGGACTCGCGGAGGGCCGCGATCGCCTCGTCGGGGAACCGCCCATCGCGATCCACCTCTACGGCGTGGGCGCGTGCGACGGCGAGGACGGGTTGCAGTCGATCGTGCAGGTCCATTCGGTCAGCCTTTCGTTGACAGTGAGGAAGACTCACCCCGGGTGGGGCGTCTCAGATTCCGCGATCGGATCACGCGACGGGATGCCGAGGGTGACGGATACAGTCAAGGGCGCGCGCGGGTCCACGGCAATGGGGGTGTCTTACGGTCTTGTGACACTGGGATTCGGACATTGCGAGTGTTTCTGCGGCTACCAGCCGGTGGCGAGGAGATGCTGCGTCACGATGGCGAACCCCGCCTGCACTCCCAGTCCGATCCGTCGCCAGCGCGGCGGAAGGAGAGCGGTGCCGACGAGCATCCAGGGGATGAAGGGAAGCCAGATCCGCTCCACCTCGGCCCGGCTCATCTGGGAGAGGTCCGCGAGCAGGCACATCGCAGCCCCCGCGATGGCCAGCCAGGCAACGAGCGCGGACGCGCTCGGGCGGCCGCATCGGCGGCGACGTGCCGGTTCGGCCGCGCGCGCCCGAGGCCGGTGGCGATCGCCGCGCCGACCGCCGCTCCCACCCACGGCCCGGCGCTGATCGAGACAGCGGCGAGGTTCGCCCACATCCAGTAGGCCGCGGGCCGGCGGCTGGCGACGCCGTCCCAGTAGCGCTGCTGCAGCACCGGGAACGCCTCCCACCAGGCGAAGCCACCGAGCGCGAACAGCCCGACGACGACGAGCGCAGCCCCGACCGCCCACGGCAGCGGCCGCCAGGACCGGGCGAGGACGAGGATCGTGACGGCGAGGACGCCGAGCAGCGGCAGCCCGTAGGAGAGCATCACGCAGTAGCCGAGCAGCGCCCCCGCGAGGATGCCCCAGCCGCCTGGCGGACGAGACCCTCCGACGTCGCGGCGATCGCCAGGGCCAGCATCCCCCACGCGGCGAACGCGGCGAAGACGGCATCGCCCGAGACCGACATCCAGATCGCGGCGGGTCCGATCGTGAGGAACAGCGCGGCGCGCCGGGCGAGGTTCTCCGCGCCCAGGCGGCGGACGGTCTGCAGCACGGCGACGGCGGTGGAGGCGGCGATCGACGGTCACGACGAGGCCCGCGGCGAGTCCGCTTCCGAGTCCGAGCCGCACGAGCACCACGAAGAACAGCAGCGCGCCGGGCGGGTGGCCGGCGATGTGCACGGGCCAGTTGTCTTCGCTGTCGAGCGGGATGCGGTCGACGTAGATGCGCAGGGTCTCGCCGAAGTCGGTCACGGCTCGCGCGGTGCGCAGGTACTCGTACTGCGTGTCGAGGATCACGCCGATGCCGTCGAGCCCGTCGACGGTGGCGAGACTCAGCATCCAGGCGAGCCCCAGGGCGTAGACCACGAGCAGGAGGCGCCGCCAGGGCAGGTTCTGCATCCGCGGCGCGAAGACGACCGCGAGCACGGCCAGGGCGAGCACCGCGGGGGTGCCCGGGCCGAGGCGCGGCATCCACTCGGCGTGCAGCGGCGGAAACCAGCGCACCTGCACGTCCCACGCGGTGAGCCGCGGAATCACGAGCGCCGCGACGATGAGGACGACGCACACCGTCAGTCCGATCGCGGCGGCACGCCCGACGGCCCGCTCGCGATCGAGCGGTCGCGTTCTCCGCGGCGCGCTCATCGCGGCCGCGCGGCGGGTGGTCGCAGCGGGGCGGCGGCGAACTGCCGCATCCCGTCGTCGAAGCTCACCGTCGCCCGCCAGCCGAGCTCGTCCTCGATGCGCCGAGAGGACGCGGTGATGTGCCGCACGTCGCCGAGGCGGAACCGGCCGGTCACCTGCGGCGCGGGTCCGCCGAAGGCCGCCGCGAGCGCGCGCGCCATCTCGCCGACGGTGTGCACCTCGCCGCTGCCGACGTTGAACGGCCGAAACGTGCCGCGGCGCGGCCGTCGCCGTCCACTGCAGCGCCGCGAGGTTGGCGGCGGCGACGTCGGCGACGTGCACGAAGTCGCGGCGCTGGCCGCCGTCTTCGAACACCTGCGGCGCCGCCCCGGCCTCGAGCGACGAGCGGAAGATCGCCGCGACGCCGGCGTAGGGCGTCGCCTGCGGCATCCCCGGTCCGTACACGTTGTGGTACCGAAGCGCCGCGACCGAGCCGCCGGTCTCCCGCGCCCACACCGCGCACAGGTGCTCCTGCATCAGCTTGCTGGCGGCGTAGACGTTGCGCGGGTCGACCGGGTCTTCTTCGCTGATCGCCAGGGGCTCGAGCGGCTCGCCGGTGCGCGGTGACACCGGTTCGAACCGGCCCGCCTCGAGGTCGGCCTCGGCCCGAGGCGGGGCCGCGACGGCACCGAGCGCGTCGCGGTAGCGCCCCTCGCCGTAGACGACCATCGACGAGGCGAGCACCAGGCGCCGCACGCCCGCACCCGTCATCGCGGCCAGCAGCACGGCGGTCGCGAGGTCGTTGCTGCGCACGTAGTCGGGCGCGTCGGCGAAGTCGACGCCGAGTCCGACCTTCGCGGCCTGGTGGCAGACGACCTCGACTCCGCTGACGGCCGCCGCCAGCGCGAGCGGATCCGCGAGGTCGGCGTGGATGAACTCCACGTCGTCGCGGCTGGACGACCGCCGGAGCGGCCGGGTGGACGTCGGCGCGCAGGCTGTCGAGCACCCGCACCCGCCACCCGCGCTCGAGCGCCGCGCTCACCACGTGGGATCCGATGAATCCCGCTCCCCGGTGACCAGCAGCGTGCCGCTCATCGCATCAGTCCGCTGCGCTGCGAGCGAGCACCATGCCGACCGCCGCCTGGTCGATCAGACTCGCGCGGCGCGTAGTCCTGCGGAATCCGCTCGATCGTGGCTTCGATCGCTGCCGCGATCCGCGGCTTCGCCTCGGTCAGGCGACGGAAGACCGCCTCGGCGGTCACCGGTTCGTCGTCGACCGAGTGGCCGGTGTCGGCATCCGTCACGAAGGAGAGGCTCACGTAGCCGACGTTGAGCTCGGCGGCGAGCGCCGCCTCGGGGTACTGCGTCATGTTGACGATGTGCGCACCGGCCGCCCGCCACGCGTCCGACTCGGCGCGGGTGGAGAAGCGCGGCCCGGGGATCACGACGGTCGTCCCGACCGGCGAGAACTGCTCGTCGGCGTCGGTCAGGGCCGCGATCATCGCCTCGCGCAGCACCGGGCAGTACGGGTCGGCGAACCCGAGGTGCTGCACGCCCGGCTTCACGTACGACCCGTCGAAGAACGTGTCGTCGCGATCGCGCGTGCGGTCGAGCAGCTGGTCGGGAACGACGAACGAGCCGGTCGGCGTGCTCGGCGAAAGACCGCCGACCGCCGACGACGCGACGATCGCGCGCACCCCGAGCGACGCGAGCGCCCACACGTTCGCGCGGTAGGGCACGCGATGGGGTGCGAGGCGATGGCCTTCGCCGTGACGCGCGAGGAAGGCGACGTCCGCGCCGCCCATCCGCCCGATCGCGATCGGACCGGATGTCGCACCGTAGGGCGTGGGGATCGTGATCGTCCGCGGGTCGTCGAGCAGTTCGTAGACGCCCGAACCGCCGATGATCCCGACCCGCACTTCTCCGGTGTTCTGCACGCTGCCGCCTCTCAGCCCGATCCGCGGGAGGCGCCCGCGGGGCTTGTCACTGTCCGGTATCCGTGTCACCGGCGGCGAGCCTTCCCCAGCGTCGCGAGCAGTCGTGTCAGGTGTCCGTCGGGCAGCTGCCGCCGCACCTCGTCGAGGCTGCGGGCGGTGTCGATGTCGGTGAGCGTGTCGAGGTCGGCTGTCATGAGTCCCGCCTCGACGAGTCGTTCGCGCTGACGGGCGCCGGTGTCGGACTGCGACATGCGGATGCCGCGCACGAGGTCGCCGTCGGGATCGCGGAGCCCCAGCATCCAGAAGCCGCCGTCCGTCGCCGGTCCGAACCAGGCATCGACGTCGGCCGGCCACTGCTCCAGCGGTGCGCGCAGATGAGCGGCGGTGAGCTGCGGCGTGTCCATCCCCACGACGACGGTCGGCCCCCTGCATCCGTCGAGCGCCCCCGCGATGCGTTCGTCGAGCGCCCCGGTGCGCTGGGGAACGACCTCCCAATCTCGGGTGTCGAACCCGACGGCGCCGTCGAGCAGAGCACGCGACGGGGGGCGGGTGCGCGATCGAGAGTTCGAGCGTGTCGCGCAGGCTCGCTTCGGCGATCCGTGCCGCCTCGCTCGGGGTGAACGGCGCGCCCAGCCGCGTCTTCACCGCCCCCGGCCGGCACTCCTTGGCCATGACGACGACCGTGGTCACGGGGCGCGCTCCCGGAGGACCCGCGACATGTCCGAGATCGCCGTCGCCGTGCCCCGCACCGTGCCGGTGACCTTCGACCGACCGACCCGCGCGGCGGACGCGACGTCGACCCGCGATGCGCCACCCGCGCGCCGCCGCGGCGAGCACCATCTCAGGGGATAGCCGCTGACCCGCCGATCGTTCGGCGCGAGGGCCGGCA
>CAWBVS010000002.1:0-213159 GCA_963792285.1 uncultured Actinomycetota bacterium | reverse complement strand
GAAGTTCGCGCTGCATCGGCGCGCCGAATCGTCGGGTCGCGGTCAGCATCAGGCGGGCGCGGCGTCGTCGAACACGCGCGAGAGTTCGGGTGTCTTCTGAAGCAGCCGCGTGAGCAGCTGGTTGAGCTGCGTCACTTCGTCGGCGCTCAGATCGGCCAGCACGATCTCCTGACCCTCCAGCGAGATCGGTTTCATGCGGTCGTGCATGTCGGCACCCGCACGCGTGAGGTAGAGGTGCCGCGAACCGCGCTTCCCGTCGGCGGGCACAATGAGCTCGCGCGCGATGAGCGTGTTGACGCTCTTGGACACGACCGCCTTGTTCATGGCGACGAACTCGGAGATGTCGGTGGACGTCGAGCCCGGGCGGATGGACAGCGCCGAGATCACGCGCCAGTCGTTCGTGCCGAGGTTGAACGCCTGGCGCAGGAGGCGCGATTCGCGCCACACCAGCGCGTTGGAGAGCAGCGCGAGCAGACGAGGAGTGAAGTTCTCGCTGTCGATCACATCGGGCAGGGGTGCCGTGATGATCTCGGGCGCGCCGACGAGGAGTGGAACACCCTTGGAGTCGAGATCCCCGGTCAAACGCACTCCATTCCAGCGCCGGATCACGTCGGGATCCGTGTGGCGAGTCTAGCGAGGAGGCCGTACGGCGCGGGCAAGGGCGAGCAGCCCAAAGGGGATGCCGCGGCCGGCATCCTCGGCGCACGTCTCCGAGGATGCCGACCGCGGCCGGTCATCAGTGCGCCTGCGCGGCGAGTGCCGCAGCGTCGATGGTTGCGATCGAACGGGTGTCCTGGAAGGCGCGGATGCCCTCGATGCCCTGCTCGCGGCCGATGCCCGACTGCTTCATGCCGCCGAACGGCGCGCGGAGGTCGAGGCGGGTGGCGCCGTGGTCGTTGACCCACACGTATCCGCACACCAGCTGGGAACCGACGCGGTTCGCGGCGTCGGGGTCAGCGGTCCACACGGAACCGCACAGGCCGCCCCACGTGTCGTTCGCGAGCGCGACGGCTTCCTCTTCGGTGTCGAATGCGATGACGGGGATCACCGGCCCGAACTGCTCCTGGGTGACCACGCGCAGCGAGGAGTCGGGGTTCACCACGATCGCCGGGCGCAGGAAGTTCCCACCGGCCAGCTCCCCGCCGGGCAGCTCCCCGAACTCCCGGACGTCGGCTCCGGCATCCTTCGCCTCTTGGATGATCTCCTCGACGAACGCCTTCTGCACGGGGGAGTGCAGCGGGCCCATCGTCGTCCCCTCGTCGAGCCCGTAGCCGATGACCGCCTTCTCGAGTCGCGCGGACAGACCTGCGACGACCTCGTCCAACCGCGAGCGGTGCACGTAGACGCGCTTGGCGTTCATGCAGATCTGACCCGTGGTGTCATAGATCGCCGCGTACAGGCGGTCGAGGTGGACGTCGTCGATGATCGCGTCTTCGAGGAAGACCGCCGCGTCGTTGCCGCCCAGCTCGAGCGTCACGCGCGTGAGCGTCTTCGAGGCCATCTCCATCATCCGCTTGCCGCCGTTCACGGAGCCGGTGAAGCAGACCTTGGCGACGTCGGTGTTCTGGATGAGGCCGGCCATGTTCTCGTCCTTGCCGGTGGCGTTTGGGGCACGCGCGGGGGAGCTTCTTCTCGGCGATGCGCTGCACGACGCGGGTGGTCGCGAGGGGCGCCGAGGGCGGCGGCTTGACGATCGCGGTGTTGCCGGCGAGCAGAGCGTGCGGGAGTGCGGCGCCGAGGATCGCGATCGGCCAGTTGAACGGCACGATCACGGTCACGACGCCGAGCGGCTGGTACGACACGACCGTTTCGACCGGGATGCCGGGCACGACGGGGAGGGTCTTGCCGGTGTCGACCTCGTCGGCGATCATCAGCGCCAGGTTCCAGCGGATCTCGAACACGAGGGCGTCGATCCAGCTTTCGAAGCGGATCTTGCCGTTCTCCTGCGAAAGCACCGCGGCGTCGGCGTCCCGCTCGTCGGCGATACCTGCGATCGCTTCGGCCATGGCGGCGGCGCGCTCGGTGGCGCTGAGCGCCGACCACGCCGGGAAAGCCGCCTTGGCCGCGGCCACTGCATCTGCCACGTCGTCTTTCGACGCGGATGCCGCGTGCCCCACGATGACGCCCGGCTTGCCGGGGTCGGCGATCGCGAGCGTCTCAGCCGGGTGACGCTCCGCGCCCCCGATGTACAACCCTGTTCGAACTGTCTCCAGCGTTCCAGTCATGACGATCAAGCACCTCTCTGTGTCTTGAGTTCAGTTGTGGACACGACGATGTGTGCCCATAAACAAGTTTACGTACATTCCTGTTTACTTGTAAACCACATCGTGTTACTGTCGCCACGTCGGGCTCCAGAGCCGGAATCCGACACAGAGCGAGAGTCGACGAAGACGCGCACAGCAGTGCCTTCGACGACGTCCGTGCCCATCGATGAGGAGGCATGAGATGACCGAAAAGACCCTTCAGGCGGGCGAGAGCCCGCACACCGTGGCCGAGCTGGAAGACCTGGCTTTCGAGCTGCGTTCGAAGCTGCTGCACTTGTGCGGAACGTACGAAGGTGCCGTCCACATCGGCGGCGATCTGTCGGCGGCCGACATCTTCACGGCGCTGTTCCACCACGGCCTGCACGTCGATCCGACCGACATCCGCAACCCTGCACGCGATCGGTTCGTGCTGAGCAAGGGTCACGCTGCCGTCTGCATGTACATCGCGATGTCGATGCGCGGGTTCTTCTCCTACGAGGGCATCGTCGACACCTACGGGCAGCTCGACTCGGCGTACGGGATGCACCCCTGCAAGGTGCAGCTGCCCGGCGTCGAGTGCTCGACCGGCTCGCTCGGTCACGGTCTTCCGATCGCGGTGGGCATGGCGCTGAGCGCCCGCGGCCGGGGCGAATCGCACCGCGTGGTGTGTCTGCTCGGCGACGGCGAGACCGGTGAGGGGTCGGTCTGGGAGGCCGCGATGGCCGCCCGCAGCAACGAGCTCGGCAACCTGGTCGCCTTCGTCGACCGCAACCGCCAGCTCATGACGAGCTTCGCCGAGGAGCGGGTCGTCTTCGAGCCCTACCCCGACAAGTGGGCGGCCTTCGGCTGGAACGTCGTGCACATCGACGGCCACGACATGGGTCAGCTGGTCGCCGCGATCGATGCCCTCCCCGACACCAGCAGCGACCGGCCGACCGTCGTGATCTGCGAAACCGTCAAAGGCAAGGGCGTCGACTTCATGGAGCACAATCTCGCCTGGCATGCCGGTTCGCTGGGCGCCGCCGACCTGGAGCGCGCGATGGCCGCGCTCGAAGCATCCCGCACGAAGGAGAGCGTCTGATGCCCGTCACCTTCACATTCGGTGAGTTCCTCGGTGCCCGTTCCGTCATCGGAACCACCCTCGCCGAGCTCGGCGACGAGCACCCGAACCTCTGGGTGATCACGCCCGACATCGGCGCGACCCTGGTGGAGTTCCGCGACAAGTTCCCCGAGCGGTTCCTCGATGTGGGGCTCGCCGAGCAGGTCAGCGTCGGCATCGCTGCCGGGCTCGCATACGACGGCAACATCCCCGTCGTGTCGGGCATGCTGCCGTTCCTGTCGATGCGGGCACTCGAGCAGGTGCGCTCGGACGTCTGCTACCCGAACCTTCCCGTCAAGATCATCGGCACGCACGGCGGCCTGGTCGGCAACGGCGGCTCCACCCACTACGCCGTCGAAGACCTCGCGCTCATGTGTGCCCTGACCAACATGACGGTCACCTCGATCGGCGACCCGCTGATGGTGGGCGAGATCCTGCGTCAGTCGATGGCGATGGAGGGGCCCATCTACATCCGCCTCGCCGTCGGCAAGAAGGACAAGGTGCTGTACGAGCCCGGGGAGCACGATATCCGCATCGGCAAGGGCATCATCGCCCGCCCGGGCACGGACGCCACGATCTTCACGCACGGCACCGTCGTCGCCCAGGCGCTGGATGCCGCCATCGAACTCGAGCGCGAGGGCTTCTCGGTCCGCGTCGTGGACATGTTCACCCTCAAGCCGATCGACGAGGACCTCATCGCGCAGTGTGCGGTCGAGACCGGCGGCAGGTTCGTCGTGCTCGAGGACCACCTCGCCTACGGCGGTCTCGCGTCCCGAGTCGCCGACGTGATGGCCGATCGCGGCATCCACCTGACCGCGTTCGAGCGTCTCGGCATCCCGCAGGTCTACGCCGGGTTCGGAGAGGACGAACAGCTGCGCGACAAGCACGGCTACGGACTGGCCGCCACGATCGCCGCAACCCGCAGGGTCATCGCCGCCGGCGACTGACCCCCCGCGCAAACCCACCCACCGCTCGCTCAACGGAGAGACGAATGAGAACAGTCGCCGTCACCAGGATCGGAAGTCTTCGCGACCCCGACGAGTCGACCCGCGGCGTCATCGGGCTCGTCGACATGCCGCAGCCCGACCTCGGCCCCGAGGACGTGCGCATCCGCGTCGCGTACTCGGCGATCTGCGGATCCGACCCGCACCTCGCGGAGGGGTTCTTCGGCACGGATGTGCCGATCGGGCTCGGCCACGAACTCTCGGGCGTCGTCGAGGCGCTCGGTTCGGCGGCGCACCGCAACGGTCTGCAGGTCGGCGACCGGGTGGCCGGGAACTTCCTGCGGTTCTGCGGCACGTGCACGCCGTGCCGCGCGGGGCGACAGCAGTTCTGCGAGCACATCCAGGACTACAACCGGCCGGGCATGGCCGAGACCGTCACGTGGCACGAGTCGCAGGTCTACAAGCTGCCCGATGACGTGTCGCTGCTGAAGGGGTGCCTGCTCGAGCCCACCTCGGTCGCGGTGCGCATCGCCGACAAGACGCACATCCGGGTCGGCGACCGCGTCGTCGTCTGCGGCGGCGGCCCGATCGGCCAGCTCGCGCTGCAGGTCATGAAGATGAACGGCGCGACCTCCCTCACCCTGATCGAGCCGATCGCCGAGCGTCGCGAGATGGCGCTTCGCCACGGAGCGGATGCCGTCATCGACCCGATCGCGGAAGACCAGTACGCGCGGGCCGACGAGATCACCGGAAGTCGCGGCTTCGATGTCGTGATCGACGCGTCCGGGTCGTCGCGTGCGGTGCGCGGACTGCTCGACATCGCGGCCAAGGGCGCGACCGTCATCTACGGGGCGATGTACCCGCACGACTTCGAGATGCCCCTCAACCTGTCGGACTACCTCTACCTGAAAGAGCTCACACTGACCGGAGTGTTCGTCTCGCCGTACGCGTTCCCGCGTGCGCTGCAGATCCTGCCGTACCTGGATGTCGACGACCTCACCCAGGCGGTCTTCGATCTCGACGATGCCGCCGAAGCGTTCGCGGTGCACATCAGCGGCCGCTACCCGAAGGTCGTGCTCCGCTGCAACGACATCGCCGATGAGGGAGGAACCGAATGACGATCCTCGATGACTCACCCGAAACCGCCCTCACCGAACCGGTGCCCGCACTCGAGGCGCGCGACATCACCAAGCGGTTCGACGGCGTGCATGCGCTCGAGAACGCGCGCCTCTCGGTGCGGCCGGGAGAGATCCACGCGCTGCTCGGCGAGAACGGCGCCGGCAAGTCCACGCTCATCAAGGTCCTGACCGGCCTGTACGCCGCCGATTCCGGTGCGGTGCTGCGCAACGGCGAAGAGGTCGAGTTCGCCAATGTGCGCGTCGCCAACCGTGCCGGGATCGTCGCGCTCTACCAGGAGCTGTCGGTCATCCCGTCGATCAGTGTCGCCGAGAACATCCTCCTCGGCGAGCAGACGCCAAGCCGCGCGGGCATCGTCCAGTGGAATGCTCTCCGCCGCCGCGCTCGCGCGCTGCTGGACGGCATCAACCAGAAGATCCCCCTCGGGATGCTGGCCGGAGACCTGTCGCCGGTGCAGCAGACCATGGTCGCATTCGCCCGTGCGCTCGCCATGGACGCCAACGTGCTCATCCTCGACGAGCCGACCGCCTCGCTCACCGACACCGAGATCACCGACCTGTTCGCCGTCCTGCGCTCCCTGCGCGACCGCGGCGTCGCGATCGTGTACGTCTCGCACCGGCTCGAGGAGGTCTTCGAGCTCTGCGATCGCCTGACGATCATGCGAAACGGCCAGACGATCGTCACAAAGGACGTCGCCGACTCCCACATCGACGAGGTCATCTCGACGATGGTCGGCCGCGCCGCGGGCGAGCTCTACCCCGAGCGGGGGACGGCGACCACCACGGTGGCACTGACGGTGAAGGATCTCGACGGCCGTCGCGTGAAGGACGTCTCGTTCGAGGTGCACCGCGGAGAGGTGCTGGGCATCGGCGGGCTCGCCGGCTCGGGGCGCAGCGAGCTGCTGCGGATCCTCTCGGGCGCCCAGAAGCATGTCGCCGGACAGATCACCGTGGACGGCAAGACCCTGCCCAAGTCGCCGGGCGTGCCGCGTGCGCTGGCCGCCGGCATCGCCCTCGTTCCCGAGGAGCGTCGCGCACAGGGCGTCATCCTCGGCGCATCGATCCAGGACAACATCGCCGTGGCGAACATCTCGTCGGTGAGCACGATGGGCGTCGTCTCGGGCGCGCGGATCGTCGACATCACGAATCGCGGGATGCGGGACCTGCAGATCAAGGCCCGCGGACCGCGCCAGCATGTGAGCGAGCTGTCGGGCGGCAATCAGCAGAAGGTCGTGCTGGCCAAGATGCTCGCCCGCACTCCGCAGGTGCTCCTCATGGACGAGCCCACCCGCGGCATCGACGTCGGCACGAAGGCCGAGATCTACCGGCTCATCCGCCGTCTGGCCGAGGCCGGCACCGCGGTGATCACCGTCAGTTCCGAACTGCCGGAGCTGATCGGCATGAGCGACCGGATCCTCATCATGCACGAAGGCCGGATCTCGGGCGAGGTCGCCGCGGCCGAGGCGGATGAAGAGCTCCTGCTCACGTACTGCTACGGAAAGTCCCCTCTCGATGGAAAGGCGCAGGCAGATGACAACCTCTCGTAACTTGGGGGTGGAGGACGTCACCGACGTCCGGGCCGTGCCCCGCAGGTCGGTCGGTCAGAAGCTCCTGTCCTCCGGCACGGTGCTCGCGCTGGTCGTGCTGATCGTCTTCTTCTTCGCGATGCGGCCGGACGTGTTCCTGAGCTTCACGAACGTGAAGAACATCCTCTATCAGGTCGCGATCCTGGCGATCATCGCGGGCGCTCAGACGATCGTCATGGTCGTGGGCGACTTCGACCTGTCGGTCGCGGCGACCTCCGCCCTCGCCGGTGCGGTGGCGGCCTCGCTCATGCTCGAAGGCGTGCCGATCGCACTGGCGATCCTGATCGCGCTGATCGTCGGACTGCTGATCGGACTGGCGAACGGGCTGCTGATCGCCTACGTGAACCTGTCGGCCTTCGTGGCGACGTTGGCGACCTTGACGTCGGTCACCGGTCTCGCCTTCATCGTGACGAAGGGCACGACCCTGTTCAACCTGCCCCCCGAATTCAACAACCTCGGTCAGGGCAAGTTCCTCGAGATCCCGCTCCCGGTGTTCATCGCGATCGGCATCTCGGCGATCCTGTGGTTCGTCCTCCGCTTCACCACGCTCGGCCGGCGGTGGTACGCGACCGGCGGCAACGTCGAGGTGTCGCGCCTCTCCGGCGTCAACGTGCGCCGGGCCCGCCTGCTCGCCTTCACGGTCGCGGGGCTGGTCTCCGCGATGGGCGGCATCCTTCTGGCGGCGCGACTGGGCAGCGCGAGCGCCGTCCAGGGCGAGGACAACCTGCTGTTCTCCGTCGCCGCCGTCTTCCTCGGCATGACGATCGTGCGCTCCGGCGCCGCGAACCTGGTCGGCACCATGGTGGGCGTCGCGATCATCGGGGTGATGAGCAACGGACTGAACATCCTCGGGGTGAACGCCTACGTCCAACAGGTCGTGACGGGGCTCATCATCATCGCCGCAGTGACCCTCTCTTCCCTCAAGACGAGGGAGCGGTAGCGGCGCGCGTCGCACCAAGGGCGGGCGGCCCGAATCCGCCCGAGCAGCACAGCACATCACGCAATGACAACAAAGGAGTAGACACGTGCGTACGAAATTCATGGCCCTCACCGCGGTGGCCGTCGCAACAGCACTCACACTGGCCGGATGCTCGACCTCGAGCGGAGGCGGAGGCGGCGACGCGACCGAAGGCTCGGATGAGCCGTTCAAGGTCATCGCCTTCACGTCCGGCAACCAGACGCCCATCGGCGCGTGGTGGGTCCAGGCCGTCGAGGCGCAGGCAGAGGAGAACGGCTGGGATCTCACGATGATCCAGGGCGACTTCGACTTCCAGAAGATGAACCCCGCGGTCGAGAGTGCGATCGGCCAGGGCGCCGACGTGATCCTCGACGGCTACACCGACGTCGCCTCCATCGGCTCGATCGTCTCGGCGGCGAAGGATGCCGGCATCCCGATCTTCGCGATGGACAGCGGCACCGAGCCCACCGACGCGTTCGCGATCAACATCACGACCGACCAGCAGGGCATCGTCGACAGCACCCTCGGTGCGCTCGACGAGTCGCTCGACGGGCTCGAGGGCAAGAACATCATGGTCATCGGCCACGACCCGCACGCCGGCATCCGGATGCGCTCGGGCCTTGCCGCGACCGATCTCGAGGCGGCGGGCGCGACCCTTGCCGGCGGCGAGATCCAGCAGGTCGTCTCACCCGCGACCGGCCGCACCGAGGCGCTCGCCCTGGTCGCCGACTATCTGACGGCGAACCCCGGCGGACTCGACGCCGTGTGGGTCGGCTGGGACGACGCCGCGCTCGGCGCCGCGCAGGCCGTCACCGAGGCCGGCGCATCCGCGCTGGTGACCGGTGTCGACGCGACCAGCGAAGCGATCGCCGGCATCCAGGCCGAAGGCGCCTTCCTCGCGACGGTCGAGCAGCCGTGGCCGTCGATCCTCGACTCGCTCATGGAGCACGTCCTCGCCTACGAGGCGGACGGCGCGATGCCCGAGACGAACTTCGAGGCCGTCGGCACGACGCTGGTCACGATCGCCAACGCGGCGACGATCACCCCCTCGGACAAGCTCCAGTAGAGCTGTCCACCGCTGCGGGGACCGGTCCGCCGGTCCCCGCAGCACCCATCGACCCCGCACCCTTCTCAGAGAGTCTGCACATGCGTTTGAAGAACAAGGTCGCCGTCATCACCGGCGGCGCGAGCGGCATCGGCCGCGCGACCGTCCTGAAGTTCGTCCGCGAAGGGCGCGAAGGTCGTGATCGCCGACATGAACCTGGCGCAGGCCGAGGGTGTCGTCGCCGAAGTGGAGGCGCTCGGCTTCCCGGGTGCCGCCACGGCGATCAAGACCGACGTATCGGTCTACGAAGACGTTGCCGCGGCCGTCGCGCGGGCTGTCGAGGTGTTCGGCAAGCTCGACGTCATCTTCAACAACGCGGGCATCGCCGGCGGCAAGGCGCTGCTGGACCACGACCCCGAGGTCGATTACGTGCCGATGATGCGCATCGATCAGGACGGCGTCTACTACGGCATCCTCGCCGCAGGCCGGCAGTTCCGGGATCAGGGCACCGGCGGCGTGATCATCAGCACATCTTCGATCTACGGAGAGCAGGCCGCTGAGCTGGCCTTCACCTACAGCGCGGCCAAAGCGGCCGTGATCTCCTTCACGCGGTCGGCGGCCTACGAGCTGGCCGAATACGGCGTGCGCGCGGTGGCGATCACGCCCGGTCGGGTGGGTACGGCGATCATCAATCAGTTCAGCGACGAGCTCAAGGCGACGTTCGCCTCCGAGCAGCTGCGGGGCGTCATGACCGCTCCCGAAGAGATCGCGGATGTCGTCGCCTTCCTCGCCTCCGACGAGTCCCGCGTGATCAACGGCACCGTCGTTCACGTCGACGACGGCTACTCGGTGTTCAAGAAGCGACTCGACCTGCCCACGTTCTGAGGAGCACCCCATGGCCCCCGACTCGACCGCACGGACGCACCTCGACGTCGCGTGCCACATCAACGCGCTCCTGCCGGATGCCGATCCCCGCGACCTGCCGGCGGCGCTGCGATCACTCGCCGAGCTGGGCTACTCGCGGATCGTCCTTCCGCCGCTGGATCCTGCAACCACCGACGCCGACGCGCTCGCCCGCGTGCTCGCCGAGCACGCCATCGCGCCCGATCACGATCGCGGGCGGTCAGGCGCCGGGAGCGGACGTGTCGGTCGGAAGACCCCGAAGAGCGCGCGGCCGGCGCAGCGATGCTGCGGAGCATCGTCGACCTGACCGTCGCACTCGGCGGCGACCAGATGAACGGCGTGCCCTATGGGCCGTTCGGGCCTCCTCTCGGGCCGACGACGCGAGCGGCGGTCGAGCGCTCCGCCCGCGAAGTGGGAGCCGTCGCCGACTACGCGCACGAGCGCGGGATCACGATGACCTTCGAGGTGCTCAACCGCTACGAGACCTCGCTCGTCAACACGGCCGCGCAGGCTGTCGCCTACGTCGAGACTGAGCGGATCGGAGCACTTGCGGGTTCATCTGGACACGTTCCACATGGCCGTCGAGGAGGCGGACATCTCCGAGGCGATCCGCGTGGCGATGCCGGTGCTGGGCTACCTCGAACTCGGCCAGTCCGGCCGGGGGCTCTTGAGCACGGGAGCAGTCGACCTGCCCGAGGTCGTGCGCTCGGCCCTCGACGACGGGTACGAGGGTCGGTGGGGTGTCGAGGCCTTCTCGCGCTCGGTGCTGTCGACTCCGGCCGCCGACATGCTGGCGATCTGGCGTGCTCCGTACGACGATGGAGCGGAGCTCGCCGCCGACGCGATGCGCGTCATCCGGCGCGGCTGGTCGCAGAGCATCGCCGGCCGCAGGGCGCAGCGCCTGTCGCGCGGCATCCCGGCCTGAGAACCACCCACCCTTCTGATTCGACGATGAGAGAGAAGACCATGAGCAGCGTGACCCAGACCGAGACCGAGCAGTCCCTCATCGACCCCGCGGTGTTCGCGGGCAAGATCTTCATCGACGGCGAATGGGTCGTCGGTGGCGGCGGCGAGATTCCGTCGATAGAACCTGCGACCGGCGAGACCCTCGCAATGGTAGGCATGGCGGATGCCGCAGACGTGGCCCGCGCGGCGGAAGGCGCCGCTCGCGCGCAGAAGGAATGGGCCGCGCTGCCCCATCCGGCCCGCGCGGCCGTTCTGCGCAAGGCCGGCCAGCTCTGGGAGCAGTACGCCGACGAGATCGGCGGCTGGAACATCCGCGAGGTCGGGGCCATCCCGCCGCTGGCCGGCTTCGCCCTGCATGTCACCGCGGCCGAGTGCTACGAGGCCTCCGCGCTGCCGTCGGCGCCGCTCGGCTCGATCCTCTCGAGCGAGGAGCCGCGTCTGTCGCTGGCCGAGCAGGTGCCCGTCGGAGTGGTCGGAGTCATCTCGCCCTTCAACGTGCCGCTCATCCTCGGCATCCGGGCCGTGGCTCCGGCGCTCGCGCTCGGCAACGCCGTGCTGCTCAAGCCCGACCCGCGGACGGTCATCACCGGCGGCGTGTCGATGGTGCGCATCTTCGAGGAGGCAGGGCTTCCGGCGGGACTGCTGCAGCTCGTCCCCGGTGGAGCAGAGGTCGGCGAGGCGATGGTCGCCGAACCCCGGGTCCGCGTGATCGCGTTCACCGGTTCGACCCGCGCGGGGCGGGCGGTCGGAGAGCTGGCCGGACGCCACCTGAAGCGCGCCCACCTCGAGCTCGGCGGCAACTCGGCGTACATCATCCGTGCGGACGCCGATGTCGACAAGGCTGTGAACCTCGCGACGTGGGGGTCGTTCCTGCACCAGGGGCAGATCTGCATGACCGTGGGGCGCCACATCGTGCACGAGTCGCTGTTCGACGAGTACGTCGACAAGCTCGCGGCGAAGGCCGACTCGATGCACGTCGGAGATCCGGCGGCCGGCCCGGCGCACCTCGGACCGCTCATCGACGAGGTGCAGCGCGACCGCGTGCACACCCTGGTGCAGGATGCCGTCGCCCAGGGCGCCGAGCTGCGCGCGGGCGGAACATACGACCAGCTGTTCTATCGGCCGACTGTGCTCGCGAACACGCCGCGGGATGCCGCCGCATACTGCGACGAGGTCTTCGGCCCGGTGGCCTCGGTCGTGTCGTTCGCGACCGACGACGAGGCGGTCGCGCTCGCCGGCGAGACCGACTACGGGCTGTCACTGGGCATCGTGACGGCGGACGTGTTCGCCGGACTCGACATGGCCCGTCGCATCCCCACCGGCATCGTGCACATCAACGACCAGACCGTCAACGACGAGGCGAATGCGCCGTTCGGCGGCTCCGGGTCGTCGGGAACGGGCTCCCGGCACGGCGGTGGCGCGGCGAACATCGACGCCTTCACCGAGACCCGCTGGATCACCATGCGCCGCGAGCCCGGGCAGTACCCGCTCTGATCGCCGGGCGGCGGCATGACGCAGGCGTCGTGCTGATCGTCTCGACCCGAGGACGACTGGGGTACGACGCCTACCTCCGCCGCGGGGAGCTTGCCGACTGATCAGTACACGATCACCGGCTTGACCGTCACGCCGCGGTGCATATCGTCGGCGGCTGTGCCGATCTCATCGAGCGTGTAGGTGCGCTCGAGCCGCTCCAGCGGCAGCTTCCCCGCGGCGTGCAACGCCACCAGTTGCGGGATGAGATCTTGGGGATCGCTGTCGCCCATCGTCACTCCGCGCAGGATCTTGCCGGAAAGGATGCCTTGGATGTCGACCGGGATCTCGGTCCCGGGCGGCGGAGCGCCGCACACGAGCACGGTGCCGCGGACGGATGCCGCATCCAGCGCACCGCGGGCGACGTGGGGATTCCCGGTGGTGTCGAAGCTCTTGGTTACCCCGCGCCCTCCCGTGATCTCGGCGAGACGCTCGGCCACGTTCTCGGTCGTGGCATTGATGGCGTCGGTGGCGCCGAGTTCACGCGCGAGCGCCAGGCGTTCTTCGACGATGTCGATGGCGATGAGCCGTGCCGGTGAGCGCAGTGACGCCGCGATGACGGCGGACAGCCCCACCGCCCCGGTTCCGTAGACGGCGACGGTGTCATCGACCTGGGGATCCAGGACGTTCCAGACCGATCCGAAGCCCGTGAGCACGCCGCAGCCCAGCGGGGCGAGCACCGCCAGGTCGGCATCCGCGTCGACCTTCACGATCGACCGCTCGTCGGCGATCGAGTACTCGCCGAAGGAGGACTGCCCGAAGAAGTGCGCCCCGACCGGCTCTCCTTGGCGCGTGACGCCGCCCGAAGCGTCGGCTCGCAGTCCTCCGAGCAGGTTCCGCGCCAGCCAGGTCTCGCAGTAGGCGGGGTGCCCCGAGCGGCAGGCGCCGCACGTGCCGCAGGACGTGAAACTGAGCAGCACCTTGTCGCCGATGGACACGGACGACACGCCTTCGCCGATCGCGGCGACGATCCCGGCACCCTCGTGGCCGATGATTCCCGGGGTCGCGAACGGGATGCCTCCCGCGATCGTGCCGAGATCGGTGTGACACATCCCGGTTGCGACGAGCTTCACGAGCACCTCGCCGGCGCCGGGGGCGGCGAAGTCGACGTCCGAGACGGTCAACTCGCCGGGGGCCTCGAGCACCGCGGCCCGGCCGGCGGTCACCGGGCTGCTCCCGGCAGGAGGTTGAACACGATCGAGTGCGCACGCTGGTACGACTCCATGGCCTCCGGTCCACCCTCACGGCCCCACCCCGACGCCTTCACGCCGCCGAACGGCACGGAGGGGTCGAGCATCGCCCAGCCGTTGACCCACGTGATGCCCGCGTCGAGCTTCGCTGCGACGCGGTGCGCCTTCGTGAGATCGCGTGTCTGGATGCCCGAGGCGAGGCCGTAGGCCGTGCCGTTGGCCAGGGAGATCGCCTCTTCCTCGGTGTCGAAGGGCTGGACCGTCAGCACCGGTCCGAAGATCTCCTCCGCGACCGCTTCGGCGTCGGCCGAGAGCCCGGCCAGCACGGTGGGCGCGTAGTAGAACCCGCCGTCGAGATCGACCTCCGATCCGCCGGTGACGACCGTGGCCCCCGCGGCCTTCGCGCGTTCGACCATTTCGGAGACCTTGCGCCGCTGCGTCTCCGACGCCAGCGGGCCGATCACCGTCTCGGGGTTGCGGGGGTCACCGAAGGGCACGTGCGGGACCGCTTGGGCGAGGATGCCGAGCACGGTGTCGTAGATCGGGCGCTCGACGAGCAGGCGCGGTCCTGCCATGCAGAACTGGCCGGAGTTGAACACGAACGCGGAGATGACCGTGTGGACGGCCTGGTCGAGGTCGGCGTCGGCGAACACGATGTTCGCGGCGTTTCCGCCGAGCTCGGCGGTGAACGGCGTGAGGCTTTTGGCGGCCAGGGAGGCGGCGTGCGCGCCGATCTCGGTCGACCCTGTGAACGCCACCTTGTCGACGTCGGGGTGGCTCACGAGATGGTCGCCGAGAACCGCGCCCGATCCGGTGACGACGTTGAAGACCCCGGCGGGCACACCGGCCTCGGCCAGGATGTCGGCCATGATCAGTGCTGAGAGCGGGGTGTCGCTCGCCGGCTTGTGGACGACGGTGTTGCCGGCGATCAGCGCGGGCGCGATCTTGGAGCTCGAGAGGATCAGCGGGAAGTTGAACGGCGTGATCGCCGCGACGACCCCGAGCGGCTCCCGCTTGACGTAGGCGTGGGTGTTCGCCGCCGCTTCGCGCACCGAGCCGTCGAGGTGGTGGCCGAGGCTGGCGTAGTACTCGTACAGCTCCGCCGCGTTGTTCACGTCGACGAACCGGGCGAACGTGATCGGCTTGCCCACGTTCGCGCTCTCCGCCTGCGCGAGTTCTTCGGTGCGGTCGCGCATGAGGTCGTAGGCACGCTGAAGGATACGGGCGCGCTCGCGAGTGGTCAGACCCGACCACACGCCGGAGTCGAAGGCGGCCCGCGCCGCCGCGACGGCGGCATCCACGTCGGCTGTGGTGGCCTTCGCGACGTCGGTGAGCTTCTCGCCGGTGGCGGGATCGATGATGTCGGTACGGCCGCCATCGGAGGCCTGTCTCCACACGCCTCCGATGAAGAGTCTGCCGGGGGTGAAGGCGGCGGTTGTCAGCGGCGCATCCTGGGTGAGTGTCATTTCGTTCTCCTCGATTCGGGGTGCAGGCTCATCGGACGACGGGTGCGCCGACGGCGACGAGCTCGATCAGGTCGGCGAACCCGGTCGGATCCTCGTTGAAGGGGGCGTGGCCATGAGCGATGCGGATGATGTCGACGGCGCTGCGCGCGGCGAGAGACTCCTGGAACGCGGGAGGCAGCACTCCGTCGTTCTCGGTGACGATGTACGTGGTGGGCTTGTGTCGCCACGCCACCCGCGTCACGGGCTCGGTGAGAGATCGGTAGGAGTGCGGGCGGAACAGGTCAGCGAGCTGCTCGGCGACCGGGGCCGCTTCAGGGGGCAGATCGGCCGCGATCATCGCGACGCGCTCCTCGCGACTGCGCCCCATCGTCACCTGCCCGTCCCGGATGCCCCACCACTCGGGGAGGGACCCGCCCATCGAGGACGCTGCGCTCTCGCCTTCGTCGAGCGCGAATGCCGTGACGTAGACGAGTCGCTCGACGAGCGGGTGATCCCCGGCTTGGGTGATCGGGATGCCGCCGTACGAGTGTCCGATGAGCACGGCGGGCAGCGGTGAGGCGTCGAGCGCCGCCGTCACGGCGGCGGCATCGTCGGCGATGCCCGCCGTGGAGCCGACCGAGGGCAGTTCCGGGGTGTCGATCAGCCAGCCGCGCTCGCGGAGCACGGTGACGAGGGCGTCGAACTCCCAGGGTCCCACCCACGCGCCGTGGATGAGGATCAATCGGGGTCGGGTAATCGGGGTCATCATCGACCTTCCTTCGTGTCGGGTTCACGCGAGACGTCGTCGTCGCGCGACCAGCATGCGCGCGCGCGCCGCGCCGGGGTATCCGTAGAACTACCGAATCCGGTGTGGGATCAGCCGTTGACGGACTCGTACCAGGCGGCCAACTGCGCGCGGGAGGAGACGCCGAGCTTCGTGAAGATTCGCTGAACGTGGGTGTCGACCGTCCGGGTGGACAGAACCAGTTCATCCGCGATCTCGCGGTTGCTGAGTCCTCGATGCACGCCGGCCGCGACGTCCTGTTCACGCCGGCTGAGTGAGGGGGAGCCCGACTCGGCGGGCTGCAGCGACTGCGCCAGGACTTCTGCGGGAGTGAGCCGAGCGCTGTCTTCGCTGATCCTCGCGAACATCCGCGTGCCCAACGCCCCGCGGACATCCCGCACGCAGACGTCGTGATGGGCGGCGAGCTGCGGGCCGAGAGCGGTGATGTCCGATCCGATCCGGCGCCACTGCGTGGCGGCGGCACCCAGGAGCATGGCCGCCCGCCGGCTCGCACCTCGTCTCCCGTCGATCCACGCCAGCATCTCGAGCATCAGGCAGGTGCCGATGGGATCGTCGAAAGCCGCCTCGACTGCCAGCGCGTCGCGTGTGCACTGCTCCGCAGCAGCGAGATCCGCGCGGACGAAGGCGGCGAGCGCCAGCGCCCAGAGCGCGTGCGAACGCATCCAGGTCTCGCCGATCGACTCGGCGTACTCCAGGGCTTCGCGGGCCGGCTCCGCGGCGTCCGGGCGCCCGGCGTGGCTGCGCGCCGCCGTCAGCTGAAACTGTGCGAGCAAGGCCTCCGCAGGTATGGCTGCGGCGACAGCCTCTCGGATCGAGCGTTCGAAGTGAGGCTGAGCGACGTCGGGATCACCCGAGAACATGGCGTGCGTGCCCCACCAGCGGTGCAGTTCGATCGCGGCTTTCGCATGTTCGTGCGGGTCTGCCCCATCCCTGCCGGCTGCCGGTGCGACTCCCGGCACGTCGCCACCGACTTCTTCGTCATCGCCGATCAGGTCATCCGCCTCTGACAGCAGCTCGGCGGCTTCGATCAGATCGCCCTGCAGCAGGCACAGCCACGCGGCGGTGAGGAGCGCAGGCACGCGGCGATCCGCCGGCGCGCCGGGCAGGGCGAGCAGACGTTCGGCCCAGGCGCGCCCTTCGCGTACGAACCCACCCACGGCCCAGTGATAGCGCAGGTTCACGAAAAGGTCGAGGGCGGCATCCACGTCGAGCGGGATCCCGCTGTCCTCCGCGACCGCGGCGGCGAGGGCGGACTGCAGCTCCGCACGGTCGGTGCGCAGCCGGGCCAGAGTCGCCGCCTGTCCGGGTCCCCACCACGAGTGTCGGAGCTCTGCAGCCATCCGACAGACGTGATCGAGATGGAGACGCACGAGGCGCGGCCATGTCCCGTGTTCCTGCGCGCGATCGATTCCATAGCGGCGGATCGTCTCCAGCATCCGGAACCGGCCGTTGTCCTGGTCGGACTCGACGACCGACTGGGCCACCAGTTGATCGAGCGTGTCGATGAGGGCGGCGTCGTCCACTTCGGCGACCGCGGCCACCGCTGCGAGGTCGACACTCCCCGAGAACACCGAGAGTGCTTCCCACAGGTCTCGCTGTGCGGGAGTGCACAGCTCATAGCTCCAGTCGACGACCGCACGAAGGGTGCGCTGGCGGACGACGCTGTTCCGTGGGCCGTTCTGCAGGAGCGCGAACCGCGACGACAGGCGGTCGAGAAGGTCGGGGATGGCCATCGTGCGCATCCGCGTGGCTGCGAGTTCGATCGCGAGCGGCAATCCGTCCAGCGCGTGGCACAGGTCCAGCGCGACCCGTCGATCGGCATCCGACAATGGGGTGGTCGCACCCGCCGCACGAGCGCGGACCATCAGGAGCGCCACTGCGTCGGAGGGCTGCCCGGCATCGGAAGCCAGTGACAGCGGCGGCACCGGGAAGACGTGCTCTCCGGCAAGTTCGAGCGGACGTCTGCTCGTCGCGAGCACCCGCAGGCGGGGAAGAGCGTCGAGCAGCTCGTCGGCGAAGCGGGCCGCGCTGTCTATCAGGTGCTCGCAGTTGTCGAGGACGATGAGGGCGTCGGTGTCGGACAGAGACTCGGAGATGATCTCTCGGGGAGTCCGCGCGGACTGGTCGCCCAGACCCAGGGCGCGCACGACAGCGAGGGGCAGCATCTCCGGATCGGCCACGGTGTCCAGACGCACGATCCACGACGCACCGTCGTGCCCCGACGCCCAGCCGTTCGCCGTGCGGATGGCCAGCCGCGTCTTGCCGACGCCGCCGACACCCACGAGGGTGACGAGCCGCTCAGCCTCGATCATCGGAGAGAGCGCGCTCAACTCGGCTTCGCGCCCCACGAACTCACTGCGTGGCTCTCTGATCATCGGCGCTCCCGCGTCGTCCGTCGGCTTCGCGATGGTGTGCAGCCGCCTCCCGATTATCGCGCCGGGGATGGCAGCAGGGGAGGGCCAACTGATCAGAAGCTGAGCTGAGGGGTTCTCCGACGGCGCGGTGGGATGATGGGGGGATGTCCGGGGAACCCGTCAACGGGACAGTGCCGTCGCGCCGCGCGTCACCCGCTCGCCAGGTGCTCACCCTCTTCGGGGACTACTGGTGGGGCGTCGCCGAACCCATGCCCTCGGGTGCGCTGGTGTCGGCGCTGTCGGATCTCGGTGTGAAGGAAGCCGCCGCCCGCGCCACGCTCATCCGGCTGACCCGCCTGGAGCTGCTGGTCTCGGAACGCGTCGGTCGGCGGACCACTCACCGGCTCTCACCGCGCGCCTCATCGATCGTCGCCGAGGAGGCGGTGTGGCTCGACACGTTCGGCCGCAGCGAGCCTGCGTGGGACGGGCTGTGGAGCGTACTGGCTTTCTCGATCCCGGAATCGCAGCGCGCCCTGCGGCACAACGCGCGGTCGCAATTGAAGTGGCTCGGCTATGCACCCCTCTATGACGGCGTGTGGATCTCGCCGCTCGACACGGCGGCGCAGGCGATGGCGCAGCTGCGCGACATCGGCGTCGCCGATGTCACCTCGATGAGGGCGAGCCTCGAGACCTCGATCGAGGGCGGCCCGCGCGCGGCGTGGGACTTGGAGGCTGCGCGTGCGCAGTACGACGCGTTCCGCAGCGACCTGGCCGAGCAGACCGAGCTGACCGGGGGCCCGGCTCTCGCGGAGCGCTCGCGGCTGATGCTGACGTGGCAGCGATTCCGCGCGTTCGACGTGGGGCTGCCCCGCGAAGTTCTTCCGGCCGGATGGCCGCGCGTCGCCGTGCGGGAGCTCTTCGCGCACCGCTACGACGAGCTCGGGCCCGGTGCGGAAGATCGGATGCGGGAGCACATCGGCGCGATCTCGCCGGACCTCGCCGAGGCGATCCGGACGCGGAGGCTCGGCATCCGTTAATACTTGAACTTTTCTTGACGAGCGTCACGTCGACTTCTAGCCTGAGGCCAGGGCGGCGATGACGCCGCTCGCGACGACGAGGTCGAGGAGAGTCCCCCCATGATGAGAAGAAGCACGCGCCGTTGGGCGCTGTGTACCGCGGCGGCAGCCGCAATGGTGATCGGTTTGATCGCCGCCCCCGGCGCGGTGGCGGCCAGCAACGCGACGATCGAGGTGCTGTCGGGTCGCGCCGACATGATCAGCGGCGGCGACGCGCTGGTGAAGGTGACCGGGTTGAAGAACCACGACCGCATCCTCGCGGCGGGCATCGACGTCACGGACGCGTTCGAGGCGACCGCGACGGACTCGTCGCGCTGGTCGAAGACCTGCCGCTCGGTGAGAGCCGGCTGGTCGTACAGGCGGTGAGCGGCAAGGAGCAGACCGGCCTGGACGTCGTGAACCACCCGCGCAGCGGTCCGGTGTTCTCGGGTCCGCAGCACAAGCTCTACTGTCAGGCGACCGGCCTCGGCACGCTGGATGAGAACTGCATGACCGAGAACGTCGTGGTGCAGTACCGCTACCGCACGACGGCGAACACGTTCGCGAACTACCCCACCGACGGCACGGTGCCGGCAGACGTCGCCACCACGGTCGTCGACGGTGTCGACGTGCCCTACATCTACCGCCTCGAACGCGGCACGATCAACCGGTCGCTCTACCAGATCGCGATCCTGCACGAACCGGGCACCCCCGACCCGACTCCCTGGAGCGACACGGCCGCGTGGAACGACAAGCTCGTGTACACGTTCGGCGGCGCGTGCGGCGTCGGGCTCGGGCAGGGCAACGGCACCGGCGGTGTCGAGAACAACCAGCTGCTGTCCGCCGGCTACGCCGTCGCCTCCGGATCGCTCAACGTCTACGCGACCAACTGCGACGACGTGACGAGTGCGGAGACGGCGTACATGGTCAAGGAGCACTTCATCGAGACGCACGGCGAGCCGCGCTTCACGATGGGCTTCGGCGGCTCGGCGGGCACGATGCAGCAGTATCTCCTCTCGAACGCCTACCCCGGCATCCTGGACGGCGTGATCGGCCAGATCGGCTACCCCGACGAGCGCACCACGACCGCGACCGGTCACGACTGTCGCGGGCTGACGAACTACTGGGGCTCGACGAACGGCCAGGGCTGGTCGAACGCCGAGAAGGTCGCCGTCACCGGTCATGCCGTCGTGCAGACATGCAACGGCTACGGGCTCTTCGACGGCGTCGATGACCCGACGCGCGGCTGCCCGCCCGTGGTGCCCGTCGCCGACCGCTGGTCGCCGGCCAATCCCGACGGCATCCGCTGCACGATCTCCGACACCGTGACGAACGTGTACGGCGTCGACGACCAGGGCCGCGGCCAGCGGGTCATCCCCGACAACGTCGGCGTGCAGTACGGGCTCGCCGCCCTGTCGGCAGGCACGATCACGGCCGAGAAGTTCCTGAGCCTCAACGCGAACGTCGGCGGCATGAACGTCGACGGCGTGCGCTCGACGGCACGATCGGTCGCGAGCGTCGAGGCGATCGAGCGAGCTTTCGCGACCGGTCGCATCAACGAGACGACCGGGGGACTGACGCACATCCCGGTCATCGAGTACCGCGGGTACACCGATCCTTCGGGCGACTTCCACGACAGCTATCGCTCCGCGGTGCTGCGCGAGCGCATGCTCGAGGCGCACGGCGAGGCGGGCACCCACGTCAGCTGGCGAGGCGTGAGCGCCGCCAACGGGACGATGGGCGCGCTCGCCCTCCAGAAGATGGACGAGTGGCTGACCAACCTCGAGGCGATGGGTGCTGCCGGCGAGCAGAACCGTGCCGCCACGATCACGGCCCGCCCGGGCGACATCGAGGACGGCTGCTTCACCGACCCGTCGACCTTCGTCGCCGCGCCGCTGGACTGGTACGCCTCGGCGGACGAGAACCCGTGCAACGCGGCGTTCCCGTTCCACGCCGATCCGCGGATCAAGGCCGGCGCACCGTTGACGGCGGACGTCATGAAGTGCGTGCTGACCGCACCCGTGCGTGCGGACTATCCGCCGCTGAGCGACGAGCAGTGGGCGCAGCTGAACACGATCTTCGCCGAAGGCGTGTGCGACTACTCCCAGCCGAGCCAGGGCCGCACGGCGCTGGAGGGCACGTGGCTGTCGTTCGGAGCGAGCGAGGAGACGCCCCTGAGCAAGCCGGTCATCACCGGCACGCCGCGGGTCGGTGACACGCTCGGCGTGCGGGTCGAGTCCGCGCCCGGCGCGGTGCTCGCGTACCAGTGGATGGTCGACGGCGTGGCCGTCGACGGTGCGACGGGGGCGACGTTCGTGCTCACGTCCGACCACCGGCTGACCACCGTGACCGTGCGGGTCACCGCATCCGCCGACGGGTACGTGCCCGTCTCGCTGGTGTCGGATCCGTCCAAGACGGTGCGTCAGGACAATGCGGGAGGCCGCGGCTGAGCTGACCCGACGACGACCTCCGGAGCCGCGCTGCTCCGGAGGTCGTCGTCGTGTCGCGGCGTGGTATCCGTTCGGCAACGATATTTAACCAATTTGGTGACGGGCGTCACGAAAACCTTGACAATCGATTCCGGCAGGCGCAACATGACAAGTGTCAGCGGCACAGTCGCCGGGACGCCGCACAGGGGCACCCGATCGAGCCCCTGCGCCGACCAGGAACCACGAGAGGCCCGTCAATGAAGAAGAGTCTTGCCACACTGGGTGTGCTCGCCGTCGCAGCGCTCGCGCTGAGCGGCTGCACCGATTCCGCAGCACCCCCGGCGGCCAGTCCGAGCGCCAGCGGAGACGCTGAGCCGATGGAGATGACGACCGTCCGCGTCGCCGCGCTGCCGATCGCCGAGACCGGCGCCCTCTGGGCGGCGATGGAGGAGGGGATCTTCGCAGACCACGGCCTCGAGATCGAGGTCGTCCCCGCTCAGGGCGGCGCGAACGCCATCCCCGCGCTGCTCAGCGGCGACATCCAGTTCGCGATCGGCCAGCCGTTCGGCCCGATCCGCGCCGACCAGCAGGACCTCGGCGTCGTGATCGTCGGCAACTACGCCAACAGCAACGCGGAGGGTGACGACGTGAACGCGGTCGTCGCGCTCGGCGACTCCGGCATCACGCGGCCCGCCGACCTCGCGGGCAAGAAGGTCTCGGTCAACACGATCGGCGCCGCCGGTGACCTCACGATCCGCAAGGCCGTGCAGGACGACGGCGGCGACCCCTCGTCGATCGAGTTCGTCGAGGTCGTCTTCCCCGACGTGCCGGCACAGCTCGAGGCGGGCACGATGGACGCCGCGTGGGCGCCCGACCCGTTCCGCGGCATCGTCCTGGGCGCGGGCGGAGTATCGGTCGTCCAGCCGTACCAGGCGACGATTCCGGGGCTCACCGTGCTGACGAGCATCACCACGCAGGCGCTCCTGGATGAAGACCCCGAGCTGGTCGCGGCCTACTCCGAGGCGATGGCGGAGGCGCTCGAGTGGGCGTCGAGCAACGAAGAGGCCGTGCGCGCGGCGATCGCGACGAACCTCGAGATCCCCGAGGAGGCCGCGGCCGGCATCACGCTGCCCACCTTCACGTGGGACCTCTCCGACGCCGGCATCGAAGAACTCGGTGCCCTGGCCGTCGAGTTCGCCTACATCGAGGCTGCGCCCGACTACGACACGATGATCCAGCAGCAGTAGCGTTCCAGCGAAGAGGGCCGGATGCCGCGACCGGCGGCATCCGGCCCTCTCATCGCTTTCGGAAAGAGAGCCATGCACACCGACGTCACCACAGGCGCCCCCGAGGGGGTGGCCGGACAGACGCAGACCGCGAAGGATGCGGGGCGTTTCCGCCGCGGACGCCGCACCCGCTCCGCGCGGAAGATCGCGCTGGGCCTCGCCGGAATCGTCGGGTTCCTCGTGACCTGGCAGCTGCTGCCCACGCTGGGCATCGTCGACCCGCGCTACTTCCCGACCGCGACCGAGACGCTCGCCCAGCTCGGCCAGGACGTGCGCGATCTCGAGTTCTGGCGCAATGTCGGGCGCACGCTGACCAAGTGGGGACTGGGCCTGCTCATCGCGACCGTGCTGGCCACGGTGCTCGGCACGATCATCGGGCTCGTGCCGTTCCTGCGCCGCGCGACCCACACGACCGTGGAGTTCCTCCGGCCCATCCCGTCGGTCGCGCTCATCCCGCTCGCGGTGCTGCTGTTCGGCTACCAGATCCAGTCGGCGCTGCTGATCATCGTCTACGCGAGCTTCTGGCAGGTCTTCATCCAGGTGCTCTACGGGGTCGCCGATGTGGATGCCGTCGCGCGCGACACGGCCCGCAGCTTCGGGCTGTCGCGGGGCTCGCGCGTGGTCAACCTCGTCTTCCCCACCGCGCTGCCGTATCTCATGACCGGCCTGCGACTGGCCGCCGCGGTCGCGCTGATCCTCGCGATCACCGCGGAGATGTTCATCGGCAATCCCGGGCTCGGGCGCGAGATCGTCTTCGCGCAGTCGGCGGGCAACTGGCCGGCGGTGTACGCGCTGGTCATCGTGACCGGGCTGCTCGGTCTCGTCATCAACCTGGTCTTCCGCGCGATCGAGCGCCGGACGCTGTCGTGGCATCAGTCGGTTCGAGGGGAGGACGTGCTGTGACCCTCTACACGAGCACGGTCGTCACGCCCCGCCGCCCCGCACGGGTCTGGGCGAAGATCGGCGAGAACACGCTGTACGCGATCGGCCTGCCGGTCATCCTCGTGGTGATCTGGGGCATCTGGGCGACGGTCGCCCCCGCGCAGTTCTTCCCGTCGCCGGCGGAGCTCATCGAGGCGTTCGTCGACACCTGGATCGGCCCGGCGTTCGTCACCGACGTGCTGCCGAGCCTCGCCCGGCTGGCGATCGGCATCCTCGTGTCGATCGCGGTCGGCATCGCCGCCGGCACGCTGATCGGCCTGAACCGCTGGCTGCGCGACCTGCTCGAGCCGATGCTCGAGTTCTTCCGCGCGGTGCCGCCGCCGGTGCTGCTTCCGATCGCGGTCGTGCTGATGGGCCCGACCGACGCCATGAAGGTCGTCGTGATCGTCGTCGGGTCGGTGTGGCCGATCCTGCTGAACACGATCGAGGGCGTGCGCTCGACCGACTCGGTCATGACCGAGACGGCCCGCTCGTTCGCGGTGACCCGGTCGGAGCGCCTGCGCTACCTCGTGCTTCCGGCGGCGAGCCCGCGCATCATGGCGGGGGTGCGGCAGTCGCTGTCGATCGCCCTCATCCTCATGGTCATCTCCGAGCTCGGCTACTCGTCGTCGGGGCTCGGCTTCCAGATCGTCTACTTCCAGCGCAACTACCTCATCGCCGAGATGTGGAGCGGCATCCTGCTGCTCGGGCTCATCGGCGTGCTGCTCGCGACGATCTTCGGATTCGTCGAGCGCCGCGTGCTGCGCTGGTACCACGGAATCAAGGAGGTCGAACGTGCCTGAATCGAACGCGCGCGCCACGCTGCTGAAGCGTCCAGAACCTGCGCAAGGTCTACGAGTCCTCGACGGGCAACGTCGAGGCGATCGGAGACATCAGCTTCCGCATGGATGCCGGTGAGCTGGTGTGCATCGTCGGCCCGTCGGGATGCGGCAAGACGACGCTGCTGAAGTGCATCGCCGGGCTGCTGCGGCCGACGTCGGGCATCGTCGAGCTCGACGGCAAGACGGTGACCTCGCCGCCCGACAAGATGGCGCTGGTCTTCCAGGAGTACGGGCGCAGCCTGTACCCGTGGCTGACCGTGCGCGGCAACGTCGAGCTGCCGCTGAAGCACAAGAAGCTCTCGCGCGCCGACCGGGATCGCCTGATCGACGACGCCCTCACCGCGGTCGGACTCGATCATGCGGCCAAGAGCTACCCGTGGCAGCTGTCGGGAGGGATGCAGCAGCGCGTCGCGATCGCACGCGCGGTGGCGTACCAGCCCGAGGTGCTCATCATGGACGAGCCGTTCGCCGCGGTCGACGCGCAGACGCGCGCGGATCTGGAAGACCTCGTGCGGACGCTGCACCGCGAGCGCGGGATGTCGATCCTGTTCGTCACCCACGACATCGACGAGTCGGTCTACCTGGGCGAGCGCGTGATCGTGCTCTCGAAGTCGCCCACGTGGGTGCAGGAGGACCTCGCGATCGACCTCGCCCCCGAGCGCGACCAGATCACCACGCGCGCCCTGCCCCGGTTCACCGAGCTGCGCACGCACGTGTACGAGCAGATCCAGCGTGCCAAGCGCGGCGAGGCCGTGCGGCCGACGGCGTGACCGGCGAGGCCGACCCCGCCGACCGGGGGCGGGGCATGCGCAGCCGGCAGCCCAAGCAGCTGCTGCTCGCGTTCTTCGGCGAGCACGTCGTCGATCAGGACGTGCCGCCGCTGCGGGCGAGCGCCCTCATCGACGTGCTCGAGGGCGCTGGGCGTGGCGGCACCGGCGACGCGGGCGACGCTCGATCGCATGGTGCGGCGGGGAATGCTCTCGCGGGAGCGGCGCGGGCGGGAGATCCTGTTCTCGCTGACGCGAGACGGCAGCGCCGTGCTGCGCGAGGCGACCGAGCGCGTGCGCGGACCGCGTCCCTTCGCGCCGCACGGCGAAGGGTGGACGCTCGTGACCTTCAGCGTTCCCGAGAACCAGCGCACCCTGCGGCACCGCCTGCGCTCGGCGCTCACGTGGGAGGGGTTCGCGCCGCTGCGCGACGGACTGTGGCTGGCTCCGGGCGAGGTCGACCTCGCCGCGGCGCTCGAACCGCTGCGCGCCGATCTGCCGGCCGGTGCCGTCACCGGCTTCCACGCCCACGAGCTGGCGGGCTTCGCCATGGCCGACAGCGTGCGCTCCGCGTGGGACCTCGAGAGCATCAGCAACGCGCACGAAGCATTCATCGAGACATGGTCGGCACCGTCGGCGGATGCCGAGGCGGGCAGCGCGCTCGCGGCTCGGACGATGCTCGTGGCCGACTGGCTGGCGCTGCTGCGCGCCGACCCGCGGCTTCCGCGGCACTTCCTCGGCGCGGACTGGCCGGCCGACCGGTCGTTCGAGGTCTACTGGCGATGGCGCAGGCGCCTGGATGCGGCATCCACCGCCCAGTTCGACGCGATGGCCGCGACGTCCGAGGTCAGCTCCCGAAGCGCGCCCGAAGGTCGGCCTTCCGCACCTTCCCCGACGCCGTCCGCGGCAGCTCGTCGATGACGACGACGTTCTTGGGGATCTTGTAGCGGGCGATCCGCCCGTCGAGGTGGGCGCGCACGTCGTCGAGGAGACGGCCGCGCCCTCTCGCACCGTGAGCACGGCCCAGGGCACCTCTCCCCACTTCTCGTCGGGCACGCCGATCACCGCGACGCCGGTGACGCCGTCGATGTCGCTGAGCAGGTTCTCGACTTCGGCCGGGTAGATGTTCTCGCCGCCCGAGATGATCATGTCCTTCAGCCGATCGGCGATGAAGAGGTAGCCGTCGGCGTCGAGGTAGCCGAGGTCGCCGCTGCGGTACCAGCCGTCGCTCGTGAACGCAGCCGCGGTCGCGTCGGGCAGGCCGTGATAGCCGAGGAAGACGTTGGGGCCCGAGATCTCGATCTCCCCCACGGTGCCGCGCGGAACCATGGCGCCGTGCTCGTCCGCGATGCGCACGTCGGTGAAGAAGTGCGGCGAGGCCGACGCTGCCCTGCTTGGCGCGCGTCATCGCCGGTGACAGGCTCGTGGCGCCGGGCGACGTCTCGGTCATCCCGTAGCCCTGCGAGAACGACAGTCCCCGCTCCTCGTACTCGTTCAGGATGCGGGTGGGCACGGCCGAGCCGCCGCAGGTGAGTTTGGACAGGGTGGACAGGTCGGTCCTCGCCCAGTCCGGGTGGTCGGCCAGCAGCTGGTAGGTCGTCGGCACGCCCGAGAGCATCGTCACGCCGTGACGCTCGATCTGGGCGAGAGCGCGGCCCGGCTCGAATCCCTTCTCGAGCACGAGCGTCGCGCCCTTGAGGATGACCGGGAGTGCGCCCATGCCGAGCGAGGCGACGTGGAACAGGGGCGAGATCATGAGCGCGACGTCGGTGGAGACGACGTCGTAGTCGACGAGACAGTTGATGGCGACCCACGTGAGGTTCTGATGGGTCAGCACCGCGCCCTTGGGCTTGCCGGTCGTGCCCGAGGTGTAGATGATCGCCGCCGGATCCTCGAGGGCGACTTCGGCGTCGGTGTGTCCGCCCGCGGCGTCGCGCGCCAGGCGATCGAGGCCGGGGTGACCGTCTGACCCTTCTCCGGTGACGATCACGTGCGCGATGCGGCCCGCGGCGGCGCCCGGAGCGACGCGGTCGCTGAACTCCGGGTCGTGGATGAGCGCGCGAGCCCGGCAGTCGGTGAGCACGTGGGTGATCTCGGGCGGCGCCAGCCGGGTGTTGACCGGCACGAAGACCGCCCCCAGCTGCACCACTCCGAACAGCACCTGCAGGAACGCCGGACTGTTCTCGCCCAGGTACGCGACCGAGTCGCCCTTTCCGATTCCGCGTCGTGCCAGCAGCGCCGACACGCGATCGGCGCCGTCGGCGAGCTGCCGGTAGGTCATCTGCTCACCGTCGAAGACCAGCGCGGTCTTGTCGGGCGTCTTCAGTCGGCGCTTGGCCATCCATGAGCCGAGTCCGTGATTGTGCATCGCTGCGATTCCTCTTCGTCGAGGGACGTGCGGGAAGGGGTGTCAGGCGTAGAAGCGGTAGACCCCGCGCGCGACGAGCGGCGGGCTTGGTGCCGCCTTCGATCTCGATCGTCTGGTCGACACCGAACTGGTAGCCGCCGGGCACCTCGGTGACCTCGGCGATGACGGCGTTCATGCGCACGCGCGAGCCGACCTTCACCGGCGAGACGAAGCGCACCTTGTCGAGCCCGTAGTTGACCTTGGTCGAGACGCCCTCGAGATCGAACAGCTCGGTCCAGAACTTCACCGTGAGCGACAGGGTGAGGTAGCCGTGGGCGATCGGCGCGCCGAACGGGCCGGCGGCGGCGCGCTCGGGGTCGACGTGGATCCACTGGTGGTCATCGGTCGCGTCGGCGAAGGTGTCGATGCGGTCCTGCGTGACCTCGAGCCAGTCCGACCAGCCCAGGTCGGTTCCGGCGAGGCCGGCGGCGTCGGAGTAGGCGGCGGTGGTGGTCATGGTGGAGCCTTTCGTTGTGGTCAGACGAACGCGGATGCGCCGGTGAGGGCGCGCCCGACGATGAGGGAGGTGATCTCGTGGGTGCCTTCATACGAGTAGACCGCTTCGGCGTCGGCGAAGAAGCGCGCGATGTCGTGCTCGAGCAGGATGCCGTTGCCTCCGGCGACCTCTCGGGCGAGGGCCACGGTCTCGCGCGCCATCAGGGCGGTCTGCATCTTCGCCAGCGCGGAGTTGTGGTCGGCGAAGTGCCCCGCGTCCTGCCGCGCCGACAGCTGCACGACGATGCCCAGCGAGGCGGTGAGGTTGCCGAGCATGCGGGCGAGCTTCTCCTGCACGAGCTGGAAGCCGCCGATCGGCCGCCCGAACTGCTCGCGCTCGGTCACGTACCGCAGCGCTGCGTCGAGCGCCCCCGCCTGCAGTCCCGTGGCGATCCACGCGACGTCGGAGCGCATGGCGCGAAGGATGCGGGCGACGTCTCGCCACGAGTCCACGCCCTGCAGGCGCGCCGACTCGGGTACGCGCACGCCGGTCAGTGTCGACGACGGAGTTCTGCATCGGCCGCAGCGAGATCTTGCCGTCGATCGTCTGAAGCGAGAGCCCGGGCGCGTCGCGAGGCACGAGGAACGCCTTCACGTGCCCGTCCTCGTCGGAGCGGGCGAACACGGCGATCACGTCGGCGCCGACCGCGCCGCCGATCCAGCGCTTCGCGCCGTCGATCACCCACTCGTCGCCCTCGCGGCGTGCCGTGGTCGAGAGGCCGCCGGCGATGTCGGATCCGTGATCGGGTTCGGTGAGAGCGAAGACGCCCTTCAGCGCGAACGAGCGGATGAGCGGATCGAGCTCGGCGGCCTGAGCGGGCGAGCCGCCGAGCCTGACGGTGGTGCGGAAGAGTCCGGACTGCGCGTTGTACAGCGTCGCGACCGACACGTCCGTGCGGGCCATCACATACGTGCGGAACCCCGAGAACATGCTGCTTCCGGCCTCGAGCGGGTCGACCCCTGCCGGCTGCATGAGGTCGAGTGGAACGAGGGCGTCGAGGACCGCGTCGGGCATCGACGCCGATTCCCACGCGGCGCCCATGAGAGGGCGGATCTCGCGATCGAGCGTGTCGTGCAGCCGCGCGAGGAGTGCGCGCGCGGGCTCGCTCAGGTGCGTGGCGGCGAACCCGTACGGGTCGACGCCGGATGCCGCATCCCTCTCGATCGTGTTCACCTCGTCAGCCGCATCCTCAGCCGCGATCTCAGCCCGCGAGGCCCAGGAGGCGCACCGCGTTGTCCTTCATGATGCCGGGCAGGACCTCGGGCTTGAGCGCGGTCTGCTCGACGTCGCGGAGCCAGCGGTCGGGTGTGAGCAGCGGGAAGTCGGAGCCGAAGAGCACGCGCGTCTTCAGGATCGAGTTGGCGTAGCGCACCAGCTCGGCGGGGAAGTACTTCGGGCTCCAGCCCGACAGGTCGATCCACGTGTTGTGCTTGTGGGTCGCGACCGAGAGCGCCTCGTCCTGCCACGGCACCGAGGGGTGGGCCATGATGATCTGCAGGTCGGGGAAGTCGGCGGCGACCGCGTCGAGCAGCATCGGGTTCGACAGCCCGAGTCGCAGGCCGCGCCCGCCGGGGAGACCCGCGCCGATGCCGGTCTGGCCGGTGTGGAAGAGCGCGGGGACGCCCGCGCTCCTGGATCGCTCGTACAGCGGATAGTACTGCGTCGTCGCTCGGGTCGAAGCCCTGCACGGTCGGGTGGAACTTGAAGCCGCGCACGCCGTGCTCGTCGACGAGCGCCTTGCGCCTTCTCGACCGCGGCGGCGCCCGTGCGCGGGTCGACCGAGCCGAACGGGATCAGCACGTCGTTGTTGCGCGCGGCGCCCGCGGCGATCTCGGCACTCGAGATGCGCCGGCTGGCCGAGCTGCGTCTCGGCGTCGACGGTGAAGACGACGGCGGCCATGCGGCGCTCGCGGTAGTAGTCGGCGATCGAGTCGAGGTCGGGCCGCGGGCCGTCGGTGGTGAAGTACCGGCTGGCCGCCTCGGCCAGATCGGCCGGCAGGGACGAGTGTCCGTGCGCCGTCGACCTCGATGTGCACGTGCATGTCGATCGCGGTCGATCGCGTCGACGTCGATCGCGGAGTTCGTAGCGTGACATGGCGCGGCCTCAGGCGGTGCGGGCGCTGGAGTTCTTCGGGCAGCGGGCGGGAACTTCTCGCCGACGGACTGCAGGCTGCCGCCGAACTCCGCGGCGAAGTCGTCGTCGAGCGCGTCGTACGACCAGCCGCCGTCGCGATACGCGTGACGACGGGCTCGGGGTGCGACCACACCTGGATGCGGTCACCGCCGACGCCGATGGCCTGGCCGGTGACGTCGGCCGCGGCATCCGAGGCGAGGTAGGCGATGAGGCCGGCGACGTCGTCGGACGTGCCGAAGCCGAGATCGTGACGGAAGAACGGCGGCATCGGCTCGCCCGCGGCGTCGGCCTCGACGGCGGCGGCGAAGTAGGGGACGGTGGCGGTCATCGCGGTCGCGGCGACCGGGATGACCGCGTTGGCGGTGATGCCGGCGCGCTTGAGCTCGAGCGCCCACGTGCGCACCATGCCGACGATGCCGGCCTTCGCGGCGGCGTAGTTGGTCTGGCCGAAGTTGCCGCGCTGCCCGGTGGGGGAGCCGATCGCGATGATGCGGCCGCGGATCTCGTTCTCGCGCATGTAGGTCGCCGCTTCGCGCGCGCAGGTGAACGTGCCGCGCAGGTGCACGTTGATGACGGTGTCGAAGTCGTCGTCGCTCATCTTCCACAGCACGGTGTCGCGCAGGACGCCGGCGTTGGTGACGAGGATGTCGAGGCGTCCGTAGGTGTCGACGGCCGTCTGCACGAGCTGCTTGCGCGGTCTCGGTCGGGCCGACCGGAGCGACGACGGCGACGGCCGTGCCGCCCTCGGCCTCGATCGCGGCGACCGCGTCGGCGGCGATCGGCGGCATCGACGTCGTTGACCACGACGGATGCGCCCTGTCGGGCGAGTTCGGCGGCGTAGGCGAGGCCGAGGCCGCGACCTGATCCGGTGACGATGGCGACTTTGCCGGCGAGAGGCGTGGCGGTGCAGAGACATGCGAACTCCTTTGTGTCTGCACTCATCACAGCAAAGATCGTTGAGAATGTCAATCATTGAAGAGTCGTATCTTTGCTAGCATCTTCGCTATGAGCGGCGACGAGGGCATGGGGGGCGACATCGCCCTGGGGGCCGCGCCGAACGAGCTCTTCGATGACCTGAGCTTTCTGCTCGCCCGGGCGAACGCGCTCTCGCTCGCCGCCGGCAATGCCGCGCTGTCGGAGCACGGGCTGCGAGTGCGCTCGTACTCCGTGCTCGCGCTCGCCGCGGGTGCCACGCGGCCGTCGCAGCGCGAACTGGCCGAACTGCTGCGGCTCGATCCGAGTCAGGTCGTCGCTCTGGTCGACGAGCTGCAGGCGCGCGGACTCGTCGTCCGCGAGCCTGACCCCGCCGACCGGCGTGCGAACGTCGTCGTCGCGACCGAACGGGGCCGGGCGGTGCACGTCGCGGCCGCGGCGGACGCGCGCGCTGCGGAGGCGGCGCTGCACGATGACCTGTCGGCCGCCGACCGGGGCCTGCTGACCGCGTTGCTGCGACGCATGGCCTTCCCGTCGCGGGGCTGAGGGCCGCGTGTGCTGGTGACGCTGGAGACCGATCGCCTCATCCTGCGACCTCGGCAGGCGAGCGAGGCCGCCGTCTACCGGAAGCTGTGGACCGAGCGGGACGAGCGGGTGCCGGCGCACCGGCGGATCGATCCAGAGGGACGGCCGACGGTCGAGGACATCGCCGCCGGGATCGACGCAGATCGCGATGAGTCGGGGCTGCGACTTCTTGCGGTGTACGTGAAGGACTCGGGCGAGCTGATCGGCTACTGCGGCTTGATCCCCCGTGAGGGTGAGTCGCCGGACGAGCCCGAGCTCGCGTACGAGTTGCTGCAGGCGGCTCACGGCCGGGGGTACGCGACCGAGGCGGCGCAGGCCGTCGTCTCGTGGGCCGATGAGGCGGGCTACGAGCGGCTGTGGGCGGGGGTGTGGGACTGGAACGTCGCGTCGCGCCGGGTGCTGCAGAAGGTCGGCTTCCGCGAGACGGGTGATGTGGGGGCGGAGTCGGCGTACGGTCGCAGTCTGATGACCGTTCGCACGTTGCGCTGAGGAGAGCCCGGTCTCGGTCGAACTCGATCGGCGGGTGGACTTCGTCGTCACCGTGCTACTTCTCGAGCGCCGCTCGCGCGTCATTCAGAATGGAGCGTCGTGATCCGAATCGGCGGATGGATCGAGTCGTTCTGAAAGTTCGCCGTCGGGTGGGTCGGCGTCGTGCGGTGGCGGACCTTCGCGGCCATCGTCGGTGGTGGGTCGGAAGTGGACGCCGAGGGGTGGTGGGTGGTCGGTGTAGGTGCGGCCGAGGGGTGAGGTCCATTCGAGGATGCCGCCGGGGAGTTGTCGGACCCGCCAGGTGGTGAATTGCTTCATGGAGTGGTGGCGTTGGCACAAGTGGGCGAGGTTGCAGCAGTCGGTGGGTCCGCCGAGGGCGTAGTCGATGGTGTGGTCGACTTCGCAGCGGATCGCGGGTTGCCGGCAGCCGGGGAAGCGGCAGTGCCGGTCGCGGGCTCTGAGGTGGCGGTCGATGGCGGCGGTGCGCTGGTAGGTGTCCACGTGCAGCACGGCGCCGGTGACGGGGTGGGTGAGGATCCGTTCCCATGGGGACCGGGTGAGGCAGGCCAGGTTCGCGGGCGGTGTCGGGGTCGATCGGGGATCGGCCGACGAGGTCGGCGGGGTCGTCGCCGCCGAGGAGGGTGAGGGCGGGCACGATGATCTGGACTTTCGCGCGGATCGCGCCCAGAGCGCCGGGGCCGTCGTCGGTGCGGGTGGGGTCCGCGTCGGGGGCGGAGGTCAGCAGCATGTCGGTGAGCAGGTCCACCCGCACCTGATCCATCGTGCCGGTCATCCGAGGCGATGATCTCCTCCCGCGACAGCTCCGCCGGCTCCACCGGCTCTGACGTCCCGGAATCGCCGGGCGCGGCATCCGTCCCCATCTCTCCGGGTGCGGCATCCGTCCCCCGCCTCACCCGCATCACGGGCGTCGCGCGCGCTGGCGCGAAGCTCGGTCGCGACCTGGGTGCGGGTGTCGATGATGGTGCGGGCTTGTTGGGTGAGGCGGTCGTAGATCGCGTCGATCAGCAGGGTCGGGGCGGTCGCGGTGAGGGCGGACATCCCGTCGGTGAGGGTGGTGACCCGGATGGTGCGGGTCTGCCTCGCGTCGCGGTGTCGTTCGGTGAGGGTGCGGGGGTGCAGGTGCTCGGCGAGCAGCTGCAGCCGCCCCCGCACCCGCCCCGCCGTCTCCCCGTCGCATTCGGCGAGCGCGGCCTGTTCGAACGCGGCGCGCTGCTCCGGGGGGAGGATGGTGCCGGTGTCGGTGATCGCGCGGACGTGCGCCCGGCTGAGCGTGTTCTCCGCCCACGCCTGCAGGGTGGCGGGGTAGTCCTGGACCAGTGCGGTGGCGTCGCCGATCTGGTGCTGCACGGACCGGTCGCTGGTGCGCAGCACCCCGGCGACTTCGGCGGAGATCGCCCGCAACGCCATGTCGTGTTCCCGCACCCGCGACAACGCCCGCGCGGCCTGCTTGCGCGCCAGCTCCCCGGCACGGGCCAGCGCCCGGGTCTGCGCGGCCTGCGCGGCGGCGATCACCTGCTGGGTCTTGTCGATCTCGTCCACGATCGCGGCCAGGTCCGCGGTATCCGCGTCACTGAAACCCACCACCCCGTTCGAAGACATGTTCTAATCTTGGCAGGGGCCACCGACATCGCGAGGACTTATCCACAGGCATCCGCAGCTTCCTTCGGCCGACCGTGCACGCGTATCTCAAGCGCTCACCGAGATCGAAACGGAGAGCAGACGCCCCACCCGTGTGAGGCTTGAGTTCCCCCCCGGCCGTCAGGAGCTCGATGTTCACCGTCACCGAGACCGTCTCGATCCAGCGATCCCCTCAAGAGGTCTTCGACTACCTCACCGATGGGCGCAACCGCCCGCAGTGGGATACGACGGTCATCTCCGAAGAGCTCACCTCCGCCGGGCCGGTCGGTGTCGGCAGCACCATCCACACTCGGATGCGGGCGGTCGGCCGCGAGGTCGACTTCGACTGGCGGGTCACTCAGTTCGACTCGCCCGACGCGGATGGGGGTTGTCAGCACGGAAGGACTCATGCCGACATCGCTGCTGTTCGAGTTCGCCGCAGTCGGCGACGGGTGCGACGTGAGCGCGACGATCGAGGCGGAGCCGGAGGGGATGATGCGGCTGGTCGAGCCCATGATCGCCGGGTCGGTGCGCTCCACGCTCGCCACGGGTCTCGCGCGCGCGAAGGTGCTGCTCGAAGACGGACGGGTCAGCGGGTAGCCCGGACGCGCAGGGCTCGCAGATATCGGTAGCGCGCGACCCTCTGCGCCACCAGCAGGACGGGGTACAGCAGACGCCACCGAAGACTCGACGCCGGGCGCGTGAGCGAACGGACCGTCAGAACGACGCTGTCTCCGTCGCGGTGCACGATGAACGCCTCTTCACCCGACACGGGATGACCCGGCAGCGTCCGATAGGCGAACCCGATTCGATCCGGCGTCTCCACCACACCCACCACCTCGACCGGCTCGCGCACCGAAAGGCCGAAAGGGTGCGCCATCACGACGGGTCTGCTGCCGGGCGTGGCCGATTCTTCCGGCGTGACGGAGAACCCGCTGCGGGTCTTCACGCCCCAGCGCAGAAGCTCCCGGCCGGCCCACTCCCACACGGCGGGGCCGGCGCCGAGCACCGTGGACTTCTCCCACCGCCGATAGCCGTGGCTCTCCTCTGCCCACACGCGATCCGCCGGATGAGTCATGCTGGACCGCTCATCGCTCGACACGACTCGATCCTGCCACCGGCGGTCAGCCGTGCTGCGCGTAGTGGCGCACCCGTTCGTCCCGCTCCACGAGGTAGCGATCGTCTTCCGGGTAGAACACCGCCCTCTCAATGTCGTCGCCGGCGAATCCGATGACGGCGTCGAGGGATTCCCAGCGCGAGACGGTGGTGATCTCGGTCCGGCCGTCTCCGAGGTCGCGTGTCAGCATCCACGCATCGAGATTGCCCGGCGTCGTGCGATACGCCGCCATTCCCGTGCGCTCCACATAGTCGACGTAGGCATCCCGGTCTGAGGTGCGCACGACGCCGGTCCACATTCGCACCACCGCTCGCTGATCAGTCATCACCCCAGCGTGCTCCCGCGACAGCCCGGCATTCACCTACTTCCGGTCACGCACCCGCGCCGAACGGCCATGGTCGCAACGGGGCGCTCATCACTTAGCACTTGCGCTAAGTGATCTCACGCGCAATACTTAGCCTCGTGGCTCAGTATTCTTCGACTCTGGACAGCCTCTTCGACGCGCTGGCGGATCCGACCCGACGGGCGGTGGTCCATCGCCTCGGGAAGGGGCCGGCGAGTGTCGGCGACCTCGCGAGCGACTTCACGATGGCGCTGCCTTCGTTCCTGCGGCACATCCGTGCGCTGGAGGGCAGCGGGCTGATCAGCACGCGCAAGACCGGCCGAGTTCGAACGTGCACACTCGAGCGGGATCGCCTCGCGGCCCTCGATGGATGGCTCGCCGAGCAGCGCACGATCTGGGAGAGCCGGACTGATCGCCTCGAAGAGCATGTACGTCAGCGAAAGGACGACCGGTGAACCCCGATCTCGATCTCGAGCTCAGCCGTATCATCCGCGCGCCGCGCTCCGCGGTGTGGCGCGCGTGGACGGATCCAGATGAGCTGCGGCAATGGTTCATACCGGCGCCCACGGTGCTTCGCGTGGATCGACTCGACGTGCGCCCCGGCGGCGGGATGGTCACCTCGATGAGTGACGACGGGGCTGATTTCGCACCCCACATGGATGCCGTGTTCCTCGTCGTGGAGGACGAGTCCCGACTTGTCTGGACGAACGCGATCGACAGCGAGTGGCGCCCGCAGCAACCGCAGCCCGTCCCGCTCACCGCGGAGATCCGCTTCCTCGAGCACCCCGACGGCACGGACTACCGCGTCGTCGTGCGGCACGGGAGACCCGAGGATCGCGAACTCCACGCCGAACTGGGCTTCTTCGAGGGCTGGGGAACCGTCACCGACCAGCTCGCCGGGCACGTGCAAGATCGGGGCTGACGAGCCGCCTGGCTCGCGCGTCACCTTCTGCCACGCGCCGAGAGGTAGACTGGAGGTGATCGGCGGATTCTCGTCCGTCGCGCCCCGGCTGTGTGGTAACGGTCGGGGCTTCTTCATGCCCGGCGCGTATCGCCCCCGGCGCGGCCCGCTACGCCCTCAGCTGGCTCAACAGCTCGACGTTGTCGGCGGTGCCCGAGAACTCGATGATCCGCCCCTTGGCCACCCGGTACATCCCGAACTCGGCGACATTCACGTGCCGTCGTGTCGGTGCGATGCCGCGGAAGGCCCCGAGGTGAGTGCCACCCGCGCGCAGATGCGCGGCGAGCCGATCGTCTTCGACGACGAGTTGGATGCGGCGCCACTGCCAATCCGGAAACGCGTGGAACAGATCGGCCATGTCGGCGACCCACGCATCGGCTCCGCCGGGCAGGTGTGCGCGTCGAACAGCAGGATCAACGAACGAGCGGATCGCATCGAGGTCGTGCCGGTTGCAGGCGTCGAGGTATTCGGCGTACCACTCCCGCATCTCCCACGGCTCCACCTCCTCATTATCCGCGCGGCCCGGATCGGCCGGAGCACGTCTCGCGAGCCCGGTGTCGCGGCGCAGGCGTAGATTGCGTGCCAGTCGCAGTCACCTTCGGAAGGGCAACGGATGCCGGACACCACCTGTCATATGTCGATCTCGCTCGACGGCTTCGTCGCCGGGCCCGACCAGAGTCGCGAGAACCCGCTCGGCATGCGCGGAATCGAGGTGCACACCTGGCACATCGGCGACGCGCGCGCCACCGAAGCCGACAAGATCGCCGCGGGCTGGCTGATGCGCCCGCGCGGCGCCTACGTGATGGGTCGCAACATGTTCGGACCGATCCGCGGCGAATGGGATGACGATTGGCGGGGCTGGTGGGGGCCCGAGCCGCCGTATCACGCACCGGTGTTCGTGCTCACGCATCACGCCCACGAGCCGATCGAGATGGAGGGCGGAACCTCGTTCCACTTCGTCACCGACGGCTTCGACGCCGCCTACGCCGCTGCCCTCGATGCCGCCGGAGACGGCGGTGTCGACATCGCGGGCGGCGCTTCCACCGTTCGGCAGGCACTGGCCGCCGGCGTCATCGATGAGCTCACGCTCGACATCGCGCCTGTCCTGCTCGGGTCCGGCGAGCGGATCTTCGACGGCATCGAGACGTTCGGCTTCGAGCCGGTCGAGGTGCTGCACTCTCCGCTTGCGACGCACATCCGCTACCGCCGGGCCGGCTGACGCCTCTGACCGCTCGTGCGGCATCCGTCAGTCGACGAGGCTCACATCGGTGTGCTCGACAGCAGGCTCCCAGCGCAGCAGATCGCCCGGCTGGCATTCGAGAACCTCGCACAGGGCGTTCAGAGTCGAGAATCGGACCGCCTTCGCCCGGCCGTTCTTGAGCACGGCGAGGTTCGCGGGGGTGATCCCGATCCGCTCCGCAAGGGTTCCGACGGCCATCTTGCGGCGAGCGAGCATGACGTCCACGTCGATCACGATGGGCATCAGACGACCTCGCTCAGCTCGGAGCGCAGTTGCGCGGCCTCTTCCTCGCGGGCTATCGCCTGGCGCAGCAGTGTCTTCATCACGACGACCAGCAACGCCATCCCACCGAGCACGAGCGAAGCGCCGCAGACCAGACCGACGAGGCCGGGAGCGGCGTCGCCGAACGAGAGCAGAACCGCCATCACGAAGGTGATGACCGCAGCGACCGTGATCGAGCCGACGATGACATTCACGTAGACGAAGGACGACGGCGAGAACACCGACCCCTTGCGGACCTTCGTCAGCAGCTGCCATACGCAGACGGCGAAGACCTGCATCGTGACGATGCCCGCCACGATCAGCGTGACGACCGCGATCCGGCCCCAGAGGGGGCTGCCTTCGAGGTCTCTCCAGATCGCCGGGACGATGAATGCCTGAACGATCAGCGACCCGGCCAGAGCCAGCGCGATGATGACGCGCAGCGCCAGAACAGTTGCCCTTCCCATGGCGGTACCCTTCATTGACGAACGGCTATAATCTATCGTTTATCAACCGATAGTGCAATCTATTCGATAGATCTTCCATCGGCAGCAGTTCAGGGCCCTCCGCGAGTCGGCTGTCGTGTCTCCCCGGCGACGTCGTGACCGGCCGGTAGGTTCGACATCGACGAAGGGGGAGTCGCATGGGGGAGCAGAAGCGTCGGATCGCCGGCAGTGTTCGCGTGCCACGGCACGGTTATGCGTTCGTCACGGTGACGGCGAGAGACGCGAACGGGTTCGTGCATCACTACGACGAGATCGAGACTCCGCTGGGATCGCTGCATGAGGCCGTCGCCATCATGCAGCTGAAGTCCACCGCGATGGAAGCCGACCACGACGCCGCCCGCCGCGCGTAATCGCGCGCGATCTATTCACGGGAATGATCCCCGAGCCGGCACGGTTGCCTTGAGAGGGCGGCCCAGCAGGGCCGCCGCATCACCACCGGGTCTTTGCGACTCGGCGACGACAAGGGGACTCATGAAGGCCATCTGGAATGGAACGGTAATCGCGGAATCGGATGACACCGTGGTCGTCGAGGGCAACCACTACTTCCCGAAGGAGTCGATCGTCGATCGGCACTTCGTGTCCAGCGAGAACCGCAGCGTCTGCCACTGGAAGGGGACCGCGAGCTACTACCACGTCGAGGTCGACGGCAAGCGCAACTCCAATGCCGCCTGGTATTACCCGACACCTTCGGATGCCGCATCCGAGATCGCCGGGCACGTGGCCTTCTGGCACGGCGTCGAGGTCGTCGCCGCGTAACTAGCGCGCTTCTTCGTACGCGCGCCGGAGCCAGCCGATCAATTCACGGTCGACCTCTTTGACCAGTCGAATCTCGACATGATGCATCCATGTCGACGGTGACGGGTGGGCGACCTCCTTGAATCGAGGGGAGATCATCGGCTCCCGCAACGGGATGGAGATGACGAGGGGAACGTCGCTGTGCACGTATCGGCTGGGAGCCCATGCGTACGCGAATCCCCGCCGTGCCCAGAATGCCACCTGACTCTTGGACACGACCACTCGCACGCCGTCGAGCGCGACAAGTCGGCGGGCGATCGCGCGATAGATCGAGGCGGCCTTCGTGTCGGGGGCGAAGAACTCCTCGCCCGCAACCGGCGCAGTCATGGCGCAACACTAGGCGTGATCTCTGCGGCGCTGAAGAGCCCTTTGCCGATCACCCGAGCGTCGGCCCTGATGCCCGCCGCATTTTACAAGGCCGGCGGCGCGCTCGAAGCTGCCCGAAAACGGCGTAAAGTTGCTGTCTGCAAGGACAGAGCCTGACGGGCCCATTCAACGGAGGTCCGGTGCTCGGAAATGCGACGACTCGCTTCGACAACGTCTCACTGTTGTCGGTCGCGAGCACACTGCCCAGTCGGGTGACGACTTCTGACGACATCGAGGCTCGTCTCGCATCGGCGCTCCGACGTCTGAAACTGCCCGGCGGGCTGCTGCAGCGCGTCGCGGGCGTGCTCGAGCGCCGCAACTGGGCGCCCGACGAATCGTCTGACGAGGCGACCATCTCCGCCGGTGAGCGCGCGCTGGCCGAAGCCGGAGTCCGCGCCTCGGACGTCGGACTCCTCATCAACACCTCGGTCACACGCAAGCATCTCGAGCCGTCGGTCGCGGTGCGGCTGCACCACGGGCTGGGCCTGCCCAGCTCGGCGATCAACTTCGACGTGGCGAACGCCTGCCTCGGTTTCGTGAGCGGCATGAGCCTCGCGGCGAACATGATCGAGTCCGGTCAGATCCGCTACGCCCTCATCGTGAACGGCGAGGACGCAGACGAGATCCAGGTCAACACGATCCGCCGGCTCCTGCGGACGGATGTCGGCCGCGACGGCTTCATGAGCGAGTTCGCGTCGCTGACCCTCGGCTCGGGCGCCGCGGCCGCCGTTCTCGGCCGGACCGACGAGAACCCCGGCGCGCACCGCATCCTCGGGGGCGTCACCCGCGCCGCGACACAGTTCCATGAGCTGTGCGTCGGGAGCGTCGACGGCATGTTCACCGACGCGAAGGCGCTCCTGAAGGGCGGCCTCGACCTCGTGGTCTCCGCCTGGAAGGAGGCCTCGACGGAGTGGGACTGGTCGTCGATGGACCGGTACATCACGCACCAGGTCTCGACGGTGCACACCAACGCGATCGTCAAGGCCGCCAAGCTCGACCGCTCTCGCGTGCCGGTGACCTTTCCCAAGTACGGCAACGTCGGGCCGGCATCCATCCCCATCACCCTCGTCGAGGAGCAGGCGACCCTCTCGAAGGGCGACCGTGTGCTGCTGATGGGCGTCGGCTCCGGACTGAACACGGCCATGATGGAGCTCGCCTGGTGAGCGAGGGCGCCACGCTGCCCCCTCCCGGGCTTCCTGGCCTCGATCCCCGATTCAGCCGCATCGTCGCCGTGCCGGGTCGTGGCGTCGACGCCGGTCTCGACCGGGAGTGGCACTGCCTCGACACCGGCGACGAGCTCGCGCGACTCGGCGTCTCGGTCGCCGGCACGATCCTCGCGGTGCACGGCAACCCGACATGGTCGTATCTGTGGCGCGCCCTCGTCGCGGAGTCGGTGCGGGCGGCATCCGCCGGAGCGCCCGCGTGGCGCGTCGTCGCCGTCGACCAGCTCGACATGGGCTTCTCCGAGCGCACCGACGTGCATCGTCCGCTCGCCCAGCGCGTCGCCGACCTCGGCGCCTTCACCGAGGCGCTCGCCCTCGACTCGCCGGTGGTCACCCTCGGTCACGATTGGGGCGGGGTGATCTCGCTCGGCTGGGCGGTCGACCATCCGGCATCCGTCGCCGGCGTCATGCTGCTCAACACGGCCGTGCACCAGCCCGAGGGTGTGCCGATTCCCGCACCCCTGCGGCTCGCGGGCGCCCGGGGAATGCTCGCCGCCTCGACCGTCACCACGACCGCGTTCCTCGACACGACACTCTCGCTGGCCAAGCCGGCGTTGGATGCTGACACACGAGCCGCCTTCAAGAGTCCCTATGCTTCTGCCGCCCGGCGTCGCGCCATCGGCGGATTCGTGGCCGACATCCCCGTGGACGACAGCCACGAGAGCCACTCCGAACTCGGCCGGATCGCCGCCGGCGTCGCTCAGCTGGACGTGCCCGCTCTTCTGCTGTGGGGACCCGAGGACCCCATCTTCGGCGACCGCTACCTCGATGACCTCGTGCACCGCCTTCCGCACGCCGACGTGCACCGGTTCGAAGGTGCGGGTCACCTCATCGCCGAGGACCGCCCGTACGCGGACGCGCTGCTGGCGTGGCTCGGCGACAACGAAGATCGACTGACAGGGCGCGATACGACATCGCCTCGCGCGGCCGACGCGCAAGCGCGGCCGGACGCATCGGCGTTCCTGCCGATCTGGCACGGACTGGTCGAGCGCCGAGACGACGATGAGGTCGCCATCGTCGACATGTCGTCGCGAGGATCCCGACCCGCACGGCGAGTGACCTGGCGGCAGCTCGACGATCGGGTCCAGCGCCTCGCCGCCGGACTCCACCGCGCGGGCGTCCGCAAGGGCGACCGCGTCTCCCTCCTGGTTCAGCCCGGACCCACACTCTCGGCCGTCGTGTACGCGTGCCTCCGGATCGGGGCGGTGGTCGTCGTCGCCGACGCCGGTCTCGGCATCCGTGGTCTCACGCGCGCGGTCCGCGGATCGTGGCCGGACTTCATCATCGGCGAGACCCGCGGTCTCGCCGCCGCCCGCGCACTCGGCTGGCCCGGCGTGCGCATCTCCGCCGCGCGCCTCCCGGGAGCGGCGGCCGCGGCACTCGGCGTCTCGCACAGCCTCAGCGACATTCTCGACATGGGCACGGGCGTGGCGCTTCCCGCTGCACCGGGAGCCGGACGACGACGCCGCGATCCTGTTCACCTCGGGCTCCACCGGGCCTGCCAAGGGCGTCACCTACACCCACGGGCAGCTGGCCGCCCTGCGCGACGTGCTGGCGAGCCACTTCGAGGTCACGAACGACACCGGGCTCGTCACGGGCTTCGCACCGTTCGCGCTGCTGGGCCCGGCGCTCGGCACGCGGTCGGTGACCCCCGACATGGACGTGTCATCGCCGCGCACGCTCACCGCCTCCGCTGTCGCGGCCGCGGTGCGCGAGTCCGATGCGCGCATCGTCTTCCTCTCGCCGGCCGCGATCCTCAACGTGGTCGCCACGGCCGACGCGCTCACGATCGAAGACCGGGCCGCGCTCGCGAAGGTGCGGACGTTCCTCTCCACCGGCGCTCCGATCAGCGCGAGACTGCTCGAGTCGGCGGCGCAGCTCATGCCGAACGCGACCCCGCATACGCCGTACGGCATGACCGAGTGCCTGCTGGTCACCGACGTGACACTCGACGGTGTGCGCGACGCGGCGCAGGCACCCGATGCGGGCGTCTGCGTGGGCGTGCCGATCGGTGCGAATCGGGTGCTGATCAGCGCGCTCGATTCCGACGGGCGCGCGATCGGATCGCCCGGCGCGGAGCCGGGCGTGCTCGGCGAGATCCTGGTCTCGGCGCCCCATCTCAAGGACCATTACGACCGGCTGTGGCTCACCGACCGCGAGGCTGCGCGCGACACCGACGGCGTCGACGAGTCGGCCACGCCGGCGCGGTGGCATCGCACCGGCGATGTCGGGCACCTCGACGGCCGAGGTCGTCTGTGGGTGGAGGGCCGGATGCCGCACCTGATCGTGTCGGCCGACGGACCGATCGCCCCGGTGGGACCCGAACAGCAGGTGGAGAGCGCCGACGGCGTGCGCCGTGCTGCCGTCGTCGGCGTGGGCCCGCACGGGCTGCGGCAGGCCGTCGCGATCGTCGAGACGACTCCGCCGGTCCGCCGCGCCGGCCTCGCGGATCCGCACCTGGCCGGTGCGGTGCGCGAGAGCACCGGCATCCCGCTCGTCGCCGTTCTCGCCGTGCCGCGACTGCCCACCGACATCCGGCACAACTCGAAGATCGACCGGTCGAGGCTGTCGGCCTGGGCCGAGCGCATCCTCGCCGGCGGAAAGACCGTCGCCCCGTGATCGTCGTCGTCACCGGAGCCTCGGGGTACCTCGGCCGTGCGGTCGCCGCCGAGCTCGTCGCCGCCGGCCACGACGTGCGCACCCTGCAGCGGCGCCCGTCGGGCGTCGAGGGCGCGACCGACATCCGGGGTTCGATCACGGACGCGCGCTCCATCGCGCAGGCGCTCGACGGTGCGGAGGGCGTCGTGCACCTCGCGGCGAAAGTCTCGCTGACCGGTTCTCCGGAGGAGTTCCGGGCGATCAACGTCGAGGGAACGCGTTCGCTGCTCGATGCCGCCGAACGCGTCGGAGTCACCCGATTCGTGCAGGTGTCATCCCCGTCGGTCGCTCACGCCGGGTCTGCCCTCGCCGGCGTCGGTGCCGAGCCTGCCGACCCGCAGCGGGCGCGCGGCGAGTATGCGCGCACGAAGGCGGAGGGCGAGCTGATCGCGCTCGCGCGCGACTCGGACTCGATGCACGTCGTGGCGATCCGGCCGCATATCGTCTGGGGTCCGGGAGACACCCAGCTCGTCGCCCGGGTCGTCGATCGTGCCCGGCGGGGGCGGCTGCCGCTGCTCAACGGCGGAACAGCCCTCATCGACACCACCTACATCGACAACGCCGCGACCGGGATCTCGGCGGCCCTGGATCGCGCGCCGGTTGCGCACGGCCGGGCATTCGTCCTCACGAACGGAGAGCCCCGACCTGTCGGCGACCTCCTCGCGGGCATCTGCCTCGCGGCGGGCGTGCAGCCCCCGAGCTGGAGCATCCCCGCCTGGCTCGGTCGCACGGCGGGGTCGGCCATCGAGCGAGCCTGGACGATCGTGCCGGGGGCAGACGAGCCGCCGATGACCCGGTTCCTGGCCGAGCAGCTCTCCACGGCGCACTGGTTCGATCAGCGCGAGACGCGCCGCGCACTCGCCTGGTCGCCGACGGTCTCGATCGATGAAGGACTGCGTCGTCTCGCCGTCAGCTACGCCGGCTGACGTTCCTCGAACGACAGAAGTGTTGCCGCGCGACGCTCCGTGAGCGTCGCTATGCGGAGGCTCTCAGGGGCTCGAGGCCGGCGAGGACGAGCTCGAGGCCGAAGATGAACTGCTCGGCCGGGTCGAAGCCGGCAGCGACCAGCGCCGCGGCGGACTCGTTGAGGTAGGGGAACTCGTCAGGCGGAAGCTGGGGCAGGTAGACGGCCTCGGCCATGTCGGCGAGCTCATCGGCGGTGTCGAACGGCAGGCTGGCTTCCTGCATCGCGAAACCGTAGACATAGCTGTCGAGCAGCCAGTTGGCGTGCGTCGCCATCAGCACCGAGAAGCCGGCCCTCCGCAGGCAGGCGAGGACCGCTTCGTGGTGGCGGAGGTTCGCGGGCCCCGGCGACGTCCGCGATTCCATCAGGCCGATCGCCCACGGGTGGCGTGCGAGAGCCTGGCGGGCCGATACCGCCCGCCGTCGCATCGCCGACTGCCAGTCGGTGTCTACGGACGGGAGCTCGATCTCTTCGAAGACGACGTCGGTCATGGCGTCGAGCAGCTCATCCTTGCTCGCGACGTAGTGGTAGAGCGACATCGCGCCCGCGCCGAGCACGCCGGCCAGCCGGCGCATGCTCAGCCCGTCGACCCCCTCGCTGTCGGCGAGCCGCACCGCCTCGACCACCACGCGCTGCTTGCTCAGCCCCGCGTCGGACGCGACCTGGTGGTGTTCGCTCGCAGACACGGGTCTCCTCGATCGCTCGGACGGCTTGACAATCGTACAGCGTACGGTCATAGTACGGTGTACGACGTACAGTGTACGAACCACTCCGAGAGAAGGAAGAACCGATGACCACCCGAACGACAGCCCCGACCCTGCTGAACACTCCGCCGGTCTCCGTGCAGGCCAAGATCGCCGCCGCATGGACCAGCTTCATGTTTCTCTACATCTACGTCGACATCCTCAACTTCTACAAGCCGGGCGTCGTCGACGGCATCCTGAACGGCTTCATCTGGAGGTTCGACATCAGCTCGACGCTGTTGACCATCTTCCTCGTGTCGGTGTCGATCCCGGCCCTGATGGTGATGCTCTCCATGACGCTGCCCGCCCGGGCGAACCGCGTCACGAACCTCGTCGTCGCAACGCTGCTCATTCCCTACTCGCTCTTCAATGCGGCAGGGTCGACCTGGGAGTGGGCCGCGTTCTACGCCATCTCCATCGGCATCGAGGTGCTGCTGCTGGCCTTCATCCTGCGCTCCGCCTGGACGTGGCCCCGCACGACCGTCGCTCCGGCCGGTCCCGCGACGGTCGACCTGCGACAGGACGTTCGGCAGTAGGCATCCGTTCATCGTTCATCGTTCACCGGCCAGGGAGCCCGCTGCTGCGGGACCCCTGGCCGGCCGACGTGTCGCTGTTGAGTTTGTATCTGACGAACTTCTGTCTCACTTGAGCTGAATCCGCTAGCGTTCGTGGAATGACAAGGGTGTTGATCGTGGGCGGCGGGCCGGCCGGCATGGCGAGCGCGATCGCGCTGGCCCAGGCCGGTGTGGACAGCGAGATCGTGGAGTCCTCTGCGGACTGGCGGCCCGGCGGCATCGGCATCGCGCTGCAGAGCGCGCCGCTGCGAGCGACGAAGCAGCTGGGCATCTTCGACGACCTGCTGCGGGTGGGTCGGCCGCACCACTTCATCGACATGTGCGGCGCCGACGGCACGCGGTTCGCCGAACTGCCTCAGGTGAATGTCAACGAGCCCGACGACCCGCCGTTCCTCGGCATGGCCCGTGAGTCGCTGCACGAAGTGATGGCCGCGGCGGTTGCCCGCGCGGCGGTTCCCGTGCACCTCGGTGTGACCGTCGCAGACCTCGACGAGGCGGACGACCACGTGACGGTGACACTGACGGATGGGCGCACGGATCGCTTCGACTACGTGGTGGCCGCGGATGGGGCGAATTCCATGATGCGATCCCGCATCCTGCCCGATGCGCCTCAGCCGAGCTTCGCCGGTCAGGTCATCTGGCGGGCAGCAGCATCCACCCCGGCGGGGCTGGAGCGGTACACGATGATGATCGGTGGACCCGTCCGTCTGGGTCTTGTGCCACTGCCCGACGGCCGCTTGTACCTCTGGATGCTCGACAGCACGGTCGGACCGGAACGGCCGCCGCGCGATCAGCTGCTGGCGTTGTTCCACGAACGGATGAGCCGGTTCGGCGGGCACGCTCCCGCCGTGGCAGCGCAGCTGACCGACGTGTCGCACGTGGACTTCCGGGCGCTGAACTGGCTGATCGTGCCGCCACCCTGGCACGCGGGCCGTGTGCTTCTCGTGGGAGACGCGGCCCATACGACCACGCCGCACATCGCCTACGGGGCCGGTCTGGCGCTCGAAGACGCCGTGGTGCTGGGCGAGCTCGCGGCATCCGGCTTGCCTTTCGACCGACTCGCGACCGAACTTGCCGCGCGCCGATTCGCCCGCTCGCGTCTCGTCGTGGACACGTCGTTGCAGCTGTCCCGCTGGGAGCAGGAGCCTGGGCCGCCCAACCCGGGGGTGGGCCGGTAGATGTCAGCTGTCCGCTGGAGCAGGAGCCTGGCCGCCACCCTGCAAGGCTCATCGGCGAGACGATGGCGACCCTCGCGGCACCGATCTAGCCAGTGGCGCCGCAATCCGCATCGCGCCAAGACAAGAAAGATGAGGAGCAGAAATGTCCACTTCATGGGATGCCTGGAACTACCGTGAGTCCGCGGCTCGCGCCGCAGAGTCCGGCACGATCGTGGGCTATCGCGTCCACGCCTCCGACGGCGACATCGGCAAGGTCGACGAGGCCAGCAACGAGGTCGACGAGAGCAGCATCGTGGTCGACACCGGCCCATGGATCTTCGGCAGAAAGGTGATCCTTCCTGCCGGAACGATTCATCGCGTCGACGACGAGGAGAAGAAGGTCTACATCGACCTCACGAAGGAGCAGATCAAGGACTCTCCGGAGGTGGATGAGGCCGCATCTGACGACTCCGCCCACCGAGACAGTCTCGGCACCTACTACGGCGAGTTCTACCGCTGATCGCCAGCGGGCAGTGCCGGCATCCGAGTCAGGTCGCCGACTGCGTTGGTGAGTCTCGCGGTGCGGGCCGCGGTCGCCACGTCGGGCCTATGGTGTGAGCGTGGGCACTCTCTATTACGGCGGATCGGACACTCCGATCCACATCGACGACCGTACGCTCGCGCATCTCCAGGCCGTCATCTCGGCGAAGCTCCGCCGTAGCGAGACCTTCACCGTGAGCTGGAGGCACCCCGCAGATCAGCCGCGCGGACGCAGCATGATCTGGTTGCACTCCGCCATCCCGATGCGTTTCGTGTTCGATGACCCTGAGCCCAGCGAACTCGACCGTGCCTGGATCGCAGACCTGGTCGCCTCCGGCAATTCCTCGGGCGGGATCACGCTGGTCGCCGAGGACTTCGAGACCGGCGATGTGTTCCTGGAGCCCGACGCCACCGGGACAGTCGTGGGCAAGATGGAGGTGCGGGAACTCAGCATCGACAAGCTCACGGTCGCCGGTGTGGAGGTGCCCGTCGGCGACATCCCGCCGGGTGCTGCACCTGCTGCATCTCGCAGAGAATTCCAAGTTCCTCGAGAGTGACAGTGAGCGCCGCCGATTGAACAGCCGGTCGGCGTCGAGGAAGCACAGCACCCCCGTGACCGGAAGCTCCGAGTGGCGAGGCTCACCGGTTGCCTCGGGCGCCTACTGCGCCAAGAACAACCGGAGCATGAGAATCCCCGCGAGAGTCGTGTAGATCGTGAACATCCCCACGAACCAGCGTCGCCACCAGAGGAGGCGCCTGGCCCGCGTCTCGTATTGCTCGCGTGCCTCATCCACTTCCGCCCAGGTTGGCATCACCAGCTGATCGAAGGACGGTGAGGTGGTGCCGCTCGGGTCCGCGCCGCTGATCGCGGCAACGCGAGCGGGCCGGAGCGGGGATGGAGATGCGTTCTGGTCGCCGACGCCGTTGCGATGCGGTTCTTGCCGCGGCGGTGCGAAATGGTAGACGGTCTTGAGGTTGGCCACGGGGAGGCCTCCGTTTCGCGCACGAATGTGCGCAGAAGTTGTGAGCGGGTCGGCCCCAACCAATCCCGAATGGATGTCTTTCGACGTTTAAAGTCTCGCTCCGAGCGCTTCCGCGACCGCGGGGATTGACACGGCGCCCTGGCGCCATGTACGGGAATTCAGCCGGCGCCGCCCCAGTGAACGGCCCTCCGAGAACCGGGCAGCCCCAGGCCCGGTTCCCGGAGGACCCTGTGGATCGCGGCCGTCCCCGTCCCCGACGACGGGCGACACGCCCCCCGCGTATCGCTTGACGGCCGCCTCCTCGGCAGACCGAACGCCACGTGAACCCTGATCACGTGGCGCCGCACTCGGCCCGCCAGACCACAGCACCGCACCCCGACCTGAGCGTCCCTCCGCGCACTCCCGGAGCGGGTTGACCTCAGGACTCCACATGATCGGGGTACCTCCGGCGCCGATTGCGCGCACATTCGAAGCGGTGGTCGGCCCCAACCGAACCTTTCAGTGTCTTTCGACTCCGTCAGTTTCGCGCCGCCTTCGGCGTTCAACACGGGGTTGACACCGTGCGGACGGCGATGTATTCCCCTTGTGGGAGGACGGGGCGACGGGTTTACTGGGGCCATGTCAGCGACGGCGGGGTCGTCGGATCTGGCCGATCCCGGACTGCCGCGCGTCGACGTGGACAGCCGTCCACGCGACCGGCTGTCCATCCGCGCGCGCCGCGCGCGGCACTGGGGTGCGATCGGGGTGCTCGTCGCCGTCAGTCTCACCAGCGCATGTACGGCAGACGCTCCCGGAGCAGAACCGTCGAGCCCCTCAGCGACAGCGACGGAGACGCCGACGAATGTCGACTGGAGCGCGCAGGCCGACGTGATGAGCCCGCTCGTGATCGGCGCGGTCGATCCTGCGCCGATACCCGTGCGGGGATCGGACGAGAACTTTCACGTCGCCTACGAATTGACGGTCCTGAACTTCTCCCCGCGGCCCGCCGTCCTCACGTCCGTCGAAACGCTCGCGCCAGACGGCAGCACGGTGGCGAGCCTGTCTCAAGACGAGATCGCCGCGCGAACCATGATCGTCGCCGATTACGGTCCCCCGGCATCCGCTGTGGACGGCGCGAGTGCCGCGCTGTGGATCCCGTCCGGGAAGACGGCTTTGCTGGTGCTCGACGACGTGTACCCGACCCTCGAGGCGATCCCGGCATCGGTCACACACCAGATCGCCGCTTCTTTCGGCCCGGCCGAGTCGGGAGCGGGCGGCATCGCTGTGCTGTGGCCGGACGACGTATCGCAGTCCGGCGGAACCGTGACCATTTCGACCGAGGAGCCGGTGGTGGTCGGTGCTCCGCTTCGCGGGCAGGGATGGCTCATCTCCAACGCATGCTGCACCCTCAATGGGCATCGCAACGTGCTCCTCCCGGTGGGGGGCCGCATCAACGGCGGCGAGCGATTCGCGATCGATGCGAGCCAGATCGACGTGGCATCGACCCGCGCGAACGGCTACGACGCCCTCGTCGAGGTCGACGGCGACCCGGACGACAACGAGAGCTACCTCGCGTACGGCGCCCCGATACTCGCGGTCGCGGACGCGACCGTGGTGACCGTTCACAGCACCGAGCCCGACACCGCCCCGGGCACCTTGCCCCTCGGCCCCGGCTTCACCCTGGCCAACCTCGGCGGCAACGTCATCGCCCTCGAACTCGCCCCGGACCTCTTCGCCGTCTACTACCATCTGGCGCCCGGCTCCCCGACGGTTCAGGTCGGTGACACCGTGACCAAGGGGCAGGAGATCGCCCGACTCGGGAACTCCGGCAACTCCTCGGCCGCTCACCTGCACTTCCAGTTGAGCCGCACACCGCTGATCTTCTCGTCGGAGAGCGTGCCGTATGTCATCGAAGAATTCACCGTCGTCGGATCCATCGACCCGGAGTCGGGCGAACTGATCGACGAACCGACCCCCGGACCGCGCGAGAACGCGCTGCCCCTTGCCCTGACCATCATCGACTTTCCTGAATGACGCTCTCGGTACAGGGTTGGCAGGTGATGTCCAATCAGCTGGCTTGTCTTCGCGGATGCGGGCTCGTCGAAGCCGTGCCCGATGGGCGGCGCAGGTCATGACCGGCGTACAGCTCTCCGGTGAGCGAACGCAGACGCTGCGCCGCCGGATCCGCTGGATCGTCGCCGCCACCATCGCCTACAACGTGGTCGAAGCGATCGTCGCCATCACCGCGGGCACGATTGCCTCCTCCGGCGCCCTGATCGCTTTCGGACTCGATTCGGTCATCGAAGTGCTCTCCGCCGCCGCGGTTGCCTGGCAGTTCACGAGGCGTGATCCGGAGCGGTGGGAGAAGGGCACACTCCGCGTCATCGCCATCGCATTCTTCGCCCTGGCCGCCTACGTCATCGGCTCATCGCTCTGGACCCTGATCGGGCGGGTCGAGGCCGAACACAGCACGCTGGGGATCGTCATCGCCGCGCTGAGCGTCGTGATCATGCCCGTCCTTTCCTTCGCCGAACGCCGCGCGGGGCGGGAGCTGGGGTCGGCGACCGCGGTCGCCGACTCGAAGCAGACGCTGATCTGTACATACCTGTCCGCTGCCGTCCTGGTCGGACTGGTTCTCAACAGCATGTTCGGCTGGTGGTGGGCCGACCCGATCGCCGGTCTCGTCATCGCCGGGTTCGCCATCCGGGAGGGTCTCGAAGCCTGGCGAGGCGACGCCTGCGCGACATCCGTCGGGATGCTGCTCGACGACGACGCCGAGGAACCCCACGCCCGCGACCATCCGGCCGCCGCGGGGGGCCGCTAAACGGCAAGTCGGGCGGCTACAGGTCCTCGACGTCCACGAGCCAACCGCTGAGTGACCGCACGATCCGCGGGGGAGACGAGTCACTGGTGGGCTCCGTCCGCGAGGGAAGAGGCTCGTCGTCCTCCGCCATCGGCAACCGCACGCCGTCTATCGGAGTGAGCGCGGCGCTGTTCGGAACGGGCACGGCCTCGATGACGTATCGCGACGGTCGCGAACCGACGAAGACGCCATTGCCGAGGTCTCGGCCCACCGGCGGCCACTCATCTCCGCTTTGCGGCATGACGGCGTCGCCGGGGGCGCCATGACCGGGACGACGCAGTGAGCGGCGTTCGATGACTTCCTGCGTCACCGAGTTCACGGCGACCACCCGGCCTCGCACCCGATCAGCGAAGTCCTCTTCATGGTGCGATTCGATCGCGTCAATCGTCGCTGTCAGCGTCTGTCCGAGCATGTCGGCGAGTGCGGGATGTGGGGCGCGCGACTCGATTCCGAGGTCGACGACATCTCCGACCTTGAACGGGTCACCGCAGCATGCCCATTCCCATTCCTTCAGCCAGACCCGCGTCATGCTGCCAACGCTAGCCCGGACGATCGGATGCCGCCCCGCACTCCTTGTCGAGTGAACGCGTCGGCTGCGCGATGCCGACACTGGTTGGCTCGCGATCAGCCGATGGGGGGTCCGCGATTGCAAGCGCCTCGCGCGACGAGCTGACCAGCACAGCATCGAGCTCAGGGCCGGTGCAATCGTGCCCCGCTCCGGCGATCTCTACGAGTCGGGCTTCCGCGAGAAGTCGGCACAACTCCACTGAGGCGCTACGAGGACTGCGAGCGTCGGCGGTGCCGCGCACGATCAATGTCGGCGTTCGGATCATCGCCAGACCCGGCCGCAGGTCTTGCGCCATCACGGGCAGCAGTGCCGCCGTGGTGGCGGGCCGCCAGTCTTCGAGGAGGCGGCGGGCGTGCGCGCGATGCTCCGAGTCGGCGCCTGGCGCGAAGACGGAATCGAGGAACTCTTCGGCCCACTCCGCGGCGGGGTGCTCCATCGTGAACCGCGCCGCCGCGATGCGCTCGGCAAGCTCGGCGGGGGCGAGGGAGCCGCCCCACCCCGCGTACGCGCCGACGAGCACGAGCCGGCCCACAGAGCTGGGGTGGTCGCGTGCGAGAAGTAGGGCGATCACCGACCCGAGCGAGAAGCCCGCGACTGCCGGATGCCTCAGTTCCAGGGCCGTGATGAACCCGGATGCTGCGTCTGCCCAAGCAGCGGCATCCCACGTCGGCGGCACGTCGTCCGATGCACCGCATCCGGGGGCATCCCACGCAATCACGTCAAGTTGCGGGCTGAGCCGCTCGAGCTCCTCTGCCCACACCCGCGAGTCCTCGAACGCGCCGTGGAACAGGACGAGCTGTGCCCCGCTCCCGCGGCGCTGATAGGCGATGCGCACCCCGCCGACCACGACCTCCGGCATACGGCGACAGTACGCCGCCGACTGTCAGGTCGGAAGCGATCTCTCGGCCCGTGGATGCCGACATATTGACGCGACCCGAATCGGCGAGGACACTTCGGCGTGAGTTGGCGATCGTGTCGGCGCCAGGGCGGCGACGGGCCGATCGACAACGTGGAAGGGGCCGTCGTGGGTGATCCGGTCGGAGATGTCATCGGCGACTACCGCGCGTTCGTGGCACGGCAGCGATCGAGGCTCGATTCTCGGGGGATAGATATCCGTCCGTATGAGTTCAGCCACCTCGCGTTCCGGGTGCCGGAGTGGGACCAGTACGTCCATGTCAGGACCCTGCTGGAGCGCTATTCGGACGCGAACATGGAGGGTGTCTGGAACGGCCGGCCGATGTCGATGCTCCTGCTCAAGAGTCCCTTGCAGGTGGGGGACGGAGGGCAGATCCCCCTGATCGAGCTCATCCCTCCCGTGCACCAGCGCGTCTACAAGATGGGGATGGAGCATTTCGGGGTCGTGGTCGGCGAGAAGGTCGAGGAGTTCTCCCACCGGCACCGGGAAGTCTTGACGGGACAGCAGTTCCAGAACCAATGGAACGAGCCGTACTACATCCTCTTCGAGGACTTCACGCACGTGAAGTTCCACCAGCGTGCGCTGAGAGAGGTCATCGAGCTGCAGGGCGGGCGGTTCGACGGCATCCACCACGTCGAAGGCTGGGTGCCGCAGCGGCTCGTCACCGCGACCGGTCCCAACCCTCTCCCGCGATAGCTCTGTCGGTCCACGAGCCGGCTGCCGACGCGGTCAGCCGACGGCGTCGGCTGGGCGACGAAACCTGACATCCCTCGTCTCACCAATGCCAGGCTCGCGGCCCTGCTCATCAACGGGGCCGGGTCGGACCGCCTGGAACAGGATGAGGTTACCGGTCGGGCGATCGGCGCGCCGCTGACGGAGCGTCGGGGCCCGTGCGATCTCTTCAAAGCCGAGTGTCGCGTGCATGAGGATGGACGCCGCGTTGTGGTCGTCTGTGAAGTAGTACAGACGGTTGGAGCGGGACCACACCCAGTCCATGCGAGCACGCGTGAGAGCTCGCCCGATCCCGAGGCGACGGTGGTCGGGGTGCACGGTGACGCCACCGAGATAGTGTCCCTGGGGTGCCGGGTCGTCCGGTTCTGAGAAGAAGTGTGTCTTGCCCGCTCCCACTATGACTTCGCCGAGGACTGCGACCGCAACGAAGCGGTCCGGGTCGACAAGCACCTCCGCATCCCACGCCGGCCTTCCGCTTGAGTAGTGCACCGAGTTGATGGCAGAGAGGTCAGCAGGTGCCGCCTGGCGAATGATCACGGGGCCGAGCCTATTTGGCGCGCCACTCCGGATCCCCCAGCGGGCCGAATCGCCAGCGAGGCCATGAAAGTGCCCGCTGGGGGCCCCGAGGGCGAAGTTGGTCGGCTGTAGCGCCATCGCTTTCTCAAGCGCCATCCAAATGCGAGCGCTGACCGAACGCGGCACCCCCTCGCGCATCCGGGGTGTAGACACCCTTGAGCAATGCCAGATCAATTCCTAGAATTCCACAGCGAAGGGAGCGAACCGACATGGACGGACCAGATCTTCTCGCGACACGACTTCTCCGCGCAATGGTCGCCGACGACGTCGACGCCGTCAGTCACCTCGTCATCGAAATTGAAGACAGCGCCTACGCCGGCCTCGTCGCGACAGGACTCGCGCAGTCCTACGTCAGCGAACTGCTGAAGACGGCCAGACGCGAACCACTCCTGCGTGCCCTCGAAGCGCGGATCCTCGAGCTGACCACCGTCGCCGAGGACACGAACGACAAGTCGGCCTGATCACCGCTCGAGCCCTTCGTTCCGTCATCTCTGCAAGGACGGATGGTGTCTCGCAAGGAGACAGCGATGTGAGCCCCCGGCTACCAGTCGCTCGGCTTTCCGGACGTGTACAGCCACACTTGGAAGAAGTCCTCGAGGTCGGCTCCCGACACTTCCTCGGAGAGCGCGACGAAGTCGGCGGTCGACGCCGTGCCCCCGCCGTATCGCTCAACCCAGGTCTTCGCGAGCTCGAAGAACGCCTCGTCGCCGATCTCCACGCGCAGCGCGTGGAGCGTCGCGGCGCCGCGGTCGTACACGGGATTGAGGAAGAGTCCGAGAGCGCCCGGGTCCGCGATGACGAGTTCCCACTCCTCATCGTCGGCGGGGATCGACAGGTAGTCGTCGAACGAGGCCTGGGCGGTGGCGCCGGCCCGGTGCTCCGTCCACATCCACTGCGAGTACGTCGCCCAGCCCTCGTTCAGCCAGATGTCAGCCCAGCGGGCCGGGCTCACGTGGTTGCCCATCCACTGGTGGGCGAGCTCGTGCGCGACGGTCCCCTCCCTCGCGGTGCGCGAGAAGAACGAACGGGTCTGGGTCTCGAGGGCGTAGCCGACCGAGTCGTCGTCGACGATCGCGCCGTACGAGTTGAACGGATACGGGCCGTACAGTCCTTCGAAGAAGACCAGCATGTCGCTCGTCAGGGCAAGGTCCGCCGACGGAGCCCCGAGGCGTGCCGGGTCGACTGCATCGAAGATCGGCGTGCCGTTCGCAGCGACGTACTCGTCGATCACGTAGTCACCCACGCTGGCGGTCGCGAGGTACGCGGCCATGGCGTCGGGAGCGTCCCAGTACCACGTCGTCCTGCCGTCGACCGTGGTGGCGGGAGCGCTGGGCAGGCCGTTCGCCACGGCGACGAGGCCATCCGGCACGGTGATCTCGAACGAGTAGGTCGCTTTGTCGGTGGGGTGGTCGTTGACGGGGAACCACGTGGCCGACCCGTCGGGCTCGCTCACCACCATGGCACCGTCACGGGTGGTGACCCAGCCGTAAAGCGCACCCTCGATGTCGGTCGGTCGCGTCGTCGTGCCACCGTAGGTGACGACGACCTGGGTGCGCTTGCCGGCCTTGACCTTCTTCGTGGGAGTGATGACGAGCTCGTTGTCCGTCTGGGTGAAGGTGGCGGGCTTGCCGGCCACCGTCACCTCCGTGGCCGTGAGGCCGCGCAGGTCGAGGTTGAATCGGCTGAGATTCTGCGTCGGCACGAGGTCGATGGTGGCGACGCCGTCGAGACGGCCCTCGAGCAGCGCCGGGTCCGGGTCCGGCGGGGTGTAGTCGAGGTCGAGGTGGTAGTGCACGACGTCGGTGCCGCCGTTGCCCGCGAGCGGGAAGTACGGATCGCCGATGCCGTCGGCGCCGTCGCCGTATTGCGGTGGGGCCGCGAGCGCCGGCGCCGGGCCGCACAGCGCCACTACGGCGATGCCCGCGGCGGCGAGGGCGAGGACGGGCGGAACCGAACGTCGTGCGGGCATGGGGGCCTCCGGATTCCTGCGACCAACTCGGTCTCCGGCCAATCTAGGTGCGGAACCCCGCGCCCGCCAGTGCTCCTCCACGATCCCTCTGCGGGCGGTCTTCCTGCGATCGTCGACGATCGGCCCCATGAGCGGTCGTCGAATGCGGAGGGACCAAGGTCTCTAACGCGCCGCCGGACTCGGTGTGATCCTTGGTGGCGTTCAGACACATGGATCAGGGACGAGCGCCGGCGGACGCCGACCCGCACATCAGGGAAGCTCTCATGGCCACGCACGCTCGCGCACCCGTCCCCGTTCCCGTTCCGGACGCAACCACCGAGGCGAAGGTGTCCACGCGTTCGACTCTGCTCCGGTGGGTTGCGATCGTCGGGACGGGGGAGTTCGTCGGCTTCCTCGTTCCAGCCGCCGCCGGTGTGCTCTGGGCGGATGCGCCGTGGGGAGCGATCGCCATCGTTGCCGCAGGAGCGATCGAAGGCGCGATCCTCGGCTTCGCGCAGTGGACGGTCATGAGAAGGGACCTGACGCGGCTTCGACCGGGGCGGTGGATCGGACTCACCGCGCTCGCCGCGTCGGCGGCCTACGTGTTGGGTCTTCTTCCTGGAGCGACTGCGTCGTCGTGGACGACCTGGCCGATGATCGCGCAGATTCTCATCGCCATCCCGCTCTTCTCGGCACTGCTCCTCTCTATCGGCGCCGCTCAGTGGCTGGTGTTGAGGCGCCATGTGGCGCACGCGTGGTGGTGGATCCTCGGAACCGCGACGGCGTGGCTTGCGGGTCTGGGTGTCTTCTTCGCCATCGCCCCACCGCTGTGGCATGAGGGCCAATCCACTGCGGTCGCCTTGATGATCGGCGCGATCGCCGGGGCGGCCATGGCCGCGGTGATGGCGTTGGTCACCGGTGCGACCTGGCTGCGCCTGCGCCGCCCGACCGCTCTCTAACTCTGCGGGGAGGATCAGGATGCCGACGGATCCAGGCGCGGGACGCTGTGAGTCCTGAGGCTGCGGCTACCCGCCGAGCGTCAAGAGCAGCATCCCGTAGATCAGGTAGGCGGGCCAGACGAGCGACTGAAGCAGTCCGAGGATGACGCCCCAGAAGCTGCCGTCCGAGGTGGCGATGAAGTACACGGCTGCGCCGATGTAGGCCAGGAAGAAGAAGAAGCCCCACGCGCTGGAATTGACCACGGTAACCCTGCTGTTGGATGACATGCGGATCTTCCCTTTGATTGTCGGATGCTGCGGAGTATGTCTCGTCTTCGCTGCGGTCGTGCGGCCGGTGTGCAATGACGGTGGCGAGGAGACGCGACCCTCCCGGTTGGGCGGTTCAGACCAGCGAACGCCCACCCGTTGCCGGAGGGAAGGGTCGGAAGTCCCGCGGCAACGCGACGGGTTGATCGCCCGCCCCGCGGCGCTGACCTCTCGCCGTGGGGCGTTCGAGGTCTTGCCCTGCCGGCGATCGCTCGATATTCTCGATGTCCCCGACGGAAGGATGTTGATTATGAGCACCCGCGATCGTTGAAGTACCAAAGCGAGCCCCCGCCCGACCTGGTCGAGCGGGGGCTTCGTCGTGCGGGCCGGCGGCGGCGATGTACTTGAAGGTGGGTGTCCGCATCGACCGTAACGCCACTCCACTGAGTGGTCGTCAGTGAAGGGTTTCGCCTCGCCTCAATATCTCCACATATTCGGCAACGCGTGCCGCCCGCGAGGCCGGCCGTTTGAGATTGGCCACGCGGAAGGCCATCGCGAACCGGTTCTGCGCCGACTGGGACGCGAAAGCGGCGGCGACTTCCGGGTCCGCGTTCAGGGCTTCCTGAAGCTCCACGGGGAGTTCGCCGTCGCGCTGTCGATACGCGCTGTCCCATCGGCCGTCCGCTTTCGCGCGGTCGATCTCGTGCTGGCCTTGTGGCCGCATCCGACCCTCCTCGATCAGCCGAGTCACGTGACCGATGTTGACCTTTGACCAGATGCTTCGCACGCGGCGCGGCGTGAAGGACTGCAGGTAGTAGTCGCCATCAAGGGATTGCGACTGCCCATCGATCCACCCGAAGCAGAGCGCGACATCGAGCGCCTCTGCATACGTGATCCCGGGTTTGGTCGTCGCCTTCTTCCGCAGGCGTAGTCGAACCCCGCCCGGGTCGGGATCCGCGTCCAACCAGGCTTCCCACTCCGCAACAGTGTCCACGTGCAGTTCGGGCTTGTTTGCATGGCTGACCATGACGGGAGGATAGCCCTTGCCGCGAGCGGGTGATAACCGACGCCGCCCGGCCGACAAACCCTTGGCGGAAAAGGCCTGGGTGCCCGACAACCTGAACGATGAGGGGTCGGTTAGGGCACTCTGTAACGATGGCCATTCCATCTGTTATGCACGTCGTCATCGTCCGCTGGAAGCCGGAAGCAAGTCGCGCGGAGCTGGATGAGCTCACCGAGTTGGCGGTCGCGTTCCCGGACACGATGCCCGGAGTAATGGCCGTTCATTGCGGGCCGAGCACCAGCCCTGAAGGCCTGGAGGGTGGATTTGATTGGGCGCTCGTCGTCAGTTTCGAGAGCAGTTCCGCCCGAGACGACTACTTGCCGCATCCGGCACATCAGCCCGTGGCACAGCTGATCTCTCGATTGGCCGAACGGGTCGTCGTCTTCGACGTCGATGCGTGAGTGATTGCCCGCACAGGGATCCTGGCGCGATCTCGCCGCATGACCCGCAATGGCGAGGAGCACGAGGAGGAGGCGGACGACTATCCGATGCCCGCTCCCGTTGCGTACACTTCGCGGTCTTTACCGCACCGTGAGCAGCTGTGATAGCGCCCGCCATCAGGGTTCGTCACCACTACCCAGTGGTGGATCCCCAGCCAGCAGCGCACGGCCTTGGCCATCACTGCGGCCCGCCGGTGACGTCGGTGGAGAAGTCCGGCCCGACTGCGGTGGCCGTGATGCCGATGTCGATCTTCTGGGTACGGCCGCTCGGCAGCGGCCGGATCAGCGTGATCGCCGTGGGCATGTCGGCTTGGCCGCGGAGATTGACCATGCCTGTAGTGTGCTCCGACAGCCAGCCCATACGCCAGCCCCCTCGTGTCAGAACACAAGCACAGCGGCCGCTGTCGCGATCGACCATGGGCCGGTTCTCGTAACTTCGAGGGCCTTCGTCTACCGTGTCAAGGTGGGCGTCGAGGCTTCGCGAGTGCTGTGGGACATGGTGGATGGGCCGATGCCACGAGGCCTTCTGGGCGTCGGGAGCGGCGACCTTGTCCGGGACGGTGACGGGTGGATGCTGCTCCTCGGCGGCTACTCGACGACCTTCCGGAATCGGCTGTACGTCGCCACTTCATCACCGGGGTCAGAACCCGCCACCGCTGAGTGGGTGGTACGTGCCGACAAAAGAGGCCGCGCCCTCGCGCTTCTGCCAGATCCCCCTCGCACGGATTGGGATGGCGGCGGCCTCCATACGCCCTCGTACCTCCACGGAGAAGGACATACACCAGCGAGGATCTACTACGCCGGCCGGGCCGGTCGTGATCACGTGGGGGCGGGAAGCACATACGCCATCGGTGTTCTCGAGCAGAAGGACGGCCGCTGGGCGCGTCGGAATCACCCGATTCTGAGTGGCACGCGCGATCGCCCGAGCGCGCTGGAACCTCGGGTGGTGCGAACGGTTGGGGGCTACGTGATGTGGTATCTCGCAACACCGCACGAGGTCGCGCCCGGCGAACAGCCCGACTACGAGATCCGCACGACAACGAGCGTCGACGGCATCTCCAACTGGACACCGCCGCAGACGTTCACGACGCATCAGGAGGGCTTCTTCGACGTCGCAATCGCTTACTCCGGCGATGGGTGGATCATGGTCCTCGCGCGGGGCACAAACCTGCACGGCACAACCCCGTTCCCCGCGCAGGGCCTGTGGTGGATGCGCGCACCTCAACCCAGCGCAGGCCGCCAGCACTGGACTCAGCCCGCCAGATTGCTGGACACCGACCGACCCGACGCCCCCGAGTGGATGGCACGCGGAGTCTGCGACCCGGCCGCGATCGTGGACAGCAACGGTACTCTGACCGTCTTCGTCACAGGCACTCGGCGATACCGCAATTGGCCGTCACTCATCGCCAGTCAGGTACGCAAGGGACAACGTCTCCCCGTTCCCGCGCCCTTTTACCTATCCACCGCTGTGCTTCAGTTCCCCGCCGTAGATACCAGGAGCGATCCTCACTCCACCGGGTGAGGATCGGCCGTCATCGCTGACCATCGTCCCGCATCCTCACCGGACGACTGCGTGTCAGCGGCGCACCGTATCAGCAATGGCTTTCGGGCACTCCTCCTATTCATCCGCAGGTTTGAGGAGACGCTCATGAGTCACAACACCGGCACGATCCACCCCGCCAACATCGCTGTGGGTCCACGCAGTGGTCAAACCGGTGCCGGGGGCACATGGACGCACGACATCACGATTCCTCCGGCGAACGGCGGTGCCCGCTATGTGCTGTTGCACTTCGCAAGTGCGACCCTTCCAGGTGGCGACCGCATTGAGGTGGACCTGGGCTATGCCACGGACGTGTTCACCGCGGGCTCGAACACCCGGTTCTGGACGCGCCCGATCGACATTCCCGCAGCCGGCGGGCCCGGCGGGAAGGTGCGCCTACGCGTTATCTCCGGCGGGGGCGCGGGATCCGGCGCAGTGGTCGACTTGATCGGTGTGGGTGAGGCGCTGGCCGGCACCCAGGACCCGAGCAGCATGTCGAACTCCGACCCGTTCCTGCGAAAGCTGACCGCTGGGGGCGTGTACGCCGAGCCGAAGTACGACCCTCACTGGTTCGCCCACACACCACCCTGGTGGGCGAACGTCGAGGCGATGCCGGCCGGTCACATCGGACGGCAAGTCGCGCCCTCCGTGGGCATGATCATCGCTATGCATTCTCACGGCGGTCACATGGGCCTGTCCACCTGCTCTGTCACGCTCATCGGGCCCGACCTTGCGATCATGGCAGGCCACTGCATCGATGACCTCACGGCCGAGATCGAGAGCGCCTCCGTGACCTTCGACTATGAGACGAGCGCCACGGGCGCCCGGCCCGCAGGCTACGCGCCCGTGTTCCACAAGGTGGTCGGATACCGCAACTACCGCTGGAACGATGCCGTCAAGAGGCTCGACTACGTACTGCTCCAGCTCGCCGTGCCACCGGGCGGTATTCAGGCCCCCGTCGTCCAGGTGCGCAACACTCTTCCCGCCGTCGGCGAAAAGGTGTTCGGCATCCATCACCCCAACGGTGCAGTCAAGAAGATCTCGCCGGACGCGAATCTGGGCTGGGAAGCCACGGTCAAGTCAGTGGTCGCCGATGGTCCGGCGCGAAACATCTACGTGTCACTCGACGTCAGCGGCGGCAGCTCCGGCTCCGGCCTCTTCGATATGCAGGGGAGATTTCTCGGCACGCTGAGCAACGGATCCGCCGGGAACCTGGCGTATTGCTCGAGCCTGTCGATTCTCGATGACATCGCAACTCCACCGGCTCCCCTCGAGCGCAGTGTGGTCTTGGTGATGGACCGATCGGGCAGTATGAGCCAGCCCGCGCTGCACGGCACCCGCACGAAGCTGCAAGAGGCGCGTGACGCGGCATCCCTGTTCGTCCAGCTCGTCCGATCCAACAGCGGCAACCGCATCGGAATGGTGTCCTTCAGCACGGCAGTCACGTCGCCGGAGGACTTCTCGATGCGCGACGTGAACGGCGGAGCCAAGAACCAGCTGGTGGGCGGCGCGCCGTACTCGGGCGGCAAGATCGGGGCGCTCGTGGCCGGCGGGAACACCGCCATCGGGCAAGGCCTGCAGAAGGGACGCGGCATGCTCTCGGCTGAGACGACACCCACCGCGATTCTGCTGCTCACCGACGGCCAACAGAATGTGAAGCCGGACATCCAGACAGTGAGCCCGGGTCTCGCGCCGACGACAGTGCACGCGATCGGGTTCGGCTCACCGGCTCAACTGGACGGCCCGACGCTCAGTCGACTCGTGCAGCAGCACGGCGGCCTGTACACCCACGCCGGGAACGGACTCCAGCTGCGGAAGTTCTTCGCACTCGCCTTCGGTGACATCTTCGAGAGCGGGACACTGAAAGATCCCGACTACGTGCTGCGCAGCGGCCAGCGAGAGGCAGACCCGATCGAGTTCTCAGTCCTCGAAGAGACCGAGATCACGGTCGTCGTCGGCTGGGAGCAGGACTCTGCTCAGCTCGGTTTCACATTGACCGCACCAAGCGGCGAAGTCATCGGCTTCACCGACCCGCTGCTCGAAACCGATGCCAGCGGGCAATGGATATTCGGCCGGCTGGATCTGCGGAACGTGGTGGATCCCGTGGGCATCTGGCAGCTGCTGGTCTACCGCGAGGATCACTCGCAGTTCGACCGCAAGCTCGACCCCGATATCGAAGTGGACTTCTTCGCCAGCGTCATCGCGACCGGTGGACCACGGCTCGTCAACCGCACGCTCGCCGGCGACTACCGGATCGGCGATGTCGTCAACCCCGTGGTCGCGCTCATCGACGACAACGGTGAACCAGTGGACGGTCAGGTGGTCCTCACGATCACGGAACCCGACGGGTCGCTCGCCGACATCTTCGCGTCGACTCCGCCGCAGCCGCCATCCTGGATCGCCGGTGACCACCGCGGATCGTACGAGGCAACCCTCGTCGATCTTGAAACTGCAGGCGGAGATCTCGTGAAGACATTCGATTCCGACGTCATCCTCGGCCAACGCCCCGAAGACACCGGCACGTTGGAAAGCCCAGGCCGCTTCGGCGTAGTGCTGAACGGCCTGTTCCGGGTGGACGGCACGTACACATTCCACGCCAAAGCGACCTATGGCGCAGGCCGCGGCACTCGAGAGCTGAAATGGAGCATCGAAGTCGCACCAAAGGAAGACCCCAACCGCGACGACGCCTGGGTCGATCCGCGCGATGACCGCCCGCACGATGACCCGCACGACGAGCCTGTCGAAGAGCCGCGCAAGAGGGGCGGCAGGAAGCCGCGACTGAATCGCCCGAACGCAAGCAAGGCCAAGGCGAAGAAGGCCAAGGCGAAGAAGGCGGCCAAGCGCCTACGGATCCGCCGGGACCCCGGCACGACGACTGCCGACTGACTGGATCTGGGCGGGCGGCTCTGCGCCGGTGGCTGTGGCGCTTGGGGAGCTGAGTAGAGAACAAGAGTGATAGCGAGTCGACGCAGGCCCCACCCTGTGCAATCATCCCACCGGACGGTGCATCAACAGTCAGCTCTGCTGGCGGCGACGATGGATGCTGTTCCTCGGGCGAACGCGGTTCAGTCAGATTCGTCGTTCGCTGTCATCTCGATCCAGTTGACCGCTTCGTCCGTGAGGACTACGCCGTCTGGGCCTGACTCGCCTACCTCCCGAACGGAGCCAGCGACCGCCACGATCTTGCTCATCACGTGAGGGGCGACAGCCTCGCCGTTGTGCGCGATCAGCCAAGCCTGCGCGTCCGAATCCAGCTGGGGCCACCACTCCGCGATCCTCATGTCGGCCACCTTGCCACCGAGAGGAGACGTCCGGAAGCCTCCACCACCACCGGTCGGCCGGCCGGTCTACCAGACCGTGCCGCCACCGATCGAGATGCCGCCCCAGGTGAGGGCGATGAAGATCGCGGCGAACACGACGGGCGCGATGCCCTTGCCGTTGCGCGCGAGCCCCTTGAAGAGAGCGATCACGGCGAGGATCGCGGCGACGATCGAGAGGCCGCCGCCGAGGATCAGCCCGATGAACAGCGGGATGGGCATGAGCAGGAGGCCGGCCAGCGCAAACCAGAACGCAGCCCAGGCTGCCGGGTTGGAGCGGCGTTCGAGGGAGGAGGACATGTCTCCATCATCTCGCGTCCGCAGCCGGCGGCCTGACGGCCGTCCGCGAAGGGCCGCAGGCAGAGCTGGTTGGCCGTCCGAAGGGCGGTCGCTCTATGAGGCGAAACCGTGGATACTGAGCGAGTTGCGGTGGACGCTCGTCTTCGCAGCTCGTGTGAGCCTGTCGGAGCGGAGGGAGCTCGCGCGAACCTCGACGCTCGGGGTGTCCTTTCGGCCGAGCCTCGTTCGTCGTACTGGTGTACCCCTACGAAAGGAATGCGCCCATGCGCTACATGATCACCATCTTCACGGACGACGACGCACGGCGTCAGTGGGCTTCGGACCCGTCCGTTTTCGACGACGCCCACAAGGCACTCTTCGCTGATCTGGAGGCGTCAGGCGAACTGGTCGACGGCAACGAGCTCGACGAGGAGGATGCCACCGTGATCGGCACTTACCGGGGGGAGGCCATCGCGACGCGCGGGCCATTCACGGAGGGCACCGAGATCGTCGGCGGGTACTACATCGTCGATGTCTCCAGCCGGGAGCGCGTGTTGGAAATCGCCGGGCGGCTCGCCGAGACGCGCTTCTCGCCGGTCGAGATCCGGAGGATCATGCACTGAGCGATGACCGACGCCCGCGGCATCCCTTATTGTGGGGCACGTTCGCAGAGGAGTCCGCCAGCGTGAGCTGAAAGAGCTCTTGATCGGCCGCAACCGATCCCACGTTCGTTGGCCTCGCGCTCGACACCGCCGAGCTCGCTGTGGCCGGCGAGTCGAGCGGTGGTTCTTCGAGCCAACCGATGAGGGCGGGTTGATCGACTTCGAAGCATTCGCGCACGCGGTGTCGGACTCGGACTATTCAGGCTGGATCGTTGTCGAATCCGATCAGAGCCCGCGCCCTGCCCAGAGCGCGATGCTCAGCGGCTGGTACGTGCACAAGGTGCTGCGTCCGATAATCGAGGCGTCCCGGACAGCTGACTAGGCAGATCAGTGTCCGAGGCAGGATCCCGCAGAAGGATCCCTGACCGGACGCCGACTACTACTTGCAGACCTCACACCACGACGGCCGCGGAGCATCTGGTCGAAGGTCAACATAGGTCACGTGACTCGGTTGATCGCGGGAGAGTCGCATGCGGCCACAGGGCCAGCACGTGATCGACCGTGCGAAGGCGGACGGGCGATGGGACAGCGCGTATCGGCAGCGTGACGGCGACCTCCCCGAGGGGAGCTGCGGGAAGCACTGAACGCGAACCCCGAGATCGGCAGAGCCTTCGCGGCCCAGTCGGCGCAGAACAGATTCGCGATTGCATTCCGCTTGGCCAATCTCAAACGGCCGGTCGGATCCCTGAGTGAGCATCGGCCGATCAGGATGGCCTCGCCTGCCGATTACTTCGCGTTGAACACCGCGTCCACCGCCATATGGAGCGTCGATGCTTCGAACTCCAGTCGTGCGGGCGAGGGCAGCATCGCGCGGTCAAGTGAGATCCCGTCGATGACGGCCAAGAGGAAGCGTGACCTCGCAGGCGTGTCACCCGGAACGAGAGCGCCCTCTGATTCGAGGATCGCAAGCCACGACTCCACGCGCCGCTGCGCCTGCCGGACGAGAACGAGATAGCCCTCACGCGCTTCATCGGTGGCCTCCGGGGCGATGAATGTCTCGTAGACCGTCCGCCACGTCATCCTCGCCTGCTCTTCGGTGCTGAACGGCTCTAGAAGCACCCAGAGGCATTCGAGGAGTCGCTCACGCGCGGGCACCGACGTATCGCGGATCCGAGCGTCGGGCATCGCCTCGGTGTATAGGACGGTGAGAGCCGCGTCGAGGAGAGCGCGCTGCGTGGGGAAGTAATGCCGCAGCGTGCTAGCGCCGACGCCAGCCCGAGCGGCGACGGCGCGCACGCTCGGTCTGTCCCCGCCGGCGCGGATGATCTCCGTCGCCGCGTCCACGATCTTCTCTCTCGTGCCGATGGGAGCCACCTCCTGACTGAGGGAATACTATCGCCTCGCACAGCGTACTAGTACAGTGTGCCGGCACGCCGTACTAGATCCGGTGCGATCTTTCCAATCTCGACGATGCTTCGTCGCCCCTGAAAGGACATCATGAATATCATCGAAGGTCTCCAAGACCTCATGTCGCAGGTCCCACTGCTCGTGCAACCGCTCATCGTCGCACTCGCCGCGGCCATCCCGTTCGTCGAGGGTGAGCTCGCCTCTGTCCTCGGCGTCTGGGCGGGCCTCAACCCGTTCGTCGCCTTCCTCGCAGCCGTAGTCGGCAACTTTCTGTCCGTACTCGTCGTCGTTCTCTTCGGAGCGCGCATCCGCGAAGCGATCACCATGCGTCGCGCCAAGCGCCCCGAACTGGTGTCGGCTGGAGCGAGAACGGGCATGGAACTCGCGTACCCGGAAGAACCTAAGCCCGAGTCGAAGGGCCGCCAGCGCTTTCGTCGCTTCCTCGTCCGCTTCGGCGTTCCTGGCGCGAGCCTCCTCGGCCCCCTAGCCCTGCCGACGCAGTTCACGTCGGCGATGCTCGTTGCCGCGGGCGTCTCGAAGCGCTGGATACTCTTGTGGCAAGCTGCCGCGATCATCCTGTGGACCGGCGTCACAACCGCCCTCACCGTGGGCGTTCTCACACTCCTCTTCGGATGACCGATGTTCGCGTCCTTGGCTCTCGCGGCGTTGGACACGATCTGGGCTACCGCGACTTTCATCGCCCTGAGCGCGATATTGGCGGTATCCACGGTGGACACAGGGCGGCGGATGCTGATGGAGGGCGGATCGGGCGATTCGACGGCGCTGTTGGTCAATCAGTGGACGAGCACGGCACGCCAATGGCACGACGAGGTCGGCGCGGAACCCGCTCGCTCGCGAAACGACCTCGACGTAGACTCCGGTGATCCGCCCCCCGAGCGGTGTCGATCGAGTCATCGGAGGAAGCATGCGGCTGGGAATGGTCGGCCTCGGCCGGATGGGTGGGAATCTCGCGCGGAGGCTCATGCGGGATGGTCACGAGACCGTGGTCTTCGACGTCAGCCGAGGCGGCGGTCACAGCTCTTGAAAGCGAGGGGGCGGACGGCAGCCGCAGCATCGAGGAGATGATTGCGAAGCTGCAGGCGCCACGCGTCGTGTGGCTGATGATCCCCGCCGGACTCACGGGAAAAGTGGTCGACCAGGTCGCGGGTGAACTCGAGCCCGGCGACATCATCATCGACGGTGGCAACTCCAACTACCGCGATGACGTCCGCCGGGCCGCGAAGCTGAAGGAACGCGGCATCCACTACGTCGATGTCGGCACGAGCGGCGGCGTGTTCGGACTGGAGCGGGGCTACTGCCTCATGGTCGGCGGCCCCGACGAGGCGGTTTCGATCGTCGAGCCGATCCTCAAGACGATCGCACCCGGGCCGGGCGAGATCCCGCGAACCCCCGGTCGGGAAGGCGACTACGCCCCTGAGGAGCAGGGCTACCTGCACTGCGGACCGTCGGGCGCGGGGCACTACGTGAAGATGGTGCACAACGGCATCGAGTACGGCATCATGGCGGCGCTCGCAGAGGGGCTGAACATCCTCGAGAACGCGGATGCCGGCATCCGAGAATCCGAGCATTCCGCCGAGGTCGCTCCACTCGAGGAGCCGGAGTTCTACCAGTTCACCGTCGACACTCCGAAGGTCACCGAGCTGTGGCGGCGCGGCTCGGTCATCTCCTCATGGCTGCTGGACCTGACGGCCGCGGCGCTGGAGGAGAACCCGACGCTGGACGGTCTCGCGGGCCGCGTGTCGGACTCGGGCGAGGGACGATGGACGATCAAGGCCGCCGTCGACACCGGCGTTCCTGTCCCAGTTCTCGCGGCGGCACTGTTCGAGCGCTTCGCCTCCCGCGGCGAGGACCACTACGCGAACCAGTTGCTCTCGGCGATGCGCCTGCAGTTCGGAGGACACAAAGAGCTCCCCGCCGGTGACGTGCTTGAGGCCGGCAGCCGGAAGGCGGACTCCGACAGCGCGTGACGTCGAGCGGATGCCCGGATCCGACCGGCTAGCACCGGCGGGGCTCGCGCGCCAGGGGGCGTCGCGCGGAACGACCGGGACCTAGCATCGGGCTGTGACCAAGCGTCGAGCACACAAGAGCGTGAGCCTGTTGATCCTCGGAGCCGGGGGCGACCTGACAAAGCGCCTCCTGCTTCCGGGCTTGGCGAGCCTGCTGTCGGCGCATGACTACGACGTGCAGGTGCTCGGCGCGGCGCGGGAAGAGCGCACGGACGCGGAGTGGCGGCAGCTGATCCGCGACAGCTTCGGGCAGGTCACCGATCCCGAGAACGCCGACCGTTACCTCGAATCCGCCCGGTACATCACGGGAGACGTGACGGATGCCGAGCAGCTTCGCACCCTGATCGCGGCATGCGACCACACGCCGATCATCTACTTCGCCCTGCCGCCCGCCGTCACCACCATGGTGTGCACCGCGCTGCGTCAGCTCGACCTCCCCGATGGCACTCGCCTCGCGCTCGAGAAGCCGTTCGGCACCGATTTGAAGTCTGCGCGCGCGCTGAACCGACAGATCGCGCAGCTCGTTCCCGAAGAGCAGGTGTTCCGCATCGATCACTTCCTGGGGATGTCGATGGTGCTGAACATCCTCGGCCTGCGCTTCGCGAACCAGTTCTTCGAGTCGGTGTGGAACGGCCGACGCATCGAACGCGTCGAGATCGTCTACGACGAACTGCTCGGACTCGAAGGGCGCGGCGGCTACTACGACCACGCGGGCGCCCTCATCGACATGCTGCAGAGCCACCTGCTCGAAGTCCTCGCGCTCGTCGCGATGGAGCAGCCGCCGCGGCTGAACGAAGTCGAGCTCCGATCGAATGCAGCCCAGGTTCTGCGCGCCACCCACGTGTGGGACGACGATCCGGCCGCTGCCAGCCGCCGAGCCCGCTACACGGCCGGCAGGGTGGGTGAGCGGTCGATGCCTTCGTACGCGGACGAGCCGGGTGTGGACCCGGCGCTGCAGACCGAGACGCTCGCGCAGGTCACCCTCGAGATCGACACCGCACGGTGGCGCGGGGTGCCGTTCGTGCTGCGGTCGGGCAAGGCCCTCGGCAAGTACGTGACCCAGGTGCGCGTGCACATGCGGCCGGTACCCGAGATCCCAGGGTTCGGCGGCGCGCCGGCGCCGGATTCGATCATGCTCGATCTCAAGTCGGGAGCAGTCGAACTCGATCTGACGATGAACGGAAGCGGCGATCCGTTCACATTGGAGCGCAGCACCCTGGTCGCCAAGAAGGAACTGGGAGACCTACTCCCATATGGTCAGGTGCTGCAGGGCATCGTCGAAGGCGACCCGCTGCTGTCCGTGCGGGCCGACATGGCGGAAGAGTGCTGGCGCATCTTCGAACCGGTGCTGCGCGCGTGGCGAAAGGGCGAGGTCCCGCTCGAGGAATACAAGGCAGGCTCCCTGGGCCCGAAGGGCTGGTAGGTCAGCTCCGCGGGGTGCTGGCGACCGGGGTCACGATCGCCTACGGCTTCGACATCATCGGGCTGATCTACGTCGCCGTGGCCGGCGTGATGGCACTCGCCCAGTTGGCGACGGCGCGCGAGCCGGCTTGACGCTTCGTATCCATGAGGTTGGTGAGCGCGTCAGCCGCGCGGCGACCGAAACGCGAGCAGGGTCGTGACCGCGAGCACGACGACGCCGATCGCCTCGACGATCACCGTCTCGGGAACCAGCATGAAGTCCCACGTCACGGTAATTCCGAACAGTCCGACGGTCAGTGCGAGAACGAGGGCCATCAGGGTGGCGATCAGGAACAGCAGACTCAGCACGCTCGCCACCCGGAAGAGCCCACCGCCCATCGCGATCATCGCGATCGCCAGGACGAGAGCCGCGACGGCGTTGAGAACAAACATCACTCCGAGAATGCCGCCGACGCCATTGAAGACGAGATACAGGTGAATGCCTCCCGCGGCGAGCAGGAACACCGCACTGAGAATACGCAGGACCCACATGCCGCGCGGTTTCGTCTCGGTCATGAGGCGACGTACTTCCTCTCCTGACCCGGCGCGTGACTGAAGGCAGCGTCGCTCGGGGCAATAAACCAGAGTACGTCTCTGCCTCACCACCCGGCGGGCACGAAGGCGTATCGCTGCAGCCCGATCGTGAGCACTCATCTCCGAGCACCCATTCGACGTCGGCGCTGAGCCTCCTGATGAGAACGTGAGCCGTTCGACGATCCCTGAGCGGGCCGACATGCTCTTGTGGCGCCCTGAATGACCGTTGAGAGGTCCCATCGGGTCATGTCTCACAACGCCGGAGATACGGCGCCAGCCAACCCGGGACGATTCAGATCGCAAGGCCTAATCGATCAACTGGGCACCGATCGCAATGGTGACCGCGCGCTATGCCCGTCCACCGCCGGCGTCACCGTGATCGTCTCAGAGCCGGCTGGCCGCACGCCGCGGTGTTGTTGTTTAGGACCGAATCGCTAGTCGCAGCGTCTCGACGAGGTGGTGTTGCGCGTCCAGTCCGGCGCGCGTGGGGATAAGCGGGTAAACGTGCACTTGGCCGGCGACTTCGCACAGTTCGAAGGGCACGTCGGCCGCGCGGGCTTTCTCCGCGAGCAGGTGCGCGTCCGGATTGAGAACGTCACGTGTCCCGGTGAAGACGGTCAGCGCACCGAGCCCCGTCAGGTCGCCGAAAAGGGGACTCACCGCTGGGTCGAGAAGGTTGAGTTCGCCGCGCCAACGTTCGGCGAGGACCTTGCCGCCCGGGGTGGCCAGCCACGGGTCCGTCGGCTGCACCGTCGGAATGCGAGGGTTGCTCCACGACAGATCGAGCGCTGGGGAAATGAGGATGGTTCGTGGCAGCACCACACCCTCGTCGCGAAGAGCGAGCGCCGTGGACAGGGCGATCTGGCCGCCTGCGGAATCGCCCGCGAGGCAGGTTGCCCCGTATCTGTCGATACTCCTTCGGACGAGGGCGAGCACCTTGTCGCGCGCCTCCCGGGCAGTGCCGAAGGGGATCAGCGGGTAGATCGGGACGGTGACTGCCACCGACGCATCCGCGGCGATTCGGGCGGCGAGGTGCCAGTGCTGGGGGGCGATCTCGTTGACCCACCCACCACCATGCACGTACACGGCGGCGCCGCGAGCCTCCGGCGGCAGGATCGTGTACACCGGCCAGCCCTCGAACTGCTCCACCTCCACTCGGACGCCGCGTCGCAATCGCGACGGAGGTCCATACGGCGTCGGCCGGAGCTCGCGTTCCCGAATCCGTTGCCTCGCGCCCTCCGCCGTGACGAAAGCGCGGTTCGCGCGCATCAACCGCAACGCGACGGGCACGAGCGCATCGGGCAGGACGACTGGCATCTTGCCAGCATCACACGACGCGGGGATCAACATCGACAAACGGATGCCGCCCGACACGGATCCCTACCCGGGCACTTGTCACGAGATTGTTGACAACCGTCGCGGAGGGCCGCTAAACGGTGTCGCTCGGCGGCTGCGTCGTCGCGATAGCGACGCGTGATGAGTCGCGTGCGAGCCGGCGTGTTCCTATTGCTCCGCTAGGTTGAGCCGAAGCGTCCGCAAACGGAAGGCATGAAATGCGCGTGACTCCCCGGGCTTGGATCGGCTTCGCAATCTGGGTCGCCTACATCGTCGTGATCGTTAGCGTCTCGCTTCTCAGTGGCGTTCCGTACACAGACATCGGCTCGTCGGCCGAATCCACCTGGCGCGGCGCCGTGATGGATCTCGCCGCGGGCGCGGCGCTTCTGGTGATCCTCACGACCGTGCTGGGCTGGTGGCGGCCGGCGTTGTTCGAGCGGCAGCGGTCCCACCACAAGTGGCCGATCTTCGTGCCGATCATCATGTTCGCCGCCGCCCTCGTGAACCTGTTCACCACCGATTGGTCGCAGTTCGATCTGTCATTCCTGCTCTCCCTCGTCGCGCTCGGAGTGCTCGTCGGCTTCAGCGAAGAACTCATGGCGCGCGGCCTCGTGCTCACGGCCTTCCGTGCCCAGCTCGCCGAGGGATGGGCGTGGTTCCTCTCCAGCGCCCTGTTCGGACTGATGCATGTGGCGAACGCCATCCTCGGCGCGCCCCTGCTCGCCTCACTCTCGCAAGCCGGCCTCGCCTTCGCATCGGGAACCGCGTTCTACATCCTCCGGAGGGTCACCGGGTCACTGATCTGGGCGATGCTGCTCCACGGGCTGTGGGACGTCTCGGTGTTCGCCGCCGGTCACGCACCATCGGGCGTTGCTTTCGGATCATTCCTCGGCCCCGTCGTCGGTGTCCTCGCCCTCGTCGTCGTCTACTGGGTCATCAAAGGCACCGATGAACGGGCCCCCGCAACCAACCCCAGCACGACCACCGCCGCGCAACTCGCATGAAGCACCGGGGCGTATGAGGCGGGCCGCACCTCACGTTGCCACTTCGATACACACCGGATCCCTGACCGAGCGCTGCGCGGCGTAGGTGGTCCGCCTGCAACCCAGGCCACGGAAGATGCGCGGTGGGAGAATGGCCCGGTGGATGCTAGCTCCGTCATTGCGGTTGCCATTGTCTTGGCCGCAACGGCGTGCGTGCTCGCGCTCACGCCGCTCATTCGTCGCGATACGCATAGGCGATGGGAGAAGGGCTCTAGCGGCGGCGGCTTAGGCTCCGCGTTGGATGCGGTGTGGCGGCCGTCAGTGGAAGACGCGCATGCGCAGTGGCAGGCTCAGGTCGAGATGCCGGCTCCGGCGCCGAGTCCCGGCGACAAATGCCTCGATGAGGGACACATGGTCATCGAGCTGCGATGAGCGGACTCGATCGCTCAGCGGGAAAGACCGCCCTCGCCTCGGGCCGAGCGTGCGGCCTCCCAGCTCGGAAGAGTGGGCAGAGCCATGGCCGCGATCTGATCGAGCTCGATGAGGGCCACAGTTTCGCCATGCTCCCGCAGTTGCGCGCAGAGCGCTGCGGCGAGGGTGCTCTTGCCGGATGCTTGGGGGCCCGTGAACACAACCAGCACGATCTGGGCATCTGCGGAGTCCACAACTCCAGACTGCCCGAGCAGTTCGACAAGAGCGACCTCTCGCAGGCGGATCCCTACCCGGGCACTGGTCGCGAGATTCGTGACAACTGTCTCGCAGAGCGCCCGCTCATGGATCCAGTCGAGATCTAGAAGGTCGCCTTCGGCGAGCGCCAGTTCGGTCGCTCGCGATTGCTGGTCGTCGAAAACTCGCGGGGAGGCGGCAGGTTGGTCACGCGACCCGAAGTGGGGCCGCCTGCGAAAGGGAGCGGCTCCGGGAAGCACAAGTGTTGCGGGGTGCGTCAGCGTGGCGTCGTCGCCTCGGCGACCGTGAGCGTTCGGCGCTGTTCAGCGGAGATCGTGAGGGCGTACGCGGTCGCGATCGATGAGCGGGCAGCGGAGCCGTCGGTCAGGGATGCCCAGGCAGGGTCAACGGAACGGGCGCCGCGGACGAGGGCGTCGAAGTACTCCAGTTCGCGCTGCATGCCGGCGCGCAACCACGCTGGAGGGCGGCGGTCGGCATTGCCGTAGGTGACGCCGCCGCCCGAGGTCGTCGCGAGATTCTGGCGGGTTCGCTCCTCGTCCGCGGCGCTGCTGTCGTGGAGGGGGAACCGTTCTGAGTTGCCTCCAACGTGGAGGGTGATCCCGACGTCCTGCATGTCGATGGTGAGGTGTCCGCGTGTGCCTTGAACGATGATGTGGTGCTCGGGGCGACGGTGGACCGACCCCCATTCGAGCGTCGCGTAGCCCGCGCCGGGGATGGTCAGGGTTGCCAGGGCGATGGGGTCTTCGTCGCCTGCGCGGGGGCCGGCTTGGGGTGCGGGTCCGCTGATCATCGTGGCGGTCTCCGCGGCTCCCATGAGTCGTTGGAGCAGATCCAGCTCATGAATGTGGTGGAAGTGGTGGCCACCCGCGAGCGCCCGGGTCTTCTTCCAGCTCGGAGCGTTCGAACCGTCCTCCCAACCGGTCCGGACGGCTCGCCCAACGATGGGTACGCCGATGACGCCGTCGTCGACGAGTCGGGTGGCCCTTTCGATGCCGGGCATGAAATGGAGCACGTGCCCGGCCATGAACAGGGTGCCGGCGCGATCACACGCGGCGAGCATCGCATCGCAGTCCTGGTAGGTGAGCGCGACCGGCTTCTCGCAGAAGACATGCACTCCACGCGCCGCCGCGGCGATCACCGGTTCGAGGTGGGCGTGGTTCGGGGAAGCGACGATGACCGCGTCGACCTGGTCGAGCAGTTCGTCGAGCGACGCGGCATTCGCGCAGCGCAGGGTCTCTGACAGGGTGGCGCCAGCGCCGGGTGAGTAGATGCCCGCAAGCTCGGCATCCGGAAGGGCAGGCAGGATTCGGGCGAACTCTCTGCCGAAGTATCCCGCGCCGACGATTCCGTATCGAAGGGAAGTCACGGCCGTCAGGAGGCGGCCGCGAGGGCGCGCTGGAGGGGCTGGTAGTGCTCGATCACCGCGTCGCGGTAGGCGTCGACATCACCTTGGAGGGCGGCGTCAAGCATCGCGCCGTGGGCGTTGGCGGTCTGCCGAATATCCGCCGGAAGAGCCAGTCCCAGTTGCGGCAGAACCGCGGTGTGCACATCCCAGAACGCGCCGACGAGCTGCTCGGCAAGGCGGTTGCCCATCGCGGCGAACAGGGTCGTGTGAAACGCCCGGTCGGCCTCCAAGAAGGTCTCGCCGCGCGCTGCTTTGTCGATCATCTCGTCGACCATCGCGCGCAGAGCCGGGGCATCGCTGTCTCCGGTTGCAGCGACGACCTTCTCCGCCATCGACAGATCCAGCGCCAGGCGCACCTCGACGACCTCTCGCAGCGCGTTCAGCGAGCCCTCCGGCGATAACACCCCCCGGAAGACAAGCGCCTCCACCATCGGGTCTAGAGACATGCCACCGACGTAGGTGCCGTGGCCGTGGCGGACATTCACGATGTCCAGCGTCGACAGGGTGCGGATCGCCTCCCGCACTGACGAGCGGGACACATCGAGCGTGTCGCACAGCTCCGACTCCGTGGGGAGCGGGTCGCCCGGCCGCAGGTTCTCTCGGAGAATCAGCTGCTTGATCTGATCGGCCGTCGTGTTCCGGCGCATTCGTGATCCGCGCTTATCGACCAGGGGCATGCAACCCACTCCATTCGGAAGTAACAAATTCGCTCCGCCCATTGTGCGGTGCGGTCATCTGTGTTTATAGTACGTCAGACGTCAGATGTCCACAAGGCGTCCAGCCCCATCACCCTATGGAGTAATCACACATGAACCCCCGATCCATTCCCCGCCGCCGCGCGGGACGTCTCGCGGCCATCGCGGCGGGCGGCGTCGCCACCGCGCTCGTGCTGGCGGGCTGCGGCTCTTCCTCCGCGGAACCGGACGCGAACGTCGCGTCGGCATCCGTCGATTCCGAGGCGATCATCGAGGCCGGCATCTCCTACGCCCTGGGTGGGAGTTTCGACCCGATGCTCGCCACCGGCGCTGTCACTCTCGCGGCGAACTGGCACATCTTCGAGGGACTCGTCGACCTGGACCCCGTCACGCGGGAGCCCTACGCCGCGCTGGCTGCCGACCTGCCGACCCAGATCGATGACACCACCTACGAGATCGACATCCGCGAGGGTGCGACATTCCAGAATGGCGAGCCGGTCACCGTCGACGACGTCGTCTTCAGCTACGAGCGGGTCCTCGACCCCGAGTCGGGCAGCCTGTTCGCCAGCTTCATCGACTTCGTCAACACCGTCGAAGCGGTAGACGAGGACACCGTCCGCATCACCACCGACTACCCATTCTCGCTGGTCAACGAGCGCCTCGGCGTCGTGAAGATCGTCCCGCAGGCTCTCGTGGAGGCTGACGTCGAGGGCTTCGGGGCCAACCCGGTCGGCAGTGGTCCGTACGCACTGGTCTCCGCCACTCCCGACGACGCCGTCGTTTTCGAGCGTTACGACGACTACAACGGGCCTCGCCCCGCCCAGGCCGCCGGCATGAACTGGAACCTGCTGTCGGACCCGGCGGCGCGTGTCACGGCAATGTCATCCGGCACCATTCAGGCGATGGAGGACGTGCCCTACATCGACGTCGACTCGCTCGCGTCCACCGTGGACGTCGAGACGGTCCAGTCGTTCGGACTGCTGTTCATGATGTTCAACACCCAGCAGGCTCCGTTCGATGACCCCCGGGTCCGCCAGGCGTTCTTCTACGCCCTGGACATGGACACGATCATCAATACCGGTCTGCTCGGCAACGCCGAACCGGCCACCTCGTTCCTGCCGAAGAACCACCCGAACTACAACGAAGCCTCCACGGTCTACACCTATGACCCGGACAAGGCTCAGGAACTGCTTGCGGAAGCCGGTGTCAGCGACCTGTCGATCACGCTGCTCACCACGGACACCGGCTGGGTGCGCGAGGTTGCCCCGCTGATCAAGGAATCGCTGGACGCCGTCGGCATCCAGACCACGCTCGACATCGGCCAGTCACCTGCCCAGTACGGAAAGGTCGACGCCGGCGACTTCCAGGTGATGGTCGCTCCCGGTGACCCGTCGGTCTTCGGCAACGACGCTGACATCCTGATGCGCTGGTGGTACGGCGATAACGTGTGGCCCAACGACCGGTACCGCTGGGCCGGAAGCCCCGAGTTCGCCGAACTCACCGCGCTGCTGGATGACGCAGTCGCACAGGCCGGCGACGAGCAGCAGGACACCTGGAACCAGGCGTTCGACCTGCTCTCCGAAGAGGTGCCGCTGTACCCGCTGTTCCACCGTCAGCTCCCCACCGCGTGGAACGCCGACGACCTGGTCGGATTCGCCCCGGTCCCCACCACCGGGCTGTCCTTCCTCGATGTCGGAGTAGCCGCGCAGTAACCCCCGGGCCGGGGCGCGGCAACCGCGTCGCGCCCCGGCATCACAACCCTTGGAAGGACAGGCCGTGTCGAACACGCTCCGTCTCATCGGGCGCAGGCTGCTCCAGCTGCCTGCTGATGATCCTCGGCATCACGTTCCTGGTGTTCTTCGTGATGTCGTTCTCAGAGGTCGACCCAGCGATCACCGCCCTCGGCGAGGGCGCCTCCGTCGAAGACCGCGAGGCGTATCGAGAGGCCATGGGCCTGAACGACCCGCTCCTCGTGCAGTACTTCGCCTTCCTGGGCGGGCTGCTCCGCGGCGACCTGGGAACCTACTCCGCCCGACAGCTGCCCGTGATCGACGAAGTCGCCCGGGCATTCCCGATCACACTGCAGCTGACTTTCCTCGGTCTGTTCATCGCCGTCATCGGTGCAGCCGTGCTCGGCATCGTCGCCGCGGTATATCGCGACCGCTGGCCGGACCAGGCCATCCGCGTCATCTCGATCGCCTCACTGTCGACACCGTCGTTCTGGCTGGCGATCCTCATGATCCAGCTGTTCACCCTGCAACTGGGCCTTCTGCCCGCTTCGGGCCCGCTCCCGGAGTTCAGTGAAGACCCGGCCGGATGGCTTGCACGGATGACGCTGCCGGCAATCGCACTCGCGATCCCGGTCATCGGCCAACTCTCGCGCGTCGTCCGCACCTCAATGGTCGAGGAGCTCGACCGGGACTACGTCCGCACCGCGCTGGGCGCCGGCGTCCCGCGCCGCATCGTCGTCGGACGGAACGTGCTGCGAAACGCGCTCATCACCCCAGTGACAGTGCTGGGCCTGCGCGTGGGCTACCTCATCGGCGGCGCGGTGGTCATCGAGATCATCTTCGCGCTCCCCGGGATGGGAACCCTCATCCTCAACGGCGTAACCAACAACGAACCAAACCTCGTACAGGGGGTGACGCTCGCCGTAGCCTTCGCGTTCGTCATCATCAACATCATCGTCGATCTCCTGTACGTCCTCATCAATCCGCGGATCAGGTCGGTGTGACATGCGTAAGCGACTAACAGAAAGACTCTCCATTCCGGGACTGCGCCTGGGTGAACTCACTCCTGGCGCGCGGATCTCCCTCGGATTGCTCATCGCCATCGGCGTCGTCGCGGTGTTCGCACCGGTGTTCGCACCGTATGACCCCCTCGCCTCCGGGCCGCCCGTCCTGCCGCCATCCCCGGAACACTGGTTCGGCACCGACCGTCAGGGTCGAGACATCCTCTCCCGCCTCATCTACGGCGCCCGCTACTCGCTGGTGATCGGACTCGGCGCCACACTCGTCGCCCTGCTCGCCGCCGCCGTGCTCGGCACCATCGCAGCCACCGCGCCGAAGACTGTCGCCGAGACGCTCATGCGCGTCCTCGACATCGTCATGTCATTTCCCGGGATCGCGCTCGCGGCAGTCTTCGTGGCCGTCTTCGGCCAGTCCCTCCCCGTGCTGGTCTTCACCATCGCATTCCTCTACACGCCGCAGCTGACCCGTGTCATCCGCGCGAACATCCTCGACCAGTACGGCGAGGACTACGTCTCGGCTGTCCGCGTGATGGGCACCTCGACGCCGCGGATCATCGCGAAGCACGTGGCGCGCAACAGTGTCGCACCGGTCCTGGTGTTCGCGACAGTGCTGGTAGCCGACGCCATCGTCTTCGAGGCCTCGCTGTCGTTCATCCAGGCAGGCGTACCCGACCCGGAGCCGTCGTGGGGGAACGTCATCGCCGCCGGCCGCAACCTCGTCATGAGTGGCGCATGGTGGGCGACCTTCTTCCCCGGTCTGCTGATCATGCTCACGGTCCTCGCGCTGAACCTTCTCGCCGAGTCGATGACCGACGCCATGGTCTCGCCGCGGGCACGCAAGATCACCGTCGACGCCGCCTCGACCGAGGAGGCGACCCACGACCTCGAGGAGGCCCAGGCGCCTGCGAGTGCGGACGCGACTCCTGAGCAGGTCGCGGCGGGCATCGACGAGATGCAGCCGGAGCGGATGCCGCTCGCAGGCCTGCCAGGCGACCACATCGAAGCAGCCCTCGCTGCCCCGGTGGCGGTCATCCCGCTGGAACAGCGGCTTGCGGAACTTCGTGAACGCGAGTGCGAACGGGCCGACCGGCTGGTGTACGGCCGGGACGCAACCCCGCTGCTCGAGGTCCAGGATCTCTCCATCGCGTTCCCGCGACACGGAGACGTGAATGTGGTCGACAACGTCAACTTCACAGTTCGCCCGGGAGAGACCATGGCACTGGTCGGTGAGTCAGGATGCGGCAAGTCCATCACTTCACTCGCCATCATGGGTCTGCTCGACCCGCGGGCGACGCTCCAGGGAAAGATCCTGTTCGACGGCAAGGATCTCCTCGCGATGGGCTCCGCAGAACGCAACGCCCTGCGCGGCAACGACATCGCGATGATCTACCAGGACGCGCTGAGCTCGCTCAACCCTGCGATGCTCATCCGCACGCAGATGAAGCAGCTCACCACCCGCGGTGGCACGCGCACGGCGGAAGACCTGCTGGAGCTCGTCGGACTCGACCCGAAACGCACTCTGGCGTCGTACCCGCATGAGCTTTCGGGCGGTCAGCGCCAACGCGTCTTGATCGCTATGGCTCTCACTCGCAACCCTCGCTCTGGTCATCGCCGACGAGCCGACCACGGCGTTGGACGTGACAGTCCAGGCGCAGGTCATCGAGCTCTTGAACCGCCTTCGCGAAGAGCTCGGGTTCGCGATGCTCTTCGTCTCTCATGACCTCGCGCTGGTGGCAGAACTCGCCCACCGGATCACCGTCATGTACGCCGGCCAAGTGGTGGAGCAGGGCACTACGCGGGAAGTGCTCACGCAGCCGGTTCACGAATACACGCGGGGCCTCCTCGGAGCCGTGCTCTCGATCGAGACGGGGTCCACCCGCCTCCACCAGGTCCAGGGCGTGGTGCCCTCGCCCCGCGACTTCCCGTCCGGAGACCGGTTCGCCCCCCGCTCGTCGGACCCGGCACGCAACCTCGGTGTGGTCCCGGTCCGCCGGCGCATTGAAGGGACAGACCACTATTACGCCGCGCATCCCGAGGACGCGCCCATCGAACCGATCGGAGCAGGACGATGAACGAACCAGTGATCGAGCTTCGTGACGTGCACGTGCGTTACAAGTCGCGCTCTTCCACGCTGTTCAACAAGCAGTACGTCGATGCACTGGACGGCGTGTCACTCACCGTCCGGCGCGGACAGACGCTGGGCATCGTCGGCGAGTCCGGTTCGGGCAAGTCGACCTCGGCGAAGGTGCTCGTCGGACTCGAACGCCCAACCTCGGGAGAGGTCGTGTTCGCCGGCGAACCCGTCAGGTCCTTCACGACATCCGTTCGCAAACGCCTCGGACGCATCCTGTCGGTCGTATTCCAAGACCCCGCCACCGCCCTCAACGCGCGAATGACCGTGCGCGACGCGCTCCTTGACCCCATGCAGGTCCACCGCACCGGTACCCGACCGCAGCGCGAAGCGAAGGTCCGAGACCTGGTCGGCATGGTGGGTCTCCCGGCATCCGCCCTCGAAGCACTCCCCGGCCAGCTCTCCGGTGGGCAACGGCAACGCGTCGCCATCGCCCGCGCCCTGGCACTGGACCCGCAGGTGATCGTGGCCGACGAGCCCACCTCTGCCCTGGACGTCTCTGTGCGCGCGCAGATCCTCAACCTGCTCACCGACCTCAAGAACGAACTGGGTCTCGGGATGGTCTTCATCTCGCACGACATCCAAACGGTCCGGTACCTCTCAGACGAGATCGCCGTGATGAACAAGGGCCGCATCGTCGAGTTCGGCGACGCAGCTCGAGTATTCGACAACCCCACCGACGACTACACCCGCACCCTGCTGGGTGCCTCACCCTCCCTGCTCGAGCCGACCTCGTTCAGCTGAACTTCCCTACCTGGAGCCCACACATGACCTCTTCACTCACGACCACGCCCGCACCTCCGTTTCGCGGGCGTCGTCCCCCCGGTCGCGACACCCCTTCTTCCCGACGGCAGCATCGACCACTCCTCGCTCGAACGACTCGTCGACTACCTCATCGGGTCGGGCGTCCACGGGCTGTTCGCCCTCGGCTCGACCGGCGAGACGGCGTACTTCACCGACGACCAGCGGGTCGAGATCGCCCGCACCATCGTCAGCGCGACCGGCGGACGCGTGCCGATCATCGCGGGCGCGATCGAGCTGACCTCGGCGCGCATCCTCGAGACCTCTCGCCGACTCACCGCCACCGGCATCGATGCGATCGTCACGACCGCACCGCTGCTATACGCTGAACTCGCCGGCCGAGGTGTGCGTCCCACTTCCGTGCCATCGCTGCAGGGATCGACGTGCCGCTATGGGCCTACGACGTCCCCGTGCGGGTGCACTCCAAGCTGTCCGCCGACCTGCTCATCGGTCTCGCACGCGACGGTGTCATCGCCGGCGTGAAGGACTCCTCGGGTGACGACGTCGGCTTCCGCCGGCTCGTCGCGGCGAACGCTGCAGCCGGCCATCCGGTGCAGCTGCTCACCGGCCACGAGGTCGTCGTCGACGCGATGGCGCTCGTCGGGGCCGACGGCGTTGTTCCCGGGCTCGCGAACGTCGACGCCGCTGGCTACGTGCGGCTGTGGGATGCCGCTACTCGAGGTGATTGGGATGCCGCGCGCGAAGAGCAGGAGCGACCTCAACCGCGTCTTCGAGATCGTCTTCCAGCCGACCGGGCTCTCCGGAGACGCCACGGGCGTCGGTGCATTCAAGGCGGCGATGAAGGCCCGGGGGATCATCGACCACGCCACGATGGCGTTCCCCACCCAGCCGCTGGACGAGTCCGCAGTGAACCGCATCCAGAGCATCCTCGCCTCCCTCGATCTGCTCCCCGATCCGGTCGCCTGATGTCGGAGGCAGTGCTCGCCATCGACATCGGCGGCACCAAGACGGCCTGGTCGGAGCTGGTCGACCGCGCGGGCAGTCCTCCTCGACATCGTGACGGCCCTCACGCCTGCCCTCCGACGGTCCCGAAGCGGTCGTCGAACCGTGCTGGACCTCGTGACCACTGCTGCTCGACCGATCGGCAGGTCGGTGGCCGTCCGAGGATCGGCGTCGGCACCGCCGGGGTCGTCAACGTGCGGCACCGGATCGATCGTCTCGTCGACCGACACGATGGCGGGCTGGACGGGGACGCCGGTAGCGACCCTGAGAATCCGCGCCGGCCTCGGCGCACGCGTGCGAGCCGGCGGACCGCGTGCACGTCCAGAACGACGTCGACGCGCACGCGCTGGGCGAGAGCCGGCTACGGCGCCGCCGTGCGGCGCCCGGAGCGCACTCGTGGTCGCCGTCGGCACCGGGTGTCGGCGCCGGACATCATCGTCGACGGTCGCGCGCTGCGCGGCGCCCGGCACGTCGCGGGCGAGATCGGGCCACGTGCCCACGCCCGGCGCCGAGCATCTGCGCTGCCCGTGCGGACGGCACGGGCCACCTCGAAGCGATCGGCTCCGGTGTCGGGCTGCATCGCCACTACCTCGCCCTCGGCGGCGACCCTGCGGTAACCGACGCCCGAGCCGTCGTGGCGCGCGCGCGGCGCCGCCGACCCGCTCGCGCGGCGCGCGATCGAGGAGTCGGCCTCCGCGGTCGGCCGCGCGATCGCGGCCGCGGTGACCCTGCTCGATCCCGAGCGCGTCGTCGTCACCGGCGGCGTCGCCAGATCGGCGAGCACTGGTGGTAGCCGATGATCCGGACGTTCCGATCCGAAGCGATCGACGCGCTCCAGCAGGTCCCCGTGCTCCCGGGCCTGCTCGGCGCCGACGCGCCGCTCCGCGGGGCGGCGGCATCCGCATGGGACGCAGAGGAAGGCAGAGCATGAGATTCCCGACGCATCCGAGATCCTCGCCCGACTGGAGGGAGGGCTGATCGTCTCGTGCCAGGCCTACCCCGGCGAGGCGATGCGCGACCCGCGCACCATGGTGCAGATCGCGAACGCCGCGATCGACGGGCGGAGCAGTCGGCCATCCGACTCCAGGGCATCGCCGACATCCGCGCGGCCGCAGCGCTAGCCGGTACCCGTCGTCGGGCTGTGGAAGACGGCGAGTCCGACGTCTTCATCACGCCGACGCTGGCACACGCCCGAGCCGTCGCGGACGCCGGGGCGGACATCGTCGCGATCGACGGCACGCGCCGCCCGCGCCCCGACGGGCTGACCCTCGCCGAGACGATCGCGCAGCTGCGCGAGACACACGACGTGCTCGTGATGGCGGACTGCGGCTCGCTCGACGACGCGATCGCCGCCGAAGAGGCCGGCGCGGACTATCTCGGCACCACGCTGTCGGGCTACACCGGCGAGCGTCCCAAGACCGCGGGGCCCGACCTGGAGCTGATCGGCCTCAGATCGCCTCGCACTGCCGACGCCCGATCGTCGCCGAGGGACGCATCCACTCGCCCGCTGATGCGGCCGCCGCGCGCGACGCGGGGGCGACTCCGTGTGCGTCGGCACCGCCATCACCCACCCGCCGACGATCACGTCCTGGTTCGTGCGCGCGCTGGAAGGGAATCGCTGATGGAAGTCATCATCACGACCGAGGAAGCGATAGGCAGACCTGGTCGCAGATGACATCGCGGCGCTCCTGCAGCGCACACCCGATGCGGTACTGGGCCTCGCGACGGGCTCGAGCCCGCTACGCATCTACGACGCCGTCGCCGACCGCGTCGACGCGCGGAGAAATGTCGCTCGCCCACGCCCGCGGCTTCACCCTCGACGAGTACGTCGGCCTACCGGAGGGACACCCGTGCCGAGTACCGCACCGTCATCGACGAGGACTTCACCTTCCGCGTCGACATCGATCCAGCGGCCGTTCGGGCGCCCGACGGCAACGCCCCCGACCTCGACGCGGCCTGCCGCCGGTACGAAGAGTCGATCAGCGAGGTAGGCGGGGTTGACCTACAGATTCTCGGGATCGGGACCGACGGTCACATCGCATTCAACGAGCCGGGCTCGTCGCTCGCATCGCGCACACGCGTGAAGACTCTCACCGAGCAGACTCGGCGCGACAATGCTCGGTTCTTCGACGGAGACCTCGACGCAGTGCCCATGGCACTGCCTCACCCAGGGGCTCGGCACGATCATGCAAGCTCGTCATGTCGTGCTCGTGGCGACGGGCAGCGGCAAGGCAGAGGCTGTGCATCACATGGTCGAGGGGGCAGTCTCTGCCCTCTGGCCGTCAACGATCCTGCAGCACCACCCGCATGTGACCGTGCTGGTCGACGATGCCGCCGCATCCCGCCTGCAACTGGCCGACTATTACCGCTACACCCGCGCGCACCGGCACCTCGTCCAGTGAACGGCCTGTCACGCCCCGCCACCATCATCAGCGCCTACGCGGCGTCACCGGCGCACACGGTGTGGGACCCTGAGCTCGAAGGCGAACTCCTTCCGGCACTGTGCGCGCTCCCGACCGTTGCGGGGCTGGAGGTGCCCTGGATGGGAGCGCTTCATCCGCACGACACGTCGTGGTTTCTCCGGCACGTGCCGGCGGGCGCGCACCTGTCGATCACACCGCTGCCATGGGTCATGCAGCGGTGCGCGGCGATGCCTTCCTACGGGCTTGCCTCGACAGATTCCGCAGGGCGTGCGGCAGCGATTGCCGATTTCAGGATGGTTCACGCCGACGTGCACACGCTCACTGAGCACAGCGCGGCACAGGTCGACTTCGTCGCCGTGCACTCCGCACCTCATGCATCGGGCGACAAAGACGCATTGGTGGAGTCCCTCACTGAAATCGGGACCTGGGGCTGGGGTCGAGCACGCTTGATCATCGAACACTGCGACGCGATTCGGCCCGGTCAGGCCTACGAGAAGGGATTCCTTCGTTTGCAGGACGAGATCGACGTGCTCGAGCGAGTATCAGCCGACGTCGGACTGTGGATCAATTGGGGACGGTCGGCGATCGAGTTGCGCCACGCCGAGGCGGTCACCGCGCAGATCAGGACTGCCGCGGAGAGCGGATACCTCAGCGGACTCACCTTCTCGGGAGCGGCGTACGAGGACGGGCCGTATGGCCCGGCGTGGACTGACACCCATCCACCAATCGCTGAGACCGACCCCACTGCGGCATCGCTCCTGAATACGGCGCACGTCGTGTCAGCACTTTCGGCTGCCGGCGATGTGCCCTGGGTGGGTGTGAAGGTCAGTCGAAAGCCTGCAGATCTCACTGCCGCCGAAGTCACCACCACCATCGCACGCAATCTCCAGATCCTTCGCCGCTCGAGTGCCGATCGATCATTCGCGCCGCGGCCGGGCTCACTGTGAACACGGACAAGAGCATGACTGAAACTGTTGTTCACTCCGCGCGTCTGATCTCCCCCGGGATCGATGGCGAACAGTGCGACATCGAGGACGCGTGGGTCCACATGCGCGGCGGCGTGATCGTGGCTATGGGCGTCGGGGACGCCTGGCGACGGAACGTCGCGGCGAACGCGACAGTCATCGACGCGCTGTCCACGATCGGACAGGGAGCAATCGTCACGCCGGGTTTGTTGACATCCACTGCCACGGCGGAGGCGGCTACAGCTTCGACGGGCCGCCGGACGAGATCGCCGCAGCTGCCCGCACTCATCTCCGGCACGGCGTGACAAGCGTTGTCGCCTCACTCGTCAGCGCACCCGTCGACGTCCTCAAGACACAGCTCGCCGACATCCGGGATGCAGCGCGCCTGTCTCCGTCGATCGTTGGCGCTCATCTCGAAGGACCCTTCATCGACGCCGCACACCGCGGAGCCCACGATCTATCCGCGATATCGGAACCGGACCTTGAACATTTGCAGACCCTGCTCGATACCGGGATCGTGCGCCAGGTCACGCTCGCTCCGGAGCTCAACGGCGGCATTGACGCCGTCCGGCTGATCCACGCCGCCGGCGCGACACCGGCCGTCGGGCACACGGGTGCTGATGCCGCCACGGCGCAGCGGGCATTCGACAACGGCGCCCGTCTGCTCACCCACACTTTCAACGCGATGCACTCTCTTCACCACCGCGAACCAGGGCCGGTCGGAGCCGCAATCGCCGACGCTCGGGTCACCCTCGAGGTGGTCCCCGATGGACACCACGTCGACCCCCGCATAGTCGCGATGCTGTTCCGGGCAGCACCAGGACGGGTAGCAATCGTCAGCGACGCCATGGCCGCCGCAGCCGCACCCGACGGGCTGTATCCGTTGGGCACAATGACCACGGAAGTTGTCGACGGAATAGCGCGCATTCGCGGGACAACCACGATCGCAGGATCGACGCTGACCCTCGACCACGCAGTCCGCAACTGCGTCGAGTTCGGCGTGCCGCTGATGGCAGCCATTCACGCGGCGACAGTAGCGCCCGCCCGCGCCATCGACCGCCCCGACCTCGGCGTCATCTCGGCAGGTGGACCTGCCGACGTGGTGCTCTGGGGGGCGGACCAGATCGTGCAGCATGTGTGGCAGGCGGGGAACCTGGTCAGCTCGGGTCTGAAGCGATGAGCGACCTGAGCCATCGGGCATGCAGGAGCATGCGCGCGGGGCGCGTTGAGGCTTGAGAGAACGGCTGGCATCATCGGTCGTTGATCCCTCAGCGGTCACGTCTTCGTCTCGTTGACTGGACGTGCCCGATGAGGGTGCGACGCCTGTCGACGCTGGTTGCGTGGGGTCGACGTTGACACTGTTCGGTCGAGGTCGTTTCGGTGCCGGTGCCCGGGATGGATCTCCCTGACGGGTTGAGCGGTGCTGCCAGTGCCTCCCACGTTCGCTCGGCAGCGTGTTGACTGTGATCATCGTGTCGTCACCGCCCGAAATGGAGCAAGAATGACTGTCACCGCGCGTCTCGGCCGTACGGACCTGCAGATCAGCCGGATCGGGCTGGGCTGCATGAGCTACGGCGACCCGGTCACCGGCCTGCACGCTTGGACGCTCGACGAGGAGGCATCGCAGCCGTTCTTCCGCCAGGCGGTGGAGCTGGGGGTCACGTTCTGGGACACCGCGAACGCGTATCAGGCGGGCAGCAGTGAAGAGTTCGTCGGCCGCGCCATCCGCAGGTATTCGCGCCGTGAGGACATCACCCTCGCCACGAAGGTATTCGGCCGGATGCACGACGGGCCGACTGGTCACGGCCTGTCGCGCGGGGCGATCCTCGAGCAGGTCGACGCGTCGCTGCAGCGCCTCGGCACCGACTACATCGACATCTACTACATCCACCGGTTCGACCCTGACGTTCCCGTCGAGGAGACCATGGAGGCGCTGCACGACATCGTCCAGGCCGGCAAGGTCCGCTACCTGGGGGCGTCGTCGATGTTCGCCTGGCAGTTCGCGAAGCTGCAGACCGCCGCCGCGGTCGGCGGTTGGACGCCGTTCGTGGCGATGGAGGACCAGTACAACCTCCTCAAGCGCGAGGAAGAGCGGGAGATGATCCCGATGTGCCTGGACATGGGCGTCGGGCTCACCCCCTACTCGCCTCTGGGCAAGGGCCGTCTGACGCGACCGTGGGGGGACCAGACGCAGCGTGCGGAGACCGATGCCGTCGCGAAGACCTTCGACTCCCCGGCTGATGAGCCGATCGTCGACGTGGTCCAGCGGATCGCGGAGCAGCGGGGCTTGCCGATGGCTCAGATCGCACTGGCGTGGGTGCTGCGCAACCCGGTCGTGACCGCCCCCATCGTCGGCGCGACAAAGGAGAAGCACCTCGCCGATGCGGTCGCCGCTCTCGACGTCAGTCTCAGTGACGACGAAGTGGCGGCGCTCGAAGCCCCGTACGTGCCGCAATCGCCGTACTGGTACTAAACGGCGTTCTCCGCGCGCGCAGGCCAAACCGACGATGGCGTGCGCTCACGTTGGATCCCTACCCGGGCACTGGTCACGAGGTCGGTGGCGATGGTCTCGCTGAGGGGGCGTCGAATGACGACCCGCATATTTGCGTGGCGCGAGGGGTAGCCGGCGTATGCGCGAGCGGGAGGGCCGGTCGACGATCGGTCCGGCGACTAGACCGGTGCAGGAAAGGTGCCCGCTACACGGCGTGGAGTTCGCCGACGACCGTGATGATCAGGGACGTGTGCTGGGTGGTGTCGGGCGCGAAGACGCGCGCTGTAGGAGTGCGTCCCGCTTCGTAATGGAGGCTCACCGGAGCGGTCACATTGCCGAGGTCGGGGTGGGTCTTTGTCACGAAGTAGGACACTCCGCTGCCTTCGAGGACGATCGTGTCGTGGTTCCGGCCGAGCTGGGCGGAAACACTCGTGATCAACAGACGCTTGCCGGCGGGAACCGTCGGAAACGTGAACTGGCACTGGCCGCCTGGGCACGTTGCCGAATCGGCGACGACGGCTGTGGCCTGATACGGCTCGACTGACTGGCTCATGCCGCAGAGCCTATTCCCGCGGCCGTGGCCCCGAAAGAAGGTGAGCGTGTGCCAACCTGGCCGCCTTAGGTGCAACCGCTGGGGTGTGAAACGCGCCAAGGATCCCTGCCCGGGCACTGGCTTCCTGTCGCGAGCAGCGGCGCGCAACGCTACCCTGTGGCCGAGGTGGCGCGCACGCACTGCATTCCCGGCGACCGGAGCAGCGGAGCTTCAGCTCTCGCGTCACCACCTACCGTGAGAGGAGCCTCAATGATGTCCGAATCTCCTATGACCCAGGCAGTGACAGCCCTCCCGCGAGCAGTCACAGTCGCATTCTGGTTATGGTGGCCGGTCGTGCTCATGCAGGCGATTCTTATCGCAATCCTCCTCTACGCCATTTCGCAGGCCGCCATCGTCGGCGGGCCGGCGATGATCATTGCCTTCATCGCCAGCCCGATACTCCTCGGCCTCCTCGCGCTCGTCATTGGCGAGGCCGTGTCGATGTTCAAGCTCCGTCGAGGGAGCACCGTGGCGCGAGCGTGGCTCGTCGTGTTTGCGATCGTCAACGTCCTGCTCGCCTGGAGACAGGTCGCGGCCTACATCGACGGCAACTTGATCCTCTTCGGCGCAGCGTCGGACCCCTGGGTGCTGCCCGGAACGGTAGTGCTGGTCGTGGTGACGATCCTCTGTGTAGTGGCTGCGGCTGTGCCATTCCTCGCCCCGGTGCGGCCCTTCTTCGCGCATTCCACTCCGGGTGCTGGCGCCAGCACGCCGGCGTGAGCGGGCGTGCGTTGGAGTCCGCGCGTCCGGAAGCCTGGCTCAGGCAGTATGTGGCACCGCCACGCTGATCGGCCCCGTACATGCCAATGGTGGCCTCGGTCGACAAACGATCCCTCAGCGGGCGACGTTCACAGGGTCGTTGACAATCGTCTCGTAGAAGGTCGGTCAAACGATCCCACTCGGGGCGGAGAGTCACTCCCTGTCGCCGCTCGCCGAACTGCGGGGTGTTGAGCTCTGGTTGATTTGGCCTGGCGTCACGGCCAGCTTCGAAGAGCGCCATGACGCGGTGACGCTTTGGCAGACCGCCTGACGTGGCCCGTAGGCGGGCGTTGATCGTAATTCGCTGTCAACTCGTGGGGTGCAGTCTGGGGATGTGTGTGCCGATGCTGTCCGGCAGCTCGCGCATGCGCTCCGGGCGCCAGAAGTCGGTCAGGTAGACGATCTTGCCCATCGGGTCGCCCATCCAGAGGTTGTCGAAACCTGGCGGCGTAGTGAAGTACATGTAGAACGTGCTCTTGCCGATGTAGACGAGCGCGAACACCGTCTTCAAGTTCCAGTTCGGGCTGTCGCCCTCTGGCTCGAACCGAAGATAGACGGGGCTCTTCATGATGTTCACAGTGTCGATCGCGAACCCCACCCGTGGGTCGTTGAACTCCGGCCATTCGACGCGCACCTGCGGACTCGGCAGATCGGGCTCCTTCGGACCCCGCCCGAGCACGTATTCGCGCCATGAGCCGCGCTCGTAGTCGTCAGCTTCGCTGTCAAGCCGAAACTCCCTACCGCCCAAGCCCAGATAGACCCTGCCGTCGGTACCTGCGTTCTCGACGTTCCCCGTGATGATCTGCACGAGGATTCCTGTGATCGCCGACATGACAATCTCCCATCCCTTGAGCCGGCATGGTGGCCGGCTGCTCGGAAGGAAAGAGCGGCAGGGGAGGGATGCTGATACCTCTCGGGATGCCGGCGCGCGGCTCTATCGCCGCCCACATCCGATCCCTCTGCGGGCGATGGTCACGGAATTGTCAGCAGTCGTCTCGCAGAACGACCTCTATCGATCCCTTGGGGGGGCGGGCTCGCGCTTGGACTCGGTTGGGGCAAGATTCCCAGCGAGTAGGTCGTGCGAGGGGGTGACTCTCGGTTCAAACGGGTTCGTCTGGCAGATTCCAGCCGGCATTCATTGTCCGGAGTGCCTCGGCAACGAGTTCGCGTGGAGATGCTCGTACGATGCGGGGGATCTTCTGGTGCGCGCCCATGCGGGCGATGCCGTAGACGGTGCTCGCCGCGATCTCGCACCGGTTCTGAATCTCATCGTCACTGACATTTCCTGGTTGGCACGCGCCCACGACCTCGCGCAGGAGCGTCCAGTAGGCGATCGCGGCTGTCTGTAAGACGCGGTGGTCGCGCATCTGGATCGATGGACCGTATGCGAGGTCGAAGAGGTGGGGTTGGCGTTCGATGAATGTCACGTAGTTGTCGGCAAGCGCGAGCATCCGCTCCAGCGGATCGGTTCCGGCGCGCCCGACTGCCTCTCGTGCTCCCGCCGCCACGGCCGCGAGTCCGGTGCCGGCGACAGCAGCCAGAAACCGGGTTCGGCTGCGGAAGTGCGTGTATGGAGCCTGGTGACTCACGCCAATCTCCGCGGCGAGCTTGCGCATGCTGAGCCGCTCAGCCGGCACCGTCGCGAGGCGTGTCAGCGCGAGGTCGACAAGCTGGGCTTCCAGGCTGCCGGTCGCCCAATCGGCGCCGTCCGGAATTGTGGCATCTCTACTTGACACTGTCAACTGCACAGGTTTACCGTATCACTTGACAGTGTCAAGTCGAGGAGGACAGCATGGACACCCAGGTCGACCGCGTCCGCATCCCTACCCGCGTGGGGCCGCTGAACGTGCGGCAGGTCGGTAGTGGGCCCGTTGCACTCCTCTGGCACAGCCTGTTCATCGACAGCACGAGCTGGCAGCGCGTCGAGCCTCACCTCGCGAGATATCGCCGGCTCGTACTCATCGATGGACCCGGCCACGGTCCGAGCGGCGACCCCGGTCATCGATATGACATGGATGACTGCGCCGCCGCTGCCGGCGAGGTGCTGGAAGCGCTCGCGGTGACGGGGAAAGTGGACTGGGTAGGAAACGCCTGGGGCGGCCACGTCGGAATCGTCGCTGCGACGAATCAGCCCCGCCGGGTTCGCAGCCTCATCGCACTAGGGACACCCGTGCGTGCGTATCGCCCGGCCGAACGGCGCCAGGTCCGGCTCCTTTCGTTGGCGTACCGCATGCTCGGGCCAGCGAAGTTCCTCACCGACGGGGTCGCGGAAGTGCAGCTCTCGGCAGCCACTCGAGCCCACGACCACAAGGCAGTGGCACTCACCACAGATTTTCTGAGGAACGCCGACCGGCGGCAGCTGTACAACGCCATCCAATCCATCTCCCTCGGCCGCGAAGACCTCAACCCACGTCTGCCCAAGATCGACGTACCGACGATGTTCGTAACCGGCTCGGATCATGCGGGCTTCACCCCCGACGAGGCCCACGCTGCGATCGCCCAGGTTCCGGGTGGGCGGGTAGAGGTCGTCGCAGACGCCGCGTACCTCATCCCACTTGAGCAGCCCGTCCGCACGGCCGACCTCATTCTGGACTTCTGGCGAGGCGTCGCATGACCAGGCGTGACGCGGTGTGGGTCGGGTTCGTGGTCGCCGCGACCGCAGTCGCCTGGTGCGGGTTCTTCGTCCACAACGTTGCCGATCTTCCCGGCCAGACCATCCTCAGCCCAGAGTCACTCTTTCCCACGTTGATCTGGATAGCCGCGCTTGTTCTCTGGCTCATTCCCGCGACGCGCACGGCAGGAGCATGGATCCTCCTCGCATGGACCGTGATTAATCTCGTCGGCGCCGCATTCAGCGTGCTGCCATTGCCGATTCTGCCGTTCGAGCCCGAACAGACCGTCGAACACTATGCGTTCCACGGCCTCTACGCCGCGACGCAACTGCCCCTTACCGCCGCTACAGCACTTTGGCTCTATCGTGCTCGCGAGAGGAGCGGCCTCTCACCCGGCGCGCAGCACTGACACCCAACTGAAGAATTTCGCGTGCTGCGCAGGCGATAGCGGCGCGGAACGGATCCCCATGCGGGCACTGCTGACGGGTTGGTTGACGATGATCTCGCACAAGGTCCGTGCATTGAGCTAGCGGTGGCCAAGTGGATGGGCCCCCAACAGGGTGAGACCGTGCGCCACGCCGTCGGTCCGTGCTCCCTCGAATCCCATGGCCTGCCCGAGTAGCATGCGGCCATCTCCGTTCCGGCGCCGCCAGCTCCTGCGGCGCCCGCGAGTGCGCAAGGCGACGGCGATTGTCACCTGGGTGTACTCGGGTGCTCTCGGACTCCTGCGATCCCGATCGCGACCTTCGTTGTGCGCGAGCTCTCGCTGCGATGATTCCTGGACCTCTTCCCGATGTATGGACCTTGGTCGGCCGCCGGGCGCTGGACTCTCGCCAAACCAACAGGGGCCGTGGGTCAAGTTCCAGGCGTGATGGTCACCGCCCCGTAGAAGTAACCCGTCCATTCCTCACCCGCGAACGACAGCTCCCACCGCCACTTGTAGTCGCCGGGCTCGTGCTTGTTCGGCTTGAAGATGACGTATAGGTGATTCCCGACTATCGGATCGTCCCCGAAAAGGTCGTCGAGGTAGGGCGTCGAATTGAGGTCGATTTCCTTCAACTCTGCGTCTGTCGCGGTGGCTGGTCCCCAGAAGAACCTGTCGGTGTACTTGTTCATTTCCGCGATCGCGTCCGCCCGGGTGAACCCCAACTCCTCAAGATCGGCGTATGTGTACCACGCGGCAATGCCCGCAAGGAAGTAGTCGTCCTCTGAGAAGACGTGAGGAATTTCTGGATTGTCCGGGTTTTCCTCGGGATCGTTGCTGTCGTATAGCCGGAACTGGCAGTCGACGAAGAGGTGGTCGGCGTAGAGATCCTCTGGCGAGCCGTCACCTGACCAGTCGGTGGCCAAATCAAAGAAGTGATGCGCGATCCGTTGAACATCGGCTGCCGTGCACCGATCCGCCGCTGGCGGTGCGGCGACGGCCGCCACCGGCGCGTTCGAACTCATGCCAGTGATACTGAGCAACGCGGCCAGAGCCAGACCGCTGGGTATCCACTTCACAATGGGACCTCATGTCCTGTGGAGCACCGACCAATCGGCACCCGTCGGCAGGCCAGGAGACCAGCAACAGATCCCCGTCGGTCGGCACCTATCGGTATATCCACACATCACCGCTGGGTCAAGAGCCCGGCCGAGAAGCCGGCTCAAGCGCGTAGCCGCTGTTGGTCGCCCTGCCTGCTTGACCAAGAGTGCAAGTGCCGTCGAGGGTCGCCACACTGTCACCGTCCGGAGGGCCTACCGCGAACGCGAAGTGGATCCCTCCGCGCAACGCTGTTGTGACTATCGCCCGTCCGTCACCGCGAAGGCAGAGCGTGATGCAGCGTGCCCACCCCTCGACGAACTCGCGCGCGGCCGCGACCAGGTCATTCGCGGCGGTCTGGCCAGAAGGTCGGCCTTCAGCGACAGTAAATCCGTAGGTCCCTTCGGCCGGCCCGTTGAGCCACGCAAGTCGTAGCTCATCGGTCCGCCGGGCTGCATTCGCTCGCTGACGCGGAACTGGTCACCGTTGACGACAACCTCAAGGGGATCCATCCCGCGATTCTAGGTTCGGTCTGTGTAGCCCCCGCGGCTGTGCGTAGATGGATCGCCTCACGGACCCCGTGGAGGCTGGTGGCGACCCGTCGTACACGATCAAGTTCGAAATTCCCGACGACGTTTCGGCCCGCTTCAACGAGGCGCTGCAAGCGTACGCAAAGACCGTTCTGGGTAGATCCAGTATCTGATTGTTGCGGATAGAAGGATTTTGGTGCTAGTGGGTAGCCTGACACCTCGGCGGGAGAAGGAAATCCCGGCCCCGAGGACCAGTAACCGATGCCGAGCACGGCCGGAATCAAGCAACGCAGGGTGCATCGCTGAGTTTCGAGTTGGCAACGCCCTATAGCTGGTCCCTGACCGCCCGCAAACCCCGATGGCCTAGCGCGCCGGACTCCGATTGAGGCCCTGCTGGCGCGGCCACCGCGTTGAGGCCGGTGAATCAGGCGTAACGCCGGACGGCTTCGCGAATGGCGTCTGCGTGCTGGTAGATCTGATCGAGCGAGTCAAGCGTGTGACGAATCTCGGTCTTGTCGTCGTCGAGCAGCCCGAGGTACTTCTGCTTGCCGTTGAAGTGCAGGCGAGCGACCGGCTTGCGGTTATTGTCGTCGAGCAGAACTGCGAAGTAGCTCTTGGCATCGCGTTGCGTGATCCGTTGAGGCTTAACCTCTCCGCAGGCGATCGCCTTCACGATCTGGTAGCCCTCGAGCTCTTCAAGGGTGGTCTGGATCTCGGTGTCCCTATCGAGGTCATCAGCCACGACGGGTTCACTTGCGACGCTGGCGTCCGCGATCGGCAATGTTGTAGTGCCGAGGGCGGTCTTCAGCCGGTCGTTGACGCTTTCTGTCAGGAACTGCCTCGATGCCTTGCCGACAAGTGAGGTGAACTGCTCGCGAACCTTCTGCGTGTAGGACCCCTCGTAGACACGGCTGGTGAAGAACTTAATCCACTCGTCCGACGGCTCGCGGAACTGCTTCGCGATCTCGCGCTTGAGCGCGCCGACGTACTTGAGCTCCTCAGCAGCGCTGATGATCGAGTCCAAATCAAAGCTGTCCTTGCTGAGCTTCTGGATCTCCGGGATCAGAGTCTCATCGATATCGAGCAAGTCCAGAACAAGGAACGGCTTCGAGTCCATCCGGTTCGGTGCATCAAGATCCGTGTAGAACTGCCACACAACACCGTTCGTCAAGACCGCGAGCCGCGCGTTGGTGACCGAGAAGTACCGAAACAGCTGAGACGCGTGCTCGATCCTCAACTGGCCAAGCGACGCCTTGCACTCGATAAGGATCTGAACTTCACCCTCTCGGACGATCGCATAGTCGACCTTCTCGCCCTTTTTGGTGCCCACATCGGCCGTGAACTCGGGTACGACCTCGAGCGGGTCGAACACGTCGTAACCGAGAATCGTCGAGATGAACGGCATGACGAACGCGTTCTTGGTCGCCTCCTCAGTGCCGATCGCCTTGGCCTGATTCCTCACCTTTGTCGCCAGCGACGCGAGACGGTCCGCAAACTCCATCGTTTCCCCAATTGCTCGTTCAAATTGCTCGAATCCTCCCGAGCGTATCCGAATGGCTGCGCACCACTCCGTTCCGCCGCAGGTGCGTTTCATCGACCGAGCTGGACTTCTAAGGACGAGCGCAGTCGTTGCCGACTACGCTCCCTCACCGTCCGCAAGCCGGTCCCTCACCGAACGACAGAACGCGTCCTGAACACTCGACGCCCCAGTAACGTCGCGGCAGTCTCGCAAGACCCGCCCGGTGACTATTCGCACTGAAGGGGCGCCAAACGCACGCGCCGGGCACCTCTGAGGACCAAGATTCAGCGCGGCTCGAGCACGTACTCGTCGCGACCGACCAGCACGCCGACCACGAGCTGACCGACCAGCACCAGCCCGACGAGCACCAGCGGCGCCAGCCATCCGCCGCTCGCACTCAGCAGCGCTCCGAACGCGATCGGGCCGGCCGCGGCGATCAGGTAGCCGCCCGACTGCGCCATGCCCGACAGTGCGCTCGCGCCCTCGTGCGTGCGCGCTCGCAGGCTGAAGAGGCTGAGCGAGACCCCGAGCGAGGCGCCGGACGCGAGTCCGCACAGGATCACCCAGAGCAGGAACGCCGCCGGCCACGCGATCAGACCGAGAACGCCGACGAGGGAGAGCACGGGGATCGCAGCGGGCCCGATGCGCTGCATCCGTCCGTCGCAGCAGGAGCGGCACGTGAGCGAGCCGACGATCGCGCACAGCTGGTAGACCATGACGTCGACGCCGGCGACCACCTCTGACCGCCCGAGCGAGTGCGCGATCGGGGCGAACCAGGTGACGAGCATGTAGAAGATGCTCGACTGCAGGCCCATATAGAGGAGCACCTGCCAGGCGACGGGATCGGCCCAGATGCCCGTGCGGCGGCCGTCGCGCAGACGAGCCGCCGTCGCGCGGGCGACTGCGGATCGACAGCATCCAGGCCACCGACCGCGAACGGCAGCAGAGCGCCGGTCCACAGCAGCGCACCCTGCCAGCCGAGTTCGCCGGTGCCGACCGAGATGTGCGAGATCGGCACCACGACGCCCGACGCCACCGCGCCCATGCCGGCCAGCAGCGCCGTGAAAGCGGCGGTGACGACGGTGATGCGCTCGCTGAAGTCGCGCTTGATCACCGCGGGCATCAGCACGTTCGCGATCGCGATCGACGCTCCGATCAGGGCGGTGCCGAGCCAGAGGTTCACGGCCGACCCGGGCAGCGAGCGCCAGACCGTCCCCACAGCCATCAGCACGAGCGACCAGAGCACGACGCGCGGCATCCCGAATCGTGCACTCAGCCCGTGCGCGAACGGCGAGACGACCGCGAACGCGATGAGCGGCACGGCCGCCAGCGCGCCGAGGGCCGCCTCGCTCGTGCCGAGGTCGTCGGCGATCTGGGTGAGCAGCGGCCCGACGCCGGTGATCGTCGCGCGCAGATTCGCGGCGATCAGCAGGACGGCGACGAGCAGAAGCAGGCGCGACGAACTTCGGGTATTCGTCGCGCCTGCTTCAGTGATGGGAGCGGACCTCAGTGCGCCTGTGCGGCCAGCGCGGCCGCGTCGATGTGGGCGATCGAGCGGGTGTCCTGGAACGCCCGCACGCCCTCGATGCCCTGCTCGCGGCCCATGCCCGACTGCTTCATGCCGCCGAACGGCGCCCGCAGGTCGAGGCGGGTGGCGCCGTGGTCGTTGACCCAGACGTAGCCGCAGGCGAGCTTGCCGCCGACGCGGTTGGCGGCATCGACATCGGCCGTCCAGACCGAGCCGCACAGGCCCGCCCACGTGTCGTTGGCCGCCTTCACCGCTTCGTCTTCGGTGTCGAACGGGAGGATCGGGATGACCGGACCGAACTGCTCCTGCGTCACCACGCGCAGCGACGGGTCGGCGTCGACGACGATCGCGGGCCGCAGGAAGTTGCCGCCGGTGAGCTCGCCACCGGGAAGCTCGCCGAACTCGCGGACGTCGGCTCCGGCATCCTTCGCCTCCTGGATGATGTCCTGCACGAACGCCTTCTGCGCGCCCTGGTGCAGCGGCCCCATCGTGACGCCCTCGTCGAGGCCGTAGCCGATGACGGCCTTCTCGAGACGGGCGGACAGGCCCGCGACGAGCTCGTCCATGCGCGACCGGTGCACGTACAGCCGCTTGGCGTTCATGCAGATCTGGCCGGTCGTGTCGAACACGGCGGCGTAGATGCGGTCGAGGTGCGTGTCGTCGAGGATCGCGTCTTCGAGGAAGATCGCCGCGTCGTTGCCGCCCAGCTCGAGCGTCACGCGGGTGAGGGTCTTCGAGGCCATCTCCATGATGCGCTTGCCGCCGTTGACGCTGCCGGTGAAGCAGACCTTCGCGACGTCGGTGTTCTGGATGAGGCCCGACATGTTCTCGTCCTTGCCGGTGACGACGTTGAGCACGCCGGCGGGCAGCTTCTCGGCGATGCGCTGCACGACCCGGGTGAGGGCCAGCGGCGTCGAGGGCGGCGGCTTGACGATCGCGGTGTTGCCGGCCAGCAGCGCGTGCGGGAGCGCGGCACCGAGGATCGCGATCGGCCAGTTGAACGGCACGATGAGCGTGACCACGCCGAGCGGCTGGTACGACACCGTCGTCTCGACCGGGATGCCGGGCGCGACGCCCAGCACCTTGCCGGTCTCGACCTCGTCGGCGAGCATGAGCGCCAGGTTCCAGCGGATCTCGAAGACGAGCGAGTCGATCCACGACTCGAAGCGGATCTTGCCGTTCTCCTGCGACAGGATCGCGGCGTCGTCATCGCGCGCTTCGGCGATGCCCTCGAGCGCGGTGCGCATCTGCTCGGCGCGCTCGGCGGCGCTCAGCGCCGACCAGGCCGGGAAGGCCGCCTTCGCCGCGGCGACCGCGTCGTCGACGTCCTTCGCGGTCGCGGATGCTGCGCGCCCGACGATCCGGCCGGGCTTGCCCGGGTCGGCCACGTCGAGGGCATCGACGGTCTGCCGCTCCTCGCCCCCGATGTACAGGCCTGTCCGTCACTTCTGCGGCTGTCGCCATGGTGTCCGTCATCGGTCACACCTCTCTCTTGCTTCGTGCTCGGTTCGGGTTTCGACTACGCCTGCTGGGTCTGCGTCTGCTCGACGATCGGGGTGCCGTGCGTGTGGAAGCTCTCGATCGTCTTCATGCCCCACGCCTGGCCCTTCTTGCGCTCTTCCTGCGTCCACTCCACGACGGGCGAGTCGGGGTCGAGCAGCAGCCGCGCGCCGGCGTTGGCGAACTCGATGCGGTTGCCGCCGGGCTCCCAGACGTACAGGAAGAACGTCTGGTTGATCGCGTGCTTGTGCGGGCCGGATTCGATGTAGATGCCGTTCTCCAGGAAGATGTCGGCGGCTTTCAGGATGTCTTCGCGGGTGTCGGGCGCGAAGGCGATGTGGTGCAGGCGGTTGCCGTGCTTGGTCCAGTCGTCGGAGTAGACCACGTCGTAGGACTTGTTGTTGAAGTGGAACCACCAGGCGGCGTAGCCCCCGGCATCCAATTTGATTCTCTCGCTCTCACGGCCGCCGAGGGCGGTCGCGATGAACTCGCCGTTGGCGACGACGTCTTTGGCGAGGTAGTTGATGTGGTCGAGGCGGCGCGCGTTCACGCCGCGACCGGGGAAGGCGGATGCCTGGTTCTTCAGCGCCGGCTTGTCGTCGGTCGCGACGTAGCGCTCGGTCTCGTAGTAGATGCCCATCGCGTGGCCGTCGGGGTCGCGGAAGAGGTACGTCGGGCCGGTGCCGACCGCGCCGTCGGCCCAGCCCTCACCGAGCCCGGTCGCCTCGATCGCCGCGACCCGGCGCTCGAGCGCCTCCTGGCTGGTGGCGCGGAAGGTGGTGAGCCCGACGCCGGCGGCATCCGACGGCGGTGAGCTTGATCGTGTACCGCTGGTACTCGTCCCACGTGCGCAGGTAGACCGAGCCGCCCTCTTCGGCGACGACGCGCATCGCGAGCAGGTCGCGGAAGAACCACAGGCTCTCGTCGAACTTCGGCGGTGAGCAGCTCGACGTTGCCGATGTGGGCGACGTCGAACGAGGTGAACTCGGTCATTTCGGGTCCTTTCAGATCGCGGGTCACAGGCGCGGTCGTGGGAAGACCACGCCGTCGAAGATCTTGCGGGCGGTGCGCACCGAGCGTCGAGGTCGCCCGCCACATGCCGTCGTCGCTGCGGCCGACGCTCACCTGCGAGGGGAACGATGCCGCTCGGGTGCTCGATCTCGACCGGCCCGTCGTCGGGCGGGTTCGCGAGCTCGGCGCCGACCGTGCCGGGGATGCAGACGCCCGCCGCGACGGATGCCGCCATGAGCACGCCGATCGAGGTGTGCACCCGGTGCGGGATGAAGGCCCGGGTCGCGATCGCGCCGCCGCTGCGCGGGGCGCGAGAGCAGGAACATCTTGGGGACGGTCGCGTCGGTGACGTCGCCGAGCCCCATGAGCGGGCCGGCGAGCGAGCCGGATGCGCTCGACGGCCGCCGTCAGCTCGGCGTTCTGCTCGAGCTCGGCCGGCGACTCTCGTCGCCCGTGATGCCGAACTCGTCGGCGCGCAGCAGCACCACCGGCATCCCGTTGTCGATGAGCGTCGCGCGGTGCCCGTCGATCTCGTCGACGACGTTGCCGGTCGGCAGCAGCAGTGCGCGTCGGGCGCGGGCGCCATCTCGATGTCGATGCGCGCGGCGGTGCCGGGGACGCCGTCGATCGAGGTCGCGTCCGACTCGCGCCGTCGTAGTCGACGCGGCCGTCGGGGGTCGCGAAGGTCTGCGTGGCGAGGTCGCCGGTGTTGAGCAGCCGGATGCGCACCGTCGTGGTCTCGCCGTCGGCGGCGATGAGCCCGCGCTCGACGCGCGAACGGGCCGATGCCGGCGAGCAGGTTGCCGCAGGTCTGCGCATCGCTCACGATCGGCTGATCGACGACGACCTGCAGGAACAGGTAGTCGAGGTCGACGCCGGGCTCGCTCGAGCGCGACACGATCGCGACCTTGCTCGTGAGCGGGTGCGCGCCGCCGAGCCCGTCGATCTGCGCCGGATCGGGGCTGCCCATCACCCGCAGCAGCAGATCGTCGCGCTCGGCGGGGTCGCGCGGGCAGGTCGTCGGCGAGGAAGTAGGCGCCCTTCGACGTGCCGCCGCGCATGAGCATGCAGCGGATGCCGTCCTGCACCGGGTCAGTCACCGTCGTATTCCGCCTGCGTGATATAGCTGACGCCGAGGTCGGCGAGCACCGGCCGCAGGTTGTTGCGGTCGAGGCTCAGCGCCGCCGGCCTGGTACGCGGCGCGCGAGGCGGCCTCGCGTTCGACGCGGGCGTCGGATGCCGCGAGCGCGGTCTCCGCGTCGTCGCGCGGCACGCACAGCACGCCGTCGTCGTCGGCGACGATGACGTCGCCGGCGCGCACGATCGACGCCGCCGACGGTGATCGGCACGTTCACGCTGCCCGCCGTCGCCTTGACCGTGCCCTGCGCGTTGACCGCCGCCGACCACACCGCGGAAGCCCATCGCGCGCAGGTCGGCGACATCGCGCACGCCGCCGGTCGTGACGAGCCCGCGCACGCCGCGGTAGCTGCAGCGCGGTGGCGAACAGCTCGCCGAACGAGCCGTCGAGCGAGGGCGAGATCGTCGTGACGACGAGCATGTCGCCCGCGCGGCACTGCTCGACGGCGGCGTGGATCATGAGGTTGTCGCCGGGCGCAGCACAGCACCGTGACGGCGGAGCCGGCGATGCGGGCGCCGTCCTGGATCGGGCGGAGCGACGGGCCGACGAGCCCGGTGCGGCCCATCGCCTCGTGCACGGTCGCGACGCCGTGCACGCCGAGGGCGTCGATGGTCGCGGCATCCGCCCGCGCGAATGTCGGTGACGATGACGTGGGTGCGCTCACGCCAGGACGTCCGTCACCTGCGGGTAGTAGCGCATGTACGCCTCGCCCATCGTGTCGACCGGCAGGCCGAGGTTGGCGGCCGGCGTTGCGCTTGACCTGCACGCCCGCGGCGCACGGCGAGGGAGGTGTAGTACTCCCACATGTGCTTCTGCGCGGGCAGGCACTCCATGGCCTTCTGCTTCAGCGGGAAGGCCGCGGTGATGTCGAGCAGCACGTTCGGCTTGAAGTCGGACTGCTCGGGCTGGTGCGGCTCGAAGAAGAACACCGGCGGAGCGCCGATGATCTCGTCGGTGGTCGGGGTACGTGCCGTCGGAGTTCGCGACGCCGATCGCCTGCGCGAGCACGCGCGCCTGCAGCGCCATGCGCGCGGCGGCCGGGTGGTCGCCGTTGTACGGGTCGGCGAGCGGGTGGGTCAGCACGACGGTCGGCTGCACGCGGCGGAACACGTCGACGAGCTTCGCGACCGTCTCGGGCGACTCGATGAGCGGATAGTCGCCGGCATCGAGGAACTCGATCTCGGCGCCGAGGGCGGATGCCGCGGCCGCGGCCTCATCGCGGCGGATGGCCTTGATCTCGTCGAGCGACTTGCCCTGCAGCCACTGGCTCGCCGACTCGCCGCGCTCGCCGTAGGACAGGCACACGACCGTGGCCCGCTCGCCGCGCATCGTCGCCGCGGCGATCGCCCCGCCGGCGCGCCACACGAAGTCGCCCGCGTGGGCGCTCACGACCAGCAGCGATGGGGATGTCTCGGCCAAGGGAGTGCTCCTGTCTCGTGGGGACAGCGAACCACACCCCTAGCGCAATGGTCAAGATTTTGGTTACAATTCTGGCGACCCTGAATCACTCTGGACATAGGGAAATGTCCTCCGTAGCATCGCGGTCACTCGTACGAGGCACGATCACACGACGAAGACGTTGAAGGGAACCACCATGGCCGGCAATCTGCAGGAAGTGCTCGACGAGGCGGGAAGCGCCGTCGAGCTTCTGCGCAACTCGCAGCTCGGAACGTACATCTACCCGGTCGTTCCGGCCGAGTTCACGAACTGGCGGCGCGAGCAGAAGTCCTGGCGCGAGACCGCGGTGCTCTTCGACCAGTCGCACCACATGGTCAACTTCTTCATGTCGGGCCCCGACGCGCTGAAGCTCCTCTCCGACACCGGCATCAACAGCTTCGCCAACTTCCCGGTGAACACGGCCAAGCAGTTCGTGCCGACCGCCTCCAACGGCGGAGTCATCGGCGACGGCATCCTGTTCCACGAAGCCGAGAACGACTACGTCTACGTCGGCCGCGCGCCCGGCGCGAACTGGCTGCAGTTCCACGCCGAGACCGGCGGCTACAACGTCGAGACCCGCTACGACGACCGCTCGCCCTCGCGCCCGTACGGCGCGGCGGTGCAGCCGCGAGTACTACCGCTTCCAGATCCAGGGCCCGAACGCGTGGCAGATCATCGAGAAGCTCAACGGCGGCACGCTCGAGAAGGTGCGCTTCTTCCACATGGGCGAGATGACGATCGCCGGCGAGCAGCGTGCGCACGCTGCGCCACGGCATGGCCGGCGCCCCCGGCCTCGAGCTGTGGGGCCCGTACGAGCAGCACGGCAAGATCCGCGACGCGATCCTCGAGGCCGGCCGCGAGTTCGGCATCGAGCCGTGCGGCTCGCGCGCGTACTCGTCGAACACGCTCGAGTCGGGCTGGATCCCCTCGCCGCTGCCGGCGATCTACTCGAGCGAGGCCGAGCGCGCGTACCGCGAGTGGCTGCCCGCCAACAGCTACGAGGCGATCAACGCGCTCGCCGGCTCGTTCGTCTCGGACAACATCGAGGACTACTACCTGAACCCGTGGGAGCTCGGCTACGGCTCGTTCGTGAAGTTCGACCACGACTTCATCGGCCGCGACGCGCTCGAGAAGATCGACCCGACGGCGCAGCGCAAGAAGGTCACGCTCGCCTGGAACGACGAAGACCTCGCGAAGCTGCTCACCACGCCGATCGACCGCGACGGCACCGGCTACCAGGTCTTCGACCTGCCGAACGCGAACTACGGCTCGTCGAACTACGACGCCGTGATCGACGCGAACGGCGACACGGTCGGCCTGTCGCTGTTCACCGGCGTGACCGCGAACGAGAAGCGCGGCCTGTCGCTCGCGACGGTCGACGCCGACGTGCCGATCGGCGCCGAGGTGCGCGTGGTGTGGGGCGAGCCCGACGGCGGCTCTCGCAAGACCACGGTCGAGCCGCACGAGCAGCTCGCCGTCCGCGCGGTCGTGAGCCCGGTGCCGTACGCGGTCACGGCTCGCACCGAGTACCACGGCGGCTGGCGCACGGCGGCGGTCAGCGTCTGACGCCTCGATCGACGGAAGGGGCGGATGCTGCGGCATCCGTCCCTTCGTCGTTTCGGGCTTCCGGGTGGGTGTGCCGGGGCTCAGCCGAGGGTGACGCGCACCGGCATGTGCTCCCAGCCGACGAGGGTGTTGTTGAGGTGCCGGCGCTCGGGGCCGGCGGGCTCGATCTCGACGATGCGGTCGAGCAGGGCATCGAGCACGCAGACCGCCTCGAGGCGGGCGATGTGCTGCCCGACGCACTGGTGGATGCCCATGCCGAAAGCGACATGACCCGACGGGTCGCGGTCGAGGTCGAACACGTCGGGGTCGTCCCAGCGGCGCGGGTCGCGGTTGGCCGACCCGAGGAACATGAGGATCTTCTCGCCGTCGCGGATGTCGACCCCGCCGACCTGCAGGTCGCGCGTGGCGGTGCGGAAGAACGTCTGCACCGGTGAGGTCAGCCGCACGGCCTCTTCGAACGCGGTGCGGGTGAGGTGGCGGTCGCGCTTCAGGCGGGCCGTCGCGCCCGGCGTGTGCGCGAGGGCGTGCACGATCGCGGCGATTCCGGTCACGGTCGTGTCGACGCCGGCGGTCAGCAGCGACCGCACGATCATCGGCGCCTGCTCGGGCGTGATCTCGCCCCGATCGGATGCGGCCCAGATCTGCGCGCCGAAGCCGTCGTCGGTGAGGTTCTCGCGCAGGGTCTGCCGGCCGATCCACTCGGTGACCGGCGGCATGTGCGGCGCAGCGCTCGTGACGAGTGCGTTCGGCGGGCCGAACGCGTTGAAGGCGAAGTCGCCGTAGGGCAGCAGGTTCTCGCGGCCCTCCTTGCCGATGCCGACCGCATCGGGAAAGACGCGCAGCGGAAACACCTCGGCGAGGTCGGTGACGGCGTCGAACTCGGGCCCGCGCGCGAGCAGCTCGGTGACGAGGGTGGCGGCATCCGCTCGCCATTGCTCCTCGAGTTCGCGCAGGCGCCGCGTCGTCAGCAGCGGAGCGACCACGGCGCGCGGGGCGTCGTGGCGGGGCGGGTCGGCCTCGAGCAGCACGCTCGGCGGGCGCCACGGCTTCTCGGTGCGGAAGTTCGCGAGCCCGACGCCGGCCGCCGACTGGAAGGTCTGCCAGTCCACGAGCGCCGCGTGCACCTCGGCGTAGCGCGCCATCGCGTACACGCCGTACTTCTCGAGCCGCACGACCGGTCCGGCGTCGCGCAGCACCGCGTGGTGCGCGTGCGGGTTCTCGAGGAACTCGAGGTCGAACGGGTCGATGGATGCCGCATCCTGCACGGTCGTGGAAGTCATGGGGTCCTTCGCGGGGGTCAGAGGTCGAGCACGAGACGGTCGGAGAGCGATCGCGAGATGCACGGGAAGAGGCAGCGGGCCTCGGCCCGCTCGGTCTCGGTGAGCAGCGAGTCGCGGTGGTCGGGCGACGCCGCGCAGGATGCCGGTCTCGCACGTGCCGCAGACGCCCTGCGCGCACGAGGTGATGACGTCGACGTCGACCCGGCGCAGCGCCTCGACGATCGACTCGTCGCGGGCGACGGTCACGACGGCGCCGGAGCTGGCGACCTCGACCTCGAACGCGGTCGCGGCCCGGCCGTCGTCGGCGCGGGCGGTGAAGCGCTCGAGCCGCACGCGATGCCGGCCGAGCGGCGCCGCCCACGCGTCGACGGCGTCGAGCATGCGCTCCGGGCCGCAGGCGTAGACGACGGCGGGGGCGTCGGGTGTCGGCATCCAGTCGTCGATCCTCGCGCGTCCGCGCTCGTCGGCGGTGTGGATCGTGACGCGGTCGCCGTGCGTGGCGAGCTCGTCGAGGTAGGCGAGGCGCTCGCGGGAGCGGCCGAGATAGAGCAGGCGCCAGGGGACGTCGAGCATCTCGGCCTGGCGGATCATCGGCATCGAGCGGCGTGATGCCGATGCCGCCCGCGATGAACAGATAGCTCGCGGCCGGTGAGAGCCGGAAGTTGTTGCGCGGACCGCCGAAGCCGACGGTGTCGCCGACCGCGAGCCGCGTGTGGATGTACTCCGAGCCTCCGCGGCCGTCGCGCTCGCGCAGCACCGCGATCGTGAAGCTGTGCGCGTCCCACCGGTCGCCGAGCAGGCTGTACTGGCGGGTGGTTCCGTCGGGCAGCACGATGTCGATGTGCGCGCCGGGAGCCCAGTCGGGCAGCCGGGCGCCGTCGGGCCGGGCGAGGGTGAGCTCGACGATGTCGTCGGCCACCTCGCGCTTGTGCGTGACGACGAGGGTGCCGCCGTGCGCCGCGTTGCGGCGAGCGGATGCCGCGACGGCAGTCACTTCGACCACAGCGTCTCCTCACCGGGCGGCATCGGTGCCGTCCTGTGAGGGACGCTACGCGCGCCGGTGCCGGGGTGGTCATCGGTTTCCGTTGAACGGAAACGGCGTGTCGCGGGCGGCGCACAACTCCTCAGATCCGCGACGTCCCGGCGGATCCAGCCCGGGCGCGGTGGCCAGGCGTTCGAGGAGTTATGCGCCGGCCCGGCGGGCGTCGCCGTGGATCGCGAAGAACTCGCCCTGCGTGCCGCGGACCGCGCCGACGACGGTGTCGTAGAGCCAGTCCAGTGCGCCGAGCTGCTGGGTGGTGGTGCGGCGGTACAGGCACACTTCGACCGGCTGCATCTCGAGGGGGAGGGGCTGCAGCACGAGCGGCCACGTCTGCGCCCAGCCGGCGCCGATCGTGTCGGGCACCGTCGCGATGAGGTCGGGGCTCGCCGCCAGCAGTGCGGGCAGCGAGGCGAAGTGGTTGAGCGCGACGTCGGAGCGCAGCTCCGCCCCGGCGCGGCGCAGTGCCGACTCGAGGCGCGGGAGTCCGGAGTCGCCCGCGACGATCACCTGGTCGGCGGCGATGTAGTCCTCGAGCGTGAGCTCGCCGGCGGCCAGCGGGTGGTCGCGCGACATGAGCACCGCGTACGCCTGCGACTTGAGCACCGTGTGCGCGAAGCCGCCCGCGACCGGCGACGAGGTGACCGCGAGGTCGATCGTGCCCTGCGAGAGCCAGTCCGGCAGTTCCTGCACATCCAGCGGCACGGTCTCGAGCCGCAGGTGCGGCGCGGCGGCGCGCACCGCGCGGAACATCGCGGGGAAGTAGCCGATCTCGCCGAGCTCGGACAGCGCGATGCGCGAACGACGGGTGGATGCCGCGGGGTCGAAGCCGGCGACGCTGTCGATCGTCCGGTCGATGCCGGCGACGCCCTCGCGGAACCCCGGGAAGAGACTGACGGCGAGCGGGCGTCGGCTCCATCACGCGACCGACCCGGCGGAAGAGGGGGTCGTTGAGGTCGCGGCGCAGTCGTCCGAGCGCCTGGCTGACCGCCGGCTGGGTCACGTACAGCCGGGCGGCCGCGGCCGTCAGGCTGCGGGTCTCGTAGATCGCGACGAAGGAGCGGATGAGGTTGAGGTCCACGGGTGCGCCGGCTTAGGCATCCTTTCTCGTCCATAAGCAGTGCTTATCCGAAATCGTAGGCCCGATAACCACGGATGCCTAGCATGGAAGGCATCAGGAACGAAGGAGTTCTCATGCCCGAGTCGCTCGCGCAGGCCATCGCCCGCGCCGGAAGCCCCGTCCGTCTGCTGCGCGACGCGCAGGCCCGGCCCACCGTCTTTCCGGTGACGCCCGAGTTCAGCAACTGGCGCTCGGAGCAGCTGGCGTGGCGCACGTCGGTCGCGCTGCTGGACCAGTCGCACCACATGACCGACCTGTTCATCTCCGGTCCCGACGCGCTGCGGCTGCTGACCGACGTCGGCGTCAACAGCTTCGCGACCTTCCAGGTCGATCAGGCCAAGCAGTTCATCGCGGTCAACCACGAGGGCTATCTGATCGGCGACGCGATCCTGTTCTACCTCGCCGAGCAGTCGTTCGACCTGGTCGGGTGGCACATGGTGCTGGACTGGGTGCAGTACCACGGCGAGACCGGCGACTACGACGTGACCTTCGAGCGCGATGCGTCGTCCGTCGTGCGGCGAGGGCGACCCGAAGCTCTACCGGTACGAGATCCAGGGGCCGAACGCGCTCGCACTCATGGAGAAGGCGACCGGCGCCGACGTGCCGCACACCAGGTTCTTCGGCATGACCACGTTCACGATCGACGGCGTTACGGTTCGGTCCCTGCGCCACGGCATGGCCGGTCAGCCCGGCTTCGAGCTGTTCGGGCCGTGGGCCGAAGGCGAGCGCGTGCGCGCGGCCCTCATCGCCGCGGGCGAGGGTCTCGACCTCGTGCTGGTCGGCTCGAAGGCGTACTCGTCGGCGAACCTCGAGTCGGCGTGGGTGCCGTCGCCGCTGCCGGCGATCTACAGCGGCGAAGGCACGGAGGCCTACCGCGAGTGGCTGCCCGCCGCGCGAGCCGGCTCGCTCGCGGGCAGCGTGACCTCGGAGCGCATCGAGGACTTCTACGTCACCCCGTACGACCTCGGCTACGGCCGCAGCGTCGCGTTCGACCACGACTTCATCGGCCGCGCGGCGCTCGAGCGGCACGCCGCGGCGCCGCAGCGGGTGAAGGTGACGCTCGTCTGGAACCCCGAGGACGTGGCGGCGGCGATGCGGTCGCTGTTCGAGCCCGGCATCCCGGCGAAGTACATCGACCTGCCCAAGGCCCGCTACGGCCAGCACCAGGTGGACCGCGTGCTGAGCGACGGCGCAGGATGTCGGCATCTCGCACGACGTCGGCTACATCACGAACGAGCACGCCTTCGTCTCGCTCGCGAGCATCGAGACGGCGTTCTCGGAGCCGGGGACCGAGGTCGAGGTGGTCTGGGGCGAGGAGCCCAACTCGCACAAGCCCGCGGTCGAGCCGCACCGCCAGGTGACGATCCGCGCGACGGTGCAGCCCGCGCCGTACTCGGCGTATGCGCGGGAGAACTACCGCAAGAGCTGAGGCGCGCCGCGCGGGGGCCCGTTCGGTGCCGGTCGTCGGGAGCGCGGGCGATCCCCGCTCGCAGGGGGCTCACCCGTCACTCCTGTCACAGGTGGCCCTGCAACCGGCACGCGAATGGCGATCAGGCGATCTCGCGCAGGGCGCCGATCACGCTGAGCAGGTGATCGCGCACCGCTCGCTCTGCCGCGTCGGGGTCGCGCGCGACGATCGCGTCGATGATCGCGGCGTGCTCGAGCACCGAGACCTTCGCCCGCTGCGGGCGCGACGAGAGCTTGAACTGGTGACGCACGCTCTGCGCGTGCAGCCGGCCGAGCACGGCCGAAGCGGTGGCGTGGTGGCTGAGCACCCGCACGCGCTGGTCGAGCAGCTGGTGCAGCCGCGAGTACTCCACGAGGTCGCCCTCGGCGACGGCGTCGATCATCCCCTGCCGAAGACTGCGGAACTCCGTCGATCTCCTCGTCGGTGACGGATGCCGCCGTCTTGGCGGCACAGAGACCTTCGACGCCGATGCGCACCTCGAGGATCTCGATCGCCTCGTCCACCGAGATCGCCCGGACGCGCGACCCCTTGTTGGGGAGTCGCTCGACGAGACCCTCGTTCGCGAGCTCGAGCAGGGCGGTGCGCACCGTGGCGCGGCTCGCGGCGAACGTGTCGCTGAGGTCGGCCTCGATCAGGCGCTGGTTGGGCGCGTACTCACCGCGGACGATCGCGCTGCGGATGACGTCGGTCACCCGTTCTTCGGCGGCATCCATGCCCGCGCCGGCGTCTTCGACGATCGTCGACATCGAGTCTCCTTCGGTTCGCCCGGGCCACCCGCCCGCAAGATTCAACCACTATTGTCAACAATATAGAGGCGAATGCCTCGGCGACGGGAGGTCGGCATGCGCGTGGCGGTGCTGGGGCTGGGCGAAGCGGGGAGCATCTACGCCGCCGACCTGCCCGCGCGCGGCGCGTCGGTCATCGGCACCGACCTGCACGCCGGCGTCGGGCCCGCGAGCGTCGCCCGGGCGGCGAGCATCGCCGAGACCGTGCGCGGAGCCGACATCGTCCTGAGCCTGGTCGGTGCCGGCTCGGCGGCATCCGTCATCCACGAAGCGCTGCCGGCGATGGACCCCGGCGGGGTGTACGCCGACATGAACACCAGCGGGCCCGACGACAAGAGACAGCTCGCGGGCGTGGCGGCCGAGCGCGGCATCCCGTTCGTCGACGTCGCGATCATGGCACCCGTGCCCCGCGCGCGGATCGACACCCCGCTGCTGCTGAGCGGCTCCGGGGTGCCGCACCTGCGGCCGCACCTCGAGCGGCTGCGGATCCCGGCGACCGACGTCGGCGCCGAGCCGGGAGCGGCCGCGCGGCTCAAGCTGCTGCGGAGCGTCTTCATGAAGGGGCTCGCGGCGGTCGTGGTCGAGAGCGTGAACGCCGCCGAGCGCTTCGGCGCGGAGGACTGGCTGATCGATCAGATCGCGGGGGAGCTGGGCGGATCGGGCCGCGACGTCGTGGATCACCTGATCGCCGGCACCACCAAGCACGCCGTCAGGCGCGAGGCCGAGATGGTCGAGGCGCGGGAGTTCCTCGCGACACTGGACGCGCCGCATCCGATGACCGACGCGACGATCGAGTGGCTGCGGGCGATCGCGGCGCGGCGCTGACGTCGCACCCGCGACGCCGAGCGCGATCGCGAACGCACGTCGGGCACGTGCGCTCGCGATGCAGCGCTCGCGTCAGCGGACGCGCCGAGCGCATCGGTGCGCCCTACGCGTCGGCCCAGACGTCGGCGGCCAGGGCCACGGTCGCCTCGATCTTGGCCCACTGCTCGGCCTCGCTGAGCACGTTGCCCTCCTCGGTCGAGGCGAAGCCGCACTGCGGGCTCAGGGCGAGCTGGTCGAGCGGGGCGATCGCGGCGGCCTCGTCGATGCGGCGCTTGAGGTCATCCGGGTCTTCCAGGGCGCCCGACTTCGTGGTCACGAGTCCCAGCTCGACCACCTTCTCGCCGGCCGGCAGGAACCGCAGCGGCTCGAAGCCGCCCGCGCGCTCGCTGTCGTACTCGAGGAAGTACCCGTCGAACGCGGTCTCGCCCAGCAGCTGCTCGGCGACCGGCTCGTAGCCGCCCGACGAGATCCAGGTCGAGCGGAAGTTGCCGCGGCACACGTGCGTGGTGATCACCATGTCGGCGGGCTTGTCGCGCAGCGACGCGTTGATCAGGGCCGCGTACCGCTCGGCGAGATGATCGGTGCGGATGCCGCGCTCGGCGGCCTTGGCGAGCTCGACGTCCGAGCAGAGGTACGCCCAGGCGGTGTCATCGAACTGGAGATAGCGGCATCCGGCGTCGTAGAACGCCTGGACCGCGGCGCGGTAGGTCGCCGCCAGGTCGTCGAAGATGTCGTCGTGCCCGCCGTAGGCCGATCCCTCGAGAGCGTCGCGCTCGAGGCGGAAGTCGAGCACGGTCGGGGCGGGGATGCTGAACTTCGGCGTGACGCCGGCGGCCTCTGCGACCGGCTTCAGGAACCGGAAGTGCTCGAGCATCGGGTGGTCGGCGGGGAAGCCGACCGGCCCGTCGATGTGCAGGCCGAGCGGGCGGGTCTGCACGCCCTGGAACTGGATGCCGTGGTCGAGCTCGACGACGTTGACGCCGTCCAGCATCCCGAAGAAGTCGAAGTGCCACCACGAGCGGCGGAACTCTCCGTCGGTCGCGACCCTCAGGCCCGCGGCCGCCTCGCGCTGCACGAGCGCGGTGATCGCGTCATCCTCGACGAGCCGCAGCCCCTCGGCGTCGAGCTCTCCGGCGGCATGGGCGGCGCGTGCGGCCTTGACCGCTTCGGGACGCAGGAAGCTGCCGACGATGTCGGCGCGGAAGGGCGGGTTCACAGACATACCGATAACCATAGTGATCTGCGGTGGGCAGGCCCAGGTGAGCGTCGCGAGGTTACGGCTCGGGCGGACGGCGTCAAAGCGGCGGGAGATTTCGGCGCTTCGGGCACCGCTGCGACCGCCGAAGCCACGATTTCTCCCCGACGCTTTGACGCCGCGCGCTACGAGCCGATCGACTCGAGGTACTCCATCGACCGCACCGACGAGGTCACCAGGGGCCGGAAGCGGCCGCCCGGCGTCGCGGCGGGGTGCCCGGTCGGCAGGTACGCGGCCCGCATCGCCGCGCCGATCTCGCGCGCGGCGTGCGTGAGCAGCTCGACGTGGGGGAGGGTCGGGGCATCGTCGTTCGGGACGACGACGCCGATCGCCGCGATCACGTCGTGGTGGGCGCCGTAGACGGGCACCGCGATGCCGCGCGACTCCTCGTGGATGTGACCGTCGCAGACGGCCCAGCCGTCGGCGCGGATGCGGCGCAGGGCCGCGTGCAGCTCGGCCTCGGTCTGGATCGTGTGCGGCGTGTAGCGGCGCAGGGGCGAGGCCAGCACGGCATCGACCACCGCCTGCCCGGAGTGCGCGAGCAGCACGAGCCCGCTCGAGGAGGCGTGCAGCGGGATGCGGCCGCCGATGAGCGTGGCGTTGACCACGGCATCGCGGGCGGAGAGCCGGTCGAGGAACAGCACCTCGGTGTCGCTGAGGACGCCGAGCTGCGCGTGCTGCCGCACCCGCGCGTGGACGGCCTGCAGGTACGGCCGGGCGAGTTCGCGCAGCCCCAGCGCGCCGGGTGTGCGGCAGGCGAGCTCCCACAGCCGCACGCCGAGCCGGTACGTGCGATCGGGCAGGCGCTCGAGCAGCCCCTCCCGCTCGAGTTCGCCGACGATGCGGTGGGCGGTCGACGGCGCGAGCCCCGCGCGTTCGGAGATCTCGGACAGGGTGAGGAACGGCACGGCCGCCTCGAACGCGCCGAGGACGCGCAGATGCTTGTGCAGGACGGATTCTCCGTCGGATGCTCGCGCCACGGCGGCTCCTCCTCGATCGGCGCCGACCCGGGCGGCGGCGCCTCCCGTCATGGTAGGCGCGGTTCCGTTGAACGGAAAGTGGGGTGCCTCGGCGCGGCATCCGCTCGTAGCGTTTCCCACGCAGGATCACGCGATCATCACGAAATCGTGATTCGTTCCAAAATCGTTGACAATCTCGTCCGCGATCTTTAGCGTTTCCCTAGAGCGGTAGGTATTTCGCCGCCCGCACCCCCGAGCAACGACGCCAGCAGGGAGAGGTGACACATGGCCGCGCGGCTGAGCCTGAACGATGTGTCGCTGCGCTTCGGCGGCATCAAGGTGCTCGAGGAAGTGACCTTCGAGGTCGAGCCCGGCGCGATCTTCGGCCTCGTCGGCCCCAACGGCGCCGGCAAGACGTCGCTGTTCAACTGCATCAGCGGGCACTACAAGCCCTCGTCCGGCACGATCCGCATCGACGAGACCGAGGTGCAGGGCTCCGCTCCCGCGACCCTCTCGCGGCACGGGCTGGCGCGCACGTTCCAGCATCCGGCCCTTCAGCTGCATTCGACCGTGCTCGAGAACGTGCTGCTCGGCGCGCACACGCGTCTTCCCGGTGGGCCGGTGCAGTGGTCGCTGCGCCTGCCCGGCATGGTCCGCTCCGAGCGCAGCCTGCGCGCCGAGGCCCGCGACCTGCTCGATCGCAACGGCCTCGGCTGGGCGGCCGACGTGCACGCCGACGAGCTCTCGCACGGTCTGCACAAGGGCATCGAGCTGTGCCGGGCGCTGCTGATCGAAGCCGAGCCTGCTGCTGCTGGACGAGCCCGCCGCCGGGCTGCCGCACGCCGAGGTCGAGCAGTTCATCGCGACGATCAAGCGCCTGCGCGACGAAGAGGACATCACGGTCGTCATCGTCGAGCACCACATGGGCCTCATCGCCGCGCTCACCGACCGCGTGGTCGTGCTCGACCACGGCCGCAAGCTCATGGAGGGCACCGCCGTCGAGGCGCAGTCCGACCCCCGCGTCATCGAGGCCTACATCGGCAAGGAGGCCGCCGATGACGCTGCTTGAGCTGACCGAGGTCACCGCGTTCTACGGGCCGGTCCAGGTGCTCGAGGGCGTGTCGCTGTCGGTTCCCGACGAGGGCGCGGTCGGCATCCTCGGGGCGAACGGGGCGGGCAAGACGACGACGCTGCGCGCGATCAGCGGCACGGTGCGCGCGGGCGGGAAGATCGTCTTCGACGGCAAGGACATCCGCGGGATGCGGCCCGACAAGGTCGCCGCGCTCGGCATCGCGCACGTGCCCGAAGGGCGCGGCACGCTCGGCGGCCTGACCGTCCGCGAGAACCTCCGCGTCGGCGCCTACCTGCGCAAGGACCACAAGGGCATCGAGGCCGACATCGAGTACTGCCTCGACCTGTTTCCGAACCTCAAGGAGCGCATCAAGTCGCACGGCTCGGCGCTGTCGGGCGGCGAGCAGCAGATGCTCGCGGTCGCCCGGGCCGTGATGGCCAAGCCCCGGCTGATGCTGCTGGATGAGGCATCCCTCGGTCTCGCGCCGAGCACGGCGAAGAACGTCTACCAGGCGATCGGCCGCCTGCGGAAGGAGTCCGGCATCGCGATGCTCGTCGTGGAGCAGAACGCCAACCTCGCCTTCACCCTCGTCGACACCGCCACGGTGCTGGAGACCGGACGCAACGTCCTGACCGGCACCTCGGCCGAACTCAAGGGCATGGACGAGATCCGCCGCGCCTACCTGGGGGGCTGACGGTGGGCACCTTCATCCAGCTCGTGATCGACGGCCTCTCGGCCGGCTCGATCTACGCCGCCCTCGCGCTGGCCATCGTGCTCGTGAACCAGGCGACGGGCCTGATCAACTTCGCGCAGGGCGGCATGGCCGTGCTCGCCGCGTACATCGCCTACTCGTTCATCCAGATCGGGGTGCCGCTGATCCTCGCGATCCTGCTGTCGATCCTGGTGTCGTTCTTCCTCGGCGCCCTGATCGAGCGGTTCCTCATGCGGCGGTTCGAGCAGGGCGACCCCGACACGGCCGTGGTCGTCACGATCGGTCTGCTCACGCTCATCACGGGCCTCTGCGGCTGGATCTGGAGCTACAACAACCTGCAGTTCCCGTCGCTGTTCCCGGTGCAGAACATCAGCATCCTCGGTGCCGTGGTGAGCGTGCGCTCGATCGGCACGACGCTGGTGATCGTCGGCATCATGATCCTGCTGCAGCTGCTGTTCCTCGGCACGAAGCTCGGGCTCGCGCTGCGCGCGGTCGCGGTCAACCCGCAGTCGGCGGCGTTCTCGGGACTGCCGGTGGGCCGGCTGCTCATGGTCGGCTGGGGCCTGGCCGCCGGGCTCGGCGCGATCGCCGGCGCCCTGATCGCCCCCTCGCTCACGCTCACGCCGGGAATGATGGATGCCGCGCTGGTCTACGCGCTCGCCGCGGTGATCCTCGGCGGCATGTCCAGCCCGATCGGCGTCGTGCTCGCGGCGTGGCTGATCGGCGTGCTGGAGAACCTCGCCGCCGTCTACGTGCCGATCATCGGGTACGACCTCAAGATCGCCGTGCCGTTCATCCTCATCTTCGTCGTGCTGATCGTGCGGCCACAGGGTCTGTTCGGCCGGAAAGAAGTGGTGCGGGTGTGATGGCCACGGCAGCAGGACTCATGAGCAGGCCGTGGGTGCGGTGGGTCGGCGATCGCGCTCGTCGTGGTGCTGCTGATCGTCGCGCCGCTCGTGCTCCCGGAGTTCGTCAACCAGACCCTCGCCCGCATCGGCGTGTTCGCGGTCGCGGTGCTGGGGCTCAACGTGGTCATGGGCTACACGGGCCAGGTGTCGCTCGGGCAGATCTTCTTCGTCGGTGTCGGTGCGTACGTCACCGCCTACGGCGTGAACAACGACTGGAACATCGCGCTCGTCTTCATCCTCGCCGCGCTCATCCCCGGCGTCATCGGCCTCGCGGTCGCGCTCGCCGCGGCCCGGCTCGGCGGGCTCGCGATCGCGATGGTCACGATCGCGCTGCCGATCATCGGCGTGCCCCTCGCCAAGCGGCTCTCGGAGTTCACCGGCGGGTCGCAGGGCTCGTCCGCGCGCTTCTCGGCCGCACCGGAGTGGACCGGGCTGTACGACGACCAGTGGCAGCTGTACATCGTGATCGCGATCGCCGGAATCGTCTTCCTGCTGACCCGCAACCTCGTGCGCGGCAAGTACGGGCGCGCGTTCGCGATCGTGAAGGGCAACGAGTCCGTCGCATCGTCGATGGGCATCTCGCCGTACCGCTACAAAGTGCTCGCGTTCACGATCGCCTCGCTCATCGGCGGGGTGAGCGGCTTCCTCTACATGGTCGTCGTGCAGTACACCTCGCCCGAGACCATGAGCTTCGGTCACTCGATCAGCCTGCTGGCCGCGATGGTGATCGGCGGTGCGGGCAGCATCCTCGGGTCGCTCCTCGGCGGCGCCTACTACGTGCTCGCCCCGCAGCTCACGAACGCGATCGACTCGAGCCTCACCGCCGTGCTGCAGGGCGTCATCCTGCTCGTGATCCTCTTCGTGCTCCCGGGGGGACTGGTCTCCCTGCCCCGCCTGTGGCGGCGACGCAAGCGCGAACACAGCTCCAACCCACCCACACAGTCAGAAGAGAAGAGGCAGAACACATGAGCACATTGCACAAGAGACTGCGGGTCACCTCGGTCGTCGCGGGCATCGGCATCGTCGCCGTGCTCGTCGCCGGATGCGCCCGCGGGGGAGACGCCGACAGCGGCGGCGACGCCAGTGAAGGACCGGCCGAGGCCAGCCCCGGCATCACCGACACGAGCATCACGTTCGGCATCACCAGCCCGCTCACCGGCGCGACCGCCGGCCCCGGCAACTGCACGGTCGACGGGGCGCTGGCCTACTTCGGCGTCAAGAACGCCGAGGGCGGCATCGAGTTCGGCGACGGCAAGACCCGCACCGTCGAGATCAAGGCCTACGACGACGGCTACGACCCGCAGAAGGCCCTGACGAACTTCCAGCAGATGGTCTCGGACGACGTGTTCGCCGCCGGCATCGGCCTCGGCACGCCGACCAACCGCGCCTGGCGCGAGGCCGCGATCGACGAGGAGTTCCCGCAGGTGCTCGTCATGACCGGCGACCCGCTGTTCAGCGACCGCGAAGAGAGCCCGTGGCAGATCGGTCTCGTTCCGATCTACCAGCAGGAGGGCGGCGCGTTCGGCGAGCTGCTCGCCGCAGTCGGGCGAAGACCACAAGGTCGCGATCCTGAGCCAGAACGACGACTACGGCGACGGCTACGTCGAGGGCTTCAAGGAGGCCATCGAGGGCGCCGACAACATCGAGATCGTCGAGGAGCTCACGTACGAGGCGACCGACACGTCGGTCGACGCGCAGCTCACCGAGCTCGCGGCCAGCGGCGCCGACGTCTTCTTCAACGCGATGTCGATCACCCCGCTCGTGATCTCGTCGCTCAAGAAGACCGAAGAGCTCGGCTGGCTGCCCAGCTGGTTCCTGCCCTCGAACACCTCGAGCCCCGGCGGCATCCTGCAGCAGCCCGACGTGAACGCGATGGCGTTCCCCGGCATCTACACGGTCGCGTTCTCGCAGTCGGCCGCGAGCCCCACCTTCGCCGAGAGCGAAGAGGGTGCGGCGTTCCTCGAGGCCATCGCCGAGTACACGAACCAGGAGGGCGTGCCCGCCTTCCCGCACTGCGTGTGGAGCTGGATCGCCGCGGCGACGCTCGAGCAGGCCTTCATGGAGATGGAGGAGCCGACGCGTGAGAGCTTCATGGAAGCGCTCATGGGCATCCAGGGGTACGCTGCCCCGTTCATGCTCGAAGGCTCGACGATCGACACGACCTCCGACGGCAAGCCCGCCGTGTCGGACGTGACGGTGCAGAAGTACAACGGCAAGGGCTACGCCCCCGCCGAGACCTTCGGCGCCGAGTGAGGCTGAACTGATCTGAACTGATCGACCACAGGGCCGGGGCGGTCCGCGACAACGCGGATCGTCCCGGCCTTCGTCGTGCGCGCAGATCAGCCGCAGTTCGCAGGATCCGACGCCGGTTTCACTGCGGGGGACGCCGCAAACTGCGACGAACGATCGTGACGCTAGATTCGTTGGGGTACTGACGATATGATGAATCGCTGCATCGCCTTCCGGTGCGCGATCGAAGGAGATCAGACGTGCAGTTCTACAGAGACGGCTACCGCCCGGGCGATCCCGACATCCTGCCCGCCGCGGGTCACGCGCTGACGCGCACCGAGGGCATGCCCGATCGAGTCGACGTGCTGATCGTCGGCACCGGCCCCGCCGGCACGGTGCTGGCCGCGCAGCTGGCCGCGTTCCCCGACATCGACACGCGCGTGATCGAGCGCCGCAGCGGTCCGCTCGAGGTCGGTCAGGCCGACGGCGTCGCCTGCCGCACGGTCGAGATGTTCGAAGCGTTCGGCCTCGCCGACGCGCTGCTGCGCGAGGCGTACTGGGTCAACGAGGTGCGGTTCTGGGGGCCGTCCGACGCCGACCGCTCGCGGATCGTCCGCACCGGCTGGGTGGAGGACACCCCGGCCGGGTTGAGCGAGTTCCCGCACGTGATCGTGAACCAGGCCCGCATGCAGCAGTACCTCCTCGAGAACGCCGCCGCTCTCGGCGAGCAAGCTCGAGCCCGACTACGGCGTCGAGTTCGTCGGTCTGTCGCGGCAGGACGGCGACCACCCCGTCGTCGTCACGCTGCGAGGCGCCGACGGGGCGGAGATCCACCGTCCGCGCGAAGTACGTCGTCGGGTGCGACGGATCGCGCAGCGCCGTGCGCCGCGCGATCGGGCGCGAGCTGCGCGGGGATGCCGCGAACCACGCCTGGGGTGTGATGGACGTGCTTGCGACGACGGACTTCCCCGACTGGCGCACCAAGAACGTCGTGCAGTCCGACGGCAAGGGCAGCCTGCTGATGATCCCGCGCGAGGGCGGCAACATGGTGCGGCTGTACGTCGACCTCGGAGAGGTGGATGCCGCATCCGACGTCCGCTCGACGACCGTCGACCAGCTCACCGCGATCGCGAACGACATCCTGCATCCCTACTCGATCGACGTGAAGTCGGTCGCGTGGTCGTCGGTGTACGAGGTCGGGCAGCGCCTGACCGATCGGTTCGACGACGGCTCGGACGACGAGCCCGACCGCGAGCCGCGCGTGTTCATCGCCGGCGACGCGTGCCACACGCACTCGGCGAAGGCCGGGCAGGGCATGAACGTGTCGATGCAGGACGCGTTCAATCTCGGCTGGAAGCTCGCCGCCGTGCTGCAGGGCAGATCGGATGCCGCGCTGCTGGCCACCTACTCGGCCGAGCGGCAGTCCGTCGCGCAGGATCTGATCGACTTCGACCGGTTCTGGTCGGCCTTCATCGCCGAGCCGACGACCGACCCGGCCCACCCGGAGCGCGGCGGGGTGACCGCCGAGCAGATGCGCACCGAGTTCGCGCGGCAGGGGCGCTACATGGCGGGGCTCGCCACGAAGTACCGCCCCTCGGCGCTCACGGCGCGCGGCGACCACCAGGCGCTCGCAGCGGGGCTTCGAGATCGGCACGCGCTTCCATTCGGCGCCCGTCGTGCGGGTCGCGGACGGCAAGCACGTGGAGCTGGGGCACGCGCACCGCGCCGACGGGCGCTGGCGGCTGTACGCCTTCGGCGACGAGACCGGCGCAGGCCTGATCGAGCTGGCCGCCTGGCTCAGCGACTCGCCCGACTCTCCCGTGCGCCGCTTCACGCCCGAGGGTCGCGATGTGGACGCCGTCCTCGACGTGCACGCCGTGTTCCAGGGCGACCACCACGCGGTCGACCTCGGCCGGATGCCCGAGATCCTGCTGCCGCACTCTGGGCCGCTCGGCCTGCAGGATTGGGAGAAGATATGGGCGGCGGATGCTGCGCACGACATCTTCGACATGCGCCGCATCAGCAGAGAAGGAGCGATCGTGATCGTCCGACCCGACCAGTACGTCGCGCACGTGCTCCCGCTGCACGCGCGCGACGAGCTCACGGACTTCTTCTCCGGCATCCTGCTCGACCAGCTGTCGGCGGTCGCCCGATGACGGATGCCGCGAGCGAGGGTGAGGCTGATCTCGAGGCCGAGCCCCAGCGCCACGTCGGCTACCTGATCCGTCGAGCGCAGCAGCGGCACGTCGCCGCGTGGACGCGCATCGCGTCGTCGGAGATCTCGAGCGTCCAGTACACGATCCTGGTCGTGCTCGACCGGCGGGGCGAGGCCAGCCAGCGCGAGCTGTGCGACGAGGTCGACCTCGACCGCTCGACGATCGCCGACCTCGTCAAGCGGATGGAGCGCAAGGGCCTGATCGAGCGACGTCGCGATCCCGCGGACGCGCGACGCAACACCGTCACCCTCACCGACGCCGGCCGAACCGAGCGCGCGCGCCTGCGTCCGCTCGTCGATCAGGTGCAGGAGGCTCTCGTGGCGTCGATGTCGCTGAAGGATCGGCGCGCTCTCCGCGACGGGACTGCACGCCCTGCTGCAGCAGGGCGACTCGACGACGTAGCGCGCTCAGCTCTCGCCGAGCAGGTTGCTCCAGGCTTCAGCGAGCACGTCGAGGGCCGGGTCGGTGTCGATGTCCCACTGGTGCCGGATCCAGTGCTGGGTCGTCCGGTCGAGCATCTCGTAGGCGAGCACTCCGCGGAAGTGGCGGGTGGCCGGCTCGAAGCGCTCAGCGAGGTCGAGGCCGTCCGTGATGTCGCCGACGACCTCTTCGGACCATTCGTCGACCAGGTCGCGGATCTCGGGCTCCACGGCAGCCGCCGTGCTCGCCGCGATGATGTACGGGCGGATGACGGTCCAGCGGGCGGCCTGCTGCCGCAACCACGCGCTGATTCCCGCCGCGGTTCCGGCGTGCACGACGTCCACGAGCAGGGGAGCGGTCGATCCGTGAACGGGTGATTCGCCGCGCTCGAGGATGACGTTGAGCTGTGCGATGAGGGCTGCCATGATCGCGCGCCGCGAAGCGAAATGCGCGTAGAAGGTCACCCGCGTCGTGCCCGCGGCGACGGCGATGTCATCGATCGTGGTCGCCGAGTACCCCTTCGACTCGAACAGCTCGAGCGCGGTGTCGAGCAGGCGCTGGCGCGTCTGCTCTTTCTGCAGCACCCGGAGATTCGCCATTTCGTCAGCCTAGCAACGTGGCCTTTGAATGTACGCTTCGAAAGTTAACTTGACAGTGTGTAAATCAAGAGTCATTCTGGAGCAGTACCCCGACCGTGCCTGACGGCGGGCGGACACCAGCCCACAGAACAAAGGAGTTCTCGCGATGAGCAGTCCCCTCCCCAAAACGGCCGGCACCTCGGCGAAGGTGACCTTCATAGCCGCCTACTTGGCCGTCACCCTCGCCCAGATCACGAACGCGTTCCCCGGGGCGCTCAACGGCCAGTTCGCCGCCGAGTTCCACCCGACCGGCGCGGGACTGACCTGGATCTCGTCTGTCTTCGTCATCGCCATCGTGGTGTTCGAACTCACCTTCGGTGTGCTCGGCGACATGTTCGGCCGCAAGAAGCTGCTCTACGCGGGTGCCCTGTTCACCTTCGTCGGCACGCTCATCGCGGGCTTCGCGACGACGACGGGGGTGATGATCCTCGGCCAGGCGGTCGGCGGCATCGGCGCCGGCATCCTGTTCCCGATCTCTCTGTCGATGATCGTGGCGATCACTCCCGAGCCACGCGCCCGTGCACGTGTGATCGCGACCTGGGCCGGATTCCTCTCGCTCGGCGCCGTGATCTCGCCGATCGTCGCGGGGCTCTGCGTCGAGCTGTTCACGGTCCCCGGCGCGCAGCCCGGGACCCGAACGTGTTCAGCGGCTGGCGTGTCGCGTACTACTTCGCCGCGGCGGTCGCCGTGATCGTCTTCGTGTTCGCACTGCGGTCCAAGGACTCCGCCGCTCCCGAGGGCCGCAAGCTCGACATCCCCGGCCAGGTCACGGTCTCGATGGGCCTTCTCGCCGCGCTCTGCGCGACGGTGATCGCCGTCGACGCCGGCTTCGGCGCACCGGAGGTCATCGCCCTCTACGTCATCGGCGCGGTGCTGCTCACGGCGTTCGTCGTGATCGAGCTGCGGACCAAGGTGCCGCTCATCCAGCTGTCGCTGTTCAAGAACCGCTCCTTCGCCATCACGAGCATCGTCGCCGTCACGGGCATGTTCGCCTTCCTCGCGATCGCCTTCTCGACCAGTGTCGCCGTCGGCGCACTGGGCGGAGTGGAGACCTGGAAGATGGGCGTGCTGTTCGTGTTCATCCAGGGGCCTGCCTTTCTCATGATTCCCGTCGTGGCCCGACTGATCCATCACGTGTCGCCGCGCTGGGTGCTCACCGCCGGCTTCGCGCTCATGGCCGCGTGCGGGTTCTGGATCGCGAGCCTGCCGCTCGGCACCCCCGAGGCTTTCGGTGGCACCCCCTGGACCGCGTTCATCGCTCCGCTGCTGCTGCTCGGCATCGGATTCGCGCTGACCGTCGGCTCGATCACCGCTGTGGCCATCAACACCGTGCAGCCCCACTACATGGGCATGGGGTCGGCCATGACCAACCTGCTGCGCGACCTCGGGTTCGCCCTCGGCCCCACGGTCGGCTCGGCGATCGCCTTCAGCGTCGGCGCCGCCCTGTTCGCCACGCAGGTCGGCGCGATCCTCAGCGGAACGGGACTTCCTCCCGAGGCTGTCGCAGGGCTCGCGCAGGTTCCGCCGCTCGGCTTCCTCTCGGGCTGGGATGCCGTGCTCGCGCAGTTCTCGAGCGAGATGCTCGCGAACGGAGCGACGCAGCAGGCGGTCGACGGCGCAATCGCCGCGCTGAGCGGTGCCCAGGGCGCGATCCTGGGATCGGCCGGCACAGCTCTCGGGTCCGGATTCCAGGTCGTCTATCTCGTCGCGGCTATCGCAGCGACCGCATCGGCCGTCGCTGACGGTGTTCATCAGCGGCAAGAAGCCGAACGACTACTCCATCGACAAGGCGACGGTCGTCGCCGCGGAGGAGTTCGTCGCCTGATAGCGGAACACACAGAACGAGGCCCGGCGCTGGTGCGCCGGGCCTCGTTCGATGCAGTGCGTGTCGGGCTGTGTTATGCCGCGACCTCGCACAGGCGACGGAGTCGCGGGATCGGGATCCGGTAGTTCACGGAGACCGCGGTCGCCGTGCCGTCCGCGATGCCGCCAGCGGAGCAGCCCGGGGTCACCGGAGCCGTCGCCGTCGATGAGCTCGGGATCGCCCTCCACCGGCGAGAAGCCGGCGACGCGGATCGTGAGGTCGAACTGCTCGGTCCAGAAGTAGGGCTGCGCGCGGAGCTCGGGCGCGGCATCCCCCTGCAAGGAGAGTGGCCGCCGCGACCCGGGCCTGTTCGATCGCGCTGTGCCAGATCGGGCTGCGCGCGTGCCCGGAGAGCGTCGGCACGGCGGCGACATCGCCCGCCGCGACGATATCGGGACGCAGCCGCGCGCGCGAGTCGACCGCAAGTGCGCCGCCTGTGCCGATGCCGCTGCCGGCGAGCCACTCCGTGTTGGGGATGTCGCCGACGGCGGTGAGCATCAGCTCGCCCTCCACGAGGCTCCCGTCGCCGAGGGCCACGACCGATCTGCCGCCCCGCTCGATGACGCGCGCGCCCCGGTCTGCGATCAGCGTGAGGCCGCGGTCCAGTGCTGCGGCAACGATCATCCGGCTGAGGTGGCTGCCGAGGTGGCGCGCCAACGGCGGCTCGTTCGTGATCAGGGTGACGCGGCATCCTGCCTCGATCGCCCCCGATGCGACTTCCATGCCGAGCGGACCGCCCCCGACGATGACCACATCGGGGCATGACGCGATGCGCGCGCGCAGAAGAAGCGCGTCGTCGAGCGTACGCAGCACCAGCTCGTCCGGTGCGCGGCCGAGCCTGCGCGCCCGGGAACCGCTCGCGATCACCAGGCCGTCGTAGTGCAGCCGCGTTCCGTCGTCGAGCGAGAGGATGCGGCGATCCGGGTCGAGCGCAGAGGCTGCGACACCGAGCAGCTCGGTCGCGCCGTGATCGGGGGCGGGCAGCGCGTGGGCCGTGAGGTCGGCGTCGGGGCGCAGCAGTGCCTTGGACAGGGCCGGACGACTGTAGGCCGGCACGCTCTCGGCGCCGACGATCGTCAGCTCGCCGTCGAATCCGCCGGCCCGCAGCGAGTCGGCCGCGGTCAGCCCGGCGATGCCGCCTCCGACCACGACGATCTGCTTCAGCGGGGCGGTCATCGCCGCACGCTCAGACGAGCCGGAGTGCGGCGACCGGGCAGACTCTGACGGCGGCGCGCGCGCGTTCGAGCGCCTCATCGCCGAATTCGGCGACGTCGATCACGACCTCGCCGAGGTCATCCAGGTGAAGAAGGTCGGGAGCCGCTTCTTCGCACAGCCCGTGGCCCTCGCAGCGCGGTCGGTCGATCTCGAATCTCATGTGAGTGCTCCCGTCGATGCGACTCCGACCGCGACGACGTCGCGGACCTCGAGCTCGTCGATGCTCCGCGTGATGTTGCTCGGCAGGCGCACCTCGTCGCCGGTGCGGAACGACTCGATGTGGTTCGCAAGGGCTGCGATGACGGCATGACCTTCCATGCGCGCGAGGCCCTGACCGGCGCAGCCGTGCGGGCCGTAGCCGAACGAGAGGTGATCCGTCGGGTTGCGCCGGACGTCGAACGTGTCGGGGTCGGTGTAGTGACGCTCGTCGTGGTTGCCGGCGCCGAAGAGGATCGCCATCTGCGCGCCGGCAGGAACCAGCGCGCCGTCGATCTCGACGTCTCTGGTGGCCTTCCGCCCCCAGGCGTGCACGGGCGGCCAGAAGCGAAGCACCTCGGCGAACGCGGCCGGCACGAGCGAGGGATCCTGACGGACCAGCTCGAACTGATCGGGATGCCGGCCGAAGAGCGCCACGATGTTGCCGATCGCGGCGATCGTGGTGTCGACGCCCGCGCCGAGGTACTGGTGGACGATGTGGCCCGCCGAGCCCTCGGGGATCTCGCCGCGCGCTTCGGCGTCGAAGATCCCCCGCCCGATCGAGCCTTCTGCGAGGTCCTCCGCGGTGACGGTGCTGCACCAGCCGTAGAGCTCTCCGGCGATCTCGAAGTTCTCCATCGTGCGCTGGTTCATCGGGCCGATCACTTCCATCGCCGCCTGTCCCCAGCGCAGCATGTTGGCCTTCACCTGCCCCGTGAAGCCGATGAGATCGGCGACGACCTCGAGCGGGAGGGCCCGGGCGAGCGAATCGATCGCCTCGAAACCGCCGCCGGCGGCGAGCTCGCGCCACGAGCGCATCGGCCTTGGCATTGATCTGCACCTCCAGCCCGCGGAGGGCCCGCGGCGTCAGGTTCGCCGAGAGGGTCGCGCGCAGCTGGGTGTGCGTGGGCGGGTCGGAGGCGAGCGACGTGCCCTGCAGTGCCTCGTTCACGCCCGGATTGAAGCCGATCGCCTTCACCGATGAAAAGGTCTCGGGGTCGCCCAGCGCGGACCTGATGGTCTCGTAGCGGGTGAGCGCGTAGACGTCGTTCTTCGGAAGGTAGACGACGGCACCGAGGTCACGGAGCCGCTCGTACACCGGATACGGGTCGAGCAGCACGTCGTCGGCGAACAGGTCGATGTCTGCGGTTGCGGGTGCGTGAGCCATGGGGTCCTCGTCATTGAGTCGGTGGCTGCATTGGTCGGCAGCTTCGCTTGACGACAAGTAAAGCGAACTTCGACCACGAATGCAATACACATAGACAAATAACTTGACAGTGTGTAAAGTCAATCCGGTCGCACAGGATTTGATCCCGCCACTCGATGAGGAGTACCGCACGTGAGCAGCACCCCCGACACCGGCCACACCCGCACCGTCAATACGGTTCTCGGCCCAGTCTCGGTCGATGACCTCGGCGTCGTGGCGGTTCACGAGGCTCTCCTCTCGGTCGTCCCGGGGGCCCAGTACGCACCCGACATCACGATCGACCGGTCCGAGATCTTCGATGTCCTGGCAGGCAAGCTGAGCGACTTCCGCAGCCACGGCGGCGGGACGATCGTCGACAGCACCGGAATGTTCCACGGGCGCGACCTGAAGCTGTACGAGGCGCTCTCCCGTGCGACGGGCGTGCACATCGTCGCGTCGACCGGCATGGGCCCGGAGGAGATGCTGGGCGGGTACTTCCTCACCCCGCAGACCAACCCGCCCACGCCGTGGCCGGCCGAGAAGTTCGCCGACCTGTTCACGAAAGAGGTCGCCGAGGGCATGGTCGTTCCCCGCGTCGAGACGCGCGCGGCAGCGGGACTCGTCGCCACGGCGGCAGCCCGGGACGGCATGACGGCGACCGAGGAGAGCCTGTTCCGCGGCGCCGCGCGCACCGCGCTCGCCACCGGCGTCCCGGTCTCGATCCGATACGGCGCCGACGCGCTGCACGACCTCGACGTCGTGCTCGACGAAGGTCTCTCCGCCGAGCCGGGTCGTCGTCGGTGACCTCGACCGCCGCGACCTCAGCTTTCCCCGGGTCGCCTTCGAGGTCGCCGGTCGCGGGCGCATTCGTCGGGCTCGACCACGTCGGCCTGAACGACGATGACGAGTACGTGGACGACCGCGAACGGGCGGTGCTCGTCGTCGCGCTCATCGAGGCCGGCCACCGGGACCGGATCGTGCTCTCGAGCAACGCGATCGGCGTCGCGAAGGGACAGCCCGACTACGACGTGCCGTTCAGCCACGTGCTGTCGGCGTTCGTGCCGCTGCTGCACTCGCTCGGAGTCAGCGAGGCCGACACCCGGCACATCCTCGTGGACAATCCACGCACGCTGCTCACGGTGGGAGTCTGACCATGGCGAAGGTGAATACGGTGCTGGGCGCGATCCCGGCCGCCGAACTCGGGATCGTGGCCGTCCACGAGCACATCGGGTACGGGATGCCGGGCAGCGAGCTCGACACGCGGTGGTGGAAGACCCCCGAGCAGGCGTATCAGGAGACCGTGCCGAAGCTGCGCGCGTTCCACGAGTACGGCGGCGGCACGTTCGTCGACGCGACGGGCATCTGCAACGGCCGCGACATCGACTACTACAAGTCCCTGTCGCGCAAGACCGGCGTCCACATCGTCGCGTGCACCGGCTTCGTCGGCGGCGACACCGCCCTCCCGCACTTCGCCCGCGCCACCGTGGACTACCTGGCGAAGGTCTTCGTGCACGAGATCACGGTCGGCATCGGCGACACCGGCAGCAAGGCCGGCGTGATCAAGGTCGGCGTCAGCCGCGGCGGGCGCATGACCGATCTCGACAAGCGCATCTACCGCGCCGCAGCCCGCGCGGCGGTCGCGACCGGGGCGCCGATCCTCACCCACCTCGCGATCGACCCGCAGCCGGCCGTCGACATCTTCCGCGAAGAGGGCCTGCCGCTCGATCGGGTGCTGTTCGGCCACGCCGACGACGGACTGAACGCCCCGATCACCCCGCACGACTACATCGCCGCAGCAGGGCGGCCGCATCGGCTTCGACACGTTCGGCTACGAGACCGAACTCGAAGACCCGCCGTTCTGGGCGCGCCCCCGCAAGGAGCGCCTCGACCACTTCATCAGCCTCGTGAACAAGGGGTATCTCGACAAGCTCCTCGTCTCGGCCGACGCGAACTGCAGCCCCCTGGGCTGGCCCGGGGTCAAGGGACACACCGTGAACTACATCTTCGAGCAGATGATCCCCGACTTCCGCGACGCCGGACTCGACGAAGCAAGCGATCACCGCGCTGCTCGTCGACAACCCCGCCGACTTCCTCACCCTCACGAACTGACACCCCTTTCACCCATCGACGGCGCACCGTCGCGCCCCACTCGGAGAGACAACGGACATGGACCTGAAGAACCTGAACATCGCGATCATCGGCGCCGGGTACGCCGGCGCTGCCGCGGCCAAAGCGCTCAGCATCCGCGGCGCGACCGTCAACGTCTACGAACAGGCGTCACGCAGATCCACGAGGTCGGCGCCGGCATCGGCCTGCGCCCCTCGTCGCTCGACCAGTTCCGCCAGTGGGGCATCCTCGACGTGATCGAGAAGGTCACCTCGCCGAGCGAGTCCTTCGAGATCCTCACCGCGACCGGCGCACCCGATCGCGAAGGAGACGTGGCCCGAGGCCGACGCCTACGGACTCACGACGCGCTTCGTCCACCGCGGTGACTTCATCGACGCGCTCATCGGCGTGCTGCCCGGCGGGCATGGTGCACACCGGGCCACAAGCTCGAGACGATCGTCGACCACGGCGATCGCGCGACCGTCACCTTCGACGAACGGCGCGACGCGTGACCGCCGACCTCGTCATCGGCGCCGACGGCATCCGCTCGCAGGTGCGCCGCCAGCTGTTCAGCGACGCAGAAGCCGGTCTTCGCCGGCGAGCACGCGTACCGCGCCGTCATCGACGCCTCGGCCGACACGCACGGCCTGCCGGCCGACGGCAACCTGCGGATGTACGTCGGACACGGCACGAAGGTCTACTTCGCTGCCGCTGCTGCACCGCGGCCAGGTCTCGTTCGACGTCACGGCGCTGAACGCCGACAGCACCCCGGACCCGACAGGCGACGAAGGAAGACCTGCTTCGCACGGTCGCGGGCTTCGACGAGCGGATCATCGCCACGACCCGCGACCTCGACATGAGCATCGTGAACGTCCGCGCGGTCTACGACATCGACCCCGTCGACACCTGGCACTCGCGACTCGCGTCGCCCTCGTCGGCGATGCCGCGCACGCGATGTGCCACCACCAGGGTCAGGGCGCGAACTCCGCGATCCTCGACGCCGGCGCGCTCGCCGACATGCCTCGCCGAGGCCGACTCGGTCGCCGACGCCCTCGCGCAGTATCAGGCCACCCGCAAGCCGGTCACCGACGAGCTGCAGCGCCTGTCGCGCCAGGGCTGGTCCGAGGACGAGGTCGACTCCGTCTTCCCCGGCCAGAAGCCCGGCGAGATCGCCTCGACGACGCGCGTCTGAACGACCATGCCGCTGCATCCCGACATCGAGCGCATCCTGCGCACCCTGCCGCCGTCCGACGGTTCTCGCCCCGATCCGGCGGCGGTGCGCGCCGCCGAGCACGAGCACCTGCCTCCCGTCGAGGAGCGGCTGCCGCTGTACGCGGTGGAGGATGCCGTCGCGGCGACGTCGGCGGGCGACGTGCCCGTGCGCATCTACACGCCGGCCGAGGCCGAGGCCTACGGCATCCTGGTCTACTTCCACGGTGGCGCGTTCTTCTCGGGCAGCCTCGAGACGCACGACGGCGTCGCGCGCGCGCTGGCCGCGGAGACCGGATGCCGCGTCATCTCGGTCGGCTACCGGCTGGCGCCCGAGGCCGCGTATCCCGCGGGCCTCGACGACTGCTCCGCGGTCGTGAGGTGGGCCGTCGAGAACGGCGACGCGCTGCGCTGGAACGGCGACGTCCTCGCGGTCGCCGGCGACAGTTCGGGCGGCACCTTCGCCGCCGCGGTCGCCGCGATGGCCCACGACGACGGCTTCGACCGCATCACCCATCAGCTCCTCTTCTATCCGTCCCTCGATCTCGACTTCGACGTCGACTCGCTACGCGTCGCTGCGCGAGAACGCGCGCGGCTACGGCCTCGAGACCGCCGGGCTGAAGCCGTGGAACTCGTTCTACCTCGACAGCGGCGCCGATCCCGCCGACCCGCTCGTCTCGCCCATCAAGCGCGCCGACCTCAGCGGACTGCCGCCCGCCCTGATCGTCACCGCCGAGTTCGACCCGCTGCGCGACGAAGGCGAGCTGTACGGCGAGCGCCTGAAGGATGCCGGGGTGCGATGCCGTCGTCCACCGCTACGCGGGCGCCGGCCACGGATTCGCGCAGCACTTCTCGTGGATCCCGGAGTACTACGCCGCCTTCCGCGAGGCGGGCGACTTCGTGCGGGGGCGGTCATGACGCACGTCGACATCCACCCGCTCGTCTCGCCGTGGGGCCGCTTCGGCCTCTACAGCTTCTTCATCGACGCGCCCGAGCCGGCGATCGTCGACACCGGCATCGCGACCTCGCCGGCCGAGGGCATGCTGCCCGCGCTGGAGGCGATCGGCCGCCGCATCGAGGACGTGCGCTGGATTCTGCTGACCCACGGCCACATCGACCACCTCGGCGGGCGCACGCGCTGTGGGAGCTCACCGGGCAGGCGCGCGCGCGTGGTCATCCACGAGGCGGATGCGCCGTTCCTGCGCACCCGCCGCGCCCACGTCGACGAGTACCTCGACGGCCGCGGACAGTACCTGCACGACCCCGAGGGCGAGCAGAAGCAGATCGCGACCGCGCAGGCGGCGATCTCGGGCGAGCTCGAACCGACCGTGCTCGTCACGGGCGGCGAGACGCTTTCGCTCGGCGGGGACGTGACCGTGTCGGTGCACGCGATCCCGGGCCACACCGCCGGCTCGGTCGCGTACGTCGTCGACGGCCAGAACGCCGTCTTCGTCGGCGACGGCGTGCAGGTGCACGGTGCCGCCAACGCGTTCCCGAGCTACGTCGACCCGGTCGCGTACCGCTCGAGCCTGCGGTACCTGCGCGACGAGATCCGGCCGCAGAACCTCTACCTCGGGCATCCGTATCGCACCGCAGACGGCGTTCCCTACGGCGTCGAGCTCGACGCCGCGCAGGCCCAGGAGGCGCTGCAGCAGAGCCTCGACATCGAGGCGCGCATCGACGACGCCGCGTGGCGGTCGCTGCGGCACGGCCTGCACGAGACCGACTCGCCCTACTCGCCGTTCGCCGCGGTCGCCGAGGAGCTGGGCTATCGCGGCGACCCCACCCTCGAGCCGTCGCCGTTCTTCACGACGATGCACGGGTACCGCACGCGGTTCAGCCCGCGAGTCCGCAGACCTGACAGGGAGCGCCGCCTCATGACCGACATCCGCACGCTGGACGCCGGCGGCATCCCGATCGTCGTGCAGAAGGACCTGCGCGTCCCGATGCGCGACGGCGTCGAGCTCGCCGCCGACGCCTATCAGGGCGTCGACGACAAGCCGCGCCCGGCGCTCGTCGCGCTCAGCCCCTACGGCAAGGAGCTGCAGGCGCTCGCGCTCACGATGCCGCCGCAGCGGCGCCCGAGTCCGATGTGGGACGGCTGCATCGAAGCCGGCGACATCGCCCGGGTCGTGGGCGAGGGCTACGTCCACGTGATCGGCGACCTGCGCGGCTCGGGGGCGTCCGAGGGCGAGCACATCGGCAACTACAACGCCGGAGGAGTCTCGCTGGGCCAGGACGCGTACGACTTCATCGAGTGGGTCGCCGCGCAGCCCTGGTGCGACGGCAACGTCGGCATGATCGGCATCTCGTACTTCGGCTCGATGCAGGTGCTCGCCGCCGCCGAGCGCCCGCCGCACCTGAAGGCCATCTTCGTCAGCGGCGGCCACTACGACTTCTACGAGACCACCTATCACGGCGGCATCATGTGGTTCATGCCGCGCGCCGCCCGCGAGGGGCGCGGCGGCGACTCGGGCTGGGCGTTCACCGACCGCGTGAAGTCGCGGATGCTCGAGACCTGCACGCCGGAGTTCGTCGCGCAGCGCGTGGCCGAGCGTCTCGCCGACCCGGATGTCGCGGCCTGGCCCAACCTCGTCCACACGCTGCACTACCCGACGAACCACGAGGCCTGGTTCGACATCATCACGAACGAGCTCTACGGCGACTGGTACGAAGAGCGCAACCCGGTCGCGCTGGCGCCGAACATCGACATCCCCGTCTATCTGCAGCTCGACCAGGGCCGGGATGGACCCTCGACGGCACGATCGAGCTGTACCACCGGCTGAAGGGTCCGAAGAAGCTCGACATCGGCCCGTACCCGCCGATGCAGTCGCGCCCCTTCGTCGAAGAGCACGACAAGATGTTCCGCTGGTACGACTACTGGATCAAGGGCATCGACAACGGCGTGATGGACGAGCCCGCCGTCAGCGTGTTCGTCGAGGGCTCGCGCGAGGTCGTCACCGCCGACCAGTGGCCGCCGAAGCAGGTCGAGTACCGGCCGCTGTACCTGCGCCCGCGCGGAAAGCTGTCGACCGGGCCCGAGCCGATGGGCACGGAGTACGCCGCCCCCGACGGCTTCTACCAGGCACCGCTGACGGTCACCGACAAGGTCGAGATCCTCTCGTGGTCGACCGCGCCGTTCGAGGAGCCCACCGAGATGATCGGCACCGGCGCCGCGCACATCTTCGCCGAGATCGATCAGCCCGACACGAACTTCATCCTGCGGCTGTGGGATGCCGCCCCGAACGGCACCCGGCAGCTCATCACGACCGGCTACCTCAAGGCCTCGCACCGCGAGCTCGACGACCGCACGACCGAGGGCAGCCCGTACCACCCGCACACCCGCGCGGTGCCGGTCGAACCCGGGCGGATCGAGGAGTACGTGCTGCGGCTCTACCCGTTCGCCGCGACCTTCCAGCCCGGTCACCGCCTGGTCGCCGAGCTGTCCAACGACGAGCCGCTCGTCGACGAGCACAACTCGCTGCTGCCCCCTGACGCCTTCCACCTGCCGGTGGGGCGGCCGGTCACCCACAAGATCTACCGGGATGCCGCGCACCCGTCCCGGCTCGTGCTGCCGTTCACTTGACAAGAGCCGCCCTCGGCACTTCACTGGGTGTTAAGCAGTGCTGAACACCGCTGTTCAGTCTCGCGCTCGATGGAGGCCGAATGACCGCCCGACACGTCGTCCGCCGAGGGTCCGACGCGCAGTACGTCTCGCCGGGTGCGCTCGCGCCGGATGCCGCCGGCCTGAGCCGCTGGCGCGCGGTCGGGTACGAGGACGGCTCGTCGCACACCGACTTCGGCATCTCACGGCTCGAGGCCGGGGGAGTGGTCCCGACGCACGTGCACTCCTTCGAGGAGTCGTTCCACGTGATCGAGGGCGAGGTCGTGCTGGTCACGCCCGAAGCGACCGTGCGCCTCGTCGCGGGCGACTACGGCGTCATCCCGATCGGCACGCCGCACTCCTGGCACGCGACCGACGGCGCCGCGGCCTGGGCCGACGTGCTCTCGCCGCCCCCGCGCCCGCAGCACGGCATGGACACCTACCGCGTTCCGGATCTCGCGCCCGGCACGCCCACGCCGGTCGACCCCCGCGATCCGCGCACCCGCTCGTTCGGCAGCATCACCGCCGACCACATGAATCCGGGGCGGCAGTCGCAGGAGCTCCTCGCCGTGTCGGCCAGCATGCGCACCGCCCTGCTGGTCTACAGCGGCATCACGCTCAAGATGATGGTCGACTCCGACCTCGGCGCGGTGCTGCACACGATGTTCATGGTGCAGTACGAGCCCGACGGCGTCGCCGGACCCCACGACCACCCGCTCGAAGAGGCGTACCTCATCACCGACGGCGAGGTCGACGCGACCTTCGACGGTGAGGAGTACCGGCTGCAGACCGGCGACATCGCGTGGGCGGGGGTCGGGTGCGTGCACTCCTTCCGCGCGACGGGTGCCCCGGTGCGCTGGGTCGAGACCCAGGCGCCGCAGATGCCGCCGCGTCACGCGTACCGCTTCGCCCGCGACTGGGACTACCTCGCCACCACTCTGGAAGGCACCGACCATGAGTGAACGCACGATCGTCGTCGTCGGCGGCACGTCCGGCATCGGCCGCGAGCTCGCGGCGACGCCTCGTCGCCAGGGGTGACCGGGTCATCCTGACGGGGCGGGATGCCGGGCGCGCGGCATCCGTCGCTGCAGAGTTCGGCGACCGGGCGAGCGGCATCGCCCTCGAGCTCTCCGAGCCGGAAGGCATCGGCGCGCAGCTGGCTTCGGTGGGAACCGTGAACGGCCTGGTGCTCGCCGCGGTCGAGCGCGACGCGAACACCGTGCGCGACTACGACATCGCCCGCGCGACGCGCCTGGTCACCCTGAAGCTCATCGGCTACACCGAGACCGTCCACGCGCTGGTCGGTCGGCTCGTGGAATCGCGTGAGACCGGCATCGTGCTCTTCGGCGGCCGCGCGAAGGATGCGCCGTACCCCGGCTCGACCACCGTCTCGACCATCAACGGCGGCATCGACGGGCTCACCCGCACGATGGCGCTCGAGCTCGCCCCGATGCGGGTGAACGCGATCCACCCCGGCATCATCGGCGACAGCCCGTTCTGGGAGGGCAAGACCGCCGCGCCTCGACGCGCTACCAGTCGCGCACCCCCGGCGGGGAGCTCGCGACGATGGCCGACATCGTCTCGGCCACCACGTTCCTGCTCGACAACCACGGGATGTCGGGCACGAGCATCGACGTCGACCGAGGCTGGCGCCTCACCTGAAGCATCACTTCACGACCCCAGTCACTCAACGAGGAGGACCACATGACCAACCCTGATTCACCGCGCGCGGAGGACTTCGCCGGCGACCGGCCGATCGTGTTCCGCGGAGGCACCGTGATCACCGTCGACAGCGCGGGCGTGCTGGAGAACGCCGACGTGCTGATCATCGGCGACACCATCCGGGCCGTCGGGCCTCAGCTCGAGGTTCCCGAGGGCACGCTCGAGATCGACGCGAGCGGCGGCATCGTGATGCCGGGCATGATCGACACCCACCGCCACATGTGGCAGACGGCGCTGCGCGGCTACGGCGGCGACTGGGCGCTCAGCCAGTACTTCGTCTTCTACTACCTGACCTGGGGGCACGTGTTCCGCGCCGAGGACATCTACGCCGGCAACCTGCTCAGCGCGCTGGAGTCGGTCGACCAGGGCGTCACGACGACCCTCGACTGGTCGCACGGGCTGCGCACGCCGGAGTACGGCGAGGCGGCGCTGCAGGCGATGCGCGAGATCCCCGGCCGGTTCGTGCTCGCGTACGGCAACTACCTCGGCGCGCCGTGGGAGTGGGCGAACTCGCCCGAGTTCCGCGACTTCGTCGTGCGCAACTTCAACGCGCCCGACGACATGATGGGGCTGCAGCTGGCGTTCGACGTGCCCGACGACCCCGACTTCCAGGCGGCGGGCGCCTTCCAGGCCGCGCGCGACCTCGGCCTGCGCGTCACGACCCACGCCGGCGTCTTCGGCGTCACGACCGACATGAGCATCGGGCAGATGTACGACGGCGGCTGGATGAACGACACGATCGACGTACGTGCACGCCGCGTCGCTCAGCGACGACAGCTACCAGAAGATCGCCGCGACGGGCGGCACGGTCTCGGTCTCCACCGAGAGCGAGCAGAGCGCCGGGCAGGGCTACCCGTCGACGTGGCGGGTGCGCAAGTTCGGCATCCCGACGTCGCTGTCGATGGACACGAGCGTGTGGTGGAGCGCGGACTTCTTCTCGGCGATGCGCTCGACGCTCAGCGCCTTCCGCTCGCGCGACCACCTCGAGTCGCAGGCGCACGGCGAGCCGGTCAACGTCAACCGGCTGCGCGCCGAGGACGTCGTGTACGAGGCCACGATGGGCGGCGCGCACACGCTCGGCATGACCGACAAGCTCGGCTCGCTCACGCCCGGCAAGAAGGCCGACGTCGTGCTGCTGAAGAACGACGAGTCGCCCGCGATGACGCCGATCCTCAACCCCTACGCCCACGTCGTCTTCCAGGCCGGCACCGCCGACGTGCACACCGTCGTCGTCAACGGCAAGGTCGTCAAGTACGACGGACGCCGCATCGGGATGCCGCTGGCCCCGGTGCGCGACAAGGTCGCGGCATCCGTCGAATACGTCCGCGGCCAGCTGGGCGAAGCGGCCTGGGACGAGTGGATGCACCCGCAGATCCCCGAGGACGAGACGATCCCGAACCCGTACACCTACCAGGACGAGGACGACTGACGTCAGGCGCGGCCCACGCTGCGGCGGCTGACCTCGGCGACCGCCGACCAGTCCAGGTCGGCGAGCTCGGGGTCGGCCAGCGCGGTCTCGAAGCGGTCGCGCAGCACGGCGGCCATCGGCACGTCGACGCGGCCCTCGGCGGCCAGCTCCTCGGCGAGGCCGAGGTCCTTGCGGCCCAGGGCGACCGTGAATCCGGGCGGCGTGTAGCGGCGCTCGGCGATGATGCGCGCCGTAGCCGGTGTGCACGACCCCGCCGAACAGGCTCGCGCCGATGAGTTCGACGAACTGCCCGGCGTCGACGTCCTGCGACTCGACGAGCGCGATCGACTCGCCGAGGGACTCGAGCGACTGCAGGATCATGAAGTTCACCGCGACCTTGACCGCGTTCGCCTGGCGGGGGGTGTCGCCGAACCGCCAGCGGCGCACGCTGCAGTGCGCGAGATAGGGGTCCACGACATCGAGCGCCTCGGCGGGGCCGGCCAGCAGCACGTTGAGCTTGCCCTGCGCGGCGACCTCGGGGCGACCGAGCACCGGCGCCGAGACGTAGAGCACGCCGGCATCCGCGAATCGCGCGGCGAGGGTGTCGGCCATCGCGGCGCTGATCGAGGCCATGTTCACGTGGATGCGCCGCTGGTCGGAGCGCCCGATGTTCTCGGCGCTCAGCACGCTGTCGACCGCGGCGTCGTCGGCGAGCATCGAGAACGACACCGGTGCGGCGAGGGCGTCGGCGGCGGATGCCGCGCGCGTGGCGCCGGCATCGACGAGTTGCTGCTCGGAGGCGGAACGGCTGCGGTTCCAGACGGTCAGCGGCACGTCGGCGGCGACGAGGCGACCGGCGATCGCCGCGCCCATACGGCCGAGGCCGAGGAATCCGAGGGCGGTCATGCTGATCTCCTTGCTGCCGACGGGGCCGACGAGGCGGGGTGCGAGGCGAAGACCTCGGGGTGGCTCGCGAGCTGCCGGCGCGTGCGGCGGATGTGCCCGGCGAGCAGGCTCTCGGCGCTGTCGAGGTCGCCGTCGCGGATCGCCGCGACGATCAGCCGGTGCTCGTCGTGCACGGTCTGGCGCGCCCGCTCGTCCATGAGCGCGGTGTAGACCCGCCGGTACGCCTGCGTGCGGTTCCACAGCCGGTGCACCAGGTCGCTGAGCACGACCGTCTCGGCGTTCGCGTAGGTGGCGAGATGGAACGCGCGGTCGAGGGCGAGGAACTCCTCGGGGTCGGCCGCCTGCGCCATCTGCTCGGCGAGCGCGCCGAGGCGGTCGAGCTCGGACTCGTCCAGGTCCGGCGCGCTCATGCGCAGCAGCAGGGGCTCGACGCGCTCGCGGACGCGGTAGATCTCCTCGCACTCGGGCAGGCTCAGCGACGAGACGCGGGCGCCGCTGTTGGCGACGAGCGTGACGAGACCCTCGGCGGCGAGCATGCGCAGCGCCTCGCGCACCGGCGCGCGGCTCGCGCCGGTCAGCTCGGCGATCTGCTCCTGGCGCACGCGGGCGCCGGGCGTGAAGTCGCCGCGCACGATCGCCTCGCGCAGCAGATCGGCGATGTGGGCGGTGGCCTCGCCGTGCTCGGGCTGGCGGGCCGCGGTCATTCGGCGGGCCTCGCCGGGTGCCACAGCACCGGGCCGCCCGCGCGCTGGTAGGCCTTGCCGTCGGGGTAGCTGACGAGCTCGAGCTGCATACCCCAGGGTGTCAGGAAGTAGACCCAGCGCTGGCCCTCGCTCGCGTTGCGGCTCGCGGTCGGCTCGCCGAGCACGCGGATGCCCTGCTCGCGCAGATAGGCGACCGCGCTGTCGAGGTCGTCCACGTAGAACGCCAGGTGGTGGCCGCCGATGTCGCTGTTGCGGGGCTGCGGATGCTGGCCGTCGGCGGCATCCCATTCGAAGATCTCGAAGTTCGGGCCGAACTCGCACCGGTAGAAGCGCAGTTCGCGCATGACGCTGCGGGGGTCGACGGCGAGGTGCTCGCTCATCCAGTCGTCGTCGGCGCGGAACGGACCGAGCGAGTACACGTACTGGCAGCCGATCACGTCGACGAAGAAGGCGTGGGCCTCATCGAGGTCGGGGACGGTGAAGCCGATGTGCTCGGTGCCTCGCAGGCCCGGAAGTCCCATGCGTCTGTCCTCCGATCGTCGTCGATCCTCAATGGATCCAATGTAGCGCAGGGCGTCGATGGATCGTCCACGCTTCGTCGCCGAAGTGGTTGCTATTGGATCCAATAATGCCTATCGTGTGAACGGCAGCGCACCGCCGCGCGCCGAGGAAGGACGACTCCGATGCCGAAGCACCGCCGCCTGGAGTCCGGAACGCCGTGGGTCGAGCTGTCCACCACGGCCGCCGACTGGAAGAGCGCCGACCCGGCGCTGCTGGCCGGGATGCTCGCGCAGCTGCACCTCATCCGCGCCTTCGAAGAGACCGTGCTCGAGCTCGCCGGCGAAGGCCTCGTGCACGGCCCGGCGCACTCCAGCATCGGGCAGGAGGGCGGCGCGGTCGGCTCGATCATCGGCCTGCGCTCGACCGACGCGATCAACGGCTCGCACCGCGGCCACCACCAGTTCCTCGCGAAGGCGCTCACCCACGTCGGCGGCATCCGGTCGACCTCGCCGACGCTCGTCACCCCCGAGATCCAGGAGGTGCTGCAGCGCACGCTCGCCGAGATCCTCGGCCTCGCGCAGGGCTACTGCCGCGGTCGCGGCGGCTCGATGCACCTGCAGTGGTTCGAGGCGGGCGCGCTCGGCACGAACGCGATCGTCGGCGGCGGCGCGCCGATGGCGACCGGCAACGCGTGGGCGCAGAAGCACTCCGACACCACCGACCTCACGATCAACTACTTCGGCGACGGGGCGAGCCAGATCGGCTCGGTGCTCGAGAGCATGAACCTCGCCGCGACCTGGAAGCTGCCGGTCGCGTTCTTCATCGAGAACAACCTCTACGGCGTCTCGACCCACGTGTCGGAGATCACCGCCGACACCCGCCTCTCGGTGCGCGGCCAGGGCTTCGGCATCCCGTCGTGGCGTGTCGACGGCATGGACCCGCTCGCGGTGCACCTCGCGATGAACGAGGCCGCCGAGCACATGCGCTCCGGCGCCGGGCCCGCCGTCGTCGAGGCCGAGGTCTACCGCTTCTTCCACCAGAACGGCCCGTACCCCGGCAGCGCGTTCGGCTACCGCACGCAAGCAGGAAGAGGCGGAGTGGCGCGAGCGCGACCCGCTGCTGCGCGTCGCCGCCGAGATGCAGAAGCTCGGCCAGGTCACCGCGGACGAGGTCGCAGTCGGTGCGCGCGCAGGCGCAGGAGGCGATGCGCGCCGCGGTCGGCGAGCTGCTCGAGACCGATCCCGAGAACGCGGGCAAGCGCCGCATCAAGCCCGACGCTGTGGCCGGAGCCCGAGTTCGTCGACGTCGGCCTGCGCGGCGACGCGAGCGAACTCGCCGACGCGCGCACGCTCGACCCCGCGACCGAGGCGACGGACATGACGCCGTCGAAGTTCGTGGACGCCGTCGCCGCGGTCATGGGCCGGCGCATGGAGCAGGACGAGCGCATCGTCGTGCTCGGCGAAGACGTGCACCGCCTCTCCGGCGGCACGAACGGCGCGACCAAGGGGCTGGCGGCGCGGTTCCCCGACCGCGTGCTCGGCACCCCGATCAGCGAGAACGCGTTCGCCGGGCTCGCCGGCGGAATGGCGCTGGACGGCCGCTTCCGCCCGGTCGTGGAGTTCATGTACCCCGACTTCATGTGGGTGGCCGCCGACCAGGTCTTCAACCAGATCGGCAAGGCCCGGCACATGTTCGGCGGCGTCAACCCGGTGCCGCTCGTGCTGCGCACCAAGGTCGCGATGGGCTCGGGCTACGGCTCGCAGCACCTCATGGACCCGGCCGGCATCTTCGCCACGAGCCCGGGCTGGCGCATCATCGCGCCCTCGACCGCGGCCGACTACGTCGGCCTCATGAACGCCGCGCTCGCCCTGGAGGACCCGGTGCTCGTGATCGAGCACGTCGACCTGTACGGCCGGGCCGACGAGATCCCCGAGGGCGACCTCGACTACCAGCTGCCGTTCGGCAAGGCGGCGCTGCCGCCGCGAGGGCGCGGACGCCACGATCATCAGCTACCTCTCGATGGTGCACCACTGCGTCGAGGCGGTCGATCAGACCGGGCTGGACGCCGACGTCATCGACCTGCGCTGGCTCGACCGGGCCTCGCTCGACTGGGAGACGATCGGCGAGTCGATCAAGAAGACCAACGCCGTGCTGATCGTCGAGCAGGGCGCGCAGGGCACGTCGTACGGCGGCTGGCTCGCCGACGAGATCCAGCGCCGCTACTTCGACTGGCTCGATCAGCCCGTGGAGCGGGTGACCGGCAGCGAGGCGAGCCCGAGCATCTCGAAGGTGCTCGAGCGCGCGGCGATCGCCCGCACCGAAGAGGTCGTGGCCGGCATCGAGCGCCTGCGCGCCGGAATGGGCGGTGCCTGATGGCCACCACCATCCGGATGCCGGAAGTGCTCACCGGCGTGACCGAGGCCGCGATCGCGACCTGGCTCGTCGCGGTCGGCCAGAAGGTCGAGGTCGGCACCCCGCTGGCCGAGATCGAGACCGACAAGGCCGTCGTCGAGTACGCCTCCGAGATCGAGGGCACCGTGCTCGAGCTGCTCGCGGCCGAGGGCGCGGGCGTCGCGATCGGCGACCCGATCGTCGTCGTGGGCCGGCGGGGGAGCCACGGCGCCGGAGACGCGCCGACGCCCCGGTCGGCGCCCGTCACCGGCGACGAGCCGGCCAGCCGCAGAGCCGGCGACGAACCTCCGGTGCCGTCCGCGCCGGTCGACGCCCGCCGCCGGTCGCGCCGCGCGGCGCGACGCCGGCGCCGTCGGCGCCCGGTCCCGACCCCGCTCCGCGACGAGCGCCGCTTCGTCAGCCCGCTCGTGCGGCGCCTCGCCCGCGAGCGCGGCATCGACCTGAGCGCGATCGCCGGGACCGGGCCCGAACGGCCGGATCGTGCGCCGCGACATCGAGGGGGCGGATGCCGCGCCTCGCTCCGGCGCCGCACCCCGCCGCAGCCGCCGCCGCGACCGCCCGCGCGCCCGGCCCGCGGCATCCGTCCCCGCGTTGCACGCGGCGGATTCGACGAGGTCCCGCTCACCGGGATGCGCCGCGCGATCGCCCGGCGCCTCACCGAGAGCAAGTCGACCGTGCCGCACTTCTACCTCGTCGCGGACTGCCGCGTCGACCGGCTGCTCGAGCTGCGCCGCGAGGTCAACGAGGCGCACCGGTGCGCATCTCGGTGAACGACTTCGTGCTCAAGGCGGTCGCCGGCGCGCTCGCGCGCCGTGCCCGACGCGAACGCGACGTGGGGCGACACGGTCATCCGGCGCCATCACGACGTCGACATCGCGGTCGCCGTCGCGATCGACGGCGGACTCGTCACGCCGGTGGTGCGCGGCGTCGACCGGCTGAGCCTCAGCGAGATCTCCACCGCGGTCGTCGACCTCGCCGAGCGCGCCCGCGCGGGCCGCCTCAAGCAGCACGAGCTCGAGGGCGGGTCGTTCGCGGTGTCGAACCTCGGGATGTACGGCACGAAGGAGTTCTCGGCGATCATCAACCCGCCGCAGGCGGGCATCCTCGCCGTCGGCGCCGCGCGGCAGGCGCCGGTCGTCGACGGCGATCAGCTCGCCGTGGGCACCGTGATGACCGTGACCCTCTCGGCCGACCACCGCGTGCTCGACGGCGCGGTCGGAGCGCAGCTGCTGGCCGCGATCGTCGAGCGGATCGAGAACCCGCTGCGCATGCTCGTCTGAGAGCGGCCGGGCCCTAGCGGAGCGGCAGGCTTCGCGTACTGCCAGATCTCGAGCTGGATGCCGTCGGGGTCGCGCAGGTACGCCCACTGCGAGCCGGCGAGGTCGCCGTCGGTGAGGGTGACCGGCGGTCCGTTGAAGACCGCGCCGCGTGCCTGCAGGTCGTCGTAGGCCGACTGCATGTCGTCGACGACGAAGCAGATGTGCGCGGAGCCGACGTCGCCGTTCGTGCGGTCCCAGGTCTTGCCCTCGGGCTGGTGGTACTGCAGGAACTCGACGTTGACGTTGCCGACGCGGACCATGCAGAACGACAGCTTCGCGCCGGGCACCTGCACGCCGCGCTCGAGGTCCGGCCCCTCGCCGTGATTGACCGGGCCCGGCTCGAAGCCGAAGATCCGCGAGTACCACTCGAGCGACCGCTCCAGGTCGCTGACCGTGACTCCCACGTGGTGCACACCCTCGGTGACGAACGCCATTGTCCACTCCTTCGCGACCCGGCGCAGCGCCTTCGGACGCGCACGCCTGACTGAACGGTATCCACTGTGACTCAACACCATGCGCGGTGCGCAAGGCCGCGAGAGGCCGATGCGCGACTCTCCGCTGAGGCCGCGCCAGGCGAATTGCCGGGCGATCACGCGGATTGCACCCTTCGCCGAACTCTCGTTCACGTGTCGGCTGTGCACAACCGCACTAAGTTCACTTATAGTGAACACTGTGCACACGGGTGCACGTCGGGCCGGGCAGCGAAGGAGCTCCGATGGCAGACAGACTCCGCGGTCGGACGATCGTGATCACGGGCGGCGCCTCCGGCATCGGCGCGGCGCTCGCGACCGGCTTCGCCGCCGAGGGCGCGAACGCCGTGATCGCCGACCTCAACCTCGAGGCCGCCGACGCGCTCGTCGCCGAGATCCGGTCCACGGGCGGCAGCGCGAGCGCCGTCCGCGTCGATGTCACCGACCGCGAAGTCGGTGCGCACCGGCATCTCGGACGCGTCGAGCGGCACGGCCGGCTCGACGCGTACTTCAACAACGCCGGCATGAACGCGCCGATGAAGTTCCTCGACATCACCGAGGAGAACTTCGAGCTCGTCATGCGGGTCAACGCGCTCGGCGTGCTGATCGGCATCCAGGAGGCCGCGAAGCAGTTCATCGCTCAGGGCGGCGGCGGCAAGGTCGTCAACACCGCTTCGATCGCCGGCCGCCAGGGCTTCTCGAGCTTCGCGCCGTACAGCGCCGCCAAGGCCGGCGGTCATCTCGCTCACCCAGGCCGGCGCGCGCGCGCTCGCCGAGCACGGCATCACGGTCAACGGCTTCGCGCCGGGCGTGGTGGCGACGCCGCTGTGGACCAAGCTCGACCGCGAGCTCGAAGAGATCGGCGAGGGCCAGAACGGCTTCGACTCGATGGCGAGCGGCATCCTCCTCGGCCGCCCCGCCGACCCGCGGACATCGTGCCGACCGGGATCTTCCTCGCGGCATCCGACTCCGACTACATCACCGGGCAGATCATCCCCATCGAAGGCGGCATGATCCTCGTCTGAGACGAGGGCGCGTGCACCGAGCCTGAAAACCGAGAGAGCACACCATGAAGAGCACCGGCACCACGGGCACCAACGCAGTCGACTGGGAGACGCGGGTCGACTTCGACCGGCTGCGCGACGAGCGGCTCGCGAAGCTGAGGGCCGAGCTCGAGCGCTCCGACATGGGCGCGGTGCTGGCCTTCGACTTCTCCAACATCCGCTACATGACCGCGACCCACATCGGCACGTGGGCGATGGACAAGCTGATCCGCTTCAGCCTGCTGACGCGCAACTCCGACCCGATCTCGTGGGACTTCGGCTCGGCGGCCAAGCACCACCAGCTGTACAACCCGTGGCTCGACGTCACGACGACCGAGATGGATGCCGACCCGAACGCGCCGCACGAGGGCGCCAAGCGGCCGCGGCTCGAGAGCGGCGCGCGCGCGGGCATCTCGACCCTTCGCGGAGCCTTCCCCCCGGACGCGGAGATCGCCGAGGGGGTCGCGAAGAAGATCAAGCGCGAGCTCGAGAAGTTCGGCCTCGCGAACCAGCCTCTCGGCGTCGACGTCATCGAGCTGCCGATCCTGTTCGCGCTGCAGCGCGAGGGCATCGACGTCGTCGACGGGCAGCAGCTGTTCATGGAGGCCCGCCGCATCAAGACCGGCGACGAGATCCGGCTGCTCACGCAGGCCGCGTCGATGGTGGATGCCGCGTACGAAGAGCTCTACCGATTCCTGCGGCCCGGCGTGCGCGAGAACGAAGCCGTCGGGCTCGTGGCCAAGACGCTGTACGACCTCGGCTCCGAGTACGTCGAGGGGGTCAACGCGATCTCGGGCGAGCGGTGCTCGCCGCACCCGCACGTGTTCAGCGACCGGCTGATCCGCCCCGGTGACCCGGCGTTCTTCGACATCCTGCACAGCTTCAACGGCTACCGCACCTGCTACTACCGCACCTTCGCGGTCGGCTCGGCGAGCTCCGCCCAGCGCGACGCGTACACGCGCGCCCGCGAGTACATGGACCGGGCGATCGCGCTCGTCAAGCCCGGCGCCACGACGGCCGACATCGTCAAGGTGTGGCCGACCGCGCAGGAGTTCGGCTTCGCCGACGAAGAGGCCGCCTTCGCCCTGCAGTACGGCCACGGCGTCGGCCTGTCGATCTGGGAGAAGCCGATCTTCTCGCGGCTGGTCAGCCTCGATCACCCCGAAGAGCTCAAGGAGGGCATGGTCTTCGCCCTCGAGACCTACTGGCCGTCGGCCGACGGCTGGGGTGCCGCGCGCATCGAGGAGGAGCTCGTCGTCACCGCCGACGGCTGCGAGGTCATCACGAAGTTCCCCGCCGAGGAGCTGCTCGTCGCCGGACAGCGGTACTACGCCGTCGGCGGCCCGCTCAACCTGACGCGCGACTCGCAGTCGCACCTGAACACCGGAGTGGGGACGCGGCAGCGCATGACGGCGACGGATGCGGCCCCCCCGGGTTCCGGTGTGCCCGAGACGATGGCGGCCGCGGTGTTCCACGGGCGCGGTGACGTGCGCATCGAGCACCGCCCGGTCCCTGTTCCGCGCGCGGGCAGGCGCTGGTGAAGGTGCTGCGCAGCGGGATCTGCGGAACCGACGCGACGGAGTTCAAGTCGGGCCCGATCATGTTCCCGATCGATCGTCCGCATCCGATCAGCGGCCATCACGGCCCGCTCGTCATCGGGCACGAGTTCGTCGGCGAGATCGTTGCCCTCGCGGACGAATCGGCCGACGGCTTCGCCGTCGGCGACCGCGTCGCTTCGGGTGCGGGCGTGTCGTGCGGCGAATGCGACCGCTGCCTCGAGGGCCGGACGAACCTGTGCCAGCGCTACGTCACGCATGGCCTCAACATCGACGGCGGGCTGGCCGAGTACGTCGCCGTCGCCACCTCGACGCTCGTGCGCATCCCCGAGAACTGCTCGCTGGATCACGCCGGGGTCGCTCAGCCACTCGCGGTCGGACTGCACGCCGCGCGCCGAGCGGGCGTGCGGGACGGCGACCGGGTCATCCTGTTCGGAGCGGGAGCGATCGGCACGTTCATCCTTGCCGGGCTCGTCTCGTTGGCGGATGCCGAGATCGTCGTCGTCGACTACGCGGGCGAACGGCTGGACCGAGCGCTCAGACTCGGAGCGACGCACGCGGTGGCGGCGGATGCCGATGTCATCGGCTCGCTGCGAACGCTCGTCGGCCCGCGCGGAGCGGACGTCGTGATCGAAGCCACCGGAGCGCCAGGTCAGCTGGCACTCGCCCTGGACGTCGTGCGTCCCGGCGGGACGATGCTCGGCGTCGGCCTGCCGTCCGGCGAGTCAGGAGCTGAACGTGCATCGGCTCGTGCTCAGCGAGGTGTCGATCATCACCACGGTCGCGCACATCTGCTCCGAAGACCTCGGGCCCGCCCTGGAGATCCTCGCAACGACCGATCTCGGTGATGAGCTCGTCGAGGCGGTCTATGGATTGGATGCGGTGCCCGAGCAGCTGGGCAGGTTGGCCTCCGGGCAGATCCGGGGCAAGGTCCTTTTCGACCCGACTCGAGCAAACGTGCAGGCTCACGATGAGCGATGACGAACAAGCGAACGGTGAGGTAGCGACATGAGAGCAGCCGTGTTCCACGACGCGAAGGACATCCGGGTGGAGGAGGTCGCGGAGCCGACCTCGGTGGGGAGCACCGATGTGCGCCTCAAGCCGCTCTGGTGCGGGATCTGCGGCACCGATCTGCACGAGTACGCGGTGGGCCCGATCGTGATTCCGACGAGCCCGCACCGCCTCAACGGCTCGATCGCGCCGCAGATCCTCGGCCACGAGTTCTCGGCCGAAGTCCTCGAGGTCGGACGCGACGTGCGCTCGGTGCGCGTCGGCGACCGGGTCTCGGTCATGCCCCTGCTGTTCTGCGGCACGTGCTATTTCTGCCAGAGGGGACTCAATCACCTGTGCACGTCCATGGCCTGCATCGGACTCAGTGACGCCTGGGGAGGCATCGCCGAGCAGTGCGTCGTCCCCGAGTCCAAGGTCTCGAAGCTTCCCGAGACGATGTCCGACATTCAGGGGGCACTCGTTGAGCCCACCGCGGTCGCCGCGTACGGCGTGGACCGCGCGGGTGTCCGACCGGGAGACACCGTGCTCATCACCGGTCTCGGACCGATCGGCGCGCTCGCCTCGCTGTACGCCGCGTCGCTGGGGGCGACGGTCTACCTCTCCGAGGTCAACCCGAAACGGCGTGAGCTCGCACGGTCTCTGGATGTCGGCGAGCTGCTCGACCCCCGGTCGACCGACGTCGCCGCCGAGCTCAAGGACCGCACCGGCGGAATCGGCGTCGATGCCGTGATCGAGTGCTCGGGCAACGAGATCGCGCTGCAGACGGCGCTCGCATCGGTGCGTGCCGCAGGAAGCATCTCTCAGACCGGCCTGCACACCAAACCTGCGGCGATCGACCCGATGGTGCTGTCGGAGCGCGACATCACTCTGCGCGGCACGTGGTGCTACCCCGTGACCGACTGGCCGCGGATCATCGCACTCATCGGCGGAGGGCGAATGGACGTGGAGCAGGTCGTGAGCGCCCGCATCGACATGGCGGACATCGTCGAAAAGGGATTCGAGACGCTGCTGTCACCGACCGGGGATCAGGTCAAAGTCCTCGTCCGGGCTCAGTAGTCGTCCCCGTACAGCGACCCCAGGAGAGAGAACATGAAGGCACTGCGATTCGTCGCCGAAGGAGCAGCACAGGTCGACGAGCTGCCGACCCCGCAGATCGCGGCCGATGAGGTGCTGATCGCCGCCCGCTCGGTCGGGGTCTGCCACTCCGACATCGAGTTGCTCGAGGGCCGCTACATCATCCCGTTCCATTACCCGCTCATTCCGGGTCACGAGTGGTCGGGCGAGGTCATGGCCGTGGGCGACGCCGTGTCGCGATTCGCGAAAGGCGACCGGGTGGTCGGTGAGTGCGTGATCGGCGACGATCACTTCGGATTCTCCATCAGCGGCGCCGCCGCAGAGCTGTTCATCGCCAAGGAATCGTGGCTGCACCGTCTCCCCGACGAGGTCTCCTGGACGAACGGCGCCCTCGTGGAGCCTTTCAGCGTCGCGTATTACGCGCTGATGCGGATCGGCAACGTCAACGCGAGCGACACTCTGGTCGTGCTCGGTGCGGGCCCCATCGGACTCGCGGTCACGGCGGGCGCTGTCGCCCTGGGTGCGCGGACGATCGTCGTCGAGCCGAGCGGGCACCGGCGCGAGAAAGCCCTCGCCCTCGGCGCGCACCACGCGGTCGCCCCCGATGACCTGGACGGACTGCTCGAGCGGGAGACCGACGGGAAGGGTGCAAGTGTCGTCGTCGAGGCCACCGGGCGCCCCGAGGTGATGGCACAGGCCCTCGAGATCGCCGGCTTCAAGGCGCGGGTCGGCTACATCGGCATCGACGTGGGTCGTGAAGCGCCCGCCAAGCTCGGACTCATCCAGTCCAAGGAGCTCACGATCACGGGGTCGATCGGTTCACCCGGCGTCTGGCCCGAGACGCTGCGGTTCATGGCGCAGACCGGAATCGACCTGTCGTCGCTGGTTACGCAGAGATTCGCGATCGACGACGCCACACAGGCCCTCGAGGCTGCGCAGCGCCCGTCCGAAACCATCAAGGCGCACATCGAACTCACCGCGACCATCTGAGGCCGCGGTGAGTTCGTTGCTCAGGGTATGAGTCGGGCCGCGCGGTAGCGCGCGACATTGGCGAAGTAGCTCTTCGGAGTCGAGCGGAAGCCGAGGAAGCCTGCCTCCTTGCTCTTGGTCATGTCGGTCAGGCACTCGATCTCGCGGCCGAGGTCGCTGTCGCTGTGCCACCACGACGCGAGCTTGGTCACGTCCGACTCGGCCAGTCCCTCCCGCTCGGCGATCGTCCTCCACAGGTCGGGCGCCAGGTCGGTCATGGATTCTTCGAGCGTGCGGGGCGTGCCGGTCGGCCCTTCCCACTGGAGACCGAAGTGCTCGGCGATCTGCGGCCACAGCCAGCGCCAGCGGAAGACGTCTCCGTTCGCGATGTTGAACGCCTCGTTCTCGCCTTCGAGATGGGTCGACGCCCACACGAGCTGTTCGCCGAGCAGGTCGGCATCCGTGACGTCGGTGATGAAGTTCCACTGCTGCACCGAACCGGGGAAGACGAACGGGAGACCTAGCTCCTTGCAGATCGTGGCGTACACCGACAGCGTGAGCACCATGTTCATCGCATTGTCGACCGCGAAGCCCAGGATGGTGTGCGAGCGGTGCACGCTCCAGGTGAACCCCATCCGCTCGGCGGCGGCGAACAGCTCGTCCTCCTGCGCGTAGTAGAAGTTGGGGCTCGGCAGTCGCGGTTCGGACTCGTGGAAGGGAGTCTCGGCCTTGACGCCGGTCGCGTAATCCTCGAACGGGCCGAGGTAGTGCTTGAGCCCGGTCAGCAGCGCCACGTGGCGAACACCCCCGTCCGGCTCGAGCCCCGCGAAGAGATTGCGGAGCGTGCGGCTGTTGACCTCGATGTTCTCGGCCTCGGTGTCCTTGCGGATCCACGCGGTGATGATCACGATCTCGGGGCGGATGCCGGCCACCGTATGCCGCGTCGCGTCCGCGTCGAGCAGGTCGGCGGGCACCGGCAGGACACCTTCGGGCAGGCGGTCGGTGCGACGTGCCAGCCCGTAGACCTCCCACCCGTCGCGCATCAGCTCGGCAGAGACGGTCTGCCCGGCGATTCCGGTGGCGCCGACGACGAGCGCCCGACGCTTCTGTGCACTGTGCATCACGATCTCCTTTGAACGACCTGTACAGCTGAAGTAAACAGTACTCCACGATGGGTCACGCGCACAGAGAGGTGTGCGAACACTCCTCCCGATCGGGATCCAAGCCCGGAAATATGCGTCTTTCGGTACTGCATCGCCCTCATTCGGAACCATTGATGACGGAATCGTTACGTAGGTCTCTTGTGAACACGGCGGACAATACATAAAGTGTGACTCAACACTTCGTCCACCACCACCGGACGGAGGCTCATACTTTCGAAGGGGAGAGCATGACCGCAGAGACGACGCAGCGTCGGCTCGGGAGCGTCCGCTTCGGCCGCTCAAAGGGCCTGCTGACGATGGCGATCTCGACCGTCGTCCTGGTGATCCTCGGCCTCCTCCTCGCCCCGAGCAGCGTCTCGCAGGGCGCGATCCTCGGAATGCTCCCTTTCGCGTCGGTCCTGGCCATCATCGGACTGGGGCAGATGCTGGTCGTGCAGCAGGGCGGGATCGACCTGTCGGTGCCCGGCGCCGTCTCGCTGGCCGTGGTCCTGGCCACCCACATCCCCAACGAGAACGACGGCCTGCTGCTGCCCGCCGTGCTCACCGTCTACGCCTGGGCGATCGGCGCGGGCCTTCTCAACGGCTTCATGGTCGGCCGCCTCGGCCTCAACCCGATCATCGCCACCCTCGGCACGAACGCCCTGCTGTTCGGAGCGGTGCTCGGCATCTCGGGCGGCATCCCGCGCACGACGACTCGGCTGCTCAGCTCGATCGCGGGCGGGCGGACGGCCGGCATCCCGAACGCCGTCCTGTTCGCGCTCGGGATTCTGCTGCTGGTCATGCTGCTGGTCAAGCGGACCGTCGCCGGACGACGGTTCGAAGCCGTCGGCGCCAGCCCCGCCGCCGCGCGTGCGACCGGTCTGCGGTACCGCACGCACCGCGGAGCCGCGTACGTCTGGGCGCAGCTGCTCTTCGCCACCGCCGGCATCCTGCTGGCCGGCATCACCAATCAGCCGACCGCCTTCCAGGGCAACTCCTACCTGCTGACCTCTGTGGCGGTCGTCGTGCTGGGCGGCACGTCGCTGCTGGGCGGCAGAGGCTTTCCGGCGGCGACCGTGGTCGCCGCGCTCTTCCTGAGCCAGCTCGATCAGTTCGTGCTCGCTCTGGGCGTGCCGTTCGCCGTCCGCACGCTCGTCCAGGCGGCAGCGCTGGCGATCGGCGTGGCGATCTACACGGTCGACTGGGCCGCCGTGCGACGGCGGCTCACGCGTCCGAAATCCACGAGCCGCGGCCGGCAGCCGCGACCTGAGAATTCCCGCTCACCCGGAGCGGGAGTGCACCAAGAAGAACCCGCACGACGCAGTCGTCGTCCGGATTACGGAGGAGAACATGAATTACCGCAGAATCTCCGCGGCGGTGGCCGCAGTGGGCCTCGCGGCGCCTGGTGCTCGCAGGCTGCTCGAGCGACTCGGGCGACTCCGGCGAGCCCGCGGACTCGGGCGGCACCTCGGTCGAGGGCGCACCCGAATGGTGCGGACCCGACGAGGCTGTCGTGGGTCTGCTCGACGGCTTCGGCGGCAACAGCTGGCGGCTCGTCACCACGGCCGCCGGTGCGGACGAAGTGGCGAAGTGCCCGAGCGTCGTGGACTACCTGTACGCAGACGGTCAGGGCGACACCCAGAAGTCCATCTCCGACATCCAGGGCATGGTCGCCTCCGGGGCCGACGCGATCGTCGTCTTCCCGGATGCCGGCGAAGCGATGCTTCCCGCGCTGCGCAGCGCGTACGAGGCCGGCGTCGTCACGGTGCCCTACCGCGTGAACCCGGGTGGCACGGCCGGCGAGGACTACGACCTGTGGGTCGGAGCCGACTTCGTCGCCGACGGCGTGGCATGGGGCAACTGGATCAAGGAGAACTTCCCCGACGGCGCCAACATCCTCTTCCTCAGCGGGCCCGCCGGCAACAGCCAGGGCATCGACGAGCGCGAGGGCTTCGAGTCCGTGCTGACGGATGAGAAGTACGTCGTACCTCGGCGAGCAGCCGTACGAGGTCACGAACTGGGACCCCGCCCTCACGCAGCAGGTGCTGACCGCCGCGATCGCCAAGTACGACCAGATCGACGTCATCGTGTCCGACTTCGGTCCGTCGCTGGTCGGCGCACTGCCCGAGTTCGAGAAGAGCGGTCGCTCGATCCCCGCTCTGGTCACCTCGGACGGCAACGTCCTGGCCTGCTTCCAGCAGGAGAAGGCGGCGTCGAACCCGGACTTCTCGCTGTTCACGGTCGCGACGGGCAACGACAACGTCCGCCTGGCCGTGCAGCACGCGGTCGCACGGGCGACCGGCGGTGTCATCCCGGCGTCGACGACGTCTTCGAGGCGCCGGTGTTCGAGAACTCCGTCACGGACGACCCGAACCCGGTCGACTGCCGCGATGACCTTCCGGGCGACATCTACCTGTCCGCGCAGATGTCCGCAGAAGACCAGGCCGCGCTGCTCAAGTAGCACGACCGTCACGACCGGCCTCCCGGGTCGCAGCCGTCCGCTGCGGCCCGGGAGGCCACACCCCGTAGAACGCCACCGCGCAGAAGGAGACGCCCTGTGAACACCGAGACCGCCGAAGCGCCGACCGTCGTCGCCGACGCTGGCCATGTCGGGCATCTCCAAGAGCTTCGGCGGCGTCGCCGCACTGACCGACGTCTCGCTCGAGGTGCTCCCCGGCGAGGTGCACGCGCTGCTCGGCGAGAACGGCGCGGGCAAGTCGACGCTCATGAACGTCGCGACCGGCACGATCCGGCCCCGACACCGGCGCGATGGTCTTCCAGGGGCAGGCCGATCGAGGGTCTCGACCCCCGCGAGGCCGCCCGACTGGGCATCGCGTTCGTGCACCAGCACCCTGCCGTCATGCCCGACCTGACGGTCTTCGAGAACCTGCTCGTCGCCCTGCCGCCGTCGGTCTTCGCCGGCGAGCAGCCTCGCGCGAGGACACCGCGCGCGCGCTGCTGGCACGCGTGAACCTGCGCGTCCACCTCTCCGACCGCGTCGAGACGCTGTCGGTCGCGCAAGAAGCACCTGCTCGAGATCGCCAAGGCGCTCGCGGTGAACCCCTCCCTGCTCGTCCTCGACGAGCCCACCGCACCGCTCGGTGCGGAGTCGGTCGACCTGCTCTTCGAGCTGCGTGCGGGATGCCGTCGCGACCGGGCACCGTCGGTCGTCTACATCACCCACCGCCTCGCGGAGGTGCGCGAACTCGCCGACCGCGTGACGGTGCTGCGCGACGGCCGCCTGCGGGCCACCGCCGTCGTCGACGAGATCTCCGACGGCGAGCTGCTCGCCCTGATCGTCGGTCGTCAGCTCGACTCGACCTTCCCGCCCAAGCACGACGCGAGCCGAGAACGCGGCGACCGAACTTCGTGCTCGTCCGGCCTCACCGGCGCGGGCTTCAACAACGTCTCGCTCGAGGCGCACCGCGGCGAGATCATCGGCATCGCCGGTGTCGTCGGCAACGGCCAGAGCGAACTGCTGCGGGCGCTCGCCGGACTGCATCACTTCGAGGGCTCGGTCACCGTGAACGGCACCGAGATGACCGCGAAGTCGCTGCTGAACCTCGCCGCCTACCTGCCGGCCGACCGACTCACCGAGGGCCTCATGATGCGGCTGTCGGTGCGCGAGAACGCCGCCGTCTCGGCGCTCAAGCGATTCCGCACCGGGCCTGCTCATGAACCGCAAGCGCGAGCTGGGCATGGTGGGCGACACCCTCGGCTCGCTGTCGGTGAAGGCGGCCTCCCTCGACGCGAACGTCTCGTCGCTGTCGGGCGGCAACCAGCAGAAGGTCGATGGTCGCCCGTGCGCTGCTGTCGGAGCCGACGCTCGTGCTCGCCGACGAGCCCACCCAGGGCGTCGACGTCGGCGCACGCGCCGAGATCTACCAGATCCTGCGCGATGTCTCGCGCGACCGGCATCCCCGTCGTCGTCGCGTCGTCCGACGCGAAGGAGCTCGAGGGGCTCTGCGACACGGTCATCGTGATGTCGCGCGGCCACGTCGTCGACGTGCTGCGCGGCGACGAGCTCACCGAGGAGCGCATGATCGGCGCCGCGGTCAGCTCGACGACGCAGACCGTGAGCATCGAGTCGACGCGCGACGCCGACAGCGATGACCGCTCCGCCGTGCGCCGCGCCAAGGTGCGTCGCTTCGTGCAGGGCGACTACGCGCCGGCGGTGCTCCTGATCGCCGTCATCCTCGCGCTCGGAGCCTTCATCTTCCTCCAGAACGACCGCTACCTCGGCGCGTTCAACATCTCCTCGATGCTGCTGCTCGTCAGCGCGCTCGGCTTCATCGCGCTCGGGCAGACGATCGCGCTGCTGACCGGCGGCATCGACCTCTCGGTCGGGCCGCTGGTCGGCTTCCTCGTCGTGGTCGGCTCGTTCTTCATCCTCGACGAAGCGCCGATCGCGTCGATCCTGTTCGGCTTCGCTGCCATGCTCGCCGTCTCGATCATCGTCGGGCTGATCAACGGCGTGCTGATCCGGTACGTGAAGTTCACCGCCGATCGCCGCGACCCTGACCGTCTACATCGCGCTGCAGGGCATGAGCTTCCTCGTCCGCCCGACGCGCCGCCGGCTTCATCAACGCCGACATCTCGCGCGCGATCACGACCAAGCTCGGCCCGATCCCGATCGCCTTCATCGTGCTCGTCCTCGTGGTCGTCGGTCTCGAGTACGCGCTGCGCCGCACTCCGCTGGGGCTGGCGGCTGCGGGCCGCCGGCTCGGACGAGGAGTCGGCGCGCCGGGTCGGCGTGGACGTCAACCGCACCGTGATCCTCGGCGTACGTCGCACCTCGGTGCTCACGTTCCTCGGCGCGATCATGCTCATGACCCAGATCGGCATCGGCGACCCCGCGCAGGGCGTCGCGTACACGCTCTCGAGCATCACCGCGGTCGTCCTCGGCGGCACGAGCCTGCTCGGCGGGCGCGGCACGTTCGTCGGCACGCTGCTCGGGTCGATGCTCCTGGTGCAGGTGCTCAACGCCACCGTGTTCCTGCGCCTCGACCAGATGTGGCAGTACGTCCTGCAGGGCGCGCTGATCCTGGCGGCCGCGATCGTCTACGCGCTCGTCCGCTCGCAGCGCCGTCGTGGCGTGATGCGCGGGGCGACATGATCCGTTCGACCTGAGACGACGAAAGCGCGGTCCGGGATCCGGACCGCGCTTTCGTCTGTCGATGGTCAGTCCTGCAGCTGTGCCCGCACGAACTCGAGCTCGCGCACGACGTAGTCGACGATGTCGCCCGTCTTCAGCTCCTCGGGAAGCACGTCCCACGTGTAGGTCTCGATCTCGAGGTGGTCGCTGAGCGGCAGCTGCCGGTGCAGGCGCAGGGCGTCCTCGACGCCGAAGCGGGTCGTGCGGAACGGCCCGATCTCGGACAGGAACACCGGCACGTGGAAGTGCGTGCGCAGCTCGGTCGGCACCGGGTTCGCCTCGTAGGCGTCGAGCGCGTCGCCGAGGTGCAGGTACTTCGTCACCCGGCCGTCGGCGCGCAGCGTCGACTGGCTCAGATAGATCGTGTCGGTGAACACGCGCAGCTGCGGGAGCATCTCCTCGCTGAGCTGCTCGACCCACAGGGCGGCGGCCTCCTGCAGCTTGAAGATGGGGATGCCGGCATCCACGAGCTTGTTCAGCGACGCGGTGATGTCCTCGAAGCCCGACCGTCTGGTGGCCGATGTCGAACACGATGCCGAGATAGCGGCGGATCACGCCCTCGGCCTCGCTGAGCGGGATGCGACGCGATGCGCGCGAGCTCCTCGACGCCGGCGCGGGAGTGGATGCGCTCCCGGAAGAAGGTCGACCGTCTCGTCCGTGGTCTCGAGGTAGCACGCGGGCTCGGGCTCGAGTGCGAGCTTCACCCTGCGGCCGGTGCCGCTGCTCGAGGGCGTGCAGGTGAGCGACCACGCGGAGCGTGTTCGTCGTCAGCCGGGCGACGTCCGCCTCGCCGTGGACGTTCGCCGCGAACGCGAGAGGTGCGCTCTGGATGCTGGGATCGATGCTGCTCGGGCGTGAGCTCGGCCAGCAGCTCGGCCACGCCGATCGTGTAGTCGATCCGCTCCTCGCGTGCTCCAGTCGGGCTCGTAGACGTCCTCCATCACGCGCCGTCCCTTGAACGGGCCGTACGGGAATGCGTTGACCGTGTAGAGGTAGAGATCGTTCGCGGCCAGGAACGTCGCGCAGGTCCGCGCGCTCCGCGGGCGAGTCGTCGCAGCGTCTCGACCGTGGCGCCGACATGCGCAGCGAGACGGCGAACGGCGGCGTCGGGGAGACGCGCTGCCTTGACGCGCGGGACGAACTCCTCGAGGCTCGCCCGCATCTGCTCCCACGTGTCGCCCGCGTGGACGAGTGTCGAATAGCTCAGATGCCCGAGGCCGTTGCCCAGATCCACGTCGATCTCCCTTTCGGTCGGCGCTGAACGACCGACCACACATGTACAGTATCGCTGAACATCTGTGTCGGCAATCGAGGCTCGGACACGCGCTGGGTTGCGCGCAGATGCGCGCGACTGCAGAGCTCTCCGCTATCATGGGCGAAATCGACGAGCTGTTCAGCTGGACTGAAGATTCCACGAGCAGCAGGCACCGACGAAGGAGCGACGTGCAGCTGGATGTGGGTTCGGAACTGCGGCGAGTCCGAGAATCGCGCAAGCTCAGCCTGCGCAACGTCGCCGGTGCGGTCGGGGTGTCGGCGAGCCTCCTGTCACAGGTCGAGACCGGCAAGACGCAGCCGTCGGTCAGCACGCTGTACGCGCTCGTGAACTACCTGGGCATCTCGCTCGACGGTCTCATGGGCACGAGCCGCGCGCAGACGGCGCCGGCTCGGCATGTCCCCGGCCGAGCGCGCCGGTCGACGGTTCGGTCGATCGCCGCAGCGACAACGTCGTGCAGCGCCGCGAAGACAATCCGATCATCGAGATGGAGAACGGCGTCACCTGGGAGCGCATGGCGGTCGGCGAGTCGTCCGTGGCCGACCCGCTCATCGTGACGTACCAGCCCGCCGGCTCATCGTCGATCGAAGGCAAGATGATGCGCCACGCCGGGCTCGAGTACGGCGTGCTGCTGGACGGGCGGCTGACGCTGCGCATCGACTTCGAGAAGTACGACCTCGAGCCGGGCGACTCGTTCTGCTTCGACTCCAATCGTCCGCATCTGTACGTGAACCAGTCCGATCAGCCCGCTCGCGGGATCTGGTTCGTGATCGGCCGCCGTGAGATGGAGTACCAGTCGCTCGCCGACCTGGGCCACGAGCATCCGGGTGAGGTTCGGCCGATCAACTCCGCGGTCGACGTGCTGCAGAAGCTGCGCGCGGACGCGAACGGCTGACCGCGGGACCTCAAGGCGCTACGCGCGCAGCGTCCGCAAGGGTACGACCTGCGCGACGGCCTCGAAGTCGGCGTCGTTGTGGAGCAGGGGCTGATCCATTGCTGGCGGAGAACGGCGGACCGCTCTACTCCGTCGGCGGGGTGGCCGGACCGTCGCCCTTGTCGGCCGGTGTGCGGCGTCGGCGGACGTAGAGGATCACGCCGACGACGATCGCGGCGATCACCGCGGCGATCGCCCACGGCACCCAGCCGGCCGGTTCGGCCGCGGCGTCGTCGGTGGCCTCGGCGGTCGGCGTGGGCGTCGCCGTCGCGTGACTCCGTGGGGGTCGCGCTGGGCGTGGGAGTCGGCGTCGCCGTCTCGATCGGGGCGACGCTGGGCTCCGCGCTCGGCTCCGCGGCTCGGCGCGACGGTCGGCTTCCGTTGTCGGCTCTACCGTGGGCGCGACCGTCGGCTCGGCCGTCGGCTCCGCGGTCGGCTCGACCGTGGGCTCGGCCGTCGGTTCGGCGGTCGGTCGCGCCGGCAGCGTCCGCGTGGGCTCGGGCGTGGGCTCGACCGTCGGAGTCGGGGTGGGTCGGGTCGGCAGCGTCCGGGTCGGCGTCGGCGTCGGCAGTGCCGTGGGGAGGTCCGACGGCACAGCGGTGGGCAGCGTGATCGGCGGCAGCGTCGTCGGGAAGCCCGGCGGGACCGTGATCGTGCCGTCGCACCCCGCCAGCAGCACCGCCGATGCGGCGATCGTCACGATGGCGGCGAGACGGCGGATGCCGCGTCGGTGGCGTACGGGCTGCGGCGTCATGGCGCTCTCTCCGCCGCGCGCAGGCGAGGAGCGCACGACTGAGAACAGGATGCCGCACCCGGCGCGTGCTGTCGACGCCGAAGATCAGGCCTCCGGGAACGGCCACCCCGTGTACGCCTCGGCGAGGTACGTGCGACCGGCCTCCGACTCGACGACCGAGCGCAGCTCGCCGAGCTGGCGCAGACGGTCGAAGTCCGAGGCGTCGGGCGCGACGTGCAGCATGCTCGTCATCCACCAGGAGAAGTGCTGGGCCTTCCAGATGCGCTTCAGGGCGGCATCCGCGAATCCGTCGATGAGTCGCTCGTCGTTCTCGAGGAGGAGCGCCGTGCAGCGCGCGGTTCAGCAGGATCACGTCGGCGACGGCCAGGTTCATGCCCTTGGCCCCGGTCGGCGGCACGGTGTGCGCGGCATCGCCCACGATCGCCAGGCGCCCCTTGCGCAGCTCGTGCGCGACGAAGCTGCGGAAGCGCAGCACGTCGCGCTGGAAGATCGGGCCCTCGGTCGAGGGTCGTGCCGGGCACGCGCGCCTGCAGCGCCTCCCAGATCTCCGCCTCGCTGAGCGCGTTCGGGTCGGCTTCGGGATCGCACTGGAAGTACATGCGCTGCACCGTGGCGCTGCGCTGACTGATCAGGGCGAAGCCGTCGGGCGAGTTGCTGTAGATCAGTTCGTGCGCGCTCGGCGGAGCCTCGGTCAGGATGCCGAACCACGCGAACGGGTACTCGCGGAAGTATCCGCCGGTCGATGAGCCGGTGACCGCTGCCCGCACGACGCTGCGCGACCCGTCGGCGCCGACGACGAAGTCCGCCTCGATGACGAGCGGCTCGCCGTCGGCATCCGTGGCGACGACGCGCGGAAGCGAGGAATCGGCATCCTCGACGCCGTCGACCGTGATGCCGAAGCGGAGGTCCTGCCCGCCCGCGAGGCGCGCGGCGATGAGGTCCTTGAGCACTTCGTGCTGCGGGTAGAGCCAGACGCTGCGTCCGACCAGACTCGGGAAGTCGATGCGGTGACCGTCGCCGGCGAAGCGCAGCTCGATGCCGTCGTGGCGCGAGCCGACGGTGCGGGCGCGGCTGAACTCGCCGAGGCCGTCGAGCACGTCGACCGTGCCCTGCTCGAGGATGCCGGCGCGGATCGTGCTCTCGATCTCGGCGCGCGTGCGCTGGTCGACCACGACGGACTCGATGCCCGACTCGGCGAGCAGGTGCGAGAGCAGCAGGCCGGCGGGGCCGGCGCCGACGATCGCGACTCGGGTGCGAACGGTGGTGGTCATGGCGTCTCCTTCGACGTGTGCTTCATTCTCCAGAAGCGGGGCGGATGCCGTGTCTCCAGTGTCCGATCAGGACGCGGCATCCGAGTCCACGATCTCCCGTTGAACGGGAAACTGCTCTCACCCGCGGAAGCCCAGCGCCCGCTCGATCTCGCGCTTGCCGGTGTGCAGCTCGACCAGCGCCGGCTCGACCGGGTCGTCGCGGCGCAGCACGACGGAGAGGGCCGCGGCGACCGTGCCGGTCTCGTCGCGCACCGGCACGGCGACGCCGGTGGAGACCGACTCGATGAAGCCGCGCGCGACCGCGTGCCCCAGGGCCCGCACTTCGGCGAGCTTGCGGCGCAGGGCCGCCGCGTCGGTGATCGTCTCGCGGGTGAGGGGCGGCAGAGGCCCGGCGAGGATCCGCTCCTGCAGGTCGCGGTCGCCGAACGCGAGCAGCACGAGCCCCGACGATGAGGCGTGCAGGGGCAGGCGCCCGGCGATCCGCGTGACGTTCGATCCCGAGTCGGGCCCGCTCAGCCGCTCGAGGAACAGGGCTTCGTCCTGCTCGAGGATCGCCAGCTGGGTGTGCTCGCGCACGCGCGCCTGCACCCGCTCCATCGCCGGCATCGCCGCCTGTCGCAGCCGCAGCGCCTGCGAAGACCGCGTCGCGAGCTCCCACAGCCGCATGCCGATGCGGATGCGGCGGTCGTCGTCGCGCTCGAGCAGGCCCGACTCGACCAGCTCGCCGACGATCCGGTGCGCGCTCGAGCCCGGCAGGCCCGCGCGCCGGCCGATCTCGGCCGCCGTCTGCACGGTGCGGGTGGGGGTGAAGGTCTCGAGCACGCGCACGAGCCGGTCGGTGACGGAGTCTCCCGAAGACGAATTGGCCATGCGCACAGCGTGACACGACTCCCATTGGATGGGAATACTCGATGCGCCCGCGCATCCTGAGGAGCACGATGGATCAGCCACCCGAATGTGTCGAAGGAGACCGCCGATGACCACTGTCGATTCCGACCGCACCGACGACGAGGCGTTTTCGTCCTCGGTCGTGCTCGAGCAGACTGCGGCCGCGCCGGAGACCCTGCTGGCGTCGCCCGACCAGGTGACGCAGGCCGAGATCACGCAGGAGATCATCGACCTCCACGCGGATGCCGAGCGGCGCCTCGCCGCGGGCGAGAAGGTGCCGGCCACGCTGTACGACTTCCCGCCGTACCGCTCCAGCATCCTGCGCCACCCGACCAAGAACCCGCGGCTCGTCGACCCCGAGACGATCGAGCTGTACTCGCCGGCATTCGGGCAGCGCGACGTCGCCGCGATCGAGTCCGACCTCACGCTGCAGCACACGGGTGAGCCGCAGGGCGAGCGCATCACGGTGAGCGGCCGCCTGCTCGACTCGTACGGCCGGCCGCTGCGCAACCAGCTGATCGAGATCTGGCAGGCCAACGCCGCCGGGCCGCTACATCCACCAGCGCGACCAGCACCCCGCCCCGCTCGACCCGAACTTCACCGGCGCCGGTCGCATCGTGACCGAACGACGACGGGCGAGTACTTCTTCACGACGATCAAGCCCGGGCCGTACCCGTGGAAGAACCACGTGAACGCCTGGCGCCCGGCCCACATCCACTTCTCGGTGTTCGGCAGCGCCTTCACGCAGCGCATCATCACGCAGATGTACTTCCCGGGCGACCCGCTGTTCGCGCTCGACCCGATCTACAACACCATCCGCAGCCAGAAGGACCGTGATCGTCTGATCGGCGCCTACAACCACGACCTCACGGTGCCCGAGTTCTCGATGGGCTACGAGTGGGACATCGTCGTCGACGGTCCCGATGCCACCTGGTTCGAGCCCGAGGGAGACCACTGATGCCCGAGAAGATCCCTGACCCCCACGCCCGGACAGACCGATCGGCCCGTTCTTCGCGTTCGGCCTCGACTACGCCAAGAAGCACGAGGTCGTCTTCCCGCACAGCCCGGGCGCGATCGTGCTCGGCGGCACCGTCTTCGACGGCGCGGGTCACCCCATTCCCGACGCCGTGGTCGAGATCTTCGGCGCGACGCCCGAGGGCACGGTTCCGACCGACCGCGGCTCGCGCCGCCGCGACGACCACAGCTTCACCGGCTTCGGCCGGGCGGCCACGACCGACGACGGCCACTACGAGTTCTGGACGCTCAACCCGGGGGCGATCGACGGCAAGGCGCCGTTCTTCGCGGCGATCGTGTTCGCCCGCGGGCTGCCGAACAAGCTGCACACGCGCATCTACCTGCCCGAGCACGAGGAGCTGCTCGCCGCCGACCCGCTGCTGTCCTCGCTCGACGCCCGAGGAGCGCGATAGCCTCATCGCAACGCGCACGCCCGACGGCGGACTCCACTTCGACATCCGACTGCAGGGCGAGAAGGAGACCGTGTTCCTTGCCTTCTGACGGACCTGCCTTCGACGTCGGTCTGCTGTCGCCGGTGACGGTCGGGTTCGACGATGCGGTGTCGGATGCCGCGTTCCTCGACGCGCTGGTCACCGCTGAAGTCGCGCTCGTCCGCGCGCGCGGGGCGCTCGGGCTCGGGCCTGCGGACGTCGTGGAGCGCGTCTCCGAGGCGATGGGGTGGACGGCGGCGGGTCGAGCCGTGCCGCGGTCACGCGATCGATGCGCGGGCGCTGGCCGCGGCATCCGTCGCCGGGGGCAACCCGGTGATCCCGCTCGTGAAGCTGCTCACCGATGCGGTGGGGCCCCACGCCGAGATGCACCGCGGCGCGACGAGCCAGGACATCCTCGACTCGGCGCTCATGTTCATCGCCGCCCGCGCCGGCCGCGAGATCTCCGCGTCGCTGCGGCAGACCGCCGCGTCGCTGCGCACGTTCGCGGTCGCGCACCGCGACGAGGTCGCCGCGGCCCGCACCCTGACCCAGCACGCGGTGCCGACGACGGTCGGACTGCGCGCGGCGAACTGGCTGCGCGGCGTGCAGCGGGCGACGCTGCGGGTGGATGCCGCGATCGCGGCGCTGCCCGCGCAGCTGGGCGGCGCCGGCGGGACCCTCGCGTCGTTCGTCGAACTCTTCGGGGCGGATGCCGCGGCAGACCTGCCCGCCGCGTTCGCCGCCGAGCTCGACCTCGCCGCGCCCGCGGCGCCCTGGCACACCACCCGCTGGCCGGTCACCGAGCTCGGCGACGCGCTCGTGCAGGCGATCGACGCGGTCGGCGTGATCGCCACGGATGTCGCCACGCTCGGCCGCACCGAGATCGGCGAGCTCTCCGAAGGCGTCGGCGGCGGTTCGTCGGCGATGCCGCAGAAGCAGAATCCCGCGGCATCCGTGCTGATCCGATCCGCCGCGCTGCGCGCTCCGCAGCTCGGCGCGACCCTGCACCTCGCCTCGGCGCTCGCCGTCGACGAGCGACCCGACGGCGCCTGGCACGCGGAGTGGCCGACGCTGCGCGAGCTGCTGCGGCTCGCCCTCGGCGCGACCGGCAGCGCCGCCCGGCTGGTCGCCGGACTGCAGGTCGACGCGGACGCCGTCGCGCACAACCTCGCCGCGCACGCGCGGGCTCATCTCGGCCGAGCGGCTCTCGCTCGTGCTGACTCCGCTCATCGGCAAGGAGCGCGTCGCCGAGATCGTGGCCTCGGCGACGGCGGGGCAGGATCTCGCGTCGCGCCTGCGCGCCGAGCCGGAGCTCGCGCACGTCGATGTCGACGCCCTGCTCGACCCTGCGGACTACACCGGGCTCGCGTCGCAGCTCGTCGACCGAGCCGTCTCGGAGGGCGGAACATGAGCATTCCCCGTATCGCCCTCACCGCACCGGTCGGGCCCGAGGGCGCACCGCTGCTCGTGCTCGGCCCGTCGCTCGGCACCTCGACGATCCTGTGGGAGAACGCTCTGCCGGCGCTCGGCCGCGCGCTACCGCGTCGTCGCGTGGGACCTGCCCGGCCACGGTGCCTCGCCGGCCGCGACCGAGCCGTTCACGGTCGCCGACCTCGCCGATGCCGTCGCCGCGGCGGTCCGTGCGCTCGGTGCCGATCGAGTGCTCTACGCCGGGGTCTCGCTCGGCGGTGCCACCGGGCTCGAGCTCGGGCTGCGGCATCCCGATCTCGTCTCGGCCCTCGCGATCGTCGCGTCGGGCGCGCAGCTCGGCGAGCCGGCCGCGTGGCACGAACGCGCCGCGACCGTGCGCGCGCAGTCGACCTCGGCGCTGATCATCCCGTCGGCGCAGCGCTGGTTCGCCCCCGGATCGATCGAGCGCGAACCCGAGCTGTCGGGCCGGCTGCTGCACGCCCTGCGCGACGCCGACGCCGAGAGCTACTCGCTGTGCTGCGAAGCGCTCGCCGCCTACGACGTGCGCGGCCGGCTGGGCGAGCTGCGGATGCCGGTGGTCGCGCTGTGGGGCGAGCACGATGCGGTCGCCCCCGAGGCGAAGGCCGTCGAGATCGCGGACGGGGTCGTGCGACGGTCGGGCGGAGATGATCGCCGGTGTCGCCCACCTGCCCCCGGCCGAGGATCCGGCCGCGACCGCCGCCGCGCTGCTCGCGTTCTTCGAGTCCGCCGATGCCGCAAGGAGCACACGTATGACCGAGTCCGCACCGCGCCCCGACGGCGAGGGTCTCACCGACGGCGAGCGCTACGCGCAGGGCATGAGGGCCCGCCGCGAAGTGCTGAGCGACGCGCACGTCGACCGCGCGATCGCGGGCACCACCGATCGGTCACCGCCGACTTCCAGGACCTCATCACCCGCTACGCGTGGGGCGACATCTGGTCGCGGCCCGGGCCTCGACCGCCGCTCGCGCTCGGTCGCGGTGCTCACCTCGCTCATCGCGCACGGCCACCACGAGGAGCTCGCGATGCACGTGCGCGCCGCGCTGCGCAACGGGCTCACGGTCGACGAGATCCGCGAGGTGATCCTGCAGTCGGCGATCTACTCCGGGGTCCCCGCGGCGAACTCGGCGTTCCGCATCGCGAACGAGGTGCTGGGCGAAGAGCCGGCCGGCAAGGACTGACGTTCTTGCGCCGCGGCGCAACATCCGCGCGCGCTTTCGCGATGCTCGACCCGGTCGCGCGGTCCTGCCCGGTCCTAGGCTGGCGCCGTGAGCACCCCATCGCCTCTGCGCTCGATGACCGCGTCACCCTGCGCTTCCTCGCGACGCCCGCCGACACCGCGGCCGGCGGTCGCTCCGTCGCCGCCGGCAGCGTCATGGAGTGGATCGACAAGGCCGGGTACGCGTGCGCGGTCGGCTGGGCCGGGGCCTACTGCGTCACCGCCTACGTCGGCAACGTCCGGCACCGCCGGCCGATCCCGCCGGGAAGCCTCATCGAGGTGCGCGCCCGCATCGTGCACACCGGCCGCACGAGCATGCACGTCGTCGTCACGGTGTCGTCGGCCGAGGTCAGCACCCGCGCGTACACGCCCGCGACCACGTGCGTGCTGATCTTCGTGGCGAAGGATGCCGACGGCCGCACCGACCCCGGTGCCGCCGTGGTCTCCGGTCAGCCGGTCGGACCGCAAGCTCGCCGAGGCCGCGCTGGAGCGCATCGAGACCCGCGCCGAGATCAAGCACCTCATGCTCGACGAGGAGTACAGCGACGCCTCGGCGGCGCCGCGCACGACCCTGCGGTTCCTCGTGCCGACCGGCGTCGTCAACTTCGGCGGCAAGGCGCACGGCGGCACCGTGATGCGGTGGATCGACGAAGCCGCGTACGCGTGCGCGGTGGCGTGGGTCGGCGCCGAGCCGCTGGCCGACCACGCGATCGGGGTGTACTCGGGCGGCATCCATTTCCTCGCGCCGGTGCGGATCGGCGACCTCGTCGAGGTCGACGCGCGCATCATCCTGACCGGCCCGCACAGCATGCACGTCAGCACCCGGGTCTCGACCGCCGACCCGCGCACGCCCGAAGAGCTGACCCTGACGACCCAGTGCCTGAGCGTGTTCGTGGTGCCCGACGACAGCGGCGTCGCGCTGGCCGTGCCGCAGTGGGAGCCGGAACTGCCCGAAGACGTGCGCCTGCACGAGCACGCGCGCGAGATCGTGCGGCTGCGCGAGACCATCGTGCCGATCGCGGCCTCGCTGACGCTCGAGCCGTAGCCGCTCACGCCCGCTCTCGGGCGCCGACGGTCAAACGCCGGGGAGAAATCGCACACTGGCGGCTCGCTGAGCGCGGAATGTGGCGAAATCTCCCCGGTGTTTGACGCGCTCGGCGCGCTGACCCCGTCGCCCGCGCCTTGGCGTCACGCGCGACGCCTGCGCAGTAGACTGTTCGTATAACGCATGAGTGTGCGCACAGCGAACACGCGAGGGAGCGAACGTGATCGACAAGACGGTTCCGGATGCCGCGGCCGCGGTCGCCGGCATCGCCGACGGCGTCGACCGTCATGATGGGCGGCTTCGGCCGCGCCGGCCAGCCGGTCGAGCTCATCGACGCGCTCATCGCGCAGGGCGCCGGCGACCTCACGATCGTCGCGAACAACGCGGGCAACGGCGACACCGGGCTCGCGGCGCTCCTGGCCGCCGGGCGGGTGCGCAAGATCATCTGCTCGTTCCCGCGCCAGCACGACTCCTGGGTGTTCGACGGGCTCTACCGCGCGGGCGAGATCGAGCTCGAGATCGTGCCGCAGGGCAACCTCGCCGAGCGCATCCGCGCCGCGGGCGCCGGCATCGGGGCGTTCTTCTCGCCGACCGGCGTCGGCACCGAGCTCGCCGCCGGCAAGGAGGCCCGCACGATCGACGGGCGCGACTACGTGCTCGAGTACCCGATCCGCGCCGACGTCGCCCTCATCAGCGCCCTCAAGGCCGACCGCTGGGGCAACCTCGTCTACCGCGAGACCGCGCGCAACTTCGGGCCGATCATGGCGTCGGCCGCGACCACCACGATCGTGCAGGTCGACGAGATCGTGCCGCTCGGCTCGCTCGATCCCGAGACCGTCGTCACGCCGGGCATCTTCGTCGACCGCGTCGTCGCGGTCGGCGAGCGCATCTGGCTCGACGACGGCGTCTTCGTCGGGGGAGTCGACCTCGAGGGCCGGCCGGTCGCGGCCATCCGATCCGAACGGAGCAGCAGCATGACCACCCGCATCAGCCGCGACGAGCTCGCGCAGCGCATCGCCGCCGACATCCCCGAGGGCGTCGTACGTGAACCTCGGCATCGGCGCCCCGACGCTCGTGGCCAACTTCCTGCCCGACGACCTCGAGATCATCCTGCACACCGAGAACGGCCTGCTGGGCATGGGGCCGGCGCCGGATGCCGCGCACGTCGACCCCGATCTCATCAACGCCGGCAAGCAGGCCGTGACCGCGCTGCCGGGCGCGGCGTACTTCCACCACGCCGACTCGTTCGCGCATGATGCGCGGCGGCCACCTCGACGTCTGCGTGCTCGGCGCGTTCCAGGTGTCGCAGACCGGCGACCTCGCGAACTGGTCGACCGGCGCGCCCGGGCGCGATCCCGGCGGTCGGCGGCGCGATGGACCTCGCGATCGGCGCGAAGTCCGTCTACGTCATGACCGACCTGCTGACCAAGACCGGGCGAGTCCAAGCTCGTCGAGGCGTGCACGTACCCGCTCACCGGCGTCGGCTGCGTCACCCGCGTCTACACCGACCACGCCGTGTTCGACGTGACCGCCCGACGGGTTCGCCGTGCGCGAGGCGTTCGGCGACAACACGGTCGAGTCGCTCGCGGAGCTCACCGGTCTGACACTCGTTTCTGCAGAGGAGAACTGACATGACCGCATCCTTCGTCTACGACGCCGTCCGCACCCCGTTCGGCCGCGCCGGCGGTGCGCTCTCGAGCGTGCGGCCCGACGACCTCGCCGCCGTCGTGATGCGCTCGATCGTCGAGCGCACCGGCATCGATCCCGGCGCGCATCGACGACGTGATCTTCGGCGACGCCAACCAGGCCGGCGAAGACAACCGCAACGTCGCGCGCTTCGGCGCGCTGCTGGCCGGCTTCCCGTCGTCGGTGCCGGGCGTCACCGTCAACCGCCTGTGCGGGTCGGCCGTCGAGGCCGTGATCCAGGGGTCGCGCGCGATCGAGGCGGGGGATGCCGACATCATCCTCGCCGGCGGCGTCGAGTCGATGAGCCGGGCGCCGTACGTCGTCGAGAAGTCGGCGAAGCCGTTCCCCGCCGTCGGCAACCAGACGATGTGGAACACCGCGATCGGGTGGCGGATGACCAACCCCGCGCTGCGCAAGGACTGGACGATCTCCAACGGCGAGTCGGCCGAGAAGCTCGCCGAGATCTACGGCATCTCGCGCGACGCGCAGGACGCGTTCGCGCTGCGCAGCCACCGTGCTGGCCGCGCTCGGCGTGGGATGCCGGGGCCTACGACGACGAGATCGTGCAGGTCGCCGGGCACGAGCTCGCGCATGGACGAGGGCATCCGCGTCGACACGACGCTCGAGAAGCTCGGCGGGCTGCAAGCGCGCTGTTCGCCGCGGACGGATCGGTGACCGCGGGCAACTCGTCGTCGATCAACGACGGCGCCTCGGCTCTGCTGCTCGGCGGCGAGGGTGTGCTCGACGCCGAGCCGCTGGCCCGCATCGCCGGGCGCGCGGCGTTCGGCAACGACCCCGACGTGTTCGGTGTCGCGCCGGTCGAGGCCGCGAACCGCGCGCTCGCCCGGGCCGGCAAGACCTGGGCCGACGTCGACGTCGTCGAGCTGAACGAGGCCTTCGCGTCGCAGAGCCTCGCGTGCCTGCAGCTGTGGCCCGACCTCGACCCCGAGAAGGTCAACATCCACGGCGGTGCGATCGCGATCGGGCACCCGCTCGGCGCGTCCGGCGGCCGGATCATCGGCCACGCCGCGCACGAGCTCGCCCGCCGCGGCGGGGGAGTCGCGGTCGCGGCGATCTGCATCGGCGTCGGCCAGGGACTCGCGGTCGTCCTCGAGCGGTGAGCGCGTGCCCGTGCGGTCTCCGCGTCGCACGCGATGCCGAATTCAGGCTGATCTGCGCGCGCACGCGAGAACGCGGCGTGTCGGTGCGACGCGCGCGAACCAGCCTGAGTACGGCATCGAGGAGTGGTGGCAGCCGACGGGATGGGTAGGGTGAGCCGGTGAGTGAGACGGCACGGAGCCGCGGCATCCGGCGACTTCGTGCAGTCGCTCGCGCGCGGGCTGTCGGTCATCCGCGCGTTCGACGCCGAGCACCCCGAGCTGACCCTCAGCGACGTCGCCCGCCGCGCCGGCATCACCCGCGCCGCCGCCCGCCGGTTCCTGCTGACGCTCGAGTCGCTCGGGTACGTCGCCTCCGACGCGCGGGCGTTCCGCCTCACCCCGCGGGTGCTCGAGCTCGGCTTCAGCTACCTGTCGTCGCTGTCGCTGCCCGAGATCGTGCAGCCGCACCTCGAGGCGCTGTCGCGCGAGGTCGACGAGAGCGTCTCGGCCGCGGTGCTCGACGGCGCCGACATCGTCTACATCGCGCGCGTGCCCACGCGCCGCATCATGAGCGTGCGCATCACGATCGGCACGCGCTTCCCCGCGTTCGCGACCAGCATGGGCCGCGTGCTGCTGGCCGGACTGCCGGATGGCGCAGCGGATGCCGCGCTCGCGGCATCCGCATCTGCCCCACCTCACCGATCGCACGCTCACCGATCGCGCGGCGCTGCGCGACGAGCTCGCCCGCGTGCGCGCGCAGGGCTGGTCGCTCGTGGACGGCGAGCTCGAGCCCGGGCTGCGCTCGATCGCGGCGCCGCTGCACGCCCGCGACGGCCGCGTGGTCGCGGCGCTCAACGTCTCGACGAGCGCGACGCGCGACTCGGTCGAGCACCTGCGCGAGGCGTACCTGCCGCCGCTGCTGCGCACCGCCGCGGCCGCGATCGACGCCGAGCTGCGCCTGGTCTGACGGCATCCGTCATCTCTTACGCGCTCATCACACACACTTATGCTCGAAACAGACAAAGCAGGGTAGCGTGGACAGCACGGCGTGACGATGCGCCGTCTGGTCGCGGACCTCCACGGAGGCCGCGGTCGCCCCTGACACAGAGAGCGCCTCTCCATGCTCCTCGAGCGAGACCTCATCCAGTCCGTCGGCTTCCGCAATGTGCGCGAGAACGGCGCAGATCACCGGCTTCCAGCTGCGGCTGCGCATGCCGTCGTACCGCGGCATGTCGGCATCCCTCATCGACGGCGTCGCCGTGAAGGTCGGCGACCTCGTCGACGTCGCGGCCGATGTGCCGCTGTGGACGCTGCAGGGCCAGACCTACACGCTGCAGCAGCTCTGGGACGGCGACGGCGTGCGCTGGCCGCTCGAAGACGCCGCGATCATCACGGTCCCGCACCCGGGCGGCCTGCCCGACGGCGTGCACGAAGTGTCGATCGAGCTGCGGCTGCGCATGTCGTACATCCCGCGTCGAGCACCAGCCCTCGACCTACAACGTGACCAAGCACGTCACCCTCTCGCCCGAAGCGAGCGGCGCTCCGTTCCAGTACGGCGTGAGCCTCTACAGCTTCATGACCGACTACGGCACCGTGCTCGACCTCGAGACCGCGATGGCGGGCATCGCCGACATCGGCGCGACCGGCATCGAGATCCTCGGCGAGGGGCACGTCCCGAACTACCCGAACCCGTCGCAGGAGTGGGTGGACGACTGGTTCCGCCTGCTCGAGAAGTACGGCCTCGAGCCCACGAACTACGGCTCGTGGATCGACACGCGCCTGCACTCCAGCGGCCCGAACGGCCGCGACATGACCGTCGAAGAGGGCGCCGAAGCGCTCCAGCGCGACCTGCGGCTCGCGAAGCGGCTCGGGTTCCGGTTCGTGCGGCCGAAGATCGGCGTCGTCTCGAGCGACCTGGTTCCGCACCCGATCTGGACCGAGGTCGTCGAAGCATCCCTGCCGCTGGCCGAAGAGCTCGACGTGATCATCTGCCCCGAGATCCACTCGCCCACCCCGATCAAGCACGAGGTCGTCGACGAGTACATCGAGTTCATCAAGCGCACCGGAACCAAGCACTTCGGCATCCTGATCGACACCGGCATCTTCCAGGACCGCCCGATCCCGCTCAAGCCCGGCGAGCTGCCCGGCCGGCGCCCGGCGTTCCTCGACGGCATCGGCGTCGACCCGGCCGACTTCGCCGACGTCGCCGAGCACGTCGTGTTCATCCAGGCGAAGTTCCACGACATCGACGAGAGCCTCGAAGACCAGCAGATCCCGTGGGAGCCGGTGCTGCGCGCGATCCGGGATGCCGGCTACACCGGCTACCTCTCCAGCGAGTACGAGGGCGAGCGCGAGCCGTGGCGCTCGATCGAACAGGTCCGCCGCCACCACTCGCTCATGCGCCAGGTCGCCGACGCGCTCTGAGCGCGGCATCCGTGCATCGACACACGAAGGAACCACGACAATGCCCAACGGACTCATCGCCGAAGACAGCCTGCGCGTCCACCCCGACGGCCTCGCGCTGTCGCTGACCCTGCCCTGGTACCGCAGCCTCTGGCTGTCGTCGGTCGGCACGCTCAAGGTCACGATCGACGGCACCGAGGTGTCGGCCGGCGACATCGCGTTCGAGCTGAACGGCGTGCGCTACACGCTCGACCAGCTGCCCGAGCAGAGCGAGGTGCTCTGGTACCTGCAGGAGCACCCGCTGCTGATCGTCCGCCGCGAGGTGCCGATCGCGCTCGGCGAGACCCACGACGTCGAGATCGTCGGCGAGCTGCGCCTGCCGTACATGCAGATCGCGCCCGGCCAGGACGGCGGCCCCGGCATGTACGTGCCGAACTTCGTGCGGCAGTCGCTCGACCCTGACGTCGACCGATCGGGATGCCGCACCTCCGGCGCTCGTGTCGGACGTCGCCCCGCCGCCCCCGGCGACCGACGCCGACCCGTTCAAGCTCGGCCTCACGCTGTACTCGGCCAGCGCCGAGTTCCGCGCCGGCTGGTACGACTTCGACAGCCTGCTCGCGCGCGTCGCCGAGCTCGGCATCGGCCCGGGCATCGAGATCGTCGCGTCGCAGGTGCTGCCGACCTACCCGTACCGTCTCGCACGAGTTCGTCGCCAACTGGCGTGCCGCGTTCGACAAGTACGGCTTCGACGAGAGCTCGTTCGGGGCGAACCTCGACATGGGCCGCCGCCGCGACCGCGACATGACCGACGACGAGGAGTTCGAGTTCAGCGAGATCCTCTTCCGGGATGCCGCCGCCCTCGGCTTCCCGCTCGTGCGCATCCAGAGCGCCAAGCCCGTGCTGCTGCGCCGCCTGCTGCCGATCGCCGAAGAGCTGAACCTCAAGCTCGCGTACGAGATCCACGCGCCGATGGGGCCGAACGCCCCGGCGGTCATGAAGGTGCGCGAGATCTACGACGAGCTCGACTCGCCGCTGCTCGGCTTCGTCGCCGACTTCTCCTCGACGATGCACGCGATGTCGCCGACGCTGCTGCGCGCCGTGCAGCGCGCCGGGCTCGACGACGACGGCGCTCGCGAAGCTGCAGGCGATCTGGGCGACCGACGCCTCGATGCAGGAGCGCCAGCAGGAGTTCATCGGCTACCTCAAGAGCCGCGACTTCGACCCGGGCCGCCTCGGCTCGTTCGCGCACCTCGCGTTCAACATGCACGGGCACGTCGCCCCGCAGGAGTGGGCCGACATCATGCCGCAGATCCTGCACGTGCACGCGAAGTTCTACGACATCGACGAGAACGGCCAGGAGCCGGCGATCGACTACCCCGAGCTCGTGCGCGTCTTCGTCGAGGGCGGATACCGCGGCTACTGGTCGAGCGAGTGGGAGGGTCACGCGTTCGCCGAGCTCGGCGAGGTCGACCCGCTCGTGCTCGTGCGCAAGCAGCACGACCTGATCCGCCGCTCGATGCGGGAGCTGCAGCCGGCGTGACCGAGCCGAGGTGCGGAGACGCCCGACTTCCGGCGCATGCCGATCGCGGATGCCGTCCGCTGGCTCGCCGAGCACGGTGAGCCGGCCGACCCGCGCGACCGACATCGACACCGCGTCGCTGAAGCGCCGCTTCCCGCACCTCGCAGGCGTCGAGACCGCCGACATCCGCATCGACGGACCGCACGGCAGGCTCGTCCCGGCGAGGCTGTATCGGGATGCCGCGGCGCCGGCATCCGGTCGGGCCCTGGTGTGGGTGCACGGCGGCGCGTTCATCGGCGGGTACCTCGACATGCCCGAGGCGAACTGGGTCGCGCTCGAGCTCGCCGCGCGCGGCATCCCGGTGCTCTCGGTCGACTACGTCAAGTGCCTCGGCGACGTGCACTTCCCCGAGCCGACCGACGAGGTGCGCACGGCGTGGGAGCACGCGCGTGCGCATGCGGAGGAGCTCTTCGGCGTCGACGCCGACGCGGTGCTGCTGGGCGGCGCGAGCGCGGGCGGCAACCTCACGGCGGGTGCGGTCGCGCAGCTGCAGGATGCCGGTGACGCCGGTGCCCGCCGGGCTCGTGCTCGTCTACCCCGTCGTGCACCCGAACGGACCCGAGGCGTCGGCCGAGGTCGACCTCGGCGTCGCCGCACGGGCAGCTCGCGCTGAACTTCGCCGGGTCGGACGAGGCGCTGCGCGACCCGCACGCGTTCGCCGCGCTCGGGCGGGTGGACGGCTTCCCGCCGACGCTCGTCGTCGTGTGCGAGAAGGACGACCTGCGTCCCTCGGGCGAGGCGTTCGCGCGTCAGCTCGCGGATGCCGGCGTCGAGGTGCACGCTGCACCTCGAGCCCGGTGCCGATCACGGTCACATCAACGAGCCGTCCGACCCGACGGCGCTGCCGACGATCGAGGCGATCGCCGCGTGGATCGGCAGCCACCGATGAGCGGCGAGACCTACCGGCGCATCCCGACCTACCCGCAGGCCAGAGTGGTCGTCGACAACGACTTCGCCGGCCGACCCGGACGGTCTGCTCGCGCTCGCGCATCACCTCCTCGCCGACGGCGCCGTCGTGCGCGGCATCACGGGCACGGCGATCCCGCGTGCGGAGGAGCCGCACCCCGAGGGCGATACCGCGCGGGATGCCGTGATCGAGCTGCTCGATCGGCTCGGGGTGACCGAGCGCCCGGCGCTCTCGGCTGACACGACGGTGCGTTTCGCCGACCTCGCCGGGCCGACCGATGGCGCACGCGTGCTCCTGGAGGAGGCCGCCCGCGACGACGACCTGCCCCTGTACGTCTGCGCCGGCGGACCCCTCGACGAACATCGCGAGCGCCCTGCGTGCCGACCCGTCGCTCGCGGAACGGCCTGACCGTCGTGTGGATCGGCGGGGGTGGCTATCCGGCGCGGGAGCGTGGGAGTACAACCTCATGCACGACCTCCCGGCCGCGCAGTTCGTGTTCAACCACACGCGCGTGCCGATCGTGCAGGTGCCGCAGGCCGTGTACCGGCAGTGCGCGATGTCGACCGCGGAGCTCGAGCACGGGCTGCGCAGCACCGGCGAGTTCGGCCGGTGGCTCTACAGCCGGTTCACCGCGCCGCCCTCGTTCGTCCGCATCGCGGGGCACTGGCCGATGGGCGACAGCCCGCCGGTGCTGATCACGGCGCTCACGACCGAGTCGAGCGTCTCGCGGACGATCCCCGCGCCCTGGATCGACGACGAGGGCGGGTATGCGCCGCACCCTGAACCGCGCGACCTCGTCGTGTTCGACACGATCGACGTGCGGCTGCTGTTCGCCGACTTCTTCGCGAGACTTCACCTCGCGGCATCCGTCTGACGCGCGAAAGGCGACCATGACCACCTTCACCAACCCGATCCTCGCGGGCGACCGGCCCGACCCGGCGGTCATCAAGGTCGGCGACGAGTACTGGCTGACCTACTCGTCGTTCGAGGCGGCGCCGGGCCTGCCGCTGTACCGCTCGACCGACCTCGTGAACTGGACGTACGAGACCTCCGCGCTGCCGAACCCGGTCGGCAACACGTTCGCCGTCGACATCGCCGAGCACGACGGCCGCTTCTTCATCTACATCCCGTTCATCCCGACGCCGTGGTCGACGCTGACGGATGCGTCGATCTTCGTGATCCACGCCGACGCGATGAGCGGGCCCGTGGTCGGAGCCGATCGATCTCGGCATCCGCGGGGCGATCGACCCGGGGCACGTCGTCGGCGAGGACGGCACGCGCTACCTGTTCACGAGCGGGGTGCGCCGCATCCAGCTCGCCGACGACGGGCTGTCGACGGTGGGCGAACTCGAGAAGGTGTACGACGGCTGGCGGTATCCCGACGAGTGGATCACCGAGGCGTACGCGCTCGAGGGGCCGAAGCTGTTTCGGCGCGGTGAGTGGTTCTACCTCGTCAGCGCCGTCGGCGGCACCGGCGGCCCGCCGACCGGGCACATGGTGATCGTCGCGCGCTCGCGGTCGGTGCACGGGCCGTGGGAGAACCACCCCCGCAACCCGATCGCCCGCACCGAGGACGCGTCCGAGGCGTGGTGGTCGCGCGGGCACGCGACGCTGGTTCCCGGACCCGCCGGTTCGGACGCAGGACGACTGGTGGATGATCTCGCACGGCTACGAGAACGGCTACCGCACCCTCGGCCGGCAGATCCTGCTCGAGCCCATCCGCTGGGGCGAGGATGACTGGCCCGAGGCGGTCGTCCGCGACATCGGCGGACCGCTCGAGGCGCCCGTCGGGGCCGTCGCCCAGACTCCGTGCGCCGGACATCGACGACGACTTCTCGCAGCTCGAACTCGGCAGGCGCTGGACCTTCCACGCTCCCGGCCGCGGCGAGGCCGACCGCGTGCGGGTCGACGACGGCCTGGTGCTGCGGGGCAAGGGCACCTCGCCCGCCGACACGTCGCCGCTCGCGATGCTCACCGGAGACCACGCGTACGAGATCGAGGTCGATGTCCAGATCGAGCCCGGCGTCGAAGCCGGCCTGCTGCTGTTCTTCAACAACCGGCTCTTCTGCGGCATGGGGATCGACGGCGAGCGGATGCTGAGCTATTCGGGCGGCATCCGCACGCACTGGCGCGAGCCCGCGCCGGCGACGGACCGCATCACGCTGCGCATCCGCAACGACGAGCACATCGTCACCGGCTGGTACCGCGTGCCGGGCGGCGAGTGGACGCGTCACGCGATCCGCTACGAGACCTCCGGCTACCACGTCAACACCGTCGGCGACCTGCTCAGCCTCCGCCCCGCGCTGTACGCGACGGGGTCGGGCGAGGCGCGGTTCCGCGACTTCCCCTATCGGAGGCTCAGATGAATCCCGCCGCACGCCCGTGGACCCTCTCGACCGAGGCGCCCTTCGTGCTGCGCCGCGACGGAGAACCGGCGCTCCTCGTCGGCGGGCAGGTGTTCAACTCGGCGTCGTCCTCGCCGAAAGCGATCGCGGACTCGTTCGCGCACGTCCGGCGCGTCGGCGCGCAACGTCGTGCTCTCGCCCGTGAGCTGGGCGCTGAGCGAGCCGGTCGAGGGCACGTTCGACTTCTCGCTCGTCGACGTCATGCTCGCCGAGGCCCGCAAGAACGAGCTTCGCCTGGTGCTGCTGTGGTTCGGCGCGTTCAAGAACGCGGCATCCACGTACTCGCCCACCTGGGTGCGCAGCAACCCGGCGCGGTTCCCGCGCGTCGTGGTCGAGCCGAAGGGCATGCAGGCCTTCACCTACGAGGGGGCGACGGCCAAGCCGGTGCTCTCGGTCTTCAGCCCCGAGCTGCGCGAAGCCGACGCGAAGGCCTTCGAGGCGCTCATCCGGCACCTCGTGGATGCCGATCCCGACGGCACGGTCGTGATGGTGCAGGTCGAGAACGAGTCGGGCCTCCTCTCCGACAGCCGCGACCGCAACGCGCTCGCCGAGGCGGCGTGGGCAGCGCCCGTGCCGTCCGAGCTGCTCGCGCACGTGCGCGCGACGCCGGCCGGCAGCACGTCCGCCCGGCGGCTCTGGGAGTCCAGCGGCAGCGCCGAGAGCGGATCGTGGTCGCAGGTCTTCGGCGACACCCCCGCGGCCGAAGAGATCTTCATGGCCTGGGCGATCGCCACCTACGTCGAGCACCTCGCGCGCCCGCGGCCGGGCGATCGCCGACATCCCGATGTACGCGAACGCCTGGCTCGGTCCGCAGCCCGGCCAGGACACGCCCGGCCAGTACCCGAGCGGTGGTCCGGCCTCCACCGTGCTCGATGTCTGGCGGGCCGCGGCGCCGTCGCTCGCCTTCCTCGGGCCCGACATCTATGTGCAGGATGCCGACGCGGCGATGAAGCAGTATGCGACCGGCATCCAGCCCTTCTTCGTTCCGGAGAGCCGTCTCAGCGCCGGCCGAGCTCGTCCGCGCGATCGGCACGTACGGGGCGGTCGGCTGGTCGGCGTACGGGCTCGACGCCGCGAACCCCGACGGCGCAGCTCGCCGCGACGCTCACGTTCATCGCCGGGCTCGAGGACGAGATCGCGGCACGCGGCGCTCCGAGGAGCATCGACGCCGTCGTCATCGAGCCCGGCGTCGAGGTCGAGAACCGGCAGCATCGACGGCATCGACATCACGGCGCGCGGGGCGCGCGCGCTGCTTCGGCGGATGCTGCTCGATGCCGGCGTGCACATCCCCGACACCGAGCTGGCGGTGCCCGACGAGACCGTTCGCGCACGCGCAGATCGCCACACCACGGCGAGACGCGGCCGTTCGCCCTGATCGTCGGCACCGGCGACGACGGCTTCCTCGTGATCGGACGCGAGCTCACGCTGGACTACTTCGCCGCCGATGCGCGGGTCGAGATCGACTCGGTCGCAGGAGCTGCTCATCGACGGCGGCGAGGTCGTCCCCGGCCGAGTGCTCAACGGCGACGAGCGGCTGATGATCCTGCCGAACGATCGCGTCGGTGCGGCTCGCATCCGCCTCGTGCGGCTCTGACGGAAGGAGCGGTGATGACGCCGCGGAGGATCAGCGACCGCTGCGCTGGGGCGTGGTCGGAGCAAGCGCATCAGCCGCCAGATGGTGGCGGACTTCGCCCTCGTGCCGGCGTGCGACGGTCAGCGCTGTCGCCTCGCGCGACGTCGCGCGCGCAGCCGCGTTCGCCGACGAGTTCGGCATCGCCGCAGCGCTACTCGAGCCGGCACGACATGTTCGCCTCCGACATCGACGCCGTGTACATCGCGACGCCGCACGTCACGCACTTCGACATCGCCTCCGAGGCGATCGCGGCCGGGAAGCACGTGCTCTGCGAGAAGCCGCTCGGCATGAACGAGCGCGAGGTCCGCGAGCTCGCGGCACGAGCGGCGGATGCCGGCGTCTTCCTGATGGAGGCGATGTGGATGAAGTTCAATCCGCTCTACGCGCGGCTCGCCCAGCTCATCGCCGACGGAGTGCTGGGCGATGTGCGCAGCGTCCGGGCCGCGTTCGGCGCCGCCTTCGCGCACGACGGCAGCAGCCGATGGATGCCGGGCGGCAGCACCCTGCTCGACCAGGGCATCTACCCCGTCACGCTCGCCCACATGCTGCTGGGTCGACCCGAGACGGTGTCAGCGCGCGGGACCGTGCGCGAGGACGGCGTCGACCTGCGCGAGGACTTCACGCTCGGCTACGCGGATGCGCGCTTCGCGCAGGGAGCCAGCTCGATGGTCGAGTGGATCGATCCGTCCGCGGCCGTCAGCGGCACCGACGCCTACGTGACGATCGCGGGTGGCTTCTGGTAGGCCTCGCAGCTGACGATCCACCATCCGCTGCCGTGGGGCCAGCGTCGCCAGGAGGTCGTCGAGGTCGAGCGGGAGGGCAACGGCTACGTCCCGATGCTGCGCGCGGTCACCGACGCGATTCGGGCGGGCGCCCTCGAGCATCCCCTCCACACCGCGGCCGCGACCGCCGAGATCTACGCGACCTGCGACGAGATCCGCCGCCAGATCACGGCGTGACGTCAGCGTCCACCGCTCGGCATCCGTGCCGTCGGTGATCGTGAGCACGAGCTCGCCCGGCTCGATCACGAAGCGGTTCTCGTCGTCCCAGAAGCCGAGCTCGTCCCCGCCGAGCTCGAACGAGACCTGGGCCGTCCCGCCCGCGGCGACCGGGACCCGCCGGAAGCCCCGCAGGCGCTGCACCGGCTGCGCGATCGAGGCGACCGGGTCGGCCAGGTAGGCGAACACCACGTCGTCGCCGTCGCGGTCGCCGACGTTGCGCACGGTGGCCGACGACCGTCACCCGTGACCCGGCGCGCAGGTCGTCGAGCGAGATCTGCGGCGTCGAGAGCGATGCCGCCTCGACGCGGAACGTCGTGTAGCTCAGCCCGTGGCCGAACGCGAAGCGCGGTCCGCGCTCGAGGTCGAGGAACTTCGACGTGTAGTAGTCGTCGAGGTTGTTCGGCCCCTGCAGGCCGACGTCCCAGCGGTCGACGGCCATCGAGCCGCCCGGCTGCGCGCGGGCCGTCCGGTGTTCTCGGCGTCGTGGTGGATCGGGATCTGCCCGACCGCACGCGGGAAGGTCATCGGCACGCGCCCACCGGGGTTCACCGCGCCCGGCGACGACCCGGGCGATCGCCTCGGGTCCGCGCGTGCCGAGGTGCCAGGTCAGCAGGACCGCGGGTGCGCGGTCGATCCAGTCCTCGACCACGAGCGGGCGGCCGGTCGCGAGCAGCACGATGAACGGCACGCCGGTGTCGGCGATCGCGTGGATGAGGCGCTCCTGATCGCCGGGCAGCCGGATGTCGGCTGCGCGAGCTCGCCTCGCCCGAGATCGAGCTCGGCTCGCCGACGGCGACGATGACCAGGTCGCTGCTCGTGCGCGCCAGGTGCGCGGCCTCGCGGATCTGCGCCGTCGGACGGCTCGAGGAAGTCGGCGCCGGTAGAGACCGTCCACGTCGCGTCGGGCAGCTCGCGCGGCAGCGCGTCCGCGAGCGTGCCCGCCGTCGGCGCCGAAGTGCTGCACCCAGGCGCCGAGGTGGTCGGTGCTCGCGGCGTACGGGCCGGTCAGCAGGATGCGGCGCGCACTCGGCGACACCGGCAGCAGACGCGTCATCGTTCTTCAGCAGCACGATGCAGCGCTCGGCCGCGTCCTGAGCGATCTGAAGGGTCTCGGGCGTCGGCGCGGATCGCTCGATCGCGGCATCCGTGTAGGGGTTCTCGAAGAGACCGAGCGCCTGCTTGAGTCGCAGGATGCGCATCACCGCGTCGTCGATCCGCGCGGCATCCACCGTGCCGGGCTCGATCAGCGGCGCGCCGTCTGCGGCGAGCTCCGAGCCGCCCATGACGATGTCGAGCCCGGCGGACAGCGACCGGCGCACGGCGTCCTGCTCGTCGCTCGCGACACCGTGGGCGACCAGCTGCGCGACGCCGTCGGCATCCCCGACGACGACGCCGCCGAAGCCGTACTCGCCGGTGAGCACGTCGGTCAGCAGGCGCCGGTGCGCGTGCATCGGCGTGCCGTTCAGCGAGTTGAAGGCGGCCATGACGGATGCCGCTCCCGCAGCGACGCCGACGCGGAAGGGTTCGAGGTACGTCTCGCGCAGCCGGCGCTGCGAGAGGTCGGTCGTGTTGTAGTCGCGGCCTGCCTCGGCCGCGCCGTACGCGACGAAGTGCTTCAGGCACGCGGCGATCGCGTCGGCCGCGGCGAGGTCATCGCCCTGATACGCCCGCACCTTGGCGGCGCCGAACGCGGCGGCGAGGAACGAGTCCTCGCCGAAGCCTTCGACGACACGGCCCCAGCGGGGGTCGCGGGTGACGTCGACCATCGGCGAGAACGTCCAGTTCACCCCGCCCGACCGCGCCTCGGCGGCCGACACCCGCGCGTCCGCCTCGGCAACGGCGACGTCGAAGCTCGCCGCCTGCGCGAGCGGAGTCGGGAAGATCGTGAACTGGCCGTGGATGACGTCGAGCCCGATGAGCAGCGGAATGCCGTGCGCGGTCTCTTCGACGGCCGCGCGCTGCAGGGCGTTCGTCCGCTCGGCGCTCTGGGGCCAGAACAGAGCTCCGATCCCGCCGCGCGCGAGGGCGAGCGCGTCATCTTCGTCGCGGCGCCAGAGGATCTGCAGCTGGCGCGAGTTTCTCGGCCCAGGTCATCCGGGCCAGAAGTTCAGCGAGGTCGGGAGTGGTCATCATGGTCCTTCGTGAGTCACATGACGGTGGCCGCCCGGGGGGATCCCCGAGCGGCCACCGTGTCTATCGCGGATCTACTCGCCCCAGGCGGCGTCCATCTCCTCGAGAACCTGGTCGACGGTCTTCTGACCGGTCAGCAGGCCCTGCACGCCGACACCGAGGGTGTCGTACACGGCCGGGTTCGGCCACGTCGCGTTGGGCAGGCCGACGAAGGCGCCGGTCTCCAGCAGCTCGCCGATCGGCTCGTAGACGGCGTTGACGTTGTCCGGCGTCGCTCCCGAGATCGGCACGAAGCCGGAGAGGTCGGCGAACGTCTGAGCCTGCTCGGGCTCGGCGACCCAGTCGAGGAAGGCCTGTGCGGACGCCTTCACGTCATCGTCGGACGAGGCGTTGATCGACCAGGCGTAGTTGGCCGAGGCCAGCGTGTACGCGCTCCTGTCCATCTGCCGGCGGGAACGCCTGGACGGTGAGGTCCAGACCCGTGCCTGCGCCGATCGAGATCGCGGCGGAACCCGGAACAGCAGCGGTGAGCGACGTGCCCGAACCGATGTTCTGGGTGATCGTGTCGAACGTGCCGCCCTCGACGCCGTCCTGGAAGCAGCCGCTGTCGTTCAGCGTGATGATGTCGTTGAGGACGTCTTCCCAGGCGCTGCCGACGAACGTCACGTCGCCTGCGGCGCGCTGCTCGTTCCAGTCGGGGTCAGCCTCGTAGACGCGGGTCGCCGAGACGAGCATGGAGAACAGGCCCGTGTTGAACGGGACGCCACCGGCGAGCACCGTGAAGGTCTTGCCGCCGTCGCGCGCCGTGGTGCACGCCTCGAGCAGCTCGTCGAACGTCTCGGGGTAGGCCTCGATACCGACTTCTTCGCCACCGGCGCCGTTGTAGATCAGGCCGACCGGCGCGAGCGCGGTGGGCTGGCCGAAGATCTCGCCGTCGACCTCGTAGAGGCCCTCGGTGCCTTCGGGGATGACCGCCGCCGACGTCTCGTCGAGCGGCTCGAGGAAGCCCGCTTCGGCGATCGTGACGACCGAGATCGCCTGGCCGGTGCCGGGCGCGAGGATCATCATGTCCGCCGCGTTGCCGGCCTGCAGCTGCGTCGTGACCTGCGTGTTGTAGGCGTCGGAGGGGTACGTGATCATCTCGATCGCGATGCCGGTCTCCTCGGTGTACAACTCGGCCATCTTCGCGTAGTAGTCGTCGGCGTCGTTGGCCTGCGGCGACCATGATCGAGAAGCCGACGCCTTCGGCGGGCGCTTCGGAGCTGCCGCCGCCGTCGTCGGCGGAGCCGGAACAGCCGGCGAGGACCAGGACACCGGCGACGGGGAGCGCGAGGAGCGCCCACCGGATGTGCCGGTTGGTGGAGAGCTGTGACATGTCGAACCTTTCGTGACGTCATTGTCGCCAGCGGGTGCAGCTGGCTCGGCTTCGGGAGCCGCATGTCCACTGTGACACCATTTGCATCATTCCGACATAACAGTCGCTTATGTGCGGCAATAGGGTGACTGATCCGCCGCTGACCTGCGTCAGAGCCGCAGGTGCAGCTCGCAGCCTCCTGCGAGCCCCGCCGGCAGCGGAGCGGCGGACGGCTCGAACACCTCGGTCATCGGCGCGAAGATCTGCCCGGTGGGACGAGCCGCCTCGGCGATCAGTCGGTTGCGCCAAGGGGTGGCGACGTGCACCTCCAGACGGTTGACCCCTGCGCGTGCCGCCGAGGACACGTCGATCTCGAAGGGTGCCGTCCAGACGATGCCGCAATCCGTGCCGTTGAGCACGATCCGAGCGATGTCGCGCACCACGCCCAGCTTCAGCAGCGCTCCGCCGTCCACGTACTCCTCGGGGACAGTGAAGTCGTGGCGGTAGACCGCCGTCCCCGAGAAGCCGCGCTCGAGCGCTCCGGCATCCGTCCACAGCGCCGGGTCGGGCGACATCGTCAGCTGCTCGCCGCCCGGGATGGTGACGCGCCATCGTCCCGTCAGAGGAAGGTGCGCGCGGGGCTCGGGCGCGGTCGGCGCCTGGCCGGGCAGTACGAACGCCGATTCGAAGGGCGTGAGGGTGAGCTCGAACGTCGACGCCGCATCCGCCCGTTGCAGCTCCCGCCGCTTCAGCCGCACCGGATCCCACGACTGCAGCGGCCCGGGCTGGGCAGGAGTGAGGCGCAGCCGCACTTCGGCGTCGGTCGGATTCGCCACGAAGGTCAGGAGCATGCCGTCGACGATCCGTGAGATGCGCCGCACTTCGCCGCCTTCGATGGTGAGGCGCGGTCGCAACCCGAGGGCCGCGATCGCCACCGCCAGCTGCTCCTCGACCACCCGACCGGCGCCCCAGAGACGGTCGCACGCCGCGCGGAAGTCGTCCGGGTCATCGGCGAGCGAGGGCGAGGACTCCGGACGGATGCCGACCACCGTCGCTCCGGCATCCACGAGCCTCTCCACCGCGGCGAGCGCGGCGAGAGTCATGCGTCGTGACGACCCGGCGAGGTGCAGCAGGCGGTAGGTCGCGCCGTCCGAGACGAGCATCCGGTTCTCGACGCGCAGGATGCTCGCCAGCGCGTCGGGGCCGACGTAGTCGAAGTCGAAGCCGTCCGGCACGCCGAGGTCGAGCGCCGCGTCGAACAGCCCGGTCACGGGAGCCTCCTCGCCGACGAAGACCGCGATGTCGACAGCGGGGCGCCCGGCGCTGAGCATCGCGCTGCACCGGGCGAGGTAGTCGATCCACGGCCGCGCCATCCCGGCCCAGGTCTCGTTCGCCGTGAACGACTGCCCGAGGAACGGTGCGAGCGCGATGCCGGGCGGCGGCGCGGCGAGGGGCTGGTGCGGGGAGGTGTGGATGCAGAACCTCGTCACTCCCAGCGAGAGCTGCAGGTCGGCGATGTGCTTGAGGGTGCGCGGCGTCCACGACCAGGGATTGTCGAACGAGGTGAACGCCTCGCTGCCGACCCTGCTCTTGCCGTGAACGTGGGCGACAGAGGCCGCGCCCTTCAGGTCGGCGACGTACGTCGGCCGCGGCCCGCCCTCGGCCGAGAACGTCCACATCGCGCCCATCGGCACGTCGGCCGCCGCGCGCATCGCGAGGTCGTCACCGAGCGATGGCCGTCCATCCTCGAGCGCCTCGGCGTAATAGGTCATCCCGCGTCGGCGGGCCTCAGCGCCGAGCGTGCCGTAGTACTGCTCGGCGAGCAGTTCGGCGAGCGTGCGACGGTAGTCGAACAGAAAGCGATCCGAATACGCCGCGTCACCGACGAGCCGACCGGTCAGCGTCGCAAGCCAGGGGAGGGGGTCGTAGCCTCGGCGACGTGTGAACTGCTCGCGGATGTCGTCGGTCCAGTTCTGCGGACCCGCTTCGATGCTGTCGCTGAGCAGCGCGGCGAAGCGCGCGGGTGCGGCATCCGTCCCGCCGAAGCGGGCAGAGGTGGGTCGCGAGGTAGGCAGCCACGCGAGCGCCGTCGAGCTTGTCGACCTCGAGACCGGTCGAGTCGCGCGGCGCCGGGCCGTTGGTCTGTCCGGTGAGCGACGCGCCGAGCCGCAGGATCAGCCAGCGACCGGGCGGTGCCTCCCATCGCAGTGCTCCGTCCTCTACGTGTGCGGTCAGATCGATCACGTCGTCGGACGCCAGCGCGCCGGCATCCTGCTCGCCGTCGATCGCGTAGTAGTCGGGCGCGACGCCGAAGCCGGCCTTCACCTCCGCGTGGTGCACGCGCGCATCGGTGCGCAGCGCGAACTCGGAGACGAGGAACTCGTGCGCGCGCCGCAGAACCGGAGGGAGCCGAACGCCGGAGACGGTGGGCGGCAGTGCATCCGCGGCGCTGCCGCCTGAGAGCACCAGCCGGAAGCGCCGACCGGTCACCGGCTGCGAAAGCGGCCGTGCGGGCGGGCACCGCCGTGGCATACAGCCGCACGACGTCGCGATACTCCGTGCCGTCGTCGCTGACCTGCAGGACGGCCTCTGCCGCGGGTGCGGCGCCGAAACCGCGCGGCCCGGGAAGCCCGACGACGACCGAGCGCACCGTGACCGGATCGTCGAACCGCTGCTCGATCCAGGTCTGCGACCACGCGTCGGGGTCGCGCGGCAGGGTGACCGCCTCCCTGAACGAGCCGTCCAGAGGCGGTCGCTGTCTGTCCATCGGGACGGATGCCGCCACCTCACGGGGCCGCAGCGGCTCGCCGCCGGCACGGTGCGGCATCGCGAGCACGACCCAGTCGGTCGCGAAGTCGAGGGCTTCCGCCGCCGCCCTCGCGCGGACTGTCCTGGTAGAGGCCAGCGACCGCCGGGAGAGGAGGCAGATCGATCTCCACCGATCCGCCGCCGTCGACGACGGTCTCGGACCACACCACCTTCTTCATCGCGTCTTCGGGTGCGACCCACGGGCCGCCGGCGGCGCTCCAGCCCGACGAGGTGGCCACGGCGAGCTCGAGTCCGAGCTCATCGCACGTGCGGACGGCCGTGTCGATCGCTTCCGTCCATGCCGCAGAGCCGGGCCTGACCGCCTCGGGCACGACGAGCGGCACGCCCATTCCGCCGTCGAACAGCTGGACCCCGCGGATGCCGACGCCGTGCAGCCAGTGCAGGTCGCGCACGATGCCGGCGGGATCGATGTTGCCGTCCATCCAGTGCCACCACGCGCGCGGGCGCGCGGCATCGGGAGGGTCGACGAAGGCGGTCCAGAGGGGGTCGGATCGATCCCGGAGACGTCGTCGTCGCTGGTGCTCACAAGCATGCATCCTGACACCGCATAAGGTCCTCTGCGATGTCGTGGACCGCGGCCCGACTTATAGCGGATATCGCTACAACTAATGTGTCATTTCGACGCAAGCGTGTGATAGTGGATCGAAGGGCGCTCCTTGCAAGCCGGGGCGCATGACGACGAGGTCAGAGAGCAGATGACAGTGACGATCGACGAGAACAGCACTCGCACCCTCACCGTGCCCCCTCGGGCCCGCCGCACGCCGCGCCCCGCCCGGCCGCCGCAAGCCGCTGATCAGCTACGGCCACTGGTGGTGGGCGCTGCCGGCCGTGGTGCTGGTGATCGGCGTGCACTACGTCGCCACCCTCACCGGCGGATTCTTCGCCTTCACGAACTGGACCGGTCTGGGCGACTGGGAGTTCATCGGCGTCGACAACTTCGTCCGCATCTTCAACGATCCGCAGCTGCTGGGCGCGGTGTGGAACACCCTGTTCCTCGCCTTCGGCTCGGTGATCCTCACCAACGTCTTCGGGCTGCTGTTCGCACTCGCGATCAACCGGATGCTGAAGACCCGCTACATCCTGCGCACCCTGCTCTTCATGCCGGTGGTGCTCAGCCCGCTCGCGGTCGCCTACGTCTGGAAGTTCATCTTCCAGTTCAACGGGCCGCTCAACGGCCTGCTCGGGCTGCTCGGGCTGGAGGAGCTGCAGAAGGTGTGGCTCGCCGACCCGACGTGGTCGATCTGGGCGATCCTCATCACGGTGGTCTGGCAGCAGACCGGCTTCGTGATGGTCATCTACCTCGCCGGCCTCGCCTCCGTGCCCGTCGAAGTCGAAGAGGCCGCAGCGCTGGACGGCGCCGGCATCTGGGGCCGGTTCTGGCACGTCATCGTCCCCGCGATCCGCCCGTCGATCGCGATCGCGACCACCCTCGGCATCATCCAGGGTCTGCGCATCTTCGACCAGATCCTCGCGCTCACCGGCGGAGGGCCGGCCGGCGCGACCGAAACACTCGCGACCGAGGTCTACAAGCAGGCGTTCGCGCTCGGCCAGTTCGGCTTCGGCTCGGCGCTCGCGCTCGTGCTGACCGTGATCATCCTGGCCTTCGCCATCCTCCAGCAGTACGTCACCCGCGACCGCGAACGCCGGAAGGGCCTGAACCATGTTCCGCTACACGAAAGCCACCGCGGTCCGCGAAGTCCTCGTCTGGGTCATCACCCTGCTCGGGCTGCTGCCGTTCTACATCCTGATCGTCACCTCGCTGAAGTCCGACCAGGAGGCGCTGACCACCAGCGCGGTCGCCCCGCCGACCTCCGTCGACTTCAGCGCGTTCATCGAGGTGCTGACCACGACCGGGCGCAACAGCATCCCGATGAGCATCCTCAACAGCGTCATCATCACCGCCGGCGCGATCTTCGGGCTCGTGCTGCTCGGCTCGGTCGCCGCGTACGTCATCGCCCGTCGCACGCGCCGGTGGACCACGTTGACGTACTACCTCGTGCTGATCGCGATCATCCTGCCCGCGCAGCTCGGCACCGTGCCGCTCTACATCGGCGCACGCAGCGTCGGTCTGACCGGCAACGCGATCGGCATGATCCTGCTGTGGATCGGCATCCTGCTGCCGCTGTCGGTCTTCCTCTACGCGAGCTTCTTCCGAGGACTCTCGACCGAGTACGAAGAGGCGGCGGTCATCGACGGCGCCTCGCCGACCCAGGCGTTCTTCCGCGTGGTGCTGCCGCTCATGGCACCGGCGACCGGAACCGTCGCGATCCTCGCCGGCCTGATCGTCTGGAACGACTTCTTCAACTCGCTGATCTTCCTCGGCGGCTCGACGACGCAGACCCTGCCGGTCGCGATGTACACGTACGTCGGCGGGCTGGTGTCGGCCTGGAACAAGATCTTCGCGGTCGTGATCATCTCGATGATCCCGATCCTGGCGTTCTACATGTTCGCGCAGAAGCGCTTCATCCAGGGCTTCGCCGGTGGACTCAAGGGCTGAGCGCGGCCGTCCGCGGAGCTCGATCGGCTCGACGTAGCGGTCACCCGCGGCGACGCTCGGACTGAACCTCGCGGGCCGCCTCGACGAAGATCGAGCGCATCCACGCGTGCTCGGGATCGCGGTCGTGGACGGGATGCCACCACAGCGCGTTCGCGGTGGGCGTCGCGTCGAAGGGCGGTTCGAGGATGCGGATGCCGCCGAGTCGGGCGACTTCGGGGGCGAGCGCCGCCTGCACCAGACCGAGCCGATTCGTGCCGACGATGAAGTGCCCGAGCGCGAGGAAGCTCTCGACGACCACGTCGACGACGGGCTCGAGCCCGAGCATCTGCAGCTGGCGCCCGGCCGAGGTGAAGGCCGAACGCGAGCGGTACGTGAAGACCCACGGGCACTGGGCGAGGATCTCCATGCTCAGGCCGTCGGCGACGAGCGCGTTGGACTCGTCGGCGACGACGACCCAGCGGTCGCGCCACAGGTCCTCGTAGGGGAGGTCGGTGATGATAGCCGTGCGGGATGACCATCGCGTCGACCGAGCGCAGGCTGTTGGCGGCGTCATCGACGATCGGGCGTGTTGTGCAGCATGAAGCGGAAGCGCACGCCCGGCGCGGTGCGCGCCGCCACGCGCGAGACGGCGGCGCCGATCGTCGCGAAGCCGTAGTCCGAGCCGTAGATCGAGAACTCGCGCGTCGACTCGTGCGGCGTCCAGGTCGCCTGGCTCTCGAAGACCCGGCGCGCGGCATCCAGCGCGATCGTGGTGTGCTCGGTGAGGCGCAGCGCGAGCGGCGTGAGCTCGTACGCGTTGCCGCGCCGCGCCAGGATCGGGTCGTTGAAGTGATTGCGCAGCCGCGCCAGCGACGCGCTCAGCGCCGGCTGGCTCAGGTGCAGGCGCTCGGCGGCGCGCGTGACGCTGCGCTCGGTGAGCAGTGCGTCCAGCGCGACCAGCAGATTCAGGTCGAGACGGGACAGGAGCGGGTGATCGGCCACGGCGATGTGATCCTTCGTCCGACGTCGGGTGTGCCGCCCATCTTATCCAGCCGATCTATTCCGGCGGCACCCATCATTCGTCGAAGCGATGCCGCCTGATCCAGACGATCCACCTCACATCGATCAGGAAGACCCGTCCATGACCTACCAGCTCGCACCCAACATCGAACTCCTCTTCACCGAGGCCGGCGACTACCACGACCGCGTGCGCGCGGCCGCGGCAGCCGCGGATTCGACGCCGTCGAGATGTGGGGACCGACCGGCGTCGACGCGCCCGTCGACGCCGAAGGACCTGCCCGCGCTCAAGGCCGCGCTCGAAGAGACCGGCACCCAGCTGACGGCGCAGCTGTCCGAGCCGCGCACGCAGTTCATGATCCCGCCGTGGGATCACTCGGAGTTCTACCGCAAGCTCGACGAGGGCGTCGAGATCGCGCAGGTCCTCGGCACGCCCGCGCATCGTCGTCGGCAGCGGCACCGGTTTCGGCGGCTGGAAGCGCCAGGTGCAGCTCGACAAGCTCATCGAGATCTACCAGAAGGCGATCGCGCAGATCGACGGATCGGGCATCACGCTCGTGCTCGAGCCGGTCAACGTGCGCGTCGACCACCCCGGTTCGCTCCTGGACCGCACGGCCGAAGGCGTCTACGTCGCCCGCGGCGTCGACTCGCCGTTCTTCGGCGTGCTCTACGACATCTACCACTCGGCCGTCGAGGGCGAAGACATGGCGGCGGAGCTCGCGAACGCCGGATCGATCGTGAAGTACGTCCAGCTCGCCGACGCCCCCGGCCGCGGCGAGCCCGGCACCGGTGCGCTCGACTGGCCGGCGACGCTCGCGACGCTGCGCGGCGTCGGGCTACGACGGACCGATCGGTCTCGAGTACTACCCGCAGACCGCATCGGCGGAGTCGGTGCGGTACATCCGAGACGCTCGCGGCACAGGCATGAGCGGCCGCTACCCGGCAGCTGTCGACGTCGCGATCGTCGGCAGCGGTCCGGCCGGTGCCACCTACGCGCGCATCCTGAGCGAGCGACGCGCCCGAGCGCGACGATCGCGATGTTCGAGGTCGGTCCGACCGTCTCCGACCCGCCGGGCGCGCACGTGAAGAACATCGCCGATCCCGACGAGCGCGCCAGCGCGCAGCTGCGTTCGGAGGGACCGGACGCGCAGCGAGAGCGGCGATCGCGTCGGCGGCATCGTCAAGACCGCGCAGCGCCGGGCACGACCGGGCACGTTCCTCCTCGAGTCGCGGCTACCAGGTCGAGGGCGAGGACGGCCTGCCGGTCGCCGCGTTGTCGAGCAACGTCGGCGGCATGGCCGCGCACTGGACCGGCGCGTGCCCGCGGCCCGAACGACAGCGAGCGCATCGCCTTCCTCGACGACGAACGGCGAGCTCGACGAGCTCCTGTCCGAGGGCGAGCGACTGCTCGGAGTGACCACCGACGCGTTCGACGCGTCGCCGCATGCGCCGCCTCGTGCGCGGCCGGCTGGCCGCGGCCGCGGACGACGGACGGGACGCGCACGAGCGCGTGCAGCGGATGCCGCTCGCCGTGCACCGTCGTGATGACGGGCGCCTGGTCTGGTCGGGCTCGGACGTCGTGCTCGGCGAGCAGACCCGCGTCAACCCGCAACTTCGCGCCTCTTCGACGAGTCCCTCGTCACGCGCGTGCTCGTCGAGGACGGGCGCGCGGCGGGTGTCGTGGTCGACCGATCTGCGCACGGGCGAGAGCCACGAGGTGCGCGCGCGCTTCGTCGTCGTCGCGGCCGACGCGCTGCGCACGCCGCAGCTGCTCTGGGCCTCCGGCATCCGTCCCGACGCTCTCGGACGGTACCTCAACGACCAGGCGCAGATCGTCTTCGCGGTGCGCATCCGCGACTTCGCCCCGGCGGAGGACGCCGACGGCGGCGCGCAGACCGGCCTGAGCGAGTACAGCGGAGTGACGTGGGTGCCCTTCACCGACGACATGCCCTTCCACGGTCAGGTCATGCAGCTCGATGCCTCGCCGGTGAAGCTCGCCGACGACGACCCGGCGGCGCCCGGATCGATCGTGGGGCTCGGTCTGTTCTGCGCGAAGGACCTGCAGGCCTCAGACCGCGTCGAGTTCTCCGACCAGGAGGTCGACGGCTACGGGATGCCGGCGCATGACGGTGCACTACACGCTCAGCGCACGCGACCACGAGGTGATCGATCGCGGCGAAGGCCGAGATCGTGCGCCTCGGCAAGGCGATCGGCGAGCCCCTCGACGACCGCCCGTTCATGATGCCGCTCGGCGCCTCGCTGCACTACCAGGGCACGACGCGCATGGGCGCGGCAGGACGACGGTGAGAGCGTGTGCTCGCCCGACAGCGAGGTGTGGGGAGCACCCGGCGCTGTTCGTCGCCGGCAACGGCGTCATCCCGACGGCCACCGCGTGCAATCCCGACGCTCACCAGCGTCGCGCTCGCGGTGCGGGGAGCGCGGCATGATCGCCGCCGAGCTTGCTTCTGTCTGATTCAGACATTAGAATGTAGAAACAATGACAAAGATGTCCGGCCGACCGCGTCGGCCCAGAACCAGGAGGTTCTCGTGATCCCCGATCGCATCATCGAGCAGGGAACGCTCACGACCGACGGCCCGCGCGCCGCGGTCGAAGTCCGTCTGCCGTGGTACCGCGCGCTGCCCGGATCCTGCATCGCCGGCGCGAAGCTCACCGTCGACGGCGTGGAGGCTCCGGCCGAGTCGCTGCGCTGGAACATGAACGGCCGTGAGTTCAGCTTCGACGAGCTCGTCGACGAGACGAGCGAGTGGTGGTTCCCGACCGACTCCGCCGTGCTGTCGGGCGAGGTGCCGGTCACGACCGAGGGCGAGCACGAGGTGCGCGTCGACCTCACGCTCTACATCCCGTACATCATCATCTCCGACACCGAGACGCTGCACATCGAAGAGCACGACACCAAGACAATGAAGGCGGTCGCAGCATGACGCCTCGGAACCCCCATCCAGGGCGTCACGCTCTACAGCTTCACCCGCGCGTTCCACGGGCGCGAGTACGACCTCGAGCAGCTGATCCGCAAGGTCGCCGCCGAGGGCTACGGCCCGGGCCTGGAGATCATCGGCTTCTCCAGCTTCCGCGGGTTCCCCGAGATCGAGGACTCCTACGCCGGCTGGTTCCGCGACCTCGTCGAAGAGGTGGGGCTCGTGACCACGTCGCTCGCGGTGAACGCCGACATCGGCATCCACCGCGATCGCCTGCTCACGCAGGACGAGCTGATCGACTACATGACGCTGCAGATCAAGGCGGCCGCCAAGCTCGGCTTCCCGATCGCGCGCGTGCAGATCTCGATCACGCCCGACTCGATGGAGGCGCTCGCGCCGATCGCCGAGGCGCACGGGGTCACCCTCGCCCTCGAGGTGCACGCCGACCAGTACGCCTCGCACCCGCGCATCCTCGCGCTGCGCGACCGGTACGAGAAGGTCGGCTCGCCGTTCCTCGGGTTCACGATGGACTGGGGCGCGACCGTCAGCGGCTTCGCGCCGTCGCTCATCGAGGCGTACCGCCGCCGCGGCGCGTCGGAAGAGCTGCTCGGCAAGGTCGTCGACCTCTGGAACACCTACTACGAGCAGGGTCCGCCGGCCGATCAGGCCGTGCACGGCCAGCGCTTCGGATCGTTCATCGGTCTCGCGGCGCAGAACGGCCGCCCCGACCTGGGCATCGACTTCGGCATCAACGGCACCGGCCTGTTCGGCCCCGCGCGGGTGGATGACTGGCTCGAGATCATGCCGTGGATCCGCCACGTGCACGGCAAGTTCTTCGGCATCGACGAGAACGGCGAAGAGCCGTCCGTGCCGGTGCGCGACCTCATCCGTCTGCTGGTCGAGAACGGCTACTCGGGCGCGATCTCGAGCGAATACGAAGGCTGGCACTGGAACTACTGGCAGAGCCCGTTCGAGATCATCGCCGGCGAGCAGGCGGTGCAGCGCTCCGCCGCGGCCGACGCCGGCTCACGCATGATCACGGATGCCGCCGAGGCGCGCAACAGCCTGCACACCCACCTGGCCCAGCCCGTTCACGGCTGACCCACCCACGACTTCAGGGAACACAGAAATGACTGACGACAACGGCATCGCCGGCACGGGCATCAAGCTCGGAATCACCCTCTATTCGCTCACCTCGGAGTTCGCGGCGGGCCTCTACACGCCCGAGACCCTCATCAAGGCGGCGGCCGACCACGGCCTCGGCCCGGGCATCGAGTTCAACATCGCCCAGATGCTGCGCACCTACCCCGACGTCGACGACGAGTTCGTCAAGATCTGGCGCGACAGCATGGACCGCTACGGCCTCGAGCCCAGCGCGGTCGGCACGAACCTCGACATGGGGCGCCGCAAGGAGCGCGACATGACGCCCGACGAGGAGCACGACTTCCTCGCGCGGCAGCTGAAGACCGCGCACACCCTCGGCTTCAAGAAGGTCGTGATCCGCTCGCACGGCAAGGAGCTGCTGCGCAGCCTCCTGCCGCTCGCGGAGAAGTACGACCAGAAGCTCGGCTACGAGATCCACGCGCCGTCGGGTCCGAACGACCCGCAGGTGCTGCAGATGCGCGAGATGTACGACGAGCTGCAGTCCGACCGCCTCGGCTTCACCGCCGACTTCTCCTCGACGATGCACTCGCTCTCGCCGACGCTGCTGCGCACGCTCAGTCAGATGGGGATGGACGAGAAGTACTTCCCGGTCATGGACGAGATCTGGCACGAGCCGACGCCGATGTACGTGCGCAACCAGAAGTTCGAGGACTTCCTCATCTCGCGAGGGCGTCGACTCCGCTGCGCTTCGGCCCGTTCACGCGCCTCGCGTTCAACATGCACGGACTGGTGCCGCCGGAGGAGTGGCTCGACATCATGCCGCAGATGTTCCACGTGCACGCGAAGTTCTACGACATCAACGAGAACGGCGACGAGCCGGCGATGGACATCCCGCGCATCGTGAAGCAGTTCGTCGAGGGCGGCTACCAGGGCTACCTCTCCAGCGAGTGGGAGGGCCACGCGTTCTCCGACCTCGGCGAGTCCGACCCGATCGACCTGGTCAAGAAGCAGCACGCGCTCATGCGCCGCGCGATCGAAGACACCGTCGCGCGAAGGAGAACGCGAGTGTCTGACGCGATCGCACCGGCATCCGTCGCCGAACTGCAGTCCGAGCTCGCCGGCCTGCGTGAGGAGGTCGTCGCCGTCCGCCAGCTGGCGCAGCTCGCCCAGGACCGCGGCGCGGTCGAGAACGTGTTCAACCGGTACATGTACCTGCACAACGCGTTCCAGGACGAGCAGATCATTCCGCTCTGGGTGAAGCGGGGCACGGAGGGCATCCGTGCCCGGTACACGAACGCGGGGGAGTACACCGAGTACGACAGCGTCATCCGCTACCACCAGGGCCGGCCCTCGCCCGAGGGCAAGCTCATCCTGCACGCGACCACGACCCCGGTGATCGAGGTCGCCGCCGACGGCAAGACGGCCAAGGGCGTCTGGCTCATGGCCGGCACCGAGTCGGGCCTGACCGACCCCGAGGTCGCCAAGGAGTTCCCCGACATGTACTCGCCCGGCGAAGTGCTGGGCAAGAAGGTCTGGGCGCACTGGGTCTGGTGCAAGTACGCGATCGACTTCCTCAAGCAGGACGGCGAGTGGAAGATCTGGAAGTTCCGCTGCTACGAGCTGGCCCGCGCTCCGTTCGAGGAGAACTGGATCAGCTTCGGCCTGAAGAACCAGGGCGCGTTCGACCTCGACCTCATGTACTTCGGCGACGACGGCAAGCCGGTCTTCATGCCGCCGGCCGACCAGCCGGTGCCGTCGAAGAACCACCCGTACAGCCCCTCGACCGTCCAGAAGCTCGAGCCGGTGCCCCCGGTGCCGCACGACACGTTCACCGACACCTTCCACTGATCCACCGCCTGAACCAGGAGCCCACCATGGCCACCCACAACTCCCTCTTCTCCGACGAAGACGTCCACCGCCGCGACGACGCGATCGCCGTCGCGGTGCAGCTTCCGTGGTACCGCAGCCTCTGGCTGTCGGCCGTCGACGACGTCGCGGCATCCGTCAACGGCGTCGAGGTCCCGAAGGACGACCTGCGGTTCGAGCTGAACGGCACGCAGCTACCGCATCGAAGAGCTGCCCGAGCAGTGGGACACGCTGTGGTTCGTCGCCGACAAGCCCGAGATCGTGATCCCGCTCGATCACGCTCCGGCAGCGGGCGAGAAGCTCACGATCGAGGTCGTCCTGACGATGCGCCTGCTGTACATGCAGATCATGCCCGGTGTCGACGGCGGCCCCGGTCGCTACGTCACCAACCGCGTGCCGGTCGAGCGCGAGGTCGTCCTGGCATGACCGGGCGGGCGCCGCTGCGCGTCGCGATGATCGGCTACGGCTTCATGGGGGCCACCCATTCGGTCGGGTGGCGTCAGGCGCCGCGCATGTTCGACCTGCCTGCGGGCAGTCGAGATGGCCGTCATCGTCGGACGCAACGCGGATGCCGTCGCCGCGGCCGCCGAGAAGTGGGGCTGGGCCGAGTCGGCGACCGACTGGCGCGAGGTGATCGCGCGCGACGACATCGACATCGTCGACATCGTCACGCCGGGCGACTCGCACGCCGAGATCGCGATCGCCGCGCTCGAGGCCGGCAAGCACGTCCTGGTCGAGAAGCCGCTGGCCAACACCGTCGCCGAGGCCGAGGCGATGGCGGATGCCGCTGCCCGTGCCGCCGCGCGCGGCGTGCGCTCGATGGTCGGCTTCACCTACCGGCGCGTCCCGGCCGTGACCTTCCTGCGCGACCTGATCGCCGAGGGAGTCGTCGGCACGGTGCAGCAGGTGCGCGCCGCGTACCGCCAGGACTGGCTCGTCGACCCCGCGATGCCCCTCGCGTGGCGGCTGCAGAAGGAGCACGCAGGGTCGGGCGCGCTCGGCGACATCGGTGCGCACATCATCGACATGACGCAGTTCGTGACCGGTCAGACCGTCGACGCGGTGGCCGGGACGATCGAGACGATCGTGAAGGAGCGGCCGCTGCTCGGCTCGGGCTCCGGCCTGTCCGGCACGGCGGCCGAGGGCTTCGGCGAGGTCACCGTCGACGACGTCGCGATCTTCACCGGTCGCCTCGCGAACGGCGCTCTGGTCTCCTTCGAGGCGACCCGCTTCGCGACGGGGCGCAAGAACGCCCTGACGATCGAGGTCTCGGGCGACAAGGGCGCGCTCGCGTTCGATCTCGAAGACCTCAACAGCCTGCAGTTCTACGACCGCACGGCCCCCGGCGACCGGCAGGGCTTCACGAAGATCCTCGTCACCGAGGCGCAGCATCCCTACGTCGCCGCGTGGTGGCCGGCCGGCCACATGCTCGGCTACGAGCACGGCTTCAGTCACCAGGTCGTCGATCTGGTGACCGCGATCGCCGAGGGCACCGACCCGCATCCCGTCGTTCGCCGAGGGCCTCTCGGTGCAGCGCGTGCTCGACGCCGTGGAGCGCTCGAGCGAGAACGAATCCGCCTGGGTCCGCATCGCCGCGGACGTTCCGGCACCCGTCTGAAGCACCCCACCCCTCTGAAGTACCCACCCGAAGGAAGAAGCAATGGCGCGTCCGATCACCCTGTTCACCGGCCAGTGGGCCGACCTGCCGTTCGAAGAAGTGGCCCGGCTCGCCGGCGAGTGGGGCTACGACGGCCTCGAGATCGCCTGCTGGGGCGACCACCTCGACGTCTCCCGCTGGGACGACGCCGAGTACGTGCAGAGCCGCCTCGACATCCTCGAGCGCAACGGGCTGAAGGTCTACGCGATCTCGAACCACCTCACCGGTCAGGCCGTCTGCGACGACCCGATCGACGAGCGGCACCGCGACATCCTGTCGGATCGCGTGTGGGGCGACGGCGACCCCGAAGGCGTGCGGCAGCGCGCCGCGGAAGACCTGAAGAACACCGCCCGCATTCGCCGCGAAGCTCGGCGTGAAGACGGTCAACGGCTTCACGGGATCGTCGATCTGGAAGGCCGTCGCGATGTTCCCGCCGGCATCCGACGAGTTCATCGCGCGCGGCTACCAGGACTTCGCCGACCGCTGGAACCCGATCCTCGACGTGTTCGAAGAGGTCGGTGTGCGGTTCGCGCTCGAGGTGCACCCGTCCGAGATCGCGTACGACTACTGGACCGCGAAGGACACCCTCGACGCGATCGGGCACCGCAAGAGCTTCGGGTTCAACTTCGACCCGTCGCACTTCGTCTGGCAGCAGCTGGACTACGTCGCGTTCGTGCTCGACTTCGCCGAGCACATCTTCCACGTGCACGTGAAGGAGTCGATCACCAACCTCGACGGCCGCAACGGCGTGCTCGGCTCGCACCGGCCGTGGGCCGACCCGCGCCGCGGGTGGACGTTCGTCTCGACCGGTCACGGCGCCGTGCGGTGGGAGCCGCTCTTCCGCGCGCTCAACGCGATCGGCTACGACGGCCCGACGTCGGTCGAGTGGGAGGACGCCGGCATGGACCGCCTGATCGGCGCGCCCGAGGCGCTCGCGTTCGTGCGCAAGCTCGCCGAGATCACCCCGCCGGCCGCGGCCTTCGACGCCGCGTTCTCCACGAAGTAGCCGATGAAGGTCGGCATCGTCGGGGGAACGGCAACATCTCCACGAGCGTCGTCCGGCTCCTGCAGGAGCGCGGCCATGACGTGACGTGCATCACGCGGGGCGCCTCCGGGTCGCTGCCGGACGGCATCCGTCACCTGTCGGGAGATCGGCACGACCTCGACTGGTTCGTGCCGGCCGTGCAGCGGGAGCGCTTCGACGCGGCGATCGACTTCATCGGCTTCACGCCCGCGCACGGCGCCGCGAGCCTCGAGGCCTTCCGCGATGTCGGCCACTTCATCCAGACCTCGACCGTGACGACCGTGGGCGAGACCGCCGACTGGCTTCCGATCACCGAAGACCACCCCCTGCGCCCGGCGGTGCCGTACGCCGACAACAAGGTCGCGCTGGACCGCATGTATCAGGCCGCGTACTTCGATCGCGGGTTTCCGGCGACGATCGTCAAGCCCTCCACCACGTACGGCCGCAAGCGCGTCGTGCGGCAGGTGGGCATCGACACGCGCTGGATCCGCCGCATCCGCGAGGGCCGGCCGATCCTGCGCGTCGGGGAGGGCACGGCGCTTCACCACCTGCTGCACGTCGATGACGCCGCGCTCGGCTTCGTCGGGGTGCTCGAACGCGACAGCACGATCGGGCAGACCTACTTCCTGGTCAACCCGCAGCCGATGGAGTGGTCCGGCATCCACCGCGTCGCGATGGACGTGCTCGGGCGCGACGTCGAGCAGGTCGGCGTCTCGGCGGAGATGCTGTTCGAGCTCGACCCGAAGCGCTTTCTGATGGTGCCCGGGGTCTTCGCGAAGAACCTGCTCTACAGCGCCGCGAAGCTGCAGCGCGACGTGCCCGAGTTCCGGCCGGCCGTCTCGCTGCGCGACGGGCTCGCCGACGCGTTCGAGTACCTCGAGACGCACGGGCTCGTCGAGGACGTTCCCGCCGGCGACTGGGAGGACCGCATCATCGAGATCCAGCGCGATGCGCGCTCGCGCATACTGACCGGCCGTGACGATGACTGAGCGGCCGCTGGGCATCGGGATCCTGGGCGCCGCGGGCATCGCCGAACGGGCGATCGTCGAGCCCGCGCGCGAGCTCGAGGGCGTTCGCGTGATCGCGATCGGCGCACGCGACCCCGAGCGCGCGCGGGCGCGGCCGATCGCCTCGGGCGTGCCCGAATCCGGCGACTACGAGATGGTCCTGAACCACCCGGACATCGACCTCGTCTACATCCCGCTGCCCTCGACCGTGCAGGCGCACTGGGCGGTGCGGGCGCTGCAGGCCGGCAAGCACGTGCTGTGCGAGAAGCCGCTGTCGGCGAACGGCACGACCGCGGCGCGAGATCGCCGACGCAGCGGATGCCGCGGGCCGGCGCGCCTTCGTGGGATTCCACTACCGGCTGCACGGCTTCACCCGCCGGCTGCTCGAGGTGCTCGCCTCGGGCGTGCTCGGGCGATGTGCAGCGCGTGGAGTTCGACTACAGCATCCCCCACTTCGTCGTGCAGCCCGGCAACATCCGCCTCGACGGAGACCTCGGCGGCGGGTCGTTCATGGACGTCGGGTGCTACGCCGTCGATCTCATGCGCGCCGCGTGGGGAGAGCCCGCGGTGGTCTCGGCCGACGGCGGTGCTGTCCGCCGACGACCCGCGCGTCGACCTGCAGACGGATGCCGTGCTGCGAGCTTGCCGGCGGCATCCCGGCTCACGTCCGCTCGTCGTTCATCGGCGACGACAAGGGCAGCATGTCGCTGCGGGTCACCGGGATCGGCCGCGACCCTCGAGGCGACGAGCGTCATCGTGCCGCAGTGGGGCGCGGTGCTGCGCGTCACCGCGGGCGATCGCGTGCTCATCGAGGAGAAGGCGGTCGAGGGCGAGAACAGCTATGCGCGGCAGCTCGAGCACGTCGTCGCCGCGCTGCGCGACGGGTCGCCCAGCCCGCTGGACGCGGCGCTCGGCGTCGGCACGATGAGCGTGGTCGACGACGTCTACCGCGCGGCCGGTCTGCAGCCCCGCTGACCCGTCCGTCGCGCACTCGGCGCCGCTGCATGGACGGTGCGCTCAGCCCCGTGGTTGTAGTACGGCCAGGGGAGGAAGCGGCGCTCGCCGCGGCGGTCGGGACCCTCGAGCGCCACCTCACCGGTCGCGGCCCACTCGACGCCGCGCGGGAACATGCGGATGAACTCGATGCGCCGGAACGTGTCGATGTCGTGGCCGATCGTGATCGTGAACGACCGGCCCGCGCCGTACTCGTTGATCCACGCGATCGGCTGGTCGGTGTTCATGCCGTTCAGAGCCGCGATGCCGCCCTCGGGGATCACGACCGGATAGTGCGACATCGGCCACACCGGCGCGTTCTCGTACGCCTCGAGGTCGTCGAAGGTCGTCAGCAGCACCTGCGCGCCCTCGTACATCTCGCACGCCGGTGAGGATGTCGTCGCCCGTGACGGTCCACGTGGCGTTGATGCCTTCGGTGATCGGATGCCGCGGCTCGGCGGTCTTCAGAAGCGCCTCGCCCCAGGGCCGGGGGCGCAGGCCCGTCTCGTACGCGCTCAGCTTCGCGCCGCGCATGACGTTGTACTCCTCGGGGTAGCCCCACGAGTCCTCCTGCGCGGCCGACCCGTGGAACCACACGATGCCCTTGCCGTCGTCGTGCACGAAGCGCAGGATCGCGGCATCCGTCTCTGCGCCGAACCCGACCGCCTTGTCGAAGTAGCCGTCGCGGCCCTCGAAGACGACGATCAGCACGTCGTACTTGTCGATGATCTCGGCGCCGAGGCCGCGCGGGTCCTCGACGACGCGCACCTTGAACCGCCCGGTGTCTTCGAGCAGCGTCGTCAGCCACTGGTTGTGCTGGCGGAAGCTGCGGTGCTCGTTGTCGTGCTCGATCGTCATGTGTCCCGACAGGATCAGGACGTTCAGAAGCGGTCATGCGGTCGTCTCCGTTCAGTGCGCGGCGGGCCAGCGCGAGGTGGTCTCGGGTCATGGTCGTGGGGTCGTCGTCGAGCCACTCGTGCCCGCCCCACTCGCTGCAGAAGGTTCCGGTGAAGTCCGTGCCCGCGCAGCAGCGCCCCGAGGTCGCGGATCGGCCCGCTCACGCGGTCGTCGGCGTCGTCGAGGTCCCAGAACTTCAGGTGGAACGCGCCGACCCAGGGCAGCACGTCGGCGATCACCGTCGCGTCGGAGCGGCCGAAGCGCACGAGCATGTCCATGTAGAGCGTGTGGACGGATGCCGGCACCCCGCCCGACCGCAGCAGACCGACGATCGCGCCCACGGTGGCGGGGTCGCGCCACTGGTGCCGCAGCGTGTCGATGAGCTCCGCCGGCACGCCGCCGGCCTCGCAGCCGCGCGAGATAGCTCTCGGGAACGGCGGGCATGAACATCGAGATGTCCACGAGCAGGCGCACGTGCGGATCGTCGATGTCCACGATCTGGTCGATCGCGGCGCCGGCCTGCGGCGAGCCGGGGGTCTGCGAACCCTGGATCTCCTCGAACAGCGTCAGGCCGGTCTCGTGCAGGATCGGCAGCACGCGCTCGAGCAGGGGACGACCGGCCTGCCCGATGGGCAGACGCAGGCCGCGCGCACCCAGCTGCTGGGCGATCTCGATCTGCGGCAGCAGGAACGCGAACCGCTCGTCGTCGGTGCGGCGCGCTCCCTGCGGCGACCAGTCGTCGATGCTCGCGCCGAGGATGCTGACGCGGCCGCCGGCAGCGGCGCAGGCGTTCACCGAAGGCCGCGGCATCCGCCTCGCTCCGCCCGGGGAACGAGCGCCACAGCTGTCCCGGCTCCGCTTCGATCTCGACCGCCAGGCCGTCCTCGACGATGCCGACCGCGATGTCGACGGCATCCCGGTCGCCCGCGATCATCTCGGGCGTCCAGTTGAACGCGCTCGCGCTGAGCACCCAGCCCGCCGGGCAGCGCGTCATCGCTCACGAGCGGCGCCGACCCGCTCGCGCGACCGCGGCGGGCACGTGCGGCGCATCGAGCACGAGCGACTGCTCGGCGCGGAACGGCAGGGTCAGCGGGCCGTCCGGACCCACCTGCAGGTAGGGGATGCGCAGGCCGAACTCGACGGCGACGTCGTGCGCTCCGGCGCCGAGCTCGTGCGGCACGGCGAGGGTCACCCGATCCTGCTGGAACCACCAGCCGTCGTCCTCGGTCAGCTCGGCCGGCGGCACCCGCCGGTCGCCGAGCACGACCGCGACGTCCTCGGCCGGCACGCCGTCGATCGTCACGATCGGGTCCTGCAGCGAGGTCAGCGGCAGCGAGCGGATCCACGGCAGCGACACGCGCAGGGCAGCACCCGTCGGGGTGGAGATCAGTGAATCGTCGCGCAGCGGCGGCAGCGTCATGGGCACGTCCTCGTGTCGTCGACCGCGTCGAACGCGGCTTAAGACGAGAACCTACACGCTTTAGTAGAAAAACGAAAGAAGTGTCAGCGCGGTGCCGTGCACGCGCGGCGATCGTCGGCCGGCCGTCGGCGAACCAGCGCGGGAACGTCGCGTCGAAGAGCTGCTCGCGCACCATCTCGGCGCCGCCGCGCAGCGGCTCGCGCAGGTCGTTCATGCGACTGGACGATGCTCAGATCGCGCGTCGCGAGGGGGAGTGAGAGTTCGTACACCCGCTGGCGCACCTCGGCGAGGAAGACCTCGCCGGCGCCCACGACGGCGCCGCCGATCACGATCGATGCCCGGGTTGAACATGTTGACCAGGGCCGCGATCGACTCGCCGACCACGCGCGCGCACCGCTGCACGAGCGAGATCGCGAGGGCGTCGCCGTTCTCGGCCGCGCGCGCGATCGCTTCGGGGGTGAGCGTCTCGCCGTCGCGGGTCGCGCTGGGCCAGAGCGCCGGTCGCGCCCTCGGCGACGGCGATCTCGGCGTCGCGCACGAGCGCCCAGCCGCCGGCGACGGCCTCGAGGCAGCCGATCTTGCCGCACCGGCACAGCGCGTCCGATCCGGCGACGCGCACGTGCCCGATGTCGCCGGCCGCGCCGTTCGCGCCGCGGTGGATGCGGCCCTGCGAGAGCAGTCCGGCGCCGATGCCGGAGCCGACCTTGCAGTAGATCAGGTCGAGGTGCTGCTCGTCGCGGCGGCGCGAGCGCTCGTTCAGGGCGAGCAGGTTGACGTCGTTGTCGACCCAGACGGGCGCGTCGTAGCGCTCCTCGAAGCGGCGGCGGATGTCGAATCCGTTCCAGCCCGGCATGATCGGCGGCGCGACCGGGCGGCCCGAGTCGAAGTCGACGGGCCCGGGGATGCCGACGGAGATGCCCCAGACCGGAACGTCGGGTGTCCGCGCGAGCACCTCGTCGATCATCGTCGAGCGCGGTGTCGAGCGTCTCGGCGGGTCCGCGCGAGATGTCCCACGCGCGGTGCGTCTGCTCGAGGATGTCGCCCTCGAGCATCGCGACGCCGACGTGGATGTGCAGCGCGCCGAGCGCGCACACGATGATGCGCCCGCGATCGCTGCGGAAGCGCAGCGTGCGCGGCGCGCGACCGCCGGAGGACGGGCCGAACTCGCCGTCCTCGAGGTAGCCCATCTCGATCGCCTGGTCGACGCGCTGCGTGACGACGCCGCGCCCGAGCCCGGTGACCCGGCCGATCTCGGGTCGGGTGGACGCGTCGCCCGCGCGCACCATGTTGACGATGCGCAGCAGGCTCGTCACTTCGTCGGTCTGAGCGCCGAAGCGCAGCGTGGACTCCTTGGCCATGGTCGATTTTCGCACAAGACCGGGCATCTTCCGGTCATTCTGACGACATCTATAGTCAAGTTTCTCGATAACTTAGGTACGCTTCATGCAAAACTGCGATCATGACGCGAGGAAGGAGCGACGATGCCCCACGGTGTCGGAATCGTCGGCGCGGGCCCGGGCGTGGCCGCGCTGCACCTGCCGACCCTCGCGCGTCTGAGCGACGACGTTCGAGGTCGTGCACGTCTCCGACGGCGGGAGCGGCACGGGCGGAGGACCTCGCGAGCCGCGTCGGTGCGCGCGCTGGTCATCGCGGCATCGACGAGCTGCTCGCCGACGACCGGGTCGAGGTCGTCGTCCTGTGCAGTCCGCCGGCCGAGCACGCGAGCCAGATCCTCGCGAGCGTCGCGGCCGGCAAGCGCGCGATCCTGTGCGAGAAGCCGCTCGCGACGACCGTCGATGACGCCGAGGAAGTGATCGACGCGTGCCGCGCGGCCGGCACGGCGCTCGCTGGTCGGCACCAACCATCTCTACGATCCGGCCTGGGGCCGGGCGAAGCATCACCTGCTCGCCGGCGGCCATCGGGTGCGGGCGATCTCGGTCACCCTCGCCCTCCCGCCGAACGGCCGGTATCACGACGTCGTCACCGAGCTGTCGGTGCCCGCCGCCGCTCCCGGGCGCGGCGGTCCCGACCTGTCGGTGCCGCAGATCGCGGCATCCGTCGTCCGTCAGCTCGATCACGGGTCTCGCCGTGCACGAACTGCCGATGCTGCGCGATCTCGCCCCGACGATCGAGCGGGTGGTGTTCGCGCGTGCGGTCGCGCCGATCGGCTACGTGCTGGGGTACCGGGCCTCGGGCATTCCGGTGCGCCTGGCCACCGTCATGCTGCCGGACGGCGCCGATGCGCTGTGGAGCCTCGAGATCACCACCGACACCGACGTGGTGATCGTGTCGTTCCCGCCGGCCTTCGTGCACGTCGGCAGCGCCGAGGTGCGCGTGGAAACCGAGACCGGCAAGCGGACCACCTACCCGATCGACGACGTCGACGGCTATCTCGCCGAGTGGCGCGCGCTCGCCGACGTGCTGGACGGATCGAGCGTGGTCGAGTACGACGAGCTGCTCGACGATGCGCGCTACGCGATCACGCTGGCGGATGCCGCATCCGAGCTGATCGGGGGTGCGCGATGATCGGCGTCCACGCGCCCGCCGGGCGATACCGCGAGGCCCTCGCCGAACTTCCGCTCAGCGCCCGTCGCGTCGAGAGGCCCGACGGGCGCGATCGTCGTGGTGCGCGGCGACGGCGGGATGGGTCGACGCGGCTGCTGGCGGCCGCGTCAGCCGGGGCTGTCGCCGTCGTGATCGCCGACCCCGCATTCGTGCCGGCCGCCGACCTGCGCCGAGCGCGCCGAGGCGACCGGCATCCCGATGATCGTCGAGCGTCCGCTGCTGCGACGCGGATGTGGCGGGGGATGCCGTCGCCGCACGCACGGGCTGCGTCCGGCTGGATGCCGCCGCGCGTCATCGTGGCCGAGGCCACGGCGTCGCGCGGCCGGCTGACCGCTGCCATGCGGGACGCGGTCGGGTGGGTCCGCATCCTGGCGGGCGAGGCGCCTCGCGCTCGTGGCGGCCGACGAGGGTCTGGCTCTGGTCGAGACGAGCGCAGGGATCGCGGCGACACTGACCTCCGTGACGACGATGCGACCCGGTTCCGGGCGCATCCGGGTGCAGGCGCTCGGCGAAGCGATCACCGACGTCGAGGTGGAGGGACGCGCAGCGCGCCTGTCCACGGCGAGTGCCGCCGGGCGCCTCATCGCGCCCATCCGGTTCGAGTCGCCGGAGCGTCTCGCGCTGCGCCGCGCGATCGCCGCGCTGGAGTCCGCAGCCGCGCCTGCCGACCTCGACGAGCTCGCTGCCGACACCGAACTCGTCGAGCGGATGCTGAAGAGTCCGGCATAGATGCGGCTGATTCTCGACATAGGCGATATGGGATTCCCGGATATGCAGGTCTGAGGCGAAAGTGGTCTTGGGATCACCCGCTTGTCTTGTTGAAAGGATCGAAGATGATCAAGCTGCTCTCTCACCTCTCGTACGTGGAGATCACGTCGCCGGACGTCGAGGCGTCCGTCGACTTCTACGTGAACCAGGTCGGCCTCACCGTCGTCGACCGCATCGACGGCAAGGTCTACCTGCGCTGCTGGGGCGACTACTACCGCTACAGCGTGGTCGTCGTTCCGGGCGACGAGCCCTCGCTCGTCACCGCCGCGTGGCGCACCTCCAGCGCCGAGGCGCTCGAGGCGGCCGCCCAGGCCGTCGAGGCCGCCGGCATCCAGGGCGAGTGGTTCGACGGCCACGCGATCGGCCGCGCCTACCGCTTCACCGGCCCGTGGGGCCACACCCTCACGCTGCACTGGGACGTCGAGCGCGTGCACGTCAGCGAGGGCGAGAACGCATCGATCTACCCCGACCGCCCCAACCGCCGCAGCAAGATCGCCGGCGCTCCGCGCCAGCTCGACCACGTCACGATCGCCACGAGCGACGTCGACGCGTTCGTCGCCTGGTACAGCGAGGTGCTCGGCTTCCGCATCATGGCCAAGACGATCCTCGACGAGGCGCCCATCTCGGTGTTCTCGGTGCTCACCACGAACGAGAAGTCGCACGACCTCGGCGTCGTGCTCGACGGCTCGAGCCGCGCCGGCCGCGTGAACCACTACGCGTTCTGGGTCGACACCCGCGAAGAGCTGCTGATCGCCGCCGACGTGCTGATGGAGAACGGCTACCCGATCGAGTACGGCCCGTCGATCCACGGCATCGGCGAGCAGAACTTCCTCTACTACCGCGAGCCGTCGTCGCTGCGCATCGAGCTGAACACCGGCGGCTACCGCAACTACGTGCCGGACTGGGAGCCCAACACCTGGCGCCCGTCGCAGGGGTCGAACAACTTCTACCGCAACAGCGCGATGCCGATGTCGATGACCGAGTCCTTCCCTGCCGCCGACGGCCCGTCGGCCACCGAAGAGGGCGTGCCCGACGAGATCAAGGACGCCCTGTTCAACCCCTACGCCAAGCACGGCCAGGGCTGAGGCAGATCTTCGTGGGCGGCCCGCCGTGAATGCCGGGCCGCCCACGACACCACTCGCACGACGATGGCGATGAACGGAACCACCACCATGACCACTGACCGACTCGACGCCCCGTTCGCGCTGGCGCGCTTCCGCGACGGCGACGCCGCGGCGCTCGGCCTGGTCGCCGGAGAGCGCATCCGGCGCCTCAGCGACGACGAGCTCGGCGCCGCGGGCCTGAACGCCTTCCTGGCCGCCCCCGACTGGGACCGCCTCGCCGCGCTCGGCGGCGACGGACGGCGAGTGGATGCCGCTGGCCGAGGTGACCCTGACCGCTCCGGTCGAGCCGCGTCAGGTGCTGCAGACCGGTGCGAACTACCGTCAGCACGTGATCGAGCTCGTGGTCGCCGGGCTCACGCAGAACGGCGACCGCACGCCCGAAGAGGCGCGCGCGTTCGTCGCCGACGATGATGGACGAGCGCGCAGCGCACGGCGAGCCGTACTTCTTCATCGGCCTGCCCGCGTGCGTCGTCGGCGACGACGTGCCGCTCGTGCTGCCGCCGTACAGCGAGGTGCACGACTGGGAGCTCGAGCTCGCGGTCGTGATCGGCCGCGAGGCGTTCCGCGTCTCGCGCGAAGACGCCCTCGACCACGTCGCCGGCTACACGATCGTCAACGACATCACCACCCGCGACCTCGTCTTCCGCAAGGACATGAAGGAGATCGGCACCGACTGGTACCGCGCCAAGAACGCGCCCGGGTTCCTCCCGACCGGTCCGTTCCTCGTGCCGGCGCCGTTCGTCGACGGCGGCGACCTGAACGTGCGCCTCGAGCTCAACGGCGCAGGTCATGCAGGACGGCTCGACCGAGCGACCTGCTCTTCGACATCCCCGCCCTCATCTCCGGCGCCTCGCAGACCATGCCGCTCCTGCCCGGCGACATCCTGCTCACCGGCAGCCCGGCCGGCAACGGCCAGCACTGGAAGCGGTTCCTGCAGGACGGCGACGTGATGACCGGCTCGATCGAGGGTCTCGGCACCCAGGTCGTGCGCTGCGTGGCCGAATCATGACGAGCCCCAGTCCGAGAACCCGGCCGACCTCGACCGCACCGACCCCGAGGCCGAGATCGCCGCGCGCGCCGAGGCGTACCGCAACTGGGGGCGCTGGGGCGAGGACGACGTGCTCGGCACGCTGAACTTCATCGACCCCGCCAAGCGCATCGAGGCCGCGCGCGCTCGTGCGCGAGGGCCGCGTGGTCTCGCTCTCGCAGTCGTTCGACACGAACGGACCGCAGAAGGGCTGGCGGCGCCGCACCAACCCGGTGCACACCATGACCGACACCGGCGTCGACGCCGAGCGCGGCAACCAGGGCTTCCCGCACGGCATCGGCGGCGCAGACGACGTCATCGCGATGCCGCTGCAGTGCTCGACGCAGTGGGACGGCCTCGGCCACATCTTCGACCACGGCATGGCCTGGAACGGCCGCCGCGCGGGCGATGTCGTCACGAGCGAGGGCGACCTCGTCACGGGCATCGAGCATGCGGCATCCGTCATCGTCTCCCGCGGCGTGCTGCTCGACGTCGGCCGGCACCTGCAGCCCGACACCGGCGAGCTCGCCGACGGCTACGCGATCACCGCCGCCGACCTCGACGCGACCGTCGCCGCGCAGGGCGTCACCGTCGGCCGCGGCGACATCGTGCTCGTGCGCACCGGCCAGCTCGCCCGCGCCCGCCGCGACGGCTGGGGCGACTACGCCGGCGGGCCCGCCCCGGGCCTGTCCCTCACGACCGCGGGCTGGCTGCACCGCACCGAGATCGCCGCGATCGCGACCGACACGTGGGGCTTCGAGGTGCGTCCGAACGAGTTCGACGCGCCGGCCTTCCAGCCGCTGCACCAGGTCGTGATCCCGAACCTCGGGCTCACGATCGGCGAGATGTGGGACCTCGAGGAGCTCGGCGCCGCGTGCGCCGCATCCGGCCGCTACGACTTCCTGCTCTCCGCCGCCCCGCTGCCGATCACCGGCGCGGTCGGCTCGCCCATCAACCCCGTCGCGATCCTCTAGATCCGGCATCCGAACATCACCGCACAGGAACAGAGAGGTTCTGACATGACCGCAGTCCAGAAGGTCGCCGTCGCCGGCAGCGGCGTCGCAGGACTCGCCGCCGCCATCCAGCTCGCCAAGGCGGGCGTCGAGGTCGACGTCTTCGAGGCCAAGCCCGAGCTCAGCGCCCTCGGCTCGGGCATCTCGCTGCAGGGCAACGCCCTGCGCGTGTTCGACGCGCTCGGCGCGTGGGACGACATCCGCGACGCCGGGCTACGCCTTCGCAGGGCCTGAACCTGCGCGCGCCCGGACCCGGCGCGCCCGATCGTCGCGCAGCTGCCCGACGTCAAGACCGGGCGGTCCGGACTACCCGGCAGCGATGGGCATGCCGCGCCCCGACCTCGCCCGCATCCTGCTCGACCACGCCGAGAAGGCCGGCGCGACCGTGCGCTTCGGCGCGAAGGTCACCGGCATCGACGCAGGCGCGATGCCGGCGTGGAGGTCTTCGTCGACGACGAGTCCGCGGGCGTCTACGACCTGCTGATCGGTGCCGACGGCCTCAACTCGACCGTGCGCGACCTGATCGGCATCGAGACCAAGCCGCGAGCCGACCGGCATGGGCATCTGGCGCTCGTTCGTCTCGCGCCCGGCCGAGGTCGAGCGCAGCGAGCTGTACTACGGCGGACCCGGTCTACATCGCCGGCTACACGCCCGACGGGCGAGGACTCGCATGTACGCGTTCCTCGTCGAGAAGGCGCAGGACCGCTTCGGCATCTCGCGACGAGGAGGCCTCGCGCATCATGCTCGAGGAGTCCCGCGCCTACGACGGCCCGTGGAACTCGATCCGCGCCGACCTCGAAGCCGGGCGCGCACGCGAACTACACGTGGTTCACGAAGCACATCGTCGACGGCGCCGTGGAACCGCGGCCGGGTCGTCATCATCGGGGATGCCGCGCACAGCTGCCCTCCGACGATCGCGCAGGGCGCGGCGCAGGCCCTCGAGGACGCGCTCGTGCTCACCGAGCTGCTCGTCGCGCGCGACGACGCTCGACCGGCGAGCTGTGGGACGAGTTCCACGCCCGGCGCCTGCCCGCGCGCGACGGCCGTCGTGGAGGCATCCGTCCAGCTCGGCCAGTGGCAGATCGACGGCGACCGCGACGCCGACGCCCCCGGGCTGATCTTCGGCATCGCGCACAAGATGGCGGAACCCGCATGACGGGCACCGAGGCGAGCGACCCGGTCACCGACGTCCACGCCCACGTCCTGCTGCCCTCGCTCCACGCCGAGGTCGAGCGCCGTGCGCCCGAGGGCGTGCGCGAAGCGGCTGCTCTCGACCTGAAGCGCAACGGCGCCGAGAGCCAGGCGGTGTCGGGTCCGATGGTGGGCGCCCGCATCCCGAAGCTCACCGACGTGGCCGTGCGCCTGGCCGACATGGACGCGCAGGGCGTCGACCGGCAGTGGGTCAGCGCCTCGCCGAACCACTTCTACCCGTGGGCGCCCGAGGGCCTGGCCGTCTGGGCCGCGAACGAGGCCAACCGCCTCGTCGCCGCGCACGTCGCGCAGGCACCCGATCGCCTCACCGGGCTCGGCCTCGTGCCGCTGCAGCATCCGGAGCGCATCGTCGAATGCCTCGACGACGCGGTGCTCGGCCGCGGGCTCGCCGGGGTCGAGATCTCGTCCTTCGCCGGCGACGTCGAGCTGTCCGACCCGCGGCTCGAGCCGTTCTGGGCGCGCGCTGCCGAGCTGCGCGCCGTCGTCTTCCTGCACCCGTTCGGCTGCAGCCTCGACGAGCGGCTCGACCGGTTCTACCTCGCCAACACGGTCGGCCAGCCTGCCGAGAACGCCGTCGCGCTGTCGCACCTCATCTTCTCGGGGGTGCTCGACCGGCATCCCGATCTCAAGATCGTCGCCGCGCACGGCGGCGGGTACCTGCCGACCGCGATCGGACGCTCCGACCGCGCGTGGCACGTGCGGCCCGAGGCCCGGCGCTGCGCGCACGCGCCCTCGACCTACCTGCGCAAGATCTGGTTCGACACCGTCGTGCACGACCCGCACGCGCTGCGCACCCTCGTCGAGGTGGCCGGCGGCATCGCAGGTCGTGCTCGGCAGCGACTACCCGTTCGACATGGGCCTGGATGACCCGGTCGCGCTCGTGCGCGGCGCCGGGCTTCCCGCCGAGCTCGCCGAGCGCATCCTCGGCGGCAACGCCGACGCGCTGCTGGAGACCCGGGTGCGCGCATGAGGATCGCGCGCTGGCGGGATGCCGCCGACATCGGCGAGGGCTTCGTGATCGAGGACCGCGTCGTGCCGTTCCCGGACGGGCTCACGGTCGCCGAGGTGCTCGCTCAGGGGCTGGATGCCGCGCACGTGCTGTCCGGACGGGTCGAGGCGACCTCGGGTCGCGCGCTGGCCGACGTGCAGCTGCTCGCGCCGCTCGTCCCGGCATCCATCCGCGACTTCGTCACGTTCGAGGAGCACGTCGAGGGCGTCAGCGCCGGCGTCGAGGGCAAGAGCCACGTGGCCGACGAGTGGTACGAGGCCCCGACCTTCTACTTCACGAATCCGCACACCGTCCTGGGTCCCGGCGAGCCGGTGAGCCCGCCGGTGACCGCGCGCCTGGACTTCGAGCTCGAGCTCGCCGCGGTGATCGGCGGGGTGGCGGGCTCCGACGGTGCGAACCTGACGCCCGAGGCCGCGGCATCCCACATCTTCGGCTACACGATCATGAACGACTGGTCGGCGCGCGACCTGCAGGCGCGCGAGATGAAGGTGCGCCTGGGGCCGGCGAAGGGCAAGGACTTCGGCACGTCGCTCGGGCCCTGGATCGTCACGGCCGACGAGCTCGCGCCGTTCCTCGACGAGGACGGCTTCCTCGCCGTGCGCGCCGAGGTGTTCGTGAACGGCGACCTGATCGGCCACGACCTGGTCTCGAACATGGGCTGGCCGTTCGGCGAGCTCGTCGCCTACGCCGCGCGCAACGCGAAGGTCGTGCCCGGTGACGTGCTCGGCTCGGGCACGGTCGGCAACGGCGGCTGCCTGGGCGAGCTGTGGGGGAGGGCCGGCGGACTCACGCCGCCGCCCCTGGCGGAGGGCGACGAGGTGCGCATGGTCGTCGAAGGCATCGGCGAACTCGTCGCGCGCGTCGGCGCGGCCGTACCCGCGCCCGCGCTGCCCGCCGCGCGCCCCCGACCGCGCACGCGCTCACGCGGCGCGACATCCGTTGCAGAAGGAGAGCACGACATGACCGAGCGACTCGTATCGCACCTGCGCTATGCCGCCCTCGCGGTGCCGAACTTCGAGACGAGCGCGACTTCTTCGTCGAAGTTCTGGGGCCTGACCGAAGTGCACGCCGAAGACGGCCTGAGCTACCTCGCCGCCGAGGGCTCGACCGAGCCGTTCATCCTGCGCCTGCGCGAGGACGACAAGCGCATCGACCTCGTCGGCTTCGCGGTCGACGGACCGCGACGACGTGCACGCGCTCGCCGACAAGCTGCACGCCGAAGGACGTGCAGTTCGTGCACGAGCCGCAGGAGCTCACCGGATTCGGCGGCGGCTACGGCTTCCGCGTCTTCGACGGCGACGGACGCGTGCTGGAGTTCTCGACCGGCTACCAGACCCGCGAGGCGCGCAAGATCCGCGAGCGCGAGCCGATCCCGGCGAAGCTCTCGCACGTCGTGTTCAACTCCGCGAACCTCGACCAGTCGGCGCAGTGGTACATCGACCACCTCGACTTCTCGATCTCCGACTCGCTCACGCGCCCCGACGGCGCGAGCATGATGCACTTCATGCGCTGCAACGCCGACGCACCACTCGGTCGCGATCGCGATGGGTCCGCACCACTCGCTGCACCACCTCTCGTTCGAGATGCGCGGCATCGAGGAATGGATGCGCGGGCGCCGGCAAGATCCTGCGCTCCGGTGCGCGGATGATCTGGGGACCGGGCCGGCACAACGCCGGCGACAACACGTTCGCGTACTTCCTGAGCCCGGCGGGCAACACGATCGAGTACACGACCGAGCTCGCCGTGGTCGACGAGGAGACCTGGGAGCCGCACCGCCTCAACATCAAGGACGTGTCCAACCAGGACCAGTGGGGCACCGCGCAGGAGATGAGCGAGCTCATCGCCCGCGAATCGTTCAACGACATCGACAAGGGCCTGTTCGTCGCACCCCCGGTGTGACCGGCCGCGTGCAGGAGGGTCACGACATGACACGCATCCACTTCGCCGCCGATCACGGCGGCTACGAGCTCGGCCGGGCGCTGCAGGCGCGCGCCGAGGCCGCCGGGCACGAGGTCGTCTGGCACGGCGCCGAGCAGCTCGACCCCGGCGACGACTACCCGCTGTTCGCGATCCGCGGTCGGCACCGCGGTCGTCGCCGATCAGGATGCCGGCATCGACGCGTTCGGCGTGCTCGTGCTCGACGAGGGCGCGGCCGGGGTCGTCGCCGCGAACAAGGTCAACGGCGCTCGCGCCGTCTCCGCCGCCTCGCCGCGCGCGGCCGCGAACACGCGCGAGGTCGTGGACGCGAACGTGCTCGTGCTCGAGGGCATCGCCTTCGAGGAGAACGCCTGGCTCACGATCAGCGCGTTCGTGACGGCATCCCTGCCGCACGATCGTCGACCGCGGCCGCCGCGATCCTGCAGATCGAGGAGTACGAGAACGCCGGCACGATCGAGGGCTGGGCGGTTCAGCTCGAGCCCGAGCAGGTCGCCGTCTCGCGCGAGTAGCGCGTTAGGTTGCTTTTCGACATAAGTGGGCATAGAATGGACATGACGTCGGGGCCCTTCGGGTCCGTTCTTCCCCGTGATGCGACGGGGCAGGCACACACTGTCGCGTCGACGACCCGATCGTTCGGGTGACTCGCATATGCCGCTCTCCCCCTGGAGGCTCCGCCTCCTCATCGTCTCCCTCCTGACCGTCTCGTTCCTCGGCGCGCTCGATCACACCGTGGTCGCCACCTCGCTCGCGACGATCACCGGCGAACTCGGCGCCGTCGAGCAGATGAGCTGGGTCATCGTCTCGTACACGCTCGCGAGCACCGTGCTGCTGCCGGTGCTCGGCAAGCTCGCCGACCTCGTCGGCGCGCGGCTCGTGTTCCTCTCGAGCCTCGCGCTGTTCATCGTCGCGTCGCTGTTCTGCGGCCTCGCCCAGGACATCACCCAGCTCGCGATCGCCCGCGTCGCGCAGGGCATCGCCTCGGCGGGTCTGCACCTCATGCCGCAGACGATCGTCGGCGAGGTCACCACCCCGCGCGAACGCCCGCGGGTCATGTCGTGGATCGGCGCCGCGTTCCCGATCGCGATCCTCGTCGGTCCGCTCGCCGGCGGCCTCATCACCGACGCGTGGGGCTGGCGCTGGATCTTCTGGATCAACATCCCCATCGGCATGATCGCCCTCGCGCTCGCCGTGATCGCGGTGCCGCACATCGCGGGCCGCTCCGGGCGCAGATTCGACATCGCCGGGGCGGTCGTGCTCGGCGTCACCGTGACCGCGTTCGTGCTTCGCGGCGAGCTGGGCCAGCGCCGGCACGCCGGGCACCGGCATCCCGCTGATCATCGCCGCGCTCGTGGCGATCGTCGGCTTCGCCGCGTTCGTCGCGATCGAGCTGCGCGTCTCCGAGCCCGTCGTGCCGCTGCGCCACTTCGCGAACCGCACGATCCTCGTCTGCATCGTGCTGTCGACCGTGATCGGCGTGGGCCTGTTCTCGGTGGTCTCGTACGTGCCGACGTACATCCAGATGGCGTACGGAACGTCGGCGACCGTGTCGGGACTCGTGCCGATCGCGACCGTGTTCGGGATGCTGGTGAGCACCCTCGTGACCGGGTCGCTCGCGAGCCGCTCGGGCCACTACCGCGCCTTCCCGATCTTCGGCACCGCGGCGGCCGCCGTCGGCCTGCTCGTCATGGCGCTTCTCCCGCCGGGGATGCCGCTGTGGGTGCCCATGCTCGCGATGGGCCTCGTCGGCATCGGCACCGGCTGCGTTCATGAACATCATCGTCGCGGTCGCCCAGAGCGCCGCGCCGCGCACCGACACCGGCAGCGTGACCGCGACGATCAGCCTCGTCCGCCAGGTGGGCTCGACCACGGCCACCGCGATCGTCGGCGGCCTGATCGGCGTCGGCGTCACGGCGGGGCTCCCGGCGTCGCTCGACGCCGTCGACCCTCACGCCGCAGGCGGTCTCGACCGCCTCGGCGGCCGTGCAGACGCAGGTCGCCGAGCTGTACTCGAGCGTGCTGGCGCCGATCTTCATCGGTCTCGCGCTGGCCTACGTCGTCGGCATCGTCGCGGCGCTGCTGCTGCCGGACGGCCGGCTCTCCGACGAGCTCGAACCCGTCGCGGCGACCGAGACCGCCGCCGAGACCGCCACCGCGTAGACACCGACACCGCCTGCACCCGACACCCGCACTCGAAGAGGAGACGCCATGTCACACCACCCCACCATCGCGATCGTCGGCAGCGGCCCGATCGGCGCGACCTACGCCCGCACGCTGCTCGAAGGCCTTCCCGACGCGCGCGTGATCATGTTCGAGGCCGGCCCGCAGATCACCGAGCGGCCCGGCGAGAGCGTCCGCAACATCGACGACCCCGACGAGAAGGCGCGCGCGCGCGAGCTGTCGCAGGGGCCGCAGGCCGGCGATCACCGCGAGTCGCTCGGCATCCCGTCCGCCACGGTCGTGGAGGGCATGTTCACCGCGCGGCAGGGCACGCACCTGTTCGACTTCGGCGGCGAGGGCTCGGCGCACGCGCCGACGTTCGCGGCCGCGGCCGGCGCGACCAACGTCGGCGGCCAGGGCTCGCACTGGACGTGCGCGACCCCGTCGCCCGCCTTCAGCGAGAAGATCCCGTTCATCGCCGACGCCGAGTGGGACGAGCTGATCGACGAGCGCCAAGAGCCTGCTGCACGTGCAGGATGCCGCCTTCGCGGATTCCGCGGTGGGCGCGGCGATCCGCTCGCTGCTCGTCGGAGGAGTTCGCCGACGAGCTTCCGGACGGCTACGGCGTCAGCACCCTGCCGGTCTCCGGCGACCCGCAGCCGGACGGATCGATGCGCTGGGGCGGCACCGACTTCGTGCTCGGCCCGCTCATCGATCCCTCGTCGCCGCTGAGCGAGCGCTTCGAGCTGCGCGACCTGACGCTCGTGCGTCGCGTCGAGCGCGAGGGCGACCGCGTGACCGGCGTCACCGTCGAAGACCTGCGCACGCGCGAGACGTCGTTCGTGGCGGCCGATCTGGTGGTCGTGGCGGCGGACGCGTTCCGCTCGCCGCAGCTGCTCTGGGCGTCCGGCATCCGTCCCGCCGCCCTCGGTCGGTACCTCACCGAGCACCCGGTCGTGATCACGACGGTCGCGCTGGACGCCGAGAAGATGAGCCGGTTCGCGACCGAGGAGCAGCTGGACGCCGAGCTCGCGCAGCGCGCGAAGCACGCCGCCGACCCGGTCGCCGCGGTCAACCGCATCCCGTTCTCCGAGCCCGATCACCCGTTCGCGCTGCAGGTCATGTACTCCGAGAACACCCCGTTCCCGCTGCCCGAAGACAGCCCGTTCGCCGGCAACCGCTGGGGCTTCGTCAACATGGGCAACGGACTGCGCAAGCGCCCGCGCGTCGAGGACGGGCTCACCTTCACCGACGAAGAGCTCGACTACCGCGGCTTCCCGAACTTCACGGTCGACTACGAGCTGACCGATGCCGAGCTCAGCGAGATCGAGGCGGCGACGGCCGACCTGCGCCGCGTCGGCGAGACGCTCGGCGAGTTCGTCGCCGAGCCCCGGCTCATGCCGAACGGCTCGAGCCTGCACTACATGGGCACGATGCGGATGGGCGAGACCGACGACGGCACCTCGGTCGCCGACCCGTACTCGCGGGTGTGGGGGGTCGACGGGCTCGTCGTGGGCGGCAACGCGCTC
>CAWBVS010000001.1:0-356902 GCA_963792285.1 uncultured Actinomycetota bacterium | reverse complement strand
GCCGAAGCGTCATCGCCCCTGAGGTGATTGCGCGCACTGCTGTTACCTGCCTCGAACGCTCCCACGCCCTCAGCGATGCGCTCGAAAGATGGCAACATTGAAGCATGATGAGCACAGACGCACCTTCTCTTCGCACCGCAACGTCACCCTCGCTGACTCGAGGTGAGAGAGAGTCCAGGAACGGGCGAGGTATTGCAATCGCCGGGCTCGCGTTCGGCATCTACTTCCTGCTGATCGCCTTGCTGATGCTGTGGCCGCATCCGGAGGCCTATGTCCTTGCCGTCATCTTCATGGCACTGGTCGGTCTCTTCTTCACCGTGACGGGCGCGGTCGGCCTTTCTCGATCTTCGAAGCGGATCCGGGAGTACAACGCCACCCGCGGTGGGCTTTCCGCCGAGGGTTGAGAATCCGGGCGCAACGCGCAGAACGTTCGCATTCGGTAATCACTCGCGGCGGCGTGCGCTGGCACAGATGGCTAGCGTTGTCTGCAGTGGGGCGTGGTGCCCCGGATCAGGATGGATTCGATGCTCGAACGCCGGCTCGGCTCGACACTGCTTCTGCTCGGAGCGCTCGCGCTGTCAGCCTGCGCCACGCCATCGCCGGATTCACCCGCCGGCCAGAACAGCCCGGCGACCAGCGCCCCGAGCATGTCCTCGAGCGATGCTCCCGAACCAGCGGAGACGCCGTCCGGTCAAGCGACTCCGTCTGAGGAAGCAGCTCCGGCCGCGCCGACCGCGGGGGCATACGTCGACTACGCGGACGGAATCGTCGAGCAGACCGCCGGAGCCAAAGTGCTCTTCTTCCACGCGCCGTGGTGCCCCCAGTGCCGAAAGCTCGACGAGGAGCTTCTCAGCGCGGGCGCACCCGACGGACTCACGGTCTTCAAAGTCGACTACGACTCGCGCTCGGACCTGCGTCAGAGGTATGGCGTGACGCTGCAGACGACCGTCGTCTTCGTCGACGACGCCGGCGCGCCGATATCGAGCACGGTCCTGTACGACGACCCGTCGATCGCCTCTCTCCTCGCCGCGGCCCCGTAGCCGGATGTCCACGCTCCAGAGAAGGCCGGAACGGTGACCGCGACTCTCGGGCTTGCTTTCGCTGCGGGGATCCTCACCGTCGCCGCTCCGTGCGTGCTGCCCTTGCTGCCCGTGGTGGTGGGCGGCGCGATGGTCCGCGCGGGCGACGAGCGTCGGGCGCGATGGCGGCCGTTCATCATCGCCGGCTCGCTCGTGATCAGCGTCGTGCTGTTCACGCTCCTGCTCAAGGCGACGACCGCACTCCTCGGCATCCCCCCGCAGGTCTGGCAAGTCGTCTCGGGCGGCATCATCGTGCTGCTCGGCATCGACATGCTCTTCCCCTCGCTGTGGGATCGGCTGTCGACGTCGCTGCGGCTGCAGTCCCGCAGCGGAGAGATGCTCGATCGGTCGATGAGGAGGCAGAGCGTCGCCGGTGACGTGCTGACCGGCGCAGCGCTGGGGCCGGTGTTCTCCAGCTGCAGCCCCACCTACGCCCTGATCGTCGCCGCCGTCCTGCCCGTGTCCTTCGCGGAGGGAGTCGCGTACATCGTCGCCTACGCGGTCGGGCTGGCCGGGATGCTGCTGCTCATCGCGCTGCTCGGTCGTCGGCTCGTTCGCCGACTGGGCTGGCTCGCGAACCCGAATGGATGGTTCCGCCGCACGATCGGCATCCTGTTCATCGTCGTCGGAGTGATCGTGATCACCGGGTTCGACAAGCAGCTTCAGACCTGGATCCTCGACGCCGGACTCTACGACCCGATCGCGCGCCTCGAGGAGTTCCTCGGCGTCGGCTGACGGCCTCTCAGGCGAACGACTGCTCCGCCTCGCGGTCTCCCGCTTTCGGCAGGATGAGGTCGAACCTGCAGCCACCGGGGACGTTCTGCACGGTCACTTCACCCTGATGCGCCTGCGCAATACCCTGGACGATCGCCAGCCCGAGCCCCGCACCGCTCGATCGAAGGGGACTGGTCATGACAGGTGATTGCGGCGTTCGCGCAGGAGTGCCCCGCCAGCCGGGATCGAACACGCGGTTCAGATCGTCTTCGTCGATCCCCCCGCCCGCGTCGATGACGGCGACGAACGGATGCCCGTCCCTCACCGCCGCTTTCACGGTGATCGGCGATCCCGGCGGCGTGTGCTGGATCGCGTTCAGGAGGAGGTTGGAGATGGCGCGCGAGAGTTCGCGCGGGTCGGCCCGGACGATGAGATCGCCATCGAGCCGGGATTCGATGTGGATGTCCCGTCCCGCGGAGACGACCCTCAGGTCGGCCACCGTGTCGGAGATGATGTCGTACAGCGACACCTCCTGCAGCGCCAGCCTCAGCGTTCCCGAGTCGATCTTGGACAGCTCGAAGAGGTCATCGATCATCGCCGACAGGCGGGTGACCTGCTCGCGCATCTGCCGGTGGTATCTCTGCGGATCCGCGGCCAGGTCATCCTCGAGGGCTTCGGCCATCGACATGATCCCCGTCAGGGGCGTGCGCAGGTCGTGGGCGATCCACGCGACCAATTCGCGTCGCGACTGTTCGGCACGCTGCTCGCGCTCGCGGGACTCGGCGAGCTTGGTGCTGGTCGCGACCAGCTCCTTCGCCAACGCGCTGAACTCGGCACTCGCCTGGGGATCGACCGCGTCGACCCGCTCTCCCAGGCCGATGCGCCGAGCCGCGCGCGAGAGGGTGCGGGCGTTTCGCACGACGACGGCGCCCAGCGCGGCGACGAGCGCGAGTGAGACGACCCCCGATATCACCGCGACGTTGACCGCCACCGTGAGGTCGTGCGGCGAGATGTACATCAGCCATGACGCGCCGACCATGCTGAGCACGACGGACAGAAGCGACGCGAACACGAGCACGCACCCCTGGACGATCAGCGACGAGCGGCGCAGCGCCATCAGCAGCAGCACCGCCGCCCCACCGATCGCCAGCGTGATCGCCAGGGAGAGCCCGGCGACCTGCACAAGCTCAGGCCAGCTCACGGTCGCCCTCCGCGATATCCATCCGGTAGCCGATGCCCCACACGGTCAGTCAGCAGCGTCGGTTGAGTCGGATCCGGCTCGATCTTCTCCCGCAGTCGGCGCACGTGAACCGTCACGGTGGACAGATCGCCGTGCGTCCAGCCCCAGACCGAGGCGAGCAGTTCTTCGCGGCTGAACGCCTGCCGCGGGTGCTTGACGAAGAACGACAGCAGATCGAACTCGCGCACCGTCAGGCTCAGGCGCCGGCCGTCCATCAACGCGACGCGAGCCGAAGGGTCGAGGTGGAACGGCCCGCGATCGAGCACCGACTCCGGTGCGAACTCGGTCAGCGAACGGCGCAGAATCGGACTGAACCCTGCAGGACGAGTTCGCGAGGCGAGAACGGCTTCGTGAGGTAGTCGTCTGCGCCGGCCTCGAGACCCCGGACGCGTTCCTCCTCGCTGCCGAGCGCGGTGAGGAGGATGATCGGAGTCGCGCTGGTCGTGCGGATGCGGCGGCACGCCTCGATGCCGTCGATGCCCGGCAGCATCCGGTCGAGGACGATCAGGTCCGGTCGGATGCGCGCCTCCGCTTCGATCGCGGCGAAGCCGTCTGCGACATGGTCCACGACGAATCCGGCGGAGCGCAGGTAGTCGGAGACGACTTCCGTGACGGTGGGATCGTCATCCACCACGAGCACTCGTCGATCGATGAGGTCCACGTTGCCTATCGCGCGCGACGGTTCCGGGATCACGCACTCAGGGTACGCCGCCCCCGGGGTGCGTTCGCGAAATCCTGGATGCCGTTCGCGGTCCGTAAGACTTCTTCGCCTGGGCTGGACAGCGAGCAGGAGCGGGACACGTCCTTTCACCCGCGAAGAATGAGCCATCCGGGCAGGAAGTCGGGTTTACTCAAGCACGAGAGAGCCCCCGGGGGCTCGTGAGGAGAGTCGTGCGTGCTGGTCATCGGCCACATCCTCCCGATCGCGCTCGCAGCGGCACTCAGTACGGTGCCGATCACAGCGACGATCATCCTCCTGCTCTCCCCCGGTCGCTCCCGATCAGGTGCACCCTTCCTGATCGGATGGGTGCTGGGGATGTTCCTCACGGTCTCGCTCACTTCGCTCGCAGCGCAGGCGATTCCCGTCGGCCGCACGCCACGACAGGCGGACACGGCGCTGGGTGTCGTCGCGATCGTGGTCGGCATCTCGCTGATCGTGCTCGCGATCGTCTCGTGGCGACGTGCGCAGCGGATCCCCGCACGACTGCCGAAGTGGGTGAGCTCCATCGGGACGCTCGGACCGTGGAAGGCGTTCGGCGTCGCGTTCGTCCTCAATCTGCGGCCGAAAGGACTCCTGCTTGCGATCGCCGCGGGGCTCACCATCCGTGCCGACTCGGACTCTCTGGGCAACGCCGTCTTCGCGATCGTCGTCTACACCGTCATCGGTGCGTCGACCGTTGCCGGACCGATCATCGCCACACTTGCCGCCCCGGCTCGGATGGAGCCACGACTGCTGCGCGCGCAGGAGTGGCTCGGTGCACACGGCGAGGTTCTCACGGACCTCATCCTGATCTTCATCGGCGTCGTCGTGATGGGTGCGGGCATCGGATGGCTGTGATCGCGTAGTCCCGAGGCCCGTATCCTGGGGCGATGAAGGTCGGACGCGGGGAGTTCGGCCCGGTCCGACTCGCGTGGGCGGACACCTCCGCGTCGGAATCCGTCCCCTGGACCGAAGGTCTCCTGCGCGCCCTCGGCGATCAGCAGGTACGCCGCTACCGCTCGCTCGGGCACGCGGACGCGCGCCGGTTCTTGGCGGGGCGTGGTCTCCTGGTGGAGCTGATCGGCGAGCTGCACGGCGGACAGGACCTCGGATTCACCACGACGTGTGAGCGATGCGGCGCCGACCACGGCCGACCTCGGCTGGAGCGCGCTCCGGTGGCGGTGAGCGTCAGCTATGCGGACAGCCTCGTCGCCGTGGCGGCGGCGCACCACCGGGATGCCGCCGGGGTCGGCGTCGATGTCGAACGAGAGCCCGGCGACGGTGCGCAGACGCCTCTCCATCTCGGCGCGCTCTTCTCGCCCGCGCCCTCCCCCGACATCGCGGGGTGGACCCTCATCGAAGCCGCACTCAAGGCGGACGGTCGAGGGGTGGCGGTCGACTTCGGCGAGGTTCAGGTCGGTGCGATCGGCTCCGGCCGCCTTCCGGCGTCGTGCGCCGTTCGCCTCCCGGGTCGCGCAGACGGCGTCGAGGCCGCCGTCGTCCCCGGCCCCGCCGGCTTCGTGCTCAGCGCAGCGATGGTTCCGGCGGTGTGGGAGCGGCATCCGGCGTGAACGGTTCTCCCGCCGCCGGGGCAGGAAGACTCGGCAGCTGCGGAAGATCGAGCCACGCGTGCATCAGGCGTGCCACGGGCACGTGCGAGACATCCTCGGCCAGGGCGACGAAGTCCGCCGTCGTCGCCGTCGATGCGCGGTACATCCGGCACCACGACTGCAGGAGTCCGAAGAACGCGGCATCGCCCACGGTGAGTCGCAGAGCGTGGAGGGTGAGCGCGCCGCGCTTGTACACCCGGTCATCGAACATGAGGTCGGGGCCGGGATCGCTGAGGATCAGATCCTGCGGAAGCGACGCGAGACGCGCGTGATGGGCCACCGCTTTCTGGTGGGCCGTGGCTCCCCCCGAGTGCTCCGACCAGAGCCACTCCGAGTAGCACGCGAAGCCCTCGTTGAGCCAGATGTCCTGCCACTTCGAGACGCCCACGCTGTTGCCGAACCACTGGTGGGCGAGTTCGTGGGCGACGAGCCGCTCGAGAGAGCCGGAGCCGTCGATGTGGTTGGCGCCGAAGACGCCGATGCCCTGCGCCTCGAGGGGGATCTCGAGGTCGTCGGGGGTGACGACGACCGCATACTCGTCGAGAGGATAGGGGCCGTAGAGGCTCACGAACAGCCCGACCATCCGCGCCAGATCGGCGAAGTCCGCGTGCACCCGTGCGGTGAGCGCAGCGGGGTAGAACAAGCGCCCGACGGGTCCGGGCAGCGGTACGGTCTCCTCGACGCAGCGCCCGATGTGGACGGTCATCAGGTAGGTCGGCGTCGGCACGTTCTGCTCGAAGACCCACGTCGTCTTGCCGCCACGGGAGCTGCGCCCGGTGCGGATGCCGCTTGCCACGGCGGTGTACGCCTGATCGACGGTCAGCGACACGAGCGAGGTGGCTTTGTCGGAGGGCACGTCGTTGCACGGGAACCAGCTCGGCGCACCGGTGGGCTGGGACGCGACGATGACGCCGTCTTCGAGCTCTTCCCAGCCGATCGTCCCCCACCGGGAGCGGCGCGGTCGCGGAGCGCCCGCGTACACGACCGCGACCTCGAACCCGGCCCCGGCCGTCAGCGGTGCGGCGAGGGTGATGCGGAGCTTCCGATCGCTCTGGAGGAAGGAGGCGACCCGCGATCCGATCCCGGTGACCTTCGATGCGCGCAGCCCCACCATGTCGAACGACAGCGTTTTGGTGGCCGTCACCGTGCGTCCACGGATCAGCGCGGTGCCGCTCAGGCGGTTCGTGCTGACCCGGTAGTCCAGCGTCAGTGCGTAATGGTCGACCCGGATGCCGGGATCGCCGCTCTGCGGAGTGTAGGAGTCGGGCCTCATGCGTCAGCAGACTGGTACGCCCGCACTTTCACTGCACGCCAAGGACCGATGGGATTGCCGCTCCACCTGCTGCCGACGGGGACGGATTCGCCGCGCATGACGAGGGACGCGGGACCGACGGTCGCGTTCGCACCGATGTTCGCAGCGGGAAGGATCACGCTGTGCGGACCGAGCGTCGCGCCCGCTTCGAGGGTGACCGTGTCGATGCTCATCACCCGATCATGGAACAGATGCGTCTGAACCACACATCCGCGATTCACCGTCGCGCCGTCGCCCAGCGTGACGAGGTCGGGCTCGGGCAGCCAGTAGCTGTCGGTCCAGACTCCCCGGCCCACTTTCGCGCCGAGCGAGCGCAGCCACATCGCCAGCGCCGGCGTACCGGCGGCCGCGTTGGCGAACCACGGCGCCGCGACCATCTCGGTGAACGTGTCGGCCACCTCCGTCCGCCAGACGAAGCTCGACCAGAGCGGATGCTCGCCCGCGCGGATCGGACCGACGAAGATCCACTTCGCCGCCGTCGTGATCAGCGCCGCGATCGCCCCGGCCGCCAGCAGCACGAGCCCCGATGCCAGCACAGCGGCGGCGAGGCTCCACATCTCGATCATCCAGCCGAGGGCGAACATGACCGCCAGCGCGATCGCCGCAGGTGATGAACACCGGGATCACGCGGCAGATCTCCCACAGTGCGCGAGCCACCCGCAGCGACCGGCGCGGCCGATACGTGCGCTCGAGGTCGGATTCGTTCACGACGCGCCGAAGCCGCACGGCGGGCGACCCGAGCCAGGATGATCCCGGCTTCGATTTCTCCGGGGCGACGGAGAGCACCGCGACCAGACCGTCGCGCGGGACCCTGTGCCCGGCGCCCGCCATCCCCGAGTTGCCGAGGAACGCGCGCTTTCCGATGCGCGCCGGCCCGAGGCGCATCCATCCGTCGGCGAGTTCGTAGGTCGCGACCATCGTGTCGTCGGCGAGGAAGGCGCCGTCGTCGATCGTCGTGAGCGAAGGAATGAGCAGGACGGTGGATGCCTCGACATCGCGTCCGACCTCTGCGCCGAGCATGCGCAGCCAGACGGGGGTGAACAGGCTCGAGTAGATCGGGAACAGGATCGTGCGAGCCGAATCGAGCAGTCGCTCCGTCGTCCACGCCTGCCAGGCCACCCGGCCGCGCACCGGATGCACGCCTTCGACCAGACCGACCGACAGCAGGCGCACGAGCACGACGACCGCCGCTGCGAACGACACCCCCACGACGAGCGTCGAGGGGACGAGCCAGAGGAGCGCAGCCGGGATCGCGTCGATGATCGATGCCGACCCCCGAATTCCGTACGCGAGCAGCAGCGCCGCCGGCCGCGATCGCAAGGAACGGCAGGAGGCCGAGCACCGCGGAGGACGCCCCGTACGCCCACAGCCAGCGCTTCGGCGCCGGAGGACGCTCCGGGGCAGGTGGAGTCGACGTCCCGCCGACCCTGACGGCGGGAGATCCGGCCCATCGCTGACCGGCGCGCACGCGCCCGAACACCGCGGAACCCGGGGCGATCTCCGCGCCGCGGCCGATCCTCGTGCCGGGGGCGAGAGTGCTGCGGGTGCCGATCGTGGCGCCCGCGCCGATGCTGATGCCGCCGATCCGCACGGTGTCGCCGTCGATCCAATACCCCGACAGGTCGACCTCGGGTTCGATCGCGGCGCCGTCGGCGATCTCGAGCATGCCGGTGACCGGCGGGAGCGAGTGCAGGTCGATGTTCGAGCCCAGCTTCGCGCCGAGCGCGCGGGCGTAGTAGCTGACCCAGGGGGCGCCTGCGAGGCCGACGGGGTCGACCTGATGGGCGACCTGTTCGGCCAGCCACAGCCGCAGATGCACCCCTCCGCCCCGCGGATAGTCGCCGGGCTTGACTCCGCCCAGCAGCAGCCGCGCGATCAGCGCCGCCGTCGCCATCCGGCCGAACGGCGTCACGAACAGAACGAGACCGACCACGATGAGCCAGAGCGGGGCCTCGGGCAGGAAGTCGAAGCCGGGGAACAGTCGCAGGATCCAGCTCGCGGTCAGCAGCCATGCGGTCCACCGCAGCCCGGCGAGGATGAAGAGGGGCACGCCCGCCAGAGTCTGCACCCACTGCATGATCCTCGGGGTCGGACGCGCGACACTGAAGGTGTTGGGGACGTCATCGAGCTCAGACGCTTCGGACTCGACCGCGTCCGACATCTGACGAAGCCGCGGAAGGTCGTAGACGTCGGTCATGGTGAATTCCGGCGCCCGCGCGCGGATGCGCGAGACGAGCTGAGCCGCGGCGAGCGAACCACCGCCGAGTTGGAAGAAGTCGGCATCCTCATCGGAGGGACGGATGCCGAGCACGGCAAGCCACTGCTCGGCGAGCCAGGCCGTGGTCCCCGACAGCGAGGAGTCCGCAGCATCCGTGTCGGTCAGCGGCCACGGCAGCGCCGCCTTGTCCACCTTTCCCGACGTGCGGACCGGGAGGTCATCGACGACGGCGAGGAGGGGAATGAGGGGCGCAGGCAGCGTGTGCGCGAGTTCAGCGCGCGCGGTCTGCCGGTCGAATCCCTCGGCCGGCACGACGTAGCCGACCAGGAGCGGCACGCCTCCCTCCGAGCGCTGCACCACCACGGTCGCAGCCGAGACGGCCGTGAGCGCCTGCAGCGCGGACTCGATCTCGCCGAGTTCGATGCGCCGACCACCGACCTTGACCTGGTCATCGGCCCGACCCTGGAAGATCAGCCCGGCGCGGTCCAGGCGAACGAGGTCGCCGGAGCGGTACGCGCGATCCCATCCGATGCTCGGCATCGGGGCATACTTCTGCGCGTCCTTCGCCGGATCGAGATAGCGCGCCAGACCGACGCCGCCGATGATGAGCTCTCCCACTTCGCCGTCCGAAACCGGGATGCCGGTCGCGTCCACGACCGCGAGGGCCCAGCCCTCCAGCGGCAGGCCGATCCGCACGGGGCCTTGCCCGTCGAGCAGTGCGGCGCACGCGACGACCGTGGCTTCGGTCGGACCGTAGGTGTTCCACACCTCGCGACCGTCGGCGACGAGGCGGGTGACCAGTTCGGGCGGGCACGCCTCACCCCCGAAGATCAGCAGCCGCACGTTCTCGATGGCATCCTGCGGCCACAGCGCGGCGAGCGTCGGCACGGTGGAGACCACGGTGATGCCGTGTCCCACGAGCCACGGACCGAGGTCCTCTCCCGATCGGACGAGCGCACGCGGCGCAGGAACGAGACATGCGCCGTGCCTCCACGCGAGCCACATCTCCTCGCACGAGGCGTCGAACGCGACCGACAGACCGGCCAGGACTCGGTCGCCCGGCCCCAGCGGCGCATCCTGCAGAAAGAGACGTGCCTCGGCGTCGACGAAGGCCGCCGCCGACCGGTGAGTGACCGCGACGCCCTTCGGCACGCCGGTGGAGCCGGAGGTGAAGATGATCCACGCGTCGTCGTCGACGCTCGGCGGGGGAACAGGCGATGTCACCCGTGAACTCGGGTGCGGAGCGTCGCCGACGAACAGGCCGTCCGCTGCCGATTGCGCCGCGACCGATTCCGCGGCGTGGAAGACACCGGATCCGGCGATGACGCCGGTGACACCGGCCTCGCGGAAGACGAGCTCCGCGCGCTCGGGCGGGTCGTCGGCGTCCACCGGAACATACGCCGCCCCCGCGGCCATGATCCCGAGGATCGACACGTAGAGGTCGCGGCCGCCCGATGGCATGCGCACGCCGACCCGGTCTCCGCGCCGCACGCCGTGCGTGTGCAGCCGCGCGGCGGTGCGGCCGACGAGGGCGAGGAGTTCGGAGTAGCTCAGCGCGCCGTCGGCGTCTTCCAGCGCCGACGACTGCGGGAACCGTGTGCTCGTCTCTCGCAGGATGTCGATCAGCGTCCGCGGCGGAGGGGCCGCGGACGACAGGTCGAGATACTCCTGCATCGACGGGATCAGGATGACAGCAGCGCGAGGAGCTGCGCCTTGGTGTAGCGAGAGAAGCCAGAGTGTCCCGCGTCGCGGGCACGGCCGCGCAGCTGCAGCACGGTGAGCGACGAGAGATCCTCCGCTCCATTCCTACCGGTGGGGAGGGGGGCCGGCTCGGGCTCGGTCGCCCCAGGCTGGCGGGGGCTTGTCGCGATGACCTCGTACAGCGACTCGTCCTTCGCCGCCACCACTGCGGGTGGTGTCGGCACCGCCGCGACTTCGTTCTTGGCAGTGCTCTTGGAGGGGCTCTTGGCGGTGCTCTCTTGGCGGTCTTCTTGGCGGCGGACTTCTTCGCCGCGGCGAGCTTTGCTTCTGCCTTGTCGGCAGCCTTCTCCACCCGCTCGATCGCGGCGACCGCCTTCTTCTGCGCCTTGCGAGGATGGCGCACGATCGTCTTCTTCGACGCGCGCGAGGCGTCCTTCGCCTCCTCTGCCAGGGACCGCAGCTTCTTCGCGTCCTTCTTCGGGAGCGTCTTGCTCAGTCGCTTCGCATCCTTCGCGGCTGCGGCGGCGGCATCCAACGCGGCTTCGGCCGCCTTCGTCGCCTTCGTGGTCTTCGCCATCGTGAAACCTTCTCAATCCTCGGACGAGGAGCACGCTCGAACAGCGGCTCCCTGCGCGGGTAAAGGGTACAGGTGCAACAAGAACGGAATCGGAACGGCGATCCGCGGTGTCCACTCTCCGATCGCACTGTGCGCGGCAACGGTCACGGCTCTTGCCGGCGGCCGGCCGTGCGCCGAGAATGCCGATATGGATGAAGTCGCTGAGCAGGATGACGAGATCGGCCGGGTCATCGATCGACTCGCAGCGCTGTTCCCCAGCGTGGGCAGGAACGACATCGCGCGGGTCGTGGACGAGGAGCACGAGCGACTGCACGGAGCACGGGTACTGACTTTCGTCCCTGTCCTGGTCGAGCACGCCGCGACCGAACGTCTTCGCGCCGAGGCGTCGCCTGTGGCACCGCAGGTCGCCGAAGCCGGAGATGCCTTCGCGGTCATCGAGCCGGGCCTGGATCCGATGGAGGTCGAACGGCTCCGTCAGCAGCCGGGCGGCCCCCTGCTGGGCAATTCCGGCGGCGTCTAGGGCCGAGCACGAGCCCCTGGCCCCGGTCAGGTTCTGCAGGACGAAGGTCCTGCGCCGCGCCCCTGCCACGCGCGTACGGTCGAGACCAGACCGAGGGCAGGCGCAAGGCATGGAGCACGAATGGAACCGTTGACTCGGCGGGGAGTACTGGTTCTGGCCGCGACCGGCGCGGTTGTCGTGGTCGGTGGCGGTGCTGTTCTGTGGAGCGAACTGCAGAGCGGACCGGCGGGGCCCGCGCCCACTCCCGCCCACGGAGCACGCCGGCAGAGCCGCCCGCAGCATCCGCGTCGGCGGGAACCCTTCGTGAGCCGGAGGTCCTGACCAGTTCAGAAGGCCTGCTCGCTCTCACCCTCACCGCGGCGATGACCGAGGTCACGGTGGCCGATGCCCGGGTTCGCGCGTTGACCTACAACGGCTCTCTGCCCGGCCCGACCCTCAGAGTCCGGCCGGGCGATCGGATCGCACTGACCCTTCGCAATGAACTCGCCGTGACGACGAATCTTCACACGCACGGGCTCGTGGTCTCGCCGGAGGGAAATGCCGACAACGTCTTCGTGATGATCGAGCCCGGCGCCACCTTCGAATACGAATACCAGCTCGGCCTCGACCACCCCCCGGGTGTCTTCTGGTACCACCCTCATCACCACGGAAATGTCGCCGATCAGCTCTTCGGCGGGCTGTACGGCGCGATCGTCGTCGAGGACGATCGAGCCCCCGACGTGGCCCGCGAGCGACTGCTGGTCGTCTCCGACATCGGCTTCGACTCTGCCGGCGACGTGCGCACAGTCAGCCCGATGGAACGGATGCTGGGCCGGGAAGGCGACATCGTCCTGGTCAACGGCCAGGTCGGCCGCACTCTCACCGCGCAGCCCGGCGATCGCGAGCGATGGCGGATCGTCAACGCGTGCAGCTCCCGCTACCTCCGCGTCCGCCTGGACGGGCAGAAGCTTCAGCTGCTCGGCATCGATTCCGGCCAGTACGCCGAGCCGTTGGATGTTCAGGAGGTGGAGCTCCTGCCCGGCAACCGGGCCGACCTTCTGGTGACCGCGGCCGACGGGACCTCGGTGCTTCGGACGATGCCCGTCGATCGCGGTGGGATGGGCGGCCGCGGAATGGGAGGGGCCGAACGACCCGGCAGCGCGACGACAGGCGCTGACCTTGCCACCTTCGTGGTGAGCGGGCCACCGGTATCGGGTACCGCCCCGCTGGCGGAGCCCGCTCCGCCGCGCGATCTTCGACTGGAGACGGTGACCGGGCGCCGGACGCTCACGCTCGCGATGGGCGGCGCCGGCGGTATGGGTGGAATGGGCGGAATGGCTTTCACGATCGACGGCAGGCAGTTCGACGAGGGCCGTGTCGACATCGAGGTCGGCCACGACACGCTCGAGGAGTGGACGCTCGTCAACACCAGCACGATGGACCACCCCTTCCATCTGCACGTCTGGCCGATGCAGCTCATCGAGGTCGGCGGCGCCGCCGTGGCCACCACGGACTATCGGGACGTCGTACCCGTTCCGGCCCAATCGAGCACCGTGGTTCGGATCGCCTTCTCAGGGCTGACCGGCACGACCGTCTATCACTGCCACATCCTCGACCACGAGGATCTCGGAATGATGGGTGTCATCCGCACGGCATGACGCTAGGGAACGATGGGCAGACCTGTGGCGTTCGCCGCCTCGTCGATGCCCCCGGCATCCTGGACCGTCAGGTCGGCATCCACCATGACCGACACCGCCTGAGCGGAGCGGTTGCCGGACTGGCAGTAGACGACGTAGTCGACATCGGAGTCGAGGTCATCCACCGCTTCGTCGAACGACGGCGACTGCAAGTCGAGGTTGACAGCACCGTCGAGATGGCCGGCCGCGTACTCGGCGGGCGTGCGGACATCGACGATCACGGTGTCTGCCCCGACATCGACCGGCGCCGCAGAAGACGCACAGCCACTCACACCGAGGGCGAGGGCGACGGCCGCGGCGCCGAGACTCAGCGACCGCAGGCGATTACGCCGCGGCACTGCCGTGCCCTTCACAGCGCTGCTCCTCGGGAACGCCGCGCAGGGCCTCCTCCACGTGCTGGCCGCAACCCTCCCAGGTCGCCTTTCCACAGACGTCGCACGTCACTCGACCGCACATGACTCCACCTTTCCGGTTCGTTGCGGTCAAGCCTAGCATACCCCCGGGGGTATCCAGATCACGGGGCGGCGACGACGCGACGCTCGATCAGCACGGTGTCGCGCCACTGCCCGGCGTGCGCGCCGACAAGCGATCGGGCGATGCGCTCGCGCGTGCCGACGACACGGAATCCGGCCGCCTCGTGCACCCGCAGGCTGGCGGCGTTCTCGGGGAAGATGCTCGACTGGATCGTCCAGAATCCTGCTCGGTCGGATGCCGCGACGAACGCGTCCAGCAGCAGCTTCCCGACACCGCGGCCGCGCGCATCGCGGTGCACGTAGACGGAGTGCTCGATCACGCCCCGGTAGGCGGCGCGGGTCGACACGGGCGAGGCGGCGGCCCAGCCGAGCACCTGACCGCTGTCGTCGACGGCGACCAGACGCGGCTCGGGGAGCTTGCCGGCGTCGAACTGCTCCCAGGTCGGTGTCGCAGTCTCGAAGGTGGCTTCGCCGTCCTCGATCCCCTGCCGGAAGATCTCCTCCACCGCGGGCCAGTCGGCGGCGGTCATGCTGCGGATCACCGTCACGAGCAGCATCCGCCCCCGCCACTCACGTCGGTGGAGCACACCCCCGTCGCCGGAAGCACGAGTTCGACGTTCGCCGCCGATGCGGCGTCGCCGGCCAGCCAGGCGGTCACGGACCGGACCTGCTCGTAGCCGGTGGCCAGGAGGAAGGTGGGCGCGCGCCCGTAGGACTTCATCCCGACGACGAAGAAGCCCTTCTCCGGGTGGGTGAGTTCGCGGAATCCGTGCGGCTCGACCGTGCCGCACGAGTGCACGTTCGGATCGATCAGCGGAGCGAGGCGCTTGGGGGCCTCGACGATCTCATCGAGTTCGAGGCGGATCTCGCGCAGCATGCCGAGGTCGGGACGGAAGCCGGTGGCGTTCACGACGATGTCGGTCGCGTGGGTGACGACCTCGCCGCGGCGGTGTCCGACGAGCTCGACCGCGTCGCCGGAGCGGCGGCCGCGGATGATCTCGAACCCGTCGACGACGGTGACCCGCCCGTCGGCGACCGCCTGATCGACCCGGCTGCCGAGCCGCGCCCGGTCGGCGAGTTCGTCATCGGCAGAGGAGGAGACCCGCACGGCCTGTGCGTTGCGGATCAGCCAGGTCACCGTGGTGCCCGGCTCGTGGCGAGCCAGCTCGACGAGCCCGAGCAGGGTGTTGGCCGCCGAGTGGCCGGCGCCGACGACAGTGACGTGGCGTCCGGCGAACAGGGCGCGGTCGCGGCCGAGCACGTCGGGCAGCGCGGCGGTGACCCGGTCGGCGATCTCTGCCATGCCGAGCAGGTCGAGCCCGCCCGAAGACAGCGAGTTCGGCGACCGGTACGTGCCCGAGGCATCGATCACGGCGCGGGCGGCGACGTCCTCGATCTCTCCGCGCGCGGTGCGGATGCGGAGGGCGAACGGCGTGGCGAAGCGGGCCCTCGTGCGCGTGCGATCCATCCCCTCGCGGGTCACGCCGATAACCTCGACTCCGGTGCGCAGGCGGGAGGCGATCGGCTCGAGCGCAGCCAGCGGGGCGACATACTGCTCGACGAGCTCGGTACCGGTCGGAGCGCGCTCGGGGTCCGGCAGCTCCCAGCCCTGCGCCTCCAGCAGCCTGCGGGAGGCGGGGTCGACGAGGTGCTTCCACGGAGAGAAGAGTCGGGTGTGCCCCCACTCGCGCACGCTCGCCGCGACGCGATCCCCGGCTTCGAAGATGACGAAGTCGATGCCGCGCTCGACCAGGTGCGCGGCAGCGGCGAGCCCGATCGGACCGGCGCCGATGATCGCGACCGGCAGGGTGTCGAGGCGATCGTTCTCGGCGACACGGGGGGTCAGGTCGAGCAGGGTCACAGCATCCTCCAGTGAATATCGACGAACTTCAATACTTGATTGTGGCCCTGTCTATCGATGCCTGTCAATATCGACTATCATCGATGCATGATCACGATGCTCGAGGTGACGGATGTCTCCGCCGGGGCCTGCTGCACTCCGCTGCAGCGCGAGCCGCTCTCCGCCGAAGAGGCCGAGCAGCTTGCCACGACGATGAAGGCACTCGCCGACCCGACCAGGCTGCGCCTGCTGTCGATCGTGGCCGCCTCCGAGGATTCGGAAGCGTGCGTGTGCGACCTGATCGAGCCGGTGGGATTGAGCCAGCCCACCGTGTCGCATCATCTGAAGGTGCTCACGGCTGCCGGGTTCCTCACTCGCAGCAAGCGCGGCACCTGGGCGTACTTCCGGCTCGTGCCCGGCGCGCTCGATCGCGTCTCGCAGCTCCTGATCGCGTCGTGAGCGCGGACACCTCGCGCGCCCTCGCCGGCGAGTTCATCGGCAGCGCCCTCCTGGCCGCGGTCGTGGTCGGCTCGGGCATCGCAGCCCAGACTCTGTCGCCGTCCGACATCGGGCTGGCCCTCTTCGAGAACGCGTTCGCCACCGCCCTCGGCCTGGCCGTGCTCATCCTCGTCTTCCAGACCGTCTCGGGCGCGCACTTCAACCCCGTGGTCTCGATCGTCGACGCCCTGCTGCACCGCAAGGGCGTCGGCATCACCGCGGCATACATCCCGGCACAGATCCTCGGATGCATCGCAGGCGCCGTCCTGGCGAACCTGATGTTCGCCGCGCCGGCAGTGGCGTGGAGCACGACCGATCGCGCCACGTGGCCGCACCTCCTGGCTGAAGTCGTCGCCACCGCCGGACTCGTGCTGGTCATCTTCGCCCTGGTCCGCACCGGCCGCTCGCACCTGGCCGCGCCGGCCGTCGGCGCCTATATCGGCGCGGCGTACTTCTTCACCTCGTCGACGAGCTTCGCCAATCCGGCGATCACGATCGGCCGGGCCTTCTCGGACACGTTCGCCGGCATCGCACCGTCCTCGGTTCTGCCGTTCATCGGCGCACAGCTCATCGGCGCCGCGCTCGGCTGGTTGCTCGTGCGCGCCTTGTTCCCCGTGCCCGCGTCCGACGACGTGGCTACGCCGAGCTGAGGACGAACTCACACCGCCTGGGGGATGCCGACGGTCAAGGCGGCCAGCCGCGCCAACCCGATCGGCTCTTCGGCCAGCAGCGGGACGATCGCGACCCGATCCGCCAGCGCCTGGACGCGCGCGATCTGTGCGATCTCGTTGCGGGCACGAGTGCGCAGAAACGCCGATTCCGGGTGCGCCGCGGCGATGGAGTCGTTCACCACCCACGCCCACGGATGGATGCCGGCTCGCTCGAGGTCATCCTGCAGACCAGCCGCTTCCAGGACCGGGGTCGTCTCGGCGAGCGTGACCAGGATGATCTTGGTCTGCCCTGCGTCCTGCAGGCGCATCAGGGGCGTCGAGTACGCCATGCTCGCCCCCATCTGCCGCGCGATCTCGCGATGGTACGACCCGGCCGCATCCAGCAGCAGGAGCGTGTGACCGGTGGGGGCGGTGTCCATCACGACGAACCGGCGTCGCGAGTCGTGAACCGCGCGCGAGAACTGCTGGAAGACCGCGACCTCCGCCGTGCACGGCGACATCAGGTCCTCGGCCAGCGCAGCCCGCGCCGCCTCGTCCAGGTCCTTTCCTTTGGTCGCCATGACGCGGGAGCGGTACTGTTCGAGCGCGCTGTCCGGGTCGATCCTGGTGACCGTGAGACCGTCGACCACCGCACCGAGGGTGTCGGTGAGGTGGGCGGCCGGATCGGTGGTGGTCAGGAGAACCTCATGACCACGCTCGGTGAGGGCCAGCGCGATGGCCGCTGCAATCGTCGTCTTGCCCACACCGCCTTTGCCCATGCACATCACGAGCCCGTGACCGTCAGCCTCGATCTCGTTCACGAGCGCCACCAGTGGCGCCTCGGGAAGATCAGGCAGCCCGATCGCTTCACGCGCCTCCGTGTCTGCGGAATCGTGACCGAAGAACCCTCGCAGCGCGTCGACGCCGACCACATTGTGCGGCTTGAGCTCGAGCTCATCCCGCGGCAGGTCGGCGATCACGGCAGGCATCTCCGACATCGCCGCCGCCTCCCGCCGGCGCACGGCGGTCGCGATCGGCTCCTCGCCGGCACCGTCGGGAAGGACGCCGTTGATCACCACGAAGCCGTCCGTCATGCCGATCGCCGCGAGCTCCGCGAACGTGCGCTCGATCTCCTTGAGCGCCGAAGGCTGCGGGCGGGCGACGAGCACCAGCCGCGTGCGGGTCGGGTCGGTGAGCGCCTCGAGCGCGGCGGCGTATGTCTCGCGATGCTGGTCGAGACCGGCGAGGGGGCCGAGACACGATGCGTCACCGCCGGTGGAGAGGAATTCGGTCCACGATCCCGGCAGGTGCAGCAACCGGATCGTGTGGCCGGTGGGAGCCGTGTCGAAGAGGATATGGCTGTACCGGCCGTACACCGCGTCGTCGGTCAGCAGCCTCGTGAACTCGTCGAACGACGCGATCTCCGTCGTGCACGAGCCCGACAGGCTCTCGGTGATCCCGGAGATCTCGGTCTCGGGGAGGAGGCCTCGGAACGGGCCGATGATGCGCTCCCGATAGGCATCGGCGGCCTGCTCGGGGTCGATCTCCACGGCGGACAGACCCGGAACCGCAGCGATCTGCGTGACCTGGTTGCCGATCGGCATCCCGAACACCTGACCGAGGTTGGATGCAGGATCCGTGCTCACGAGAAGCACGGGCCGCTCTGCGGTGGCCACGGCGACCGCCGTCGCACACGCGACGGAGGTCTTGCCGACACCCCCCTTGCCCGTGAAGAACAAGAATCGCGGGGCGTTGTCGAGGTATTGCATGGTGATGATCATGCTCCCACGAGGTCGCGCCGCTCGAAGGCGATCATGCCCGCCGTCGCGAGCACCACGCCGACCGCCGTCAAGATCACCGCGGCCGTCACGTCGGCGGGATCGACCGGCACCTGGGCGAGATGGTGGTACGGCGAGATCGCCAGCACCCATTCGGGCCACTCGAGCAGCGGACCGACGAGCTCGATGAGATACGCCATGACCGTCGCCCCTGCGGCGACGGGCACGGTCAGACGCGGAAGCAGTCCGAACACGAACACGGCAAGCCCGGCGAAAGCGGCGATCACGGGCAGCTGATTGGCTGCAGCCGAGAATGCCTCGACCGCCGTGACACGTGCATCGCTCATCACCGCGCCGAGCCAGAGGGCGACGGAGGTGACGGCGGACAGCAGGACGATCGCCGCGGCGAGGGTCAGCATGTGCGCGCCGAGCCACCGCCATCGCGGCACGGGGCGCGCGAGAAGGACCTCTGCGCGCGTGGTCGCCTCCTCTCCTCGGGTCGCTCCCATCCGGAACGCCGCGAACACCGCGATGACCAGTCCGAGCAGCACCGAAATCATCGCGACGAAGCCGAGAACGAGCTCATCGGCGTCCATTCCGAAAGCCGCGAGCAGCTCTATGAAGCCCTCGTCCGCTTCCAGGAACTCATCGACGGCCGGCAGGAGCAGGCCGACCACTGCTCCCCCGGCAGCGAGACCGGCGGCCCAGGCCGTCAGCACGCCCAGATTCATCCGCCACGCGAAGGCGGTCAGTCCGCCGAGCCCCCAGGCGCGCGATGTCGCCGTCGACCGCGCACGCACGAGCCCCCCTCCCGCGTCGCGGATGCCGCGAAGGATCACGGCCGAGGCGATGAGCACGATCGTGGCGCCCAGCGGCATCAGAAGCGCCTGCCAGCGATCCCCGCCGAAGGCCTCCAGCTTGTCGGTCCACCCGACGGGCGTGAGCCAGGAGAGCCACGCGCGGCGGTCCGCGCTGCCTGCCACCATTCGCAGCAGAACCCACGGCGGCGAGCAGTATGCCCGACGCCGCGAGCGCACCGCGACGCGTGCCGAACACCTGAGACCACACCGCCGCCATGGCCACGAGCGTGCAGCCGAACGCCGCCATGGCCGATCCGAAGAGTGCCGCGCCGGCCGGCTCTGCGCCGATCAGCGCGAGCGTGAGACCGATCGATGCACCGATGACCGCACATCCGGCGAACAGGACTGCCGACTGCACCATGAGCACGGTTCGCGCGCCGAGCGATCCGGAGTGCACGAAGTCGGCGCGCCCGGATTCCTCGTCCCCCCGGAGCACCCGCGTGGTGGCGGTCAGCGCCCAGACGCCGAAGATGAGCGTGAGGTACAGCCCGGCATCCCACACGGCGAAGCCTCCGACGGTGTCGACCGCCGTGGCCGGGCCGGCGATCATGCGGACGCCCGGGTCTTCGCCCCACACCAGGAGCATCCGCCGCGACGCCTCGTCGGGGTAGGCGGTCTGGAAGGACAGACCCTCGAGCGCCATGAGGCCGCCGAGTCCCACCGCCACCGCCGCGGCGCCCCGCACGATGAGCCGAGCGGTCAGTGCGGCGACCGAGCGCCGCGGTCGCGGCGCCTGCCCTTCGCGCACGCGAAGGCTTGTCCCTGAGGTGTGCGGGGCGGCCATGGGTGCATCCGTTCGTCGGCTCGAGCGAGCTCAGTAGTACGTGAGGAAGATCTCCTCCAGCGAGGGTTCGACCGTGCGCAGTCTCACGAGGCGATGATCAGCGAGGCGTCGGACGAGGTCGTCCGGCGAGCCGGAAAGGGAGATGCGGATGCCGCCGGGCACGCCTCCGATCGGCTCGACACCCGTGACACCCGGCACACCGTCGAGGGTCGGCGGCGCCCCGTCGAAGACAGCCTCGAAGATCGTCGTGCTGATCCGCCGCAGGTCTTCGAGCGCGGCGACCTCGACGAGCCGACCCGCGCGGAGGATGCCGACCCGATCGCACAGGTCCTGCACCTCGTCGAGGATGTGCGAAGACAGGAAGATCGTCTGGCCGCGCAGCGCGGCATCCCGTGCGACGATCTGGAATTGGGCCTCCATCAGAGGATCGAGGCCGGCGGTCGGTTCGTCGAGCAGCAGCACGTGAGGTCGGCTCATGAGCGCTGCGACGAGCGCGATCTTCTGCCGGTTTCCCTTCGACATCGACCGCACCCGCACCGAGGGGTCGATGTGGAATCGCTCGATGAGCTCGGCACGGAACTCCGCATCGACCCAGCCGGTGACATTGCCGAGCAGTCGGAGGACTTCGTGGCCCGTCAGCTGCGGGCCAGAGCGCCACCTCCCCCGGGACATACCCGAGGTGACGATGCGTGTGCGCCACGTCCGAGGCGGGGATTCCGAGGATCTCGGCCGTCCCCCGTGTCGGGCGGGCGAAGCCCAGCAGGAGCCGTATCGTCGTGGTCTTTCCCGAGCCGTTCGGCCCGAGGAAGCCGAAGATCTCGCCGCGCTGGACCTCGAGGTCCAGCCCTTCGAGCGCCGCGACTGCGCCGTAGTGCTTGGTCAGATCCGATGTGGTGATCGCTGCGCCGCTCATGCCTGCTCCGACTGGCACCGGCCCTGTGGTCGGCCTCCATCTCGATCCTGCTCCCCGCGGATCAGATGGAGCAGGCCGAAGGTCCCGCGTTGCCCGGAGGTCTCAGGATGACGGGTGCGAGTGGCGGTGGTGACTGTCGGGATAGTGCTCGTGCGTATGGGTCAGCTCGGCGTGCGCGTGCCGGTGCCGGTGCCGGGTTCCGGCGGGCACCGGTTCGTCATGCTCGTGCGTGTGGTGCTCGTCGGGGTGGGTGTGCCAATGCTCGTGTTCGAGCGGTTCGTGGGTGTGCGGATGCGCGTGCCGCTCGGTGAGGTGCAGCCAGACGCCGAGGGCCATGAGCGCTCCCGCGACCAGCAGCGGGATGGTGACCGGATCGCCGAGCGCGATCGCCAGCAGCGCGCCGAAGAAGGGGGCGATCGAGAAGTACGCGCCCGCACGCGCGGTGCCGATGTAACGGAGGGCGACGATGAACAGCACCAGGCTGATCCCGTAGGCGAACAGCCCCGTCAGCATGGCGGCGCCGACGTTCGGCAGGGGCGGGAGGGACGCCCCCAGCAGCAGCGCGATCACGAGGTTGACGGGGCCCGCGACCAGCCCCTTGACCGCGGCCAGCCAGGTCGCGTCGTGGAGTGCGACCTTGCGGGTGAGGTTGTTGTCGAGGCCCCAGGCCACGCAGGCACCCAGGATCGCGAGAGAGGGCCATATTCCGGCGAAGTCCGCCTGCCCCGGCCACGACAGCACGACGGCGCCTGCCACGATCGCGGCCATGCCCAGCGCGATGCGCCGATCGAAGTTCTCCTTGAACACGAACCATGCCAGCAGCGCGGTCGCCACGCCCTCCGCGTTGAGCAGAAGAGAAGCGCCGGATGCCGGCATCCCGACGAGTCCGAACATCAACAGCACCGGCCCGACGACTCCGCCGAAGAACACCGCACCGATCAGCGGACCGAACTCGCGGCGCGCGAGGTGCACGCGGGCGGAGCGGCGGATGAGCCGGTACAACCCGAGCCCGATACCCGACCCGAGGTACAGCAGGCCGGCGAGCATCCACGGGCTCACGTCGGTGAGCAGCAGCTTCGCGACCGGGGTGCCGGCGCCGAACAGCAGCGCCGCGGCGAGCGCCGCCTGCACGCCCGGGTTCCGCAGTGATCTCAGCCGCACACCTCCAGGCTACGCTCGCTGCTCGATGCCGAGAACAGCCCGGGTGCTGGCCTCCGGGCGGAGGTCGAGACGGCGCAGCAGCTGGGCGTTGAGCGCGACCACGATCGTGGACAGCGACATCAGGATCGCGCCGACCGACATCGGCAGGACGAAGCCGAACGGGGCGAGCACTCCGGCGGCCAGGGGCACAGAGATGAGGTTGTAGCCGGCTGCCCACCACAGGTTCTGCGTCATCTTGCGATAGCTCGCGCGCGACAGCTCGATCACCGACAGCACCGAGCGCGGGTCGTCGCTGGCGAGGATGACCCCGGCCGAGGCGATCGCGACATCGGTTCCGGCGCCGATCGCGATGCCGACGTCGGCCTGCGCCAGAGCGGGAGCGTCATTGACGCCGTCGCCCACCATCGCGACCTTGCGTCCCTCGTGCTGCAGTTCGGCGACCTTGGCCGCCTTGTCCTCCGGACGGACTCCGGCGAAGACCCGGTCGACGCCGAGATCGCGACCGACCGACTGAGCGACGGCTTCGGCGTCCCCGGTGATCATGACCACCTGGATGCCGAGCCGGTGCAGCGCGTCGACTGCCTCGCGCGACTCGGGGCGGATCTCATCGGCGAGCTCGAGCGCGCCGATGACCTCGCCGTCGCGCACGACGTGCAGGATGATCGCGCCGTCTTCACGCCAGGCCTCGGCGGCACCGATCTCGGGGGCGCCGATGTCTTCGAGGAGCCGCGGGCCGCCGACCTGGATCAGGCGCGCGCCGACTGTCGCGGACACGCCCACGGCCGGCGATGAGGAGAACCCGGATGCCGGGGGCACGACGGTTCCCCGCTCGACCGCGGCCCGGACGATGGCCCTCGCGAGCGGGTGCTCGCTGTCCGCCTCTGCCGCCGCCGCGAGCCCGAGCACCGCGTCGGCGTCGAGACCGCCTGCCGGTTCGACGGCGATGACGGTCGGCTCGCCCTTCGTCAGCGTTCCGGTCTTGTCGAACAGGACCGCATCGATCGTGCGCATGCTCTCCAGCGCCAGGCGATCCTTGATGAGCACGCCGCCGCGCGCGGCGCGCTCGGTCGCGATCGAGACGACGAGCGGGATCGCCAGGCCGAGCGCGTGCGGGCAGGCGATCACGAGCACGGTGATCGTGCGCACGACCGCCGCGTCGGGATCACCGAGCAGGGTCCACACGATCGCCGTGATCGCCGCTGCGATCAGCGCGAACCAGAACAGCCATCCCGCGGCGCGATCGGCGAGCCGCTGTGCGCGCGAGGTCGAGTTCTGCGCCTCCACGACGAGTCGCTGGATGCCGGCGAGCGTGGTGTCATCGCCGGTCGCGGTGACTTCGACCCGGAGTCCGGAGTCGGTCGCCACCGTGCCTGCGATGACGGCGTCGCCCGCACCGCGAGCGACGGGACGGGACTCTCCGGTGACCATGGACTCATCGACGTCGGCCCGGCCGTCGACGATCCGCCCGTCGGCGGGGACGCTGCCGCCGGGGCGGACCAGCACCACATCGCCGACGCGAAGATCCGCCGGAGACACCGTCACGATCTGATCGCCCTCGACGCGCTCCGCCTCGTCGGGCAGGAGGGCCGCGAGCGAATCCAGCGCCGAGGTCGTCTGCGCCAGGGACCGCATCTCCAGCCAGTGACCGAGGAGCATGATCACGATCAAGAGCGCGAGCTCCCACCAGAACTCCAGTTCATGGTGGAGAAGTCCGAGGCTGGCACCCCACGAGGCCACGAAGGCGACCGTGATCGCGAGCCCGATCAGGAGCATCATGCCGGGCTTGCGCGCGCGCAGCTCGCCGAGCGCGCCCGTGAGGAACGGCCACCCTCCCCAGAAGTACATGACGGTGCCGAGGATCGGAGAGATCAGACCGACGCCCGCCACGTCGGGCAGGGTGTACCCGATCAGCATCGCGAACATGCTCGAGAACCCGACGACGGGGATCGCCAGGAGCAGGTTGATCCAGAACAGGCGCCGGAACTGCGCGACGTGATCGACGCCGTGCCCGGCATGTCCGCCGTGCCCGGCGTGATCGGTGTGCGGGATCGGCGCCATCGTCGTGGCCGCGTGGTGTGCGTCGTGATCGGTCATGAGATGCTCCTCGATCAGGGTACCCCCATGGGGTATTCTGATCGTTGCAACCCGGAGGGGTCCAGCCCTATTCCGACGAGTATCAGCTCACCGCGCGCCGGACCGCCTCGGTGATCTTCTTCTCGACAGCAGGAGTCCACACGCGCACCGCGAAGGCCACCGGCCACAGGTCGCCGTCGTCGAGGTTCGCCCGGTCCTCGAATCCGATCGTCGCGTAGCGCGTCTTGAACTTCTTCGCCGGCTGCATGAAGACCACGATCTTGCCTTCGCCGTTGGCGAATCCCGGCATCCCGTAATACGTCTTGGGAACGAGGTCGGGGGCGACATCGCTCACGACCTTGTAGAGACCCTCGGCGAGCGGCTTGTCTTCGGGCTCGAGCGCGGCGATCGCCTCGAGCACTGCCTTCTCGCCGGCGGCGCGGTTCTTTCCCGCCTTCTCCTGTTCGCGCAGCTCTTTGGCGCGCTGCTTGACCGCTTCGCGCTCTGCTGCGCTGAGCCCTCCGGAAGTGTCGCCCTTCGCCATCGTCGTTCTCCTGTCTGCGTCACGCCCAAACCGGGCGTCTTTCGTCTCAGGCTAGGCACGCGCGTCGGTGCGCGCTTCTCCGATCCTGACCGATCCCTCGCGAGGATCTAAGACCGTGCGAATTCGGCGCGATACGGACGGAAGAACTCCCGCAGTTCGTCCACGTACAACTCGGGCTGCTCGAACGGCGCGAAGTGCCCGCCGCGCGGGGGCTCGGTCGCGCGCACGACGTTCGCTGTCCGTTCGAGCCACGCCCTCGGCGGGCGGACGAGGTCGCCGGGAAAGATCGAGAACCCGGACGGCACCTCCACCCGCCGCGACAGCTGCTCGGCGGAGATGGTCGAGTTCGCGTTGTACATCCGCATCGACGAGCCGATCGTGCGCGTGACCCAGTACTGCGTGAGCAGGGTGAGGATCTCGTCCTTCGTGAAGCATGACTCGATGTCACCGCCGCAATCGCTCCAAGCGCGGAGCTTCTCCACGATCCATGCCGCCAGCCCGACCGGTGAGTCCGTGAGCGCGAAGGCGGCCGTCTGCGGTCTCGTGCGGTGCATCGCGGCGTAGGCGCCCTCCGCCGCTCCCCACGTCGCGGCACCGTCCAGCCAAGCCCGCTCCTCAGGCGACAGATCGGCGCGGTCGCCCGCGAAGAACGGCAGCCCGGCGTCCATCCGGTGCACCGCCACCACCCGCTCGGGATGGTCGAGCGCCAGATACCTGCTCACTCCGCTGCCGATGTCTCCGCCGGCGGTCGCGAACCGGTCGTAGCCGAGAACGGTCATCAGCCGCGCCCATCGCGCTGCCACGTCGATCGAGGTGAACGGATGCGGCGGGATGTCGGAGTAGCCGAAGCCGGGCATGTCGGGCACGATCACATCGAACGCGTCGGCCGGATCGCCGCCGTGCGCGCCGGGATCGGTGAGCAGCGGGATGACCTTGAGGTAGCGCCAGAACGAGTCGGGCCACCCGTGGTTGAGCAGCAGGGGCATGACCGCGCCCGTGCGGTCGCCCGCGCGCGCGTGCACGACGTGGACGCCGAGGTCGCCGAGCGTCACGCGGAAGTGCGGAAGACGCCCGATCGCGTCCTCCTGCGCCACGAAGTCGAAACCGTCCGCCCAGTACGCCACGAGGTCGCGCAGATAGTCGAGATCGGTTCCGAGCGACCAACCCGCATCCTCGGGCGCATCGGGCCACCGCGTGGCGCGCAGCCGTGCGCGCAGATCGTCGATCACCGCGGGATCCGCTCGCGGCGTGTACTGCTCGGGAGCCTGCCGATCTGCTGTCATCACAGCAGGCTAGCCCTGGGGTCGGTCAGGCGACCTGCGTGCCGCACATTCCGCAGAGGCCGAGCGCCGAGACCTCGACGAAGCAGTCGGGACACATCGCGCGCGGCTTCTCGTCGACGTGCGACGGTCGGCGGACCGCGGCGGTGCGTTCCGCCCGAGCGGCGGAGCGGCGGGTCTCCACCGGCGCCGCAGGGCGGGCGATGACGGGAAGGTGCTCCTGGCAGTAGAAGCGGACGTAGCCGGCGTGGTGATTCGGATGCCGGTGCTTGAGGACCCACAGCTCCGTGCGCGGGCGCAGCTCGGACTCGCCCCCGCAGACCGAGCAGCGCGCCGGATCGCCGGGGACGACGTCCGCCACGATCATGGGAGTCTCGAACGCGATGGTCTCGCGCCAGTCGGATGTCGCGGTGACCTTCATGTGTGCCTCCAGCGGGATGTCGCGATGAGCGGAACCCCTCACCCCAGCGTAACCGGAGTGCCGCCGGGCCGATCCCCACGGTCGCGCGGCACCCATGATGGAACCATGAGCCTTCCCGCCCTCACCGACGATGGTCTCCGATTCATCTCGGAGTACCATCTCGCCACGCTCTCCACGCTCGGTCCGGGCGGCGGCATCCACGTCGTCGCCGTGGGCTTCACGTTCGTCGACGGTGTCGTGCGCATCATCACGAGCGACGGCAGCCAGAAGGTGCGCAACATCGAGCGCGACGGTCGGGCGACGGTCGCTCAGCTCTCGGGTCCGCAGTGGCTCAGCATCGCAGGAACGGGCGTGATCGAACGCGACCCGGAGGCCGTGGCGCACGCGGTCAGCCTGTACGCCGCGCGGTACCGACAGCCCAGGCCCAACCCGCGCCGCGTCGTCGTGCGCATCACTCCGGAGAAGGCGCTCGGGTCCGCGGGACTCTGGCGCTAGCTGCACCTGGCCTCCGCCTTCGGGCGATGCCCGCCATCGCATGCCGACGACCGTGCGTGGTACGTTCCGTCCACCACCATGGATCGGCCGTGGTCGAGCAGAAGGACGCCGCGCATGAGCCTCGCCCGGCCGGAGACCGACCCCGCCGTCACTCCCGGAAAGCTTCTCCTCCTGGCCGTGCCCGCCGTACTCGTCGGGGTCGTCTCGGCACTCATCCTCTGGGCGCTCGACCGGACGGCCGACGCCCTCTCGAACGTGATCTGGGACACGCTCCCCGGTGCGCTCAGCATCGACCCGAACGGGTGGTGGATCATCCTGGTGCTGACCGTCACCGGGCTCGCGGTCGGCATCGCGCTGCAGATCCTGCCCGGGCACGGCGGGCCGGACTCTGCGACGACCGAGCTGGTCGGCGCTCCCCTGCCGCTGCGAACGCTTCCCGGACTCGCGGTGGTCACCCTGTTGGGGCTGGCCGGAGGCGTGAGCCTCGGACCTGAGAACCCGATCATCGCGATCAACACGGCGATCATCGTCGCGATCTTCGCGCGCCTGATTCCTCAGGTGTCAGCCCAGGTGTCGATGCTGCTGGCCGCGTCCGCGACGATCGGCGCCCTGTTCGGCACCCCCGTCGCGGCCGCGCTCGTCTTCACCGGTCTGGTGGCGGCCGTCCGCGCGGGCGGATCGCTGTGGGACAAGCTCTTCCTTCCGCTGGCCGCCGCCGGCGCGGCATCCATCACGATGCACCTGCTGGGTGCGCCCCCGTTCGCGTTCGACATGCCCGCATACGGCCCGCCCCAGGCGTTCGACATCCTCACCGGCGTGCTGGTCGCGTGCGCGGTGACGGTGGTCGGACTCGCCGCGCTGGCCGTCTTTCCCTTCGTGTACCGCGCGCTGCACGCACTGCGGCATCCGATCATCATCGCCACGGTCGGCGGCCTCATCCTCGGCATCCTCGGATACATCGGCGGCCCGATCACGATGTTCAAGGGCCTGACGCAGATGGGCGAGCTGCTGCAGGATCCCGGTCAGTACGACGCCGGGCAGCTCGCAGTGATCGCGGGCATCAAGATCGTCGCGCTGCTGGTCGCGGCATCCGCCCTGTTCCGAGGTGGCCGCGTCTTTCCCGCGGCCTTCATCGGTGTGGCGCTCGGCCTGCTCGTGACCGCGCTGTTCCCGTCGCTGAACATGAGCCTGGTGGTCTCGTGCGCGGTGCTGGGCATCGTGCTGGTCGTGGCTCGAGACGGCTGGCTCGCGATCTTCGTCGCCGTCGCGATCCCCGGCGACATCGCCCTGCTGCCGGTGCTGTGCATCGTCGTGCTGCCCGCGTGGCTGCTCGTCTCGCAGGCGCCGGAGTTCCGGATCGTTCCGGCGGCCGAACCCGACGCCCAGACCGTGCCCCGCTCGGGCTAGCACTCACCCGAGGGGCAGGTCAGTCGTCCTTGCCCTTGCCTTTGCCTTTTTCGTCGCCGTTGTTGTTGCCGGGGCCGGAGTTCTCGTTGCCGCCGCCATCGTCATCGTCTCCGCCGTCCGTGACGGCGGGGGCGGGCGGGGGCGGGCTCTGTCGTGGGCTCGACGACCGGCCGGCACGGGCTGGAGATCCGCCCGCACGAGATCGATCCTGCTCTGGATCGCCGCGGCGCGCTCGGCGCTCACCGATCCGTCCGCCACCGCGGCGTCGAGCTGCTGCTGCAGCGCGTCGAGCTGCGCGAGCGCGCCGGCGGCGTCGCCCGCCGCGGCGGACTCCGCGATCGCGACGACCGTGGTCTGCAGCTCGCCGGCGGTGCCGCTCGAGATGTCACCGGGGGTCGTGGCGCAGCCCGCAAGAGCGCCGGCGGTCAGCGCGACCGCGGCGGCGAAGGCGGCGAGGCGCGCGTTCACGGCGAGACCTCTTCCAGCAGCTCTTGAAGATGGGTTCCGAGCGGCTCTTCGAGCTGCGGAAGCTCAGGCGCGGGCGCGGGAGCGGATGCGAGTCCGCCCCAGAGGGTGAGCGAGACGACCAGCCCCACCACGGCGACACCGGCCGCGGCGAGGGCGATCACCCACCGGCGGCGTGAACGCTGATCAGTCTTCCGCGGCGCGGTGTCCTTCGACTCCGAGTCGACGCCGGCGCCCGTCAGCAGCGCGGTCGGCGCCGTCGACGCGGTCGACCGCGCGCGCTGCGGAAGCGGCGGCGGTGCAGGAGGCAGGGGCGGGAGCACCTTCGTCGCATCGAGGGCGGCAGTGCCGACGAGCCCCGTCGTACCGGGGTCATCCACGACGACATCCAGCGCCCGCCCTCTCACCGAAACCTCGAGCGCGGTCGGGCGATCCTTCGGGTCGATCGCCGTCATCGCGGTCAGCAGCGATCGCCAGCCGTAGCCCCAATCCCCCGGCACATCGGGGGGCGTGGTGAGCCGCACCGAGATCGCCTCCACCGGAGTCTGCTGCGCGAACGCCCGTTTTCCCGAGAGCGCCTCCAGGAGCACGAGTCCGAGGCTGTAGATGTCGGATGCCGGGGTGGGGGCGTGTCCGCGCACCTGTTCCGGAGAGATGTAGGCCGCGGTGCCGATGGCCGTACCGGGCGTCGTCACGCGCGCGGAGTCCACCAGGTAGGCGATCCCGAAATCGGCGAGCACGGCACGGAAGGTGTGATTCGGGGTCAGGGGCGGGCGCAGCAGGATGTTGGCGGGCTTGACGTCGCGGTGGATGATCCCCGCCTGGTGGACGACATGCAGGGCCTCACCGAGATCGGCGGCGAGGGATGCCGCATCCGGCGGAGACACGGCGCCCTGCGCGATCAGCGACCCGAGCGTTCCCCCGTCGATGAACTCCATCACGAGGTAGGAGCGCGTGTCGTGCGAGAGCTGTGCGTCGAAGAGGGTGACGAGCGAGGGATGGCTGACCGAGGCGAGCAGGCGCTTCTCCGACTCGCGGCGCACGGCATCGGAGTCGTCGGTCGCCCCGGCCCAGAAGACCTTGACCGCGACGGTGCGCCCCAGGGCATCGTCGGATGCACGCCACACCGAGCCCATGCCGCCCTCGCCGATCAGCTCTTCGAGCCGATAGCGCCCGTCGAGTACCTCTCCGGGCTGGGCAGGACCGGAGACCGCGAGATCAGTCATCGGGCTCACTTTCTCATGCCGCGCTGGGAACGGGCCTCCCGGTTGACAGCGGCGCCGCGGGATGCAATCACCGTCAGCCCCCCGCTAGGGCGCGATGCTGAGGGCGGGTCTCGGCTCCGCGGGCGCGGGCTCCTCCAGCTGAGGGGCATCGGTCGGCGGCGGCGTCGACGCGGAGGCCCCCACCCAGACGGTGAGGGCGAGCACCGCCGCACCGGCCGCGAGAACGCCGCCGCCGATGAACGACCTCCGCCTGCGCGCGGCACGCGCCCGGAGGCGCTGCGCCTCGCGGCGGGCGGAACGGGTCGCGCCCGACGGTCCGGCGGGGGCCACCGCTCGCGCGGCGGGCAGTGCGAGAGGGACGGGGAGGGTCGCGACGGGTTCGGCATCCTCCCGGTCGAGGTCGGCCGCGCGGCGGGCGACCTCGAGAGCCGTGGGCCTCTCAGCGGGGTCGAGCGCGGTCATCGCGCTGAGCAGAGACAGCCATCCGTATCCCCAGTGACCGGGGATGCGGGGCGAAGCGGCCAGGCGCACCGAGATCGCTTCGATCGGAGTCTGCGCGGGGAACGCGCGTCGCCCGGACAGCGCCTCGATCAGCACCAGGCCGAGACTGTAGATGTCCGAGGCGGGGCAGGGCGCCTCTCCGCGCACCTGCTCGGGCGAGATGTAGGCCGCCGTGCCGACCGTCAACCCGGGCGTGGTCACCCGCGCCGCGTCGACGACATAGGCGATCCCGAAGTCGGCGAGCACGGCACGAAACGTGTGGTCCAGTGTCGACGGCGGCCTGAGCAGGATGTTGGCCGGCTTCACATCTCGGTGGATGATCCCGGCGCGATGGATCACGTGCAGTGCCTCGCCGAGATCGCTCGCAAGGGATGCCGCATCCCGTCGCGCAACGGGACCCTTCGCGATCAGCGACGAGAGCGTGCCCCCGCCGATGTACTCCATCACCAGGTAAGACACTGCGTCGTGGGCGAGATGAGCGTCGAACAGCGTCACGAGGGAGGGATGGCTCACCGCTGCCAGCAGCTGCTTCTCCGACTCCCGCCGCGCGGCATCCGTCTGCTCGGCACCGATCGACCAGAAGACCTTGACGGCCGCCGGGCGCCCGAGAAGGGTGTCGGTCGCGCGCCACACCGACCCCATGCCGCCTTCGCCGATCTGCTCTTCGAGCCGATAGCGACGGCCGAGCACGTCTCCGGGTCGGGCAGGACCGGAGAACCGCGGTTCAGTCATCGTCTCGACTTTCGCACGACCGGTGCGAAAGTCTGACCCGCTTGACAGGTGCTCCGCTTCGTGCCCTACCGGACGTTGACGAGCGTGCGCTGCCACCCGGCCGAGCCGTCGGGCGCGATCGGCGCGCGCTCTTCGATCTGCAGGTCGCCGTTCTTGTTCACGGCGCGCACGGCGACGTAGTGCGGTCCGGCGGTGGCATCCCATTCCACGAACCACTGCACCCAGGTGTCGTCGTTGATCGGGGTCGACAGCGTCGCCGACTGCCACTCGCCGTCGTCGATGCTCACCTCGACGCGCTCGATGCCGACCGTCTGCGCCCACGCGACACCGGCGATCGGCACGCGCCCGGCGGTGACGGGCGTGCCGGTGCGGGGGGTGTCGATGCGCGACGAGAACTTGATGGGCGCCTTCGCGCTGTAGCCGCGCGGCGTCCAGTAGGCCTCGTCGGCGTCGAAGGTCGTGACCTTGAGCTCGGTGAGCCACTTCGTCGCCGAGACGTACCCGTAGAGGCCCGGAACGACCATCCGCACGGGGAAGCCGTGCTCGAGCGGCAGGGGCTCGCCGTTCATCCCGACGGCCAGGATCGCATCGAGGCCGTCGTCGGTGAGAGACTCGAGCGGGGTGCTCGCGGTGAAGCCGTCGACGCTGCGAGAGAGCACCATGTCGGCCCCCGATTGCGGACCGGCGAGCTTCAGCAGCTCACGCACGGGGATGCCGAGCCACGTCGCGTTGCCGAGAAGCTGCCCGCCGACCTCGTTCGAGACGCACGTGAGCGTGATCGCGAACTCGTCCAGGCCCATGCCGATGAGATCGTCGAAAGTGAGCTCGACCCGCTGATCCACCATCCCGTCGATGACGAGGCGCCAGGTCTCGGGGTCGATCGAGGGGACCGTGAGCGCCGTGTCGACACGGTAGAAGTCCGCGTTCGGTGTGAACAGCGGCGAGATGCCGGGGATGTCGAGCTCGGCACCATCGGGGATGGCGACCGTCGTGCGCGGGGCCGGCAGGTTCAGCGCCTTGCGCACCGCCGAGATCGACGAGGCGGTCGCGTTGATGAGCGCGCGTGCGCCCACGCCGACGATGACGGCCGATGCGCCGGCGATGGCGGTGACGCGGAAGAACATGCGGCGATCGACGGATGCCGGGACGGCGGCGCCCTTCGGATGCACGGTGGGCGTCTCGAGGGGAGGCGTCGTCTCGCCGGCCGTGGTGTCGTCGGTCGGCGCGTTCGCCCAGCGCCGCAGCCGCGCGACCAGGAACCACAGGATGAGGCATCCCGCGATCGTCCCGGCGATCGGCGGCAGCGAAGCGAAGGCCGTCGCGCCGGCGCGGGTGACGATGGCGGCGACGGAGAGCCCACCGGCGATGACGAGCGCGATCACGCCCAGCGGCGGCTTGAGGAACTGCAGGATGCCGGCGATGGCCGACGCGACCAGCACGGCCAGGCCGAGCCCGACGAGGAGGGCGATCTTGTCGTACTCGCCGAAGGTCGCGATCGCGAACTCCTTGAACGGCTGGGGCACGATGTCGATGACGAAGCCGCCGACCGCGAGGATCGGGCTGCCCTCTCGCGCGACCAGCAGGGCGACCAGTTCCGCCGCCGCGAGGAACACCGCCGCCGAGACCACGCCCGCCACGGCAGCCCAGAACCAGAACAGCAGTCGAGCAGTCTTCTTCATCATCGTCGGGCCTCCGCAATCGCGGGGTTTCCCCCATGTCTCCTCTTGTTCGCGGCGGGAGCGCGTTCGGATTGCGTCGCGAACGATCACGATGGGACCTTCGGCCCATGACGGAACCTCGACGGCCGTGAAAAATGTGCACATGACCTCCCCCCGTGTCGGCTGCAGCGCCATCTCGAGCTACTCGCGCGTGGAGATCCTCGCCCTGGTCCAGCAGCGCGGCGAGCGCACGATCGCAGAGCTCTCCGACGCGACCGGGCTGCATGCCAACACTGTGCGCGAGCATCTGCAGCGCCTGATCGAGGGCGGCCATGTCATTCCCGCCACCGAGCGGCGCACCACTCGCGGGCGCCCTCGCACCCTCTACAGCGCGGCGACCGGCCTCGCGGGCGCGTCCAGTCCGATCGCCCGACGCAAGGTGAAGGATGCCGCCCGCCGGGGCGACATGATGCGCCGGATGATGCCGTGGACCGGAGAGGCGGTCGAGAGCATCGGCACGTCGGCCACCCATCAGCTCGATGCGATCGTCGACCATCTCGCCGAGTCCGGGTTCGATCCGATCGTGGATGAGCGCGACCTGACCATCGACCTCTCGCCGTGCCCGCACGCGGTCGGCCAGGGCGAGCGTCGCGCGAAGCGGTGCGCCGTACACCTCGGCCTCATCGGGTCGGTGCTGACCCAGGCCGGCGGACCGCTGCGCGCATCCGGCATCCGCGCCACCGGCGGCTCGACGGAGTGCGTCGTGGAGCTCGAGCGGTGCTGACGGCGGAGGGATGCCGGAATCGTTCGACGTCGAGCGATTTTGCACGGCCCACAGCGTGCCCCGGAGGGGGTCTCCTGTGTACCGTGACCAGTGAGGCCGCGTGACCAGTGACTCCGCGGAATCCCGCATGACGCGGAGCTGAAGGGGAACCCATGGACCTGCTCGATCCACTGCTGCTGGCGCGCTGGCAGTTCGGCCTGACGACGCTCTATCACTTCCTTTTCGTTCCACTGACGCTCGGCATGGCCCTGACCGTCGCGATCTTCCAGACCGCGTGGTTTCGCACCGGCAAGCTGAAGTGGCTGCACCTCACCCGTTTCTTCGGCAAGATCTTCCTGATCAACTTCGCGATGGGTGTCGTCACCGGCATCGTGCAGGAGTTCCAGTTCGGCATGAACTGGTCGTCGTACTCCCGCTTCGTCGGTGACGTCTTCGGCGCTCCGCTGGCCTTCGAAGGCCTGATGGCCTTCTTCTTCGAAGCGACCTTCATCGGTCTGTGGATCTTCGGGTGGGACAAGCTCCCCAAGGGCCTGCATCTGGCGAGCATCTGGATCGCCACGATCGGCGCCTGGTTCTCGGCGTACTTCATCCTGGCGGCCAATGCGTTCATGCAGAACCCCGTCGGGTTCAAGATGGCCGAAGACGGCGGCCGCGCCGAGATGACCGACTTCTTCGCCGTGCTCACCAACCCCGTCGCCCTCGCCGCCCTCCCCCACACGCTCTTCGCCGCGTTCATGATGACGGCGGGCGTCATCATCTCGATCTCGGCCTGGCACCTTTTGCGCAAGCAGAACATCGAGATGATGCGCTCGTCGCTGCGCTACGGGCTCTGGGGCATGATCGTGGCGTTCGCCGGCGTCGCCCTGTCGGGCGACCAGCTGAGTCTCGTGATGGTGGCGACGCAGCCCATGAAGATGGCCGCGGCCGAGGCGATGTTCGACAGCGCCTGCGGGGCCGACGCCTCGTTCTCGATCTTCACGCTCGGCACGCCCGACGGCACGAGCGAGCTGTTCTCGATCCGCGTGCCGTACCTGCTCGCGCTGCTGTCGACGCACAGCTTCGACGGCTGCGTCGAGGGCATCAACGACCTGAACGCGCTGTACGCGACCGAGATGTTCCCGCAGTTCGCCGACCAGGTCGACGGCAACTTCGCGCCGATCCTCTGGATCACGTACTGGTCCTTCCGGTGGATGATCGGCCTGGGCAGCGTCGCCGCGCTGACCGCGGTCGTGGGCCTCTGGCTCACCCGCAAGAGCGCGAAGCGCGACGTTCCGGTCTGGGCATGGCGCCTGGCGATCTGGGCATGGCCGGCATCCCTGCTGGCGATCCTCGTCGGCTGGATCTTCACCGAGATGGGGCGTCAGCCCTGGATCGTGTTCAGCCTCATGCTCACCGAAGACGGCGTCTCACCGAGTGTCCCCGGATGGACCGTGCTGATCTCGCTGGTCGCCTTCACTGCGATCTACGCGATCCTGGCGGTGGTCGAGGTGGGACTGATCATGAAGACCGCGCACACGGGTCCGGACCCGCTGCCCGAGCCGGGCAGCGAGGGCGCACAGCCCACGTCGGTCGAAGACACCCCCACGACGGTCTACTAGGAGAACGCCATGGATCTCGCCTACCTCTGGTTCTGGATCGTCGGATTCCTCTTCGTCGGCTACTTCGTACTCGACGGGTTCGACTTCGGCGTCGGCATGTCGCTCCCCTTCCTCGGCAAGGACGACATCAGCCGCCGCCAGATCATCAACACGATCGGCCCCGTCTGGGACCTCAACGAGACGTGGGTCATCGTCGCCGGCGCCTGCCTGTTCGCCGCGTTCCCGGAGTGGTACGCGACTCTGTTCAGCGGCTTCTACCTCGCTCTCCTGCTGATCCTCCTCGCCCTCATCCTGCGCGGCGTCTCGTTCGAGTACCGCCACCAGCGCGACAGCCTGAAGTGGAAGAAGGGCTTCGACACGATGATCGTCGTCGGGTCTGCGGTTCCCGCGCTGCTGTGGGGAGTGGCGGTCGCGAACATCGTGCAGGGGGTGCCGATCGATCCGGACTTCGAGTTCACCGGTTCGCTCCTGACGCTGCTGAACCCCTACGGTCTGCTCGGCGGTCTCACGACTCTGCTGCTCTTCTTCACGCACGGGGCCTACTTCGTCGCTCTCAAGACCGACGGGCAGGTGCATCAGGACGCCCGCCGCCTCGCGCGGCGATCGGGCATGCTGACCGTTGTCGTGGCCGCCGTCTTCCTGGTGTGGACGATCTTCATCGCCGCCGGTCGCGGCGCGCCGCTCATCTCCCTCGTGATCGCCGGTGCCGCCATCGCAGCGGTGACGCTCATCATGTCGCTCGTGTTCAACATGCGCGACCGCGAGGGCTGGGCGTTCGGCTTCGGCGCCGCCACGATCGTGGCCGCCGTGCTCACGCTGTGGTTCGCGCTGTTCCCGTACGTGATGCCCTCGTCGACCGATATGGCGAACAGCCTCACGATCGAGAACGCGTCGAGCACGGACTACACGCTCACGATCATGACCTGGGCGGCGGTCATCTTCCTCCCGCTCGTGCTCGCCTACCAGGCGTGGACGTACTGGGTGTTCCGCAAGCGCGTCACCCGCTCGCGCATCGAGAAGGCGGCATCCGTCGCCGCTCATTGAGCGCGCCGCCGCGACCCCGCCCGCCCGGCGCGCGCGAGATAGGGTCGAAGCGTTGTGATGAGTGAGACGGTCTCCGCGCCCCCTCGTGAGCGCATGCGCCCGGTCGATCCCCGGCTCCTGCGCTACGCGGGTGCCTCTCGTTCGTTCTTCGTGCTGATCGGTGTCATCGGGCTCGCCCAGACCGCCGTGATCGTGGCGATCGCCTGGCTGCTGACCGCAGCGATCACCGGCGTGATCGACGGGATGCCGCTCCCGGAGGTCGCTGCCACGCTGGGCTGGCTGACCGCTGCGTTCGCCGCGCGCGCGGCGCTGCTGTGGCTGCGCGAGTGGGCCAGCGCGCGGGCGGCCGCGCGGGTGCAGGCGCAGCTGCGCGCCGGACTCGTCGACGCGGTCGGCAGGCTCGGGCCGGGCTGGCTGTCGACCCGCAACTCGGCCCAGCTCGCGGTGACGGCCGGGCGCGGGCTCGACGCGCTCGACGCGTACTTCGGGCGGTACCTGCCCCAGCTCGTGCTGACGGTGATCGCGACGCCCGTGATCGTGCTGGTGATGTGGGGTCAGGACTGGATCAGCGGACTCACGGTGCTGCTGACCCTCCCGCTGATCCCGATCTTCATGGTGCTGATCGGCCTCGCGACGCGCTCCGTGCAGCGGAAGCAGTGGCGGACCCTCACACAGCTCGCGGCTCGGTTCTCCGACACGGTGCACGGCCTCAGCACGCTCAAGGTCTTCGGGCGGCAGGGCCGGGCCGCGGCATCCATCGAACGGGTCACGGACGACTACCGGCGCGAGACGATGCGCGTGCTGCGGATCTCGTTCATGTCGGGCTTCGCACTCGAGTTCCTCGCGAGCATCTCGGTTGCGATCATCGCCGTCTCGATCGGGTTCCGGCTGCTCGACGGTTCGCTCACGCTCGCGGTCGGGCTGTTCGTGCTGCTGCTCGCTCCCGAGGCCTACCTGCCGCTCCGCCAGGTCGGCGTGCAGTTCCACGCCGCGTCGGAAGGCGTCGCGGCGACCGACGATGTGTTCGCCGTGCTGGACGCCGCAGCAGACCGTTCCGCCGCGGGCGGCGACGGATGCCGCGAGCGTCCGGGGAGAGCTCGTGCTCGAGGGCCTCGTCGTGCGGTACGGCGACGACGAGCTGCCACCGGTGTCGCTGCGCGCCCGGCCCGGCACGGTCACCCTGATCGAAGGGCCCCAGCGGCGCCGGCAAGTCGAGCGTCTTCGCGGCGCTGCGCGGTGCGGCGGAGTGGAGCGGAAGGGCCTCGCTGGGCGAGGCCGACATCGCGCAGCTGTCACCGGCGCAGTGGCTGGCGTGGGCCGGTCAGCAGCCGGGCCTGATCGCCGGCACGATCGGCGACGAACGTGACGCTCGGCGATGCCGCGCCCCGACCGGAGCTCGTGCGCACGGCCCTCGGGCTCGCGACCGCCGAGGACCTCGATCCCGCGGCCGTCCTCGGCGTGCAGGGTGCGGGCCTCTCGGGCGGGCAGGCGCAGCGGGTGGCGGTCGCGCGCGCGATCTACCGGCACCTCGCCGGCCGCGCCGGCGTGATCGCCCTCGACGAGCCCAGCGCGGCGCTGGACCCGCAGACGGAGGCGGCGCTGTGGGCGAACCTGCGCGCGATCGCCGACGACGGCGCGACGGTGCTGCTCGTGTCGCACCGCACCACGGCCCGCGCGATCGCCGACGACGTCGTGCGCCTGAAGGCGCGGGAGGTGATGGCATGAGCACGGCATCCGGCACCGGCACCAGCGCGCGCGAGGTCCTCCGGGGCGCGATGCCGCCGCCGCGCCGCTTCTGGCCCGGAGCCGCCGCGGGGCTCCTGTCGGAGGCATCGGCCGTCGCCCTGCTCGCCGTCAGCGCGTGGCTCATCGTCCGGGCGAGTGAGCAGCCGCTCATCCTCTACCTGTCGGCCGCGGTCGTCGGCGTGCGGCTGTTCGCGCTGACGCGCGCGACCTTCCGGTATCTCGAGCGCCTCGCGGGCCACGATGCGGCGCTCCGGCAGCTTGCCGCGACACGGTCGTCGTTCGTGCGACGCCTCATCCCGCTCTCCCCCGACGGACTGGGCGGCACTCGCCGGGGGTCGATCCTCGGCGCGCTCGTCGACGACGTCGACGAGCTGCAGAACCTGCCGCTGCGGGTGGTGCAGCCCCTCGTCGCGTCGGCACTCGTGGCCGCGGCATCCGTCGTGTTCATGGCGTTCGTCTCGTTGCCGGCCGCTCTCACGCTGCTGGTCTGCCTCGTCGCGGCCGGAGCGGCGTCGGCGCTGTGGGGCTGGGCCGCCGGTGCGCGTGCCGAACGCGAACTCGCGCCGCTGCGCGCCCGTTTGGCGGATGCCGTGCTCGACCACCTCGGAAGCCTCGACGTGCTGGTCGCCTTCGGGGCCGAGGATGCCGCGCTCGAGCGCATCCGCGAAGCCGACGCCGCCGTGCGGCGGGCCGTCGTGCGGCGGGCCCTCGCGCAGGCCGGCACCGCCGGCGTCGTGTCGCTGATCGCGGGCATCGCCTCGGTCGCGGCGCTCGTGGTGACCGCGCCGCAGACGGCCGACGGCACGGTCGGGGCGCCCTGGTTCGCGGTCGCGGTGCTCGTGCCGATAGCGGTGTTCGAAGTGTTCGGGTCGGTGCCGCTGGCCGCATCCTCGTGGCGCCAGGTGCGTGCGAGCGCGACGCGGATCGCCGAGTCGCTGCCGGAGGTGCTGCCGGACGGCCTCGTTCACGAGACGACGGCGCCGACCGGTGCCGGGCCGGCCGTGGGCGACGGCATCCGGCTGCGCGGCGTGTCGGCGCGCTGGCCGGGCGCGGCGGCCGACTCGCTGCACGGGATCGACCTCGACGTGCGCCCCGGCGAGCGCGTGCTCGTGGTCGGCTCCAGCGGTGCGGGCAAGACGACCCTCGCCCACGCGCTGGTGCGCTTTCTCGAGGTCGAGGGGTCGTTCACGGTCGGCGGCGCGTCGGTGCGCGACCTGGCCGGCGACGATGTGCGGCTGACGATCGGCCTGTGCGAGCAGCGGCCGATGCTCTTCGACGAAGACCTCCGGCAGAACCTCCTGTTCGCGAACGACACGGCGACGGATGCCGAACTCCTCGCCGTCCTCGACCGCGTGGGTCTCGGCGACTGGGTGCGCGCCCGCGGCGGGCTGGATGCGCGGGTCGGCGAGCGCGGCGCGCTCGTCTCGGGTGGCCAGGCGCAGCGGATCGCCCTCGCCCGCGCACTGCTGCGCGGATTTCCCGTGCTCGTGCTCGACGAACCGACCGCGGGCGTCGATCCTGCGGCATCCGATGCCCTGCTCGCCGATCTGCTCTCGGCGGTCGGCGAGGATCAGGCGGTCGTGCTGATCTCGCACGTCACCGTGCCCGCGGGGATGATCGACCGCGAAGTGCGGCTCGTGCACGGGCGCGTGGTCGCCTGAGCGCGTCCCCCACCCCGTCGACTTGCCCTATATGCGGGTGACACGCCGGGCGGCGCGCGACATGTGAGGCGAGTCGATCAGGTTCAGGCGGTCGCGGCGACCTCGGCCTCGGCATCGGCCGCTTCGGCATCCGCGGCTTCGGCAGCGGCGGTGATGCGCGCGGCCATGCCCGCGAAGATGAACCCGTGGAACGGCAGCACGGCCAGCCAGTAGAGGCGTCCGGCGAGGCCGCGGGGGAAGAACACCGCGCGCTGTTCGTACGTCGCGCCGGAGCCCTCGGGTGTGACGCGCATCTCGAGCCACGCGAGCCCCGGCACCTTCATCTCGGCGCGCAGGCGCAGCAGCGTGCCGGGCTCGAGAGCCTCGACCCGCCAGAAGTCGACCGCGTCGCCCACGACGAGACGGTCGCGATGACGGCGTCCGCGCCGCAGCCCGACGCCGCCCACGATCTTGTCGGCCCAGCCGCGGACCGCCCACAGCAGCGGGTTCGAGTACCACCCGCGTTCGCCGCCGATGCCCTGGATCACCCGCCAGAGCGCCTCGGGCGACGCATCGGTCGACGCCGTGCGCCGATCGGTGAAGACCGTCTTGCCGGCCCAGTCGGGGTCGTTGGGCAGCGGGTCGCTCGGCACGCCGAGCACTTCGCCGTCCTGCCAGCTCGTCTCGATCGCGTCGAGCTTCACCTTGCCCAGGGCCAGATCAACGGCGCGCCGGTAGGGGGTGAGACCCTCCTCGGGCCGCGGGATCAGCGCGTCGACGTCGCGGTTCTTCACGACGCACTCGTTCTGCAGCGACTCCACGAGCGGCATCGCGACGCGGCGCGGAATGGGCGTCACCAGGTTGACCCAGTGCGACGCGAGGCGGGGTGTGAGCACCGGCAGCGCAGCGATGCCGCGCTGCTTCAGGCCCGCCTCCACCGCGTAGCCGTTCATCATCTGCCCGTAGCGCAGCACGTCGGGTCCGCCGATGTCGACCGCCCGGTTGACCTCGGGGTCCACGCGAGCCGCGCCGAGCAGGTAGTGCAGCACGTCGCGCACCGCGATGGGCTGGATGCGGTTGCGCACCCACTTCGGCGCGGGCATGTACGGCAGCACCTCGGTGAGGTGGCGCACCATCTCGAACGACGCCGAGCCCGAGCCGATCACGACACCGGCCTGCAGCACGAGCGTGGGCACCCCGCTGTCGAGGAGGATCTGCCCGACCTCGACGCGCGAGCGCAGGTGCGGTGAAAGCTCGGCATCTTCCGGGTGCAGACCGCCGAGATACACGATCCGACCGACGGATGCCGCGGCCGCAGCCTCGGCGACCGTCGTGGCCGCCGCCCGGTCGGCGCTCTCGAAGCCCTTGCCCGCGCCCATCGAGTGGACGAGGTAGTACAGCACGTCGACGTCGCGTACGGCCTCGCGGACGGCATCCGGATCGGTCGCGTCGCCCTCGACGACCTCGACCTTGCTGCCCCAGTCGAACGCGGAGACCCTGCGCGCGTCGCGCGCCAGCACCCGTACGCGGTACCCGCCGGTGAGCAGTCGTGGCACCAGGCGGCCGCCGAGGTAGCCGGTGGCGCCCAGCACGAGGGCGAGGGGCGCGGTGCCGTCGGTTCGCGGGAGAGCGCGCAGCGCTTCTTCCCGCCCGGTCGGCGCGGTGAGATCGTCCATCCTGGCCAGGCTACGCCCGGCTGAGTGGCGCCGGGCCGTTCGCGGACAGATGCCTGCCGAACGCCTGCACCCCGGCGTGCGACGCGATCGCCGTGAACCCGACGCGGGGGTAGAACGCGATCGCTCCGGCGTTGTCGGTGGATGCCGCGAGGTGCACGCCGGTGACGCCCCGGCGGCGCAGGGCATCGACGAGCGTCTCGATCAGGCGCCTCCCCCAGCCCTGCCCCTGCACTTCGGGCAGCAGGTCGATGTGGAGGTGCGCGGGGTATGCATCACCGTACGGCTCGGCGCCGCCGCGCCGGGAGTACGCGTAGATCAGGGTGCCGTCCTGTCGTGTGCGCTCGACCTCGGGGCGCGGCCACCGGGCGCCGCGTTCGGGCCACCACTCGTCGTGGAACCAGTCCTCGAAGTCGTTCGTGTCGGGCGCGCACACGACGTACCCGACGACGCGCCCGTCATCCGTCTCGACGACGAAGGCGAGATCCGGATGCCGGTGCACATAGGGCAGCACGAAGACCTCGGCCCAGATCGCATCGTCGTCGAAGACGCCGGTCGCGTCGGCTCCGGCATCCGCGGTCTTGAGGCAGATGTCGGCGAGCGCGGCTTCGTCGCCGGTGCGGAAGGGACGGATGCGGGGCATCCGACGAGTCTATGAGCGGCCTGCGACGACCGAGCGCTGCACTCTTCTGCGAGAGCGCCGTCGCGCGACGCAGCGCTCGCACGAAAGTGCAGCGCTCACACGGTGACGGGGGCGAGCACGCGATCGTCGCGCGTGTAGACGTTCATCGACTGCCCGCGCAGGAAGCCGATGAGCGTGAGTCCCGACGAGGCGGCGAGCTCGACGGCGAGCGAAGAGGGAGCCGAGACGGCGGCGAGGATCGGGATGCCGGCCATCACGGCCTTCTGCACGAGTTCGAAGCTCGCGCGGCCCGAGACCTGGAGCACGACCCCCCGAAGCGGCAGGCGGTCGTTCAGCACCGCCCATCCGACGACCTTGTCGACGGCGTTGTGGCGCCCGACGTCTTCGCGCAGCACGAGCAGTTCGCCGGTGGTCGCGTCGAACAGGGCTGCGGCGTGCAGGCCCCCGGTCTTGTCGAACACCGCCTGTTGAGCGCGCAGGGCGTCGGGGAAGCCGGCGAGGGCGGCGGCATCCACCCTCACGTCGTCGGCGGCGACGTCATACTCCGACACCGTCTCGACCGCATCGATCGATGCCTTGCCGCAGAGTCCGCACGAACTGGTCGTGTAGAAGGCGCGGGCGAGCTCGGGATCGGGGGGCTTCACTCCGGGGGCGAGCGACACGTCGAGCACGTTGTACGTGTTGCCGTCGGTCGGCGCACCGATCGAGATTCCGGTGACGGGTCCGCCCGTGCCCGGGCCGCCGCAGTGGATCGCGGAGCGGAACTGATCACCGCGCGAGATCACACCCTCCGACACGAGAAACCCGGCGGCGAGCTCGACATCGTTGCCGGGGGTGCGCATCGTGACGGCCAGCGAGAGTCCGCCGACGCGGATCTCGAGCGGCTCCTCGACGGCGAGCGTGTCGGAGCGACGCACTGCTTCGGCGCCGACCGTGAGTTTGGTCACAGGGCGCCGGACGGTGATCCGGCCCATGGTTTCAGCCTACGCGCGTGGATGCGGGAGAGATCCGGTCAGTTCTTCTGCAGCTCCTCCGCGAGCATCACGATGATCCCGCTCGGTCCGCGGACGTACGTGAGCTTGTAGACGTCTTGGTAGGTGGCCACGCCGCGCAGCGGGTGGCAGCCGTGCCGGGCCGCGATCTCGAGGGCTTCGTCGATGTCGTCGACGGAGAACGCGACCCGGTGCATGCCGATCTCGTTGGGGAGGGTGGGCTCGGTCTCGATCGCTTCGGGGTGGATGTACTCGAAGAGCTCGAGGCGCCCGTTCCCGTCCGGCGTTTCGAGCATCGCGATCTTCGCGTGGTTGCCGTCAAGGCCGACCGCGGTGTCGGTCCACTCGCCGCTCACCGTGTCGCGCCCGATCACGACCAGACCGAGGTCGGTGAAGAAGGCGATCGTCGATTCGAGGTCGCGGACGGCGATGGCGACGTTCTCGAGTTTGATGCTCATGGGTTGCACGCTACCGAGCAGCTCCGACGCTGCTCGCTGCGCGGGTGCGACCTGCGTGGACGCGATCGCATCCGGAAGCGGGATGGCGCCGAGTTGCCGGTAGAGCCCCAGGCGGTCGTACTCGACCCAATCCTCCGCGAGCCTGCCGTCGACGAAGCGGCCGATGATCACGGCGGTCCATTCGACCTCGCGACCCGGTGTGCGCGATCCCGGCCCAGTCGGCCTGCTGGGTGCCGCGCCAGCGGCCTCTCCAGACGCCCCGGTCGACGTCGAAGAACAGGTCGTCGAGGGTGTAGGTCAGGTCGGAAATGCGGTGAAGACGTCGGTCATCGCCGCCCGCCACGCTGCGCAGCCCGTTCACGATCTGCTGACCCATCCAGTGCGACGAGAGGTCTTCCCTCCCGCACCGTTCGATCATACGATCGACGTGCACCTTCAGCGCACCAGTTCGCGTTGTGGCATCCGGCATCACGGCCACGCTCACGAGCCTCAGCCACCTCGAGACCGAGTCGGTCGCTCCGCGCGCGCTCGCCGTCCGGGCCGCGAACGTCGGCGTCCCGAGACCCGTCGGGCGCCGGCGCTCCGTCGCGTGGCTCGCCGGCCATCCTACGTGCAGCAGAGTCGGACGTCGATCACCTTCGACGCGCGCGGATCGGCTGCTCGGAGGCATGAGGCATCACGCCGTACGGGTCTGAACGACGACGGATTCGTTCGACGAGACGACCACCGCGCCGCTTACGTCACGTCGACCTTCGCGGCGCGACAGAGACCGACGTCGTTGCATTCTGGCTGACGCGGACCGTCCGCGCCAAACCTCGGCGCCGTCACCGCGTGCAGATCACGCCGACGCGCGACTCGACGTCCGCATCGACAGCGACCGCGCCGTCGATCGGCCACTCTGCTCCGACCGACGTGGACAGGTGGACGAGGCGCGCGGCGTCCGCGACGCCAACGCCTCCGCTTCTCGCGGTGGTGGTTCATCGCATGTTCACGTTCTACACGATCCTGGTCGGGATTCTGCCGCTGAGGCTCTTCCGTGGACTGACGCCTGCCCACCGCCCGTCCGTGCGGCGGGGTCTCCTCGCAGACCCGCGCCCAGTCGAGGCGTCGGATACGTCCATACCTGTTAATGTCCGCGACCCGGAAAAGGTTCACGCCCGATGCCTCGAGCTGACCTCGCTGTCCCCGGGCCAGTGCCGGATCCGCGCGACGATCGTGCGCGGGCGCCGCGGGATAGCCTGAAACCATGGCCTTCCGTCCCCGCTCGACGCCGTCGCCGCGGCCTCGGAGCGCCATGATCACCGTCGAAGAGCACCTGGCGACGATCCTCGCTGCGGTCCACCCGCTCGATGAGCAGACGGTGCCGCTGTCCGAGGCGCTCGGCAGCACGCTCCGCGCAGGCGTGCGCGCCGCCGTCGACCTGCCCCTCTTCGACAACTCCGCGATGGACGGGTTCGCGGTCCGCTTCGCGGATGTCGCGGCGGCGAGCGCGGCATCCCCCGCCGTCCTCCGGGTCGTGGCCGACCTGCCCGCCGGCACCGCGCTCGACCCTCCGTTCGGCGCGGGCGAAGCGGTCCGCATCATGACGGGGGCGCCGCTTCCGGCGAGCGCCGACACGGTCGTGCCGTTCGAGGCGACCGCGGGGGGGCTGGCCGACTCGCTCGGCACGGTGAAGGTCGTGCAGGCGCCGCGCCGGATCGGCGCCCACATCCGCCGACGAGCCGAGGACTGCGTCGCAGGAACCGAGCTCGTGCCCGCGGGTGTCGCACTCGGTCCGCTCCAGCTGGCTGCGATCGCCGCCGCGAACGTGGCCTCGGTGACGGTCAGCCGCCGACCCCGGGTCGCGGTCATCGCGACGGGCACCGAGCTGCTCGCCCCCGGATCCACCCTCGCCCGCGGCCAGATCCCCGAGTCGAACTCGGTGCTGCTCGCCGCGCTCGCACGCGAGGCGGGCGCGGACGTCATCCTGCAGACCACCGTCGGCGACGTCGATGACGACCTGCGCGCGGTGCTGGCGGATGCCGCATTCCGGGGCGCTGACGCGGTGATCACCTCGGGCGGGGTGAGTGCGGGGGCGTTCGAGGTCGTCAAGACCGCGGTCGCCGACATGACCTTCTCGCAGGTCGCGATGCAGCCGGGCCGCCCGCAGGGCTTCGGCGCGGGAAGACCCCTCCTGTTCGGCCTGCCCGGCAATCCGGTCAGCGCCGCGGTGTCGTTCGAGGTGTTCGTGCGCCCGGCTCTGCTGGCGATGCAGGGCCGGACGGACCTGCATCGGCGGATGCTGCGCCTTCCCGCCGCGACGGGCTGGCGCACCCCGCGCGAGCGGCGCCAGTACCTGCCGATCATGTTCGAAGGCGGCGGGGTCGCCCCGGCGACGGCCGGCGGATCCCACCTCGCCGGCGGCCTCGCGCGCGCCGAGGGCTATGCCGTCGTCCCCGCCGAGGTGGAGGCGGTCTTTCCGGGCGACGTCGTCGATGTCATGCTCATCTCGTGAGCGATGGTGCTTCTGAGCGGGTGTGCCCGGCGAAGGGCGGCCCCTCGTGAGCGGAGTGGCGGCGATTCTTCTCGCGGGCGGACGCGGCTCGCGCATGGGCGGCGTGCGCAAGCCGCTCCTGGACGTCGGCGGCACGACGCTGCTGGATGCCGCCGTCTCGGCCGTCCGTGAGGCGGAGTGCGACCCGATCGTCGGCGTCGGCGACTCGGCGATCGCCATGAGCACCCTGGCGCGCGCGATCGTGTGGGTGCGTGAGGAGCCGCCGTTCGGCGGCCCCGCCGCCGCGATCGTGACCGCGCTTCCGCTCGTCGATGCACCGCTCACCTTCGTGCTCGCGTGCGATCTGCCTCGAGTCGGCGATGCCGTGCGCCTCCTCCGCGGAGCGCGCATGACGGGCGACGGCGTCTGCCTCGACGCCTCCGGTCAGCGCCAGTGGCTGACCGGGCTGTACCGGACGGATGCGCTCCGTGCGGCGGCGAGGGCCCTCCCCGACGAGGGGCGCGACGCCCCCGTGCGCAGTCTGCTCGGCGGTCTGGCCATCACCCCCGTCGCGGCATCCGACGAGGTCACGGCCGACATCGACACGTGGGACGATCTGAGCAGGGCGCGAAGCGCCGGGCATGAAGAGTGACGCACGAAGGAGGACGCCGTGAGCGAGCACCTGCCCCCCGAGGCATTGGACGCGTGGGCCGAGGCACTGCGCGGACTGTTCGGCCTCCAGCCGGACGACATCCCGATCCCGCTGATCCTGGACCTCGCCCGCGACGTCGCGGTCGGGGTGGCCCGGCCGGCGGCGCCGCTGAGCGCGTTCGTCGCGGGCCTCGCCGCCGGACGCGCGGGCGGCACGCCGGATGACGTGCGCAGAGCCGTCGCCGAGATCACCTCGCTCGCGCACGGCTGGCGCGACGACGACTGATCAGGTCGTGCGACGCTCGAGCCGGATGATGACCGACTTCGAGGTCGGCGTGCCGCTGACATCCGCGACGGAATCCAGCGGCACGAGCACATTCGTCTCGGGGTAGTACGCGGCCGCGTTGCCTCGCGGCGTCGAGTACGCCACGATGCGGAACTCCTCCGCGCGCCGCTCGATGCCGTCGCGCCACTCCGAGACGAGATCGACGATGTCGCCTTCGACGAAGCCGAGCTTCTGGATGTCCTTCGCGTTGACGAGGATCACCCGGCGCCCGCCGTGGATGCCGCGGTAGCGGTCGTCCTTGCCGTAGATCGTGGTGTTGTACTGATCGTGCGAGCGCAGCGTCTGCAGCAGCAGGCGCCCGCTCGGGATGAACGGGTACTCCAGCGGGTTCGCCGTGAACTCCGCCTTGCCCGAAGCGGTGGCGAAGCTCAAGCCGTCGCGGGGGCCGTTCGGCAGGAACAGCGTTCGACCCTTCTCGATCTTGCCTTCGAAGCCCTCGAAGCCGGGGATGACCGCCGCGATGTGCCGGCGGATGAGCGCGTAGTCCCCTTCGAGAGCCGCCCAATCAGCCCGCGGAAAGGAGCGTGGACGACGAGCATCGTCGTGCGCGGGCAAACCCGGGTGCCGGGGTTCCACGGCCGGAGCCTCTGATTGGATGCCCTCGTGCTCGGGCTGACCCCGGTCGACTTCGACAGCTGTTCTCGCGTCGATCTGCGGCTCGAACCGGCTGCCGGCGTCCGACCCGAACAGCTGCGCACAGATCCGCGCGATGATCGCCACTTCGCTCGGCATGTCATCGGTCGGCGGCACGAGCCGCCCGCGCGAGGCGTGCACGGCGCTCATGGAGTCCTCCACGGTGACCCGCTGCTCGACGCCCCCGCGGCGGTCGCGATCGGTCCGGCCGAGCGTGGGCAGGATGATCGCACGTCGGCCGGTCACGACGTGGGACCGGTTGAGCTTCGTCGAGACCTGCACGGTGAGATCGACGTTGCTCAGGGCGGATTCGACGACGTTCGTGTCGGGGGTGGCCGAGACGAAGTTGCCGCCCATTGCCATGAAGACGCGGGCCGTGCCGTCGCGCATCGCGCGGATCGCTTCGACCGTGTCGTGGCCGTGCTCGCGGGGGGCGGTGAACGCGAACTCGCGGTCGAGGGCTGCGAGGAACGTCTCCGACGGCTTCTCGTAGATCCCCATCGTGCGATCGCCCTGCACGTTCGAGTGCCCGCGCACCGGGCAGACACCTGCCCCGGGACGGCCGATGTTGCCCTGCAGGAGCAGCACGTTCACCACATCACGCAGAGTGGCGACGGAGTGCTTGTGCTGCGTGAGCCCCATGGCCCAGCAGACGATCGTGGCCTTCGAGGTGCGCACCCGCTCCGCCACCCGCCTCAGCGCTTTCTCGGGGACCCCGGTGGCAGCGACGAGCTCGCGCCACGGCACCGCCCCGACCTCGGCGGCGTACGCGTCGAACCCGGACGTGTGCGCAGCGATGAAGGCATGGTCAAGCACGCCGCCCTCGCGCTCCTCGGCCTCGAGAAGGTGCTTTCCGATCGCCTGGAACAGCGCCTGGTCGCCGCCGAGGCGGATCTGCACGAACTCGTCTGCGAGCTTCTTCCCTCCGAGAATCACCCCTCTCGGCGTCTGCGGGTTCTTGTACCGGATCAACCCGGCCTCGGGCAGGGGGTTCACGGCGACGATGGTCGCACCGTTGTCCTTCGCCTTTTCCAAGGCGCTGAGCATGCGCGGATGATTCGTGCCGGGATTCTGACCGGCGACGATGAGCAGATCCGCCTGGTGGATGTCTTCGATCGATACTGTTCCCTTGCCGATACCGAGCGTCTCGGTGAGCGCCGAGCCGCTGACGACTCGTGGCACATGTTCGAGCAGTCCGGCAGATTGTTCGTGCCGAGGCCGCGCACGAGCAGCTGGTACAGGAACGCCGCTTCGTTGGAGGTGCGACCCGACGTGTAGAAGATCGCCTCGTTCGGATCGTCGAGCGCGCGAAGAGCGTCGGCGACCTCGCGCAGCGCGTCGTCCCACGAGATCGGCCGGTAGTGCGTCGCACCCTCTTCGAGGATCATCGGATCGGTCAGCCGGCCCTGCTGCCCGAGCCACCAGTCGTCGTGGCCGCGCAGCTCGTCGATCGAGTGCTCGGCGAAGAACTCCGGCGTCACCCGGCGGATCGTCGCCTCCTCGGCGACGGCCTTCGCGCCGTTCTCGCAGAACTCCGCGATGTGGCGCTTGTCCTCCTCGGGCCACGCGCAGCCGGGGCAGTCGAAGCCGTCCTTCTGGTTGACCTGGAGGAGCGTCTCGATGCTGCGCTTGACGCCCATCTGCTCGTTCGCGATCTGCAGCGCGTGCAGCACGGCGGGCACCCCGACGGCGACCTTCTTGCGGCCGGTGACGTGGACGCGGCCTTCGTCGATGTCTGCTTTCGGGGGCTTCGTCGCCATGGCCCCATGCTACGCCTCGGGGAGGCGGCATCCCTATGTCGAGAGGGAAACCTCAGGATGCAGCATCCGTCAGCGTCTGCTGTTGCCGAACATGCCGCGGATCACGCCGTTGAGGATCGTCTGGGTCGACTTCGACCCCAGAATCTGCTCGAGCGGCGACTTCTGCGAACTGCGCGTGGTGCGGGTCGTTCCGGCGGTCTTCTTCAGCAGGCGGTCGTACTCGGCCTGCGCCTTCTTGTCGGCCGCGGCCTTCGCCTTGTCGATCGCCGCCTGCTGCTTGGCGAATTCGGCATCCGTCTTCGCCTTCGCCAGCGCGGCCTCTTCGGCCGCCGCCGCCTCGTTCGCCGCGTTCATGCGCGCCGTGAGGATCTCGCGGGCGGACTCGCGGTCGATCGCGGTTCCGTACTTCGGCATGAGGGGGGATGCCGCCACCGCCGCGTCGATCGCGGCATCCGGTGTCGGCGACATGAGTCCCTGCGGGGCGCGCAGGCGGGTCCACGCGACCGGCGTCGGAGCACCCTTCTCGCTCATCACCGTGACGATCGCCTCGCCGGTGCCGAGCTCCTGCAGCACCCGCTCCAGGTCGTAGCCCGACCGCGGGTAGGTGCCGACCGTGGCCCGCAGCGCCTTCGCATCGTCGGGGGTGAAGGCGCGCAGCGCATGCTGCACGCGGGAGCCGAGCTGCGCGAGCACGTCGGACGGGACGTCCTTCGGCGTCTGGGTCACGAAGAAGACCCCGACGCCCTTCGAGCGGATGAGCCGCACGGTCTGCACGATCGCGGAGGTGAAGTCCTTCGACGCGTCCTTGAACAGCAGGTGCGCCTCGTCGAAGAAGAACACGAGCTTCGGCTTGTCGAGGTCGCCCACCTCGGGCAGGATCTCGAAGAGCTCGGCGAGCAGATACATCAGGAACGTCGAGAACAGTGCGGGCTTGTCCGCCACCCCCGGCACCTCGAGCAGGCTGATGACGCCGCGTCCGTCGGGCGCGGACCGCAGGAACTCCCGCACGTCGAACTCGGGCTCGCCGAAGAAGACGTCCGCCCCGCCGTCGGCGAACGTGATCAGTTCGCGCAGGATGACCCCCGCGGTCGCCGCCGACAGGCCGCCGAGGTTCTTCAGCTCGGCCTTGCCCTCATCGCCCGTGAGATACGTCAGCACGGCACGGAGGTCGGACAGGTCGACGAGCGCGAGGCCGTTCGCATCGGCGTAGTGGAAGACGAGACCGAGGCTCGACTCCTGGGTGTCGTTCAGCCCGAGCACCTTGCTCAGCAGGAGCGGGCCGAACCCCGAGACGGTCGCGCGGACGGGGACGCCCTTGCCGATCCCGCCGAGGGCGTAGTACTCCGTGACGGATGCCGCGGGCGTCCAGTCCTGGCCGATCGCCTGCGTCCGCGCGAGGAGCTTCTCGCTCGGCTCCCCCGGTGTCGCGACTCCGGACAGGTCGCCCTTGATGTCGGCGGCGAACACGGGGACGCCCTTGGCCGCGAGCTGTTCGGCGAGGCCCTGCAGAGTGCGGGTCTTGCCGGTTCCGGTGGCACCGGCGACCAGGCCGTGACGGTTCATCATGCCCAGGGGGATGCGGATCTGCGCCTGCGGCACCGCATCGCCGTTCAGCAGGGCGCCGAGGTCGAGGGTCTCGGCGGCGAACGTGTAGCCCGCGATCACGGTCTGCACCTGGTCCGCATCGAGCGGTCCGGTCGCGGCCCCGGGGGTGGGCTCGGCGGCGACCGGCGGCGTCGACGGAGCGGGCTCTGCCACCGGCGCGGTCGCGACGCGCGCCTTCGCGGCCTCGGCCTCGGCGGCGGCGAGCGCTGCTCGCGCCTGCGCCGCTTTCAGCTGGGCCTCGGCCGCTTCCGCCTCCGCCCGGAGCCGGGCAAGCTCCGCCTCGGCTGCGACGACGGCGGGATCGGAGGTGTCAGGCGCGCTCATGCGCTCAGCCTACTGAGGGGCTTTGCCCTCCGCCCGGACCGAGACCTTGGCCCCCGACCGCTCGCGGACCAGCAGCGGCGCGAAGAACCCGGCGACGATCAGCACCACACCCACTCCGATCATGGCGCCCCCGATCGTGTCGGTGAGCCAGTGAGCGTGCACAGCCGTCCGGCTGATGGCCATGAGCACCACGTAGACGGCGCCGATGATCGCCACGATCAGCCGCGGGAACAGAATGAAGGCGACGGCGGCGAGCGTCGCGGCATTCGCCACATGCCCGGACGGGTATGAGCCGAAGTCCGAGATGACGATGATCTCCTCGGGCCGGGCGCGACCGAACAGATGCTTGAGTGCCTGCACAGCCCCCGCCGACGCGACCTGCGCGACGAGGAAGAACAACGCCGACCACGGCCGTTTGATGAGGACGAGAGCGAGTGCGACGGCGATCGGCACCACGATGACGCTGAACCATCCGGCTCCCAGGAAGTTCATCACCTGCGAGAACGCGGTCAGGAATGGAATCGGATTGCTGAAGAGCAGGGCGTTCCACGCCTCGTCGATCTCGAACGGCGCCTGCTGGTAGAAGATCAGCGCGCCCAGGCCGAAGGCCGCGAGCACGAGTATGGCCCCCACGATGAAGAGCACGGGGCGCGACAGATTGTCCGCCCGCGCCTGATCTACAGTCGTCATCGTTCCATTCTGCCCTGATCAGCCGCACCATCCGCTCGCGGAGCCGGATCGGAAGGCATGATGGGCGCATGTCCCGTCCGATCGATGTGGTGCGCGCGGCCCTCGCACCGCTCACCCGCACGCGATGGTTCCGCTGGTTCGCGAGGACGGGGCTCCCGCGGATCGAGCGGTTCGTCACGCGCCTGTCCGGAAGGCGCGTGCAGCTCACGTCGTTTCTCGTGCCGTCGCTGCTCCTGCACACCATCGGGGCGAAATCCGGCGTCGCCCGGGAGGTGCCCCTCATGTACGCCGTCGACGGGTCGGGGCGAGCGATCGTCGCCGGGACGAACTGGGCGGGAGCCCGGCACCCGGCATGGACGGCGAATCTGCTGGCTCACCCCGACGCCGAGATCACGGTCCGCGGACGCCGGATGGCCGTGCACGCCACGCTCATCCCGGATGCCGACCGCGACGCGGCGTGGGCGATCATGGAGGCGCAGTGGCCGGACTACCGCGAGTACGAGCGCGACTCCGGCCGCACCGCACGGCTCTTCCTCCTGCAGCCCGTGCGGAGGCCCCTGCGCTGACTCAGGGGGTCAGCATCGCCACGGCGCCTACGGGGTCAGCATCGCGACCGTGCGCGGCCGGACGATGAGCCACAGCGCGAGCACGCCGATGACGGCGCACCCGGCCATCACGGCGGCCATCGTGGTCGCGGTGATGCCGGCATCCCGCGAGATCCATCCGACGACCGGCGAGATGATCCCGGCGATGCCGAAGTTCGTCGCGCCGATCAGCGATGCGGCCGTGCCTGCGGCCTTGCCGTGCCGGTCGAGCGCGAGCACCTGGACGCAGGGGAAGGTGAAGCCGCACGCCGTCATGAAGACGAACAGCGGGATGACCGTGCCCCACAGCCCGAACCCGAGCTGGTCGAAGGCGATGATCGCGAACGCGGCGACGACGAGCACCGCGGTCGAGTACGCCATGACCCACTGCGGGCCGTAGCGCGCGGCCAGGCGCGAGGCGAACTGCACGCCGACGACGACGCCGAGCGAGTTGGCGGCGAAGAGCAGTCCGTACTGCTGGGCGTTGAAGCCGAAGGACTGCTGGAACAGGAACGAGGATGCCGAGAGGTACGAGAACAGCCCGCTGAAGGTCATCGCCCCGATCACGAGCGTGCCGATGAACACGCGGTCGCTGAGCACGCTCTGGTAGCGCTGCAGCACGGTCGTGCTGCCCTTGTCGCTGCGACGCGCCTTGGGCAGCGTCTCGGGGATCACGAAGATCGTGCAGATCAGCATGAGCGCGCCGTAGATCGCCAGCACGACGAAGATGCCGCGCCAGGGCATCACGGCCAGCAGTGCCGAGCCGATGAGCGGCGCGGCCACCGGTGCGACGCCCGACACGAGCGCGAGCCGCGAGAGCATCACGACCAGGCGCTTGCCGCCGAACAGGTCGCGCACGATCGCCATGGCGACGACGCCGCCGGCCGCGGCGCCCATCCCCATGCCGACGCGGGCGATCATGAGCAGCTCGATCGTCGGCGCGAGCGCCGCGGCGACGCTGGCCACGACATGCAGCGCGGTGACCGACAGCAGCGGCACGCGGCGGCCGACCTTGTCGCTCAGCGGGCCGACGATGAGCTGGCCGAGGGCGAAGCCGACCATCGTGCCGGTCAGCGTCAGCTGGATCACGGCCGCCGTCGTGCGGAAGTCGGTCTCGAGCACCGGGAAGGCGGGCAGGTACAGGTCGATCGTGAACGGCCCGAGAGCGGTCAGCGCGCCCAGCAGGACGATGTAGAGCACCCGCCGACGATGCGGAATCGCGTCGCCCGGGTGCAGCATGATCGGCGCCGTCGCGGGATTGGCGCCGAGGGTGCGGATGGCGCCGGTCGTCATCGCCGGCGGACGCACCGCCGGGCTCGCGGCGGCAGGAGCGGATGCCGAGGGGACGGAGTCGTGAGCAGGCTTCTGGGTGGGAGAGGACGCGGTATCGAGCACAGGATCTTCGTTTCGGCGGCACGGCGGGAGGCACAGGCGCCGGTCTTCCGGCTCAGGCGCAGTGGGGGATCGCCGAACCGTCCCGAATCGATTCGACACTCCCATGATACCGGACGCCCGATGTGCTCCCGGTGCTCGGCGTGCGGCATCCTCCCCCGGCTCTGTCGGCGCCTTCCCAGTCCGCATCGCATGCGCTCGAATAGGATGGCGGTACCTTCCGCACCGCAGCCCTCCCGTACGGGCGCCCCGAGCCGAGATCACACACATGACCCCGACACCACCGCGCCCGACCGACAAGAAGACGAGCGGCAATCCCGCCACGCAGGCGCAGATCGCCCAGACGGTGAAGCAGCAGCGCGAGCAGAAGCGCCAGGAGAAGCTCGCCGAGTACCAGAGGCAGCTCGCCAAGCGCCGCCGCAGCAAGCTCGTCTGGTGGACGGTCGGCGTGGTGGTCGCCGATCGGCGTCATCGCCGCGATCGTCGCCTCGATCGTCTTCGCACCCGACTCCCCCGCCGACGCTCGAGCCGGGCGACGGCGACGGCACGTCGATCGAGGGCATCGAGACCTTCGAGAACACCGCGAACCACGTCGAGGGCGAGGTCGACTACGCGCAGTCACCGCCCGCCGGCGGCGACCACAACGCCATGTGGCTGAACTGCGGCGTCTACGACCAGCCCGTGCCGAACATCAACGCGGTGCACTCGCTCGAGCACGGCGCGGTCTGGGTCACCTACGACGCGGCGACCGTCACCGGCGACGAGCTCGCGTCGCTGGAGAGCCAGCTGCCGTCGTCGTACATCGTGCTCTCCCCCTACGAGGGACTGGACTCGCCGATCGTCATGAGCGCGTGGAACGCCCAGCTGAAGCTCGACTCGGCGGACGACGAGCGCATCTCGGAGTTCCTGACCGCGTACTGGCGCAGCCAGAACGCACCCGAGCCGAACGCATCCTGCTCCGGCGCGCTCGACGCCCCCGGCAAGCAGTAGGCACGATGACCGACGACGCGCCCGCCGCCCCGGCGCCGCGGCGCTGGATCCTCATCGTCCTCGCGTGCATCGCGATCGGCGGCCTCGCCTTCGCGATCGGCCGCTTCTCGACGTTCGGCGCGTCGACCGCGGTCTCGGCACCCTCGAACGCCTCGCCCGAGGCGGGCTTCTCCCGCGACATGCAGGTGCACCACGCCCAGGCCATCGCGATGGCGATGGAGATCTACCGCAAGACCGACGACGAAGAGCTCCGGGTGCTCTCGTACGACATCGCCACGGGTCAGGCCGGGCAGCGCGGCGAGATGTTCGACTGGCTCGTCCAGTGGGGCCTGCCGCAGTCGGGCGGCCCGATGATGGCCTGGATGTCCGCGTCAGAGGCCGGGCACGCCCACGGCGACGCCGAACCCGGCGCGGAGCTGACCGACGACGAGGCTCGCGAGGCGATGGGAATGGCGACGGATGCCGAGCTGAGCGCCCTTGCCGACGCGTCGGGTCAGGAAGCCGACTGCCTGTTCCTCGAGCTCATGATCCGCCACCACGAAGGCGCTGTCCCGATGGCCGAAGCGGTCATCGAGCTCGGCTCCGAGCCGCGGGTCCTCAGCGTCGCCGAGAGCATCCGCGCGGGTCAGACGGCGGAGATCGACGCGATGAAGAGCATGCAGCAGCGCCTGGGCTGCGCGGGCTGACTCGGCGAGCCCTCGACCGCTGTCGCTCGCTACAGTGAACGGGTGAGCGCCGACCTCCCCCGACCCCTGCATCAGCCGATCCTCGTGCGGATCGCGGTCGTGCTGGTCTACCTCAGCGGGTTCGCGAGCGTGGCCGTCGGCATCCTGGTGCTGCTCAGCAGGTATCGCGTCCCGGCCGCGGAGGTCCTGACGGTGTCGCTCCTCGGGGCGGGGATCATCCTCTTCGGGCTGCTCTCGATCGCGGTGGCTTCCGGTGTCGCCCGCGGAAGGCGCCTGGCGCGCCTGATCCTGACGATCTACCTCGTGGCGCAGTTCGTGCTGCGCGGCATCACGATCGTCAGCGCGGACGCGTGGGACCTGACCTCGCTGGCGGAGATGGCGCTGTACGTGTTCATCGTGATCGCCCTGTGGACGCCGCCGGGTTCTCGCTACTTCCGCGCCGACCCCGTCGCTCAGGACGCGGAGGCGGCCGCCTGATCACTGACGGGCGCGGGCGCGGCGCCGTGCGGTGAGACCGCGGCGAGCGCGCGCGCGACGTACCGGCGGTGGAAGAACCGCACGATCTCGATCGCGCCGATCGTCAGCACCGTGACGAGCGCGACGAGATACGCGCACTCCTCACCGGGGTCGACGAGCTGGAAGAACTCCGTCGACAGCGGCACCGTGAAGATCACCAGCAGCGCGATGAACATCGCTCCGATCACGAGCGCCTTGTAGCGGTTGATCGGGCGCGAGAGCACCGTGAGCACCCAGATGCCCACGATCGCGAGGATGATCGTCGACCCGGTGCGCAGCTGCGCCTCGTCGACGCCGAGCGACATCGCGGCAAGCGTGTAGAGGGTGAGCGCGACCGCGATGATGATGCCGGCCGGGATCGCGAAGCTCAGCGACCGCTTCAGGAAGCCCGGCACGTAGCGCTGGGTGTTCGGCATGAGCGCGAGGAAGAACGCCGGGATGCCGATCGTCAGGCCGTCGGTGATCGACAGCTGCCGCGGCAGGAACGGGAACTCCAGCACGAGGATGCCGAACAGGATCGCAAGACCGGTCGCATAGGCGGTCTTGGTCAGGAACAGCATCGACACGCGCTCGATGTTCGCGATCACCTGGCGTCCGGCGCCGACGACGTCGGGCAGATGCGAGAACTGCCCGTCCAGCAGCACCAGGCGCGCGACGGCCTTCGTGGCCGCCGCGCCGGAGTTCATCGCGATGCCGATGTCGGCGGTCTTGATCGCCAGCGCGTCGTTCACGCCGTCGCCGGTCATCGCGACCGTGTGCCCGCGGGCCTGCAGGGCCACCACCATGTTCTTCTTCTGCTCCGGCGTCACCCGCCCGAACACGGTGTGGGTCTCGAGGATCTCGCCGAGCTCCGCTTCGTCGTCGGGGAGCTTGCGCGCGTCGAACCCCTCGTCGACGTCGAGGCCGACCTCGCGGGCGATCGCCGCCACCGTGCGCGGATTGTCGCCGGAGATGATCCGGATGCCGACCCCCTGCGCCGTGAAGTACGCCAGCGTCTGTGCGGCATCGGGTCTCACCTGCTCGCGGAACGTGAGGACGATCGCCGGCGACACTCCGTCCGGCAGGTCGCTCGGCCTCGACGTCGGCCTCGGTCAGCGTGACCGCGGAGTGTGCGAGCACGAGCGTGCGGCGACCCGTGGAGGCGAGTTCGGTGACCGTGCGGCCGAACTCGGCCGACGGGTCGGATGCGGCATCCCCGAAGACCATCTCGGGCGCCCCGAGCACCCAGGTTCCCTCCGCGCCCGCGAACGAGACCGCGCTCCACTTGCGCGCCGAGGAGAACGGGATGTAGGCACTTCACGTCGAGCGGCATCCTCGACCGGGTAGGGCTCGCGCAGGCAGCGCGCGGTCGCGTTCGCGTCGGGGGCAGCCCCGTACCAGGCGAGCGTCCGCTCCCACCCGGACGCCGTTCCGGCCAGGGGGTGCGCCCCGTCGAACGCGATCTCGCCGGCCGTGAGCGTGCCGGTCTTGTCGAGGCAGATCACATCGACGCGGGCGAGCCCCTCGACGGCGGCCAGCTCGTTGACGAGCACCTTGCTGCCGGCGAGCTTCGCCGCGCCGACCGCGAAAGCGATCGAGGTCACCAGCACGAGTCCGAGCGGGATCATCGCGGTCAGCGACGCGATCGTGTTCACGACCGCCTGCACCCACGTGCCGCTCTCCCACGCCTGCACCCAGCCGCCCGCGACCATCATCTGCGCGTTGAGCACGAGCAGGCCGATCGGGCCGATCCCCCACCCGACCCAGGTCAGCACGCGGTCGATCGAGCTGCGCAGCTCGGACGCGACGAGCGAGAAGCGCTTGGCCTCGCCGGCGAACTTGTTCGCGTACGAGTCCGCTCCCACGCGAGTGACCTGCGCATCGCCTTCGCCGGCCACCACGATCGAGCCCGACAGCGCCTCGTCGCCGTGGCTCTTGTCGACGGCGTCGGACTCGCCGGTGAGCATCGACTCGTCGATCTGCAGCGCGCGCCCGTCGGCCACGACGGCGTCGGCGGGCACCTGGTCGCCCGCCCGGAGCACCAGGATGTCGCCGAGCACGACATCGCCCGGCGCGATCTCGAGCTCCTCACCCTCGCGGCGCACGCGTGCGCGGGGGGCGTTCAGGAGCGCGAGCTTGTCGAGCGCGGCCTTCGCGCGGAACTCCTGCACGCAGCCGATGATCGCGTTCGCGAACGCCGCGAGGCCGAACAGCGCGTCCTGCCAGCGGCCGAGCAGCAGCAGCACGAGGAAGCACGCCCCGACGATCGCGTTGAAGAGCGTGAACACGTTGGCGCTGACGATGTTCCAGACGCTGCGGCTGGAGTCAGGGGTGAACGCATTGGTCCGACCGTCGGCGATGCGCTCCGCGACCTGCGCCGGCGTCAACCCGACCGACGGGTCGACGGGTGCGGGCAGGGCGTCGACGTCGGTCACGGCATCCATGAGTCACACCCTATGACGCGTCACACGCTGCGCGCGCGGAGCGGATGCCGGACAATGGAAGGTCTATGAACACTGCTCCCGACGTCGTCCTGCACCTCGCTCACGCCGGCGTCTCACTCGTCGTCGACGCGCGCCACGGGCGTCTCCCCTCGATCCTGCACTGGGGGCCGCAGCTGGGCGATCTCGACCACGACGCCCTGCTCGCGCTCAGCGACGCGAGCGTTCCGGTCGTGGGCTCCAACAACGTCGACACTCCGCCGCGCATCGCGCTCGTGCCCGAGCATCACACCGGCTGGACGGGTCGCCCGGGCATCTCGGGCTCGTCCGGCGGGCGGGGCTGGTCGCCGCGCTTCACCACGACCGCGATCGAGTGGGACGGCGCGGCCGTCGACGGCGTCGTGACCGCGGGCGCGGGCGTCGTCGTGTTCCACGCCACCGACGATCGCGGCGCGCTGGCGCTGCGTCTCGAACTCGAGCTGCTGGCGTCCGGCCTGATCCGCTCGCGCGCGACGCTGACCAACCTTCAGGAGGCGGCCTACACCGTCGAGGACGTGTCGCTGTGCTTCCCGCTCCCCGCGGAGGCGAGCGAGCTGCTCGATTTCACCGGCCAGCACAACTACGAGCGCTTCCCGCAGCGCGGACCGCTGCGGGCCGGCATCCATCTGCGCGAGAACCGCCGCGGGCGGACGGCCGCCGACAGCGCGTACGTGCTGCACGCGGGGGTTCCCGGTTTCGGCTTCGCCGAGGGGCGCACGTGGGCGGTGCACACCGCGTGGAGCGGCAACCACCGGCACTACGCCGAGCGGGTCTACACGGGCGAGCAGGTGCTCGGCGGCGGAGAGGTGCTGCTGCCGGGTGAGATCGTCCTCGCGCGCGGCGAGGAGTACGAGACGCCCTGGATCTTCGGGGCGTACGGCGACGGGCTCGATGCGATCGCCCACCGCTTCCACGACCACCTGCGCTCGCTCGGAAGCCGAACGCCCCGCGGTGCGCCCCGTCACGCTGAACGTCTGGGAGGCGGTGTACTTCCGCCACGACGCCGACGAGCTGATCGCGCTGGCCGATCAGGCCGCCGCGATCGGCATCGAGCGCTTCGTGCTCGACGACGGCTGGTTCGGCGCCCGCCGCACCGACCGGGCGGGACTCGGCGACTGGGTGGTCTCGACCGACGTGTGGCCGGACGGTCTGCATCCGCTCGTCGACCACGTGCAAGGCGAAGGGCATGCAGTTCGGCCTGTGGTTCGAGCCCGAGATGATCAACCTCGACAGCGACCTGGCGCGGCAGCATCCGGAATGGATCATGGCCGCGCGCGACGAGCTGCCCGTCGAATCCCGCGCCCAGCAGGTGCTGAACCTCGCGGCGCCCGGCGCGTACGCGCACGTCAAGGCGCAGATGCTCGCGCTGCTGGACGAGTACCGCGATCGACTACATCAAGTGGGACCACAACCGCGACCTCACCGAGGCCGGTGACCGCACCGACGGCGGCCGGCCCGATCGTGCACGAGCAGACCCTGGCGTTCTACCGCCTGCTCCGCGAGCTGAAGGAGGCGCACCCGAGCCTGGAGATCGAGTCGTGCTCGTCGGGCGGCGGACGCGTCGACCTCGGCGTGCTCGAGCTGACCGACCGGGTGTGGGTCTCCGACAACAGCGACCCGCACGACCGGCAGTCCATGATGCGCTGGTCGGTTCAGCTCGCCCCGCCCGAATACCTCGGCGCCCACATCGCCTCGGACCGATCGCACACGACCGGCCGCCGGCTCGACCTGTCGTTCCGGGCGAGCACCGCGATCTTCGGACACCTCGGCATCGAGTGGGACCTGGGAGAGGCGACGGATGCCGAGCTCGAGCTGCTGCGACGCTGGATCGCCCTGCACAAGGAGCACCGCGCACTTCTCCTGGGCGGCCTGGTGGTCCGCATGGACACGTCGGATCCCCGAGTCGTGGTGCACGGGGTCGTCGCGCCGGATGACGCCGAGGCGATGTTCTCGGCCGCCCTGCTCGACACGACGGTCCCCGAACCGGCGGCGCGTCTGAAACTGCGCGGTCTCGACCCCGACCGCACCTACCACGTGCAGCCGATCTTCATCGGTCCGCTTCCGTCCGGGCTCATCCCGCCGCTCTGGTGGGGCGAGCCCAGCGACGCCGAGAGCCTCGCCGCGCAGGAGTACTGGGACCGCGCAACACGCTCGGACGTCTCCTACCCGGGCGCGCGCTTCCGTGGAGACGTGCTTGCCACGGTCGGGGTCGCCTCACCGCGCGTGCATCCGGACCAGGCCGTGATCTATCGCGCCGCGGCGGTGGACTGAGCCACGACGGCCTCGACTGCCGCGAACACGGAGGGCCGGGAGCACTGCGCTCCCGGCCCTCCGTGTGTGCTCTGGCCTACTTCACCGAACCCGCGGTGAGTCCGCGCACGAAGAACCGCTGGAGTGCGAAGAAGATCACGAGCGGAACGACGAGCGTGATGAACGATCCGGCTGCCACGCGCTGCCAGCCCTGGCCGTACTGGCCCAGCAGGGTGTACAGCCCCTGGGTCAGCACCTGGTTGGGGCCGCTCTGGATGAACAGGTACGCGACGAAGAAGTCGTTCCACACCCAGAGGAACTGGAAGATCGCGAACGACGCCAGCGCGGGCACCGACATCGGCACGATCAGTCGCCAGAAGATCTGGAAGTGGCTCGCTCCGTCGACGCGTGCCGCCTCGATCAGCGAGTTCGGCAGCGTCTGCATGTAGTTGCGCAGGATGTAGATCGCCAGCGGCATCGCGAAGGTCGCGTGCACGATCCACGCCGCCGGGTACTGCCCGATGATCTGGATGCCGGTCGTGTTTCCGAACCAGACGAACAGCTGCAGGATCGGGATCACCGCGATCTGGATCGGCACGACCATCAGGCCGAGGATGACCGCGAAGTAGATCTCCTTGCCGCGGAACTGGAAGAACGTGAACGCGTACGCGGCCATGGCCGCGAACATCACCGGCAGCACCGTCGCCGGGATGGTGACCGCGACGGAGTTCCAGAACGTCGTCCCGGCATCCAGCGCCTCCCACGCCTGCGCGAACGGCTCGAGCGTCCAGGTCGTCTGGAACGGGTTGAGGATCGCCGTCCACCAGCCCGTCGCCTCCACGTCCGCGCGGGGGCGGAGACTCGTGATGAGCAGCCCGAGCAGGGGGAACAGCCACGCGAGCGCGATGATCCCCATGATGATCGTGATCAGGACGCGCGGCTTCTGCTTCTCCGTGCCGTCCTTGTTGCGCTTCTTCGCCTTCTTGTCGAGGTCGACGATCTCGCGCTTGCCGGCGTCCTCGTCGACGATCGGGGTCGGGATCATAGTCATCGGAGTTCCTCCTGCGACTTGTAGCTGCGGATTTGGTAGACGATCAGGGGCACGACGGCGATCATCAGGATGATGACGACGGCGGCGGCCTTGCCCGGGTTCTGGAAGCTGAACAGCTGCGCGTAGAACTCGACCACGAGCACGCTCGTGTTGTACTGCCCGCCGGTCATCGCGTAGATGATGTCGAAGCTCTTCATCACGAAGATCGTCACGGTGACGAACACGGCGAGCACCGTGCCGCGGATCTGCGGCACGATCACGAGGAAGAACGTCTTCCGCTCGCTCGCACCGTCCAGGCGCGCCGCCTCGATCGTCTCCTCGGGCACGCCCTTGATCGCCGCCGAGAGGAGCACCATCGCGAAGCCGACCTGCAGCCAGATGACGATGAACATCAGCAGGAAGCTGTTCAGGCGCGCCGGCATCGATCGTGAGCCACGGGATCGGATCGTTGCCGGTCAGCTCCCGTCCAGATGGCGTTGAGCAGATAGATCTGCGGGTTGCCCGGCGGTGCGTAGAAGTAGATGAACCGCCACGTGACCGCCGCCGCGATGCCGCTGATGGCCATCGGCAGGAAGATGATCGACTTGAACGTCGTCTCGCGCTTCTTGCCGAGCCGGTCGGTGAGGATCGCGACCAGCAGGCCGATGAGCACCGCCGAAGCCGGCACGACGATGACCCACAGCAGGTTGTTCAGCAGGACGCCGAGGAAGTTCGGGTCGGTGAACAGCGAGATGTAGTTGTCGAGCCCGACGAACGTCGCCCCCTCGCCGCGACGCTGGCTCTGCTCCATGAAGCTCTCGACGAAGGTGCGCAGAGCCGGATACAGCAGGAAGACGGCGACGAGGACGATGACCGGCAGCAGGAAGACGTACGGCAGCAGTCGTGCCTTCGTCTTGTCGTGCGTCTTCTCGACGAGGAAGTTGAGGAGCCAGAAGATGATGAACGAGACACCGAGGCCCAAGACCACGGATACGACTGCACTGAAGATGGCCATCGAAACCGCCTGACGTCATTGTGAGGATGATGGTGATGCTAGTGGGGAGCGGCGCCGGTGCACAGTGCCCGGCGCCGCTCCTGTTCCGCTCACGCGGAGCGATGGTGACGGACTACCGCGGCCAGGCGGCGTCGATGTCCTGGAACGCCTGCTCCATCGTCTTCTGACCCGGCGAACCAGCTCGTCAGTTCGGTCCACTCCGCGCCGGCTCCGACCTCGCCCGGCATCTGGTCGGATGCGTCGAAGCCGAACAGCGTCGATGCAGCGAGCAGCTCCTGCGCCTTCGTCTGGAACTCCGTCGTGTAGAACGACGTGTCGAAGTCGTTGTGCGGAGAGAGGAAGATCGCCTGGCTGGCGTATCCGTTGGTGCCGAACTCCTTGCCGGTGATGTACTCCACGACCTGCTTGGTCGCATCCGAGTCGGTGAACGCGCCGACCAGGTCGCCGCCGCCGAGCATCGCCGTGTCCGTGCCCTCGGGCGAAGGCAGCTGGAAGAAGTCGATGTTCGACAGGTCGCCGTCGGCGATCTGCGCCTTGATGTCATCGGGGAAGAAGTCCGCGATGAACGACCCCTGACGCATCATGAAGCACTGACCGTTGTCCTTGCCCTCGACGAACAGCTGGTTGCCCGCCGTCTGGAACGCCGTCGTGGCCGCTCCGGCGCCGCCGCCGTTGACCTTGCCCTCGGCAAGGATCTCTGCCGCGACCTTGTCGCCGGCCTCGGTGACCAGCGGGCTGTCGAACAGCACGTCGCCCGCGATCCAGGCGTTGTACTCCTCGAGTCCGCCGTACCGCAGCACGTACTCCTCGAGCCAGTCCGTCGCCGGCCAGCCGGTGGCGGCGCCGGACTCGATGCCCGACGCACCACGGGTAGCCGAGGCCCTCGGACATGATCTGGTCCTGCACCGCGGTGAGCTCGGCATCCGTCGTCGGCACGGTGAGTCCGGCGGCCTCGAACGCCGCCGGGTTGTACCAGACGAGCGACTTGACGTTGATCGAGTACGGCAGACCGAACGTCTGGCCGTCGACCACGGCGATGTCGCCGAGACCGTTCGCCTCGTCGGCCGTGATCGCGTCGACGTCGATGCCGAGGTCCTCGAGCGGGAAGAGCGACTGCGTCTGGCTCTTCAGCACGCCCGGCTGCGGGTAGATCGCGATGTCGGGCGGGTTGCCGGCCGTCGCACGTGCGACCACCGCGGTCTGGAAGTCGGTGTTGCCGTCGTAGGTGACGGTGATGCCCGCGTCTCCTCCGACCACGCGTCCAGGTCGGCCTGGAACGCCTCGGCCTGAGCGTCGGTGAACGCGCCCATGATCGTGACGGTGTCGCCATCGCCGCCGCCGCCGTCGTCGCCGCCCCCGCCGGTGCAGCCGGCGAGTGCGAGTCCGACGACGCCGAGAGCGACGATCGGCGTCAGGATACGTCTGCGCTGTGACATGCCCATGTGTGCTTCTCCTCTTTGAGTCCACGCGTGTCCGCGTAGCGGTCACTTCGGGAACCGCTTCCACACAACGTATTGGATCCGGCGAGAACGCACAACCGTGAATCCGCGGACGAAGCCGGATCGTTGCAATTCCGCCACCATGTCGGCAGACTCGATCACTGGAACCGTTCCCAGAATCGCGGAAATCTCGTATGCTGGCACGGATCCGCACCAGGCCGCGGACGAGCAGTCGACCACGAGGGTGGTGAGTCAGTGTGAGCGGAATCGCGGAGGTCGCCCGCCTGGCGGGAGTCTCGAAGTCGACCGCCAGCCGCGCGCTCGGCGGCACCGGCTACGTGTCCGACGACACGCGTCGACGGGTCATGGATGCCGCGTCCTCGATCGGCTACGTGCCCTCGACGAGCGCCGTCAGCCTCGCGACCGGGCGCACGCAGAACATCGGCGTCGTCATGCCGTACGTCAACCGCTGGTTCTTCGCCGAAGTGCTCGAGGGGATCCAGCAGTCCCTGCTCGAGCGCGGGCTCGACCTCACGCTCTACGACGCCAAGCCCGGCACGGACGGGCGCAACCGGATCTTCGAGGACTTCCTCGCCCGCAAGCGGTTCGACGGACTGATCGCCGTCGGGCTCGAGCCCGATCACGACGAGATCGACCGGCTGCTGTCGATCGGCCGGCCCGTGGTCAGCGTCGTGGGGTCGGGAGATGCGACCACCGTCGTCGAGATCGACGACGACTACGTCGCGCGCCGTGCCACCGAGCACCTGGTCGCCCTCGGCCACCGCGACATCGCCTTCCTCGGCGGCGGCGTCACGACGCACTGGGCGCAGGTCGATCGACGCCGCCTGAACGGCTACCTCGGCGCGATGGCAGGACGCCGGATTGTCCGATCACGTCGTCCACATCGTCTCGGAAGTGACGATGCCCGGAGGGTACGCCGCCGCCGTCGACGCACTCGGCGACGTGCGCAACCGGCCGACCGCGATCGTCGCGACATGCGACGAGGTCGCGATCGGCGCGATCATCGCGGCACGCCGGCTGGGCGTGCAGGTGCCGAGCGACCTCAGCGTCATCGGCATCGACGACCACGAGTTCGCCGACATGTTCTCGCTCACGACGCTGCGGCAGTCGCCGCGAGAGCAGGGTCGGGTCGCGGTCGAGCTGCTCCTCGACCACCTCGACGACCCGTCAGCAGCCGACGCGGGCCGTGCGGATGCCGTCGCAGCTGGTCGTGCGCAACTCGACTGCCGCCCTCGACCCGCGCCTTTCGGCGGTCGTCGATCGACGGTCGCGAGCACGGCAAGCGCTGAAGGAGACATCGTGTTCGATCTGCCCGATTCATGGGTGTGGGACTTCTGGTTCGCCGATGACGGCGAGCGCTACCACCTGTTCTTCCTCTATGCCTCGCGGGCGCTGCACGACCCCGATCGCCGGCATCTGCGCGCGTCCATCGGGCATGCCGTCTCCGATGACCTGGTCTCGTGGTCGCGCGTGCGCCGACGCGCTCGTGCGCAGTGACGCCCCCGCATTCGACGAGGTGGCGACGTGGACCGGCAGCGTGGTGCGCGGCCGACGACGGCACCTGGTACCTCTTCTACACGGGAGTCCGCTTCGAAGACGGACGCAACGTCCAGCGCCTGGGGTTCGCGACGTCGCCGGACCTGATGACCTGGACGCGGTCGCCCGACAACCCCGTCGTCGAATCCGACCCGCGGTGGTACGAACGGGCCGACATGTCGCCCTGGAACGAGGAGACGTGGCGCGACCCGTGGGTGTTCCGCGACCCCGGCGGCGACGGATGGCACCTGCTGGTGACCGCGCGCGCCATCGAGGGCGATTCGCTCACCCGCGGCGTGGTCGGCCACGCCGTCTCTGCGGACCTGCACTCGTGGGAGGTGGGCCCCCCGCTGAGCGAGCCCGCCGTCAACGGCTTCGGGCAGCTCGAGGTGATGCAGGTCGAAGAGGTCGAGGGACGCCCCGTGCTGCTCTTCGTGTGCCTGCCGCCGCAGGCGTCCGATGCCCGACGGGCGGAATCCCCGCGGGGAGCGATCTGGGCCGCCCCCGCCGATTCGCTCACCGGCCCGTTCCACATCGACGCCGCGTACCCGCTCGCCGACGACGACCTGTACGTCGGGCGTCTGCTGCGGCGGCGCGACGACGGCACGTGGCTGTTCTTCGCCTTCCGCCACATCGACGAGGACGGCGCGTTCGTCGGCGGTCTCACCGATCCGATGCCCATCTCGTGGCAGGGCGATCGCCTGGTCGTCGACCGGCGCTGACACACGACGAAGGCCCCGGATGCAGCATCCGGGGCCTTCGTGTGAAGAAGTCGTCGCGCCTGCGGCGCTCGTGACTACTTGAGGGTGACGGTCGCGCCGGCCTCTTCGAGAGCAGCCTTCGCCTTGTCAGCGGCCTCCTTGGTCGCGCCCTCGAGCACGGCCTTGGGGGCGCCGTCGACGACGGCCTTGGCCTCGCCGAGACCGAGAGCGGTGAGCTCACGGACGACCTTGATGACCTGGATCTTCTTGTCGCCGGCGGCCTCGAGCACGACGTCGAACGCCGTCTGCTCCTCGACCTCTTCGGCGGGCGCCGCACCGGCAGCAGCCGGGCCGGCAACGGCGACGGGCGCCGCAGCGGTGACCTCGAAGGTCTCCTCGAACTTCTTGACGAACTCCGACAGCTCGATGAGCGTGAGCTCCTTGAACGCGTCGAGCAGCTCGTCGGTGGTGAGCTTTGCCATGATTTTCTCCTTGCTTAGGTTTCTGTCAGCCGCGCCCTTGTCAGGCGGCGGACTCCTGCTTCTCGCGCAGCGCGTCGACCGTGCGAACGGCCTTCGACAGCGGTGCGTTGAACAGATATGCGGCGCCGAACAGCGAGGCCTTCATCGCACCGGCGAGCTTCGCCAGCAGGACTTCACGGCTCTCGAGGTCAGCGAGCTTGTTGACCTCGTCTGCGGTCAAGGCGGCACCGTCGAAGTACCCGCCCTTGATCACCAGAAGAGGGTGTGCCTTGGCGAAGGCGCGCAGTCCCTTCGCGACGGTGACCGGGTCACCGTGCACGAACGCGATGGCCGAAGGACCCTTGAGGTCTTCGTCCAGCGTCGAGATCCCCGCCTTGTTGGCGGCGATCTTGGTCAGCGTGTTCTTCACCACGGCGTATTCCGCGTCCTGACGAATGCTGTTGCGAAGCTCTTTGAGCTCTGCAACCGTCAGCCCGCGGTACTCGGTCAGCAGAACGGCGGTCGAGTCCTCGAAATTCTTCGTGAGCTCGGCGACCGATGCATCCTTCTGCGCCATGGCCACTCCTTATGTGTACGAGACGCTCCACGATGGCGGGGCGCCGGCCGACGGCATCCGCTCATCTGATCTCGACTCCGCGCATGAAAAAAGCTCCGGCGCAAGCGCACGGAGCGGAAACTCGGAGGAGATTCGTGTCGTACACCTGCGCGGGCCCCTGCATTGCAGAGCTTCGATCTTCGTACGCTTGCACGCACGTCGATGACCAGCGGTCTTCGGCTGGGTTCCAGTGTATGCGCTGGTCTGCACCCCGCCAAATCGGGACGCTGCCCGCTACTTTCGCGCGAGGACGAGCGCGGTGGCCTCGGCGCGGGAAGCGACGTCGAGCTTGCGGAAGATCTTCGCGACATGGAACTTCACGGTGTTCTCGCTGATGCCGAGGTTCGCAGCGATCTCGCGATTGCGCTGACCGGCGATCAGCAGTTCGAGCACCTGCACCTCGCGCGGTCCGAGGTCCCAGCCGGGCTCGACCGCCGACAGGGCGGGCGGCGGGTCGAGCGGCATGACGACCGACATCTCGGTGCCCCACCCCGCGGTGGCCTCCAGCGTCAGCCGTCCGTTGAGCGCCAGCACGCGCTGACGGACCAGCCGCAGCTGCACGCTCTCCTCCGACAGGTCTCCGGGGCCGTCATCGCGCACGTTGATCAGCAGATTCGTGCCGTCGCAGTCCCACTGCACGCGCACCCGGCTCACGTCATGTCGGTCGACGAGGGCGAGGATCGATCCCCGCACCACCGCTCGGGCGCCGTGCGCGATCTCGCTCGGCAGGGCGCGGCCATCGACCGGCGGCTCGATGAACTGCACGTCGATGTCGCGGTAGCGGACGAGTGGACGCAGGTCATCGCGCAGTCGCTCGAATGCGGTCGTGACCGGTTCGTCGGTGAACGTGAGCACGCGGTCGCTCGCGGTGCGCAGATGCACCATGCCTTCCGCTGCGATCTGGGTGGCAGTGCGGCGCGCAGCCCGGTCGTCGAGTGTCGCGGAGCGCAGCGCCGCCAGCACCGACTCGAGCGTCGTCGAGTATTCGTCGGCGAGCTCGGTCAGCGCCTCCATACGCACGCTCGAGGTCGCCCGGGCCCGCTGCAGGTAGTCGGGCGGTGCGGCATCCGCGAGTTCCTGAGCGCGCAGCGCGACGATGTTCCACAGCTGCAGCACCACGTCATCCGCGCGCTCCTGACGCGGGTCGGCCGGTCCACTTGGTTCGGCCAGCACGAGCAGAGCGCCGTTGGCGGAAACCGCCTGGAATGCGTCGACCTCGCCGGTCACCGTCGCGATTCTCGCCCGCCGCGTGCGGCCGGGACCGAGCGTGCGTCGCACCTCGTCGAGCGCGAGGAACGAGACGCCGTCGACGAAGGATGCTGCGCCCGCTCCGTCCCGCTGACCGCCGGCGGTGTCGGCCACGAGGAAGACCAGCGCGGAGTGCCTGATCAGCGGATCGAACAGCATCGACATACGCCGGGCCATGAGCGAGGGGCGCGCCGTCAGCACGTCGGCCAGCCCGCGGATCGTGTCCAGCTCGTCGGCGATGGCGGCACTCGGCGCTGAGGTCATCACTCCAGCCTAGGTTTCTCCCACCCGTTCGGGTAGGCAGAACGACCCCGAGGAGCGATCGCCCTACCCGAATGAAGCCGACAGGCTCGAAGGGAGTCCGCACGACGGGTTCCGAGAGAGAGGACGAAGATGTCTGGAAACAGAGCAGTCGCCTATGAAGGGCCCGGCGTGGTCACGGTCATCGACACCGACTACCCCGACTTCGAGCTGCACGACGGTCCGGGAGTGAACCCGGCGAACATCGGCCGGAAGATCCCCCACGGGGCGATCCTGCGCACCGTGGCGACGAACATCTGCGGCTCCGATCAGCACATGGTGCGCGGCAGGACGACCGCACCCGCAGGGCTGGTGCTCGGTCACGAGATCACCGGCGAGGTCGTCGAAGTCGGCCCCGACGTGGAGTTCATCAGCGTCGGCGACATCGTCTCGGTCCCCTTCAACATCGCCTGCGGCCGATGCCGCAACTGCAAGGAGGGCAAGACCGGCATCTGCCTGAACGTCAATCCCGACCGCCCCGGCAGCGCCTACGGCTACGTGGACATGGGCGGCTGGGTGGGCGGTCAGGCCGAATACGTGCTCGTGCCCGTACGCGGACTGGAACCTGCTGAAGTTCCCGGACCGCGATCAGGCGCTCGAGAAGATCCTCGATCTCGCGATGCTGTCCGACATCTTCCCGACCGGCTTCCACGGGGCCGTCACCGCGGGCGTCGGCGTGGGGTCGACCGTCTACATCGCCGGCGCCGGCCCTGTGGGCCTGGCCGCCGCGGCCGGAGCGCAGCTGCTCGGCGCCGCCGTCGTCATCGTGGGCGACCTCAACGAAGACCGCCTCGCGCAGGCGCGCAGCTTCGGATGCGAGACCGTGAACGTCGGCGAGGGCGCGGTGCCCGACCAGCTGGAGCAGCTGCTCGGCGTCCCCGAGGTCGATGCCGCCGTCGACGCCGTGGGGTTCGAAGCCCGCAGCGAAGGACACGGAGCGAACGCGAAGGAAGCGCCGGCGACGGTGCTCAATTCGCTCATGGGCGTCACGGCGGCCGGCGGAGCCATCGGCATCCCCGGTCTGTACGTCACGGGCGATCCCGGCGCGGTCGATGACGCCGCCAAGGTCGGATCGCTCTCGATCAGCCTGGGCACCGGATGGGCGAAGTCGCTCTCGTTCACGACCGGCCAGTGCCCCGTGATGCGCTACAACCGACAGCTCATGATGGCGATCCTGCACGACAAGGTGCACATCGCCGCCGCCGTGAACGCGAAGGCGATCTCGCTCGACGAGGCCCCTCAGGGTTACGCCGAGTTCGACGCCGGCGCGGCCACCAAGTACGTCCTGAACCCCAACGGCTACATCGCCGCCTGATCCACCTTTTCATCCACACACAACAAGGAGCACAACCATGTCCACCGTCACCCTCGAAGACGCCCGTCGCGTCATCGCCGCCGCTGAGAAGAAGGCCGACGAGATCGGCCAGCCCATGAACATCGCCGTCGTCGACTCGGGCGGCAACCTCGTCGCCCACGTCCGCCAGGACGGCGCCTGGATCGGCAGCGTCAACATCTCGATCAACAAGGCCTGGACCTCGAAGGCGTTCGACATCTCCACGAAGGACCTCGGCGACAACTCCCAGCCGAACCAGCAGTTCTTCGGCATCCAGAACACCAACGGCGGCAAGGTCGCGATCTTCGCCGGCGGCATCCCCCTCTCCCGCGACGGTGTCGTCGTCGGTGCCGTGGGCGTGAGCGGCGGCTCGGGCGAGCAGGACCACTCGGTCGCAGAGGCAGGCGTCGCCGGCTTCTAGAACGGTCACGCGTCGCGAGCGCTCTCGTCCCGCGTGTCCGCCACACCGCTCGCGCGTGTCCGGCAGATGGCTGTCCGAAGCGGTTGTCGGAGCCATCTGCCGGACACGCGCCGGGCCCGGGCGCGGATGTCCACGCACGGGGTTAGCCTCGGAGGGTGACCCCCGAACTCGCCGCGCTTCATCCGGGGCTCGCGGCGAGGGCGGTCGCGGACTCCCGCGACCGGGTCGCGTGGACGCGGGCGCGCTCGCGCGGGATCACGGCGACGGATGTCGCGAGCCTCACCTCGATGAAGGCGATCGCGAAGGCGGCCGACGCGAAGCTCATGGGCTCGGGCTTCTCCGGCAACGCCTACACGGCGCACGGCCGGGTGCGCGAGCCCGAGATCGCCCGGTGGGTCGCCGCCACCCACGGCATCCTCCCCTCGAGCACCCTCTTCCACGCCGAGATCGAGAAGCGCCACCTCGCCACTCCCGACGGCGTCGTCGTCGGCGCGGACGGCCGCGTCACGCTCTGCGAGATCAAGACGACCAACAAGTCGTGGCGCAGCATCCCGCGCACGTATCTGCGGCAGGTCTGGTGGCAGCAGCACGTCCTCGGCGCCGAACGCACGCTCGTCGTCTGGGAGGAGCACGACGGCTTCGTGCCCGTCGACGACGAGCCGCACAGCGCCTGGGTCGACCGCGACGAGGCCGAGATCGGCACACTGGTGCGCCTGGCGACCGCGCTCATCGACGAGCTGTATCACCGCACGACCCTTCGACCGGCCCAGGGACCGGGAACGGCCTCGAACGAGCGGATGCCGCGGCCCGTCGCACCGCGCGAACCCTTCAGAGCCCTCGCCCTCGCCGACTGAGGGCGATGGTTGACCGCAGTCAACCATCTGAGATATAGTTGACGGTAGTCAACCAATCGCGCCGTCACGCCGTCAGCGGATGCCGCGCACGCTCTCCGCTCTGAAAGGGCCCGCCATGGCCTCCGCCACGACCGACGATTCGGCGCTCATCGCCGACGCGCCCCGCATGTCGCACCGCAAGGTGCTCGAGGCGCTGTCGGGCCTGCTGCTCGGCATGTTCGTCTCGATCCTCGCCGCGACCGTCGTCTCGACCTCGCTGCCGGTGATCATCCACGACATCGGCGGCGATCAGGCCGCCTTCACGTGGGTCGTCACGGCGACGCTGCTGACCACCGCGATCTCCACGCCCGATCTGGGGCAAGCTCGCCGACCTGTTCAACCGCAAGCTGCTCATCCAGCTCGCGCTGATCATCTTCGTGCTCGCCACCGCCGCCGCGGGCTTCTCGCAGGACCCTGCGACGCTCATCGCGTTCCGCGCCGTGCAGGGCATCGGCGCCGGCGGCCTCGCGGCGCTCAGCCAGGTCATCATGGCCGACATCATCAGCCCCCGCGAGCGCGGTCGCTACATGGGCCTGTTCGGCGCGGTCATGGCGCTCGGCACGATCGGCGGCCCCCTGCTGGGCGGGTTCATCACCGACGGCATCGGCTGGCGCTGGAACTTCTACGTCGCGATCCCGTTCGCGATCGCCGCGCTGATCATCCTGCAGATCACGCTGAACATCGAGAAGCGCCCGAAGAAGAAGGCGCGCATCGACTACTTCGGCATCGTGCTGCTGGCCACGAGCGTGTCGCTCCTGCTCATCTGGATCACGAACGCCGGCAAGTCCTACGACTGGTGGAGCATCGAGACGATCCTCATGGCCGGTGGCGCGCTGCTCGCCGCGATCGTGTTCGTCATCGTGGAGCTGCGTTCGCGCGAGCCGCTCGTGCCGCTGTCGATGTTCCGCAACCGCACCTACACGCTCGCGGTCATCGCCTCGATCGCGACCGGCATCTCGATGTTCGGCACGTCGGTGTTCCTCAGCCAGTACATGCAGATGGCGCGCGGGGCCACCCCCACCGAAGCGGGTCTGCTCACGCTGCCCATGATCGCCGGCCTGCTGATCGCCTCGATCGTCGTCGGCCAGCTCATCAGCCGCTTCGGACACTGGAAGCCGTACCTGATCGTCGGCGGCGTGCTGCTGATCGCCGGGTCGTTCCTGCTGTCGACGCTGCACTACGACACGAACTTCGTGCTCGTCTCGCTGTACATGTTCCTGCTCGGCGCGGGCGTCGGCATGACGATGCAGAACCTCGTGCTGATCGTGCAGAACACCGCGAATCCGGCCGAGATGGGTGTCGCGAGCTCGGGTGTCGCGTTCTTCCGCAGCCTCGGCGGCACGATCGGCGTCTCGGTCATGGGCGCCGCCCTCGCCACCCAGGTCACGACCCTCTTCGCCTCGAGCAAGGAGGCGCTCGACGACCGCGATCGCGGGCCTCGGCGCCGACGGCGCGGCCGTCGCCGACCAGCTGCAGTCCGGCACGCTCCCCCAGGTGAGCGCGCTGCCCGAGAGCGTGCGGGTCATCGTCGAGGACATCTACGCGCAGGGCATCGCGCACTCGTTCCTGATCGCCGTGCCGGTCGCGGTGATCAGCCTCATCGCGATCATCTTCCTGCCCAACATCCCGCTGACGCGCATGACGACGTCCGAGCGCATCGCCGCCGGCGAAGCCGACCTCGCGACGTTCTCGAGCCGCGAGGGCATGGCGACGCTCGACGCGACCGGTTCCGTGCCGACGACGACGGATGCGGCATCCCGCGCGTCCGCGAAGGACGCCGCGACCGAGTCCTCACGCGGATCCCGCTAGTGTCGATCGCGATGTCCGGCCACGAGACCCGAGAGGCGCGCACCGAAGCGGTGCGCGCCCTCGAGGCCGAGTTCGGCGAGCTGATCAGCCGGATGCGCCGCGTGCTGGCCGACAACGCGCAGCGGGTGAGCCCCGGGATGCTCCCGGCGGCATACAAGGTCTTCACCACGATCGTGCGCCGCGAGAGCGTCACGCTCTCGGCGCTGGCCGAGTCGCTCATGGCCGACAAGGGCCAGATCAGCCGCACGGTGCGCGAGCTCGAGGGGCTCGGGCTGATCACCCGCACGCCCGACCCGGACGACGGGCGATCGAGTCTGCTCTCCCCCACCCCGGAGGGACTCGAGCGTCTCGCCGCCGCGCGTGCGCCGCAGGAGAGCGTGCTGCTGGAGACCCTCGACGCGTGGTCGGTCGACGAGATCCGCAACCTCACGCGGCTGCTGCACGCGCTGACGGCCGGCGAATCCCCCTGAGCCGGTCACACCGAATACACCGGCGGGCTTCCTCAGCCGGTAGCACCGGCGTAACACGGGCGAGACATTGTCAGGGTTGACTGTGTCCACCAGCAAACGAGTGCTGCCGAAGCCGACATGCACGCGGAAGGAGCGACCGATGAGATTCCGGCCGCTGCGACCAGCATCCGCCCCCGACTCCACCCCGATGGCGGTCGCGGATCCACCCGAGACGATGCGAGCCGCCGTCATCGACGCCACGGGAGCCGCCGACGCGCTCCACGAAGCGTCCGTGCCGGTGCCGACGCCCGTCCTCAGCGAACTGCTCGTGCGCGTCGTCGCGGCGGGCATCAACCCGATCGACGCCAAGACGCGCGCCGGCGCCGGGGTGTCCGGCGCGATCGACGGCTACCCGGCGACGCTGGGGTTCGACTTCAGCGGCATCGTCGTGCGCTCCCCGTACGAGTCGCACCCGCTGCCGCCGGGCACGCCGGTGTTCGGCATGGTGCCCTTCCCCCGCTCGGGCGGCAGCTACGCCGAGTACGCCGTCGTGCCGTCGCAGTCGGTGGCGCGCAAGCCCACGTCGCTGTCGCACGTCGAGGCCGCGGGTGTTCCGCTGGCCGCCCTCACCGCGTGGGGCCTCGTCGTCGAGACCGCGCACGCGCACGAAGGACAGCGGATGCTGATCCACGCCGGCAGCGGCGGTGTCGGTCACTTCGCGGTGCAGTTCGCCGCCTACTTCGGCGCGCACGTGACCGCGACCGGATCGGGTCGCAACGCCTCGTGGCTGCGCGAGCTCGGAGCCTCGGTCGTGATCGACTACACCACGACCCGCTTCGAGGACGTGATCGCCGACGTCGACGTCGTGATCGACCTCGTCGGCAACGTGCACGACCAGACCGGCGAGCGCTCGCTGAAGGTCGTCCGGCCCGGCGGGCTGTACATCCTGGTGCCGACCGGATCGTGGCCGGGCTATGCGGATGCCGCGGCCGCCGCCGGCGTGCGCACGACCGGCTACAAGGTCATCCCCGACGGCAGCGCGCTGGCCACGGTCGGGCGACTCCTGGACTCGGGCGCCGTGCAGGTCTACATCGACCGCGTCTTCGACCTGAAGGATGCCGCCGCCGCCCACGCGGAGCTCGAGCAGGGTCACACCCGCGGCAAGATCGTGCTGCGCGTCAGCGACGACTGACCGGTCACGCCCCCGGGCGGGGCAGCGGACTGAGCACGCGCCGGCCCTCGGCGACGATCTCCTCGGCGATCGCGTCGAGCAGCGGCGAGCGCAGGTTCCACTGCTGCCAGTACAGCGGCACGTCGATCGGCGGCCCGCCGAGCAGCACGAGGTCGCCCGCGGCCAACGCGTCCTGCGACTGGAACCTCGGCAGCAGCGCCCAGCCCAGGCCGAGCCGCACCGCCGTGGCGAAGTCGTTCGACGCGGGCACGTAGTGCCGCGGCGGGCAGCGTCTCGTCGATCCCGCACTCGCGGAGCCAGCGGGTCTGCAGGTCGTCGCGGCGGTCGAAGTCGACGAGCGGCGCGTGGGCCAGCGTCGACGGCTCGGCCGCGTCGGGCAGCCAGCGCGCGCGCGAAGGCGGGCGTGGCGACGGCTTCGTAGCGCATCGCCCCGAGCGCGCTCACGCGGCATCCGGCGACGGGCGTCGACCGCGAGGTGACGGCCCCCATCACGGTGCCGGACTCGAGCAGCGCGGCGGTGAAGTCCTGGTCGTCGCGATGGAGTTCGAAGACGACCGGATGCCGGTCCGCGAGCCGCGCGAGAGGCTCGAGGAACCAGGTGGCGAGCGAGTCGGCGTTCACGGCGAGCGGCACCGTGGTGCGCGAGGCGTCATCGCTTCGCGTCGCCCGAGCTCGGCGAGCGTGTCGTGCTCGAGCAGCGCGATCTGGCGGGCCATCCGCACGACCGCCGTCCCCGCCTCCGTGAGGCGCGCGGGCTTGGAGCGCACGAGCACGACGCGACCGAGCTGCTCCTCGAGCGTCTTGATGCGCTGGCTGACCGCGGACGGTGTGATGTGCAGGCGGCGGGCGGCGGCATCCAGCGTGCCCTCGTCGACGACGGCGGCGAGGGTCTCGGCCAGTTCGAAGGGGATGCGCATCATCAGCCAGGCTAATGCATCTGAAGAATCATGAGCTGGACTCAACTGAACGTCGACCGCTTAGCGTCGAAGACGTGCTCTCCCCCCTCCTCGCCGGTCTCGGCCTCGGCTTCTCGCTGATCATCGCGATCGGCGCCCAGAACCTCTTCGTGCTGCGCCAGGGCCTGCGCCGCGAGCACGTCGTGCTGGTCGCGGCGATCTGCGCGGTCTCGGATGCCGCGCTCATCGCCCTCGGCGTCTCGGGCGTCGGGCTCGTGCTGAACGCGGTGCCGTGGCTGATCGACGTGGTGCGGTGGGCGGGCGCGGTCTTCCTCGTCGGTCTACGGTCTGCTCGCGGCGCGGCGCGCGTGGCGCCCGTCGGGTCACACGCTCGAGGCGGAGGGCGCGGCCGCCGCAGACCCGCCGGCGACGACCGCGTCGGTCGCCACCGCGACGGCCGTCCGCGCCCGCGCGAAGGCCCTGCCGGTCGCGCTGACCTGCCTCGCCCTGACGTGGCTGAACCCGCACGTCTACCTCGACACGGTCTTCCTGCTCGGGACGGTCGCCAACACGCACGGCGACGCACGCTGGGTGTTCGCCGCCGGGGCGATGGCCGCGAGCGTCGTCTGGTTCTTCGGGCTCGCCGTCGGCGCGCGCTACCTCAGCCGCTGGCTCAGCACGCCGCGCGCGTGGCGGATCCTCGACGCGGTGATCGCGGTCGTGATGATCGGGATCGGCATCAGCCTGGTGCTCCCCCACTGAGGCCGCGCAGTCAGCCCTCGATCTGCTCCCGGCGGGCGCGCACCAGCGCGAGCACGACCGCGTCGGGCAGCGGATGCTCGGGCTGGAACCGGATCGTCCCCTTGTCCAGGCCGGTCTCCGGCACGGCTTCGACGTCCGCGGCGACCGCGGCGACGGCATCCGGACTGAACGGGTAGATGCCGATGTGCTTCTTGGCGCGCATGACCGAGATCAGCGGCTTGCCGCGGTAGACCAGCGCCGGCATGCCGTAGCCCTTGCCCTGCTCGGCCTCGGGCACTTCGGCGCGCGCGAGGGCGTAGACGCGATCGATCGCGGCGCGATCGCCGGGTTCGAGTTCGTCGAGGTAGTCGTCGACGGTTCCCATGGCAGCATCCTGGCACCGGCCTGCTGGCCCTCGCAGCCCCCCGCACGGCACGATGGAGCGATGAGGCGCGTCCACGTGATGGTCCACGGCATGGTGCAGGGAGTCGGCTACCGCTACACGATGCGGATGGTCGCGAGGGAGGTCGGTGTCGCCGGCTGGGTGCGCAACCTGCGACGACGGCAGCGTCGAGGCCGAGATCGAGGGCACTCCGGATCAGGTCGACGAAGTGATCGCGTGGATGGCGCAGGGCCCGCCCGGTGCGCACGTCGACACGGCGATGGTGACGGATGCCGCGCTCACCGGCGAGCGGGGATTCGAGGTTCTTCCGACGGCGTGACCGCGCTCGGCGACCGCCCGGCCACCGCGGCTGCGGCCGCCCGCGCGCTGGCGGAGGCACAGCACGAGCATGATCGCGCACGAGACGACGTAGAACGTGTGCAGCCCCCAGATCGGGCCGAACGGCAGGGTGAAGACGTAGAGCGAGTACACGACGTTGGCGCCGTTGATCATGATCATGCTCGGCAGGCTGTACGACGAGACGTCCCGCGTGCGCAGTGCCTTGCGCAGCATCGGCAGGTTGCTGACCGCGAAGACCACGGTCGCAATCGTGCCGGCGACGAGAGGGACGTCCATGGAGGCAACGCTACGAACGGGCGTCGGTGGGCCGCTTCGACAGAACCGCCCATCTTCGTCCGATGCCGCGATGGGCAGAATTATGCAGATGGGCCGCCCGGAGGCATGTGCAGACGCCGCCCGGGCGGATGCCGGCGGCGGGTCAGATGAGGCCGTTCTCGTAGGCGTATGCGGTCGCCGCCGCCCTCGAGGACAGGCCGAGCTTGCCGTAGATGTTGGCGAGGTGACGCGCGACCGTCTTCTCGCTCAGCGAGAGCCTTCCGGCGATCCCCCGGTTCGTGAGTCCTGTCGAGACGAGGCGCAGGACTTCGGCCTCTCGGTCGGTGAGGGTGCCGGCGGGCCGTTCGCCGGTGAGCATGGTCGAGCTCGGCGACGGCCGGATCGCGCGCCGAGCTCCAGGAATGCCGCGCGCGCCGTCGCGAACTGTTCGGTCGCGGCCCCGGCTTCACCGAGTGCGCCGAGGATCCTCCCCCGGAGCACGCCGCACCGCGCCACTTCGTAGGGCGCATCGAGAGCGGTCCACCCCTCAGCCGCCCTTTCCACGAACTCGAGCGCGGCCGAGGCGTCGCCCTCTGCGAGTGCCACGGCGGCCTCGGCGAAATCCGCTGACTGCGGCGAGCATCGGGGTCGGCGCTGATTGCATCGACGCGGTGACGCCGTCGGCTGCGCGGCGCGCAGCGGTCACGTCTCCTGCGGCGAGTTCGATCTCCACGACGGCCGGCAGAAGGCGCCGCCGCATGCCTTCGTCAGCACCCGCGACGCTGCGGCGGACCATGGTCTGCGCGTCCTCGACCGCGCCCTCGGCGAGTCGGAGCAGCGCCCACCCTGGCTGCGGTTCCCAGCCGGTGGCGGCGGCCCGGCGGTAGTGCTCGTCCGCCGGGCGGAACTCTCCGCGCAGGCGATGCAGCTCGGCGAGCTGGTAGTTCGCAACGTAGCCGGCGGTGAAGTCCCCCGCTCGCAGGAGCTCGAGGGCGAGGGTCGCGGCAGATGAGGCCTCGCCCCATCGACCGCGCAGCAGGAGCAGCTGGGACACGGTAAGCGTGACACTGCCCGCGTGTACGCGATGAGGTCCGGTTGACTCCGGCACCACTCCTCGAAGTCGGCGGTCCACCTTTCCGCGCGCGTCAGGTCGATCGCCTCATACGCGATGTCAAGGACGACACGGTAGAAGACGCACGTCATGATCGGTGAGACCTCGCTCGCCGACACGGCCGCCATCACCTCGTCGAGGACGGCCAACCCTTCTGCGGTGGCTCCGATCGTCGTCAGTGACTTGCCGCGGCCGAGGGCGGCGAGCGCAGCCAGCTCTCGATCCCCGGAGCGATCGGCGACCGCGGCGATCTCATCGAAACGTCGCAGGGCATCTTTGACATCGCCGACGAAGATGGTCCCGAGTGCTGCGGGCACGAAGGACACGCGCCCGCTCACCCCGTCGAGGTCGCCGAACCGCTCGATCAGGCGCACCCCCCGCGCGGTCCAGTTGAGGCTCGACGGCAGTTCGTCGGATCTCGAGCATCTCCAGCGCGAGCCACCCGGCCGTGCGTGCAGCACCGACCGTGTCACCACTCGCCAGGTACGCCTCGTACGCGTCGGTGAGGACGCCGACCGAGGCACCCGGCTGACCGCGGAGGAACAGCGCGGTCGCCAGCAGCTCGAGGTCCGGCCCGGGGGTAGGTCGTCGGCCGCCGTGGAGCGCGCTGCCGCGAAACGCTCGCAGGCCTCGCGCCAGCGATGCCCGGCGGACGCGGCTCGGCCGAGCGTCGAGTGCCGATCCGATGCGCCCACGGCACTCCTTCCCGCACCGGCCCGCACGCGTGCGCGGCCCGCGCTCGCGTCGTGTGCGAACCGTAGCGCCGCGCCCGCACCGGCCGCAAGGCCGACCGCCCGCCTGGCGGTGAACGCAGAAGGGGCCCCGCCTTTCGGCGGAGCCCCTTCACGGTCTCGCTGAGCGATGTGTGCTCAGCGGATCACGGTTGCGTCAGAGGGAGTTGACATCCAGCGGGATGCCGGGGCCGAACGTGGTCGACACCGCGCCCTTCTGGATGTAGCGGCCCTTCGAGCTGGACGGCTTGAGGCGGATGATCTCCTCGAGCGCGGCCTTCAGGTTCTCGTCGAGCTGGTCCTCCGAGAAGGACGCCTTGCCCACGACGAAGTGCACGTTGGCGTGCTTGTCGACGCGGAACTCGATCTTTCCGCCCTTGATCTCCTCGACGGCCTTGGCCGGGTTGGGAGTCACGGTGCCGGTCTTCGGGTTCGGCATCAGGCCGCGGGGGCCCAGCACCTTTCCGAGGCGACCGACCTGGCCCATGAGCTCAGGGGTCGACACGGCTGCGTCGAAGTTGGTCCAGCCGTCGGCGACGCGCTGGATGAGCTCGGCGCCGCCGACCTCGTCGGCGCCCGCGGCGATCGCGGCCTCGGCGGCCGGGCCGGTCGCGAACACGATGACGCGCGCGGTCTTGCCGGTGCCGTGGGGCAGGATGACGGTGCCGCGCACCATCTGGTCCGCCTTGCGGGGGTCGACGGCGAGCTTGAGCGCGACCTCGACGGTCGAGTCGAACTTCGCCGAGCCGGTCTGCTTCGCGAGCGCGACGGCCTCGGTGGGCGTGTAGAACTTGTCAGCCGCGATCTTCGCGGCGGCGGCCTGGTAGGCCTTGGACTTGGTAGCCATGGTCGTTATCTCCCTCAGTCCTCAACCGTGATGCCCATGGAGCGGGCGGTGCCGGCGATGATCTTCGAGGCGGCCTCGATGTCATTCGCGTTCAGATCGGGCTGCTTGACCTCGGCGATCTCGCGCACCTGAGCCTTGGTGAGCTTGGCCACCTTGGTCGTGTGCGGGGTCGGCGAGCCCTTGGCGACGCCGGCAGCCTTCTTGATGAGCTCAGCCGCCGGAGGCGTCTTGAGGATGAACGTGAAGCTGCGGTCCTCGTAGACGGTGATCTCCACGGGGATGACGTTGCCGCGCTGGGCTTCCGTCGCGGCGTTGTACGCCTTGCAGAACTCCATGATGTTGACGCCGTGCTGACCGAGCGCCGGACCGATCGGCGGTGCGGGGTTGGCCGCACCCGCCTTGATCTGGAGCTTGATCAGGCCGGTCACCTTTTTCTTGGGTGCCATTTCCTTTTCCTTTCATCGAACGGATGGGTTCCATCCGTTCTCCCGCACACCCGGCATCTCCGAGCAGCGGTTCCCCCGGGCACGAACCCGGGAAGTCTTGTCAGAGCTTGGTGACCTGGTCGAACGACAGCTCGACCGGGGTCTCGCGCTCGAACAGCGAGACGAGGACCGTGAGCTTGCCGCTCTCGGGCTTGATCTCGCTGATCGTGCCGGGCAGGCCCGCGAACGAGCCTTCCTTGATCGTGATGGTCTCGCCGACCTCGAAGTCGACCTCGGCGGGGATGCTGCGCGCGACGGCGTGACCGCCCTTGGTCGCGGCGCCCTTGGCGGGAGCGACTTCCTTGACCTCGACGAGGCTCTTGAGCATGTTGAAGGACTCTTCGAAGCGCAGCGGAGTCGGGTTGTGCGCGTTGCCCACGAAGCCGGTGACGCCGGGCGTGTGACGCACGACCGACCAGGTGTCTTCGTTGAGCTCCATGCGCACGAGCACGTAGCCGGGGATCCGGACGCGCGTGACCATCTTGCGCTGCCCGTTCTTGATCTCGACGACGTCCTCCATCGGGACCTCGATCTGGTAGATGTCTTCCTCGACCTCGAGCGTGGACTTGCGCTGCTCGATGTTGGCCTTCACCTTGCGCTCGAAGCCCGCGTAGGAGTGGATGACGTACCACTTGCCCGGAAGCGCGCGCAGCTCGGTGCGGAACGCCTCGTACGGGTCCTCTTCGGTCTCTTCGTCGTCGGCCGCGTCGAGATCGCCCTCGACGCGTGGCCGCGTCGGCCGCGTCGACGGAGGCCTCGACCTCGTCCACGACGCCGGCGGCGGCATCCACCTCGGCGACGAAGTCCTCGTCCAGGACGGGCGCGTCCTCGTCACCGTTGATGTCGGGACCGTCGTAGGGGGTCACGTCGTCGGCGTGCACGGCGGCGTACGCCGCCACCTCCTCGGCGAGCGAGTCGGTGAGCACCTCGGCGGCAGCCTCGGCCTCGTCGGTCCTGTCGATGTTCAGAGCGTCGTTCACGATCGCGTCCGCCTCCGGGTCGTCGATGTCGATGTCGTCAAGATCCTCGAGGTCGACCTCGTCCTCGTCGACGATGTGCACGGCGAGGTGCTCGGCCGGCGTGTTGGCCCGCTCCTCCTCGGCGAGGATGTTGCCCTCCTGGGCTTCGTCGTCCTCAGAGGACTGCTCTGCAGCGGTCGCCCAGTCGGCGTCGTCGACATATCTTTCAGACAATTGCGTTCTCTTCCGTTTCGTGGGCGCCGGATGCGAAGATCCGCCCCGCGGTGAGGCTCAGTGGGTCAGGCGGGAATGCCGAAGACGACGGTCGTCAGCCAGACGAACAGCAGATCGAGGCCGTAGACCAGCGCCATCATGACGACGACGAATCCGAGCACGACGCCCGTGTACTTGATCAGCTCCTGCCGGGTCGGTGTGACGACCTTGCGGAGCTCCGCGAGCACCTGACGGATGAACAGCGCGATGCGAGCGAAGACGTTGGGCTTCTTCTCGCGAGGTGCGCCACTAGGGACGACCTCGCCCTTCGGCTCGTCTTGGACCATCGAACCCACCTGATTACCTTCCATGTGTCAGCTTCGGCTGACGCGCAGGGCGGACAGGAATCGAACCTGCAACCTGCGGTTTTGGAGACCGCTGCTCTGCCAATTGAGCTACCGCCCTAGAGGCCCGCGGCCTCGGGATGTCCACAGTCTTCCACCACAACCTGTATGAGAGGGAGCTGGCCCGAACGCCGGGCACGGCGAAAGAATGCAGACTTCAACTGCATGCTCCAGTGTACGGCATGGGGTGGATGCGGGCGAACTGGAGCGGCTTTAGCATCGACGCGTGACGCTCGATCAGGCCCGACTCGACGAACTCTGGGACTTCTCGGATGCCGCGGCCTCCGAGGTGCGATTGCGCGCCGCGGCATCCTCGAGCGCCGACCGCGACGAGCGAGACGAACTCGAGACGCAGGTCGCTCGCGCGATGGGATTGCAGGACCGGTTCGCCGAAGGCGACCTCGTCCTGGACGCGATCGTCTCGGACGCGCCGGCGGTGCGCACCCGAGTCGCCCTCGAGCGCGGCCGGCTGCGCAATTCGGCAGGCGACCCCGGTGCAGCGGTGCCGTTGTTCATCGCCGCGGCGGAGCGCGGCGGCATCCGCCGGTCTGCACTTCCTGCGGATCGATGCCCTGCACATGCTCGCGATCGCGGATGCCGACGGCTCGGCGCGATGGACGGCCGAGGCGCTCGCGCTGCTGGCGACGACGGACGATCCGCGGACGCTGCGGTGGAACGTCGCCCTGCACAACAACGCGGGTTGGACGCTGTTCGACGCCGGGCTCTTCGCCGAGGCGCTCACCGAGTTCGAGTTCGCTCGTGAGGCGGCAATCCGCTGGGGCACACCGCAGCAGGTGCAGTGGGCCGACGAGGCGATCGCCGAAGCCCGCGCAGCGCTCTGAGCGACCGACCGCGACGCCGAGACAGGGGTCCTCGTCGAGACAAGGAGGCGTGACGCCCCGTCTCGACGAGAACCCCTGTCTCGATGAACCGGATGCCGCGGCTCAGGCGCCGATGCGGACGAGCTTCTTGTTCACGAACTCGTCGGCGGCGAGCAGACCCATCTCGCGCCCGGTGCCGCTGCGCTTGACGCCGCCGAACGGCAGCTCGGGGCTGTCGGCCAGGACGAGGTTGACGTAGACCATGCCGGCGTCGATCTTGTCGGCCACGCGCTCGGCCTGCGCCTCATCGGTCGTGAACACGTACGAGCCGAGACCGAACGGGGTGTCGTTGGCGACCTTGACCGCCTCGTCCTCGTCGGCCACGCGGTAGACGACGCCGACGGGCCCGAAGAACTCCTCGCGGTAGGCGTCCATCTCGGGTGTGACGTCGGTCAGCACCGTTCCCGGGTAGTACGCGCCGTCGCGCTTTCCGCCGGCGACGAGCGTCGCACCCTGCGCGACGGCCTTGTCGACCTGCTCGGCGAGGCGCTCGGCGGCGAGGTCCGACGAGAGCGGGCCGAGCACGGTGTCGTCGGCGAACGGGTCGCCGACCTTGGCGCCCGACATGGCCGCGGTGAACTTCTCGAGGAACGCGTCGTACAGGCCGTCGGCCACGATGAAGCGCTTGGCCGCGTTGCAGGACTGACCCGTGTTGTCCAGACGCGCATCGACGGCCGCCTGCACGGCGCCGTCGAGGTCGTCGGTGGACAGCAGGATGAAGGGGTCCGAACCGCCGAGCTCGAGCACGACCTTCTTGAGGTTGCGCCCGGCGACCTCGGCGACGGCTGCCCCGGCGCGCTCGGAGCCGGTCACCGAGACGCCCTGCACCCGCGGGTCGGCGATCACCGTCGGCCGCCTGATCGTTCGTGATGTAGAGGTTGGTGTACGCGCCCTCGGGGAATCCGGCATCCCGGTAGATCGTCTCGATCGCCGCGGACGACTCCGGGCACTGCGGGGCGTGCTTGAGCAGGATCGGGTTGCCGATCAGCAGGTTCGGTGCCGCGAAGCGGGCCACCTGGTAGTACGGGAAGTTCCACGGCATGATGCCCAGCAGCACGCCCAGCGGCGAACGGCGGATCACCGCCGTGCCCTCGGCGAGGATGTCGATCGGCTGGTCCTTCATGATCTGCTCGGCGTTGTCGGCGTAGAACTCGGTGATGTCGGCGGCGAAGTCGACCTCTCCGAGGGCCGCCGACAGCGGCTTGCCCATCTCGCGCACGATCGTCGCGGCGAGCTCGTCGCGGCGCTCGCGGTGCAGCTCTGCGACGCGGCGGATCAGTGCCGCGCGCTCGGCGACGCTCGAGGTGTGCGCCCAGCCCTTGGCCACCGTCGTACGCCGAGGCGAGCGCCTGCTCGAGCTCGGCATCCGTCGTGAGGGGGTACTCGGCGAGGGTCTCGCCGGTGGCGGGGTTGACGACTTTGTAATCGCTCATGTTGTTCTCCGTTCGCTGGTAGGTCAAGTCTGCCGGTCACCGGCGCGCGCGGCGCAGGCTGGCGGGGGCGTCGAGCGAAAGGGTCTCGCCGCGGAAGAAGGCGGGCCGCTTGATCGCCTGCCAGATCATGATGACGATTCCGACGACGATGATGCAGCATGCCGAGGATGAACACGATGCCGACGCCGCCGATGTTCGATGCCGCTGCCGTAGGCGGGGTCCATGCGAGTCGATCGAGCGTGGTGACGAACAGCACCGCGAGGATCACTGCCGCCGACCAGCGGGAACAGGAACGTGAAGAACACGTTGCGCGTCGAGTCGAACCACTGCTTGCGGAAGTACCACACGCACGCGAACGCCGTGATGCCGTAGTAGAAGCAGATCATCATGCCGAGCGTGAGGATCGTGTCCCACAGGCGTGTCTTCGCTCACGATCCGCATGACCACGTAGAACGCCGACGCCACGATCGCCGAGACGATCGTCGCGAAGCCCGGGGTGAAGAACCGCGGGCTGACCTCCGCGAACCGCGGCGGCAGGGCGCCGTAGTGACCCATCGACGAGCAGCGTGCGGGCGGGGCCGACGAACGTCGACTGCAGCGACGACGCCGAGCTCGTGAGCACCGCGAGCGACACCAGGAACGCCAGCGGGCCGAGCATCGGGTCCGGACAGGAAGAAGAACACGTTGCCCTGGATGTCTTCGTTGCCCAGGCCCAGCTCTCCCGTGCCCGACTCCGGCGAACATGATCATCGCGACGCCGAGACAGCAGGTACAGCGACGACGATGGTGATGACGGTGAGCGTCGCTGCGCGACCCGGGGTGCGCTCGGGGTCCTTGGTCTCCTCGTTCATCGTGAGGGTGACGTCCCAGCCCCAGAAGATGAAGATCGACAGCGACAGGCCCGCGGCGACCGCGCTGAAGGAGCCGACGGCGAACGGGTTGAACCACGCCAGCTCGAACGGGCTGCAGTCGAACGCGTTGCCGCTGACGGCCTGCGTGATCGCGGCGATCGGCGAAGAACAGAGCACGAGCACCTGGAACGTCACCAGGACGTACTGGAGCTTCTGCGTGGTCTGCATGTCACGGTAGGAGATCGTAGCGTCGCCCCGAGCATGAAGAGCAGACAGACGACGATGTTGATCCACGTGATTGACGGCCAGATCGGCGATCGTCCGGCGTTGCCGGTGATCTGCGCGATCAGCAGGAACAGGAAGTCGACGGCGACGCCGGCGAGATTGGACAGCACGAGGATCGTCGCGACGATCAGGCCCCAGCCCGCCATCCAGCCGACCCACGGCCCGAACGCCCGCGTCGCCCAGGTGAAGGACGTGCCCGAGTCGGGCATCCGGCGGTTGAGTTCGCGGTAGCCGAACGCGACGAGCAGCATCGGGATGAACCCGACGAGGATGATCGCCGGGCATCTGGAAGCCCGACGACCGACGCGGTGGGGCCGAGCGCGGCCGTGAAGCGTGTAGGCGGGGGCGATGCACGAGATGCCGATGACGACGGCGCCGATCAGTCCGATCGTGCCGGCGCTCAGGCCCTTCGTCGAGAGCCCGTCGGCTCTCCTTCCTTCGCGACGGGCGCGAGCGGCGCCGCAGCGCCCATGTGATCGCTCATCGCGACTCTCCTTCCGAGGCCCGCGTGCGCGGCACCACGATCATCGGAACGGGTAGTTCATGGAGCATCTTCGCTGCGGTCGAACCGAGGAACAGACGGCGCGGCTGTGCGAGCCGGCTGGAGGCGACGATCGCGAGTTCGCCCGGCTCCCAGCTCAAGTGCTGCACGGCGTCCTCGATGCTGTCGCCCCGGCCGATGACGACCTCGGCCTCGGCGACGCTGGAGAGCGCCTCGCGCGCCTGGCCGAGCACCTGGTCGGCGTGGGCGGCACCGGCGACCCGGATGACGCCGGTGTCGACGCTCGCGGGCAGGTCGACCGTGACGAGCGAGAGCAGCCGCAGTTCGGCGCCCGTCGACTGCGGCGAGCGAGGTCGCCTCCTCGAGCAGGGCATCGGCGCCCGGGCGGGTGCCGATCGCGGCGGTGATGCGCGTGATGCCGGTCGACACGTCGATGCGACGCGACCCTTCCGGGGCGAGCACGACAGGCACGTCGGAGGAGTGCAGCAGCTCGGTCGCCACGGAGCCGAGGCGATGGCGCCCGCGGAGTCCGCCGTTGGCGGCGCCCACCACGATGTGCGAAGCGCCGGACTCGTCAGCGGCGGCGACGAGTCCCTCGGCGAACGAATCCGCGAACCGCACGTTGGTGCGGTGGTCGACCGTGTCGGGGATGCCGGCGGTGGCGGCCTCGAGCCACGACCGACGCCTGATCGCGCAGGTAGCGGTCGTAGCTCGCATTCGGAGGCGTGATCACGCTGCGGTCATCGGCAGGAAGGACGACGACCACCTCGAGTGCGGAACCGGATGCCGCTGCCAGGCGCGCACCGAGGGCGACGGCATCCTCCCCCGCTTCGGTGGCCGTGTAGCCGACGACGATATGACCGCTCATGCGCGTGCCTCCTCGATGATGTGCGATGCGGCGAGGCGCCCCATGCGGATCGCGCCGTCGACGTGCTGGTAGCCGGCGCCGGCCATGTCGCTGCACGCGAAGTGGATCGGTCCGACGGTCTCGCGCAGATCGGCGCCGTAGCGGTGCAGGCCGCCGAGGTCGAAGCTCGCGGCGTACGCGCCGCGGGTCCACTCCTCGCTGCCCCAGTCGCTCTCGTAGTAGACGATCGGGTTCTTCGCCTCAGGGCCGTAGTAGTGCGACAGCGACTCGAGGATGCGCTCCTTGCGCTCCTCCGCGGAGATGCGGAACACGTCGTCGGCGAGGCGATCGGAGACGAAGCCGACCAGGGTGCCGCGCTCGTCGCCGTGGTTCGTGTTGTCGTAGGCCTCGTGCGAGAGCTCGTACGGGCTGAATGCGGTGCCCGACAGCCCCTGCTCGCGCCAGAACGGCCGGTCGTAGACCGCGTGCACCTTGATCACGAAGCCCATCGAGATGTGCTGGTGCATCTGGTGCTGCAGTCGCGGCAGCGCCGGGACGAACGAGATGCGGGTGTAGAGGTTCGGGGCGAGCGCCACGATCGCGAAGCGGGCGCGCACGGTCATGCCGTCGGCGATCGCCGTCACGCCGCCGTCGTCGCCCCACTCGAGCGTGCGGACGGGCTGCCCGAGGAAGACGTCCTCGCCGAGGCGCTCGGCCAGCAGCAGCGGGACCTGCTGCAGTCCGCCGACGACGCGCTTGTCGAGGATGAAGTCGGCATCGACGAGGTGCGAGTAAGCTCCGGCGCTGGCCGCCATGAGCAGCGACTGCAGCAGCGGAGAAGGCGTGGTCGGGCTTGGTGAGCATCGCGCCGGCGAGAAGAGCGCGATGTTGTCGCGCGCCTCCTGGTCGTCGGTCTGCTCGCGCAGCCACGCGTCGAACGAGACCTTGTCGAGCGCCTCGGCGTCTCGGGTGCTCCCACGGCCGGTCGGGGTCGATCTCGCGCGACCATCGCGTCGAGCTTCGGTCGATCAGGGCGACCATCGCCTGCTCGGTCGCGGGCGGCACGGGGAAGATCTCGCCCGTGAAGCGGGTGAGCTCGCCGTCGGCGTCGACGTAGACGCGGTCGCCCTCGCGGTAGCGCTGAATACGTCTCGAGGCCCAGCTCGGCGATCGTGTCGATCAGCGCGTCCTGGTCGGGCGAGACCCACTGTCCGCCGATCTCGAGCATCGCGCCGTCGATGACGTCGGTCCACAGGCGCCCGCCGGCGCGATCCCGCGCCTCGAGCACCGCGACCGACAGGCCGGCCTTCTTCAGCTCGTTCGCGGCCGTGAGCCCGGCGACCCCCGCTCCGATGATCACGACGTCACGGTTCAGCTCGACCATGTCGGCTCCTTTGCTCGATACATGCAGTGAATGTGCTCAGGGGAGATCAGGTTCCGCGCTGGACCGGGCTCCCCCACCGGGTCCAGCGCGGACGTGTCACGCGGTGCTCAGCGCGGCGGCGACGACGTCGAGCCCCTCGCGGAGCAGATCGTCGGAGATCGAGAGCGGCGGAAGGAAGCGGATCACGTTGCCGTACGTGCCGCACGTGAGCACGATCACGCCCTCGGCGATGCACGCCTTCGCGATCGCAGCCGTCAGCGCGGCATCCGGTTCGCCCGTCGAGGGATCCACGAACTCGGCGGCGACCATCGCACCCCGCCCGCGGATGTCGCCCAGGCGCGGGTCGGCGGCCTGGATCTCGGCGAGGCGCTCGGTCAGGACCGCGCCGACCTCGTTCGCGCGCTCGATGAGCCCATCGTTCTCGAAGGCGTCGATCGCGGCGAGGGCCGCCGCGCACGCGATCGGGTTTCCGCCGTACGTGCCGCCGAGGCCGCCGGCGTGCGAGGCGTCCATGATCTCGGCGCGGCCGGTCACGGCCGCGAGCGGCAGGCCGCCGGCGATGCCCTTGGCGGTCGTGATCAGGTCGGGCACGATGCCGAAGTGCTCGCTGGCGAACATCGCGCCGGTGCGGGCGAAGCCGGTCTGCACCTCGTCGGCGATGAAGACCACGTTGTTGGCGCGGCACCAGTCGACCAGGGCCGGCAGGAAGCCGTCGGCCGGGACGATGAAGCCGCCCTCGCCCTGGATCGGCTCGATGATGATCGCGGCGAGGTTGTCGGCCCCGACCTGCTTCTCGATGATCGAGATCGCCTTCTTGGCGGCATCCGCCCCGCTCAGTCCGTCGCGGAACGGGTACGACATCGGCGCGCGGTAGACCTCGGACGCGAACGGACCGAACCCGTGCTTGTACGGCATGCTCTTGGCCGTCAGCGCCATCGTGAGGTTCGTGCGGCCGTGGTAGCCGTGGTCGAATGCGACGACGGCCTGCTTCTTGGTGAACTTGCGCGCGATCTTCACGGCGTTCTCGACCGCCTCGGCGCCGGAGTTGAACAGCGCGGTCTTCTTGGCGTGAGTGCCGGGCGTGATGCGGTTCAGGGCCTCGGCGACGGCGACGTAGGACTCGTAGGGCGAGATCATGAAGCACGTGTGGGTGAACTGCGCGACCTGCTCCTGCACGGCGGCGACGACCTTGGGGTGCGCGTTGCCGAGCGTGGTCACGGCGATGCCCGCGCCGAGGTCGATCAGCGAGTTGCCGTCGGCGTCGACGACGACTCCCCCGCCGGCGGCGACGGCCTGGATCGGCACGGTGTGCCCGACCCCCGCGGCGACGGCGGCGGCCTTGCGGGCGATCAGCTCCTGCGAGCGCGGCCCGGGGATGCTCGTGACCATCCGACGCTCCTGCGGAAGGGAGGGTCCGCCGAGCGGGACGGGGGCGGTCAGTGTATCGGTGACAGACGTGCTCATGGTCGCGAGCGTAGGGGGTGGGATGCCGCAGCCGCACGTGACGCGATGTACATTCTGTGGGGGGCAACCGTACGCCTCGTACATCGATCGGAGATCCGCATGGCCGCAACAGCCGATGCACCGACCCTGCGGGCGCTGCTGGACCGCCGCGATCTGCACCTGCGACTCGAGGGCGATCCGGCCGCGCTGGCCGACGGTGCGCTGGACCGCCCGATCCGCTGGGTGCACAGCTCGGATCTGGCCGACCCCACCCCTTTCCTGTCCGAGGGACTCGCGCTGCTGACGACGGGGACGCAGTTCCAGGATGCCGCGGACGACCCTGCCGTGTATCGCGACTACGTCCGACGCCTGTCGGCCCGCGGCGTCGTCGGGCTCGGCTTCGGCACGGAGGTCGTGCGGGACGGCATTCCGCCGGTGCTGGCCGACGCGTGCCGCGCCGAGCGGATGCCGCTGTTCGAAGTCCCCTATCGCACCCCGTTCATCGCCGTCGCGCGCGCGGGTGCCGAGGCGATCGCGGCCCAGTCCTACGCGCGCCGCAGCTGGGCGCTCGCCGCGCAGCGCGCGATCTCCCTCGCCGCGCTGCAGACCGGACGGCCTGGGCGCGACCCTCGCCGAGCTCGCGCGCCAGCTCGACGCGTGGGTCGGCATGTACGACGCCGCCGGCACGCTGACGCGCGAGCATCCGTCCTCCCTCGACGCCGGCGGTCGCCGAAGAGCTGCCAGGCCGAGGTCGGCAACGTGCTGCGCCGCGGGGCGCGGGCAGGATCCTCGCTGCGCATCGGCGGCGTGCCCTTCACGCTGCAGACCCTCGGACGCGGCGGCCATCTTCGCGGTGTGATCGCGATGTCGGCAGGAGACCTCGACCAGGAGGGGCGCGGTGTCGTCACCGCCGTGGTCGCGATGGCCGGCCTCGCGCTCGAGCAGCAGCAGGGCCTGGACCGGGCGCGCACGCTGCTGCGCGCGGGCCTGGTCCATTCGCTCCTGGGCGACGATCCGGCGCTGGCGCGGCGCGTCGCGAAGGATCTGTGGGGCGGCCTGCCGGCGGCTCCCGTCGTGGTGGCGATGACGGATGCCGCCGCCGCGCGCCGCGACGCCGTGCGGGAATGGCTCGAACTGCGCGCGGACGAGCGTCGCGGCGGCCTGTTCTTCGGTCGCGGCGACGACGGCCTGGTGCTGGTCGTGGCCGCATCCGATGCGGGCGTGCTCGACGAGTTCGCGGAACGGTTCGCCGAACGCGTCGGGGTCTCCGAGCCGCTCGGCTACGACGCGTTCTCGACCGCAGCCGCCCAGGCGCACCTCGCCCGCGACCGCGGCGGTGCGCGGGTGTCGCACTTCGCCGACGTCGCGCGCGCCGGCGTGCTGTCGGTGCCGCCGTCGCCCGAGGCGCGCACGATCGCCGAGGCCGCCCTCGACCCGCTCGTGCAGCACGACCGCGCGCACGGCACCGCACTGCTGGAGACCGTGCGGGTGTGGCTGGAGAACGACTGCTCGCACGAAGCGTGCGCACGCGCTCTCGGCGTGCACCGCCACACGGTCCGCGCGCGCATCGCCGCGGCCGAGCGCGCGCTCGGTGTCGACCTCGGCTCGTTCGCGGCGCGCGCCGAGCTCTGGGCGGCACTGCAGCTGACCTCGGGATCGACGGCGTGACCGTCAACGGCGAGGTCTCGTTCTGGTGGACGCAGCAGGGCGGCGTCCCGGCTGCGCGCGCCCCGCTCCCGGGCTCGCTCGAGGTCGACGTGTGCATCGTGGGTGCCGGGTACACCGGCCTGTGGACGGCGTACTACCTGAAGCGCGCCCAGCCCGACCTGCGGATCGTGGTCCTGGAGCAGCGCTTCGCCGGCTTCGGCGCCTCGGGCCGCAACGGCGGCTGGCTCACGAACTCGGTGACCGGCGGCCGCGCGCAGTACGTCCGGACGCACGGTCGGGATGCCGCGATCGCGCAGCAGCGGGCGCTCAACGAGACGGTCGACGAAGTGATCGCCGTGGCCGCACGGGAAGGCATCGACGCCGACATCGTGAAGGGCGGTGAACTGAACATCGCGCGTTCACCCGCCCAGCTCGCGCGCCTTCGCGCCGCCGCGGCGGAGGAGCGGTCGTGGCCGCACACGGATGTCGAGGAGTGGGATGCCGCGGCCACCGCATCGCGGATCGCCGTCGCCGGCGCGGTCGGCGGGCTGTGGCATCCGCATGCCGCCCGCATCCATGCGGCGAAGCTCGTCGCCGGCCTCGCCGCCGCCGTCGAGCGCCTCGGCGTCACGATCCACGAGGACACGCACGTGACCGAGATCGCACCCGGGCGTGGCCGTGACCGACCGCGGCACGGTGCGTGCGCCCTTCGTGCTGCGCGCGACCGAGGGCTTCACGCCCGACCTGAAGGGCCAGCACCGCGCCGTGCTGCCGATGAACTCGTCGATGATCGCGACCGAGCCGCTGCCGGCGGCGGTGTGGGAGCAGCTCGGCTGGGACGGCCGCGAGGTGCTCGGCGACTTCGCCCACGTGTACATGTACGCCCAGCGCACCGCCGATGACCGCATCGCGTTCGGCGGACGCGGAGTGCCGTACCGATACGGCTCCCGCGTCGACACCGACGGGCGCACGCAGGAGCGCACGATCGCCGCGCTCACCGCGCTGCTGCGCGAGTTCTTCCCCGCGGCGGCCGATGTCCCGATCGCGCACGCCTGGTCGGGCGTGCTCGGCGTGCCGCGCGACTGGGCCGCGTCGGTCGGGCTGGATGCCGCCACCGGGACTCGGCTGGGCGGGCGGCTACGTGGGCACCGGCGTGACGGCGACCAACCTCGCCGGGCGCACGCTGGCCGACCTCGTGCTCGGCCGCGACACCGACATCACGCGGCTGCCCTGGGTCGGGTCACCGCGCCCGTCGCTGGGAGGTCGAGCCGCTGCGCTGGCTCGCCGTGCAGGGCATCTACGCCGCCTACCACGCCGCCGATCGCGCCGAGGCGTCCGGCCGCTCGTCCCGCACCTCGACGTTCGCGCACCTGGCGGACCTGATCTCCGGGCGCTGAGGATCCGCTGCCGCTGCGGCGACGGCATCCGTTCGGCCGACGCCGCAATTCCCGCGACTGCGCGTCCGCCGACGCAGCAGTCGCAAAGTGGCGCGCTCGTGCGCGGCGGGTAGATCGTATATGTCGGCGACACGCCGCAGCGCACGACCTGGACGGCAAGTCGATACCGACGGCTCAGCGCGGGGCGTGCGCCTCGAGGAACTCGTACACGTCGGTCGTGTCGACACCGGGGAACGCACCGGTCGGCAGCGTCGCCAGCAGCGTGCGCGGCGTGCGCACGTTCGGCCACGAGTTGTCGCGCCAGGTCGCCTCGAGATCGGCCGGCGCGCGACGGCAGCACACCTCCACCGAGTGCTTCGAGACGCCGCGGTTCGGGGTGTCGCGGCCGATGAACCACTTCGTGTCGTCGAAGCGCACGCCCACGCTCACCGAGTGGGCGCCCTCGCTCGACAGCTCCACGCGGGCCGTGCACCAGTACGTGCCGTTGCCGGTGTCGGTGTACTGGTAGTACGGGTTGAAGTGGTCGTCCTCGTCGAAGACGACGCGCGAGGTCCACTTGCGGCAGCACATCTGGCCCTCGATCGCGCCGAGGCGATCGGTCGGGAAGTTCACGTCGTCGTTCTCGTAGGCCTTGGTGATCGTGCCCGACTCGTGCACCTTGAGGAAGTGCACCGGGATGCCCAGGTGCACGGTCGCGAGGTTCGTGAAGCGGTGCGCGGCCGTCTCGTACGAGACCGAGTACGCGTCGCGCAGGTCCTCGATCGAGATCGCGCGACGCCCCTTCGCCTCCTGCAGGAACGGCACCGCGTGCTCCTCGGGGATGAGCAGAGCGCCGGTCAGGTAGTTCGTCTCGACGCGCTGACGGAGGAACTCCGCGTAGCTGGTCGGCTCGGTGTGCCCCAGCATCCGGCTCGACAGCGCCTGCAGCACCGCGGTGCGCGGGTCGCCCTTCGACGCGAGCCGGCTCGAGAGGTAGAGGCGCCCGTTCTTGATGTCGGCCACGCTGCGCGTGGTCTGCGGCAGGTCGGGCACGTAGTGCAGCGTGAAGCCCAGGTGGGCGGCGATGTCGGATGCCGTCCGCTGCGTCAGCGGACCGCCCGGGTGCCCGACGGCGGCGAGCAGCCGGCGTGCCTGCACCTCGAGCTCGGGGAAGTGGTTGTTCTGCGTGCGCATGAGCCGGCGCAGCGCCACGTTGGCCCGCCGCGCCTCCTCCGGGGTCGCGGCGCGCTCGTCGCGCAGCCGCTCGATCTCGCCCTGCAGCGCGAGCATGGCCGCCAGCGCCTCGTTCGGCATCGTCTTGCCGATGCGGAACGGCGGGATGCCGAGAGCCTGGAAGGTCTGCCCGCGCATCGCGCGCTCGAGCGCGATCTCCAGCGTGGACCGCTCGTCGAGCGGCTCGGACTCGAGCAGCGCGTCGAGCGTCGTGCCGAGCGCCCGGGCGATCGCGCGCAGCTGGGTGAGCTTCGGCTCGCGGCGACCGTTCTCGATCATCGACAGCTGGCTCGGCGCGCGGTCGACCGCGGCGGCGAGTTCGTCCAGCGTCATGCCGCGCTGCGTGCGCAGCTGCCGGATGCGGCGGCCGATCGTGAGGGAGTCCACATCCTCATCGTCGGTCAGTTCCGCACTCTGTTCCCTGCCCGGCGCCGTCGTCATAGCGCGATTCTCTCACGAAAGCAGAATATTGGCGAAAGTTCACAGCCGAATCGGTCAAGTGCGGCTTCGGAACTTCACACACAGTGGAGACACGACCAGCTCCGACTCGCTCACAGGAAGACAGGGAACATGACACCTGCAACCGCCGCCCCGATGCGTACGCACACGGGCTCCATCCCCACCCCGACCACCGAGCCGTCGATCGAGGTCGTCGGTCGACTGGCCCCCCGCTACGACGAGATCCTCACGCCCGAGGCCCTCGCGTTCCTCACCGAGCTGCACCAGCGGTTCGGAGCCCGCCGGCACGACCGGCTCGCCGACCGCATGCGCCGCCGCTTCGAGATCGGCAACGGCCACGACCCGCGCTTCCGCGACGACACCGCGCACATCCGCGAGGACGCCGAGTGGAAGGTCGCCGGAGCGGGTCCGGGCCTGGAGGACCGCCGCGTCGAGATCACGGGTCCGACCGACCCGAAGATGACGATCAACGCACTGAACTCCGGGCGCGAAGGTGTGGCTCGCCGACCAGGAGGACGCCACCTCCCCCACCTGGAAGAACGTCATCGAGGGCCAGCTGTCGCTGCGCGACGCGATCCGCGGCGAGCTGTCCTTCACGAGCGCCGAGGGAAAGACCTACGAGGTCACCGCCGAGCGCACCCCCACGATCGTGATGCGCCCCCGCGGCTGGCACCTGAGCGAGGCCCACCTGCGGTTCACCGACCGCGCGGGTCGCACGATGGCGGCATCCGGTTCGCTCGTCGACTACGGCCTGTACTTCTTCCACAACGCGAAGCAGCTGATCGCGAACGGCCGCGGTCCGTACTTCTACATCGCCAAGCTCGAATCGAGCGAAGAGGCGAAGCTGTGGGACGACGTCTTCACCTTCAGCGAGCAGTACATCGGCATCCCGCACGGCACGATCCGCGCGACGGTGCTCATCGAGACGCTGCCGGCCGCGTTCGAGATGGAGGAGATCCTCTTCGAGCTGCGCGACCACATCGCGGGCCTGAACGCCGGCCGCTGGGACTACATCTTCTCGATCATCAAGAACTACCGCGGCCGCGGTGCGCGGTTCGTGCTCCCCGACCGCAGCGAGGTCACGATGACCGTGCCGTTCATGCGGGCCTACACCGAGCTGCTCGTCAAGACGTGCCACAAGCGCGGGGCCTTCGCGATCGGCGGCATGAGCGCGTTCATCCCGAACCGCCGCGACCCCGAGGTGACCGCAGCGCGCGTTCGAGAAGGTCGCCGCCGACAAGAAGCGCGAGGCCGGCGACGGCTTCGACGGCACGTGGGTGGCGCACCCCGACCTGATCCCGACGGCGATGGCCGAGTTCGACGCGGTGCTGGGCGACCGGCCGAACCAGGTCGACCGCCAGCGCGACGACGTCGAGGTGACGGCATCCGATCTGCTCGACGTGCACATCGGCCGCCCGGTGACCGCCGACGGCGTGCACGCGCAACGTGTCGGTCGCGATCCGCTACATCGAGGCGTGGCTGCGCGGACTCGGCGCGGTCGCGATCGACAACCTCATGGAGGATGCCGCGACGGCCGAGATCTCGCGCTCGCAGGTGTGGCAGTGGATCCACCAGGACCGCTCCACCGCCGAGGGCGACCGGATCACCCGCGAGTACATCGAGGGACTCATCGCCGAGGTGCTGAGCGAGGTCGACCGTCGAGACGGCGACCGGTACGAGGACGCCGCGGAGATCTTCCGCGAGGTGGCGCTGGGCCAGGAGTTCCCGGCGTTCCTGACGCTGCCGGCGTACGCGAAGTTCCTCGTCGAGACCGACTGACCCCCTGACCCACGAAGGAGATGACATGACTCACTACCAGGACGACATCGACGCCATCCGGGCACTCAAGGAGCAGAACGGCTCCGGCTGGGATGCCATCGACCCCGAGTCCGTCGCCCGCATGCGGACGCAGAACCGCTTCCGGACGGGACTCGAGATCGCCCAGTACACCGCCGACATCATGCGCCGCGACATGGCCGAGTACGACGCCGACTCGTCGGTGTACACGCAGTCGCTCGGCGTCTGGCACGGCTTCATCGGGCAGCAGAAGCTCATCTCGATCAAGAAGCACCTCAAGACCACGAACAAGCGCTACCTCTACCTGTCGGGGTGGATGGTCGCCGCGCTCCGCTCGGAGTTCGGCCCCCTTCCCGACCAGTCGATGCACGAGAAGACGGCGGTGCCCGCCCTGATCGAGGAGCTCTACACGTTCCTGCGTCAGGCGGACGCCCGCGAGCTCGACCTGCTGTTCACGAAGCTGGATGACGCCCGCGCGGCCGGCGACGACACGGCCGTGGAGTTCATCCAGTCGCAGATCGACAACTACGAGACCCACGTGGTGCCGATCATCGCCGACATCGACGCGGGCTTCGGCAACCCCGAGGCCACCTACCTCCTCGCCAAGAAGATGATCGAGGCGGGCGCGTGCGCCATCCAGATCGAGAACCAGGTGTCGGACGAGAAGCAGTGCGGCCACCAGGACGGCAAGGTGACGGTTCCGCACGAGGACTTCATCGCGAAGCTCAACGCGGTGCGCTACGCGTTCCTCGAGCTCGGGATCGACAACGGCATCATCGTCGCCCGCACCGACTCGCTCGGCGCCGGCCTCACGCAGAAGCTCGCCGTCACGACACGAGCCCGGCGACCTCGGCGACCAGTACAACGCGTTCCTCGACGTCGAGGAGATCTCGGAGGCAGACCTCGGAAACGGCGATGTCGTCATCAAGCGCGACGGCACGCTGCTGCGCCCGAAGCGCCTGGCCAGCAACCTGTACCAGTTCCGTGCCGGCACGGGAGAGGCGCGCTGCGTGCTCGACTGCATCACGTCGCTGCGCAACGGCGCCGATCTGCTCTGGATCGAGACCGAGAAGCCGCACGTGGAGCAGATCGCCGGCATGGTCGACGAGATCCGCAAGGAGATCCCGAACGCGAAGCTCGTCTACAACAACAGCCCGTCGTTCAACTGGACGCTCAGCTTCCGCCAGCAGGCCTACGACCTGCTCGTCGAGCAGGGCGAGGACGTCTCGGCATACGACCGCGCCGACCTCATGAACATCGACTACGACGGCACCGAGCTGGCGCTCGCTGGCCGACGAGAAGATCCGCTCGTTCCAGAAGGACGGCTCGGCGCGCGCCGGGATCTTCCACCACCTCATCACGCTGCCGACGTACCACACGGCCGCCCTGTCGACCGATGACCTGGCCAAGGGCTACTTCGGCGACGAGGGCATGCTCGCCTACGTGAAGGGCGTCCAGCGTCGCGAGATCCGCGAGGGCATCGCCACGGTCAGGCACCAGAACATGGCCGGCAGCGACATCGGCGACAACCACAAGGAGTACTTCGCCGGCGACGCGGCCCTCAAAGCAGGAGGTCAGCACAACACGATGAACCAGTTCAGCTGAGTTCATCCGCAAGAAGGGGGCCCCGGCTGTGCCGGGGCCCCCTTCTTCGCGAGAGAATTTCCCTTCACCGGTTTGTCGATCCTGTCGTCACGCGTTCGACGTCCTTCACGTAACGTCGCTCCACAGGAAGGACATGCGATGAGATATCTGATGCTCGTGGTGGCAGATCCCGATCTGACCACTGAGGAAGAACCCGTTCTGCAGATCGAGGAGTGGGGCGAAGGAGACCTCCGACAGCGGAGTGAACCTCGACGGCGACCGGCTGCGCCCGCCCTCGTACGCGAAGACGGTGCGCCGTCGCAACGGCAAGGTGACCGTGACCGACGGGCCGTTCGCCGAGACGCACGAGTGGATCGCCGGGTTCGACATCCTCGAGTGCGAGACGGTCGAGCAGGCGATCGAGGTCGCCACCCGGCATCCGATGGCCACGCACGGCACGATCGAGCTTCGACCGGTCTGGCCGCTCGGACTCGGCTGAACCGGTGTGCCGGGGCGCGCGGTCAGGGTCGCGCCCCGGCACCCCTGTTCGCGATCCGGCGCTCAGCGGAGGGAGGCGCTCGCGCTCTCCACCGCCGCCGCGCGCGCCATGATCCTGCGGTTGCGCAGGCCGCCGGCGAGCGCCCAGGCCAGCAGCCACACCCCCGACAGGGCGGTGAGCACGGGTGCCGCCCGCAGGGCCACGTCGGGGTCGATGATGATCACGAGACAGGCGAGCGCGGCAAGGCCGCCGAGGATCGCACCCACGGCGCCGATGATCGTGACGACGCAGCCGCGGGCGAGCCACCAGGCGATACCGCCCGCGAACGACGACCGCGATCGACATGACGACCGCGCTCCACATCCACTCGCCCATGGCTACACGGTAGCGGTCGCAAACCGTCACGGCACCCCCTCGTGCGTTCTCGCGTGCGACTACGCTCGTAGCCGTGACAGAACGCGCTCCTCTCTCCCGCAAGCTCTCCTCCATCGCCGAATCCGCGACCCTCAAGGTCGATGCGAAGGCCAAGGCCCTCCAGGCCGCCGGCCGGCCGGTCATCAGCTACGCGGCGGGCGAGCCCGACTTCGCGACGCCGCAGTTCATCGTCGATGCCGCCGCCGAGGCCCTGCACGACCCGGCGAACTACCGCTACACGCCCGCGGTCGGGCTCCCCGTCCTTCGTGAGGCGATCGCAGCCAAGACGCTGCGCGACTCGGGGCTCGAGGTCGACGCATCCCAGATCGTCGTCACCAACGGCGGCAAGCAGGCCGTCTACCAGGCGTTCCAGGCGGTGGTGAACCCCGGCGACGAGGTGCTGCTGCCCGGCTCCGTACTGGACGACCTATCCCGAGGCGATCGCGCTGGCCGACGGCGTGCCCGTCGAGGTCTTCGCCGGGGCCGACCAGGACTACAAGGTGACGGTCGAGCAGCTCGAGGCCGCGCGCACCCCGCGCACGACCGTCCTCGTGTTCGTCTCGCCGTCGAACCCCACGGGATCGGTCTACACGCCCGAAGAGACCAAGGCGATCGGCGAGTGGGCGCTCGAGCACGGCATCTGGATCATCTCCGACGAGATCTACCAGAACCTCGTCTACCAGGGCACGCGCGCGGTCTCGATCGTCGAGGCCGTGCCGGATGCCGCGGGCCAGACGATCCTCGTGAACGGCGTCGCGAAGACCTACGCGATGACCGGCTGGCGGGTGGGCTGGATGGTCGGTCCGAAGGATGCGATCAAGCTCGCCGCGAACCTGCAGTCGCACCTGTCGAGCAACGTGAACAACGTCGCCCAGCGCGCGGCGCTGGCCGCCCTGACCGGACCGCAGACCGAGGCGGAGGAGTTCCGCCTCGCGTTCGACCGGCGCCGCCAGCTGATCGTCGGCGAGCTGGCGAAGATCGACGGCGTGACGGTGCCGAACCCGCTCGGCGCGTTCTACGTGTACCCGGACGTGCAGGGACTGCTCGGCCGGGAGTGGGCCGGTGTCACGCCGACGACCTCGCTCGAGCTCGCCGATCTCATCCTCGAGAAGGCGGAGGTCGCGGTGGTGCCGGGCGAGGCGTTCGGCCCGAGCGGCTACCTGCGGCTGTCGTACGCCCTCGGCGACGAGCCGCTGCTCGAAGGCGTCCGCCGCATGCAGGAGCTCTTCAGCGCCTGACGCCCCTTCCGTCTCGCGCTTGCGCGGATCTGTCGATCCGGCGTGCTGTCGTTCGTCGCACTCAGCGAACGACAGCACACAAGGAGTCGACATGGGATTCATCCGCGCACTCACCGAGTTCGCCGCCGCCGCCGCGGTTCTGCATCCGGACCATCGGCAGCGCTACGACGACCTCGTCCGAGCCGACGCTCGCCCGGCGCGAGCCGGTGGGTCAGTCGGCCTTGACGACCGCGAAGTCGGCGTCGAGCTCGACGTCGACGTCCTCGCCGCCTGCCAGGTCGATCTCGACCTCGTAGACGTGGTCGCTGTCGTCGCTGAGTTCGACGCCGGCGACGGTTCCCGAGCCGACGTGCGCCAGTGCGGCGGCGGAGGCCTTCGCTGCGGCATCCGAGTCGGGGACGGCATCGTCACTGCCGCGCGAGTCATCGCTGCCGTCGTCGTCGTCTGCGACGAGACGACGTTCAGCGACGAGTCGAGCTTCACCTCGACGACGCCGCCCGCATCGAGCAGCACGTCGATCTCGTAGGCGTAGTCCGCGTTGTCGTCGGTGTCGGCGTCGATCACCGTGCCGGGCCCGGCCTCCGCGAGCGCGGCGGTGATCGCCGCCTCGAGGTCGGACGACGACCCGGATGCCGAAGGCGACGGTGACGCCGACCGGTTCGCGTCATCGCCGCCGAGGGTCGCCGACGGCGCGGGAGCGGGCGCGGACGAAGCCGCCGCGACAGCGACCGCCGTACCGCCGGCGATCAGAACGGCGGCTCCGGCGATGCTCGCGATCCAGATGATGGGCTTGCGCATGGTGTCCTCCTGGGTAGGACTCCACGATCCCGCGCGACCCCTGAAGCCAGCCTGAAGCGCGTCAGATCGGTCAGAGCGGCAGCGACGACGACGAATCGCGCGCCACCGGAGGCCACGGCATCCACCCGCACGTCACCGCCGTGCGCGCGCACGATCTCGCGTACGATCGCGAGCCCCAGACCGCTCCCGCCGGCGTCGCGGGCGCGCGCCTCGTCGAGGCGGACGAAGCGTTCGAAGACGCGGTCGCGGTCGGCGGCAGGGATGCCGGCGCCGTCGTCTTCGACCGTGAGGACGGCCCCGCCGGCGGCCTGGGTCACGCCCAGCCGCACCGTCGTCTTCGCGTGCCGCGCCGCGTTGTCGGCGAGATTGCGCGTCACCTGGCTGAGCAGTCCGAGGTCGCCGCGCACCCGGACGGGATGGACGCCGGTCGCATCGACCGCGAGCGCTCCGCCCGCGCGCAGGCGGGTCGCTTCGGCCAGCAGCAGATCGTCGAGATCGACGTCGGTGGACGTGGAGCGCGAGCCCGCCCTCGTCCGCGCGCGAGAGCACGAGCATGCCCTGCACGAGACGCTCGAGCCGCGCCCCCTCCTCGAGCACGGCGTCGCTCAGCTCCGCGGCCGTGATGCGATCCGGGTGCGCGCGGGCGACCTCCGCGTACTGCCGCAGCGACGCCAGCGGCGACTTGAGCTCGTGCGAGGCGTCCGAGACGAACCGCCGCTGCGCGGCCTGCGACTCTTCGAGCCGCGCCGAGCATCCCGTTCATCGTGTGGGCGAGGCGCCCGATCTCGTCGCGCGTCTCGGGCTCGTCGACCCGGCGCGACAGATCCGATGCCGACATCTTCTCGACCTGCTGCCGCATCCGCTCGACCGGTGCGAGCGAGCGTCCGACGGCGAACCAGGTCGTCAGCGCCACGACCCCGGCCACGAGCGGAACCGAGACCGCCAGGAGGACGCCGACCGTCGCGAGCGTCGAATCGACCTCTTCGGTGCTGCGGCCGGCCACGACGATCCAGTCGCCGCCCTCCTGCTCGACGGCCGTGACGAACGGCGCGTCGTCCGCGTCGAGCAGCACGAGCCCGGGCGCCTCTCCCTCGCGATCGGCGAGCGCTCCGAAGCCCTCGGCGGCGTCGCTCGCGGCGACCACGGCGCCGCTGTCCCTGTCGATCACCTGCCAGAAGCGGTCGTCGTCGATGTCGGGCAGCGACTCGGGACCGGCGGTGTCGACCTGCTCGGCGAAGGCCGCGGCATCCTGCTGCGCGGCGGCGTCGAGCTGCCCGTACAGCGCCGTGCGCAGGGTGAACCAGAACCCGATCGCGCCCACGAGCAGGGCGAGGGCGACGACGGATGCCGCGACCGCCGTGATCCGCACGCGGATGCCGGCCCGGCGGCGCGCGGACGTGCGGGGGGCGTCAGTCACCGTCGGCGCCGATCCGGTACCCGGCACCGCGGATCGTGCGGATGCTGTCGCGGCCGAACGGCCGGTCGATCTTCGCGCGCAGATGCCCGATGTACACCTCGACGATGTTCGGGTCGCCCTCGAACGCGAAGTCCCACACCCCGTCGAGGATCTCGGCCTTCGACACGACCTCGCCGGCGCGGCGCATCAGGAACTCCAGCACGGCGAACTCGCGCGTCGTGACCTCGATCGGCGCGTCGCCGCGCTTCACCTCGCGCGAGGCGGGGTCGAGCGTGAGGTCGCCGACGGTCAGCGTCGCAGGGCGCGCGCCTGCCCCGCGCCGGATGAGGGCCCGCAGCCGGGCGAGCAGCACGGCGAACGAGAACGGCTTGGTGAGGTAGTCGTCGGCGCCCGTGTCGAGGCCCTCGACCTGATCCCATTCGCCGTCCTTGGCGGTGAGCATGAGCACCGGCGTCCAGTTCTCCTCGTCGCGGAGCGTGCGGCACACGACATAGCCGTTCATGCCCGGCAGCATGATGTCGAGCAGGATCGCGGCGTACTGCTGCTCGCGCGCGAGCCAGAGCCCGTCGGTGCCGGTGTGGGCGACATCGACCGCGAAGCCCTCGGCTTCGAGGCCGCGCTTGAGCCCCTCGGCCAGGCGCGGCTCATCGTCCACCACGAGGAGTCGCATGAGTCCATCGTGGCTCATGCGTGCTGAACCGCGCGCTGAAGCCGGCAGGCACGGCTAGAGCTCGACGCCGACCAGCACCGGCTCGGGCTGCAGGATGAGTCCGAACTCGGCCTGCACCCTGCCCTGGATGAACCGGGCGAGCTGGGCGAGCTCCTCGGCGGAGCCGCTCCCCCGGTTCGTCAGGGCGAGGGCGTGCTTGGTCGACAGCGCCGCGCGGGAGCGGGGCAGCTTGAACCCCTTCCGCAGGCCGGAGTGCTCGATGAGCCACGCGGCGCTCACCTTGACGTCGGACTCCTGCCCGACCGGCGCCGGCACGTAGCCGTCGTATGCCGCGAGCGGGATGACCAGCACCGGATCGAGATCGGGGGTCACCGGCCAGCGCGGGCACTCGGGAGGCAGGGTGCGGGCGAAGGATGCCGAGACGATCGCGTTCTGGAAGAACGAGCCTGCGCTGTAGGTGTCGGGGTCGTCGGGGTCCAGCACCATGCCCTTGCGCCGTCGGGTGGCCAGGACGTGATCGCGCACCCAGGCCAGCGAGACCTCGGCGCCGGCGGCGAGCCCGAGCGCCGTGCGCAGCTGCTCGCCGACGACCGGCCGGTCGCCGTGGCCGACTTCGGCGAGCTCGAGCGTGACCGAGAGGATCACGGCCGGCCTCGCGGGCACCGACCCGTAGTGCTGCTTGAACACCGAGGTGCGAAAGCCCAGGCCGAGTTCGTCGGCCGGCACGGTGGAGACCTCTGCCGGTGGACTCGTCGATCAGCTCCACCTCGGCGAGCGTCTGCACGATCTCCTGACCGTACGCGCCGATGTTCTGCACCGGTGCGGCACCGACGGTGCCCGGGATGCCCGACATCGCCTCGATCCCGGCGAGCCCCTCGGCGACGGCGTATGCGACGAGCTCGTCCCAGTCGTGACCGGCCTGCACCCGCAGGCGCACGTACCCCGGACGCGGCGACGGCAGGCGCTCGATGCCCCGGGTCAGCACGCGGACGACCGTTCCCTCGAACGGCTCGTCGCCGACGAACAGGTTCGAGCCGCCGCCGAGCACGAGCAGGGGCTCGACCCTCGCCCCACGCCTCGCGCAGGGCGGCGACGAGCTCGTCGGTCGTGTGCGCATCGACCATGCGCTCGGGTGCGCCGCCGGTGCGCAGCGTCGTCAGCTGCGCGAGCGGGAGGGGTTCGACGTCGGGCATCGGCTAGAGACGCACCCGCACCTGCGCCTTGCCGAGCACGGTGGTCTCGTCGTGCGTCACGGTCAGGTCGATGCGCGCCGACTCGTCGTCGATCGCGCCGACCTTGGCGACGATGCGAAGCTCGGCGCCGGTCTCGGGGTCGACGACGACGGGACGCGTGAAGCGGACGCCGTACTCGAGGATGCGGCCGGCATCGCCCAGCCACGGCACGATCGTCTCGACGGCGAGCCCCATGGTCAGCATGCCGTGGGCCAGGACGCCGGGCAGCCCGACGGATGCCGCGACGTCGTCGCGGTAGTGGATCGGGTTGAAGTCGCCGGAGGCCCCCGCATACCGCACGAGCGACTCGCGGGTGAGGTGCACGGTGCGCTCCGCGACGATGTCGCCCACGGCCACAGCGGCGGTCACTTCTCGCCCTCCCCGACCAGCAGCACCGAGGTGGCGGTCACGACGTGCGCGCCCGCGGCATCCGTGATCTCCGCCTCGCTCGTGACCATCGCACTGCCCCGCATCTCGCGGACGGCGATGACCGACAGCGTTCCGGTCAGCTCGTCGCCGGCGACGATCGGGCGGGTGTAGCGGAAGCGCTGCTCGGCGTGCAGGACGTTCTGCAGGACGATTCCCGAGTCGGGCTCCGCGAGGAGCTGCTGCAGGGTCTGATCCTGCACGACCATCGCGAAGGTCGGCGGGGCGACGACGTCGGCGTAGCCGAGCGCCCGTGCGGCGACCGGATCGAGGTGCTGCGGGTCGTCGGCGAAGACGGCACGCGCGAACTCGCGCACCTTCTCGCGGCCGACGAGGTACGGCGCTGTCGGGGGGAAGACGCGCCCGACGAGCTCGGGGTTCACTGGCACCAGTCAATCCTACCGAGGGCCTCGGCGGCCCCGACTCACTTGCGCGCCGCGCGGATCGTGCGCACCGCCAGCTGCACGGCGATGAAGATGAGGAAGACCGCGAACAGGACGTTGCCCCAGAAGGGGTCGACGATGGTCGCGATCCACGCGCCGAGGGCCGTCGTCGTGCACGCCGCGACGCCGATGAGGGCCGCCGCCGGCAGGTCGACGTTGCCGCGGCGCAGGTTGCCGATCGTGCCCGAGATCGCGGTCGGGATCATCATGAGCAGCGACGTGCCCTTGGCGATCAGGTCGCTCGTGCCGAACATCAGCATGAGCGCCGGCACGACGACGATGCCGCCGCCGACGCCGATGAGTCCTGCCACCGTGCCGGTGACCACGCCGAGCACGACCAGGCCGACGATCGTGATCAGACGTCAGCGGCAGTCCGGCGTCGCGCGAGGGTACGACGATGAACAGGCTGACGATCACGGCCACGAGGAAGGCGATGAAGCTCCATCGCAGCGCGATGAGCGACACCCGCGGCAGCAGCCACGTGCCGATCTGCGCGCCCACGACCGCGCCGGCGGCGAGGATCAGCCCGGGGATCCACGCGACCGAGTCGTTCAGCGGCGTACGAGATGACCCCCACCGTCGCGGTGGGCACGATCGCGGCCAGCGACGTGCCAGCGGCCAGACGCTGGTTGAACGCCGAGCACGAGCACCAGCAGCGGCACGATCACCGTTCCGCCGCCGACGCCGAACAGACCTGACAGGAGTCCGGCCAGCAGGCCGATGCCCAGGCACGTCAGGAGATACTTCGCGCCCCGCGGGGCGGTGTCGGGCGCATCGGTGTCGGGCATGCTGCCTATCCTGCCGGGTCCGGCCGCGCCGCATCCCCCGCCGCCCGCGCAGCGTCCGGCAGCGCGGCGATGATCCGGTCGAGTTCGAGGTCGGTGTGGGCCGCGGAGAGGAACCACGCCTCGAACACGCTCGGCGGCAGGCTCACCCCTTGTCGGAGCATCGAGGTGAAGAAAGCGCTGTAGCGCCAGGCGTCCTGATCCTTCGCATCGTCGTAGTCGCGGACGACGCCGTCGCGGAAGGCGAGGGAGAACAGGCTCCCGGCGCGCGAGACGGTCATGGCGACGCCGGCCGCGGCGAATGCGTCGCTCGACGGCGGCCGAAAGCCGCGCGGCCGACCGATCGATGCGCTCGTACACCGACGCGTCGGCAGCGCGCAGAGTAGCCAGTCCCGCCGCGACAGCGAGCGGGTTGCCGCTGAGCGTGCCGGCCTGATAGACGGGGCCGAGCGGTGCGAGCAGGTTCATCACATCGCCGCGGCCGGCCACCGCAGCCAGCGGCAGCCCGCCGCCGACGATCTTGCCGAACGTCACGAGATCAGGCTTCCACGGCTCGCCCTCGGCCTGCGCGGTCTCGAGTCCCCACCACCCGGCGGGTCCGACGCGGAAGCCGGTGAGCACCTCGTCCACGATCAGCAGCGCGCCCTCGCGGTGGGCGATCTGCGACAGCGCGCGGTTGAACCCGGGGTCGGGCACCAGCACACCGGCGTTCGCGCCGGCGGCCTCGGTGATGATCGCGGCGATCCGGCCGGGGTGGGCGGCGAAGGTCTCTTCGACGGCGGCCAGGTCGTTGTACGGCAGCACGATCGTGAGGGCCGCCACGCCCGCCGGCACGCCGGCCGAGCCGGGCAGGCCGAGCGTCGCGACTCCGGAGCCGGACTCGGCCAGCAGCCCGTCGGAGTGCCCGTGGTAGTGACCGGCGAACTTGATGACCAGGTCGCGTCCGGTCGCGCCGCGCGCGAGCCGCACGGCGGTCATGGTCGCCTCGGTGCCCGTCGAGACGAGCCGCACGCTGTCGAACAGCCGCGTGCCGGCGACGGTCGTGCGCTCCCGCAGCAGTTCGGCCAGCTCGGCCTCGCCCGGGGTGGTCGCGCCGAACGACAGGCCCCGCGTGGCGGCATCCTGCACCGCGGCGACGACATCCGGGTGCGCATGACCGAGCAGCGCCGGCCCCCACGACCCGACGAGGTCGATGTACTCGCGGCCTTCGACGTCGGTGACGTACGGGCCACGGGCCGACACCAGGAACCGCGGCGTTCCCCCCACCGAGCGGTAGGCCCGCACCGGGGAGTTGACCCCGCCGGGGATCACGGCCTGCGCGCGGGCGAACTCGGTCTCGTTGGTCATGCTCGGCTCCCGTCGCGGAGGATGTGCGCCGCCTCGACGGCCCAGTAGGTCAGGATCGCGTCGGCTCCGGCACGGCGGATCGAGATGAGCGATTCGAGAACGGCCCGTTCGCGGTCGATCCAGCCGTTCGCCGCCGCCGCCTCGATCATCGAATACTCGCCGCTCACCTGATAGGCCCATACCGGCACCGGGGATGCCGCGGCCACGCGCGACAGCACATCCAGGTACAGCGACGCGGGCTTGACCATCACGACGTCGGCGCCCTCGTCGGTGTCGAGGGATGCTTCGCGCACACCCTCGCGCGCGTTCGCAGGATCGAGCTGATACGTGCGCCGGTCGCCTTCGAGCGAGGACTGCACGGCCTCGCGGAAGGGGCCGTAGAGAGCGGACGCGTACTTCGCCGCGTACCCGAGGATCGCGGCATCCTGATGGCCGTTCGCATCGAGCACGTCGCGCACCGCGTGAACCTGGCCGTCCATCATGCCCGACAGTCCCAGCAGCGCGGAGCCCGCGTCGGCCTGAGCGAGCGCCATCGATCGGTAGCGCTCGAGGCTCGCGTCGTTGTCGACCCGCCCTGCAGAATCGAGCACGCCGCAGTGACCGTGATCGGTGAATTCGTCGAGGCACAGATCGGTCTGCACGACCAGCGCGTCGCCGACCTCGGCGGCCGCGACGCGGGTCGCGACGTTGAGGATGCCGTCGGGGTCATCGGCGCCCGAGCCGGTCGCGTCCTTGTGCTCGGGAACGCCGAACAGCATGACGCCGCCGATTCCGGCATCCGCCGCCTCGTGCAGCGCGCCCTTCAGCGAGTCGAGCGTGTGCTGGACGACCCCGGGCATCGACGAGATCGGCACCGGCGCGCTGACCCCTTCGCGGACGAACATGGGCAGCACGAGCTCGGCGGGGTGCAGGCGCGTCTGCGCGACGAGTCTGCGCCACGCGGCGGTGCCGCGCGTGCGGCGGGGGCGGATGCCGGGAACGGGTCCGTGCGATGCGCTCATGGCTGCATCCTTCCGTGGTTCATCGTGCCGCGCCCAGGGGCGCGAGCGCAGCAGCTCCGCGTTCGAGCAGCAGGGCGGCCACCCGGTCTGCCAGGTCGAGCGCCGCTCGCTCGGAATCCGCGGAGCCGACTTCGGTGACCGAGAGCCGACTCGTGCCCTCCGGGGCGAAGACCGCCGCGGTGAGAGTCAGCACACCGTCCGAGACCGTCGCGTGGGCTGCGATCGGCGCCGAGCAGCCCGCCTCGAGGCGGGCGAGCACGCCGCGTTCGGCGGTCGCGGCCCGGCGCGTCGGGGCATGGTCGACCTCGCCGACCCGCTCGGCGAGCGACGCGGACGCATCGGCCCGGATCTCGAGGGCGAGAGCGCCCTGTGCGGGTGCGGTCGGCCATTCGGCCAGGTCGAGCAGTTCCGACGCCTCCCCGAGCCGGCCCAGTCGCTCGAGGCCGGCGGCGGCGAGCACGAGTCCGTCGACCCGGCGGTCGTCGTCCGCGTCGTACAGGCGCCCGAGCCGGGTGTCGACGTTGCCGCGGATGCCGACGACGTCGAGGTCGGGTCGCGCGGCGAGCAGCTGCGCGCGACGCCGCGGCGAGCCCGTGCCGACGCGCGAGCCCGCAGGCAGCTTGGCGAGGGTGACGCCGTCCCGCGTCGCGAGCGCGTCGCGGGCGTCGGCGCGCGGGGGCACCGCCGCCAGTCGGATGCCGTCGGACGGTGCGGTCGGCAGGTCCTTGAACGAGTGCACGATGAGATCGACCTCGTCGGCCAGCAGCGCATCGCGCAGAGCCGACACGAACACTCCGGTGCCGCCCATCGACGCGAGGGGCGCGGAGGAGCGGTCGCCTTCCGAGGTGATCGTGATCAGATCGTGGGCGCCGAGCAGCGCCGCGATCGCCGAGGTCTGCGCGACCGCGAGCGCGCTCGCGCGGGTGCCGACGCGGATGGGTGCACCGGGCTTGAACAGGGCCGTCATGGGGCGACGCCCGAGACGGCGGGTTTGAAGCCGGCACGGATGTTCTCGCAGCACGCCGGGCGGCACACGTCGAACCACGGTCCGAGATCGGTGACGTGCGGCCGCTCGGCGGCGGGAGTGCCCTCGCGGCGCTCGACGACGAGGTCGACCAGACCGCTCACGAACGCGGGATCGACGCCCGGGGTGGGCGTGCGGACGGCGCGGATGCCGGCCTCTTCGGCGGCCTCCATCGCCTCGGTGTCGAGGTCCCACAGCACTTCCATGTGGTCGCTCACGAAGCCGAGCGGCACGATGACGACGGCCTCGATGTCGCGGCCGGGCAGCTCGCCGATCACGTCGCAGACGTCGGGCTCGAGCCACGGCTGCGACGGCGGGCCCGAGCGGGACTGGTAGACGAGCTCCCACCCGGTCTCGGCCGCTTCGGGCATCGCCTCGACGACGTTCGACATGACGAAGGCGGCCACCGCCTCGTGCTGCGCGGCGTAGGCGCCGCCGGGGCCGAAGTCGCGGTCGCGAGGACCGGAGCGCTCCGCATCGGCGGTGGGGATGCTGTGGGTCGAGAACAGCACGCGGATGCGGCCCGGCGCGACGCCGTCGCCGATCAGCCCGCGGACGGCATCCGTCACGCCCTCGGTGAAGGCCGAGACGAAGCCGGGGTGGTCGAAGAACTGTCGCACCTTGTCGATCGTGACGGTGCCCATCAGCGCCGTCGCATCCAGCACGCGCGCGAAGTCCTCGCGGTACTGCCGGCAGCTCGAGTACGAGCTGTAGGCGCTCGTGGCGATCGCCAGGAGGGTGGTGTCGCCCGCGGCCGCGGCATCCTGCACCGCCTCCTCGAGGAACGGCGCCCAGTTGCGGTTGCCCCAGTACACCGGCAGGTCGATGCCGCGCGCGGCCAGCTCGGCCTCGATCGCGGCCTTCAGCGCGCGGTTCTGGGCGTTGATCGGGCTGACCCCGCCGAAGTGCCGGTAGTGGTGGGCGACCTCTTCGAGCCGCTCATCGGGGATGCCGCGGCCGCGCGTCACGTTGCGCAGGAACGGGATGACGTCGTCCTGCCCCTCCGGTCCGCCGAAGCCGGCGAGGAGGATCGCGTCGTACGGGACGGGCGTCTCGATGTGCGGGAGGCCGGATGCCGCAGCCGCACTCGCGGCGAGGATCGTGGGCGCTGTCTGGTTCGGCTCGCTCATGAGAGCACCTCCGCGAGTTCGTCGAGCGTGATCAAGCGGCCGGTGAAGAACGGGACCTCTTCGCGGACGTGCCGTCGCGCCTCCGTGGCACGCAGGTGACGCATCATGTCGACGAGGTGGATCGGGTCGTCGGCTTCGAGAGCGAGGATCCACTCGTAGTCGCCGAGCGCGAACGCGGCGACGGTGTTGGGCTGCACCTGGGGGTAGTCCCGGCCCTTCAGCCCGTGCTCGCCCAGCATGCCGCGGCGCTCGTCCTCGGGGAGGATGTACCAGTCGAGGCTGCGCACGAACGGGTACACGCTGACCCACTGCTTCGGCGGCAGCCCGCGCATGAACGACGGGGCGTGGTCGCGCGTGAACTCGGCGTCGCGGTGCACGCCGAGGGCGTTCCAGCGGGGCGTGAGCGCGGCCAGGGGCTCGGTGCGGCGGAGCGACCGCAGCGCGGCCTGCAGCTTCTGCGCGTCGTCGCCGGTGAGCCAGATCATGAGGTCGGCGTCCGCGCGCAGCCCCGAGACGTCGTAGAGGCCGCGCAGCGTGACGCCGGTGGCGGCCAGCGCGTCGATCGCCGTCGCGAGGGATGCCGCATCCGTCGGCGCCTGGGCCGATCCGACCGGCCGGGACAGCACCGCCCACAGCGCGTAGCCGACGGTCTCCTGCGTCTCGTTCGTCATCGTCATCCTTCCGGGCCGCCCTCGTGGGCGGCGTTCACGTCGGTGCTGATTCGTCGGGCGATCGCTCGGGCGGCCGGCACGATCGAGGCGAGCCCGGTGACCGATGCCGCCTCGCCGACGGCATCGAGTCCGGCCGCCGTCGGCGGCGCTTCGAGAGTCCGAGTCCACGTGCGCACGTCGAGTTCGACGAGTCGGTCGATCCGGGCTCCGGTGATCGCCCGGAGGTCGGCGAGCACCGTCTTCTCGGGATCATCCGGCATCTCATCGTACGAGAGCCTCACCACGTGCCGGCCCGTGGGGAGCTGATCGGCCAGCCATGCCCACTTCGCCGAGGAGTGGGTGAGGGCCCGCGCCACGATGCCCGCGGCGCCGTCTTCGATCAGGGCGCCGGTCCCCCGCGGACGGCTGTCGAGCTCGGGCGCGTCGACGACCGCGATCGCGACGGTGATCGTGCGCGTGCGCACAGCGGCGCCCTGTGCATCCGCTGCGGCGCTCACGACGAGCCCTCGCAGCTGCTCGCCGCCGGCCAGCCGCACGCCGTCGGCGTCGGCGTGCACCACGCGGGAGCCCAGCAGGACATGCGCACCAGCCGCGCGGGCATCGCGCTCCAGCGCCTCCGCGAGCCGGTGCACGCCGCCGCGGAGCCCGGCGACCTGCGAACCGGCCGGGCTCGCCGCGCGCAGCCGGGCGACCGCGGCGGACAGCGAGCGGCTCGAGCGCAGCGCGTCGGGCAGCCCGGGCGAAGCGAGCGCGAGCGGAAGAGCGTCGGGCGTCGTCGAGTAGACGCCGCGCACGACGGGGGCCACCAGGCCGTCCCGCACCCGCGGCCCCATGCGACGACGCACCAGGTCGCCGAGCGAGCGGTAGGCCTCGGGTCGCCGCAGCGGCACCGCCGAATCCAGCCGTGCCCGCCACGCCGCGCGCCGGCCGATCGCGGCGACGACGTCGGGAGCACGCGGATCGACGGGGATGCCGAGCACGCTCGCCGCCGGGAGGGGATGCGCTCGGCCGTGAGCACCGACCAGCCACGCCGGCGCCTCTCGCGGCAGCACCACGTCGTCACCGAGTCCGAGCTCGGAGGCGAGGGCCGCCACGGCACCGCCACGCGTCGCGAACGACTCGGCTGCGGCATCGAGGTCGAGCCCGGCGATGCGGACCGATGCGAGCTGCCCGCCGACGCGATCCGCTGCCTCGACGACCGTCACCGGCACGCCCGCGCGTGCCAGATCGCGCGCCACGACGAGCCCGGCGATCCCGGCACCGATCACGATCACCCGTGACGTGGGCGACGGCGACGCGGTGGACGGCTGCGATGCGGGATGCACCGGATGCGGCGACATGTCAGACCAGGGCGGCGCCGACCGACGCTTCGTGGACGAGGCTCACGATGCGCGTCAGCACCTCCGGGTCGGTCTCGGGGGGTACGCCGTGGCCGAGGTTCACCACGTGGGCCGGCGCCGACCGGCCGCGCTCGAGGACGTCGAGCACATGCGCTTCGAGCTTCTCCCACGGGGCGCTCAGCCATGCCGGATCGATGTTGCCCTGCACGACGACGTCGCCGCCCAGGCGACGCGAAGCCTCGTCGAGCGGGATGCGCCAGTCGACGCCCACCGCATCGGCACCGACACTTGCCATGAGATCGAGCACCTCACCGCTGCCCACGCCGAAGTGGATGATCGGCATGTCGAGGCCTCGCAGGGCCGACAGCGTCCGCCGCGAGTGCGGCAGGACCCGCCGCTGATAGTCGTGGCGCGAGAGCGAGCCCACCCAGGAGTCGAACAGCTGCACGGCGCTCGCGCCGGCCTCGACCTGCGCGCGCAGGAATGCCCCCGAGACGTCGGCGCACCAGTTCAGCAGCTGCGCCCACGCGTGCGGGTCCGACACCATCAGGCTGCGCGCGCGAAGCTGATCTTTCGACGGGCCGCCCTCGACGAGATACGACGCGAGCGTGAACGGCGCTCCGGCGAAGCCGATGAGCGGCGTGCTGCCGAGCTCGGCGACCGTGCGTGCCACTCCCTCACGGATCGGCGCGAGCGAATCGGGATCGATGGGGCGAAGGCGCAGGATGTCGGATGCCGACCGGATCGGCGACTCGAGCACCGGGCCTCGCCCCGGAACGATCTCGACCGGCACCCCGGCCAGCCGAAGCGGGATCACGATGTCGCTGAAGAACACCGCCGCGTCCACGCCGTGACGGCGCACCGGCTGCAGGGTGATCTCGCTCGCGAGCTCAGGGGTCAGGCACGCGTCGAGCATCGCCGTGCCGACGCGGAGGTCGCGATACTCGGGAAGGCTCCGGCCGGCCTGACGCATGAACCAGACCGGTGTGCGCTCGGGGCGCTGACCGCGCAGTGCGGTGATCAGCGCCGACGAAGCGGTCCGACCGTCATCGAGGGGGTGCGACACGGGGAAAGACATATGCTCCATCCTCCCACCGCTCGCACTCGTCACGGTCCTCCACGGCCCGTTCCCGACGTCGGGTTGTTTCACTCCGACGCGCTCTTCAGCCACAGTTCCGTACCATGGGAGTGTGCTCCTCTGCGTCTCCGTGTCTCACCGGACAGCGGATTTCGATCTGCTCGGTCGCCTCTCCGAGGCTGTGACCGCGAGCGCGGCGACCACTCTTCTCGACGACGGCCGCGCACGCGGAGCAGTTCTGGTCTCGACCTGCAACCGCGTCGAGGCGTACCTCGATGTGCCGCCGGGCGCCGACACGAGCATCGCCGAAGCCACCCTGCGCGCCCTCGCCGGCGCCGCAGACCTGCCGACCGGATCGCTGCGCGAACGCGCCGAGGTGATGGCCGGCGCGCCGGCTCTGCACCACCTGTTCGCGGTGACCTCGGGCCTGGAGTCGATCGCCGTCGGCGAAGAGGAGATCGCCGGGCAGGTGCGCCGCGCGTACGAGGCCGCGCGGGAGACACGCTCGACGACTCCCGAGCTCGACACCGCGTTCCAGCGCGCGGCGAAGGTCTCGACGGGACGTGCGCGCGGCGACCGCGCTGGGCAAGCAGGGCAGGTCGCTCGTGCAGTTCGCCCTGCAGCTGGCGGGCACGCGCGTGACCGACTGGCGGCAGACCCGGGCGCTCATCGTCGGAACCGGCAACTACGCCGCGACGACCGTGGCGGCACTGCGCACGCTGGGCGTGTCGGAGCTGGCGGTCTACTCCCTCACCGGCCGCGCGGAGCAGTTCGCCGAGCGCTACGGCGTGCGCGCGCAGCGGGACCTGAGGGATGCCGTCGCCGCGGCCGAGGTCGTCATCACCTGCACGAACACGTACTCCGTGACCGTCGAGGACATCCCCGACGCGACCCGCCGGACGATCATCGACCTCGGCCTGCCCCGCAACGTCGATCCCGCGGTCGGCAGGCTTCCGGGCGTCGAGCTCATGGACCTCGAGCTGATCGCGACGCATGCGCGCCTGCCGATGCTCGCTCCCGACGCCACGGCGCGTGAGCTCGTCTCCTCGGCCGCCGGAGCCTTCGCTGCAGAGCAGATCGCCGCCCCGGCCATCGTCGCCCTCCGCAGGCACGTGTTCGACGCCCTGGACAGCGAACTGACGCGTCTCGCGTCGAAGTCGGTCTCACCCGAGCAGTCCGCCGCCGTCACCGAGGCGCTCCGCCACTTCGCCGGCGCGCTCCTGCACGACCCGACGCAGCGTGCGCGCGAGCTCGCCGCCGGCGGCCGGGTCGGCCACTTCGAAGCCGGACTCGCGGCGGTGTTCGGCATCGACCCGGCCGCCGAGGGCGGATCGATCACCCCGCTGCGACCGCCCGCCGACGACTCCGACGCAGCCGCGACCGGCCGCGCCTGAATCAGGTCAGCCGGCGTCCGCGTCGTTGGCCTCGTTGATCGCCCAGCCGCCCTCGGACGGCACCACGACGTACGAGTAACGCTCCTCGTACGCGATGGGCTCCTCCGTCTGGTTGCCCTGGTCGTCGATGAGGCTCGTGAAGGTCTCGGTGGTCTCGACCGTGATCCGGTCCTCGGTCGATTCGACCGAGGTGACCTCGAGCGCGTAGTCATCCACCGAGTCGGTGAACCCCTGCGACGCGGCGGTGAACGCTCCGCATTCGGACAGCTCGAGAACCTCGCGGAATTCCACGGTCGTCGCCTGCTCGAACTTGTCGCAGTCGGCCGTGGCCCAGGCCTCGTCGTACAGCTCGACCGCGGCGACCGCCGCGGCTTCGTCCTCGGCGCTGTTGCCGCCGCCGCTGCTCGTGCTGCCGAACATGCCGAACAGAACGGGGATCAGCACCGCGGCGAGGATGACGAACCCGAGCAGGACGACGCCCAGCACGACCCACAGGATCCACAGCTTGGACTTCTTCCGCTCGGTGGCCGCGATGAAGCCGCCCGAGGGAGCGGGTCCGCCGGGGAAACCGCCGGGATATCCGGGAGGCGCCGACTGCGTGTACCCGCCATCGGCGACGACGTCGGACGATTCCGCGGGCGCCGGGGCTCCGGCATCCGTCATCGCCGCCGACTCGAGCGTCGGCGCCGGTGCGACCGCGGGCGCCAGGAGCGTGTCCATCGCCTCGTCGGACTGCGCGGAGGGGCTGGCATCCGGCGCGCCCTCGGGCTCGGGGTCGGGCGTCTGGACGTGCTCGGTCCACTGGGAGCCGTCCCACCAGCGCAGATCTCCACGTCCGTCGTCATACCAGCCGGGCGGTGTCGTGGCCATGCTCTCGTCCCCTCGCCGCGCCGTTGCCATCAGGGGTCCGGTCGCACTGCGAGCCTATCCGACCGGTTCCGGGCGGCATCTCGTCCGAAAAGGACGACGCGACCGGCGAGCGGAGCCGATAGCCTGACCCGCAAATGGACACTCTCGGAACCAACGCCATCTGGATCATCGCGGCCCTCGTCGACTTCGCGATCAAGATCGCAGCGCTCATCATCATCCCGCGTCGGCGCAAGCCGACGGCGGCGATGGCCTGGCTGCTCGCGATCTTCCTGATCCCCTACATCGGCATCCTGCTGTTCCTGCTGATCGGATCGTTCAAGCTGCCCAAGAAGCGCCGCGAAGCCCAGGCGCGCATCGACGCCACCATCCGCGACACGGTGCGGGAGGAGGGCCTGAGCACGGCGGACCTCTCCTGGCCGCGCTGGTTCCAGCGCGTCGTGCAGCAGAACGAGAAGCTCACCGGCATCCCCGCCGAGTACGGCAACGAGGCGACCCTGCTCGGCGACTACCAGGGCTCGATCGACGCGATGGCAGCGGCGATCGACACCGCCACGAGGTTCGTCCACGTCGAGTTCTTCATCGTGGCGTGGGACGACACGACCCGCGGATTCTTCTCCGCGATGGAGCGCGCGGTCGCGCGCGGCGTGACGGTGCGGCTGCTCGCCGACCACCTGCCCTCCGCCAAGATCCCGCACAGCAAGGAGACCTTCGCCGAGCTCGACCGCATCGGTGTGAAGTGGTCGTGGATGCTGCCCGTCCAGCCCCTCAAGGGCAAGTACCAGCGCCCCGACCTGCGCAACCACCGCAAGCTGGTCGTCGTCGACGGGCGCATCGGCTTCATGGGGTCGCAGAACCTCATCGCGCGCACGTACGACATGCCGAAGAACATCAAGCGCGGCCTGCAGTGGCAGGAGCTCATGACCCGCCTGACGGGCCCGGTCGTCGCCGGCGTCAACGCGGTCTTCCTCTCGGACTGGTTCTTCGAGACCGGCGAGCAGCTCACCGACCATGTGCCGGCGAACGAGATCGCCCTCTCGACCTCGCCCGACGCGCTGCTGTGCCAGGTGGTGCCGAGCGGTCCGGCCTACACGACCGAGAACAACCTGCGGATGTTCCTCTCGCTCATCTACGGCGCGACCGAGAAGGTCATCATCACCAGTCCGTACTTCGTGCCCGACGAGGCGATGGTCTACGCGATCACGACCGCCTGCCAGCGCGGCCTCGACGTGCAGCTGTTCGTCTCGGAGGAGGCCGACCAGTGGCTCGTCGGGCACGCGCAGCGGTCGTACTACAGCGATCTTCTCGAGGCGGGCGTGCGCATCTTCATGTACCCGGCGCCGTACATCCTGCACGCCAAGCACCTCTCGATCGACGACGACATCGCCTTCATCGGGTCGAGCAACATGGACATCCGCTCGTTCAGCCTCAACGCCGAGTCGTCGCTGCTCGTGCGCGGCGAGTCCTTCGTGCGTCAGATGCGCGAGGTGGAGCAGGGCTACCGGGATGCCGGCCGCGAACTCACCCTCGAGGAGTGGCGCAAGGAGCCGCTGAAGGCGACGTTCTTCGACGGGATCGCGCGCCTCACCTCCGCGGTGAATTAGCCCGTGCTCGCGAGAGCGTCCTCGGTTCGTCGCGACGTGTGCGCGAAGTCACCCCATCGGCATGACGCGTTCCGCGCTCGACGCGACCGATACCTTGGGCTCATCATCGGCTGCGACCGCGCCGCCCCCGAACGAAAAGGCTGATCAAAGTGAACTTGTGGGAATTCCTCGTCTGGATCTTCTGGGTGTACATCCTGATCGCGTGCATCTGGATCTTCATCACCGTCATCATCGACATCTTCCGCGACCCGAGCCTGAACGGCTGGGCGAAGGCACTCTGGGTGATCTTCCTCGTCTTCCTGCCCTTCCTCGCCGCGTTCATCTACCTGATCGCCCGTGGCAAGAGCATGACCGAGCGCCGCGTGGCGGAGATGAAGGAGGCTCAGGCCGCCCAGAACAGCTACATCCGTGAGGTCGCGGGCGCGTCTCCCGACCTCCGAGATCGAGTCGGCCAAGAAGCTCCTCGACTCGGGCGCCATCACCCAGGCCGAGTTCGACGCGCTGAAGGCGAAGGCACTGGCCTAACCGATCGACGACCGAATCCCCCGCATCCTCACCGAGAGGCTGCGGGGGATTTCGTTCGTCGCGGGCCGGGCGTCGCCGGCCGCGCCGCTGAGCGCAGCCCGCACGGTGCGCAGCAGTCCGCCCGCCCAGGCGAACGCACGCACCCAGGACGCGTCTCGCACGAAGACGAGATCCAGCGCGATCATCGCGATGGAGAACGGCCACAGACCGAGGAACAGGCCGATGCCGAGATGCATCCCCATGATGATCACGAGCGCCGCGTAGCGGGTCGGCCTCCACAGCAGCAGCACGGGGAACAGCAGCTGCACCCAGATCGAGATCCACGAGCCGACCACCACGAACGGGGTCACCTGCCAGGCGAGGTCGCTCAGCACCGGGAAGACCCGGAACACATCGAGCATGAAGGCGTAGTACAGCGCGCTGCCCTGCAGCCACTCCTCGCCCATCAGCTTGAAGATGCCCGAGTTCACGTAGATCAGCAGCACCTGGTAGGCGCACAGCACGACGACCGTGTTGTGGGCGGTGGTGTAGCACCCACCGGGGAACGAGTCCGACGATCGCCTTCGGATAGATCGACTCGACCTTCCTTCGGCGGCACCACCAGGCGTCGAGCGACCAGTGCCGGGACAGGTTCGCGAAGACGCAGAACAGCAGCACGATGCGGATGACGACATCGCCGCCGTTGGTGAGGAAGACGCTGTTCGTGGAGAGCCCCACCCAGAACAGCAGGAGGACGGGTGTCACGATGCGGGTCGCGAATCCCGCGATGAACAGGATCGAAAGAGCGATCAGGATGCCGTAGCTGAAGTCGAAGGCGACGGCGTCGGTCTTGGGGAACAGCCCGCGGAAGATCTCGGGGTAGCCGCGTCGATCGACCGCCGGATCGACCCAGATCGATCCGGAACCCCACAGGTAGCGGCGGTCCTGGACGCTGACGAGCAGGAACCACAGCATCGCGACGCCGAACAGGATGCGCAGCGCCGACATGCTGTAGGTCGCCCGTTCGGCTCCCGTCATCCACTCGACGAGCCGCATCCCGATCGTCACCCGCGTCGTGCGGCGGGTTCTCAGCGCCGTGCTCATGATGCCGCTCCGTACCGGGCGATCACGTCGTCGAACGCAGCCAGCGCATCGGCGCGCAGGCGGTCGTCGGCCTGTCTCCAGCCGAAACGCGTGATCGTCGGGTCGTATTGCGGATCGGCTTCGAGGCGATGCGCGAAGTCGTTCGGCCGCTCCCGATAGATCTCCCACCGGATGCGCTCGATCTCCTGATCGAAGCTCGCCGTCGCGAAGTAGGTCGCGTACTCCTTGAGCATGTAGTCGTAGCGGAGCAGATCGACCACGTCGCCGCGGTTGTCGGCGAGTCCGGTGAGCTGCTCGATGAGCTGGTCCGGGGGCTTGCCGCGGAAGCCGTCGTCGTATCGTTCTATGAACGTGTCCTGGACGATCGTGCGCTGCGGCGTCGTCAGGTCGCGGAATCGCGTGAGGTAGGCCGCGAGTGCGTTCCACGAGAGCTTCTGGATGCGCGAGGGCAGCGCATTGCCGGTGACCGCAGCGAATTCGACCGCCGTCACGTTGATCCACTCGCTCTTCACGAGTGCGCCCTCGTCGTCACGCCACTGCGCCTGGATCCGCAGCTGCGGATTGGACTTCGCGATGTTCGGAGCGAACACATTCCACTTCTGGGCGAAATACGGACTCGCCGAGCGCGTCACGCCGGACAGAGCCGACGCGACCGGGTTGGGCGGGGTGACGAACAGCATCGTCACGAACACGTAGACGGCCACGACCGCGAAGGACACGATCGTGGCGACGATTCTGCTGCGCGGGGTGGTGGCCACGAGTGTCCTTCGAGGTCCGAAAGCGGACCGTGCGGGGAAACGGTGTGGCCGCGCCGCGTTCGCGGTACGGCCACACCAGGAGGAATCGTCAGCCGTCGGCGCGTGTGCGTCGGACCAGCAGCAGGACTGCTCCGGCGATCAGCAGGACCGCCGACAAGGGCGCGAGCCAGAGTACCGTCGAAGCCGGTCGCGGGGAGCGTCGTGACGGTCGTAGCGGGAACGACGGCGGCGACGACGGCCACGTCGGTGTCGGCGACGTCCACATCGACGCGTCGGCGTCAGCGTCAGCGTCTCCGTCAACGCGAGGCACCACGTCCGTGTCCACTGCGACATCCACATCGACCGCAGCATCAGCGTCCGCCGCAGCGTCAGCATCAGCATCAGCATCTGTGTCCGCCGCAGCATCGGCATCAGCTGCAGCATCAGCATCGCCCGCGCGTCGGCATCGCCCGCAGCATCCGCATCCGGCAGCGTCCGCATCGCATCAGCATCAGCATCGCCCGCGGCGTCGGCATCGCCCGCGGCGTCCGCATCGCCCGCAGCATCCGCATCACCGGCAGCATCCGCGTCGCCGGCAGCGTCCGCATCACCGGCAGCGTCCGCGTCGAGGGCGTCGACGTCCGCGTCTCCGGCGTCCACGTCGGCGTCCGTCACATCGACGTCGCCGTCACCGGCATCGACATCCGCATCGCCGGCGTCGACGTCGGCATCGGTCGCGTCCACGTCCGCGTCGCCGGCGTCCACATCGGCGTCGGCCGCGTCGGTGTCGGCATCCGCGTCTCCGTCGACCGCATCCGCGTCGGCCGCGTCAGCGTCTGCCGCGTCAGCGTCGGCCGCGTCGACGGCGTCCGCGTCGGCGTCCGTCGCGTCGGCATCCGTCGCGTCAGCATCCGTCGCGTCGGCATCCGTCGCGTCAGCATCCGTCGCGTCAGCATCCGCCGCGTCGGCGTCGACGACACCGTCGGCATCCTCATCCGGGTCGGGATCGGCGCACTCGGGGAGCGTGAAGTCATTCGTGTCGAGCGTGACGGCGGCATCGAGCGCGAGCGCCCTGCCCTCCACGTCGGCACCGGTGGTGACGGTGACGGAGGCCCTGGCCATGATGGTTCCGACGAAGTCACTGTCCGTGCCGAGCGTCGCCGAGCTGCCGACCTGCCAGAAGACGTTGCAGGCCTGAGCTCCGCCAATCAGAAGAATGGAACTTCCGACGGCGGTGGTGAGCGTCTCACCGAGTTGGAAGACCCAGAAAGCGTCCGGGTCGTCTTGTCCATTCAGCGTCAGCTGGCCGGTGATACCCGTCGGGAAGGGAGTCGTGTACACGCCCGGGGTGAGAGTCTCCCCGCCGAGCTCTGCGTCGATGGCCGTCCCTGCCGCAAGGCCCGCGGCGACACCGTACGCCGTCTCGAGGTCTGACTTCGCGGTCTGTGCAACCGTGTCGGCGACGTGGATCTCGCCGTTGACCCGTCCGTCGAGCCCGACGACCGACGTGCCCGGGTGAAGGCCGACGTCGCCGTTCAGCACGCTGGGTCCGGTGTTGGTGATCGTCGATGCGGCCAGGACGACGAACGAGTCGGCGGTGCCGAGCTCGACCGGGCCGGCCGCCTGAGCGCTGGGGACGACGATCCCGAGCACGGCGACGGTGAGCCCGGCCGCGGTCATCGCGGCGATCGGGGAGCGGAATCTGCGCCAGTTTTTTCCAGCGCGCGGTCGAACGGACGTGTGGGCTAGCATGGGGACCGCGCCTTCTTCATCCCCCGAGATGCGAAGGAGCACAGCCCTAAGTGAGCCACCCTCACCGTAAGGGCTAATTGGTGCGCCGCGTAAGGGCTATCTTCCCCGCCGGCACTGCGCTAACCTCCACTGAATCTTCCGCGCGCCTGCACACGGAAACGCGCTGTTGACCAGCCCCCGCCGCGAGACCACTATTGAGCCAGTCGGTCGCAACGGAGGGCTCGCCATGGCACGTATTCCTGTTCCCGCACCTCGGAAGAACCGGCCGAAGGATGCCGTGGCCGAGCCGGCTGCCCCGCCGCCGGTCACGTCGGGGCGGCGAACGGCGAACGCCCGGACGGCGAAGAAGACCGGCGCCGAGCATGCGCTGCGGAACATGTCGGAGATCCGCCACCACTTCCGCACCAGCCCCCAGCCCGTCTACTTCGTCGGAGCGACCGCGTTCAATCTGCTCGGCCTCGACCGCTGGGTGCGCGGGTTCTCGTACATCACGTACTACGACTCGTGGAGCGGCGCGCACCCGCGCGTGTTCAGCCCCGCGCACAAGCCGTACATCGAGTTCGAAAGCGGCGAGGAGATCAACAACTGGCTGCTGCGCAACGCCGAGGTCCGGGCCCACATCGCCCGCCGCACCCCGGTCGGCATCCGTCCGCAGATCGTGATGGTCTTCTTCGACACCGAGACCGAGCAGATCTGCGACGAGCTCGGCTACGACCTGATCCTGCCGTCCGCCGAACTGCGCGAGCGGCTCGACTCGAAGATCGTCACCACCCAGCTCGGCGACGAGGTCGGGGTGCCGAGCGTGCCGAACGTGCTCACCACCGTGCACAGCTGGAAAGACGTGGCGGATGCCGCGAAGAAGGCGAAGCTCGGAACCGACCTGGTCATCCAGACCGCGTACGGGGACTCCGGCAAGACGACGTTCTTCGTGACGTCCGAGGAGGAGTTCGACCAGATCGGCGACGACGTGCTCGGCGTCGAGGTCAAGATCATGAAGCGGATCAACAACCGCCCGATCGCCGTCGAAGCCGTCCTGACGCGCCAGGGGACCATCGTCGGCCCTTTCATGACCGAGATCACCGGCCACAAGGCCCTCACCCCCTATCGCGGAGGGTGGTCGGGCAACGAGATGTTCCCGGATGTGCTCGACGAAGACACCCGGCGGCGGGCGGCATCCCTCGTCGAACGGCTCGGCAACCGCCTGGGCGGCGAGGGCTACCGCGGGTTCTTCGAGGTCGACGTCCTCGTCGACACCGACACCGGTGATGTGTATCTCGGCGAGCTCAACCCGCGGGTCAGCGGCGCGTCCGCCACGACGAACGTCACCGCCGGTGCCTACGCCGACGTGCCGCTGTTCGTCTTCCATCTGCTCGAGTACGCGGGGGTGTCCTTCGAGCTGGACGTGGCCGAGATCAACGACCGGTGGGAGGAGCTGGCGTCGGAGGACGAGTGGAGCACGATGGTCATCAAGCACATCCGCTCCGACGTCGAGCGGATCGACGCCGCACCGCAGACCGGTCGCTATGTCGTCGATGCGAGCGGTGCGCTGGTCTTCTCGCACCCCGAGCTGGACTGGCATCTGCTCGGCAGCGAGGGCGAGGCGTTCTTCCTGCGGGTGTACGGGCCGGGCGACTACCGGTGGAAGGGCGCGGACCTCGGCATCCTCGTCACGAAGGGCCGGCTGCAGACGAAGGGCGGCGCCCTGACGATCCGTGCGACGCACTTCATCGACTCGATCCGCGCGATGTACGCCGCGACGCCGGTCGACCAGCCGGCGCCGAACCGCAATGCCTCCGGATCGAAAGGGCTGTAGCGGCGGGCGTGTGGCACAGTAGCTAGGTGTTCTCGGCAGACGAAGCGTCCGGCCTGGCGGGTGGAGTGCCCCCCGCGCCCGCGCTGGATCAATGGCAGTCGCCGCAGCATCTGGCCTGGTCGATGCAGAACATCGCCCGGTTTCTGCCCGTCGGCATCATCGCCCGCGGGGCCCCGGGCGACCACGTTCGGCTACGCGCCCCAAGACCTGACCGCCCTTCCCGTCGCCCACCCGTGGGAGAACCGCTCGGCGACCCTGGGCGAAGTCATGGAGTCCACCTTCACCGACGGGTGGATCGTGACCCGCAACGGAGTGGTGGTCGCCGAGGAGTACACGGGCACGATGCTGCCCTCGAGCGTGCACCTGCTGATGTCGGTCAGCAAGTCGCTGACGACGACCACGGCCGGCTGCCTCACCGGCACCGGCGAGCTGGATCCCGCTCGCGAGGTCGTCGAATACGTACCCGCGCTCGCCGAATCGGGCTACCGTGGCGCCTCGGTCAGAGATCTGCTCGACATGCGCACCGGCATCCGCTTCTCAGAGGACTACCTCGATGAGACGGCGGAGGTGCGCCTGCTCGAGCAGGCGATCGGCTGGGCGCCGCGCGTGCATGACGACGTGCCCGACACGCTGATCGGATTTCTCGCGTCGCTCCAGCAGGAGCGGGAGCACGGCGGCCGCTTCGACTACAAGTCGTGCGAGACCGACGCCCTCGGGTTCGTGATCGCCGGTGCGACCGGCCTGCACCCCGCCGATGTCATGTCGCAGCGGCTGTGGGCGCCGATGGGTGCGGAGTCCGACGCGAACGTCGGACTGGATGCCGTCGGTGCGGGCATGTTCGACGGCGGATGCTCTGCGACCCTCCGCGACCTCGCGAGATTCGGGTCGCTCTACCTGCACGACGGGCACGCCCTCGACGGGGTCCCGGTTCTGCCGCCCGCGTGGGTGGCCGACACGTTCGCCGGCGGACCCGACTCGCGAGCCGCCTTCGCCGCCGCCAGCGAGCCGACGCTGATGGACGGGGGCATGTACCGCAACGGATTCTGGTTCCCCGGCCCGACCGCCGATGTCGCCCTGGCCCTCGGCATCCACGGCCAGATGGTCTACATCAACCGCGCCACGGGCGTCGTGGCGGCGAAGCTGTCGACGTGGCCGACTCCGCAGGACGGCGAGAAGCTGCTGTGGACGATCCGCGCTTTCGACGCGGCGTCGTGGGCGCTGGGCGCCTGAGACTGCTGCGCCCTGTCCCGATTCCGCCTTTCGGTGGCGGAGTCAGGGCGTCCACCAGGGTCGCAACGGCAGGTCGCCGACCCCTCCGTGATCGTCGGGATTGACCGCCAGGACCTGGTGGAGCTGGATGCCGTTCGTCTCGAACGCGAGCCGTGAGCCTGCCATGTACATGCCCCATACCTTCGCGGTCGGCAGTCCCACTTCGGCCACCGCCTCATCCCAGTGGGCGACCAGGTTCGCGCACCAGTCCCGGAGCGTCATCGCGTAGTGCTGCCGCAGATTCTCCTCGTGGAGCACCTCGAGTCCGACATCCTGTGCTTCGGTGATGATCCGGCCGGACCCGGTGAGCTCTCCGTCCGGGAAGACATAGCGGTCGATGAAACCCTTCGCGGACGCCTCGCTGTGATTGTCCGGCCGGGTGATGCAGTGGTTGAGCAGCAGCGCGCCCGGCCGCATCCGCGATCGGAGAAAGGCGAAGTAGGCGGGGTAGTTGCGCACGCCGATGTGCTCGAGCAGCCCGATCGACGACACCGCGTCGAACCCCGTCTCGGTGATGTCGCGGTAGTCGCCGAAACGTACCTCCGCCAGGTCACCGAGTCCCTCGTCCGCGATCGCGCGCTGCCCCCACGACGTCTGCTCCTGCGACAGCGTCACTCCGATGGCGCGCACACCGCGGCGGGCCGCGTACCGCACCATGCCGCCCCAGCCGCATCCGACGTCGAGCAGTCGGTCGCCCGGCTTCAGGCGGAGCTTGTCGAAGACGAGCCGGTACTTGTTCTCCTGCGCGTCCTCCAGCGATGCGTCCGGAGACGGGTAGCACGCGCAGGTGTACGTCATCGAGGGGCCGAGCACCCACTCGTAGAAGGTGTTCGAGACGTCGTAGTGATGGTGGATCGCCTCGGCATCACGGGCCTTGCTGTGGCGGAGTCCTGCGGCCACGCGGCGCCACCGGGGAGGCGCTTCGAGGTCGGGCGGGGCGATGGGGCGCAGGTGCTGGATGCCGATGGACCTGATGATCTGCGCGGCCTGCCGAGGAGGCGGCATCCGGAAGACGAGCGCGTCGGCCAGGGCTTTGAGCAGCTCGTACGGGTCGCCGGGATGCACCCCGTGCGCCTCGAGGTCGCCCGCGATGTAGGCCCGGGCCAGCCCGAGATCACCGCGCCCGGTGGCAAGATAGGTCGTTCCGCGGGGTGTCAGCAGTTCGATCCCGAGCGGTGCGTCCGGAGGCCCTGCAGAACTCCCGTCGTATGCGGTGAAGCGCAGCGGCAGCCGACTGCCCGTGACGATCTCCAGGACCTGCGCGAGGGTGAGCTTCTCCGTCCCCTCCGCGGTGTCCGCCTTCTCCGGCATCGCCGCCGTCTCGGCCGATCGTCCTTTGATCGTGGTCATCGCCGCTGCACCGCCTTCGCATAGAGGTCGAGGAGTCGTGAGTCCGGGTCGTACTGCCGCTTCGCGACCCGATAAGCATCACCGCCGTAGAGCTCGTCGAACTCCTCGCGCGAGTAGTAGGCGTCCGAGTAGAGCGACTTGTGCCCGGCGAGGTCGCTCACCCGCGCTCGATCATCCGGTTCGTCTCGCCCTCGGTCCGGCCGACGGGCACGGTCGACCAGAAGCCGACGTTCACATAGGTCTGCTGCGGATGCAGGGGGTACAGCGGCCAGCCGGCGTCGTCGCGCAGGCGCAGCGGGCAGAGCCAGATCGGCTCGATGGGCACATGATCGAGGAACCAGTGCAGGAACTCCGCGCACCGCTCGATCGGCACCTCGACATCCTGCACGACCCTCTCGCGCGGCGGGCGACCCTTGAGCCGCTCGAGGCGGTCGCCGATGTCGAACCGGCGCTCGAGACTCATCAGCTTCCAGTACGCACTGCTGCGCCGGTAGCGCCTCGGCCACAGCCTCCGGACGAGCGGATGCTGCGCGCCGAACGCCCCCGAGCACCAGAACCAGTCGGTGTCCCAGCGCCAGAGGTAGTCGTGGATGGTGAGGCGATCTGTCTTCGCGGCGTCGTCGTGCTGAATCGAGCGGTAGTAGATCTGCTGGCCGGTGTAGTCGCTGACCGGTCCGGCGGCGGCTGTCTTCACGCCGACGCACAGGTAGCTCTCGTCGGCACTGAAGACGACACCGTCGAGGTAGTCGACCGCGACCCCGTCGAGCCGACCGGTCTCGACGATGCCGTCCATGGCCTCGATCAGGTCTTCGAGGGAGCGGAACCGCAGGTGCGTGAGCGCGACGAAAGGTTCGACCGTCTCGAGCTCGATACGCAGGCGCACGGCGTACCCGAGTGTGCCGTACGAGTTGGGGAAAGCCCGGAACAGATCGGCGTGCTCGCTCGGCGAGGCGGTCACCACCTCTCCGGCGCCGGTGAGGATGTCCATCTCGAGCACCGACTCGTGCGGCAGCCCGTTGCGGAACGACGTCGACTCGATGCCGAGGCCCGTGACCGCGCCGCCGAGGGTGATCGTCTTCAGCTGCGGCACCACGAGCGGCGTGAGCCCGAACGGCAGCGTCGCGGCGACGAGGTCTTCGTACGTGCACATCCCGGCCACATCGGCCGTCCGCGCATCGGCGTCGACGGCGATGACGTTCGTCAGCCCGGATGTGTCCAGGCCCGGCGCGTTCGTGGCCGCGCGCGCCCGGAACAGGTTCGATGTGCGTTTGGCGAGCCGCACCGGGGCGGTCGCGGGGACCGCCCGATAGCTCTCGAGCAGGCGCTCGACGCCGGCGGCGTGAGCGCTGCGGGCGTCGATCGCAGGAGCGGACACGCCTACAAGGTAGTCCGCGGCGACACTGATCGCCATGGCTGATCTCGTCGGGTTCGATCAACGGCCCCGCACGAACGAAAAAGGCCCCGCAAGCGGGGCCTTCGTTCGTAGCAGGAGCGGGGCTTGAACCCGCGACCTCACGATTATGAGTCGTGCGCTCTCACCAACTGAGCTACCCTGCCGCACGGCATCCGAGATCGAGATGACGGATGCTGCGAGCCCCGAGTCAGGATTGAACTGACGACCCCTTCCTTACCATGGAAGTGCTCTACCACTGAGCTATCGGGGCGCGCCCAGGCACGCCTGGGCAACTAGAAGAGAATACCAGAGCGCCGGCATCCTCTTGAATCCTGCGTCAGCCGCCGGCGTGCTCGCGCAGCCAGGGGATCGGGTCGATCGTGGCTGTTCCGTTCATCAGGATCTCGAAGTGGAGGTGCGCGCCGTACGAGCGTCCGGTGTTGCCGGTGCGTCCGATGATGGTGCCGACCGTGACGTGGTCGCCGACCTGAACCTGACGCGAGTCGTACTGCATGTGCGCGTAGTGGCTCGAGACGAGCTGCCCGTCGATCACGTGATCGATGATGATGCTCACGCCGTACGCTCCGCCGGAGTCCGTCGACTCCCGCACCACGCCGTCGGCGATCGCCTGAATCGGCGAGCCCTCGCCGGGCGTGAAGTCGGCACCCTCGTGCAGCGTGCCCGAGCGCATGCCGTAGCCGTAGCTGATCGGCACACCGACGGGGAACGGCCACTGGATCGCGGAGTTGGGGTCGTTGACGAAGAAGTTGGAGAAGTTGGAGATGCCCGACTCCGAGGCCAGCTGGGCCATCGTCACGGTCGAGTAGTTCTCGGTGCGGTCGAGCGCGACGTTCTCGACCTCGGAGGGGGTCACATACGCCTGGATCTCGTCGTCCGTGCCGGCCGGGACGTCTCCGCCTGCCGCCGCGACGAGAGACGTCGTGATGTCGGTGCTGCCCGGAGCTGCGACCGCGTCGGCGGGCGTGGTCAGGCCGACGGTGAGGAGCCCGACGATGCCCATGACCCCGACGGAGAACGACGACGCCGTCACGCGCTTGAACGATGCGCCACGGTTGCGGCGCGACGCGCCGGGCTGCGCGGCAGTCTTGTCGTTCGCCTCCGCAGGAGTTTCCTCGTCGGCGGCGGCGGACTGGATGGGCGTCTCTCCCGTGAAGGAGAAGAGCCGGGCGGCCGCTTCGAAGGCGTCGGTCTCGGCGGACGTGGGCTCGGATGCCGTGGGCTCGGATGCCGCGTCCGGGGCGGCAGCGGCCGGCTCGGCGACCTCGTCTTCGGGAGCGGGTGCAGGAGCTTCGTCGACCGTGGGCTCGAGCAGTTCGAACGGCTCGGCCGGCACCAGGACGGTCTCCAGCAGGGGGGCAGCAGCGGCTGCCGGAGCTGTGGGGGCGACCGGCGTCGCGGCGGGAACCTGAGTGATGATCGTCTGCTCGCCGGCCGGCACGGTGCGGCGGCTGCGACGCGTCGGCGGGGCGTCGGCGACTGCTCCCAGGGCGGTGACCACGGCCGCGAACGGCGTGACATCGGCCAGCGAGGGGATCGACGAGCGCTCGGTGGCGGCATCCGTCGAAGGCGTCTTCGGCTCAGTCGTGCGATCCCCGACGATCGTGGGCCCCTCGGATCCCGTGACGGCGGTGCGACGCCGGAGCTCTGCGCGCGAAGCCCCCGTGGTCTCCACGGTCGCCGAAGGCAGCGTGGCAGATGACCGGCTGGAACGTCGCGTGGGCGCAGACGCAGCCTGGGGGGCGTCGAAAGGCAAAGGGGGCGGGGGCTCTCGGATCGTGTCGCTCGGGCGCGACGGTCGGACGTCGGGTTCGGATCACGTTCGCCGTTCGGGCGGCAAAAGTAACGATCGGGTAAAGACTACAGGGCTTGACCTGAGAATGCCTTGTGTGCAGTACGCGGCACGCCGGTCAGCCAGAGCAATACTTTCATGGACCGAGCGCCGCCGCGAGCAGGCTGTCGAAAATTCTCGGACCGGATGCGACGAAGAGTGCGCGGCCCGGGATGTCATCCATCTCCACCCGGGCGAATCGGCCGCCGGCCTCCGTCACGAGCAGTGCGCCGGCCGCGTGATCCCACGGCGCCAGGCCGCGCTCGAAGTAGCCGTCGAACCGTCCGGCCGCGACGTAGGCCAGGTCGAGGGATGCCGCACCGATGCGCCGCAGATCACGTGCCATGGGCATCACCCGGGCGACCCGCGCGAGGTCGCCGGCATGGGTGGCCGGGTTGTAGCCGAACCCGGTGGCCAGCAGCGCTCCCGCCGGGGACGGCTCCGCGTTCACGGCGAGCCGTGACCCGTCGAGCCACGCGCCCGCACCCTTCGCGGCATGGAAGGTCTCCCCCGTCGCCGGGCTGAAGACGGCGCCGGCGAGCGCGTCCCACTGCGACGGATCGGGCTCTCCCTGCACCGCGGCGACGCTCACCGCGTACGAGGGGATTCCGTACGCGTAGTTGACCGTCCCGTCGATCGGATCGACGACCCAGGTGATGCCGGTGGTTCCCCGCTCGGCGGCGGACTCCTCGCCGAGGAAGCCGTCGCCCGGTCGCTCGGCCTCCAGCCGCCGACGGATCAGCGCCTCGACTTCGCGGTCGGCCTCGGTCACGATGTCGGCGATCGAGGACTTCGTCGCCGCGATGGCCACACCCTCGGTGCGGCGCCGCCGGGCGAGCTCGCCGGCCTCGCGGGCGATGTCGATTGCGAGCGCTTCGAGCAGCTGTTCGGATGCCATTCCTCCACGCTAGCGCCGCGGCATCCACAGTCCGCACCCGCTCGGCCCGCGCGCGCATTAGCGTGGATGGATGCCCCAGCCCGCCGCCACCCACGATGTCGTGATCGTCGGAGGAGGGCACAACGCGCTGGTCGCCGCCGCGTACCTCGCCCGCGCCGGGCAGAAGGTCGTCGTGCTCGAGCGTCTCGCCCACGTCGGCGGCGCGGCGGTCTCGGAGACGCCGTGGCCGGGCGTGGAGGCGCGGCTGTCGCGCTACTCGTACCTGGTGAGCCTGCTCCCCCGCCGGATCATCGACGACCTCGGACTGCGCATCGACCTGCGCCGCCGCCGTTACTCGTCGTACACCCCCGACCCGTCCGACCCGACTCGCGGCATCCTTGTCGACACGGGGGATGCCGCAGCCACAGCCGACTCCTTCCGGCGGACGACCGGCGACCCTCGTGAGGCGGCACGGTTCGCGGCACTTGCGACCCGCATCGCTCCGATCGCTCAGCACCTGTTCCCGACGGTCACCGCGCCGCTGCAGAGGCGCTCGGCCGTCCGTGCCGGCCTCGGCGACGACGCTCTGTGGGACGACCTCATCGAGCGACCGCTCGGCGGCGTGCTGCGCTCCTCGCTCGAGACCGACATCGCCCGAGGGATCGCACTGACCGACGGGCTCATCGGCACGTTCTCGTCGGCCGACGATGCGAGCCTGCGGCAGAACCGCTGCTACCTGTACCACGTGATCGGCGGCGGCACCGGCGACTGGGACGTTCCGGTCGGGGGCATGGGCCGGGTGAGTGCCGAGCTCGAGCGGGCGGCACGGGATGCCGGCGCCGAACTGCGCACCGGCGCCGAGGTCGTCGCGATCAGCCCCGACGGCGACGTCGAGATCGGCGGCGCAGAGCCCGCGACGCTGCGCGGACGCCTCGTGCTGAGCGGCGTCGGCCCGGCGGTGCTGGAACGACTGCTCGGGGGCGGCCACGCCTCCGTCTCTGCGGAGGCGCCCGAGGGCGCCCAGGTGAAGGTCAACATGCTCCTGCGCCGGCTCCCGCGACTGCGCGATGACCGCATCGCCCCCGAGGCGGCGTTCGCCGGCACGTTCCACATCAACGAGACGATGTCGCAGCTCGACGACGCCCATGCGGTGGCTTCGGCCGGCGGCATCCCTCGTCCTCTTCCGGCGGAGATCTACTGCCACTCGCTCACCGACCCGTCGATCCTCGGACCGCGACCTGCAGGCCGAGGGCGCCCAGACGCTGACGCTCTTCGGTCTGCAGGTGCCCCATCGCCTCGTCGCCGATCAGGATCGGGATGCCGCGCGCACCGCGCTCCTGGAGGCGGCGACGCACTCGCTCGACTCGGTGCTCGCCGAGCCGATCGCCGATTGCGTCTACGAGGCGCCGGACGGATCGCCGTGCGTCGAGGCGCGGACGACGGCCGACCTCGAGGAGTCGCTCGGCATGATCGGCGGCGACATCTTCCACGGTTCGCTGTCGTGGCCGTGGGCTGAGGACGACGAACAGCTCGATTCCCCCGCCGCCCGGTGGGGTGTGGCGACCGGCTCACGATCGGGTGCTGCTGTGCGGATCGGGCGCGCGCCGCGGAGGTGCGGTCAGCGGCCTCGGTGGCCACAACGCCGCGATGGCCGCGCTGGAGCTGCTGCGCGGGTGAGGCGCTACGGCCGCGGCGGGAGCGGCGGAGGGGGCGGGTACCCCTCGTAGCCGCTGCGCTGCGAGGACTGCGGCTTCGCGGACGGCGACGGCGACGGCTGCGGCGTCCACTGCGGCGGTGCGGCCATCGGAGCGACCGGTGCGATCGCCTGCGACACCTGCGACGGGTAACCCGTGTAGTACGCGTTCCAGTCGGGTGAGCCGTCCGGCATCATCGGAAGCGGGGTCACGCCGTCGGCGTACGTGGGCCACGGCTGAAGCACCGGGGCGGCGGGCGGCGCGGTGAGATGGGCCGGCCGCGGCTTCTTGGGCGCGAAGAGCGCGTTGATGAGTGGGATGAGTGCCGTGCCGACGGCGGCCAGGATCGTGATGGCCACCACGAACCGCCAGTAGAGGTCGGTGAAGTCGACCCATTCGCCGATCATGAGCGGGATCACGAGCATGATCGCCAGACCGATCACGAGGGTGATCGTGACGATCGCGACGATCTGCGTGAAGGTCGTGACGTGCCGCCGGAAGGCCTTCGTGTAGAGGCGGATGTGCAGGAGGACCAGCTGCAGGATCAGGACGATCAGGAGGAACTGGACGAACCGGGTGAAGCCGCTCCACGAGTACCGCTCGGGCAGCCAGATCATGACGGCGCCGATCAGCAGCGTCACGACCCACGTCACCATGCTCGCGAGCGCGAACCAGGCCGGGCGGCGCGGGGCGAGGTGCGCGTCGATGATCGCGACGCCGGCGAACGCGGCGAGCAGGAGGATCGTCAGGAACGCCCGCCCGATGATGCCGTTCTGCGTGCCGACGAGCACCCACACGACGCACACGATCGCGGCGGCGATGAGCGCGCCGATCGCGACCCAGATCGCCGCGCGGACCAGCGAGGAACCCGACGCGTCGGCGAGGGCCGCATCGGTGCGGTGATCGGGCGCGGTCATGGCGGTCCTCTCGTGGCGGGCCCCCGCCCGCACACCTCATCCTGACGTCACTTGATGGGACGCGCCAGCCCATCGATCGACTTCGGCGTTCGGCAGCGCGGCGAGTGACTGAGCCGGGCAGGAACAGCTTGCTGGCGCGGATGCCGCTGCCGATCACGACCTCCGCCGCATCGGCGACGGCCGCATCGATCAGGAGCGGCCAGTCCTCCGGCAGACCGATCGGCGTGATCCCGCCGTACTCCATGCTCGTCAGGGCGACCGCTTCGTCCATGGGGGCGAACGACGCGGTGCGCGCATCCAGCCGGCGGCGGACTGACGCCATTGACATCGGCCCGGGTCGTCGCCAGCACCATGCAGGCGGCGAATCGCACCTCGCCGCCGCGCTTTCCCTTGATCACGACGCAATTGGCCGACGCCTCGGGGGCCACACCGTACCGCGCGCAGAATTGCGCGGTGTCGGCGAGCCCCGGATCGATCGCGGCGACCCCGACCTGCGCGGCCCACTCGGGGTCGAGCCGCTCGAGCGCGCCCGCGACCGGGGATGCGAGCAGGTCGGGATGCTCGCGTGCAGGCCGGGCGGTCAGGGTTCCTGTCGCGTGCCACTCCATACCCGGGAGCCTAAGGGCGGGACGTTCCGCACGGCGCGCCCGCGGGTGGCTGAGAACGCCGAGGGGATGCTGCGAGGTCGCAGCATCCCCTCGATCTAGCGTCAGCGTCGCGCGATGGCGCGCAGCACCGCGGTCGTCAGGACGACCGCGCCGACGGCGGCGCCGATCACGACACCGGGTCGTTCGCGGTAGGCCTGCTTGACCTTCTCGGTCCACTCGCCGGCGACCGTGCGCGTCTGGGCGACGAGCTGGTCGAAGTCGACATCGTCCGTGGCGCTCTTGATCGTCGCGCCGGCGCTGCGGGCGGCCTCGGTGGCGGCATCCGCTGCCTTGCCGGCGGCGGCCTTCACATCGGATGCCGCGCTCTTCGCGCTGTCGACGACGTCGCCGACCTTGTCGGTCACCTTGTCGGTGATGTCACCGACGGTGCTCGCGGCGTCGTCCTTCGCGGCGTTCGTCGTCGCCGACAGATCCGACGCGATCTCCTCGGCAGTGGCTCCGAACGATGCCCCCGCGTCCTTCGCGGTGGTGTGCACCACGCTCCGCGGCCTCTCGTGCCGCCTGCGTTGCGGCGTCGATGTTTCCCTGGGTGTCGGTCATCGTCGTGCTCCCTTCGTCCGTGCGATCGGCCAATCGTACGCTCGCGCCTGTGGAGACCGCCTGGAAGACCGTTGGGCTTGCCAGCGCCGCATTCGGGTGCTAGCGCCGAAACGAAGAAAGCGCCCCACGAGGGGGCGCTCTCTTCGTTTCGTGGCGAGTGAGGGATTCGAACCCCCGAAGGCTACGCCGGCTGATTTACAGTCAGATCCCTTTGGCCGCTTGGGTAACTCGCCAGACGCGCACCCGACCGGCTTGTACAGTCGAGCGGAGGCGCGATCACCCATCTTACGCGTCAGAAGCGCGCCGCGAAAATCCGCTCCGCAGTGGCGGACCCGACGATTCGCCCGAGGCGCGTCAGGTGCCGATGCGATCCAGATCGACGTCGCCCAGAGACTCCGGCAGCCGCAGCAGTGCCCCCTCGAACCGGCACGTCGCGGCAGCGACATCCATGGCGCGCTCGAGTGCGGCACCCCAGGCATCCTCGTCCGCCGGCGCCCCGTCGCGCAGCGACGCCACCGCGGCGGCGAACGCGGCGTCGCCCGCACCCATCGTGTCGACGATCCGACCGGGCAGATCGGAGATGGGCCGCGTGACCACGATGTCGCCCGCCTCGATCGTCGCGCCCGACGAGCCCTGCGTCGCGAGCACCGCGTCCACGCCGAGATCGACGAGGCGAGCGCGCAGCGCGTCGAGCGGTTCGCGAGTACAGCAGGATCGAGTCGTCCTCGCCGACCTTGACCAGCGTCGCCTTCGCGGCGAGCGCTTCGAAACCGCGGACGAACTCGGCACGGTCGGCCATCATCCCCGAGCGCGGGTTCGGGTCGATGGCGAGGATCGCCGTCGTCGCCCTCGAGCGACGCGGCGAGCAGCTCGGTCTGCTCGATGTTGTCGAAGGGATAGCAGCTGACGGCGACGATCGCGGCATCCGCGATCGCCTTGCGAACGTCGTCGCCGAAGACGAGACCCGCGGGCCTTGGCTGCCGCGTTGAACTCGTAGACCGGCTCGCCCGACGCGCTGCGCGTGCTCACCGCCCGCGAGGTGCCGAGCGCCGAGGGCGTCGCGATGAGGTGCGACGCCGAAGTCGGCGAGATACGCGCGGATGTGCTCCGCCGCCTCGTCGTCGCCGAGCATCGCGATCAGCGTCGTCGGCACCCCGAGGCGCGACAGCCCGACCGCGACGTTCAGCGCCGCTCCCCCGACGAACTCGCGCACGCCGTGGTCGTCGCGCAGCTCGTCGATCAGCGCGTCTCCGATGACGACTACCCGATCGTTCATGCCTCAGCCCTCGCAGATTCCAGTACTCGTTCGATGAATGCCTCGGCCCGCTGACGCGTCCCGTCGATGCGCGCGTCGACGCTGGCGCGCACCTCGTTCGGCGCGAGCGGCGCGGCCAGGCGCACGTTCTCGTGACAAGAGAGATCGGTGCACAGATAGGTGCCCGACCGTGTCGCCGCGCTGCCCCGCATCGCCCGCCTTGCGCGCGGAGAACAGCGACACCTGATCGGCGGGCTGCATCGTGTGGCACACGTTGCACAGTGCCGAGCCCGCGCGGGACGTGCCCTCCGCCGCTCGCAGCACGACGCCGATCGGCCGGCTGCCGACCTCGGCGATCAGGTATCCGCGCCCCTGGGAGCGCGGATCGCGCCAGGCCAGGAAGTCCAGATGATCCCAGTCGGTCAGCAGGAAGTCGGCGGCGAGCGTCGAACAGCCGCAGCTCGTCGTCGCTCGCGTTCGCGAACGCCTCGCGGATGTCATCTTCGGTCAACTGGCGCATCGGACCTCCTCGCCGCCTCCGCTCAGTCTACGAAGAACGGCCGCCATCCGAAGCCGGGCGGTCCGTGCGCCGCGACCCGGGCTCATCCTCCTGTCGAGAATCGCCGCCTCACGGCAGACGACGCCCGGCAGCGTCCACGCGGCGAAGACCGGTCCGTCCGCCGAGATCAGTACGGCGCCGTCGGATGCCGTGGCCAGGGTCGCGTCCCCGTAGAGGTCGCGCGCTGCGGCCGCACCGGGCACGGCGACGGCATCCAGTTCGACGTCGACGTCGCCCCGCGAGGCGAGCACGAGCACGGTCTCGTCGGCGGACTCCCGCACGAAGACGACGATCTCGTCGTCGACGTGCACCCAGCGCAGTCCGCCGGTCGCCAGGACGGGGTGCTCGCGACGCAGACGGATCAGATCGCGGTAGAGCGCGAGCCGCTCGGCGGTCTCGGGCTCGTCCTCGCTCCCCCACGGCATCGGCGTGCGACTGGCTTCGCCGTCGACGCCGATCGCGCCGTACTCGTCGCCGGCGAAGACGACCGGCAGCCCCGGCAGCGTCATCGACAGACCGACCGCGAGCGGGATGCTGCCCGGTGCGGCGTGCGTGGCGAACCGCGCGGTGTCGTGCGTGTCGAGCGGCTGCATGTTGCCCAGGCGCACCCGCCACGGGATGCCGGCGGTGAAGCGCGTGACCGCCGCGACGAACTCGGCGGCCGTGTAGCGCGGGATGCCGCCGATCGGCTGCCCGAAGAACCACGGGTCGGTGCTCATATCGCCCTCGGCCGTCGACGTAGGCCTCGCCGCCGGTCGGCTCACTCAGCCACCCCCACAGCGGCCGGGTGAAGGACGGGTAGGTCATCGCGCCGTGCCAGCCGTCGCCCTGCAGATCGCTCGTCGCGTCGTTGGTCGACTCCCCCAGCAGCACCGTCTCGGGGTTGATGTCGATCATCGTCTGGCGCAGCAGCTGCCGCACCTCGGCGTTCAGGTCGACCTCGCCCAGCCGGCCCGGTCATGTTCGCCACGTCGATGCGCCAGCCGTCGGTGTTGTAGGGCGGCTTCAGCCACTTCGCCACGACCGAGTCGGGCCCGTCGATGAAGCGCTCGCGCAGCTTCTCCGACGCCCAGTTGAACTTGGGCAGCGTGGGATAGCCGAGCCACGACACGTACTCGGTGTTGCCCTCGTCGGTGAAGTAGTAGAACTCCTCGGCCGGCGCCGCCGGGTTTCCGAGCGCCGAGAGGAACCACTCGTGACGATCGCCCGAGTGGTTGCTCGTCAGGTCGCCGATCACCCGGATGCCGCGCTCGTGCGCCGCCTCGATGAGGCGGATGTAGGCCTCGTCGCCGCCGAGCAGCGGGTCGACCGACAGGAAGCTCGACGCGTCGTAGCGGTGGTTGGATGCCGCGGGGAACACCGGCGTGAGGTAGAGCAGGTTCACGCCGAGCTCGACGAGGTGGTCGAGCTTCTCGGTCACGCCGTCGAGGTCGCCGCCGTAGAACTGCTGCGAGCGACCCGGCGCGACGACATCGACCGGATCGTCCCACTTCGCCGGGATCGCCCACTCCGGCGTCGGGATGCGTGTCGGCCTGCGCCGAGCGCGCGAACCGGTCGGGGAACACCTGGTACATCACCGCGTCGTACATCCAGGCCGGCGGGGCCGGGAACGCGACGAGCGCGAAGTCCTCGGCATCCAGCGTCTCGAGCGTGTGCAGTCCCGACTGATTCAGCCACTGCACGCGGCCGTCCTCGAGCTGGAACATCCAGCGGTAGCCGTGGCGGGGGTTCGCGACGACGATCTCCGCCTCCCACCAGTCCCAGCCGTCGGCGGTGCCGAGCAGGGCGGCATCCGTCCACGCCGGTTCGCGATCGGGGTTCGAGCGCGTGCGCACGGCCGCGAGGGGTCCGTATCCCGCGGGGATGCGGACGCGCACGCGGACGGTCTCACCGAGTGTCGGCTCGAGGGTGGAGACGTACAGCGGTGAGCCGTCGTGGTGCGGAGTGCGAGGCCCGCCATCCGCTACTTGACGCTGCCCGAGATCAGGCCGCCCGCGATGTACCTCTGCGAGAAGAGGAAGAGCACCATGACCGGCAGCGCCGCCAGGATCGCGCCGGCCGAGAAGATGCCCCAGTTCTGCGACTGGAATCCCGAGACGAGCTGGAAGAGCCCGATCGCGACGGTCTGCTGGTTCGGGTCGGTCAGGATGACGCTCGCGATCGCGAACTCGCCGATCGTGCCGATGAAGGTGAGCAGGCCGACGACGATGAGGATCGGCGTCACCAGCGGCAGCATGATCGTGAAGAACACGCGCGCGTGACCGGCGCCGTCGATCTTCGCCGCCTCGTCGAGGGCGGGCGGGATCGTGTTGAAGAAGCCGTACATCAGGAAGGTGTTCACGCCGAGCGCGCCGCCGAGGTAGATCATGATGAGGCCGGCGTGGGTGCCGAGGCCGATCGCCGGGAAGACGTCGCTGATCTGGATCATGAGCAGGAAGATCGCCGTGATCGCCAGCAGCTGCGGGAACATCTGCAGCACGAGCAGTGTCGCCAGGCCGAACCGGCGGCCACGGAATCGCATGCGCGAGAACGCGTAGGCGCCCAGATGCGCACAGCAGCACGGTCGCGACGCTCGTGACGATCGCGATGATGAGGGAGTTCACGTACCACGCGCGTACGGCACGGCCGGGTCGGTGAAGAGCCGCTCGTAGTTCGCCAGTCGAGATCGACGAGAAGAGCTGGTTGGAGCCGGTCAGCGTGCCGATCGGGTTGAGGGACGCCGAGAGGATGTACAGGAGCGGGAAGAGGGCGAAGATGATCGCCGCCCACGCCACGATGTGGCGCCAGCCCGTGTCGACGAACCACTGCTTGAACGGTGCGACGGCGATCGGTCTTCGTGCGGCGCGGCCGTCTTGCTCGCCGAAGTCGCCATCGCCGACTCGGCGCCCTCGCCGGCGCCGAGACGCGGCCGAGCCGGTCGCTCGATCGGCGTGCTTGTCGGCGTCTGTCGTCTGGTTCTCGCTCATCAGTTGATGTCCTCCAGTGCCTTGGTCTGCCGGAAGAGCACGATCGAGACGACCGTCACGATGATGAAGATCAGGATCGACAGCGCGGAGGCGAGACCGAGGTCTCGGCCGCCGCCGCCGCCGAAGGCCACCTTGTAGACCATCGTGATCATGATGTCGGTGGCACCGACGTCGAGCGTCGTATCGGGGAACCGCGGATTGCCTCGGGTCAGCATGTAGATCACGCCGAAGTTGTTGAAGTTGTAGGCGAACGTCGCGATCAGCAGCGGCGCGACGGCGACGAACAGCAGCGGCATCTTGATCGACCGGAAGATCCGCCACGCGCTCGCGCCGTCCACCTTGCCCGCCTCGACGATGTCGTCGGGCAGCGACTGCAGGGCCCCCGTGCACACCAGGAACATGTACCCGTAGCCGAGCCACATGTTCACGAAGATGACGCTGAACCTCGCGAGCCACGGATCGGCGAGCCACGGGATGTTCGCGCCGTTCGAGCAGCACTTCGTTGATGTAGCCGAACTCCTGATTCAGCATGCCCGCCCACACCAGACCCGTCAGGTACGCGGGGAAGGCGTACGGCAGGATCACGAGGATGCGGTAGACCTTCTTGCCGCGCAGCGTCGGGTGGTTCAGGACGATCGCGAGGAAGAGACCGAACGCGAAGCAGACGAGGGTGGAGAGGGCGGCGAAGACGAACGTCCAGATCGTCACCCTCAGCAGGGGGTCGCGGATCTGCTCGTTCGTGAAGACGCTGGCGAAGTTGTCCCACCCGATGAACACGCGCCAGCCGGGCGTGAGGGTCTCGCCGTTCTCGGCGCGGAAGTTGCCTTCCCCGTCGTCGACGTAGACCTGTCCGGTCTCGGTGTTCGTGAACGTGTCGGCCGCTTCGTCGTATTCGAGGCTCGAGGTGAAGACGTAGGCGTTCTGGCCGTCGGACGTGCGGAGCGTGCCGTCGTTGATGTCGTCGGTCACCTGGACGTTGAGCGCGAGCACCTCGTCCTGGAAGCGGATGACCTGGTTGAGGTTCAGCTCGTCCCACCCGTCCGGCGGGCCGTTCACGTCCTCGCAGCGGCTGCTCGTTCGTGCCGAACGACGAGGTCGCCGCCGGGCTCGGCGACGAGCAGGCCGAACTGGTCGCCCTGCTTGAGCACCTGAACCGTGTACGACGGCGAGTCGGGCACGCGGTCCTGAGACGTGCGGATGATCTGCGCGACCGCGTCTTCTTTGGTGCTGTTGTGCGCGTCACCGGCATTGGTGAACGCGATGAAGCCCGTGTAGACGATCACGAAGATCTGGAAGATCGCGAGGAAGAAGAGGCCAGGAGTCAGGTACTTGCCGGGCAGCAGGCCACGGCGCAGGTAGATGAAGTTGACGAGCGCGACGACGAGGACGAGGACGCCGGCGGCGATCCAGTCGCCCTTGCCGATGAGGATGTACACGGCCAGGATCGCCACCGCGTCGATGATGCCGAGCAGGATGACCTTGACGAGGAGTGCGATCAGCCCGCCGGATGTCAGTCGCTTCTTCGGCTTGAAGAGCGGATCGTCACCCCACTTGCTGGGTGTCGGTTCCGCGGTGGTCGCTGGTCTGCTTCGCAGTGCCCGGGTTCGCAGTGGCCATCGATGGACGCTCCCTCATCGCAGTGTCTGGCTGAAGATTAGACAGGTGGGTGGGGCCGCGATAGCCCCACCCACCTGCGGTACTGCTAGGGCCTAGATCTTGGCCTGGATGTTCGTCGCGGCGGTCGTCCAGATCGTCGCGGGGTCACCACCCTCGCCCTTGATGATCTGCAGCTCGGCGTTGCCCCAGTCGGACCACACGGCGCCCATCTCGGGGATGGCCGGCATCGGAGCGCCGGTCTGACCGATCTCACCGAACGCCTTGACGTCGGGGTCAGCGGCCGCAGCCGTCTCGTACGCCGCGATGAGTGCCGGCGGGCGACCGCCGACCTCGAACAGCGCCATCTGCGCGTCCTCGGTGCTGAGGTAGTTGACGATGAAGTTCGTCGCCGCCAGCGCGTTGGCCGACTTGCTCGACAGGAAGAACCCGTTGACTCCGACGAACGGGCGGGCCTCTTCGCCACCGGCGCTCGGAAGCGGGTCGATCGCGTAGTTGATGCCGGCCTCGGAGATCGCGGGGACGTTCCACGGTCCGGTCAGGTAGTACGGCGACTTGCCGGCGAGGAAGAACTCGCGAGCGCGGTCACCGTCGATGTTGGCGTTCAGAACACCTGCGCCAGCCGCACCCTGCGTGGCCAGCCAGTTCGAGAACTCGACACCGGCAGCGTCACCGAGGACGAGCTGCGACGAGTCGTAGCTGCCGTCCGCGTTCTGCGCGAAGACCTGCGAACCGAACGAGGTCTGCAGCGGGTACAGGTGGTACGGGTCGCCCTGCTCGGGGCTCAGGCCCACGAGGAACGGGTACTCGGTACCGGCGGCGACACCGTTCGCGATGACCTCGTCGTAGGTCGTCGCGGGCTCGGCCACGAGGTCGACGTTGCGCACGAGCGCGACGTTCTCGATCGAGTACGGGACGCCGTAGACCTTGCCGTCGTACGTCATCGCCTGCAGCGACGCCTCGGCGAAGCCGTCGGCGACATCGCCCAGCTCGAGCGGCGCCACGACGCCGGCCGCGACGTACGCGCCGAGCTTGTCGTGGGGGCTGACGATCACGTCGGGGCCCTTGCCGGTGGGGACCTGGCTGATGAAGTCCTGGTCGACGGTGGCGAAGTCCTTCGTCACGAGCTTGACCTCGACGCCGGTCTCCTCCGTGAAGGATGCCGCGACCGGCTCCAGCGCGGGCTTGCGCTCGATGTCGACCCAGACCGTGATGGGGGTCGAGTCTCCGCTGTCTCCGCTGTCTCCGCTGTCGTCGCCGCCGCCGCTGGCGCATCCGCCGAGCAGAATCATGCTTCCAGCAATAAGCGCTCCGACTCCGATCGCGCTCTTCCTGTTCACCTTCATCGGTGTGCCTCTCTCAAGTGCAGTAAGGGGTGTGACCGGCCCGGGCCGGCGCTGTGCACCGTCGAAGGCCGTTCTTCCGCTCGCAAAAACTGCAAGCGCTTACATTGTTACCACGAACGCGTGGTTTTGCAACCTCTGGGAGCGGGTATCGATATGGGTTTGTGACTTCTCGACAGCAAGGAAGGGCCAAAAGTCGGTCGCGGTTGTGCAAGCGCTTGCATCCCGAGCTGACCACGGACTGACGATCGTCGCTCCGATTAGACTTCCGCGCATGGCTGATTCATCCTTCGACATCGTCAGCAAGGTCGACCATCAGGAGGCCGACAACGCTCTGCAGCAGGCCCGCAAGGAGGTCGAGCAGCGCTACGACTTCAAGGGCACCGGCGCCTCGATCGAGTGGAGCGGCGAGGCCGTGCTCATCAAGGCGAGCACCGAGGAGCGCGCGAAGGCCGTCCTCGACGTCTTCCAGTCGAAACTGGTCAAGCGCGGCATCTCCCTGAAGAGCCTCGAATCCGGCGAGCCGGTCGCCGGCAGCAAGGAATACCGCATCACCTCGACGATCAAGGACGGCATCTCGCAGGAGAACGCCAAGAAGATCGGCAAGATCATCCGCGACGAAGGACCCAAGGGCGTCAAGTCGCAGATCCAGGGCGACGAGCTGCGGGTGCAGTCCAAGAGCCGCGACGACCTGCAGGAGGTGCAGCGCCTGCTGAAGGCCGCCGACCTCGAGGTCGACCTGCAGTTCATCAACTACCGGTAGACACCTCACCGCTCACGTGCACTGTCGCCCCGCTAGAATCGGCCTCCGACTCGTGAGGGGTTTGTGATGCCGCTGGACCCGTTCTTCACCGAACGACTGCGGGTGCACCGGCGCTATCTGATCCGCCAGCGGCTTGACGCATTCCGCGTGCGGATGGCTGTGCTTGTTCGACGAGCTCGGATCGGCGGCGACACCCGAGCCTCCACGGACTCACCCACGGCACCGCCCGTCGGGGGGCGATCCGACGTCGCCGCGGCGAGGGCGCGTCATCGTCGCGCCGCAGTGGCATGGGACCGCAAAGAGCTCGCAACGGTCGGCACGCCTGGTCCCGACGTCCGTACCGCCGAGCACGAGGTGAGCGTGGCGGGCTACCCCTCCGTTCGCGTGCGCATCTACTTCCCGGATGCAACGCACGCCCTGCCGGTTCCCGCGTGGCTCACCTTCTTCGGTGGCGCGTTCCGGATCGGGGGCATCGACTATCCGACCACGGATGCCACCAACCGCCGCCGCGCAGCCGAAGCCGGCGTCGCCATAGTCGCCGTCGACTATGCCCTGGCACCCGAGCACCGCTTTCCCACCCAGATCGAACAAGCGCATGCCGCGCTGGTCTGGCTGCACGACACCGCCGACCGCCTCGGGATAGATCGCAACCGCATCGGTGTCGCCGGCACCTCTGCAGGCGGCGCCATTGCCGCCGCGTTGACTCTCGCCAACCGCGATCGCACCGGACTGGACATCCGCCTCCAACTGCTGGAGGTCCCGGTCACCGACCTGACAGGCCGTCACCTTGACCTGCGCGCCGTACGTGCTCTGGGTATCCCCCGCATCATCGCGATGCGCGAGCTTCGCTCGGTCGCACGAACTTACCTGGCGCACCCGTCCGACGCCCGCAACCCTCTCGCCTCCCCGCTGCTCGCGACCTCGCACGCGGGCCTTCCCGAAGCAGTCATCCTGACCGCCGAATACGACCCGCTCCGTGGCGACGGCATCGCCTACACTGCTCGCCTACGTGCCGCCGGCGTGAAGGCCAGCGCGGTGCAATACCTGGGCGTCACTCACGACACCGCAATTTTCACTCGAGTGCTGCCCGCTGCCAGCCGTTGGCATAGCGATGTGATCGGCACCCTGGCCCGCTTGCACGACGACTGAGTCATGGCGTGGCGGAAGAGCCGCAAGATCTCGTCGGCGTCACGCGGCGAACGAGGCCTCTTTCGTCAGCGCTCGCGTGCGCGCTCCTCTTCGACCTCGAGCTCCTCGTCCACATCATCAGGCTCGAAGTCGAACCCGTCGTGTTCGTAGTCGGCATCGGCGTCGTAGCCGGTCTCGGCCAGGTACGGGTCAGGAATGCGGTCGCTCATGGCCACGACGGTACGCCGAAGTCCGTTGAACGCGTCGTGAACGACAGACGTCGGGTCGTGCCTGTGCTCCCCATCCCGATCAGGAGCACCGCGACAGACGACACCGTTCGCTCATGCGGCGTTCATCGGATGCCGGGCGGCGCGTCACTTCGCCTCCCTAGGTTCCTCTCATCCCGAACTTCTGCCGCGCCGCCGCGCGCGCCGAAGGATCCACCGAGAGGAACAGCACATGTCCCGCGTTCATCACCCCGCCCGGTTCGCCGTTGCGGGCATCGTCCTTCTGACAACCGCCTCACTCGTCCTGACCGGCTGCGCCAGTGACGGTGGCACCGCGCCCGCGGCCGACACACGGCGTGGATGCGGCATCCGCGACCAGCCTCGCCGACTTCGGCACGCTCGAAGACCTCGAGGCGGCCGCGATCGCCGAGGGCCAGCTCAATGTGATCGCGCTGCCGCGTGACTGGGCGAACTACGGCGAGATCCTCGACCTGTTCGCCGAGCGCTACCCCGAGATCACGATCGACGAGCAGTCGCCCGACATCTCGAGCGCCGAGGAGATCCAGGCCGCCGAGACGAACGCCGGTCTCGACACCGCGCCGGATGTCTTCGACCTCGGACTGACCGTCGCGCTGCAGAACACCGACGTGTTCGCCCCGTACCAGGTGCAGACGTGGGACGACATCCCCGACGCGCTCAAGGAGCCCAGCGGCCTGTTCGTCGGCGACTACGGCGGGTACATGTCGATCGGCTTCGACTCGTCGAGCTTCGACGCCCCGGCCGCGCTGGATGACCTTCTCGACCCCGCCTACAAGGCGTCGGTGGCCATCAACGGCGACCCGACGCAGGCCGGCGCAGCCTTCGCCGCGGTCGGTCTGGCGACCGTGCAGAGCGGCGGCACGCTGGATGACTTCCAGCCCGGCATCGACTTCTTCTCGGAGCTGAACGCCGCCGGCAACATGCTCAAGGTCGACGTCACCACCGCGACGGTCGCGAGCGGCGAGACGCCGGTCGTGTTCGACTGGGACTACCTGAACGCCGCGCACGCGACCGACAACCCGAACTGGGAGGTCGTCGTCCTTCCGGGCACCGGTTACGCCGGCTACTACAACCAGGCGATCAACAAGGATGCGCCGCATCCCGCCGCCGCACGCCTCTGGCAGGAGTTCCTCTACAGCGACGAGGTGCAGAACCTGTGGCTGAAGGGCGGCGCCCGCCCGGTGCGGATGGAGGCCATGATCGAGGCCGGCACCATCGACGAGGAGCTCGCTGCCGCTCTGCCCGAGGTGCCCGCCGACACGGTCGTTCCGACCGAAGCGCAGAGCACCGCTGCCGGCGAGCTGCTCGGCGAGAAATGGGCCGCGGCGGTCCAGTGACTTCGTCCGACGTCGTCGCCGGTCCCGCGCTGGACCGAGTGACCAGCCCCGCCGTGCCGGAGCCCACCGCTCCGGCACGGCGCGGTGCCGTACGCGTCGGATGGGCATGGCTGGGCCTTCTTCCCTTCGCCGTCTATGTGCTGCTGTTCCTGGCCCTGCCCACGGTCCTGGCCATCGGGTCGGGTCTGTTCGACGCCGACGGGGCATTCACCCTGGCGAATGTGGCCGCGCTCGGCGATCCCGTCATCCTCACGACTTTCTGGAACTCGACCTGGCTGTCGCTTCTCACCGCACTCGTCGGCGCGGTCGTCGGCGCTCTCGTCTGCTACGCGATGATCGGCCTGCCCGAGACCGGAGTCGTTCGCACGACGGTGGATGCCGCATCCGGAGTCCTCGCACAGTTCGGCGGCGTCATGCTCGCGTTCGCGTTCATCGCGACCATCGGCCTGCAGGGGCTGGTCACGACCTTCCTGATGGATCGGTTCGGGATCGACATCTTCGCGAGCGGTCCGTGGATCTACGAGCTGCCCGGCCTGATCCTGCCCTACATCTACTTCCAGGTGCCGCTCATGATCATCACCTTCATGCCCGCGCTCTCGGCGCTGAAGCCGCAATGGGCAGAGGCGAACCTCACGCTCGGCGGCAGCTCTGCCGGGTTCTGGCGCCACGTCGGCATCCCGGTGCTCGCGCCGTCGTTCCTCGCGAGCCTGCTGCTGCTGTTCGCGAATGCATTCTCGTCGTACGCCACCGCCGCGGCGCTCGCGAGCCAGGGCTCGCAGATCGTTCCCCTGCAGATCCGCACGGCGCTCACCAGTGAGACCCTGCTCGGGCGGGAGAATCTCGCCGGGGCGCTGGCCTTCGGCATGATCGTCGTGGTCGCCGTGGTGATGTGGGCGTACTCGCTCATCCAGCGACGGGCAGCGCGGTGGCAGGCGTGAACGGCCTCGCCCCGCGCCCGATCACCCGATGGATCATCGGTGTCGTCGTCGGCGCTGCTCTTCGCCTTGCCCCTGGTCTCGACCCTCCTGTTCACCCTCCAGGACGGTGACGGGTACTCGCTGGCTGCATTGGGCGGGACTCTTCGATCCCGCACAGGCGTCGGCGTTGAGGCCGATCTGGGTGGGCCTGGGCAATTCGCTGATGCTCGCGGTCGTGACGGTGCTCATCGTGCTCTTCCTGCTGGCCCCGACGATGCTCCTGGTGTCGCTGAGATTTCCGACCCTGCGCCGACCGTTCGAGTTCGTGGTCCTGCTGCCGATCACGATCCCGGCGATCGTCCTGGTCGTGGGCCTGGCGCCGATCTATCAGCAGATCGGCCGCACGCTCGGCACCGGCGCGTGGACGCTCGCCTTCGCCTACGGAATCACCGTGCTTCCGTTCGCCTACCGATCGATCCAGTCATCCATCGACGCCGTCGACGTGCGCACGCTGACCGAAGCGGCCCGCTCTCTGGGCGCCGGCTGGTTCACCGTCGTCGTCCGGGTCCTCGCGCCGAACCTCCGCCCGGGTCTGCTCGCGGCATCCCTCATCTCCGTCGCCGTCGTGCTGGGCGAGTTCACGATCGCCTCGCTGCTGAACCGTCAGGTGCTGCAGACCGCCCTGGTCGTCGTCAACAAGATCGACTCCTACGCGTCCGCCATGTTCACTCTCATGGCGCTCGCGTTCGCCTTCCTGCTGCTGCTCGTCATCGGGCGCGCCGGGCGGCCGTACTCCGGAAAGAAGCAGTCATGACCACCCCTCGCGCCCTGCCCCGCACGTCCGACAACCTTCTCCTGGCCGCTGCGGGCGAGAGCACTCGCGCCGAGCTCCGCGGGGTCGTGAAGGACTACGGCACCCACCGGGTGCTGCACGGCGTCGACCTGGACGTCGCGCCCGGCGAATTCGTCTCGCTGCTGGGTCCGTCGGGATGCGGCAAGACCACCGCACTGCGCGTGCTCGCAGGCCTCGAGCAGGCGACCGAGGGAGCCGTCTACCTAGGTGGGCGAGACGTGTCGCGAGTGCCGACGAACAAGCGCGACATCGGCATGGTCTTCCAGTCCTACTCGCTGTTCCCGCACCTGCGCGTTCTGGACAACACGGCCTTCGGGCTGCGTCGTCGCGGGGTGCGGCCGGGCGAGGCGCAGCGGCGTGCGGGCGACGCGCTCGACCTCGTCGGCCTCGGTCATCTGGCCGATCGCTACGCTCATCAGCTCTCGGGAGGTCAGCAGCAGCGGGTCGCCCTCGCCCGTGCGCTGGTCACAGAACCTCGGGTCCTGCTGCTGGACGAGCCGCTCTCCGCGCTGGACGCGAAGGTGCGCGTGCAGCTGCGCGACGAGATCCGCCGCATCCAGCTGCGCCTCGGGATCACCACCGTGTTCGTGACGCACGATCAGGAGGAGGCGCTGGCCGTATCGGACCGGATCGCCGTCATGAACGCCGGGCGCATCGAGCAGGTCGGCACGCCCGAAGACCTCTACCTTCGCCCTGCAACCGCCGATGTGGCGGCGTTCATCGGACTGTCGAGCCTGGTGCCCGCCGTGGTCGCGGGCGGCGTCGCGAAGCTCTGGGGACAGTCCCTGCCCGTACAGACTCCGGTCGCCAGCGGACCGGTCGACGTCTTCCTCCGGCCGGAGAACCTGCGCTTCGTCGCGACGGGAGACCCGGGCGTGGGTGCCGTCGTGCACGAGAGCACGTTCCTCGGGAGCTTCCGCCGCACCGTCGTGCGCACCGACGACGGGTATCTGGTCAGGCTTCAGCATCCGGCATCCGACCGCGTCGAATTCGGCGACGTCGTGCGCATCGCCATCACCCCCTCGCCGGTCGCCGTGAGGCCGCGGGCGCTGGAGGACGACGACGAGCTGGACGAGCTCGACGAGTGACGATCCCCGCTGCGCGCTGACGACGCAGCTCAGGCGGGGTTGAGCCGGCGGCGGTAGTAGGGGCGCAGGATCGGCCGGACCACGATGCGCAACGGCACCCCGATCGCCCACGCGACGGCCCCGGCGAGGGAGCGATCCATCCTGCCGAGCGCAAGCTTGCGTTCCCACACGTCGCGCGCCCAGCCGCCGCGACGGTCGCGGGCGGGCTTGGGCGCGAGCATGCCGGCCCTCCGCAGCGCGACCAGTTCGCTGACCTGCGTGACCCAGTCGTCCTTCTCAGGGTCGTGGAAGTAGTTCCGTGCCAGCCATTCGCGAGGCGGCAGGCGGAACTCTCGACGGATGACCGCCTCCTCGCCGGCGAAGAGGCCGCTGCCGGCGAAGACCGGGTTGATGAGCTTGTCGTCGACGCCGAACGAGTCCAGCGCGATGACGGGGATGCCGCGCGCCACCGCCTCGATGGCGGCAGTGGAACTGACCGTGACCAGTCCTTCCGCGGAATCGAGCGCGTGCGCCATCGACTCCGTCGAGACGACGAGGTTCTCGGGCAGCGGCGCGAGCCTGCGCAGGAGATCCGGATATCCGTATCGCTGCTCATGCGTCTGGTGCTCTCCCGCGGTGGCGCGCTCCTTCACCACCACGCGCTTGCCAGGGTCGGCGCGAGCGGCGGCGACGAGCAGTCGCGCCACACGCAGGCGGTCGGCGCGTTCGCGCGGCACGATGGCCTGCGATGCGAAGACGAGATCGGTGCCGCCGCCCGCCGCGTCGCGTGCCGCCCTCGCGGCGAACGGCAGGCGAGCGAGCGCGAACCTCTGCGACAGCCCCCGTCGTCGCGCCAGTTCGGTGAACGCCGCGACCTCCCGGACCGAGTGAAGGACGAACAGGTCGCTCTGCGTGCGGTGGATGATCGCGGCCGTGGTGGCGGGGATGGAGATGCCCGGCAGTCCCGACACGATGACCGGTCGAGGCTCGAGCGCTGCCACCGCGGCGATGAGGACTCGCACCACCGGGCCCCGCGCGGCGACGAGGACGGCATCCGGCGCCAGCTCGGCCATCGCGCCCGGCAGATCCGTGAACTGCACGCGGCGCACGCGCTCCGCGCCCAGCGTGCTTCCGACGAGTGCGCTCTGCAGCTGCGCGGGGCTCACCGCCAACGGCGTCTCGACGACGAGCAGGTGGGCATCGGCGTCGTCGGGCAGCGCACTCAGGAGTGCTGCGGCCCACTTGACGTAGGAGTCGGTGTCGGCGAGCGCGACGATGCGCAGGCGCCCGTCAGCAGGCCGGAGAGAGCCCTCCGTCACGTGAGGACGCGGCGGAGCTTCGCCATCGGAGCGCGCTCGCCGGGGAAGACGCGCTTGACTCCGTCGCCCAGAGCCTCTTCGACGATGCGGATGTCGCGGACGAGGTGCTGCAGGCCGGTCGGCTCGAGCGAGGCGGCGTGGTCCGATCCCCACATCGTGCGGTCGAGCGTGATGTGCCGCTCCACGGCGACGGCGCCCAGCGCGACGGCGGCCACCGAGATCTGCAGGCCGCGCTCGTGTCCGGAGTAGCCGACGGGCACGCCGGGGTAGCGGTCGCGGAGCACGGGGATCACGCGCAGGTTGGCCTCGTCGGGCTCCATCGGGTACGTGGACGTGGCGTGCATGAGCACGAGCCGGTCGGTGCCGAGCACCTCGATCGCCGCGTCGATCTGCTCGATCGTGGACATGCCGGTGGACAGGATCACCGGCTTGCCGGTGTCGCGCACCGCCTCGAGCAGCGGGATGTCGGTGACGGAGGCGGACGCGATCTTGTGCGCGACGACGTTCAGATCCTCCAGGAACTCCACGCTCGGCACGTCCCACGGCGATGCGAACCAGTCCAGACCCCGCAGGAGCGCGTGATCGGCGACCTCGATGTACTGGTCGCGGGTGAACTCGACGCGGTAGCGGTAGTCGAGGTAGGTCATCGTTCCCCACGGCGTTTCGCGCAGCGTGTCCCGCATGTGCGCCGGGGTGGAGATCTCCGGGGTTCGCTTCTGGAACTTGACCGCGTCGGCACCCGCCTCCGCGGCGACATCGATCAGCTGCTTGGCGAGATCGACGTCGCCGTTGTGATTGAGCCCGATCTCGGCGATGACGTATGCGGGCCGGCCCCCGCCGATCACGCGCGATCCGATGGTGACGGTCATGAATTCTGCCCTTCGTAAGGTGTTGCGAGATCGACGGGCTCGAGTGGGGCGTGGCTGCGGTCGCGCAGCACGCGGTCTGCAAGCTCTCGGACGGCGCCGTGCCCGCCCGTCCGGCTGACGATCACCCGAGAGGCGGCCAGCACGAGGGGATGTGCCTCGGGCACGGCGACGGGGTACCCGACGACTTCGAGACAGCCGAGGTCGTTGACGTCGTTGCCGATGTAGGCGACCTGCGACAGCGGGATCCGCTGCGCGGTGACCCACTCCATCAGCGCGGCCACCTTGTCCTGCACCCCCTGCCGCACATCGACCTGGAGCTTGCGCGCCCGGGCGCTGACGACGGGGTTGGTCTCGGAAGAGAGGATCAGCACCGGGATGCCGGCACCACGCAGCCGCGCGATGCCCATCCCGTCGGACCTGCTGACGCGGACGCTCTCGCGCCCCTCGGCATCCGTCACCACCGTGTCGTCGGTGTGCACGCCGTCGAAGTCGGTGACGACCGCGGCGACGTGCATCATGTCGGCGCTCTGGTGGATCAGCGGCGCGATCGCCTGGGCGAGCACGAGCTGCTCCTCCGTGTCGATCTCGATCGCCGAGCGTTCGGCGACCTCGACCAGACCCACCCGGCCGAAGAACCGGTGGCGCGCGGCCGCGAAGCCGTCCGCATCCATGACGTAGAACGCACCGGTCTCGAGGTAGTGCGGTTCGCGGTCCTGGCGCCGCGGACGCATCGTCCGGGTCGTGGTTGACACCGGACGCGGCGCCGGCCCGGGCCGCCCACAGGAATCCGTAGGTCTCGATCGCCGAGAACACGCAGTCGTGCTCGTTCGCTCTGACCAGTTCGATGGCGACGTCGATGTCGCCGGGGTCGATGAACGGCGACGTGGCCTGCAGGAAGACGATGATCTCGGCATCCACACCGCCTGCCGCGAGCACCTCGAGCGCGTGCAGCAGGACGCTCTCGCTGGTGGCCGCGTCGTCGGCGAGCGCCGACGGTCGCTCGATGACCTGCGCTCCCCACTCCTGCGCGACCGCCGCGATCTCGGGGTCATCGGTCGAGACGACCACGCGATCGATGGATGCCGTGGCCCGCGCCGCCGCGATGGCACGCGCCACGAGCGGCACGCCCCCGACGCGCCGGAGGTTCTTGCGAGGGACGCCCTTCGATCCGCCTCGGGCCGGGATCACCGCGACGATCTCGGTCATGCGGCCAGGCTCCTGCCGTCGGTCGAGAGCGACGAGCGCGCGCTGCGGATCACGCTGCCCGTGCCGCGCAGGACCAGCGGGAGGGTCGTCGTCGTCGAGGAGGGAAGCGTCATGATCTCGAGCCGCTCCGTCGCACCGGCGAGAGCGAGCTCGACGGGCACCTCGAGCCGTGAGAGGACGACGCCGGGGATCGCGGCGACCGCCGCGATCTGCGACGCCGGTTCGCGCCGGTGAGGAAAGTATGTGATCGGGCCGGCAACGGCCTCGGCCCTGACCCAGTCGAGGTACGCCGGCAGCGGCATCCGTCCGTCGACGGGTCGAGCGCTGCCGAGAAGCACGCGGCCCGCCGTCGTCGTCGAGTAGGGGCGGGCCGTGCGCCGCGTCCACTCGAAGCGATGATCGCCGATCCGTGCACCGAGTTCGGCGAGCGCTGCAGACCTCTCCGGCCCGAACCGGAACGCCGTGAAGAAGTCGACCTGCCCGGCCAGCGCCCTTCCGCAGGATCTGCTCGAGCGCGAACGGCACGACGCGGGTCGTCAGTCCCCGCTCCTGCACGCCGGGGCGCGCGTAGGGCCGACGACCGGTGAGCGCGTCGGCGAACGCGAGCGCGTTCGCTCCGTCGTCGAGGAACGTGATGCGCCGCGGACGCAGCACGGATGCCGCGAGCCGGAACTGCCCGGAGAAGCCGTCACCCACCAGCCAATGCCGGTGCTGGGCCAGAAGCGTCCACGGGATGCCGAGGTACGGCTCGCAGGGGCCGAACGGCGCGCCGCGAGCGATGAGTTCGTCGGCCGTCTCGGACATCTGCGGCGTGAGCCGGCCCGCCACCGGAACGCGGCGTCCGTGCGCCGAGGCCCACTCCGCGGCCCCGACGAGCTGGAGCGGAGACTCCGCCCACGCGATGACGGGCATCGATGTCGAGCTCATGGCACCTGCCGTTCCGCGATCAGCTCGGATGGAGGTTCCAGGGTGAAGCCTGCGTCTGAACGCGGGGGCCCGATTGCGTGACGGGAGTTCGTCGGCCGCGTGAACGGTTCGCGCATTCGCGCGGGTTCAGTGAGCTGTGCGTCCCGTCCGGTCATGCCTCCGACGGCTGCAGGGTCAGACGAGGTGGCGCGCTCAGTTCCGCGACGAGCCCCCGGACACTGGCGGCGACGGCATCCCGCATCCTTCGCACGCCGGCGAGATCCCACTCCTCCGGGTTGGCGAACTCCCACTCGACGAGCCGTCCGCGCACGGGGCCGGGCAGCTCCAGCGCGGGCTTCATCGTCACCACGACGTCGGCGGTGGCCAGATCGGCCGGTGTGACCCGTCGCGGGCGGGCATCCGAGGTGTCGGCGCCGACTTCGTGGAGCGACTGGGCGACGACGGGGTTGATCTCGGTCGCCGGGTCGAGGCCGGCGCTGGTGGCGATGAACCGATCGGGTGCGATGACTCCGAGCAGATGGGCGCCGAGCTGCGATCGGCCGGCGTTGTGCTGGCAGATGAACAGGACCGTGGGCGGGGTGCTCACGCGGGGACTCCGATCGGTTGATGCGCGCGCGACCACGCCTGCGTCGCCGCCTGGACGGCATCCCAGGGAGACCCGAGCGGCGGTGTGTACGAAAGGTCCAGGTCGCTGATCTGCTCCACAGTCAGACCCCCGAAGATCGCGGTCGCGTACGTGTCGACCCGCTTCGCGGTCTCGGTGCCCAGGCGGCCGACCAGCTGCGCCCCGAGGAGGAGCCCTGAGTCGGTGTCGCCGGTGATGCGGATGCTGATCGGCTGAGCTCCGGGGTAGTAGCGCTTGTGATCGTCGGCGACGGTGTGCGTGGTCGCCGGCGAGTATCCGGCGGCGGCGGCTTCGTGCGCGCGGAGGCCGGTGCGTGCGGCGACGACGTCGAAGACCTTCACCACCTGGGTCCCCACGGAGCCGGCGAACCGCGCCGAGCCTCCCAGCGCGTTCTCGCCGGCGATGCGGCCCTGCTTGTGGGCCGTGGTGCCCAGCGGCAGGTAGGTCATCCCGAGAAGTCGGTGGTGCGTGACGACCCCGTCGCCCGCGGCGAAGACATGCGGGATGCCGGTGCGCATCTGATCGTCCACGATGACGGCGCGTCCGGCCCCGATGTGGGCGCCCGCATCTTCGAGGAGCGCGGTGTTGGGGCGGACTCCCACGACCGCGAGCACGAGATCCGCCGTGAACGACACCGGTTCGCCGCCGTGCTCGGCATGCACGACGAGCCCGGCGTCGGCCCTCTCGACGGCCCTCACCCGCGTATCGGTGTGAACCTCGACGCCGTGCTCGATCAGCTCGTCGTGCACCAGAACTGCGAGCTCGGGATCGAGCGTGGACAGGACCATGGGGCCGCGCTGCAGCTGGATCACCCGCATTCCCCGCGCCCGGAAACCCTCGGCCATCTCGAGTCCGACGTAGCCGGCGCCGATGATGATCGCGGTCTTCGGATCCCGCTCGGCGAGGTGGGCATCGAGCGCGAAGGTGTCGCCCATCGAGTGGATGACGTGAACCCCGTCTGCAGGGCCGAGCACGCCCAGGCCGGCGATCCCCGCATACGCCGGAAGTGCACCGGTGCCGACGATGAGCTCGTCGTACGCGATCTCGGACTCGCCGTCTCGATCGCGCACCACGAGGCGACTCCGGTCGGCGTCGATCCTGGTGGCGAGGGTATCGAGCCGAAGCCTCATGCCGGTCGCCTCGAGGTCGGCGTGGGTCCGATGTGCCAGGGACTGCCACGGCTGCACGTCGCCCGAGAAGTAGTACGGGATGCCGCAGATCGAGTAGTTCGGGTAGTCGTCGGCGACCACGACGGTCACGTCAGCAGAGGGGTCCAGCTCGCGGGCGCGCAGCGCTGCGGAGATGCCCGCGTCGCTGCCGCCGATGGCGACGATGTGCATGCGTCGATTCCTTCTCAGTCGAGCGAGGCGAGCTCGTCGCGGGCGACGGCGATCTGCTCGTCGGTCAGCGGCACGACCAGCGCGCGCTCAGCGACATCGAGCGAATTGTCGACGTAGAAGTCGACGAAGGCGTTCACTTGGGGCTTTTCGGCGTACGCGGCGTTGTTGACGTAGATGAACAGGGGGCGGCTGAGCGGGGTGTAGCTGCCGTCCTGAACGGTCTCGATGCTCGGGGAGACACCGTCGACGGATGCCGCGACGATGACGCCCTCGTTCTCCTCGACGTAGCTCAACCCGAGGAAGCCCACGGCTCCGGGATTCTTCGCGACACCCTCGACCGTCCTCTCGTCGTCTTCCGATGCGGTGTAATCCGCGCGGATCGCGCCCTCCTCGCCGTTGATCGCGGCCGTGAAGTAGTCGAGCGTTCCCGAGTCACTGCCCGCGCCGAACAGCACCAACGGTTCGTCGGGAAAGTCGGGATCGACCTGGTTCCAGTTGGTGATCTCCCCCTCCGACTCGGGCGCCCAGATGGTCGCGAGCTGGTCGACGGTCAGATCCGTGGCCCAATCGTTCTCGGGGTTGACGATGACGGAGAGGCCGTCGTTCGCCACGATGATCTCGGTGAAGTCGACCCCGCCCGCTTCGCACGCGGCGATCTCTTCGTCCGAGATCGCGCGAGACGCATTCGAGATGTCGGTCTCGCCATCGCAGAACGCCCGAAACCCGGCCGATGTGCCGGTGATCGTGACGACCACGTCGACATCCGGCTCCACGCCGGCGAACAGGTCCGCGGCGGCATCGGTCAGCGGCGCGACGGTCGAGGAGCCGTCCGTCACCACCGTGCCGCTGAGCCCTCCACCCAGGCCCTCAGCCTCGGCGGACTCTGCCGCGCACGCGCTGAGCAGCAGCCCGCCGGCGAGCAGCGTCGCCGCAGCGACAGCACCCTTGACACGCGTCACCGCTCGCGATGTGCTCACAGACCACGCCCGGCCGGGACGAGGTCCGCAAGCAGGCGTTCGACACGCGCACGGATCTCATCGCGGATCGGTCGCACCGCGTCGATGCCCTGTCCGGCCGGATCATCCAGTTCCCAGTCTTCGTAGCGCTTGCCCGGGAAGATCGGGCACACGTCGCCGCAGCCCATCGTGATGACGACATCGGACTCCTTGACGGCGTCGACGGTGAGCACCTTCGGAGTGTTGTTCGCGATGTCGATGCCTTCTTCGGCCATCGCCTCGATCGCGACCGGGTTGATCTGGTCCTTCGGCGCCGATCCGGCCGAGAGGACTTCGACGCCGTCGCCGCCGAGGGCACGCAGGTATCCGGCGGCCATCTGGGAGCGTCCCGCGTTGTGAACGCAGACGAACAGGACTGTGGGCTTTTCGGGCATCGTGTCTCGCTTTCCTCACTCGAAAGCATAGACGCACATCTATGTGTTCAACAAGAACAGGAGATGAACAATCAGGCCGGGATCAGTTCGGCGAGCAGTTCCCGCACGCGCACTTCGATGTCGTCGCGTATGCCCCGCACCTTCTCGAGCGGTTTGCCGACCGGATCTTCGAGGTCCCAGTCCAGATAGCGGCGGCCGGGATAGACGGGGCACGCGTCCCCGCACCCCATGGTCACGACGACGTCGGCGGCACGAACAGCCTCGTCCGTGAGGGGCTTGGGAAACTCCTCGCCGAGGGAGACGCCGATCTCATCGAGCGCCGTGACGACGGTCTTGCGGACAGCCCCTGCCGGAGCAGAGCCGGCAGTGCGCACCAGCACCCGGTCACCGGCGAGCTGCCGCATGATCCCGGCGGCGAGCTGCGATCGCCCGGCATTCTCCACACACACGAACAGGACTTCCGGGGCCGCTCCGCGCGGCGTCGTCGAACGAGCCAGATCATCCAGACGCACCGTGGCGAATCCAGCGGTGCGGGATCCGATCAGAGTGTCGGGGCTGCTGGCCGACAGCAGCTCGTGACTCTCCGTCACGTAGCGCTCGATCGTCTCCCTGCTGAAGGTGCCGCGGTAGCGCTCGGCCAGGCCGGCCACGATACGGGACAGGTCGGGCCCATCACCCGACGCCGCCGTCTCGTCGCCGAGCAGGGCGTCGACGCGCTCCGCGTTGCGCGGATCGAGGGAGTACCAGACGCGGCGTCCCTCCGGCTGGCGCTGGACGATCCCATGGGCAGTGAGCTCCTTCATGTGGTGGCTGACGGTCGGCTGCCGCAGCCCGAGAGTGTCGGCGAGACGCCCCACCAGAGCGCGACCTTCCGGCGAATCGCGGATCAATCGCACGATCCGGGCGCGCGTGGGATCGCCGAGAATCGTCCACTCGACGGAATCGACACCTCCACCCATAGACCGAAGTCTATGCGCCAGACCTGATCCGCAGACGATGTCGCGTGGTCGCCGCGCTACTCGTCGGCGGTCTCCTGCTTGCCGCGCATCACGAGCGACGGGTCGGGCCTGCCCACGACCGCATCGTCGCGACCCTCGTAGTCGAACTGGCCGAGGAAGTGGCGCATCGCGTTGAGCCGGGCCCGCTTCTTGTCGTTGGAACGCACGATCGTCCAGACCGCGTGCTTCTTGTCGGTGCGCCGGAACATCTCCTCCTTCGCAGCCGTGTAGTCCTCCCACCGATCGAGCGAGGCAAGGTCCATCGGAGAGAGCTTCCACCGGCGGACCGGGTCGAGCTGACGGATCGCGAACCGGGTGCGCTGCTCGGTGCGCGTGACCGAGAACCACAGCTTCGTCACGTGGATGCCGGCGTCGACGAGCATCTTCTCGAACTGCGGGGCCTGCACCATGAAATCCTCGTACTCCGCATCAGTGCAGAAGCCCATCACCCGCTCCACCCCGGCGCGGTTGTACCAGGATCGGTCGAACATGACGATCTCCCCCGCCGTCGGCAGATGCTCGACATAGCGCTGGAAATACCACTGACCGGCTTCTCGCTCCGTGGGCTTGCTGAGGGCGACCACTCGCGCCGTGCGAGGGTTGAGATGCTCGGTGAACCGCTTGATCGTGCCACCCTTGCCTGCGGCATCCCGTCCTTCGAAGAGGATGATCGCGCGCCGGCCGTTGTCTTCCAGCCAGTACTGGAACTTCAGCAGCTCGATCTGCAGACGGTACTTCTCCTCCTCGTACTCGTCACGATCCATCCGCTCCGGGTACGGGTAGCCCTCCTGCCACGTGTAGACGGGGTTGCCCTCCGGGTCGATCAGATCCGGATCCGGCGTGTGCCCATCACGCACCGAGTACCCCTGCTGGCGAAGATGCTCGATGTACTCCCGCAGTCCCTCAACCCGTTCGTTCACTTCCGTGACTCCTCACCCGACCGACGTACGTGACCTACCGCATTATGGCCCCCGCACGTGGCCGATGTGAGAAGCGTTCGCCGCCGCCCGACGCGGCGCCGAGGACAGGTCCGCTAGGCCGCCTGACCCGGGTGCGTGCGGAGACGTCGCAGCACGTTGCGCTCGACGAGCACCGGCACGTAGTCCCGCAGCCGCGCGCCGTCGAAGGACTCGAGCTCCTCGGCGATCAGCGCAAAAGCCGCGTCCTCGGCCAACTCCGGAAAACGCTGCCGCAGACGCTCAGCCAGGTAGACGAGCGCCTCGAACTCGTTCTCGGGGTTCATGCGGCTCACCCAGCCATTGTCGCCTGAATCGGCGCGACGAGACAGGTCCGCGGCACACATTGCGACCCGGGTGGCGTTGACTACGGTGGAGGAGGGCCGCCACGGTCCCCGTGAACGAGGAGGTGCGCAAAGTGGCGCAGACGAAGACGGTCAAGAACAAGAAGAAGAACGCGGCGAAGAAGCCGATCGACAAGAGGACTTCGGAGAAGGCCGCGAAGAAGGCGCTCGCAAAGGCGAAGACGGCGGTGGAGGCGGCGCGCAAGGCAGTGCGCAACTCGACCAAGAAGCTCCGCACCGAGGCCGCGGCGCTCGCGAAGGCGACCAGGAAGCTGGACGCCCAGCAGGCCAAGGCCTCCAAGAAGGCGGCCGCGGCGACGAAGGCGCCCGCCCGTTCCACCCTTCCGACGAAGACACCCCCACTCGATGCGCCGGCACCGAAGGCGGCCACCCCGAAGAAGTCCTCACCGGCGGTCACACCCACTGTGGCCGAGCTCCGCGAACGCGCCAAGGCTCAGAAGATCACCGGGTACTCCCGGCTCAACAAGGCCGCACTGATCGAAGCACTCGACTCGACCCCGTCGACGTGAAAGTCGTCGCGGTCTACAGCACCAAAGGCGGCGTCGGAAAGACCACAGCGGCGGTGAACCTGGCGTGGGAAGCCGCGAAGGACTACCGGGTGCTGCTGTGGGATCTCGATCCGCAGGGGGCCGCGGGCTTTCTCCTGCAGGTGAAGCCCAAGAAGGTCAAGGGGGGCATCGGTGCGCTGGTCGCGGGTCAGAGCAAGGTGTCGCGTGCGATCCGCTCCAGCGGGTACGACAACCTCGACGTTCTGCCTGCCGACGCAAGCTATCGCGACCTCGACCTCGTGTTCGACCACGCGAAGAAGTCGGAGCAGAGGATCGCGAAGATCCTCGAGCAGATCGACCGCGAGTACGACGTCGTGATCCTCGACTGTCCGCCGGGCGCCGCCCTCGTGGCAGAGAATGCCGTGTTCTCGGCGCACGCCGTGGTGGTTCCGCTCGTGCCGTCGCCCTTGTCGATGCGATCCCTCGAGCAGGTCACGCAGTTCGTGTCGGCCTCGGTATCGAAGGCACGAGTGGTGGCGTTCCTCTCGATGGTCGATCGTCGCAAGACCGTGCACCGCGAGGCGGTCGAGAAACTGCCGAAGTCGCAACGATCGGTCAGCGACGTCGTCGTCCCGGCAACCGTGCAGATCGAACGCATGGGAACGGAGCGGTCACCCATCGGCAGCTACGCGCCCACCACCGAGGCCGCACGTGCCTACGGCGAGCTCTGGAGGCTGGTGGCGAAGCTGGTGAAACCGAGAGCGCGCAAGCGCAGACACTGAACCGGTCGCAGAGTCTCCGTCGAGAGGATCGGCGTTCTGGTCGCCGAGGATCACGAACGGCTCGCCACCGTCGATCCCGCCTTGGCTGCCTGCGTCGTCGACGATGTAGCCGCTCTGGGAGGGCGTGATGTAGTCCGCCCAGAACCGGATCTCGTCGTGATTGCGCCGCCCGTTACGGTCCTCGGCCCCGTCGAACGTGGGCGGAGTCGGGTGAGAGGCGAGCACATGGATCGTGGTCTTGCCGACCTGGACGGGCACGTCCCAATGCGACTTGCTCGACAGGCGCACGACGTCGAGTTCTTCGGCGCGTGAACCAGTCGGCGGGCTCGGGCGTCGGAGAGGTCGTCGGGCAGCAGCGCCCCCGGCATGTCCTTCCACAGGAAGTTCTGGAAGGTGCGGACATCTTCGGTCGCGATCGGGTGCTTCGAGAGCACGGCCATCCCGTACTGCCCCTCGAAGAAGCCGAATCCGAACGCGTCGTCGGGGCCGCCCACGGTTCCGTCGTTGTTGAGGTCGAACCCGCTGGGAACGCCGGTGTTGGACGGCGCCACGAACGCGTACGGGTACTCGACCGGCGCGGCGCCGTTCTGCGACACCTCGAGGTAGTTCTCACGGAAGAGGTCGGCCGCGACATCGCCGGCGACGTAATCGAATTCGTTGAGAAGCACCACATCGGGACTCGTCCGCTGGATGATCTCGGCCACCGCGCGCGCCTGCGCATTGGTGCCGGTGCTGAGGTCGGCCACGAGCTGGCCGGCTGCTGAGCGGTTCAGCGACAGGTTGTACGTCGCGACGCGCAGCGTCGGCGTCGCGGACGACGTGTCGGCCGGGGCCGCAGGCTGCGCGGCCGCCGGTGCGGCGATCGCGCTTCCGGCCACGAAGAGAGCGGCGGTCGTCATGGCGGCCAGGGTGCGTCGCCGAGCAGATGGGAAGTTCACGGTGCTCCTCGTAGGGGGATGGATGATGAGCGCGATGGATCGAGCGTCACACGAGATCGCGGTCATCGGGCAAGCGGTGTCGCCCGGCGGACCGATCTCCGCCGCGACAGGGTCTTCCGGAACACGGGCGGACGGTGGATGCCCTCCGGCATCCACCGTCCTCCTGTGGCCGTGAGCTAGCGCTGCGTGATCGTCCAGGTGCCGTCGGCGAGGGCCTTGTCGGGGTGCTGGATGTTGAGGAACAGCGTCTTCGGATCCTTGCCGAAGTAGATGCCCGAGATCTCAGCACCGGTGTCCTTCAGCGACGCGAACTGGTCAACCGCGTCCGCCACGCCATCGCCATCGGTGTCGCGGCCCGCGACCCAGACGTCGGAGAGGTAGTTGTCCTCGACGATCCACAAGCGACCATCGGGGCCCTGGGCGAGGTTGTCCGGGTTGTTGAACCCGGTCACGGCTGCGGCGGCGTTCTCAACAGCGACATTCTCGCCGGCCTGCACGAAGCTCGACAGCACGTTGCTGTTCAGGTCGATGGCGACGACTCGGTCCTCCGTGGTGTTGGCGACATACAGAGTGCTGCCGATCACCTCGACATCTTCGGGGCGACCGAACTCGGTGGCCGCGACCGCGTTCGCCGCAGCATCCGCGTCGACGACGACCTGATCCATGTCCAGCGCGATCCACTCGAACGCGCCGACCTTGTCACCGACAGTTGCGGCGTTCCACACCTGCGCGTCGTCGGCGAGTCCGACGAGCTTGAGGGCGTAGAGCTGACCGTCCGACAGGTCGCCCCGCGTCGAAGGCACGAACTTGAAGATCGATCCGCCGTTCAGCTCGTCGATCACGAACACCGTGCCGTCGCCGAGCGCCTCGATGCCCTCGTGGCGAAGGATGCCGGCTTCCGTGCGGGTCTCGACCTTCACGACCTTCGTCGGGTCCTTCGGATCCAGGAACGCCTCGAAGAGGCGGCCGCCTGTCGTCTCCTCGGCGAACAAGATCGTGCCCCAGGGCGTCCAGCGAATCCCGTCGAGGCGGCGCCAGCCGAGGTCCTGCGCGATCACCGTGGCCTCGCCGGTCTGCAGGTCGACGACCGAGAGCGCGCCATTTGCGCCGACCTCGTGCGTGCGGTAAAGGTAGCGACCCGCCTTCACACCGGTCTCGTTGACCGTATTCATGTCCGTGAGATCGTCGACACCTCCGCCGTAGATGTCGAGCACCGTCTCGTCGGCGAGAAGCTGCTGCGTGTATCCCTCCGGGATCACGAACGGCTCCGTCCAGTCGGCCGTCGCGTCGGCGTACGGGGTTCCGTCGATGGGATCGAACCCCATGGGGCCGTTGGCGGCATAGCCTGCGGCGGCGGGCATGAGTCCGATGGCGGTCGCGCAGATGGCGGCGGCGGCGATGATGCGAGTACGCACGAAGAAGTCTCCTCGGTGAGTGGGGGGGTGAGCGGGGCCCACGCTAATCCGCCCGGGTGACGCGGAGGTGACGGGCTCAGGGTCACTTGCCCTCACATGCATGAACGGGAAGCCGCCACCGCCGCCGTTCCCGAAGTCCTGAACGCTCAGTCGTACAAGCCCGGCGCCAGCGGCAGACGCGTGGTTCCGAGGCTCCCCATCACCCAGCGATCGAGCCGCTCGTACGCGATGTCTCGCGCGTCGGCCCGGGAGAGGAAGATGTCGTGGAGCGCGCCGGGGATGCGCTCCACCGTGACCGAGTCGCCGAGCTTGAGCGCCGCGCGCGCGATGTCGTCGACGACCAGGACCGTGTCGGCGCGGGTGAGCTCGTCGGACCACCGGGTGGGGACGGCCGACTTCTGCGACAGCAGGACGCACACGGGCGCGTCGATCTCGAGTCCGGCGGCGACCCGGGTGTGCCCTTCGAGGATGGCGTGGAGCCAGCCGCTGTGCACCGCCATGGTCTGCTCCGGGCGCCAATCGAGGTTCACCTCGAGATCGCGGCCGCGCACTTCGCGCTGCGCCCGCGTGTAGAAGCCCATGTCGACCTGCGGAAGGGTGTCCAGGGGCCGTAGTCTCGCCTGCAGGCCGACCATGGGCGCGACCGCTGCGCGCGTGACGGCGCTGAGCTGGAACTCGAGCCACGGACTGTTCAGGATGACCGCGACCGCGGCGCCCGGGTGCGTCGCCGCCCAGAGGCTCAGAATCAGGCCGCCGGTCGAGTGGCCGACGAGCACCAGGCGACGCGTGGATGCGGGCCCGTCGAGCGGACGGCCCATGCCCGCGAGCGCCGCGGCGATGTCTTCGTCGTACGTCGACAGGTCGGTGATGTAGCCGGGAGTCTGTCCGGGACGGATGCTCCGGCCGTACTTGCGCAGATCGAGAGCGTAGAAGTCGGCACCCCGGTCGGTCCAGTAGCGGGCGAGGCTGCGCTGAAAGAAGTAGTCCGACCAGCCGTGCACATAGAGCACGTCGACGTCATGCAGCGCGCGCCTGTCGCCGAACAGCTCCGACAGCAGCGAGCGGTCGGCGCGCGACCTCACGAGGGTCGCGACGACGGGACCCTCGGCATCCTCCCCCAGGGGGAGCGTGAGCTGTTCGAAGGGCTCGCCCAGCACGTCGGGACGCCACTCCTCAGCCATGCGCTCAGCCTAGCCAGGTGCCTGTCGGGGCGAGGAGGGCGGCATCCCGTCGGTAGACGATGTCACGGGCGGGCGCTACTGTCGCTTCGATGAGGGCAGGGACGGCGTTGCCGAGTCCGCGGAGGGTGCAGGGCACCTACTACACGCTCATGCTGGGCAACACGCTCGCCGCGTCCTTCATCTGGGGCATCAACACGCTCTTCCTGCTCGATGCGGGCCTGTCCAACCTCGAGGCGTTCGCCGCGAATGCGTTCTTCACCGCGGGGATGCTGATCTTCGAGATTCCGACGGGGGTCGTGGCCGACACCGTGGGGCGGCGGGCGTCGTACCTCATCGGCACCGTGACGCTCGCGGTGACGACTGCGCTGTACTGGCTGCTCTGGGTGTGGGAGTCGCCCTTCTGGGCGTGGGCGATCGTGTCGGTGCTGCTGGGTCTGGGGTTCACCTTCTTCTCGGGGGCGGTGGATGCGTGGCTCGTGGACGCCCTCACCGCCACGGGCTACCGCGGCAGCCTCGAGACGGTCTTCGGTCGCGCGCAGATCGTGGGCGGCGTCGCGATGCTGTCGGGCTCCGTGCTCGGTGGCGTGATCGCGCAGTTCACCGATCTCGGGGTGCCGTTCCTGATCCGCGCAGCCGTGCTCGTGGTGATGTTCGTCGTCGCCGCGCTCCTGATGCGTGACATCGGCTTCACACCCGAGCGCGGGCAGAACCCGCTGCAGGCGACGCGAACCGTCTTCCGCGCATCGATCCGGTACGGGCTGGGCAACCCGCCCGTGCGCTGGCTCATGCTCGCGAGCCCGTTCACGGCCGGGGTCGGCATCTACGTGTTCTACGCCCTGCAGCCCTACCTGCTCGAACTGTGGGGTGACGACCAGGCCTACACGGTCGCGGGTCTGGCCGCCGCGCTCCTGTCGGGCGCGGCGATCGTCGGAGGAGCGATCGCTCCCTGGGTGCGCAGGCTCTTCCGCCGCCGCACCTCCTCGATCCTTCTCGCGACGATCTCCAGCGCGATCGTGCTGCTCGGGCTCGGTCTCGTCCGCAACTTCTGGGTGGCGATCGCCCTGGTGGCGGTGTGGGGCATCGCATCGGCGATCGACGACCCGGTCCACCGCGCGTACCTCAACGACATGATCCCGTCGAAGCAGCGCGCGACCGTGCTGTCGTTCGACTCGCTGATGGGGTCGGGCGGCGGGGTCGTGTTCCAGCCGGTGCTCGGGCGGGTCGCCGATATCGGCGGCTACGGCGCATCGCTGCTGTGGAGCGGCGTCATCACGGCCGTCGCCGTGCCGTTCGTGCTGCTGAGCCGCGCGCAGCGGTCACCGGCCGACACCGCGCGCGACGTGAGCGACGGCACGGCGGAGCCGTCGGAGGATGCCGGGTCTTCGACCGACAGGTGACTCTGCGTCGTGCGTCAAGCCGTGGCATGCGGCCGAGTCCCGCGCTAGACATGGATGTATGGCATCCTCCCCGCTCGTCCTCGGACCGATGCTGCGCTACACCGACGAGACGTGCGCGGCCGTCTGGGTGGAGACCGCCGCGGCTGCGGAAGTGACCGTCCGGGTCGATGACCGCGAATGGCGCGCACGTACGTTCGCCGTGCATGACCACCACTACGCCCTCGTGGAGCTGGCTGACCTCGCCCCCGGTTCGGTGCTGCCCTACGAGGTCAGGGTGAACGGCGAGAAGGTGTGGCCCGAGGCGAATTCGACGCTGCCGGCACCGGTGATCGCCACTCTCGCCCCGCAGCGGCCCCTCCGGATGGCCTGGGGATCGTGCCGCACGAGCGTCGATCACGACGCGGCCGGCAACCGCCGCCACGGCGTGGACGCGATGCGCACTTTCGCTCTGGCGCTGAGCGAGGAGGCCGCTCTACGGCCGGATCTCATCCTGCTGCTGGGCGACCAGGTGTACGCCGACGTGACGACCCAGCCCATGCAGGACTTCATCCGCAGCCGGCGCGACATCGACCAGCCGCCGGGTAAGGAGCTGAAGGACTACGAGGAGTACGCGCATCTGTACCGGCTCGCCTGGTCGGACGACGCCAACCGCTGGCTGCTGTCGACCGTGCCGAGCGCGATGATCTTCGACGACCACGACGTCCGTGACGACTGGAACGCCTCGCTGGACTGGAAGAAGCAGATGGAGGCCACATCGTGGTGGCACGGGCGGATCGTGGCCGGTCTGGCGTCGTACTGGGTGTACCAGCACCTCGGCAACCTCTCCCCGGCCGAGCGCGCGCAAGACGAGATCTGGCAGCTGCTCGTCGCGCACGCCGGCCCCGAAGAGGCGGATCTCAGCGAAGCGCTCGACGCCTTCGCCGATCGCGTCGATCAGGAGCCGCGCAGCTACCGGTTCAGCTATCGCCGCGACTTCGGCGATGTCCGCCTGGTCGTCGTCGACTCACGCGCGGCGCGCGACCTCACCCCCGACGCCCGCGCGCTCGTCGACGCGACCGAGTGGGAATGGCTCGACGCGCAGCTGCAGGGCGGCATCCGTCACCTGCTCATCGCGACCTCGCTCCCGTTCCTGCTGCCCATCGGACTGCACCACGTCGAGGCGTGGGACGAGGCGATCTCCCAGGGCGCATGGGGACGCACGGCGGCCCGGATCGGCGAGCGGCTGCGCCAGATGGTCGACCTCGAGCACTGGGCGGCGTGGCAGAACAGCTTCCAGTCGCTCGCGCGCGTCCTGACCGAGATCGCCGACGGCGGACGCGGCGCGGCTCCGGACTCGCTCATGATCCTCTCCGGCGACGTGCACTTCTCCTACATCGCCGAGGTGGAGCGCGCCGGCGGCAGCCGGATCGTCCAGGCGGTGTGCTCTCCGGTGCGCAACCCGCTGCCGATCGCCATGCGCTGGTTCTCGGTGGTGATGTCGTACGGCCTGGCCCGTCCGATCGGCGCGGCCGTCGCCCGCTCCGCGAAGGTTCCGAATCCGCCGTTCGAGTGGTCCACGATCAAGGGCCCGTGGTTCGACAACAACCTCTCGGTGCTGGAGGAAACCCCCGCCGGTCTGCAGCTGAGCTGGCACAAGGGCGTGGTCGAGAACGGCGAGGAGCGGCATCCGCGCATCGAAGAGGTCTCGCGCATCGTCATCGTTCCGCGCGCTTCAGGCGCCTGAGCGGACCGCCGGACTCACGCTCGGCGAGCAGCGTCGTGCTCACAACGGAGGCGATGCGCAAGGTGGAGGGCCCAGAACGCGGATCCGGTCCTCCGGCTTGCACATCTCCTCCGGTTTCGCTCAGTCAGGCTCGCGCACGATGCAGTCCCGCGTGACCTCCTGTGCGAGTCGCCGCGCTGCGGGCGGCAGGCTCACCTCCGCTTGCGTAGAGCGCTACTCTCCCCGGGAAACGTCGATCATGTCGTCCCGCGGGACGACCTTGACGCGGGCGCGGCCGTGCGGAGCACCGAGGCCGATCTCATGCTCGTCGAGGCGGTGCCAGCCCTGGAGGTCGGTCCAGCGCACGCCGCGCTCGGCCAGCAGGGCGGGGATCGCGCCCTCGGACGGGTCGGCCGGCTGCCACCACGAGCCCTGGTCGTTGATGATGTGGCGCACGGTCTCCATCGCGTCGGACTTGGTGTGCCCGATCAGCCCGACCGGTCCGCGCTTGATCCACCCGGTGGCGTAGACGCCGGGCACGCGGTCGTTCGAGTCCTTGCGCAGCGCCTGCCCCTCGTGATTCGGGATCACGCCATGACGCTTGTCGAAAGGGACGCCCGGAAGCGGCGAGCCGAAGTACCCGACCGCGCGGTAGATGGCCTGGATCGGCACCTCGCGGATCTCTCCGGTGCCGGTCACGCCGCCCTCGCCGTCGGGCCGCGTGCGCTCCCAGCGGAACGCGGACACGCGCCCCGAGTCGTCGGCGACGACTTCGAGCGGCTTGGCGTAGAAATGCAGGTGCAGGCGGCGGGATGCCGTTCCCCCGGCGTTGTTGACCGAGTCGCGCTTGCGCCACGACTGCAGCACGCGGTCGATCACCATGACCTGCTTGTTGCTGGCGATCGCCGCCTTCGACGCCTCGTCGTAGTCGAAGTCCTCGTCGTAGACGACCATGTCGACGTCGCGCAGCTCGCCGAGCTCGCGCAGCTCGAGAGGCGTGAACTTCACCTGGGCGGGACCGCGGCGTCCGAAGACGTGCACGTCGGTGACCGCACTGGCCTTCAGCCCCTGGTAGACGTTGTCGGGCACCTCGGTCGACAGCAGGTCCTCGGCGTGCTTGGCGAGCATGCGCGACACGTCGAGCGCGACGTTGCCGTTGCCGATGACGGCGACGGATGCCGCATCCAGCGGCCATTCGCGGGGCACGTCGGGGTGGCCGTCGAACCAGCTGACGAAGTCGGCCGCGCCGTAGGATCCCAGAGCGTCGATGCCGGGGATGTCCAGGCCCGCGTCGCGCACGGCGCCGGTCGCGAAGATCACGGCGTTGTAGTGGCGCTTGAGGTCTTCGAGGGTGATGTCTTCGCCGAAGCGGACGTTGCCGAACAGGCGGATGTCACCGCGGTCGAGCACTTCGCGCAGCGCCGTGATGATGCCCTTGATGCGCGGGTGGTCGGGGGCCACGCCGTAGCGGACGAGGCCGTAGGGCGCGGGAAGCTGCTCGAACAGGTCGATCGACACGTCGAACTTGCGCTCGGCCTTGAGCAGGATGTCGGCCGCGTAGATGCCTGCAGGGCCTGCGCCGACGATGGCCAGCCGGAGCTTGGTCATGGGCGTCCTTTCGTGTTCGATGAGCGGCATCGCCGCTGGTCGACAACCGCCCGAACCGAGCGGCTGCCCGAGTGGTCAGCTGGATCGATCCGCGACGGCCTGCGCGAAGCGCGTCAGGGCCTCGCGCACGGCACCGTCGGGGAGGGGCGCGAGCGCCTCCACCGCTTCGTTCGACCAGGCGTGCGCCAGATCGAGCGTGGCCGTGGTCGCCTCGTGCTCACGCAGCTCGGCGAGTTCGGCGTCGAGGATGGCGGGATCGGCGCCGGCGGCGATGCGCTCGACGCCCTCGTCGATGCGGCCGCGCAGCGCGACGGATGCCGCGTCGGTGCGCTGACCGAGCACGAGGTAGGGCATCGTGGGCACGCCCGCCCGAAGATCGGTGCCGGGGACCTTGCCGGTCTCGCCGGGATCGTCGGAGAGGTCGATCACGTCGTCGAGCAGCTGGAAGGCGACGCCGACCTTCTCGCCGAACGTCACGAGCGGCTGCTCGAACTCGGCCGGGCCGTTGGAGAAGATGATGCCCGACTGGGCGGCGGCCGCGATGAGGGACCCGGTCTTGTCGGAGAGCACCTTGAGGTAGAACGCGACGCGGTCCTCGCCCTCCTGCGGGCCGATCGTCTCGTGCATCTGGCCCAGCACGAGCCGCTCGAACGTGTCGGCCTGCAGCCTGATCGCGCGGTCGCCCTGCTTGGCCATGATCTGGCTCGCACGGGAGAACAGCAGGTCACCGGTGAGGATGGCGATGTTGTTGCCCCAGACCGCATGCGCGCTGGGCACCCCGCGGCGCTTGTCGGCGGCATCCATCACGTCGTCGTGATACAGCGTTCCCAGATGCGTCATCTCGAGCGCCGTGGCCCCCAGGATGACGTTCTCGTTCGCTCCGTCGCCGAGTTGAGCGGTGATGAGCGCGAGCATCGGGCGGACGCGTTTGCCGCCCGCGTCGTAGAGGTAGCGGCTCGCGGCGTCGGCGATCTGATCGGTCATGCGCAGCTCGCGCTCGAGCACGCGGTCGACCTCGGCCAGGCCGGCCTTCACGGCCGAGGCGAGCCTGCGGGAGCGGGGCCCGGCGAATGTGCGGTCGGTGAGGCCCAGCTTGCCCGCGACGCGCGAGCCCGACGCTGAGGGAGTCACCTGTCCAGCCTACCGGGGTCTGGACGCCTCGCCTCTGCCGCCCGCCGCCCGGTCACTCGCCCGAAGACGTGGCCGCCCGGGGCTTGGTGGCGCGATGCAGTGCGACGATGCCGAGCGACAGGTTGCGATATGCGACATCCGACCACCCCGCCTCGCGGATCCAGGCCGAGAGCTTGCGCTGGTCGGGCCAGTCGCGGATCGACTCGTTGAGATAGTCGTACGCCTCGGCGTTCGAGCTGACGGTCTTGGCGACCACCGGCAGGATGCGGTCGTTGTAGAAGCGGTAGAGCCCGTTGAACGACCGCGACGGCGGGTGCGAGAACTCGCACACCACCAGCCGCCCGCCGGGCTTGGTGACCCGCAGCAATTCGCGCAGCGCCTTCCGGGGGTCATTCACGTTGCGCAGCCCGAACGACATCGTGACGGTGTCGAACTCGGCGTCCGCGAACGGCAGAGCCGTCGCGTCGGCTTCGACGAACGTCAGATTCGGGATGCCGCCATGCCGCTGCCGGCCCTCGGCGATCATCCCGCGGGAGAAGTCGGCCGCGACCACCTGCGCGCCGCTCTTGGCGAGCGCCACAGAGCTGGCGCCGGTGCCGGCGGCGAGGTCGAGGATGCGCTGACCGCGCCGCGGTGCGACGGCGCGCGTGGTCGCGACCCGCCACATCCGGTCGTTGCCCATGCTCAGCACGGTGTTCGTGCGGTCGTAGTTCTTCGCGACCTGGTCGAACATGCCGCTCACGCGAGCCGGGTCCTTGTGCAGGTCGGCCCGGTTCTTGTCGTGGTCTGCGTTCACCCGTCGAGTCTAGGCTCGGGCAGATCGAGTTCGGCGAGGCGCTGCAGCCAGGCATCCGGCGTCGCGTCGTCGAAGGGCGCCCCACCGGCGCGCACGCGCCGCTCGAGATCGACGGCGACGGCCTCGAGCTCGGCGACGATCTCGAGGGGGTAGCCGTACGCGACGCGATGCTCGTCCCACTCGTCGCGGTCATCGATCCAGATGCCGCGACCGTCGACGGCGCTGACCACATCGAGATCCATGTCGATTCCGGTCGGTTCGAGCGCGCCGTCGCGCTCGGCCCAGCGCACGTCCCAGCCGATGTCGATGTAGATCCGGTAGGTCGCAGGCGGCGCGACGTTCACCGTGAGCGCGTACAGTCCGCTCGGCGGCAGGAGCGTCACGTTCGGACCGTCCACGAGGTAGTCGCGCTCCGGGCGGGTGCTGCGCCAGCCCGCGCGCTGCCCGAACCAGTCGCCCCACTCGTCGTGACCGAGGTAGACGCACTCGTGCAGCCAGTGCGGGCTGCCGTCCCACTTGCGCCACCGGAACAGCAGACGCGTTCCCGGTTCGGGCCGGGCGGGCGGTGTCTCGGAGGGAGCGCTCATCACCCTTCAGCTTATGCGGCCGCCGCACCGGCCCGGCTCTAGGCTGGGAAGGTGACCGCCCCGCAGCACCCGCCGACGCCGAGGCTGCGGATCGTCACCCGCGAGGTCGACGCGCTCCAGGATGTGCTTTCGTACACATCGCCGTCGCATCCGACGTACTGGAACCGGCGCGGCGACGTGATGGCCGCGCTCGGCGAGACAGCGAGCTTCGTGCAGCACGGCTCCGTTTCCCGGGACGGGTTCGGCGCGTGGTGGCGGGCGCTCGCGGCGAACGCCGAGATCGACGACCCGGTCGGCCTGCCGGGCACCGGCCTCATCGCCTTCGGCGCGTTCGCCTTCGATCCGGAGTCGTCGGCGCGCAGCATCCTGAGCGTCCCCTGGGTCGTCGTCGGGCGCCGAGGCGGACGCTCCTGGGTCACGCGCATCACGCACGCCGACGACCGCGCCTCGACGACGCCGCCCCCGGCAGCCTCCCCGAGCGCACCGAGTACGGACCGTACTGGTCGGCGACGCTCGGCCCCGGTGCGCTCGATCCCAGCGGCTATCAGGCCGCCGTGCGCGGAGGGCTCGACGCCATCGCCGCGGGCGAAGTGAGCAAGGTCGTGCTCGCGCGCGACCTCGCGGGTTCGGTCCCGCCCGGGTCGGACCTCCGCCGGCTCGCCCGCGCCCTCGCCTCGGGCTACCCCGACTGCTGGACGTTCTGCGTCGACGGCCTGATCGGAGCGAGCCCCGAGACCCTCGTGACCGTCTCGGGCGGCACGGTCACCGCACGCGTGCTGGCCGGCACCGCGCCGCGCGGCGCCGATGCGGATGCCGACACGGCGGCATCGCTCGCGCTGGCCACGAGCGCGAAGGACCAGGACGAGCACCTGTACGCCGTGCAGAGCGTGCTCGCGTCGCTGCGCCCGCACACGAGCGCCCTCGCCGTGAGCGAGCAGCCCTTCACGCTCAAGCTGCCCAACGTCTTCCACCTCGCGACCGACGTCGAGGGCGAGCTGAGCGGCGGGGCCTCCGCGCTCGACCTCGTGGCGGCCCTGCACCCCACGGCGGCGGTGGCGGGGACGCCGACGGATGCCGCGCTCGAAGTGATCCGCCGGCTCGAGCCGTTCGACCGCGGCCGCTACGCCGGCCCCGTGGGCTGGGTGGACGCGAACGGCGACGGCGAGTGGGCGATCGCGCTGCGCTGCGCCCAGTTCGATCTCGACGCCGTACCCGCCGGCGGTCGCGACGACATCCCGCTGCGGGCGCACGCCGGCGCCGGCATCGTCGCGGGCAGCGACCCCGAGGCGGAGCTGCTCGAGACCCGCGTGAAGTTCAGGCCGATTGTCGATGCCCTCGCATGAGCGGCCCGATCCCTCCCCTGCCGACCCGCGGCGATGCGGTCCTGACGAACCTGCGTCTGATCGACGGGGTCGCGCCGCATCCGCAGGCGGGCCTGGCGATCGTCGTGCGCGACGGCGTGATCGCCGAGATCGTTCCCGAAGCGGATGCCGCGGGCGACGCGATCGATCTCGGCGGCGCATTCGTCATGCCGGGCCTGATCAACATGCACACGCACTTCTCGCTCTCGCTGCCCGGCGCGGGCGGCGACGCGGTCAGCGCGCTCGAGCCGCACGAGCTCGCCCTGTACATGGCCGACGGCGCGCGGCGCACGCTGCTGTCGGGAGTGACCACCGTGCGCTGCGTCGCGGAGAAGGGCGGAGCGGACTTCGCCCTTCGCCGCGCGATCGACGCCGGCCACGTGCCCGGTCCGCGCATCTTCACCGCCGGCCGCGGGCTGTGCTGCACCGGCGGGCACGGGCACGACACCGACGACACGCTCGAGTGCGACGGACCGGACGCCTTCGCACGCGGCGTCCGCATCGCAGGTCAAGGCGGGTGCCGACCTCATCAAGCTCATGATCTCGGGCGGCATCGCCGGCGAGCACGAGCAGATCACGACACCGCAGCTGACCCCGACGAGATGGCGGCGGCGATCTCGACCGCCCACGCGTGGGGCCGCAAAGTCACCGCGCACGCCGGCCCCGCCGCGATCATCGCCGAAGCGGTCGAGCTCGGCCTGGACTGCGTCGAGCACGGATACGAGCTGACCCCGGAGGTCGCCGCCCTGATGGCCGCGCGCGGAACGGCGCTCGTGCCGACGCTCGTCGTGACCCGCGCAGCCGCGTTCTTCGACGACCTCGGCGTGCCGCCGTGGATGCAGGAGCGCTCGCTGAACGCCGGCCCCCGCCACCTGGAGTCGTATCGGCACGCGCTCGATGCCGGCGTCGAGGTCCTCCTCGGCAGCGACATGCCGCCCTTCTGGGACTTCGAGGGCACGAGCGCCGTCGTGCGGGAGCTCGAGCACATGGAGGCCGGCGGGCTGCCGGCATCCGACGTCATCGTCGCCGCGACGGCCGCGCCCGCGCGCTGGCTCGACGCGGGTCGATCGCATCGGCACTCTTCAGCCCGGGCGATACGCCGACCTCATCGCCATGCCCGAGGATCCGACCGCGGGGATGGCGGCGCTGCGGGGCATCGACTTCGTGATGAAGGGCGGCGTGGTGGTGCGCGACGACGCCGCCGTTCAGAAGGGCGGGCGGGCACGATGAACGAGCCGGAGCGCACCGAGCTGTACGACCTGAGCGTGGTCGTCGAGCGCATCGAGGGCCGCTCGGTGTGCGGCATGAAGGTCGGCGACCACATCGACCTCGTGCAGAGCAGCCGCCTGTGCCTGCCCGACGGCGGGCACTTCTGCCTGTACGCGCTCCAGGCCGTCATGCCGCTGCTGCCCGCGAAGCAGCGGCAGCTGCCGGCCGGCGACTGGCTCGAGCGCGACGACCTCGTCGCATGCCCCGACCCGGACGAACGCCTGATCATGCGGATCGTGCGGACCGGCATCCGCTCGATCGCGACCGACGAGCTCACGTGAACGCGGTGCGGGTCTCGCTCGGGCTGCAGACCGACAAGCAGCCCGGTGCCTACGCGCGGCTGGCCGGCCTCGCCGAGGAGCTCGGCTTCGACGGCGTGAGCGTGTTCTCCGACCTGCTCTACCAGCCGCCGATCGCGGCTCTGCTCGAAATGGCCGGCGCGACCTCGCGCATCCGGCTCGGGTGCGCGTGCTGGAACCCGTACACCCTGCATCCGTACGAGATCGCGGGGCAGTTCGCCGCGGTGGATGCCGCGTCCTCGGGCCGCGCGTATCTCGGGCTCGCGAAGGGATCGTGGCTCGAGGCGATCGGGCTCGAGGCGCCGAAGCCGATCGCGCACCTGCGCGACGCCGTCGGGGTCATCCAGGCGCTGCTCGAGCGGCGAGGGGCGCGGGTACGAGGGGTCGGCCTTCCGGCTCGAGCGCGGCGTGCGGCTGCGCTACCCGGTGGTGCGCACGCCGCGCGCCGATCCTGATCGGGTCGTGGGGTCCGCTCGGCATGGCGCTGGCCGGTGAGCTCGCCGACGAGGTGAAGGTCGGCGGCAGCGCGAACCCCGCGATGGTCGGCGTCGTGCGCGAACGTCTGCGGCGCGGACTCGAGCGCGCCGGACGTGCCGACGGATGCCGTCGGCGTCGTGCTCGGAGCCGTCACCGTCGTCGATCGCGACGGCGATGCCGCACGATCGCACGCGCGCCGGCAGGTGGCGATGTACCTCGACGTCGTGGCGGCGCTGGATCCGACCGTCTCGCTTCCGGACGACCTGCTGCCGGCGATCCGGGCACGGCTCGCCGACGGCGATGAGGAGGGCGCGGGCAGGCTCGTGCCGCGGGACGTGCTCGACCTGTTCGCGTTCTCGGGAACGCCCGACGACATCGCCGCGCAGGCCGCAGCGGCCTGATCGAGGCGGGGGTCGACCGCATCGAGTTCGGCACGCCGCACGGCATCGACTCCGCCGAGGGGATCAGCCTGCTCGGCCGCGAGGTGCTCCCCCGGCTCAGGTAGCGGACCCGCCGAGCAGCCGGGCGCGCAGCGGCTCGAGCCCCATCGGGCCGAGACCCAGGGCGGCACGGTGGAACTCGCGCAGCGAGAAGGCGTCGCCGTCGGCGGCGGCGCGGGCCTCGCGCGCCTCGTTCCACAGCCGCGCGCCGACCTTGAACGCGAGCGCCTGCCCCGGCCAGCCGAGGTAGCGGTCGACCTCGAAGCCGGCGAGGTGGGGTTCGACGAGCGCGAGATCGACCAGCATCCGCTGTGCCAGCTCGGGCGACCAGTCCGTCTCGCTCACGAGGGGGTTCGGCGGCACCGCCCATCCGGTGTGCAGTCCGATGTCGGCGACGATGCGCACCGAGCGCCAGATCTGACCCAGCAGCAGTCCCGAGCCGCTCGGCCGGGTCGCGGATCAGCCCGAGTTCGTCGGCGAGCTGCTCGGCGTAGTGCGCCCAGCCCTCGGCGTAGCCGTGGATGTGGCAGAGGTGACGCTGCCACGGGTGCAGGTCGGGGTACGACGCGGTCACGACGAACTGCAGGTGGTGGCCGGGCAGCCCCTCGTGGTGCACGCTCGTGACCTCCTGCCAGGTCGCGGCGACCGGCACTCCGCTCGGAATGGTCCACACGATGCGGCTCGGCACCGACCCGTCGGGCGGAGCGGGCGTGTAGTACACGACGCCCGTCGAGGCCTCGGCGACGACGCATTCCACGCTCCGGATGCCGGGCGGCAGGTCGAAGGCCGAACCCAGCGCCTCGGTCGTCTCGTCGACGCGACGCTCGAGCCAGGCGCGGATCGCCGGGACGCCGTCGAGCCGGTAGCGCGGATCGGCGTCGAGCACCGCGGCGGCGCTGCGGACCGGGTCGTCACCCGTGCCGCCCAGGTCGACGGCGAGCGCGCGGGCCTGGCCGACCAGTCGCTCCAGCTCCGCCCACCCGTAGGCGTAGGTCTCGGCCAGGTCGATGCGGGCGCCGAGCATCGCCGCGGCGAGGTCGGCGTAGACCTCTGCACCGACGCCGTCCGTCGTCGGCGCGATCGGCCGCAGCTCGTCGCGGAGCACCCCGACGAGCTCGGTCAGCGCGACGCCGGCGCGGTCGGCCGCTTCTCGCGCCCGCGCGCGGGTGGCGGCATCCACCGCGTCGTCGATCGGGATCGACCCGAACCAGTCGGCGCTGATCCACAGGTCGAGCTGCTCGGCGAGGGTGTCGAGCTGGCGCACCGGCGCGACCCCGGTGCCGGTGAAGCGATCGGCGTTGTCGCGCGCCCACCGGAGCGCGTCGATGTACTGCGCGACGCCGTGCGGCACCGCCTCGAGCCGGGCGACGAGCTCGTCGCCGGCGGCATCCGCGGTCAGCGTGAGGCCCTCGATCGCGTAGCGGATCAGGTGGACGGGGCTCGCGAGACCCGCCACGAGCCGCGGGGTGAACCCGGTGTCGAACAGCAGCCGCTCGCGTTCGAGGCGCTCGGCGAGCGCCGCCCGCAGGTTCGTGTCGCCGGCCTCGGCGGGCACCGCGTCGAGGGCGGCGAGGGTCTCGCCCTGCAGCGCGTACTTGCGCTGCAGCCAGTCGGGGCCGATGTCGGCGAGGGGTCCGGGTGAGGGCAGCCCGGCCGCCTGCGCGGCGTCGGGCTCGTGCGCGGCGAGCTCCGCGACGTAGGCATCGGCGATGAGGCGGACGGGATCGGTGGAGCGCGGGACGGTGTCGGTGGAGCGGGTCACCGCCTCAGCCTAAGCACCCCGGTCGACGTGCCGTATGTGTGGGCGACACGCCGAAGCGAACCCGACATATACGGCAAGTCGACAAGGGAGGGGCTACGGCACCGAGCGCGCAGTGCGCTACGTCGCGGCGAGCCGCTTCTTCTCGGCCTCGACGTCGAACGTCGCGACCGGCCACTGCGGGTCGATCTCGCGCAGCGCGCCGAGCAGCAGGTGCTGCACGGCCAGGCGCGCGTACCACTTGCGGTTCGCCGGCACGACGTACCAGGGCGCCTCCGGGGTCGAGGTGCGCTCGAACACGGTCTGGTACGCGTCCATGTAGTGCGGCCACTGCGCGCGCTCGTCCACGTCGCCCGGGTTGTACTTCCAGTGCTTGTCGGGGCGCTCGAGGCGCTCTTCGAGCCGGGCCCGCTGCTCGTCGTACGAGATGTGCAGCATGACCTTCACGATGCGCGTCCCGGCATCCGTCAGGCGCTTCTCGAAGGCGTTGATCGCGCCGTAGCGCCGCTCGATCTCCTCGGGCGGAGCGAGCGAGCGCACCTTGCCGATCAGCACGTCCTCGTACTGCGATCGGTCGAAGACGCCGATGAAGCCCGGCTGCGGCACCCGCTGCTCGATCCGCCAGAGGAAGTCGTGCGCGAGCTCTTCGGGAGTGGGCTTCTTGAACGCCGTCAGCATGATGCCCTGCGGGTCGACCGAGCCGACGACGTGGCGGATGATCCCGCCTTTGCCGGCCGAGTCCATCGCCTGGAGGATCAGCAGCACCGCGGCATCCGACGCCTCATTGCGGCTCTGCGCGTACAGCCGCTCCTGCAGCTCGTCGAGGTCTCCCGCGCCGGCGGCCAGGTCTTCCTCGGCGGCGTCCTTTCCGGCGGAGTAGCCCGGCGTCGCGTCGGGGTCGACCCCCGACAGCACGAAGCCGTCGCCCGCCCGCAGGAGCTGGGCGACCTCGCCCGACCAGTACTTCTCGCTGTTCTGGGTCATGGAGCCCATCATGGCGGATGCCGGCCTCAGCGAGTCAGAGGAACCTCGATGAGCTGCCGCCCGCCGGCCGGCGAGGTGAGCGCCTGGTCGAGCGCCGCCCGCGTGGTGACGCGCGAGTACTCCCAGCCGTACGCGAGCGGCGAGGTGCTCGAGCCGGGCCGTGTGCGGCGTGTAGAGCACCCGGTCCATCGCCTGGGGAGCGGCGACGCCCGCGACTTCGAGGTCGTCGAAGATCGTGCCTCCGCCGTCGTTGCCCACGATCACCTGGATGCGCGGCTCGTCCTCGGTGGGCGCCAGGAGCATTGCCCCCACATCGTGCAGCAGCGCGAGGTCTCCGAGCAGCAGCCGGGTGACGCCCGGACGATCGGCGGTCTGCGACGCGAGCGCGATCCCCGTCGCGGTCGCGATCGTGCCGTCGATCCCGGCGAGGCCGCGATTGGCGTGCACGGGCACCTTCTTGCCGCCGAGCACCGCGTCGGCGACCCGCACGAGGCGCGACGAGCCGAACATCAGCCGGTCGTGCGGCCAGGTGGCGCGCCACACCGCGTCGACGAGCGCCGCGCGGTCGAGTGGGGCACGGATCGCGGCCAGCTCCGCCTGGATCGCGACGAGCCTTTCGGCAGGCACGGCCGACGCGAGACCCTCGGCGTCGGGAGCGGGTGGGGCGAGGTCGACGGATGCCGCGCGCGAGGCCTGCAGCCATGCGCCGAGCCACGCGCGGTCGGGCTCGCCCGGGCCCACCGCGACGGCGTCGACGGCGGTCGTCGCCCCGTTGAGGTTGAGCGGCTCGCCCGGGCCGCGGACGGCCAGCACCTCGATCTCGGGGTCGGACAGGACGGTCGAGGTCTCGCGGCTCAGCGTCGGGTGCCCGAGCACGATGACGCGCTCGATGCGACCGCCGAGCTGCGGATCGGCGAGCAGGCGGCGGTAGCCGTGCACGAGGTTGCGGCCGAACCGCGCCCCGCTGACGATCTCCGCCACGAGCGGCCATGCTCCGAGGTGCGCGAGGGTCTCGGCATCCGGCCCGGCGTCCGCCCCGGCGATCACGATCGTGCGCGGCCCCTGCTCCAGAACATGCGGCAGATCATCGGGCTCGGTCGGCAGGTCGGCCTCGCCGATTCCGCCGCCGCCCTGATACAGCGCTCCCGAGGCCTCTTCTTCGGTCACCTCGTCGGTCGGGGCGGCATCGGGGTCGACTTCGGCGACCGCGGTCAGTTCCGCCGTCGGCACCCCCAGCCAGCGCGGAAGGTCGCCCCCCAGCGGCTCGCGGTACGGGAGGTTCAGATGCACCGGCCCGGGCGCCCGCGTGCCCTCACCCAGCGCGGCGGCCACCGCGTCGGCGGCGACCTGGCGCAGCATGAGGCTCTGCTCGCCGTCGCCCTCGGGGTCGGTCGCTTCGGGCACCGGCAGGTCGGCCTCGAGCCGGGTGCTCGGAGTGAACATGCCCAGCTGGCGTGTCGTCTGGTTCGCCCCGACCCCGCGCAGCTCGGGGGGCCGGTCGGCGGTCAGCAGCAGCAGCGGCACGCCGGCGTGGTGCGCTTCGAGCGCCGCCGGCAGCAGGTTGGCCGCCGCGGTGCCCGACGTGCAGATCACGACCGCCGGCATCCGCGACTCGCGACCGATCCCGAGGGCGGTGAATCCCGCCACGCGCTCGTCGATCCGCACATGCAGGCGCACGGCCGCGCGGGCCTCGAGTTCGGCGGCGACGAGGGCGAGCGACTGGGAGCGCGAACCCGGACTCAGGACGATGTGCCGGATGCCGAGATCGACGAGCGCGCACAGCAGTGCGGCTGCGGCATCCGTCGCCGGCGACGGGCGCGACCGAGGGTCGTCTTCCTCCGCCACGACTAGCCGACGGCGCCGCGCTGGCCGCGGGTGTCGTCGTCGCCTTCAGCGGGACGGTCGGTGCCGCGGGAGGGCGCCTCGGGGGCGCCGGCCGCGGGCGATCCGCTGATCGGCGTGCCGGCCGCCGGCGCACCGGTCGGGCCTGCGGCGCCGGGAGTGGCCCAGCGCGGATCGTCGTCTTCGGCGTCCAGCAGCGCGAGCTCCTCTTCGAGACGGCGGATCCGCTCGTCCTGATCGCTCAGCGTGCCGATCTTCTCGAGGAACTCGGGGTCGTCGTCGGGCGCGCGACGGGCGACGATCGTGGAACGGCGCACCCGCCCGACCGTCAGCCACAGCAGACCGCCCAGCACGGGCAGGAAGACCACGATGAGGATCCAGATCGGCTTGCTCACGCCGCGGTGCCGGCTGGCAGGCTGCACACTGCAGTCGACGATGGTGTAGACCCAGAAAGCGGTCAGCACCAGCGCCAGAATCAGCAGCACTCTAGGCACGGTTCCATCCTAGGCGCGCAATCCGTGCGCGGGCTCCGCCCGTGACCGGACCGAGACGCCCGGCGATCTACGATTGAAGGGTGAAAGCCCGCTCCGCCGTCCTGTACTCGGTGCTGAGGCTGCTCGCCTTCCTCGTGCCCTTCGGCATCCTCATGCTCTTCCCGATCTTCCGCGAGCTGTACTGGCTCGCGGCCGTCTTCGCCGCACTCATCGGGCTGAGCCTGTCGCTGCTGTTCCTGCGGCGCCCGCTCACCGAGGTGACCTCCGGGCTCGCCGAGCGCCGCGAGCAGTCCCGCAGCGCGCGCTCCGACGAGGACGTCGAGGATGCCGCGGCCGACGAGACCGCCGGCGCGGGCGAGAAGAGCGCGCCCGACGCGTGAGCGGGCTCAGCCGATGAACGCCCAGAGCAGGAACGCGCCGTAGGCGACCGAGGTCAGCGACGTGAGAGTCAGCGCGACGATGAGCTCGCGCGGCAGGCGGTAGGTCCAGACGATCAGGATCGCCGGGAGCGCGGCGAGCAGCGCGAGCAGCGTGAGCCACGCGATCGGGTAGAACAGCGCCAGGTACGCCGCGATCGCGAACGGCACGAGGATGAAGACCGTGAACAGGATCCTCGTGCCGCGCCGGCCGATCAGCACGGTCAGCGTGCGCTTGTGCGCCGCGCGGTCCTGATCGATGTCGCGCAGGTTATTGGCCAGCAGCACCGCGCAGGCGAGCAGGCCCGCGCCGACCCCGCCGAACCACGCCTCCTGCGGCACGGCCAGCACCTGCACGTACGTGGTGCCGACGGTCGCGACGAGCCCGAAGAAGACGAAGACGAACAGCTCGCCGAGACCGTAGTAGCCGTAGGGCTTCTTGCCGCCGGTGTAGAACCACGCCGCGACGATGCAGGCGGCGCCGACCAGCAGCAGCCACCATTGTTCGCTGCGGATGACGAGGGCAAGGCCCGCGGCGGCGGCGATCGCGAAGAAGATCAGCGCGGCCGTGAGCACGGCGCGCGGAGAGGCCTTCTTCGACGCCGTGAGCCGGGCAGGGCCGACCCGGTGATCATCGGTGCCCCGGATGCCGTCGCTGTAGTCGTTCGCGAAGTTCACCGCGATCTGCAGGCTCACCGAGACGATGAGGCAGAACAGTGCCATCACCCAGTGGAACAGCCCGTCCACGATCATCGCGGCACCGGTGCCGATGAGGATCGGGGTGACGGCCAGGGGCAGCGTCCTCAGCCGGGCGGCGCCGATCCAGTCGCCGGCCGTCGCCTTCGAGTTCTCGACATGCCGAGGGTCGCGGGACTCGTGCACCTTCTGCGGGTTGCCGCGAGGGGGCTGCTTGCGAGGACCGGGACGCTTGCGCTTCTTGCTGGGGGTGCCTGCCACGAGCAGTCATCCTACGGTGTGCTGCGGGTTCGCCCCTCAGTGCAGCGCGGCGACGGCCGCGCGGATCGTCTCCCGATCGGGCTTGCCGCTCGGCAGCGTGGCGAGGTCGTCGACCAGGACGAGCCGGGTCGGGCGGGCGTGGGCGCCGATCTGCTCCGCCACCGCCGCGCGCGCCTCGGCCAGCTGCACCGACTCGCTGCGCCGGAGCGCCTCACCGCGCGGCACGACCACGACCGACGCCTCACCCCAGCGATCGTCGGAGACGCCCACCACGACGGCCGACTCGAGACCGGGGATCGTGCGCACGATCCGCTCCACCCGATCCAGCGACACGTTGACGCCGCCCGAGACGATCACGTTGTCGATCCTGCCCCGCACGCGCAGCACGTCGTCCTCGATGATGCCCGCGTCGCCGGTGCGATACCAGCGCCGGCCGTCGTCGTCGTATACGAATGCCGCATCCGTCGCCGCGGAGTCGCCCAGGTAGCCCTCGGCGAGCGTCGGCCCCGCCACGAGCACCTCGCCGTCGCTGATGCGCACCGACACGCCCCGCAGGGGCCTGCCGTCGTAGACGCATCCGCCGCTCGTCTCGGTCGAGCCGTACGTGCGCACGACGCGGACCCCGGCATCCTGCGCGCGTTCGAGCGTCACGGCGGCGATCGCCTGCCCGCCGACCAGGATCGTCTCGAACGAGCGGAGTGCGGCCAGCACCGTGCTGTCGTGGTCCGCGGCATCCAGCAGCTTCGTCAGCTGCGCCGGAACGAGCGAGGTGTAGGTGGGGACGCGCTCGCCGTGCTCGGTGGAGAGCATCATGAGCGCGGCGGCCGAGAACGCCTGCGCCGTGAAGGCGCCGGTGAGCCAGGCGGGCTCGCGGTCCGCCACGATCGAACGCACGAGCACCTGGAGGCCCGCGACATAGCTCGGCGGCAGGGCCAGCAGCCACGCGCCGTCGCCGATGCGGGCGGCGGTCGCGAGCGCGCTCGCGGTGAGGGCGTCCCGGCTGAGGATGACGCTCTTGGGCACCCCGGTCGATCCCGAGGTCGTGACCACGACCGCGGTGCCCGCCCGCACCTCGGCGGGCAGGTCGTTCACGAGGCCCAGTCCGAGCGCGGGCCCGGCACCGTGCAGCGCGCCACGGAGGCCCCGGAGGATCTCCCGCGGGTCGTCGCCGATGACGGGTTCGAGCCTCATCGTCAGTAATGCCAGGGGTACGGCGACCAGTCCGGTTCGCGCTTCTCGAGGAACGAGTCGCGTCCCTCGACGGCCTCGTCCGTGCCGTAGGCGAGCCGGGTGGCCTCGCCCGCGAACACCTGCTGGCCGGCCATGCCGTCATCCACCGCATTGAAGGCGAACTTCAGCATCCGGATCGCTGTGGGCGACTTCGTGAGGATCGTCCGCGCCATCGCGATCGCTTCGCGCTCGAGGTCGGCGTGCGGCACGACGCGGTTGACGGCGCCCATCTCGTACGCGCGCTCGGCCGAGTACTCCTCGGCGAGGAAGAACACCTCGCGGGCGAACTTCTGCCCGATCTGCCGCGCGAAGTACGCCGAGCCGTAGCCGGCGTCGAACGAGCCGACATCCGCGTCGGTCTGCTTGAAGCGCCCGTGCTCGCGGCTGGCGATGCTCAGGTCGCACACGACATGGAGCGAGTGCCCGCCGCCCGCGGCCCACCCGGGGATCACGGCGATGACGACCTTGGGCATGAAGCGGATGAGGCGCTGCACCTCGAGGATGTGCAGGCGCCCGAGGGCCGACTGGCTCGGGTCGCGCTTGGAGGCCGGGTCGGCCGGATCGGCGCCCGCGGGGCCGGCATCCGCGTACTGGTACCCCGACCGCCCCCTGATGCGCTGGTCGCCGCCGGAGCAGAAGGCCCAGCCGCCGTCCTTCGCGCTGGGGCCGTTGCCGGTGAGCAGCACGACGCCGATGCGGGGGTCCTGCCGTGCGTCATCGAGCGCCCGGTACAGCTCGTCGACGGTGTGCGGGCGGAAGGCGTTGCGCACCTCCGGGCGGTGGAACGCGATGCGGGCGATGCGGCCGTCCGTGGAGACGTGCGCGGTGATGTCGGTATACGCCTCGGCGCCGGGGGCCGGCATCCATTCGTTCTCGTCGAACAACTCGGAAACGCTCACCCGCACAGCCTACGGCGGCCTCGCCTGTCGCAGAGCGTCATGCGGCGGGCGACAAGAGGGCACCCGTCCTACGCTGGAGCGGTGAATTCGACCCCTCGTGCCTTCGCGGCCGCCGCGGCGGCCGCCCTGCTGCTCGCCCTGGCGGCCTGCAGCTCCACGCCCGCCGGATCGACCTCCGCTTCGGCCTCGCCCGCCGGGTCGACCTCCGAGATCAAGACCGGCCCGTGCGAGGGCGACGCCGGGGTGACGATCGTGGTCGACGGCTCCGCACTCGAAGGCTCGACGGTCGAGGAGTTCTGCGTCACGACCGATGAGGCGATCGCAGCGGCCGACGCGCTCTCGATCGCGGCCGTGCAGACCGAGGGCACGGAGGAGTACGGCGACCAGGTCGTCTGCCGCGTGAACGGCGTGCCCGCCGAAGACCTCGCGCTGACGGCCGAAGACGGCTCCGAGTACTTCGAGACGTGCGCGTCGATGCCCGCCGCGTTCGCCTACTGGTCGCTGTGGGTCCAGCCTGCCGGTGGCGAGTGGGCCTACGCCGAGGAGGGCCTGTCGACCCTGCAGCTGCAGCCCGGCGAGAGCATCGCCCTGCTGTTCTCCCTCAACGGCGAACCGGCAGCGCCGACGTCGTGACCCCCGTGGCAGCGTGAGCTTCCGACCCGCACCGCTGAAGGCGGCGGCTGCCCTCGCCGCCGGTTTCGTCGCGGTCCGGGTGGTCTATCGGGTCCTCTTCCACGGGGCGGACGGGTCCGGCGCCGTCGTGCTCCCCCTGCCCGAAGTGCGGCTGCCCGCACCGTTCGCGCACGTCGTCATGTTCGGACCGGCGACGGTCGACGGGCTGTGGGATGCCGCGGCCAGCGCGCTGCCGATCGCCCTGGTGATCCTCGCCTTCGGCGTGCTCAACGCGCTGTGGGACATCTCGCGCCTGTTCGCCCGGGGCTCACGGAGCGGACCGCTGCGCGGGATCGCGCGAGCGCTCGCGGTCGCGTGGGCGACGCTGCCGAGCCTGGCGGAGGCCGTGCGCTCCGTGCGGTTCGCGCAGCGACTGCGCGGCGAGCGCGGCGGCATGCGGATGCTCGCCCCCGTGCTGGCGCGCACCCTCGAGCGGGCGACCGCGGTCGCGGCGGCCCTGGAGCTGCGGGGCCTGGCCGGCCGGCCGGTCGACGGCGACTGCGCCGTGCCCGTCGAGATGCGCGATGCGGTGCTCTCGCACGGGAGCGGCGGCTCGGTGCGCGTCGCCGACCTGTCGCTCGCGCCGGGGACCCTCACCGTGGTGGCCGGGGCGACCGGGGCGGGCAAGTCGACGCTGCTGCGCGCGCTCAGCGGCCTGCACTCCCACCTCGACGGCGGAGCGGTCACCGGCACCGTGCGGGTGGTCGGCCACGACCGGGTGGAGGTGCCGCCCCGCGACACCGCGCAGCGGATCGGGGTGGTGCTGCAGCATCCGCGAGAAGGCTTCACGACCGAGCGGGTGCGCGACGAGATCGGCCTCGCGCTGGAGCTGCGCCGCGTCTCGCCGACGATCGTCGCGGCCCGTGTCGACGAGGTGGCGCGACGGGTCGGGATCACCGCCCTCCTCGACCGGCGGCTGCCGGGGCTCTCGGCGGGCGAGGCGACGCTCGTGGCGATCGCCGCCGCGATCGTCGAGCGTCCGATCCTGCTCCTCGTGGATGAGCCGCTCGCCGACCTCGACGACGCGTACCGCCGGCGCATCGTGCGATCTGCTGGACGCCCTCGCCCACGAGGCGGGCGTGTGCGTCGTCGTCGCCGAGCACCGGACGGCTGAGTTCCGCGAGATGGCCGACCGCTTCCTGTGCATTCGCGACGGTGTCGTGGAGGACGCGCGAGGAGGTATCGCCCGCCATCGGGGCATACCCGCGGTCGCATGCGATCGGCGCGCCGGTGCTGCGCGTGAAAGACCTGACGGTGCGGCATGGCGACGCGCTCGCCGTGGATCACGCCACGCTCACCGCTGCGCTCGGGCGAGATCGTCGCGCTCGTCGGGCCGAACGGCGCGGGCAAGTCGAGCCTGCTGGCCGCCCTCGCCGTACCGGACGCCGGGGCCGATGTCACGGTCGACGGTGCCGAGATGGCGGGCCGACGCCCATCGCGCCCGGTCGCGCTCGTCCCGGACGCGTCGGACGACCTGTTCGTCTGCGACACCGTCGCAGCCGAGTGCCGCCGCGCGGATCGGCGCGCGGTGCGCTGTCGCCGGCCGCACCGTCGCGAACTTCGCGGGCTTCCTCGGCGCTGGATGCGGAGGGTGACCGGCGTTCGCGAGGCGAACCGCGCAGCATCCGCGGGATCTGTCCGTCGGCGAGCGTCGTGCCCTCGCGCTGGCCCTGCAGCTCGCGTCGGCACCGCGCGTGCTGTTGGTCGACGAACCCACCCGCGGGCTGGACGCCGCCGCCCGCGACCTTCTCGCCGCCGCGCTGGCGACGCTCGCGGACGAGGGAGCGGCGATCCTGGTAGCCACCCACGACGCGGACTTCGCCGCGGCCCTCGCCGACCGCCTCGTGCCGATGGCCGACGGCAGACTCGGCGAGGCGGTGCCGGCCTCGGCCCTGAGCCGTACTCAGGCTGAGACGAAGCGGGCGGTCGTCGTCGCGCGAGTTTCCGGCCCTCTCTCGGAGTCGAATTCCATCCAGCCTGAATACGGCATGACGCCCTCTGCTCACCGCTGGTTCGGCAACCGGGCTCGGGCTCCCGCTCCTCGCCCTGCTCGCGGCGAACGTCGCCGCTCTCGCCGCCTTCTGCTGGCCGCTCGTCGCGACGGCGCTGCCCGCGCAGGCGCAGGCGGCGGTGCCGGTCGTGGCGATCGCGCTGCTGCCGCTCGCCGCGCTCGTCGTGCTCGGTCTGCTCGACGGCACGGTGCGCTCCGCGCACACGCTGGCGCTGCTGGGCACCCTGGCCGCGATCGGCGCCGCGATCCGCATCGTCGGCACCGGCGTCGGCGGGGTCGAGGCGGTCTTCATCCTGCTGATCCTCGCCGGGCGGGCCTTCGGCGCACGCTTCGGCCTGCTGCTCGGCATGCTGACGATCGCCCTGTCGTCGGTGATGTGGGGCGGGATCGGCCCGTGGACGCCCTTCCAGATGTTCGCGTGCGGCTGGGTCGGCGCGTGCGCGGGGCTCCTGCCCCGCCTGCGCGGGTGGGCGGAGATCGGGATGCTGTGCCTCTACGGCATCGTCGCGTCGTACGCGTTCGGGCTCGTGATGAACCTGTGGTTCTGGCCCTTCGCCGTCGGCGCGGGCACCGGCATCTCCTACGAACCCGGCGCGCCCCTGGCGACGAACCTCGCGAGCTTCCTCGTGTACTCCCTCGTGACGTCGACCGCGACGTGGGACACCCTCCGCGCGATCACGACCGTGGTCGGCATCCTCGTCGTGGGTCGTGCGATCCTGAGCGCGCTGCGCCGGGCGAAGCCGGTCACGCCGGTCGCGCCGACCGATCGGCGCGGATGCCGCGGGCCGCGGCATCCGTCACTCACCGGCGTTCGCAGCCGCGGGTGAGTCGCGGTCGGCCCGCCCATGTCACGCGCGTCGTCAGTCCCGCGCACCGCCACCACCCACCGCACGTGAGACACGGCTGTCTCCCGCGAAGGTTCAGACCGAGAAGTACTTCGCCTCGGGGTGGTGGAACACGAACGCGTCGGTCGACTGCTCGGGATGCAGCTGCAGCTCGTCGCTGAGCTCGACACCCATGCGCTCGGGGCGCAGCAGCTCGACGACCTTGCGGCGATCCTCCATGTCGGGGCACGCGGGGTAGCCGAGCGAGAAGCGCGCCCCGCGGTACTGCAGCTTGAACAGCCCCGCCGTGTCGTCGGGGTCCTCGTCGGCGAAGCCGAGCTCTTCGCGGATGCGGGCATGCCAGCACTCGGCGAGCGCCTCGGTCAGCTGCATCACGAGTCCGTTGAGCTCGTAGTAGTCGCGGTAGCGGTTCTCGGCGAACAGCTTCGCGGTGACCGAGTCGATGTTCGCGCCGGCGGTGACGAGCTGCACCGGCAGCACGTCGATCTGCCCCGACTCGCGCGAACGCACGAAGTCCGACAGGCACAGGTGGCGGTCGCGGCGCTGGCGCGGGAAGGTGAAGCGCAGCCGCTCGGTGCCCGACCGGTCCGCCCGAGCCGCCGTCGGGCGCCAGCAGTCCCGGGCGCGCCGAGCACGCCGGCCGGGTCGTCGCCGTGGTGCAGCACCACGAGGTCTTCGCCCTCGCTCACCACGGGGAAGTAGCCGTACGCGACCGAGGCGTCCAGCATCCCCTCGGCGAGGATCCGGTCGAGCCAGTACCGCAGCCGCGGCCGGCCCTCCGTGCTCGACCAGCTGCTCGTAGGTGAGTCCGTCCTCGCCGCGGCCGGGCTTGAGCCCCCACTGCCCCATGAACGTCGCGCGCTCGTCGAGGAACGCGGCGTAGTCGGCGAGCGCGACGCCGCGGACGATGCGGGTGCCCCAGAACGGCGGGGTCGGCACGGCGTTGTCGGATGCCACGTCCGAGCGCCCCGGCATGGCCTCGGGTTCGGTCAGCGTGAGCGCGAGCGCCGGCCGCGTGGATGCGCTTCTTCAGCGGCGGAAGCGCGACCTCCTCGGGCGAGGCGCCGCGCGAGAGCGCGACGAGCGGCTCCATGAGCGCGAGCCCCTCGAACGCGTCGCGCGGCGTAGCGCACCTCGCCGTCGAACAGCGAGGCGAGGTCGTCCTCGACGTACGCGCGGGTCAGCGCCGCGCCGCCGAGGATCACGGGCCACCGCGTCGCGAGCCCGCGCGCCTGCAGCTCCTGCAGGTTCTCCTTCATGACGACCGTGGACTTCACCAGCAGCCCCGACATGCCGATCACGTCGGCGTCGTGCTCCTCGGCCGCGGCGATGATGTCGGCGATCGGCTGCTTGATGCCGAGGTTGATGACGTCGTAGCCGTTGTTGGTGAGGATGATGTCGACGAGGTTCTTGCCGATGTCGTGCACGTCGCCGCGCACGGTCGCGAGCACGATCTTGCCCTTGCCGGCGTCGCTGCGATTTCTCCATGTGCGGCTCGAGCAGCGCGACGGCGGTCTTCATCACCTCGGCGGACTGCAGCACGAACGGCAGCTGCATCTCGCCCGAGCCGAACCGCTCGCCGACGACCTTCATGCCCTCGAGCAGGTGGTCGTTGATGATCTGCAGGGCGCTGAGCCCGCCCGCGCGCGCGAGGTCGAGATCGGCTTCGAGGCCCTTCGCCTCGCCGTCGATGATGCGGCGCTCGAGCCGCTCGTTCACCGGGCAGTGCGGCGAGCTCGGCGGCGCGGGCGTCCTTCAGCGCGGCACTGTCGACGCCGTCGAACAGGTCGAGCATCGCCGCGAGCGGGTCGTAGGTGAGATTTCCGTCGGCGTCGTACTCGCGGCGATCCCAGACGAGGTCGAGCGCGACCTTGCGCCGGTCGTCGGGCACCGAGCGCGAGCGGCACGATCTTCGCGGCGTCGATGATGCCCGAGGTCGAGCCCGCCTCGGCGGCCTCGTGCAGGAAGACCGAGTTGAGCACGCTGCGCGCGGCCGGGTTCAGGCCGAACGAGACGTTCGAGACGCCGAGGGTGGTCTGGATGCCGGGGTACTTCGCGGAGATCTGCCGGATGGCGTCGATCGTCTCGATCGCGTCGCGGCGGGTCTCCTCCTGTCCGGTCGCGATCGGGAAGGTCAGGCAGTCGACGATGATGTCGTCGACCTTCATGCCCCACTCCCCCACGAGCGAGTCGATGAGCCGCGAGGCGATGCGCACCTTGTCGACCGCGGTGCGCGCCTGGCCGTGCTCGTCGATCGTGAGCGCGATCACGGCCGCGCCGTGCTCCTTGACGAGCGGCATGATGCGCCCGAATCGGGATGCCGGACCCTCGCCGTCCTCGTAGTTGACCGAGTTGACGACCGGGCGGCCGCCGATCAGCTCGAGCCCGGCCCTGATCACCGCGGGCTCGGTCGAGTCGATCACCAGCGGAAGAGTGGATGCCGACGCGAAGCGCGAGACGACCTCGCGGATGTCGGCGACGCCGTCGCGGCCGACGTAGTCCACGCACACGTCGAGCAGGTGCGCACCGACGCGGATCTGGTTGCGCGCGATCTCGACGCAGTCGTCCCAGCGCTCGTCGAGCATCGCCTCGCGGAACGCCTTCGACCCGTTCGCGTTCGTGCGCTCGCCGATCGCGAGGTACGAGGCATCCTGCTGGAACGACACGTGCTGGTACAGGCTGGCCACACCCGGCTCGGGCGCCGCCTGGCGGGCCTGCGGCGCGGCGGAGCCGCGAAGCCTCTCGACCACGGCCTTCAGGTGCGCGGGGGTCGTGCCGCAGCATCCGCCGATCAGACCCAGCCCGAACTCGCGCACGAACTGCTCGTGGGCGGTCGCGAGCTCTTCGGGGCTCAGCGGATAGTGCGCGCCGGCTGCGGTCAGCACCGGAAGGCCCGCGTTCGGCATGCACGCGACCGGCACGGTCGAGTGCTTCGACAGGTGCCGCAGGTGCTCGCTCATCTCGGCGGGCCCGGTCGCGCAGTTCAGGCCGATCGCGTCGACGCCGAGCGGCTCGAGCGCGGTGAGCGCCGCGCCGATCTCGCTGCCCATCAGCATCGTGCCGGTCGTCTCGACGGTCACCTCGACGAAGATCGGCAGACGGATGCCGCGGCTCGCGATGGCCTGCTTGCATCCGTTGACCGCGGCCTTGGTCTGAAGGAGGTCCTGCGACGTCTCGACGAGGAACGCGTCGGCGCCGCCGTCGATGAGGCCTTCGGCCTGCTCGGCGAACGTCTGCTTCAGGTGGTCGTACGTGGTGTGGCCGAGGCTCGGCAGCTTCGTGCCGGGGCCCATCGAGCCGAGCACCCACCGCACCCGCCCGTCGCGGGCCTCGGCCGCCTCGACGCGCTCGCGCGCGATGCGGGCGCCCGCCGCGGCGAGCTCGGTGATGCGGTCCTCGATGCCGTAGTCGCCGAGGTTCGACCAGTTCGCGCCGAACGTGTTGGTCTCGACGGCGTCGACGCCGACCGCGAGGTACGCGTCGTGGATCGCACCGATCATGTCGGGGCGGCTGACGTTGAGGATCTCGTTGCAGCCCTCGAGCTGCTGGTAGTCCTCGAGGGTCGGGTCGTGCTCCTGGAGCTGGGTGCCCATCGCACCGTCGGCGATCACGACCCGGGTGCGCAGCGCGTCCAGAAGCGCCTGAGCGCGCGGCGGGCGCGCGATCCCCTCGAGGTCGAGGGCGTAGCGGGGCGCGGCGGACGGGTCGGTCACCGCGCGATTCTAACCGCGCAGACGGCGCCGCCCCGGGCCGGGCGTCACGCGCCGAAACCCGGCGGGCGTCAGCCGTTCTTGGCGTCGCGCCACGCGAGCCACGAGCGGACGTGGTCGTAGTCGAAGTCGGGGCCGGGGAAGCCGAGAGTGAACAGGCGCACGCCACCGGCGTACAGCCCGTCGGCGACATCTTCGCCGCGTCGCTGCAGCTCGTTCGACATGATGAGGTTCGACGTGTCGCGGCCCTCGCGCTCGGCCCACTTCTCGATGACCGACACCTTGTGCGCGAGCGCATCGGGGCGCACGAAGCTGTGCCAGTAGTCGGCGTAGCGCGCCACGAGCCGCAGGGTCTTCTGCTCACCGGCGCCGCCGATCATGACCGGGATCTTGCGGGTCGGCGCCGGGTTGAGCACATCCCAGCGGGCGTGGATGCGGGCGAGACCGTCCGCGAGGTCGTCCAGGCGTGAGCCGGCGGTGCCGAACTCGTAGCCGTACGCGTCGTAGTCCTTCTCGAACCAGCCCGAGCCGGTTCCGAAGATGAACCGCCCCTCGCCGCCGCCCTTGGCGCTGATGTGGTCGATCGTGCGGGCCATGTCGGCCTGCAGGTCGGGGTTGCGGTAGCTGTTGCAGTTCACCAGGGCGCCGAACTCGACGCGCTCCGTCTGCTCGGCCCACGCGCCGAGCATGGTCCACGACTCGTAGTGCAGTCCGTCGGGGTCTCCCGACAGCGGGAAGAAGTGGTCCCAGTTGAAGAGGATGTCCACGCCCATCTCCTCGAGGCGGAGCACGGCATCCCGCATCTGGGGGTAGGTGACGTGCTGGGGCTGGAGCTGGACGCCGAGGCGCACGGGGGTGTCGAGAAGCATGGATTCCAGCCTAGGAGCGTCGAGCGGGGGGCGGGCCGCCCCGCCTACCCGCGTTCGGCGCGCGAGCGCACGCCAGGTCTTCAGGACGCCGTCGATGATGTCCCACCCGGCGATGACCACGATGCCGAAGCCGGTGATCGCGGAGAGCACGCCGAACACCTCGGCTGCGGAGTCGGGCGGGATCACCTCGGCGAAGAACTCCGGGTTCAGCAGTTGCCCCTGTGCCAGCAGCGCCAGCGCCGGGATGGCCACCGCGAGGGCGAGCACCGCGTTCACGACCGCGAGCACCGGCGTCCAGCGACGCATTCTGAAGAGCACGATCGCGAAGATCGCCTCGAGCGCGATGATCGCGAGCAGGCCCGCGATCCACCATGGCCAGAGCCCCGGGTTCGAGCACCGGCAGCGGCTCGCCGTCCACGCGGACGAACCCGATCAGCTGGTCCCAGAGCACCGCGATCGCGGCGATCCCGAGGAAGACGAGCGATCCGACGAGATCGGCCACCCCGACTCCGCGCCGGCCGCACCTCCGGCAGCTGGTCGACGTTCCAGGTCGCCCATGGCCCGTCCTTGGTCAGCGCGTTCCGCTGGAGCGCGGACGTGCCGGGGTTGCGCTCGAGGATCGCGAAGACGAGCGTCGACCCAGAACCCGATGTGCAGGGCGACGGTGAACGCGCCCACGACCGCGCTCGAGATGATCTCGCCGAACGCGGCACCGCTGAGCACCTGGCCCAGCGCGATGCCGAGTGCCGCGAGCGGCACGACGATCCACCACAGGATCTTGAGCAGGCGCCACCACTCGAGGTAGTAGCGCGGGCCGATCAGGTACAGCGAGCGCTCGGTGTAGCCGGCGGCGAGCGCTTCGGGGTCACCGAGATCGGTGAGCACGGCACGCTCGGCGGCATCGCGGGCTTCGCCGGCATCGACGCGCGCATCGATCTGGTCGTCGATCGAGGTGCGCAGTTCGGCGCCGAGGTCGGCCCGCTGCTTCTCGGGAACGGTGCGCATCGCTGCGGCGATGTAGCGGTCGGTGAGGGATGTCGTGTTCATGTCAGTCCTCGTGTTCTTGGGTGGTGCCGGGAAGGGCGTCGATCGCCGCGGCGATCGACTGGAAGTCGCGGGTGAGTGCGGCCGCGAGGCGTGAGCCCGCGGCGCTCGTGCGGTAGAACTTGCGAGGACGCGCGTCGTCGGTGTTCCACTCGCTCGTGAGGTGCCCCTGCTTCTCGAGCCGGCGCAGCAGGGGATACAGCGTGTTCGCGTCGGTCTCGAACCCGCGCGCACTGAGCTCCTCGAGCAGGCCGTAGCCGTAGCCGGGCTGTTCGAGCAGGCGCAGGCACGCGAGCACCGCCGTGCCGCGGCGCAGCTCCTGCAGGTGGGTCTCGAGTGCTTCGGTCTCGCTCATGGATCACACTGTACTGTGCGTCACACACTATCGTCAAGCGCACATTGTTGCGTGCCGACTCCGAAAGCCCGGCCGTCCCGACACGCCGACCGCAACGGCTCCTGTCGGCGCGCCCGTGACGAGCCGGGCTTCGGCAGGGCACGGGGCGCACGGGGCATGATGGAGCCGTGAGCACCGACGCCGCAGCATCCCTCCCCTCCCTCGCCGACCTGCTCTCGACGGCCCGGGTGGTCTCCCTGCCGCTCGCCACCCGCTTCCGCGGCGTCGAGGTCCGTGAGGCGGTGCTGTTCGAAGGCCCCGAGGGGTGGACCGAGTTCTCCCCCTTCCTCGAGTACGACGACGCCGAGGCCGCGGCGTGGCTCGCGGCGGCGATCGACTACGGGTGGATGCCGACTCCCCGCGGCGCTGCGCAATGTCGTCGCGGTCAACGCGACGGTGCCGGCGGTGGACACTGCCGCCGTGGCGGGAGTGCTCGCACGCTTCGACGGATGCCGCACCGCCAAGGTCAAGGTGGCCGAGCCCGGCCAGCGGCTCTCCGACGACGTCGCCCGGGTGCGCGAGGTGCGCGCCATCATGGGGCCCGAGGGTCGGATCCGCGTCGATGCGAACGGCGCATGGAACCTCGATGAGGCCGAGCATGCCATCCACGCCCTCGCGGAGTTCGACCTCGAGTACGTCGAGCAGCCGTGCGCATCGATCGACGAGCTCGCCGAGCTGCACCGGCGCGTGAAGTACCTCGGCATCCCGATCGCGGCCGACGAGAGCGTGCGCAAGGCCGCCGACCCGATCGCCGTCGCACGCGCCGGCGCCGCGGACATCATCGTCGTCAAGGCGCAGCCGCTGGGCGGCGTGCGCCGCGCGCTGGAGATCGTCGCCGAGGCGGGGCTGCCGGCCGTCGTCTCGAGTGCGCTCGACACGTCGGTGGGTCTCGCGATGGGCGTGGCCCTGGCGGCCGCCCTGCCCGAGCTCGACTACGACTGCGGGCTGGGAACGGCGGCGCTCCTCGCGGCGGATGTCGTCTCACCGGGTCTCCTGCCGCGCGACGGGGCGCTGCCGGTCGGCCGCGTCACCCCCGAGCCCTCGCTGCTGGATGCGCACGCGGCATCCGACGATCGCCGCGAATGGTGGCACGCCCGCATCGCCCGCTGCCACTCCGAGCTCACTCGGGAGCGCTGAGCCCCGCGTTTCCCCCCGCTGAGCCCCGTGTCTGCCGCCATGGCGGCTCGGCCGATATCGGCGGCTGACGCGCCTCAGGCCTCGGGCTGCTCGATGACGAGCTGAGCGACGCGCGCGAGCTCCTCGCTCGTGCGGCGGCACACCGCCTCGTAGTCCAGTCCCGCCATCGTGCCGCGGACCGACTCGCTCTCCCAGACGGTCAGCATCAGGCGCGCGACGTCGTCGGCGGGCATGCGGAACCGCAGCGACTTGGCCAGCCCGATGTCGGTGATGATCTGGGCGACGCTCGCGCGCATCTCGGCATCCTGCGCGAGATATGCCGTGCCCAGCTGCGGATCGCGCAGCGCGTGGATGCGGATCTCGCTCATCAGCAGGATCGCGAGGCGGTCGTCGCCGGAGACGTCGAGCACTTCCTCGACGACCGCGAGCGCGTCGGTGGCGACGTCGTGCAGACCGCCTTCGGTCTCGAGCTTCGCGACACGTTCGCGCACCGCATCCACGCGCTCGCGCGCCACACGCCCGGCGAGCTCGAGGAACAGCTCGTCCTTGGTCTCGAAGTTGGAGTAGAACGCGCCACGCGTGAATCCGGCGCGCTCGCAGATCGCCTCGACGGATGCCGCATCCAGACCCTCTTCGGCGAACACCTGCGCGGCGGCATCCAGCAGCTTCTGACGGGTGGCCTCGCGGCGGCGCGAGGTCGACGCGTTCGAGTTCAGATTGACGGTGTCGGTCATCACTCCTCTTCCCGGACCCGGTCGCCCAGTCGAAACACACACGCAGTACTCAGGTTGAGACCCGCGGCGCGCTCTACGATACACTCATGTATCCGATACAGCGCTGTATCCATCCTGTCTGACCACTGATAGTCGGTTCTCTCCGCGGAGGCGCTGTGTCCACTCTTCTGTATGCGCTCGGCCGATGGTCGTACCGCCACTCCTGGCGTGTCCTGATCGCCTGGGTGCTGCTGCTCGGCATCGCCGGCGTGGGCGCTGTGACGCTGGGACAGGGCACCGACAACTCGTTCTCGATCCCCGGCACGGAATCTCAGGCGGGCATCGAGCAGCTGAACCGCACGTTCCCGCAGGCCAGCGGCACGTCGGCGCAGATGATCATCGTCACCGCGGATGACGCGCCGATCGAGGGCGAACCGTATTCGACCGCGATCGCCGACACGATCGGCGAACTCGAAGACCTCGACGGGATCCTCGCCGTCACCGATCCGTTCAGCGAGATCGTCAACGGACAGGTCTCCGAAGACGGCAACGCCGCGATCGTCCGCATGCAGTTCGACGGCCAGGCCACCGATGTTCCGCCCGGCACCAAGACCGCGCTGCAGGACGTCGCCGCAGAGTTGCGCGACGACCTGCCGGCAGGATCCGAAGTCGCGCTCGGCGGCGACCTGTTCGCCGTCTCCGTTCCGGGTGTGACGATCACCGAGGCGATCGGACTGCTGATCGCCCTCCTGGTGCTCATCGTGACGTTCCGCTCGTTCGTGGTCGCCGGACTCCCGCTGCTGACCGCGATCATCGGCGTCGGCCTGTCGATCGCACTGATCTTCCTGTCCACGGCCTTCGCGAGCATCTCCTCCACCACTCCCCTGCTGGCGCTCATGCTGGGGCTCGCGGTCGGCATCGACTACGCGCTGTTCATCGTCGCGCGACATCAGGACCAGGTGCGCGCGGGAGTGGACCCCGAGGAATCCGCCGCGCGCGCGACCGGCACTGCCGGATCGGCGGTCGTGTTCGCCGGCGTGACGGTGCTGATCGCGTTGATCGGACTCTCGTTCGCCGGCATCCCGTTCCTCACCACGATGGGCATCGCCGCGGCGGTCGCCGTCGCGATCGCGGTGCTCGTCGCGCTCACCCTGACCCCGGCGATGCTCGGATTCCTCAAGGGGCGCGTCGCGGGCAGGCCGAAGCGGGCGAAGAAGAAGGCCGCCGCCCCGAGGCCGGGGTTCGCCACCCGCTGGGTCGGCATGGTGACGAAGCACCCGATCGTCACGACGGTCGCGGTCGTGCTCACGCTCGGCATCATGGCGATCCCTGCCGCGAGTCTCACCCTCGCCCTGCCCAATGCCGGGATGCTGCCCGAAGACAGCGAAGCGCGCCAGAGCTACGATCTGGTCGCCGAGGAGTTCGGTCCGGGCTTCAACGGACCCATCATCCTCACCGGCACGATCGTGACGTCGACCGACCCGCTCGGGCTCATGAGCGACCTCGCCGACGACGTGGAGAGCCTTCCCGGGGTCGAGCTGGTCGCCCTCGCGACGCCCAACGAGACCGCCGACACCGGCATCGTCCAGCTCGTGCCCACGACCGCCCCCGACGACCCGGCCACCGCCGAACTCGTGCGCGAGCTGCGCGACCAGCACGATCGCTGGCTCGACGAATACGGCATCGACATCAGCGTCACGGGCTTCACCGCGGTCGCGATCGACATCTCCGACCAGCTGGGGGCGGCGCTCATCCCGTTCGGCGTCTTCGTGGTCGGACTCTCGCTCGTGCTGCTGACGATCGTGTTCCGCTCGATCGCGGTGCCGATCAAGGCGGCCCTCGGCTATCTGCTCTCGGTCGCGGCGGCGTTCGGCGTCGTCGCGGCGGTGTTCGAATGGGGCTGGCTGGCCGAGCTGCTGCACGTCACCCGCACCGGCCCGATCATCAGCTTCATGCCGATCGTGCTCATGGGCGTCCTGTTCGGGCTCGCGATGGACTACGAGGTCTTCCTCGTCTCGCGCATGCGCGAGGACTACGTCCACTCCCGCAAGAACGGCGCGACCCGCGCCGAGGCCCACGCGATCGCCCTGGGCGCGATCAGGTCGGGCTTCACCTCGTCGGCCCGGGTGGTCACGGCGGCGGCCCTCATCATGTTCGCGGTCTTCGCCGCTTTCGTGCCCGAGGGCGACGCATCCCTCAAGCCGATCGCCCTCGGCCTGGCGGTGGGCATCGTCATCGACGCGTTCCTGGTGCGCATGACTCTCACTCCCGCCGTCATGGCACTGCTGGGCGACAGGGCCTGGTGGCTGCCCCGGTGGCTCGCAGCGGACCCTCCCCCACTTCGACATCGAGGGCGAGGCCGTCGAGCGCGAGCTCGCCCTGACCGACTGGCCCGAGCCGAACACGACGGCCGCGGTCGTCGCCGACGGCGTCGGGGTGAGCGCCGGTGACGTGCGCCTGGTCGATGACGTGGCGCTGCGGGTGGAGCCGGGCGGTGCGCTGGTGATCACCGCGAAGGATGCGCGCGGGCCACGCGCGCTCCTGCTGGCACTCGCGGGTCGCGCCGCGCTCGAGGGCCGGGCCCGCGTCGGGGGGCACCTGCTCCCGGGCCGGGAAGCCTGGGTGCGCGCGCACGTCGGCGTCGCGCTCCTCGAGGGCTCCGCGCAGCCCGTCCGCGACCTGCGCCGGGCTCTGGGCGGCCGCCCCCGCATCCTCGTGATCGACGGGTTCGACGCACTCCTGCCCGGATCCACTCACGATCAGGCCGCGGCCGCGCTGCGCGATGCGGCGGCCGCGACACCCGGGCTGTCGCTCGTCGTGGCATCGACGCATCCGGATGCCGCGCAGACCCTGCTCTCCGAGGCCGGCTGGCCCGCATCCCCCGTTCTCGACATCACCGCGCCTTCGGGCGCTCCCCGGCGCGACGCCACGGCCCCGGCTGCCGCTCCCACGACTGAGGTGCACGCATGACTCTCCCCATCGAACGCGCCCGCTCACGGCGCCCCATCACCTGGCTCACGCTGATCGGCGTGCTGCTGCTGCCGGTGCTGATCGGCGGCATCCTCGTCGCCGCGCTGTACAACCCGGCCGAGCGCCTCGACAACATGAGCGCCGCGATCGTGAACGAGGACGAGCCCGTCACGATCGACGACCAGCTGGTGCCGCTGGGCCGCCAGCTCACCGCGGGCCTGGTCGAAGGCTCCGACGAGATCGCCAGCAACCTCGACTGGACGATCTCCAACGCCGATGACGCCGCGGCCGGCCTCGCCGACGGCACGTATCAGGCCGTCGTGACCATCCCGGCGAACTTCTCCGCGGCAGCGACCTCGACCGCTCCCGGCGGCACGCCCGAGCAGGCGACGATCGAGGTGTCGACACCGCCCGACTCGAAGGTCGTGGACGACGCGATCACCGCGCAGGTGACCGCGGCGGCGGCATCCATCCTCGGCACTCAGCTGTCGGAGGTGTATCTCGAGAACGTCTTCCTCGGATTCACCACGCTCGGCGACCAGCTCGGTGACGCCGCCGCCGGCGCGCAGCAGCTCGCCGACGGAGCCACGCAGGCCGCAGACGGCGCGACCGCCCTCGCGGACGGCTCCACGCAGCTCAGCGACGGCGCATCGGGCCTGGCCACCGGTGCCGACGCCCTCGCGTCCGGCCTCGATCAGATCGCGTCGGGCACCGCCGCCTCCGCGAGCGGCGCGGGGCAGCTCGCGGACGGCCTGGACGCTGCCGCGGCCCAGGTGAACAATCAGGAGCTCGTCGGAGCCGCTCAGGCCAGCGCCACGTTCGCCGGCACCGCCGCATCCCAGACCGCCGGCCTCGCGCAGAAAGTCGGCGGACTGGCGCAGACCCTCGGGGGTCTGAGCGCCGAGTGCCTCGCTCAGGGCGGGTCGGACGACTTCTGCACGAGCCTCGGCGCCGCAGCCGCGACCGCCGGCTCCGCTGCCGGAGACGCCGTCGCCGCCGCAACGAGCGCGGGGACCGCGAGCGGCTACGCCACGCCGACCGCGAGCGGAATCCAGCAGCTGACGTCGCAGACCAGCTCCGGGCTGACGGAGGCCGCGGGGCAGACCCGGTCCCTCGCGTCGGGGCTCTCACAGCTCGCGTCGGGCACGACGCAGTCCGCGTCCGGCGCCGCCCAGCTGGGTTCGGGCGCCACCCAGCTCGCCGACGGCATCGACCAGAGCGGTGCCGGCGCGACCTCTCTCGCCGACGGCATCACGGAGCTCGCCAGCGGTACCGCGACGCTCGCGGACGGCCTGGATCAGGCATCCACCGCGGTGCCCTCGTATTCGGACAGCGACGCGACGAGCCTCGCGAGCGTCGTCGCCGACCCGGTCACGACCGTGGGTATCGGCTCGTCCCTCTTCGGCGCCTCGGCCGTGCCGCTGCTGGCGACCCTGGCCCTGTGGTTCGGCGGCCTCGGCACCTTCGTCGCGCTGCAGGCGGCCTCGCGCCGTGCGCTCACCTCACGCGCGCCTTCGGCGCTGCTCGCGTTCCGCGGACTGCTGCCGGCCGCCGCGCTCGGCGCGGTGCAGGGACTGCTCGTGGCCGGTGTCGTCCAGCTCGCGGCGTCGTACGACTGGGCGCAGTGGTCGCTGTTCGCCGCGCTGTGCGTGACCGCCGGTGTCGCGTTCGCCGCGGTCAACCAGGCGCTGGTGGCCGTCTTCGGCGGCGCGGGGCGGTGGCTCGCGGCGCTGGTCGGCGTGCTGGCCGTCGCGACCGGTGTGGTCTCGACGGTGCCGGGCGCGCTGTCCGACGCTGCTGCGCTGCTGCCGACCGCGCCCGCCTACAACGGCATGCTGGCCGCGCTGACCGACACCGCGGGCATCGGCGCCGGGATCGCCGGGCTGCTGATCTGGACGGGCCTCGCGTTCGTCGCGACGACGTTCGCGGTGGCACGCCGACGAGTGGCGCATTCGCGCGACCTTCTGGCGGTCTCCCCGGTTCCGGCGTAGAAACGCGGCGAAGCAGTTGCCGAGGGCGCCCCAACGCCCTCGACAACAGGCCTAGTCGGTGAAACCGTGCGCGCGGACGTGCCGCCCCAAAACGTGGGTGCGCCCACCAGCCCGGCGCTTCGCGAGCAAGCTCGGCCGCGGGGCGTGCGCGCGCACAGACCGGATTCCGAACGGCGCGCACCCCATGCGCTCACCGCTGTCTGCCGTGATCATGACGCCTGCCCCGAAGTCGTAACTCTGACAAAGCGCCGGCACACCCTCGTCCGCGTTCTTGCGGCTCCCCCGAACCGGCTTACTCTGCGCGACCCCCAAGTCAACGCGTTCATCCGTGTCACAAGTTAGACCCGTGCGCACGCGCTGTCAATGCCTTCCCGCACGCGGCGGAACGGCGTGCCGCCGGCTCAGCTCAGGCCGGAGTAGGCGTGCAGACCCTTGAAGAACATGTTCACGATCGTGAAGTTGAAAAGGACCGCGCTGAAGCCGATGATCGAGAGCCACGCCGACCGCGAGCCGCGCCAGCCGCGCGTCGCGCGCGCGTGGATGTAGCCCGCGTACAGCACCCAGATGACGAAGGTCCAGACCTCTTTGGTGTCGAAGCCCCAGTAGCGGCCCCATGCGTCGTTCGCCCAGATCGATCCGGCGATCAGGGTGAAGGTCCAGAAGATGAAGCCCAGGATCGCGAAGCGGTATGCGATCGATTCCAGGGCGTCGCTGCCCGGCAGGGTGCGCAGGAACCTCGGACCCGTCTTGGCCGAGGCGACGACCTCGGTCGCGGCATCCGCCAGCGCGGCGGTCTTGCGCTCCCGGCGGGCCTGCATCAGCTGCAGCACCGACAGTCCGAAGGCCAGCGCGAACAGCGCGGTGGCCAGCGACGCGACGAACACGTGGATCACGAGCCAGACGCTCTTGAGCGGGTCCATCAGGGGCGAGATCTCGACGTAGAACGCCAGTGCCGCGCCGCCGAGCAGCAGCACGACCAGCCCGGTGATGAACGAGCCGAGGAATCGCAGGTCGTAGCGGAGAAGCGAAACGAGGTACACCGCGACGATCAGCATGGTGCCGGTGAGGGCGAACTCGTACATGTTCGACCACGGAACGCGTCCGGCGGCGATGCCGCGGGTGACGTCGCCGGCGATGTGGAACAGCAGTCCGAGCACGGTGAGCGATGTGCCGATCCGTGCCCACATCAGCTTCGGCCGGTCGCCCGGGCGCGCGTCGAGGGTCGCTTCGGCGGCACGCTCCTGATCGCGCAGGCGGGTGTTGGCTTCGCGACCGGCGGAGACCGGGACGGATGCCGCGTCCGGCGCGCCTGCCGAAGCACCGGCGGCTGTCACCGAGACGAGTTCGCGATCGCGGGTGACGGCATCCTGTGCATCCACGGCGCTCGCCCCGCGACGCGCGAGGTCGACCGCGTAGGCGACGAACGCGAGGGCGTAGATCGTGATCGCGGTCCAGACCAGCAGCACGGAGACCGAGTCGAGCGTGAGGGTGCCGTCCATGGTCCTCAGTCTACGCGGGGCGGATCGGCCGGGCCCGGCTGAGCGGCCTTCGCGGGCGGGGTCGCCGCGGGCGTCGCGATCTGCTCGCGCAGCAGCGGGTCCAGGGCCTCGCGGTGCCGCTGGGCGAACTGATCGAGGGCGGCGCCGATCGCGGGGTCCTCGCCGCGGGCCAGGCCGGCGTATTCGAGGTGCAGCGCGCCGTCGTGTGCCGTCGCCTTGACCCAGAGCCGACGTCGCGGGACGAACAGGGCGGCCAGGAGGCCCAGCAGCGAGACCACCGCGAAGACCAGCACCCATGTCGCCGCCGCATCGCGGTGGATCGAGAGCGAGACGAAGCGCTTGACCGACTGGTCGTACCCATCGGCACCGGCCGGGGCTTCGTTCTCGAACGTGATCGACCCGAGGCCGTCGGGCAGATCGGCGGTCTCGCCCGGAGCGAGCTCGATCGATGCGACGTCGATCGCGCGGCCGGTCAGCTGCGTCATCGCGCCCGTGTCGAGTGTGTAGACCGAGCGGGGCGTGCCGTCGTCGATTCCCAGGTCACCCTCGTACACGTCGAGGGTGATCACGGGGTTGACCAGCGCGGGGTACGCCGAGGCGAACGCACCGGTGGTCAGCGGGGCCTGCGTGGGGTAGAAGAAGCCGACGAGGCCGAGCTGCTCGGGCATGCCGTCGGGCACCTTGATCACCCCGAGCGAGGTCATGTTCGTGTCCTGGGGCAGGAACGGCACCGACTCGGAGAAGACGACCACATCATCCGCGTTGCGGATCGTGATCGTGGGCGCGTAGCCGTTGCCCATCAGGTAGATGCGGTCGCCGGCCATCTCGAGCGGGTGGTTCACCCGCACCTCGCCCTGCGCCGGCTCACCGCCGGCCATCTGGGTCGTCAGGTGCGCGATGAAATCGCCCGCCTGCCCGGCGCCCTGCTCCCCCGCCGGCTGGTACGTGACGCTGAACTCGTCGAGCGTCAGCGAGTACGGCGTGAGCGTCTCCTCGTCGACGAAGCGGCCGGGGTTGAACGAGGTGTAGTCGAGCATCGTGTTGACGAACGTGCCGCCTTCGACGATGACGCCCTGCCCGGTGTACGTGAACCCGCCGCCGACGCCGACCGCCACGAGCACGCCGATGAGAGCGGTATGGAAGACGAGGTTGCCGGTCTCGCGCACGTACCCGCGCTCGGCCGACACCGAAAGGATGCCGCGCGCGTCGTACCGCTCGACGCGGTAGCCACCGCGACGGAGCTGATCGGCGGCCACGTCGATCGCGGTGGCGGCCGAGCCCGCGGCATCCGCGCCGGCCGGCAGGGCGACCGTCGACGAACGGAAGTCGGTGAGGCGCTCGAGGCGCGCGGGCGTGCGCGGCGGCCGCGCGCGCAGGGCCTTCCAGTGGTGCTTCGTGCGCGGGATCACGCAGCCGATCAGCGATATGAACAGCAGGATGTAGATCGACGAGAACCAGATCGAGGTGTAGACGTCGAACAGCTGCAGGTTGTCGAGGATCGGCGCGAGATCCGGGTTGTCCGCGAAGTACTGGCTGACGCCGTTCGGGTCGGCACTGCGCTGCGGCACGATCGATCCGGGCACCGCCGCGATCGCGAGCAGCAGCAGGAGCACCAGCGCGGTGCGCATGCTCGTCAGCTGCCGCCAGCCCCACCGCAGCCAGCCGACCGGCCCGAGCGCGGGCTGGGTGACGTCCTCGGATGCCGCCGGCGCTGCGGAGTCGGCGTGATCGGCCGGGCGCAGCGTGCCCTCGGTGGCCGCGCCGGAGCCGTCAGAGCGGGAGCGGGACATTCAGGAACACCCCCTGCAGCTGCGCCATGAGGTCGGTCCAGACGCCGGACACCATCAGGATGCCGAGGATCACCAGCAGCACGCCGCCGATGATGTTCACGGTGCGGATGTGACGACGCAGGAACCCGACCGAACGGGTGGCCCAGCCGAACCCGAGCGTGATGAGGACGAACGGGATGCCGAGGCCGAGCGAGTAGGCCAGACCGAGGAGCCCCGCCCGGACCGGATCGCCGAAGTTCCACGACATCGCCAGGATCGCGCCGAGCGTGGGGCCGATGCAGGGCGCCCAGCCGATGCCGAGCGCGAGTCCCAGCAGCGGCGCGCCGATGAGACCGACGTTTCCGCGCACCTGGGGCTTGAAGGTGCGCTGGGCGAAGCCGAACAGCCCGATGAAGACGAGCCCGAGCAGGATGACGACCACGCCCATCACGCGGGTGATCGGCTCGGCGTACTCGAGGAAGAAGCGCCCGACCGTTCCGCCCAGGATGTTGACGGCCATGAAGACGACGGTGAACCCCGCGATGAACAGCAGCACGCCGCCGAGGAGGCGCCCCCGCGACGGTTCGATGTCGGTCGCGGTCGCGACCGCCGCGGCATCCGCTCGTCCGTCCGTGGGACCCTCCGAACCCCGTGTGCTGTTCCGATTCACGGGAGCCCGCGGGGCGACCGCGCCACCGATGAACCCGAGATACCCGGGGACGAGCGGCAGCACGCACGGCGAGAGGAACGAGACGAGACCGGCGAGCACTGCGATCGGCAGGGCGAGCCAGAGGGCGCCGTCGGCGACGATCGCGCCCGGGTTCACTGCGTCGCCTCAGGCGATGACTCGGCGAGCGCGTCGCGCACGAGCGTCTTGAGGATCGAGGGGTCGGGCAGCTGACCGATGATGCGCGCGGCGACCCGGCCCTCGGCATCCAGCACGAGCGTGGTCGGCGTCGCCTGGATCGGGGTCTTCTCGGCGAACGCGAGCTTGATGGCCGGGGTCTCGGAGGCGATCGCGCTCGGATACGTGATGCCGTAGGTCTCCGCGAAGGCGGCGGCGGCCTCGGCCGAGTCGATCGTGTTGATCCCGAGGAAGGCGACGTCCTGGCCGGCGAAGGACGTGTAGGCCTCTTCGAGATCTTCTGCCTCGGCACGGCACGGCCCGCACGCGGCGTACCAGAAGTTCACGACGAGCACGTCGCCGAGGTAGTCCTCGCTCGTGACGCCGGCCCCGGTCTCGGTCGTCGCGGCGAACTCCACGGGCTCGCCGCGCTGGTCGAGGGGGATCTCGACGATGCTGCGGTCGCCGGCGATGTAGCCCTTGTTGTCTCCCGCGCGGTACTGCTCGGCGAGGGGGTCGTTCGAGCAGGCCGCGAGCGTGAGCACGACCGCGCCGGCGAGCAGCACGGCGGCGGCGCGCTTCGCGAAAAGAGGGCGGATGCCGCGCATCAGACCGCTCCCACATCGACGGCGCCCGCCGTGGAGGCCGGCTCTGCGTAGTCCGTCTCGCGCCACACGTCGCCCACGAGCTCGAAGCTCGTCACGCTCGAGAGCGCGCAGCGGCGGCGGCGCGGATCGTGGCGGGTCGGAAGGCCGGCCACCGCGAGGTGGGTGACCCAGATCGGCAGCTGGTGGCTGACGATCACGACATCGCCGGTCTCGGTGCCGGTCCAGGCGTCGCGCATCGCCTCCTGCATGCGGTCGACGACCTGTGTGTACGGCTCACCCCACGAAGGGATCTCGGGCTTGGAGAGGTGCCGCCAGCTCATCGGGTTCATCAGCGCGCGGCTCATCCGCCGGCCCTCGAAGACGTTCGTGGGCTCGATCACCCGCTCGTCGATCACCGGCTCCATGCCCAGCAGCTCGGTGAACGGCTCCGCCGACTCGCGCGTGCGCTGAAGGGGAGAGGAGATGAGCGCGCCGATCGGTCGGCCGAGCCCGTGCACGTACTGGGCAGATTGGCGAGCCATCCGTCGTCCGTCGGCGCTCAGTCCGTAGCCCGGAAGCCGCCCGTACAGCACGCGGCGGGGGTTGTGAACCTCTCCGTGGCGCACGAGATGAAGGCGGTCGGCGGGCACCCCTCCAGTCTACGGTGGGCTGTTCTGTGGGCGGGCTGAGCGCACCCCCGGGCGCTAGCGTGACGAGGGTGATCTACGAGGAGCGCGTCTTCCTGCCTGGGGCTCCGCCCCAGACACCAGGCTCGCTGACGCACGCCCCCGGCCTGGAGGGAATCGTGTCGCGACTGTGGGTGCTCGAGGCCACGCCGCTGCGACGCTTCGAGAAGATCCTGCCGCTGCCGTCTGTTCATGTGATCCTCAACCTGTCGAGCCCGTATCGACTCTTCGACCGGCGCGGCGAGGCGACGCTCGTCGCAGACGCCTTCGTCTCGGGAATCCAGTCGGAGTACCTCGTGATCGAGTCGCCTCCGACGATCCACCACGTCGGCGCGGAGCTGGTACCGGCTCACCTGCCGTTGATGACGGATGCCGCCCCCGCCGAGCTGGCCGGCCGCGTGCTCGATGCGCGGGTGCTGTGGACGGGAGTCGACGAGCTCGTCGCCGAGGCGCGCGACGCCCATTCGCCGGATGCCGCACTCGATGTGTTCGCGCGCTTCCTCGGCGTGCAGCGCACTACGCGAAAGGCGGACGCCCTGGTCGACGATGCGATCGCGACCATCCAGCGCGAACCCGGCGTGGCGATCGGCGGTCTTGCGGATGCCGCAGGCGTCGCGCATCGGACGCTCATCTCACGCTTCCGCGCGGCGGTGGGGATCACGCCCAAGGCATACGCCCAGCTCTGGCGGTTCCACGCGTTCGTCACCGCCCTGCAGCACGGAGACCCCGCGCCCGACTGGGCGGGCCTGGCTGCGGCATCCGGCTTCTACGATCAGCCGCACGTGATCCGTGCTTTCCGTCGCTTCACCGGCTGGACGCCGGCCGAGTACCACCGCCGTGTCAGGGAGTTCGGACCCGAGGCAGCGAGCTTCGTTCCGCTGGAGGAGCTGCCGCTCGGTCCCTAGCCTCAGGCCTGCTCGTACGCCTCGTGCAGCCAGCCGATGAGCTCGGCGTCGATCTGCTCGCTCGAGGTGACGTCCACACGGTGTGTGCACATGCCGCCGGCCGCCCGCAGACGAGCCGTCGGTGTCGCGTCGCGGAGGTTCAGCCCGAGCTGGAGGCGCGTGGCACTGGGCGCCTCGATCAGCGCGAACTGCTTGCGCCGGCGAAAAGAGACGCTCGTCTTCTTCGGTGCGACCTCCACGTCGGGGCCGAAGCGGGTGATCTCGGCGAGGAGCCTCTCGTACACCGGACGCAGCGGCGCCTTGCGCCCCGCGTACTGGGCATCGACCATGCCGTCGACGGTGACCACCTCACCACGCGACAGTGCGCGTGCGGCGATCAGGTTCGCGAACCCGTGCGAGACGCCGTATTCAGACTTCAGATGGGACAGGATCTGGCCGTGCTTCTGGAGCCCCGCCGCGTCGACGATCGCGAACCACTCGTCCAGCGACCGGCCGGTCTTGGCGGGCACGTTGTCGATCATCGTCTGGGTTGCGGCATCGACGTCCATGCGCGGAACGCTACCGCGAGCGAGAGTCGCGGGATTGTATGTTCTTGACCGCGCTAGAGGGCGCCGGGCACGCCCGCCGAGGCGATCATCGCGCCGACGAACCACGAACTGATGATCAGGACGGCCCCGACGAGCGGAACCCAGAAGGCGAGGCGGCGCTTCACGAGCAGCACGATCGAGACGACGGCGACGATGATGAGCAGGATCCACGGGAGGGCGACGGCGACCATCAGCCCCACGGCGATGAGGTCCGAGTTGCAGTCGCGCGCACCGCAGGAGTCGCCCGCCATGGCCAGGAAGAACCCGAAGAACGACATGATCGCCGCGAGCACGCCGTCCAGCACCAGCAGGATGATCGTGATCACCAGGTCCCAGGTGCGGATCGGCCGCTTCTGCGGCGCCGGGGGCACCGCGTAGCCGTAGGGTCCCGCCGCCTGCCCGTAGACGGGCGGCTGCTGGCCGTAGGGCCCGGGCGGGGGCGCGTACTCAGGAGGCGGCGTCGTCACGCGCTCATCATAGAGGCGAGCCGGCGTGCGCCATATGGCCGGATGCGGATCAGGCCCCGTCGTCGGTGGCGACCGTGCGACGGGCCGCCAGCAGCGAGCGCGTCCGGGCGTACACGAACCACGAGATGCCTCCGACGGCGGCGGCGATCACGACGTACTGCAGGATGTCGGCGTACTGCTCCACGACCGGCCACGATTCGCCGAGGAAGAAGCCGGCCAAGACGAAGATCGAGTTCCAGATCAGGCTCCCGGCCGCCGTCAGGAGACCGAACTTCCACAGCGGCATCAGCGTGATCCCTGCGGGGATGGAGATGAGGCTGCGAAACAGCGGGATCATGCGCCCGAAGAACACGGCCTTGCCGCCGTGACGACCGAACCATGCGACCGTGCGGTCGATGTCTTCCGGATGCAGAAGCGGAACCCGCGCCGCGATCGCGCGCAGGCGGCCGACGCCCAGCCACGCTCCGAGGCCGTACAGCGCGAAGGCGCCGACGATCGAGCCCAGAGTCGTCCAGACGATCGCCTCGAGAAGCGTGAACGACCCGCGGCTCGCGGCGAGCCCCGCCATCGGCAGGATCACCTCGCTGGGCAGCGGCGGGAACAGGTTCTCCAGCGCGATCGCGATGCCGGCGCCGGCCGGGCCGATCACGTCCATGAGCGACACCACGGCGTCGACGATGGTCGTGAGCCACGAGCCGTCGTTCGGCGTGGAGGTGTGGACGTCAGTCATCGGGGCTCCCTGGGGTCAGGCGGTCCCTCGGGCGACATCGGCGAGGCTGCTGTGGCGAGGCTACCGACCGGAGGTGTCCAGAACCTGAGCGGGCCGTGTGAACAGCGGCCCGTAGACTGTCCCCTCGTGAGTGAACGCGTTCTTGTGAAGCAGCTGCAGTCCCTTCCCGACGGTCCTGTCTCGGTCTCGGGGTGGGTCGAGACCGTCCGCGACCAGAAGAAGGTGCAGTTCGTCATCCTCCGCGACGAGACCGGGGCGGTGCAGCTGGTCAACCCGGCGACGCGCCCGCCCGTCGAACCGGTCGAAGGCGCCGAGCCGCAGGATGCCGATGCCCTCGCACTCACCGACACGATCTCCGCACTGACCACCGGCACCTTCCTCACGGTGCACGGCGAGCTCAAGCACGACGAGCGCGTCAAGCTCGGCGGCGTCGAGATCAAGGTCGGGTCGCTGGAGATCGCCGCGCTCGCGCTGCCCGAGACGCCGATCGCTGCCGACAGCGCTCAGGACAAGCGCATGGACTGGCGCTTCCTCGACCTGCGCCAGCGCCGCAACAACCTCATCTTCCGCGTGCAGACCACGCTCGAGCACGCGATGCGCACGTGGTGGATCGAGCGCGACTTCATCGAGATCCACTCCCCGAAACTCATGTCGTCGGCATCCGAGTCCAACGCCGAGCTGTTCGCCCTCGAGTACTTCGGCGAGCAGACGGCCTATCTCGCTCAGAGCCCGCAGTTCTTCAAGCAGATGGCACAGTCGGCCGGCTTCGGCAAGATCTTCGAGATCGGCGACGTCTACCGCGCCGACCCGAGCTTCACGAGCCGCCACGCGACCGAGTTCACGAGCATCGACGCCGAGATCAGCTGGATCGACTCGCACGAAGACGTCGCCCGCATGCAGGAGGAGCTGCTGGCCTTCGCGATCGGCGCGGTGGCCGACAAGCACGGCGCCGAGATCGAGGAGCTGTTCGGCGTGACCGTCACGGCGCCGACCGTGCCGTTCCCGCGCATCCCGCTGGCCGAGGCGCGCGAGATCGTCGCGGCCCGCGGCTACGAGATCCCGCGCACCGACGGCGACCTCGACCCCGAGGGCGAGCGTCAGATCTGCGCCCACGTGAAAGAGACCTCCGGTCACGACTTCGTCTTCATCACCGACTACCCGCACGAGATCCGCGCTTTCTACCACATGCGCGACGACGAGACCGGGCTGACCAAGAGCTACGACCTCCTCTACAACGGCGTCGAGATCACGACCGGCGCGCAGCGTGAGCACCGCGTCGACATCCTGATCGAGCAGGCGAAGCAGAAGGGGCTCGACCCGGAGCACCTCGACTTCTACTTCGACTTCTTCCGCTACGGCGTGCCGCCGCACGGCGGCTTCGGCATGGGCCTGGCGCGCGTGCTGATGCTCATGCTCGGCGAATCGTCGATCCGCGAAGTCACGTACCTGTTCCGCGGTCCGACGCGCCTCGCGCCGTAGCCGGAGCGCGACCGTGGCGGAGGCGTCCCTCGAGGGATCGTTCAACTTCCGCGACACCGGCGGCATGCCGCTGCGTGACGGCGGGTCGACGCGTGCGGGCGTGCTCTACCGCTCCGATGCGCTCAGCGGCCTGACCGCTCGCGGCCTCGAAGAGCTCGCGGCGACCGACATCGGCGTGATCGTCGACTTCCGCACGCCGATGGAGCGCCAGATGGCGCCTGACCGCCTGCCGCCGACCCGGCCGTTCCAGATCGTCGAGCTCGCGCTCCTTGATGGCGCGCTCACCGGACTGGCGCAGCAGGCGATGCAGGCGGGCGCGCAGGCGCACGATCCGGATGCCGCCGCCGCCGCGGTGCGGGCGGCCCTCGCACAGCTGCCCGGCATCGGCGCGCTGTACGTGTCGATGCTCGAGCACGGCGCGACGGTCTTCGCCCAGCTCGCCCGTGTCGTCGCCGCGGGAGATGACGCCGATGACCCCGCCGCGGTGCTCGTGCACTGCACCGCGGGCAAGGACCGCACCGGAGTGGCGATCGCCTTGCTGCTGGATGCCGTGGGCACCGAGCGCGCGGCCGTGGTCGCCGACTACGCGTCGTCGGAGGCGAACCTGTCGGGCGCGTGGGCCGAGCGCATGTTCGCGATGATCACCGCGATGGGGGTTCCGCGCACTCTCGAACTCGACGCGCTCGTCACCGCGACGCCCGCCGCGGCGATCACCGAAGCGCTCGACTGGGTCGAGCGCGAGCACGGCCACTCCGCCGCATACCTCGCTTCCGGCGGTCTCACCGATGGCGAGTTCTCCGCGCTGCGCCGGCGCCTCACCGTCTGAGCACCCCTTTCCCCTCCCCCGCGCGGCCGCTAGCGTGACAGCAGCGGCGACGGTGCCGCGCGACGCAAAGGGGTGGGCAGATGGCGGGCAAGTTCGAGCTGTGGACCGACAAGGGCGGCGACTGGCGCTTCAACCTCAAGGCCACCAACGGGCAGGTCATCGCGACCAGTCAGGGCTATTCGTCCAAGGCGAGCGCCCTGGGCGGCATCGAATCGGTGAAGAACAACGCACCCGGGGCCGAGATCGTCGAGATCGAGAAGTAGTCAGCCGACGGCGTCGAGCAGCGCCGTCCGCAGGCGATCCGGCGCGACGCGCCAATGGCCGTGCAGGCGCCCGTCGATGAGGACGACCGGGATCTTCTCCCACCACAGCTCGTAGAGCGCGGGATCGTCGGCGATCGATGCCTCGCGCACCTCGATCCGGTCGGCGACCTCGTCGGGCAGGTCGGCGAGCACCGCGTCAACGATCTCGTGCGCGACATCGCACAAGTGGCAGTCGGGCTTGCCGATCAGGGTCAGTTCGGTCATCGCTCGACGGGGAAGCCCGCCTCGATCCAGCCGTTCGTGCCGCCCTCGACGTTGGTCGCCGAGTAGCCGCGCGCCTCGAGCGCCTCCACGACCCGGCCCGAGCGACCGCCGATCGCGCAGATCACGTCGAACTCGCCCTCGGGCAGTTCGTGCAGCAGATCGCCGATGCGCGACATCGGAAGGTTGACCGCACCGGGAACGCGCCCGGCGGCGAACTCGTCGGGTTCGCGCACATCGATGAGGGGCACGCCTTCGCGTGCGCGGAGCTGGTCGACCGTGATCGTTCTCATCCGTCTATTCTGACGGCAGTTCACGGCGACGGATGCCGCGCCGGCGGCGCGAGCAAAACACGAAGCGCCCGTCCATCGGACAGGCGCTCGGTGTATGCGAATCAAATACCCGCAGCCGCTACTTCTTGTTGCGGCGCTGGTGGCGAGTCTTGCGAAGCAGCTTGCGGTGCTTCTTCTTCGCCATGCGCTTGCGGCGCTTCTTGATGACTGAACCCACGGAAAACCTCACTAAGTCGGGGTCTGGGCTACCTGCACTCGCGTGCAGTCATGCCCGGGAACGGCAAGAACGGAAAATGCCTCTGGGCAGTCTATCAGGCGCGCCGGGCTCAGCCGGCGTCGGCGATCGGCCGCTGCAGAGCCTCGGTGACGGCGGACTCCGGGCACGCGGTAGCTGCGCCCGAACCGCACCGCCGGCAGTTCGCCGGCGTGCACGAGCCGATACACGGTCATCTTCGACACCCGCATGATGTCGGCGACCTCCGCCACCGTCAGGAAGCGCACATCAGGCAGTTCCGCCATGATCTCCCCTTCCCAGGATCGTGCTGAGCTCACTCTATGGGGTTGGTGCGACGCGTGTAAACCCGTGTGACTGCTGGGGGAATCAGGGAGTCAAGCCGACGGATGCCGCGCCCGCCGCTCGCGGGCATCGCGGACGGCGGCGCGCTCCAGCTTCCGCGCGTCACGAAGGGCCTTCTCGGCGTCCCGCACGGCCTTCTGCGCCTCGCGGACCTTCTTGTCGGCGACGACGTCCGCATCCTCCAGGACGAGCCAGGTGGGACGACCCGCGGGTCGTCCGCCCTCCGCGAGCGCATCGAGATAGGCGGCGACGCCGTCGAGGATCCGCTCGATCCCGAACTGGAACGGGTCCTCTTCGGAGACGAACACACCCGCGTCGACCGCCTCGCGCAGCGCGGGATACCCGTCTGCACTGATGAGCGCGTCGAAGAGCGCGGCCTCGTGGACGGTGATCTGCTCAGGAGACATCCCCGTGGTGCGGGCCTGCGAGGCGTAGCCGGCGAGCACCGTGCCGTACCAGCGCGCCTGACCGGTCACCAGCAGGGTGACCGCGACCCGCTCCTCCTGCGTGAGTGCCGTCTCGGCGAGAGCGACGAGACTGGCCTCGATCCATGCCGAGCTGTTCGGCGTGATCGGCGATCCGGTGATCGGGATGTCGAGCATCCAGGAGTGGCGCAGGTAGGTGCCCACCATCGCGCGTGAACAGCGCCCTGAGCCGCTCGCGCCACCCTGTCGCCTCCGCGTCCGCTTCGGGTGGCAGGCCCGTGGCCTCCTCCTGCATGAGCAGCAGCAGGTCGTCCTTCGCGCTCACGTAGCGGTACAGCGACATCGGCGTGTATCCGAGGCGCGCCGCCACAGCGGCCATCGAGACGGCGCCCAGGCCCTCGGCATCCGCCAGCTCGACCGCCGCCTCGACGATCTTCTCGACGCTCATCTCACGCTTCGGCCCGCGCTGCGGGTCGGCGGCGACGCCCCACGCGAGCGCGACACCGCGCGGCAGTTCGAGGTCTGCGTCTTCGGGCATGAAGCCACCCTTCGTCGCCACCATCCTAGGACTGTTTATCACGTAAACAGTCTGTTATGGTCATAAACAGTTTCGCACGTACACGGTTGAGGTGACTCTCAGAGAGGAACGGCCATGCCCCCCGTCATCGAGGTCGACGGCCTCAGAAAGTCCTTCGGCAGACAGAGCGTCCTCGTCGGGACTCGCCTTCACCGTCGCCGCCGGAGAGGTGTTCGCACTGCTCGGGCCGAACGGCGCGGGCAAGACCACCACGATCAACATCCTGACGACGCTCTCGCAGCCCGACGCCGGTCGCGCGCGGCGTCGCCGGGTTCGACGTGGTCACCCGGCGAGAGGAGGTCACGCGGCGAATCAGCCTCACCGGCCAGTCGGCGGCCGTGGACGACATGCTCACCGGCGCGGAGAACCTCATGATGCTCGGCTCGGCTCTCCGGGCTCACTCCGTCGCGTCGCGAAGCAGCGAGCCGCCGAGCTGCTCGGTCGATTCGACCTGGACGGACGCGGCGCGGCGCCGCGTGGCGACCTACTCCGGCGGCATGCGCCGCCGACTCGACCTCGCGCTCAGCTTCGTCGTCGACCCCGACGGTGCTGTTCCTCGACGAGCCCACCACCGGGCTCGACACGCGCAGTCGACGAGAACTGTGGAGCGTGATCCGCGGGCTGGCGGATGCCGGCACCACGGTGCTGCTGACCACGCAGTACCTCGAGGAGGCCGATCAGCTGGCCGATCGCATCGCCGTGATCGACGGCGGGCGCATCGTCGCCGAGCGGCACCCCCGACGAGCTCAAGTCCCGCCTCGGCGGCGAAACCGTCGAACTGCGCGATCGCGCGGGCGAGCTGCTGCGCGATGTCGCGACCGACGGCACGGTCTCGGGCCTGCGGCGGGCACTCGACGTGCTCGACGAATCGGGCTCGGAGGGCACGGTCGACCCTGCGCCGGCCGAGTCTGGACGACGTCTTCCTCTCGCTCACCGCGGGCTCCCCCACCCTCACCGACCCTGCAGGAGCAGCCATGACCACCACCGTGAACCCCACCGCGCCCGCGCTCGGCCCGACCCCGGGAGCCGGCATCCGTCCGCGCATCACGGGCCTCGACCGCCGAGTCCGTCTTCGTCAGGCGCAGCCTGCTGCACTCGCTGCGCGACGGCGAGTCGCTCCTGATGGCGATCATGCTGCCGGTCATGCTGATGCTGCTGTTCACCTTCGTCTTCGGCGGGGCGCTCGATCCGAGCGGCGGGTACGTCGACTATGTCGTGCCCGGCATCATCCTGCTGTGCGCGGGCTTCGGTGCGGCCTCCACCGCCGTCTACGTCGCGCGCGACCTGCAGACCGGCATCATCGACCGCTTCCGCACGATGCCGCTGCGCAGCGGCGCAGTGCTGACCGGCCATGTGATCTCGAGCCTGATCCGCAATCTGGCTCGCGACCGGTGTCGTGATCGGCGTCGCCCTGCTCGTGGGATTCCGACCGACCGCCGGCCCGTGGGGCTGGATGGCCGCCGTCGGTGTGATCGCGCTGTACATCCTGACGATCACGTATCTGTTCGCGGCGATCGGCCTGGCCGCGGGCAGCCCCGAGGCGGCGAGCGGCTACGGGTTCATCATCCTGTTCCTGCCCTACCTCTCGAGCGCGTTCGTGCCGGTGGAGACGATGCCGTCGTGGCTGCAGTGGGATCGCCGAGAACCAGCCGATCACACCGATCATCGAGACGATCCGCGGCCTGCTGTTCGGTCTGCCCCTCGGCACTCAGCCGTGGTGGGCGCTCGGCTGGTGCCTCGGCATCCTCGCCGTCGCGGTCGCGTGGGGCGCGTGGCTGTTCCGGCGCAAGGCCGGGCGCCGCTGAGCCGCGTCAGCGCCCGGGGAGCTTCTTCAGCGCGCTCTCGAGGGCGTGCTTGGCAGATGCCGCCGCCCGGCCGACGACGTCGGCGGCGTGCGCGGCCGAGTCGGGGAGCGATCGACGCGCCGGCGAGGTCGGCATCGGCATCCGTCCCGTCGTCGAGGAACGGGATCAGCCAGTCGTCCACCTCGTCGAGAGGCGCCGAGGAGAGGCTGTAGTAGCGGTGCTGGCCCTCTTCGCGCACCGAGACGAGGTGCGCTTCGCGCAGCACCTTGAGGTGCTTCGACACCGTCGGCTGGCTCACGCCGAGCTGCTGCACGATGTGCGACACGCTCGTGCCGCGCTCGCCGGCGGAAGAGCGATCGAGCAGGAGCTGCAGGATGTCGCGGCGGGTGCCGTCCGCGATCACGTCGAAGATGTCCGCCATGTGCTTAGGTTAGCCGCGCACCCGCCGGAGTACCATGATGGACGTTCCGGCAGAGGGCCGCAGCAGGGAGGACGTGCATGTCGGAGGGCAGGCGCGTCACCGGTGCTCCGGGTCGCCGCAAGACCTCATCATCGGGTGAGGACCGCTCGCCGTTCGTCTTGCGCAGCGCTCCGCGGCGGGCATTCGACTACGTGCGGTCACGCACGACCTCCTCGCCCGCGCGCTTCGCGGTCGCCGTCTTCGTCACCCTGATCCTGCTCTTCACGGCGCTGCTGTCGCTGCCGGCGGCGACGAACGCCGGGCAGCGCCTGCCGCTCGCCGACGCGCTCTTCACCGCGGTCTCGACGATCTGCGTCACCGGCCTGACGACCGTCGACATCGCCACGACGTTCTCGCCGCTTCGGCAAGGTCATCATCTTCATCGGCGTGAACATCGGCGGTATGGGCGTGCTCACGCTCGCGTCGATCCTGGGCCTGGTGATCTCCAAGCGCCTGGGCCTGCGCGCCAAGCTCATCGCCGCGAGCGACACGAATCCCGCTGCGCTCGCACGGCGGGCCGGTCAACGAAGGGCCAGACCGTGCGCCTCGGCGAGGTCGGCGTGCTGCTGCGGACGGTCGCCCTCTCGACCCTCGTGATCGAGGGCGTCATCGCCCTGATGCTGTATCCCCTCGCTGCTGATCGGCGGGCATCGGCCCCCTCGAGGCGCTGTGGGAAGCGCCCTTCTACGCCGCGATGGCCTTCACCAACACCGGCTTCACGCCGAACGTCGGGCGGGCTCGTGCCGTTCGCCGACGACTACGTCGCTGCTGACCGTGCTGATGACCGGCGTCTTCCTCGGCTCGATCGGCTTCCCGGTGATCTACACGCTGTGGAAGCACTACTGGCACGTGCGCCGCTGGACGCTGCACGCCAAGCTCACGCTCATCACCACCGTCGCTGCTGTTCTTCGCCGGCGCGGGCGCGTTCCTGGCTCTCGAGTTCAACAACCCCAAGACGTTCGGATCGATGAACGCCTGGGACACGACCTTCCAGGCCTTCTTCCTGTCTGCGATGACGCGATCCGGCGGGTTCTCCGTGGTCGACATCGGCGAACTGTACGGCTCGTCGCTCGTCGTCGGGTCGATGCTGATGTTCGTCGGCGGCGGCTCGGCCTCCACGGCCGGCGGCATCAAGGTGACGACACTCGCCGTACTCGCCCTCGCCGTGATCTCCGAGGCCAAGGGCCGTCAGTCGGTCGAGTCGTTCGGCCGCCGCATCCCGAGCGACGTGCAGCGCGTCGCGCTCTCGGTCGTCGCGTGGGGCGCGACGATCTGCGCGCTGTCCACGATCACGATCGCCCAGATCAGCCAGGCCGATGTCGCGGACGTGCTCTTCGACGTCATCTCCGCGTTCGGCACCGTGGGTCTGTCGACCGGTCTCACGGCCGAGCTGTCGGACCCGGCGGTCTACGTCATGGCGGCGACGATCTTCATGGGACGCATTGGTACAGTGACACTCGCCGCGGCCGTGGCCGCGACATCCCGTTCGCAGCTCTACTCGCTGCCCGTGGAAAGGCCGATCGTTGGTTGAGCGCATCAGGGGCGATGCCCCTGTCCTGGTGATCGGACTCGGACGATTCGGCGCGGCCTGCGCGGGAGAGCTCGACAGGCTCGAGCGCGAGGTGCTCGCGATCGACGAGAGCCTCGAGCTCGTGCAGAAGTGGTCGGAGCGGGTGACCCACACCGTGCAGGCCGACGCCAAGAACATCGACGCCCTCAAGCAGGTGGGCGCCCAGGACTTCCAGGTCGCCGTCGTCGCGGTCGGGTTCGTCGATCGAGGCATCCGTCCTCATCACCGCGAACCTCGTCGACCTGAAGGTCCCGCAGATCTGGGCGAAGGCCGTCTCGCAGTCGCACGGCAAGATCCTCGCCCGCGTCGGCGCGAATCACGTGATCTACCCCGAGCGCGAGGCCGGCGAGCGCGTCGCGCACCTCGTGAGCGGGCGGATGCTGGACTTCATCCGCTTCGACGACGACTTCGCGATCGCCAAGATGTACCCGCCCAAGTTCATCCGCGGTGTCGGCCTCAACGAGTCGGGCGTGCGCTCGAAGTACAACGTGACGGTCGTGGGCGTGAAGAGCCCCGGCAAGCCGTTCCGCTACGCCGAGGCCAACACGGTCGTCACCAACCACGACCTGATCATCGTGTCGGGCACCAACAGCGACATCGAGCGGTTCGCCGCCCTCGATCGGTAGCGTCAGCGCAGCTGAGCGAACGCCTCGGCCTTCGCCGTCGGTCCGACGATCAGCACCGCGTCGCCTTCGCCCAGAACGGTGGCGTTGTCGGCGTTCTGCCACACGCCCGTTGCTGTCACGGAAAGCGGCGATCGTCACACCGTGCTGCTGCCGCAGGTTCGTCTGGCCCAACGGCACCCCGACGAAGCGGGAGGGCATCGTGGCCTTCACGAGCGAATACCCCTTGTCGATCTCGAGGTAGTCGATGGCCGCACCGCGGACGAGATGCGCCACACGGCGCCCCATGTCCTTCTCCGGATAGATGACGTGGTGCACCCCGAGCTGCTCGAGGATCGTCCCGTGCTGCTCGCTCACCGCTTTGGCCCACACGACGGGCACCTTGAGCTGCAGCAGCAGCGACGCGGTCAGGATCGACGCCTGCACGTCGTCTCCGATCGCGACGACGACACGGTCGAACTCCGGCACGGCGAGCTGGCGGAGAGCCTCCTCCTTCGTGGAGTCCGCACGCACCACCTGCGTCAGCTGACCGTTGAGCGCCTGCACGGTCTCCTCGTCGCTGTCGATGCCGAGCACGTCGGTGCCGGAACTCATCAGCTCGAGCGCCAGGCTGGTGCCGAACCGGCCGAGGCCGATGACCGCCACCGAGTCGGCTTCGGCGATGCGACGGGACGAGTCTGCGAACAACGAGAACTTAGCCAATGGCGGGCCTTTCCTTCGGGTACTCGTACAGGATGCGGCGCTGCCGCAGCGCGATCGCACTGCCGAGCGTGAGGGGGCCGAGCCGACCCAGGAACATGAGAAGGACCAGGATGATCTCGGCCGCGTCCGGCAGCACCGGGGTGATGCCGGTCGAAAGTCCGACGGTCCCGAATGCCGAGACGGCCTCGAAGAGCACGCGATCGAACGGCATCCCGGTGACGACCATCAGGGCGATCGTCGCGACCATCACCGCCGCGACCGCCAGAAGCACCACGGTGATCGCCTGCCGGTGCACCGCGCGCGACAGACGCTTGCCGAAGATGTTGACTGCTCCTTCGCCGCGCAGCTCCGTCGCCATGATGAAGAAGAGGACGGCGAAGGTGGTGACCTTGATGCCGCCGGCAGTGCCGGCCGGGCCGCCGCCGATGAACATCAGCACATCCATGCCGAGCCACGTCTCGTCGTGCATGAGCCCGATGTCGACCGAGTTGAAGCCCGCGGTGCGGGTCTGGACGGAGTGGAAGAAGCCGATCAGGATCCGCGACGCCGGATCGTACGCGCCGAGCGTCTCTGCGTTCGCCCACTCGAACGCCACGATGTAGACGGTGCCTCCGACCAGCAGCACGACGGTCGCCCACAGCACGATCTTCGTGTTCATGCTCCAGTGCAGCGGGCGGCGGAACTCCTTGCGCAGCTGCATGATGACGGGGAACCCCAGACCCCCGAGGATGATCGCCGCGCACATCGGCAGGCAGATCCAGGGGTCGGTTGCGAACCCGATCATGTTGTCGGTGTACAGCGCGAAACCCGCGTTGTTGAACGACGACACCGAGTGGAACAGGGCGTGCCAGGCGGCATCCCCCGGGCTGTAGTCGTAGCCGAAGGCGAACCGGGGGGCGAGGAAGCAGAAGGTGATCGCTTCGATCACGAGTGAGATGAGCAGGATGCCGCGCACGAGCCCGCGCACATCGTCGTACCCGACGGCCTTGGCCTCGGCGGCGGTGTTCAGCCGGGACCGCACGGTGAGCTTGCGCGCGAGCGCGAGGCCCACGAGCGACGCGAAGATCATGATGCCGAGGCCGCCGAGCTGGATCAGCACGCAGGATCACGACAGCCCGAAGCCGCTCCAGTGGGTCGCGGTGTCGAGCGACTGTCAGGCCCGTCACGCACACCGCGGAGGTCGCCGTGAACAGGGCGTCGACGAAGTTCGTCCACTGGCCCGACCGAGACGAGATCGGCAGGCTGAGCAGCGCGGTGCCGATCAGGTCGGCGACGGCGAAGCCGAGGACGACGGCCTGCGCGGGGTGAAGCGAGAACCGACGGCGCAGTCGATGCGGCTCACGGGACAGGCGCGTCGACACGACGACGTACTCTACGCCCTCGGTCGCGGCGTGTGGCAGGCCTCGCGCGCTACGCGCCGGCGGCCAGCTCCTCGCGCGGGCGAGCGCGGCATCCGTCGCCTCGGCGAACACGTCGTCCAGGTGCGCGTCCTGCAGCACGGCGATCGCGCGCTCGGTCGTGCCCTTCGGGCTCGTCACGCGGCGCCGCAGCTCGGCCGGGTCGACGTCGGATGCCGCGAGCAGGGCGGCCGCGCCGATGAAGGTCTGCTCCGCCATGAGTCGCGCTTCGGCCAGGGCGAAACCCTTGCCGACGGCGGCCTTGGTGAACTCCTCGACGAGCAGGAAGAAGTACGCCGGACCCGACCCGGAGATCGTCGACAGCGCGTCGATCTGCGACTCCGGCACCTCGATCACCGTTCCGACGGTCTCGAACAGCGCGCGCACGACCGCGACGTCGTCGGCGTGTCGCCGTCGTCCCCGCCGCGAGACCCGTCACGGCGGCGCCGACGACGGCCGGGGTGTTGGGCATCGACCGGAGCACGGCCACCTCCGGGCCGAGGAGCGACTCGAACGTCGCGATCGTGACACCGGCGGCCAGGCTGACCACGATCGTCGCCGGGCGCGAGGTGAGGGGCGAGCTCGCGCAGCAGATCGGGCACCATCGCGGGCTTGACGCCGATGAGGACGATGCGAGCGGATGCCGCCGCCTCGGCGTTGCCGTCGGGTCGGTCTTCGAGCGCGATGCTCGTCACGCCGTCGAGCCCGGCGAGCTGCGTCGGCCTTGGCCCGCGTGCGGTTCGTGACCGTCACGCCGGACGTCGCGAGTCCCGAACGCACCAGGCCCTGGAGGATCGCGCCGCCCATCGACCCCGCCCCGATGATCGCGATGGACGGGAGGGCGGTGGCGTCGGTGGGCATGGCGATCATCCTACGACCGCTGACATATCACTCTTGACTTATATAAGTACCAGCGCAATCATTGACTCATGCACGCACTCGACGTCCTCGGCGATCCGGTCCGTCGGCGCGTGCTCGAACTGCTCGCCGACGGCGAGCTGAGCGCCGGCGAGATCGGCGCCGTGATCCAGCGCGAGTTCGGCATCTCGCAGCCCGCGGTCTCGCAGCACCTGCGCGTGCTCCGCGAGTCCGGCTTCGCGACCGTGCGGGCGGCCGGAGCGAAGCGCCTCTACGCCGTCGATCCGGCTCCGCTGGAGGCGGCCGACGCGTGGTTCGACCCCTTCCGCCGCTTCTGGCAGCCGCACCTCGACGCCCTCGGCACCGAACTCGCACGCGGCCGGCGCACGAAGCGCAAGGCAGAAGAGAGCGCAGCATCTGCCGCGGCATCCGCTCGCCCGGACGACGACGCTCCGGCCGCCACGACCACCGAACCGACCGAGACCGAGGAGAACTGACATGGTCGACGTGAATGCCCAGATCGACGCCGTGACCCGCGGCGTGCGCACCACCGATCTCGACGGCCAGCCCGCCCGCGTGCAATCCCTCTCGCAGGTGTATCCGTCGGGCCATCGACGACGTATGGGATGCCGTGACCATCGGCCGAGCGCATCCCGCGATGGTTCCTTCCGATCTCCGGTGACCTGCGGCAGGGCGGCCGGTACCAGTTCGAGGGCAACGCGGGCGGCGAGGTGCTCGAGTGCTCCCCACCGTCGGACGGCGTCGCCGGCTACCGCGCGACGTGGGAGTTCGGCGGCGGGATGTCGTGGGTCGAGGTCGGGCTGCGTGCGATCGACGACGAGACGACCACGTTCGAGCTGACCCACATCGCCCGGGTGGCCGACCTGCCGCCCGGATTCTGGGAGCTGTACGGACCCGGCGCGACGGGAGTCGGCTGGGACCAGGGTCTTGCTCGGGCTCGCGCTGCATCTGAGCGGAAGCGGTGCGATTCCGCCCGATGCCGCCGAAGCATGGATGCTGAGCGACGAAGGCCGCCGGTTCGCCCGTCGCGCCGCCGACGGCTGGGCGGAGGCGCAGATCTCCGCCGGCGACGAGCCGGATGCCGCGCGTCAGGGTGCCGATGCGACGTTCGCGTTCTACACCGGCCAGGCACCGGCCTGAGCCGCCGACCTGAAAGTCCGTTCACCCATGGTGACATGCGGGGCTATAGTCGAGGAGTCGGAGGCGCTGGCGCCTCCGCGTCGACAGCGAAGGACCCGCGCAATGACCCTCTTCGACGGCATCACCGCTCGCATCATCGAGACGCCCGCTCTCAGCGTCAACATCCTCGAGCGCGTGGGCGACGAGCCGTCGACTCCACCCGAGCGCACCGTCGTCCTGATCCACGGGAACGTCTCTTCGGCGCTCTTCTGGCAGGAGGTCATGCAGGACCTGCCGAGCGACCTGCGGGTCATCGCGATCGACCTGCGCGGCTACGGCGGCACCGAGCACTCGCCGATCGATGCGACGCGCGGCGTGCGCGACTTCAGCGACGACATCCGCGCCACCCTCGACGTGCTCGGCATCCCGACCGCGCACTTCGTCGGCTGGTCGATGGGCGGCGGTGTCGTGATGCAGTACGCGCTCGATCACCCGGTGCTGAGCCTCACGCTGGAGTCCACCATCTCGCCCTACGGGTTCGGGGGCACCCGGCGCGACGGCTCGCGGCTGACCGACGACGACGCCGGCACCGGCGGCGGGGCCGGCGAACCCCGACTTCGTTCAGCGGCTCATCGACCGCGACACGTCCGACGAGGCGCCGACCTCCCCGCGCAGCGTCTTCCGCTCGGGCTACGTCGCCAGCGGGTACGAGACCGAGCACGAGGACGTGTGGGTCGAATCGATGCTCACGACCTCGACGGCCACCGGCAACTATCCCGGCGACGGCGTCGCCAGCCAGAACTGGCCGGGCTTCGCCGCCGGCACGATCGGCGTGCTGAACACGCATGGTCCCGCAGTACTTCGACGTCTCGGGCATCGTCGACCTCGACCCGAAGCCCCCGATCGTCTGGATCCACGGCACTCGCGGACGCGATCGTCTCGGACACGTCGTTCTACGACCTCAACCACCTCGGGCAGCTCGGCATCGTCCCCGGCTGGCCGGGCGCGGACGTCGCTCCGCCGCAGGAGATGGTCTCGCAGACCCGCGACGTGCTCGATGCGTACGCGGCGGCGGGCGGCGAGGTCACCGAGATCGCGCTCGACGGCGTCGGCCACACCGCCCACCTCGAGGCGCCCGCGGAGTTCCGCCATGCGCTGCTCTCGGTCATCGGCTACGTCGGAACGCCGGCGGACCCGGCGCCGCCGACCGAGGCGATCATCCTCAAGTCCGAGGACTGATCCGCGCCGCGTCAACGGGCTGGCCGGATCGCCTCGCGTCCCTAGACTCGTCACCATGAGTGCATCGGGTGGCGGCAAGGCGATCATCGCGGCGTTCCTGGCGAACATGGGCATCGCCCTCGCCAAGTTCATCGCGTGGTTCCTCTCGGGATCCGCATCGATGCTCGCCGAGGCGATCCACTCGGTCGCCGACTCCGGCAACCAGCTGCTGCTGCTGCTGGGCGGCCGCAAGGCGAAGAAGCGCGCCGACAGCGAGCACCCGTTCGGCTACGGCCGCGAGCGCTACGTCTACGCGTTCGTCGTCTCGATCATCCTGTTCTCGGTCGGCGGCCTCTTCTCGATCTACGAGGGCATCGACAAGCTCACGCACCCGCACGAGCTCGAGAACGTCTGGATCCCGCTCACCGTGCTCGTCATCGCGATCGGGCTCGAGTCGTTCTCGCTGCGCACCGCGATCCAGCGAGAGCAACCTCGTGCGCGCGAAGGGCGAGTCGTGGGTCGCGTTCGTGCGGCACGCGAAGGCCCCCGAGCTGCCCGTCGTGCTGCTCGAAGACATCGCCGCGCTGATCGGTCTGGTCTTCGCGCTGCTCGGCGTCGGGCTCACCGCCATCACCGGCAACTCGACTGTTCGACGCGATCGGCACGCTCATGATCGGCACGCTGCTGATCGTCGTCGCGATCACGCTCGGCATCGAGACGAAGAGCCTGCTCGTCGGCGAAGGCGCCAACGACGCGCGACCACGACAAGATCGTCGCCGCGATCACGAGCGGCCCCGAGGTCGAGCACCTCATCCACATCAAGACGCTCTACCTCGGCCCCGACGAGCTGCTCGTGGCCGCGAAGCTCGGCTTCGCCGGCGACAAGCACGCTCGCCGAGGTCGCGGCCGACATCGACATCGTCGAGGCGCGCGTGCGCAAGGCGGTGCCGACCGCCGCGTCGATCTACTTCGAGCCCGACGTCTACAGCGCGGGCGACTCCGCCCACTCCGCCGCACCGAAGAGATCGTCATCCGCTCGGTCGACTGATCCGGCGCCCGTGCGCTAGCGCCGCGCGTCGAAGAAGGCGCGCAGCAGAGCGGATGCCGCGTCCTCCCGCACCCCCGCGACCACCTCGGCCCGGTACGGGCAGCCGCCGATCCCGCACGACGTCGTACACCGACCCGGCGGCCCCGGCCTTGTCGTCCCACGCGCCGAACACGACCCGCGACACGCGCGCCTGCAGCAGGGCGCCCGCGCACATGAGGCACGGCTCGAGCGTCACCACGAGCGTGCAGCCCTCGAGGTTCCACGAGCCGAGCGCGTGCCGCCGCCTGCGCGCAGCGCCACGACCTCGGCGTGCGCGGTCGGATCGTGCGTCGAGCTCGCGGAGGTTGCGGCCTTCGCCGATGACCGTGCCCGCGGCATCCGTCACGACGGCGCCGACCGGCACGTCGCCGGCTCGCGCGCCGCAGCCTCGGCGAGCGCGAGCGCGCGCGCCATGGCGGCGAGGTCGGCGGGCTCGTAGATCACCCGCGAGCGTAGCCCGCGGCCACGCGCCGACGCCGCCCGTGCCATAGCCTGGGCGTATGCGCCTGCACGTCGCGGACCATCCGCTCATCACCCACAAGCTCACGGTGCTGCGCGACGAGAGCACCCCGTCGCCGGTCTTCCGCCAGCTCACCGAGGAGCTCGTGACGCTGCTCGCGTACGAGGCGACCCGCAGCGTGCGGGTCGAGCCCGCCGAGATCCGCACGCCGGTGACCACGACCACGGGCGTGCAAGATCAGCGAGCCGCGGCCGCTCGTCGTGCCGATCCTGCGCGCGGGCCTCGGCATGCTCGAGGGCATGGTGAAGCTGCTCCCGACCGCCGAGGTCGGCTTCCTCGGCATGGCGCGCAACGAGGAGACCCTCGAGCCGACGACCTACGCCGAGCGCCTGCCCGACGACCTCAGCGACCGCCAGTGCTTCGTGCTCGACCCGATGCTCGCCACCGGCGGCTCGCTCGGCGCGGCGATCGAGTTCCTCTTCGCGCGCGGCGCGCAGGACGTCACCGCGATCTGCCTGCTCGGCGCGCCCGAGGGCGTCGCCGCGATCGAGAAGCAGGTCGAGGGCCGCGACGTGACGCTCGTGCTCGGCGCGCTCGACGAGCGCCTCAACGAGAAGGGCTACATCGTGCCCGGTCTCGGCGACGCCGGCGACCGCCTCTACGGCACGGTCTGAGCGCTCACGCCAGCGCGGCCGCTCGAGCCGGCGCGCTCCGGCGCGGACCGCGAGTCGCTCGCCGGTGCGGCGCATCCATGACCCGACGACCGCGATCGGAGTCGGGCGCGCGGCCGTTGAAGCGCGTCGCGGTCACCACCGTGTACGCGCCCATCGCGGGGCTCACCAGCAGGTCACCGACCGCGAGCTCGGGCAGGAGCACCTCGCGGGCGATGACGTCGGCCGAGTCGCACGTCGGTCCGGCGAGCGTGGCCCAGCGGTGCGTGGCGGCATCCGTGTCGCGCCCGAGCAGCTCGCTCTCGGCGAAGACCAGCGGATGCACGTCCTCGGCGATCACGTTCGAGTACGAGCCGTACACGCCGTCGTCGAGGTAGTACCAGCGGCCGTCGGCGCGCTCGGCGACGCCGACGACGCTCGTGACGAGGGTCATCGCCTCGGCGACCAGCACGCGCCCCGGCTCGGCGATGATCGTCGAGCCGCTCGCGCGCGCGGCTCGAGCAGCGGGCCGGATGACCGCGGCGATCGTCTTCGAGCGGCGTCACGCGCCGCGTCGTACGCGACGGGGAATCCGCCGCCGATGTCGAGGGTGTCGAAGCGCACGGCGTAGACGTGCTCGCAGGTGGTCCATGAGCGCGAGCGTGTCGGCGATCGGCGTCGCCGAAGCGGTGCGGGTCATCGAGCTGGCTGCCGACGTGGAAGCTGAAGCCGGCGACGCGGATGCCGTGGGCGAGCGCCCGCTCGACGAGATGCGCCGCCTCGAACGGCGCCGACGCCGAACTTGCTCGACAGGTCGCTCTTGGCGTGCGGGCTGCGATACGCCAGCCGGATCGAGCAGGCGCACGTCGGCCGACGCGCCGGCGAACTTGTCGAGCTCGGTCGTCGTTGTCGACGACGAACGTGCGGACGCCCGCGTCGAGCGCCTCCGCGATCTCGGCGGCCTTCTTGATCGGGTGCGTGTGGATGATGCGGTCGCGCGTCGACGCCGCGCTCGAGCAGGTCGAGCTCCTCGCCGGTGGCGACGTCGAATCCGCAGCCCTCGTCGGCGAGCGCCGCGATGCACCGCGTCGTGCGACGAGCGCCTTGACCGCGTAGTGGAAGCGGACGAACGGCAGCGCGGCGCGCAGCCGGCGGTACTGCCGGCGGACGCGTCTCGGGGTCGAGCAGCAGCACCGGTGTGCCGTGCAGGGCGATCGCCGCCGCGCGGTGTCGGTCGGCGAGCAGAGCGGCTGCCTCGTCGGCGCGACCTCGCGCAGCGTGCGCGCAGCGCGGCGTCGCGCCGGGTGGCGCGGCGGTCATGACACCTGCTCCCGGCGGCGCCGGCCGTCGCGCAGTCCGGCTTGGTCGGTGAGGGTGAACGCGCCGGCGGCGATCGCGTAGAAGACGACGTCGGCGACGACCTTGCCGGCGAGCAGTCCCCACACCGGGTCGGGCAGCACCAGACGCCGAGCATGAGGGCGGCGGGACGGATGAGCAGCGTGTCGAGCAGCTCGGCCGGCGCCGAACTCGGCGACCAGGAGCACGAAGGTGCGCGCGACGGCGCGGCTGCCGTTCGGCGCGCGATCGCGCGACTGCTCGGCGTAGATCGTGATCGCGAGCACGAGGTAGAAGCCGACGCTCTCGCCGACCAGTGCGGCGAGCGCGATGAGCGACGGGCGCGTCGGTCCAGATGGTGACGGCGAGCCCGGCGAGCATCATGGCGGCCGTGCCGACGATCTCGGCGGGCAGGTAGCGGACGATCCAGAAGGCGATCCCGCGGCGCTTCGGGCGCCGTCCGCAGACCGTCGGTCTCGGCGGATGCGTCGGTGTCCGGACCCGCGGCGATTGCGCTCATGTCACACTCCCTGTCCCGATGAGAGAGAGCGCGGAGCGCGCGCGGTGATACCGCGGCGCGAAACGGCGCAGACGAGAATGGCCGCGGCATCCACCCCTCGCCGAACGGATGCCGCGGCCCGCGTCTATGGTGAGACGCTCGGTCAGGTTACGGGCGCCGAGCGTTCTGACCCAACGGGGTTGACAGCGGCGCACTCGGCGGTCTACCGGAGCGGCCGGCGCGCTCAGGCCTCGTCGTCGAGCACGGGGGTCGACGGGGGCCGGCGACCGGTCTCCTGCTCCCAGAACTCGAGCTGCTGGGTGAGCGCCTTGGCGAGCTCGAACACCTGCTCGGGCGGGATGCGCACGCGGCTGACGACCCGCGCGGGCACGATCGTGCGCCGCTCCCCGGTCTCGGCATCCACGCGTCTCGCTGGGCGGCTTGGCGAGCGTCAGGAAGTCCATGATGAACACCGTCGGGGTGTGCCACACGTTCGCGAAGTCGGCGTACGAGCCGGCGATCAGCTCGGGGGGCAGATCGATCTCGAACTGGCGCTCGTCGGACATGGCCGCCTCCTCCGTCGTCAGCGCGAGTCTACGCGCGGGATCCGCGCCGTCGGGTGCGGATTCGCGGCGCAGGCGCTCGGTCGCGCCCACCAGCCGGGCGAATCCGCTCAGCCGCACGACGCCCTCCGGCGTGTAGCGGCAGGTCGTCGAGCAGTCCCGGCGAGGAGATGAGGTAGGCCGTGTGCATCGCCCGCGAGATCGCCGACGTTCAGCCGGTTGCGCAGCAGCAGGAACTCCAGCCCGCGCGGCGCATCGCGCCCGGACGACGCGGCGAGCGACACGATCGCGACGGCCGCCTCCTGGCCCTGGAACCTGTCGACGGTGCCGACCGGCACGTCGGGGAATCCGGCATCCGCCAGCGCCTGCTCGACCGCGACCTGCTGCGCGTTGTACGGCGTGACGACGATGATGTCGCGCTGGTCGAGCGGGCGCGGTGGCGAGCGGCGTCGTCTCACCGTCGTCGCCGATCCGGATGCCGGTCCACGCGCGCCCGACGAGGTCGCGGACGATGCTCGGCGACGACGGCGGCCTCTTCGAGGGACTGCGTCGCGTTGCCGTGGTGGCGCACCGGCAGCGGGATCAGGCCGGGCTCGATGCCCGCCGAGCGTCGCGCAGCGCCGTCGACGGGTGGGCTGCGAGCTCGCCGCTGTACGACAGCCGCGAGACCGGCTCGGCGACCGCGGGATGCATGCGCCAGGTGCGCGCGAGGAAGTAGCCGTACTCGGGCGGGATGACGTCGGCGCCGTCCATCACCCAGCCGAGCGCCGAGGTGTCGACCGGCTCGGGGTGCGTGCCCTGGCTGACCTGCGGCAGCTGCTGCGGGTCGCCGAGCAGCAGCAGCCGCGGCGCCGCGACGCGAGACGGCGATCGTCGAGGCGAGCGAGAACTGGCCGGCCTCGTCGATCACGAGCAGGTCGAGGCTGCCGCGCGGGATGCGGTCCGCGTGCGCGAAGTCCCACGCGGTGCCGCCGACGACGAAGCCGGTCTCGGCGTGCTCGGCGGTGAACCCGGCCATGCCGTTCTTGGCGATCACCGTGAACGGGATGCCGTCGGCCGACGGGTCCTTCGGCGCCTTGCCGACCAGGCCGGGTGCGAGCCCCGCGGCCACGACGCGGCCGAGCATGTGCTCGACGACCGCGTGGGACTGCGCCACCACGCCGATCTTGAAGCCGTGCTCGCGCACGAGACGCGCGATCACGTGCGAGCCGACGTACGTCTTGCCGGTGCCGGGAGGGCCCTGCACGGCGAGGTAGCTGCGATCGAGGTCGATCACGGCGCGCACGATCGCGTCGACGTCGTCGCCGTGCGAGGCGGCGAGCCCGCCTTCGCCACGCAGCGTCCGCGGGGGCCGGCGGCAGCAGGATGTCGGTCGCCGGATTCTCGGGCAGCGCCGGCGCGGCGGCGATGACGCCGTCCGCCCACTCGTCGATCGCGCCCTGCTGGCGCCCCGCGCTCGGTGGAGCGGCGGGAGTCAGGGCGATCGGCAGCGCAGTCCCACGTGTTGCCGTCGACGGCCAGCTCTTCGACGACGGCGCCGTCATCGAGCACTTCGACCACCGACACCGTGCGCGTGCCGTGGATCCAGCGCGGCGTCGGCGTCGAAGGGGAAGGGCGCCGGCAGCTCGTAGACGCGCGAACGGACTCGACCGCTCGCTCAGCCGGGTGCCCGGAGCCAGTTCGCCGCGCAGTTCGACGGTGCGGCGCTCGCTCTTGCCCTCGGGCCGGTGCCAGTCCTCGACCACGCGCGATCGCGCGGCGTCGACCGCCATGACGTCGCGGGTCTGCTCCCACAGCGACAGCGGCTCGCGCAGGCGCAGGAAGTGCGTCGCCCAGAACGACTTGGCCTCACGCGGGTAATAGTCGATCGCCGCGGCGCCGAGCCGCAGGCATGCCGACTCGGCGGCGTCCTCGGGCCACGCGGCCGCCAGTTCGCTCAGCGCGACCGCGCGCGGCGACGGCTCGTACGTGCGCTCGTCGGGTTCGAGGTTCGGCGACGGGCTGCAGCCCGGCATCGCGCGCACGATCGACGAGCCAGTCCCTCAGGCGCCGCGTCGAGACGCAGTCGTAGCGGTTGTAGTCGGCGAGGTCGTCGAAGATCTGCTGCGCGCCGGCCTCGTCGCCGTCGTCGCGCAGCGCTCGCGCTTCGACGTAGCGCACGATCGAGTCGTCGCCCTTCTGCACGTCGCTCGTGCGGACCTCGTCGCCCATGTAGAGCGGCTCGAGCTTCTTGATCGAGTACGAGCGCGACCCGACCCGCAGCGCGCGCCGCACGATCGGGTACAGGTCGACGAACACGCCGTCGCGCAGCAGCCGATCGACATCGGCCTCGCGCGTGCCGTGCCGGGCCGCCATGGTCAGCAGGTGCGTCGGTTCGTAGGGGGCGTAGTGATAGATGTGGAAATCCGGATGCTGCGCCCGGTGCACCCGGACGAAATCGAGGAACGTCTCGAGGGCGATCCGCTCATCGGCGAAGGAATGGGCCCACAGCGCGCTGTACTGCTCGTGCACGTCGACCCACCCGAACAGGTAGTCGATGCCCCAGACCTTCGCATCGCCCTCGGTGTACAGCGGGTCGCCCTCGAAGTCGAAGAACAGGTCACCGAGGTCGGGGCGCGGGAGCGCGCCGAGCGCGGTGGGGGCGACGACCTCGTAGGGCGGCACGGGCGGAGCGTCGCCGAGCTCGGCCGGCGCAGGCTCGCCCGTGCCGGCCGGAGCGCTGAGCTGCAGTCGGGCCTGGGTCTGCAGCATCGCGAACGTGTCGGGGTTCATGCCCTGCGGGGCGTGGCCGGCAGAGGCGAGCGCGTCGATCGTCGTGATCGCCGCGGCACGCAGCCGGTCACGCTGCACGGGACGCATGCCGGCGACCAGGAGCAGATCGCGCGACGCCACGACCTCGCCGTCGCATGTGGCGCAGCGCCCGCACGCGAGCACGCCCAGCTCGCCGCGCGCGTCGCCCCACGCGATCGCCGGCCTCGGACGCGCCGCGGTCGAGATGCCGGTCGGCGATCAGCGCCTGCAGCCGGGCGCGGCGCAGGCCGAACACCGGAAGCAGGTCGTCGGCGAGGTGCTCGCTGGTCGTTCCGTCGCCGAGGAGCAGCTCGCACGCGATCCGAGCGCGGCACGCCGAGCCGATCGAGCTGGTCGACGTATGCCGCCAGCTGCATCAGGGCGGTGACCCGGGCGCGGCGGGCGAGCTTGCTGTCTTGCACGATCCAGCGGCCGGCCTCGTCGCGCAGCGAGGAAGTCCGCGAACCCGACGAACTCGTCGGTCGCGAAGGCGGCCTGGTAGATGACGTCCGCGTCGGATGCGAGAGCGGCGTTCGTGTGGGCCACCGCCGCGGCCAGGGCGGCGGCATCCGATGATCGTGCCGCTGCGATCTCGACGACGCCCGCGCCGTACTGCGTGCGGTAATCGGCGAGCACGCGAAGTTCGTGTTCGCCGCCGAGGAATCCGGCACGCTCGAGCGTGGCGTCTTCGGGCTCTTCGACCGCGGCGATGCGCCCGAGCCGGGCGTCGATCGCGCGCAGCCACGCGAACTCGCACTCGGCTGCGGCCTTGAGATCGCTCGCGCTCCAGACGACGCGCGCCTCAGCCGGGATGTATCGCAATGGTTCCCCTTCGTCCCCCCGATCGTACGGGCGGGGGCGGACAGCGCCGTGCGGGGCGGGGACGCCGGATGGAAGTATTGAGCGAGATGACGGACGACGCGAGAGACCTGTGGGATGCCGAGGCGGAAGCCTTCGACGATGCGGCCGACCACGGGCTGCGGGATCCCGAAGTCCGCCGAGCGTGGGCGGACCTGCTCCTTCCCCTGATCCACGGTCGTGGGCGTCGAGTGGCCGACCTCGGATGCGGGACGGGCACCCTGTCGCTTCTCCTCGCCGGCGAGGGCGGGCACGTCGTCAGCGGGGTCGACTTCTCGCCCGAGATGATCCGCCGAGCGCGAGAAAAGTCGGCACGGACGATTCCGACGCCGGTGTTCACCGTGGCCGATGCCGCCACGCCACCGCTGCCTGCGGGATCATTCGATGTCGTCCTCTCCCGCCACGTGCTCTGGGCGATGCCGGATCCGGCCGCGGCTCTGGAGAACTGGATCGAACTCCTCGCACCGAGCGGCATCCTGATCCTGGTCGAAGGGCGATGGCACACCGGAGTCGGGCTGACCGCTGACGAATGCGTCCGGCTCGTCAGCGCTCACCGCCGAGATGTGCAGCTGCGCACACTGGATGACCCGTCCTACTGGGGTGGCCCCACCTCGGACGAGAGATACCTGATCATCAGCCGCAGCTGACGCGGCTGAGGACACAACCATCGGCGTATCGTTGGCGCTGTGCCCGACAGTGACGCGATCGATCCCTCGGGCGATGCCCTGATCACCGGGTACACAGGGGTGTACAACGCCGACGGAGGTCTGGCGGGTGAGATCCGCTACCTGTTCGGGCACCTCTTCGGCTCGGCCCAGTGCTCTCTCTGCGACATCTCCCACTCACTCGTCCGCCGGAAGCCGGAGTGGGATCGCATGGTCACCCGATTGGGTGTTCCCGTCGTCGTGCTCCATCGCAACGAACTCGACGCGCGTCTGGAGGCCGCGGCGGGTGATGTCGCGCTGCCTGTCGTCTTCGCTCACCGCTCAGACGGATCGATATCCGTCGCGCTGACCGCCGACCGACTCGCCCAGCTCGGTGGGTCCGTCGACGAATTCGAGCGGGCCCTGCTCGCTCAGCGCCGACACAGCTCCTGATTCACGAGCGGTCGCGCCGGTGGGATGAGGTGCGGCATCCACCGAATGGCGGACCCCGAATCGGATGAACGGCCGTGCCGTTGTCTGACGGCAGCGGGAATCGTGGATGCCATGAACGAAAACGTGGTGCGGGTGCGGAACCTGCGGAAAGAGTATTCGGGCCGTGCGGTCGTCGACGATCTGTCGTTCGACATCGCGCGCGGTGAGACGTTCGCGCTGTTGGGCCCCAACGGCGCGGGCAAGTCGACCACGGTGGAGATCCTCGAGGGGTTCCGCCACCGCACGGGGGGCGAGGTCACGGTGCTGGGAGTGGATCCCGGCACTGCCGGGCTGGCATGGAAGGCGCGCATCGGAGTCGTGCTGCAGGGGACGGGGATGCTCGGTGCGCTCACGGTGCACGAGTACCTCACCCAGTTCGCCGGGTTCTTCCCGAACCCGCGTCGCGTCGAGGACGTGCTCGCCGCCGTCGGCCTCGAGGAGAAGGCGGGGATGCGGGTGAGCAAGCTCTCGGGCGGGCAGCAGCGTCGCGTGGATGTCGCGCTGGGCGTCATCGGAAACCCCGAGCTGCTGTTCCTCGATGAGCCGACGACCGGATTCGACCCCCAGGCTCGACGGGACTTCTGGACGATGATCCGCGGGCTTTCCGCCGAGGGTACGACGATCCTGCTGACGACCCACTACCTCGACGAGGCGGAGCAGCTCGCCGATCGCGTCGGCATCCTCGTCGCCGGTGGGCTGCGCGCGATCGGGCCCGTCGGCACCGTCGGCGGCGAGGATGCCCGCATGCCGATCGTGCGCTGGAGCGAGGCGGGCGACCCACGTCCGCGCGAAGCGCGCACCGCCGAACCCGGACGCTTCGTCGCCGACCTCGTCGCCCGCACCGGGGCTGAGCCGGCGGCAGTGGAGGTCGTCCGACCGTCGCTGGAAGACATCTATCTCGGCCTGGTCGCCGAGCACACCGGCGCTGCCGCACCCGCGGGCGCCCTCGTCACGGAGGCATGAATCATGAGCGTCATCACCCACCAGGGCGCCCCCGCCCGCAGCACCGCCGGGCGCAGTCGCATCGGCATGGGATTGTGGCGGGGCCGCTTCGAGATCGCACAGTACGTGCGCTCCGGCGACACCGTCGTGTTCACCTTCCTGTTCCCGATCCTCATGCTGGGACTGTTCGCCGTCGCCTTCGGCGCGGACGGCGACATGCAGCCCGCGCCGGGGCTCCCTCCGGTGCCGGTTGCGCAGATGTATCTGCCCGCCATGCTCGCGGCAGGTCTCCTGCTCTCGGGGTTCCAGAATCTCGCGATCGACATCGCGGTGGACCGGTCCGAGGGAGTGCTGAAGCGACTGGGCGCGACGCCGCTCTCGCCGGTGAGCTACTTCCTCGGCAAGATCGTGCAGGTGGGCGTCACCGGCGTCGCGCAGGCGGCGGTTCTGCTGGGATTCGCCGCTGTCGTCCTTCAGGTGCCCCTGCCGACCGATCCCGCGAAGTGGTTCACGTTCGCGTGGGTGTTCGTCCTCGGCATCACCGGGTCGGCGTTGCTGGGCGTCGCGCTCTCTTCCGTTCCCCGCTCGACGCGCGGCGCGGTGGCGCTGGTCATCCCGGTCGGGCTCGTGGTGCAGTTCATCTCGGGCGTGTACTTCCAGTTCTACATGCTCCCCGACTGGCTGCAATCGGTGGCCGGCCTGCTGCCGGTGAAGTGGATGGCGCAGGGGATGCGGTACGTCTTCCTCCCCACCGAGTACTCCGCACTCGAGCAGAACGGGCAATGGAACATCGCGGGCGTCGCGATCGCGCTGACGGTCTGGCTCGTCATCGGACTCGTGCTCGCCCGCGTGACCTTCCGCTGGAACAGGCGCGACGCGTAGCCTGAGCCCGGGGCGAGACACATGCAGAATCGACGATGGTGGGACGCGGCGGTGATCGCCGCGTCCCTCATGGTCGTCGTGGCCGTGACCGTCGGATCGAGCGGCGCATCGTCTGCCGACACCGTCGTCGCGGGGGCCGCCCTTGTGCTGTTCGTGCTGAGCTATCTGCTCGTGGCGCGGCCGGCGCTGACGTCGACTCGGCCGTGGCACTTCCCCGTCTTCGTCGCCTGCGCCGCCGTGGCCCTCGCCGGCGGCTGCGCGGGCGAGCCCTTCTTCGCGGTCCTGCAGGCGATCGCCTACCCGCTGACCTGGATTCTGGCGGCAGACAGACGTCGGGCCATCGTCGGATCTGCCGTCATCGCGCTCGGCATCTTCACCGGCTTCGCCCTGTTCTCCGGCATTCTCGACGGCGGGGACGCGGTGCTGCCGGCTCTCGCCGTCGCCGCCGCCGTCGCGGGCTTCGGCCTCGCCTTCGCCATCGCGTTCGGCCTCTGGATGGCAGGTGTCGTCGAGTACGGCCAGGAGCGCGCGCGCCTGGTCGGCGAACTCACCGCGGCGCAGGCCGAGGTCGAGGCGCTCAGCCGCGACCGCGGTGCCGCCATGGAGCGCGAGCGGCTCGCCCGCGACGTGCACGACACGCTCGCGCAGACTCTCGCGGGACTGGCCATCCTCTCCGAACGCGCCGGCCGGCAGCTCGACGACGGGCGAGCGGATGCCGCGGCCGACAGCATCGCGATGGTCGAACGACTCTCCCGCGACGCTCTCGACGAGGCACGCGCGATCGTCTCGCGCATGGCCGCCGTCCCCTCCGATGCCGCTCTCGGCGACGCCGTCGACCGGCTCGTCAGCCGCTTCCGCGCCGAGGCGGGACTCACGATCGACCTCGACCTCCAGCTCGATTCCGCCGGGGTGCTCCCCCGTGAGTCGCAGTTGGTGCTGCTGCGGTGTCTGCAGGAGGCGCTCGCCAATGTTCGCAAGCACGCGGCGGCCACCCGGGTCGAGGTGCGGGTGTCGGCCGGGCCCGACGGGGCGGCACAGCTCGCCGTCACCGACGACGGCCGCGGATTCGATCTGTCCGCGCGGCGTGACGGCTTCGGGCTCGAAGGCATGACCGAGCGCGTTGCATTGGCCGGCGGCGAACTCGACGTGTCGTCACGCCCCGGCGGCGGCACGACGCTCGTCGTGCGGCTGCCCGCGACGACCGAAGGTCAGGTGGTTCCGCGATGATCCGGCTGCTCATCGTCGACGACCATCCTGTGGTGCGGGCGGGCCTGGTGGGAATCCTCTCGGACGAGCCCGGATTCGAGGTGGTCGGCGAGGCCTCCGATGGAGAGCAGGCGGTGCGGATCGCCGCGGCGACCCGTCCCGACGTCGTGCTGATGGATCTGCGGATGCCGGGGGTCGGCGGCGTGGACGCCACCGCGCAGATCACCGCCGCGGGCGACGCGAAAGTGCTGATCCTCACCACCTACGAGTCCGACGACCAGATTCTCGCCGCGATCGAGGCGGGCGCCAGCGGCTACCTCCTCAAGGCCTCACCGCAGGCGGAGATCGTCGCCGGCATCCGCTCGGTGGCAGGAGGACAGACCGCTCTCTCGCCGCATGTGGCCGCGCGCCTGGTCGAGCGCATGCGGGCGCCGACGTCCGAAGCGGTGCTCACCGCGCGCGAGACCGACGTGCTGCACCTGGTCGCGCGAGGCAACAGCAACAAGCAGATCGCCGTCGCACTCGGCATCGGCGAGTCCACGGTGAAGACCCATCTGCTGAAGATCTTCGAGAAGCTCGGCGTCGCAGACCGCACCCGCGCCGTCACACTGGCGATGGAGCGCGGCCTCCTGAGCCGCTGACAGGTCGGCTAGCATTCCGGGATGACGAACCCGGCTCCGATCGACGACGTCTCCGATCGGCAGTGAGATCATCCGCCTCGGACAGTTCCTGAAGTTCGCCGGGCTCCTCGACTCCGGCGGAAACGTCAAAGAGGCCATCATCGACGGCTATGTGACCGTGAACGGCGAGGTCGATCGCCGCCGCGGACGGCAGCTGCAGCACGGCGACGTCGTCGGCTTCGACGGGCGCAGAGTCCGCGTCTGCCCGTGACGTCGGCGCCTCGAAGAGACGAGTCACCTGACTCCCCTCCGATGCGATGCACGATGAAGGAGCAGCAATGGCTCAGGTGGTGATCCACGCGACCGTCAGCGTGGACGGCTTCATAGCCGACGTCGATGGAGGGGTCGACTGGATGAGCGGATTTCCGGTGGTGCCGGAGGACGAAGACCTCGTCGGAAGAGTGGTCCAGAGAATCGGCGCCGTCGTCTGCGGCGCAAACAAGACACAGACCATCGAGGAGGGCGAGATCCCGTATGGGGGCAGCCTCGGGGTGCCGATGTACGTGATGACCCATACAGCCCACGAGCCGATCGAGAAGGAGGGCGTCACCTACACCTTCGTGGTCGAGGACATCACGCAGGCCGTGGAATCGGCCCGGCAGGCGGCCGGCGACAGTTGGGTCAGCGTTCTCGGGGGCAGTGTCTGCCGACAGTGCCTCGAGCGGGGACTGGTCGATGAGATCCAGCTGCACGTCGTACCGATCATTCTCGGACAGGGCATTTCCCTGTTGACCGGGCTGAGCACGCCCATCAGGCTGGAACGTATCGAGACGTCGGCATTCGCCGACGAGGTACACCTTCGGTATCGCATCCTGCCCGAAACGACGTGAACCGATCGAGAGGCTGTGCGGGTGGCCACCACCGAGATCTCCCCCATCGACGAAACTCACCTGCGGCGATGCGTCGCCCTCGCGACGCAGGCGCTGGAGAGCGGCGACGACCCGTTCGGCTCGGTCCTCGTCGCCGCAGACGGAACGATGCTGGCAGAGGCGATGAACCGCGAGAAATCCGACGCCGACCCGACCGCGCATCCTGAACTGATGCTCGTGAGGTGGGCGATCGCACACCTCACTCCCGACCAGCGCGCGATGTCGACGGTCTACACATCGGGCGAGCACTGCCCGATGTGCGCTGCCGCGCACGGGTGGGCGGGATTGGGCCGGATCGTCGCCGCCGCGTCGGCAGCACAGCTCGCCGAGTGGCGGGCGTTGTGGGGCCTGCCTGCCGGCCCAGTCACTCCCTTGGCGGTGAGCGACATCGCGCCGGATGTCGTCGTGATCGCACCGGTGGCGCCGTTCGACGCTGAGATGCGCGAGCTGCACCGGAGGGCCCTCGCGAGAGCGGAGTGATGTCGGAGGGGGTCGTCCTGACAGACTGGGCACATGAGCCTGGAGTTCGAGAATGCGTACCGGCACGGGTTCGCACGCGTCGCGGCCTGCACGATCCCCGTCGCCATCGCCGACCCGGTGCGCAACGCGGATGCCGTGCTCGCGGCGGCACGCGAATGCGACGCCGAAGCGGTCGCCGTCGCGGTGTTCCCCGAACTGTGCCTGACCGGCTACGCGATCGACGATCTCGTGATGCAGGATGCCGTGCTCGACGCGGTCGAGGCGGCGATCGCGCGCCTGGTGGCGGCATCCGAGGATCTCTTCTCCATGCTCGTGGTGGGTGCGCCGCTGCGACACCGCAACCGCCTCTACAACTGCGCGGTCGTGATCCACCGCGGCGAGCTGCTCGGCGTGACCCCGAAGTCGTACCTGCCCACCTACCGCGAGTTCTACGAGCGCCGCTGGTACGCGCCGGGAGACGACCAGGTCGGCCAGGACATCCGCATCGGCGAGCTCGAGGCGCCGTTCGGGCCGGATCTGCTGTTCGAGGCTCTGGACGTGCCCGGCCTGGTCGTTCACGCCGAGGTCTGCGAAGACGTCTGGGTGCCGATCCCGCCGTCGTCCTCCGCCGCCCTGGCCGGAGCCACCGTGCTGCTGAACCTCTCGGGCAGCCCGATCACGATCGCCCGCGCCGAGGACCGCAAGATCCTCTGCCAGTCTCAGTCGCTGCGGTGCCTGGCCGCCTACGCGTACGCCGCCGCGGGCCAGGGCGAGTCGACGAACGACCTGTCGTGGGACGGCCAGACCCTCATCTACGAGGGCGGCACGCTGCTGGCCGAGACCGAGCGCTTCCCCGAAGGAGCCCGCCACTCGATCGCCGATGTCGACCTTGACCGCCTGCGGCAGGACCGCCTGCGCCAGGGCACGTTCGACGACAACCGCCGTGCCGAGCACGCCGACGCGATGTACCGCACCGTGCACTTCCAGCTCGATCCCCCGACCGGCGACATCGGCCTGCACCGCACACTCGACCGCTTCCCCTTCGTGCCCGACGACCCCGCCCGGCTCGCACAGGACTGCTACGAGGCGTTCAACATCCAGGTGTCGGGGCTCGTGCAGCGCATGCAGGCGATCGGCGGCCCCAAGCCCGTGATCGGCGTGAGCGGCGGGCTCGATTCGACCCACGCGCTGCTCGTGATCGCGCGGGCCATGGACCGGATGGGCCGTCCGCGCAGCGACATCCTCGCCTACACGATGCCCGGGTTCGCCACCTCCGAGCACACGAAGTCCAACGCGATCGCGCTCGCCACCTCGATCGGCGCGTCGATCGAGACGATCGACATCCGTCCCGCCGCGACCGAGATGTTCGAGAAGATCGGACACCCGTTCGCCGACGGCGAGCCGGTGCACGACATCACGTTCGAGAACGTGCAGGCGGGGCTGCGCACCGACTACCTGTTCCGCCTCGCCAACCAGAACGGCGGGATGGTCATCGGCACGTCCGACCTGTCGGAGCTTGCGCTCGGCTGGGCGACGTACGGCGTCGGCGACCAGATGAGCCACTACGCGGTGAACACCGGCATCCCGAAGACGCTCATCCAGCACGTCATGCGCTGGGTCATCGCCGACGACACGATCGGGCCGCACGCGGGGGCGACCGAACTGAGCGACCGCGCCAAGCAGGTGCTCCAGTCGGTGCTCGACACCGAGATCAGCCCCGAGCTGGTGCCTGCGGGGCAGGACGGCAGGCTGCAGTCGACCGAAGACCGCATCGGGCCGTACGCCCTGCACGACTTCGCGCTGTTCCACATCCTGCGCTACGGCCTGCGTCCGTCGAAGATCGCGTTCCTCGCGGAGCGGGCATGGTCGGATGCGGATGCCGGGGCATGGCCGCCCGGCTTCCCCGATGAAGACCGCTACGCCTACGATCTGCCGACCGTCGCGAAGTGGCTCCGGGTCTTCCTTCAGCGCTACTTCGCTTTCGCGCAGTTCAAACGCTCCGCGATCCCCAACGGGCCGAAGGTCTCACCGGCGGGTTCGCTGTCTCCGCGCGGCGACTGGCGGGCCCCGTCGGACGGCAACGCCGCCGTGTGGCTCGCCGAGCTGGATGCCGCACTTCCGCCGGCGGCCCCGAACGCCTAGATTCCTGCGCACGAACGTGCCCCGGAGCAATCGCTCCGGGGCACGTTCGCGGGGGGGTTCAGTTGGAGCCGGCCGAGCCGACCGATGCCGCCGATACCGGTGAAGCCGCCGAGGGGGCGGAGGCCGGACTGTCCGCGGGCGCGGGTGCCGGTGCGGGGGCGACCGGCGCCGGGGCCGGGGCGCTCGGGGCCGACGGCGACGGAGTCGACCACGACCGGCGTGGGCGACGGGGCCGAGACCACGGTGACCGACGAGTCCGTGACGCGCAGCTGCACGTTGCCGCGCTCGAGCATGCCTCCGTCGCGGCCGGTGATCGCACCGCCGGGGACGGTCGTGCCGTCGGTCGTGCGAAGGTCCATCGCACTCGCGGTGGCGGCGGCGCCGCCGGCGATCACTCCGATGCCCACCACACCGGTGAGGCCGTAGGCGATCCACTTCTGCTTGGTGTTCATTTCCGCTCCTATCGATCCGCTTCTGGGGATGACTCCATCGTGCAGAAGCGGGCTAAGCCGTCTCGAAGCTGTCCATGAGACCGCTCTTAGGTCGTGCGGCCGAAGGTGTGCGGCCACTGATGATCGCCTCGGCGACCTGGATGAGGGTCTGGGCCATCGCCCTTCGCCGCGGTCGAGCGCGCCGATCGCGTGCCCGACGAGGTGCACCGCCGTGAGCGGAGTCGCTGCCGGCCCGCCCCAGCGGGCATGCGCCGCATCTGCGAGCCGCCAGACGCGCTCCCGCCCTTCGGTCGACGAGGTGATCAGGGCACTCGCGACGGCATGCGCGACGAAGGCCGCCGAGTCCTCCGCGGGATCGCCGCGACCGGCCGTGTCGACGTCGATCACGGCTGCCACCGCGCCTTCATCGTCGAGGAACAGCTGACCGAAGTGCAGGTCGCCGTGCACGGTAGCCTCCGCGCGCGGGGCGGCCGCGCACACGGACGTGAGGCGCTCGACCAGGAGCGCTGCCCTCGTCGCGACCGATTGCCGGCCAGCGGACTTCAGCTGCGACGCGTACCACGGCAGGCGGCTCGCCGCACCCTGCACTGCGCCGGAGAGCGCGACACCGGCGATCTGCGCGCGCACACGGTCGACGGCATCCAGCAGCCGTTCGGGCTCCCACGCGACATCCGGCGCGGGCGCGCCCCGCGCATCCTCGATGACGATGAGTCCCTCGGGCGCCCAGCCGAGCACCGGCGGCACCGGCACCCCGGCCTGGCCGAGCTGCGCGTGCCGGTCGACGATCCGCTCGACCCGCGAGGGCCTCACGACCTTGATCCACACGACGCCCGACGCCGTCGGGATGCGCAGGACGGCACGCCGCCCGGGCCGGTAGGCGACGAGAGCGGGACTGGTCGCGGCGGCGATTCCGAGCCTGCCGAGCAACGACTCCGCCGCGTGCCCGAACGCCGCCGCGGGCAGGGCGGGCAGATGCGGATCGGCGGGATGCAGCCACACCCGCGCGTCGGGAGCTGCCGGATCTCCCAGGACGAGCCCGGTCTCCGCGGCCACCGGGTACCGCGAGGTGTCGACGAAATAGCGCAGCTCCTCGTCGTCCGCCCGCACGTCGAAACCGGCGACCGAGCCGTCTCCGAGCGGCTCCCGTGTGCGGGCCGAGAGCTGGGCGGGATCGACCCCGAGCGCGTCGGCGAGCAGAGACGCCTCCGCCTGGCCGAATGCGGAGGGCGCGGCATCCGCATCCGCTGTCGTCACGAGATCCACCGTTCGATCACACCACGAGCGGTCTCAGAAGGGGATGAGACATCTCTTATGGTCGCCGCCGGGGTCACCCGCAGATCGCATACTGGGGACGTGGACGAGACGAGCGCACCCTCCCGCCGCCGGCGCAGGCCCGTGCTGTCGGTGCGGACGCGCATCGTGGCGGTGATCACGCTCGTCGCCGCCCTCGGCCTCATCTCGGTGGGGGCCGCCGTCTACTTCGTGGAACGCCAGCGGATCCTCGAGCAGGTCGACGCCCGACTCAAGGCGAACCTCGAGTCGGCGAGGTTCATCGTGGCGGAGGGCGATCCCGATGCCGGCACCTGGGCGTCGTCGTCGGACGCGCTGCGAACCGTGGTGCAGCGCATGAGCCCCGACGACAACACGGGCGCGGTCGGCATCGTCGCCGGCGAGGTCGCCTTCGTCCCCGGACTCGCGCTCGATGTGGATCTGCAGAGCGAACCCGGCTTCTCGCGCCACGCCTCGCAGCAGGCCGCGGGCGAACCGATCATCGGCACGTATGCCGAGAACGACGTGACCTGGCGCTATCTGGCCGCCCCGATCGCGATCGAGGCCTCCCCCGAGCCGGCCGAGGTGCTCTTCGTGCTCGCCTACGACATCGAAGCGGAGCTTGCCGAGATCAACGTCGCGGCGCAGGTGTTCCTGATCGCCTCTGCCATCGCCCTGGTAGTCATCGCGGCAGCGGGCACGATCGTCGCCACACGACTGCTGCGGCCGCTGCGGCAGATGCGCGAGACGGCGGAGCATGTATCGGCACAGTCCCTCTCGGAACGACTGCCGATCATCGGCCGCGACGACGTATCCGAGCTCGCCCAGACGATGAATGACATGCTCGACCGCCTGGACGGCGCTCTCGACTCGCAGCGCCGCCTGCTCAGCGATGTCGGCCATGAGCTCAAGACGCCGATCACGATCGTCCGCGGCTACGTCGAGGTCATGGACCCCGATGACCCTGCCGATGTTCGCGAGACGCAGGCGTTGACGGTTGACGAGCTCGAGCGGATGGGACGGCTGGTTCAGGACCTGGCGGGCGCCGCCTCGCTGCACGGCCCGAGCCCCGTGACACCGAAGGCGACGGACACGGCCGATCTGCTCCGGCAGATCGCGCGCAAAGCGGACGGGATCGACGGTGCCGACGTGTCCCTCGGGCCGATCGCCGACGTGGTCGCGGTGCTCGATCCCGCGCGCATCACGCAAGCCATGCTCCAGCTCGCCCAGAATGCGGCCACCCACGGAGGCGGGCGCGTCGTGATCGGCAGTCGCACTGTCGACTGGGATGTGGAGTTCTGGGTTCGCGACTACGGCGACGGCGTGCCGGATGCCGAAAAGCATGATGTCTTCGAGCGATTCCACCGGGGCGAAGAAGCCGCCTCGCGGTCCGGGAGCGGTCTCGGGCTCAACATCGTGCAGGTCATCGCGCGAGCCCACGGCGGCACGGTCCGCGTGCTGGATGCGGACGGCGGAGGTGCTGTCTTCGTCATCCGGGTACCGCGCGGCGTCGTCCCGCCGGTCATGGAGCGATCGGCCCCTGTCCATCCGGCTCTCCCACCGCGACCACCGCTGCCGCGGTCCGAGCCTGAGCCCGTGACCGAGCCCATACCGGTCGTGTCCGGTCGTCTGCCGAAGGAGTGAGATCGTGGCATCGATACTGATCGCCGACGACGAGGCCCGGATCTCGGGCTTCATCGACAAAGGCCTGCGCGCCGCAGGCTTCGCCACTCGCGTGGCCACGACCGGGCCCGATGCGCCTCGCGCTCGCCCAGACCGACGAGTTCGACCTCCTGGTTCTCGACGTGAATCTGCCCGGATTCGACGGATTCCACGTGCTCGAGCAGCTGCGCGGCTCGGGATCGCGCCTGCCGGTGATCATGCTCACAGCGCGGGTCGAACTCGACGACACGGTCGCCGGTCTCGAAGGCGGCGCCGACGACTATCTGGGCAAGCCCTTCCGATTCGACGAGCTGCTGGCCCGGATCCGGCTGCGCATGCACCGTGACGAGGCGATCGCGGCTCCCGAGCTCACGCACCGCGACATCCAGCTCGACATCCGCACGCGTCGGGCGCGAGTGGGCGGACGCGCGGTCGAGCTCTCGGCCCGCGAGTTCTCGCTCGCAGAAGAGCTCGTGCGCAACGCCGGGCAGGTGCTCAGCCGCGAGCAGCTGCTCAGCCGGGTGTGGGGGTACGACTTCGACCCGGGCTCGAACATCGCCGATGTCTACATCGGCTACCTCCGGCAGAAGCTCGGGCCCGACCGGATCGAGACGGTCCGCGGGGTGGGGTACCGCCTCAACTGAATCGACGGTGCGGCGGGACCGCACAACGCGTGGCCCGCGGCCGTCGGTGCGAGACTGGGGTCATGGCGCAGCGCGCGACGATCGTGGGCAGCGGGCCCAATGGCCTGACGGCTGCGGTCGCGCTCGCACGCGCCGGCTACGAAGTGCGCGTGCTGGAGGCCTCTTCGACGATCGGCGGGGGGATCCGCACCGCGGAGCTCACGATTCCCGGCTTCCACCACGACGTCGGATCCGCCGTCCACCCGGCGGCCCTGAGCTCGCCGTTCTTCCGCGCCTTCGGGCTGCGCGAACGCATCGAGTGGGTCGCCCCCGAGATCTCGTACGCCCAACCGCTGGACGGCGGCCGGGCGGCGATCGCCTGGCGCGACATCGAGCGCACCGCACACGATCTCGGCCGCGACGAGTCGGCCTGGCTCGCCGTGGTGCGCCCGTTGAGCACCCACCTGGCCGGCGTGGTCGATTTCACCGGCTCGCAGCTGCTGCGGGTGCCGCGGCATCCGATCACGACCCTGCGGTTCGGCCTGCGCGCGCTGCAACTGGGCTCGAGCCTCGGGCGCGGCACGTTCGCGACCGAAGAGGCGAACGCGCTCATCACCGGGGTGCTGGCGCACGCGAACACCCCGCTGCCGTCGGTCGGGGCCTCGGCATCCGGCCTCTTCCTCGCCGCGCACGCCCACTCCGGCGACGGTTGGGCCTACCCGCGCGGCGGCGCGCAGAACATCGCCGACGCGCTGGTCGCCGATCTGCGCGCGCACGGCGGCGAGGTCATCACCGATCATCACGTGACCTCGCTGCGCGACCTCGACTGGGGCGACCCGGCCGACGGCGATCTGCTGCTGCTGGACACCTCGCCGCGGCTCGCACTCACGCACCCCGACATCCCCGCCTCCTACGCCCGGGCGATCGAGCGGTACCGCTACGGCGCTGCGGCCGCCAAGGTCGACTTCGCGCTGGACGGCGCGATCCCCTGGGCGCACCCGGATGTCGCCCGCTCCCCCACCGTCCACCTCGGCGGGACGCGCGCCGAGGTGGAAGCCAGTGAGAATGCCGTCGCGCGGGGGTTCGTGACCGACCGCCCCTACGTTCTGGCGGTGCAGCCCTCCGTGCTCGATCCGAGCCGCGCGCCCGACGGCAAGAGCGTGCTGTGGGCGTACGTGCACGTTCCCGCCGATTCGACGCTCGACCCGACCGAGCTCGTCACCCGGCAGGTCGAGCGGTTCGCGCCCGGGTTCCGCGACCGCATCCTGGCATCACGCGCCATGACCGCCGCCGAGCGCGTCGCGTTCAACCCGTCCGACATCGGCGGCGACATCCTGGGCGGCGCGTTCTCCTTCGTGCAGGCGATACGCCGGCCGATCATCTCCCCGACACCGTGGCGCACGCCCATGCGCGGCGTGTACCTCGCCTCGGCCTCGACCCCGCCCGGGCCCGGCGTCACCGGCATGCCGGGGTGGTATGCGGCCCGCCAGGCGCTGCGCGACACTGCCGACCTCCGCCTCGAGCCCGCGGACCTGTTCCGACCGTGACGCCATGGACGGTTTCGCGGCGGTCGACTTCGAGTTCGCTCGGCAGGTGCTGCAGCGCGGGATCGCCGCGCTCTACCTCGTCGCCTTCGTCTCCACGCTGAACCAGTTCCGCCCGCTGCTGGGCGAACGCGGCCTGCTGCCCGCGCCGGAGCTCCTCGAGTGGGCGCGGTCGTCGAAGGGCGCCGGACGGATGCTGCGCCCCACGGTGTTCCGCCGGTGGCGTTATACCGACCGCCGGCTGGTCGCGCTGTGCATCGGCGGCATCGCCGTCGCCGCCCTCCTGGTGTGCGGCATCCCGCAGCTCGGCCCGCCGTGGGTGCCGATGATCGCATTCCTCCTGCTGTGGCTCGGGTACATGTCGATCGTCAGCATCGGGCAGACCTTCTACGGGTTCGGCTGGGAGATGCTGCTGCTGGAGGCGGGATTCCTCGCCGCCTTCCTCGGATCGGACGCGCAGCCGCCGTCGACCGTCGTGATCGTGCTGTTCTGGTGGCTGCTGTTCCGGCTCGAGTTCGGCGCCGGCATGATCAAGATCCGGGGCGGCAGCGAGTGGCGCGACCTCACCGCCCTGACCTACCACCACGAGACCCAGCCGATGCCGGGACCGCTGAGCAGGCAGGCACACCTGCTGCCCCGGTGGTTCCACAAGAGCGAAGTGCTCGGCAACCACTTCGCGCAGCTGATCGTGCCGTGGTTCCTGTTCGCGCCGCTTCTCGGGCTGTGGATCCCCGGGCCGGTGCCCGCGATCGTCGGCGCCGTCGCCGGCGGCATCGTCATCGCCACCCAGCTGTGGCTCGTCGCGACCGGCAACTTCGCCTGGCTGAACTGGGCGACGATCGTGCTGGGTTTCTCGGCCATCGGGCTGCCCGGCATCGGCGCCCAGCACGACCCCACTACGAGCGTGCCGCCGTGGCTGATCGACGGCCTTCCGCTGTACTGGATCATCGCCACGGGAGCCGTCGGCGCCCTCTACGTCGTGCTGAGCTGGCCCGCGCTGCGCAACCTGTTCGCCCACCGGCAGCTGATGAACGCGAGCTTCAACCGGTGGCAGCGGCGAACGCGTACGGGGCGTTCGGCACGGTCACCCGGGAGCGCATCGAGATCGTCGTCGAGGGGACGACCGATGAGGATCCGGATGCCGCCACCTGGCACGAGTACGAGTTCAAGGGAAAGCCCGGCGATCTGCGCCGCATCCCCCGGCAGTTCGCGCCGTACCACCTGCGCCTGGACTGGCTGATGTGGTTCCTCCCGCTCGGGCACTCCCTGGAGGACTGGTTCACGGGCTTCCTCGTGAAGCTCCTCGAGGCCGATCAGCCCGTGCTGCGCCTGCTCGCGGACGATCCGTTCGAAGGCACGAGACCGACGTGGGTACGCGCGGTGTCGTATCGCTACCGCTTCACGACGCACGCCGAGTTCCGCAGGAGCGGTGCACGGTGGAGCCGCGACCGGCGGCGGGAGGTGATCGGGCCCGTGGCGCTGCGCCTGCCGGGGAGAACGGATCGGTGAGAGGTCAGGAGTCGGAGCCGCTGCGCGAGAAGATCATCCGCAGCACGACGAACACGATCACCGCGACGACCGCGACGACCAGCAGCTTGAAGATCCACGCCAGCACGGTGAAGAGGGCGTTGACGAGGAACCACGCGATCAGGATCGCTGCGATCACGCCGACGATGGTCCAGATGGTCCCCTTGTTCACCCCTCCAGCCTAAACGCGCCGCACCGCGCGACCGACGGGCGGGCTCGATCAGACCGAGACGGCGACATCCTGCCGGATCACGCTCGGCCCCTGCGCCGTCGCCTCGACGACCAGCTGGGCGGGCAACTGCTCCTTCATCGCCGCGACGTGACTGATCAGGCCGACGGTGCGGCCGCCCTGGCGCAGCTCGTCGAGCGTGCGCATCGCCAGGTCGAGGGTGTCGTCGTCGAGCGATCCGAAGCCCTCGTCGATGAACAGGGTGTCGAGCTTCACGCCACCGGCTCGGGCCGTGACGACCTCCGCCAGTCCGAGCGCCAGCGCGAGTGACGCGAGGAAGGTCTCCCCGCCCGACAGGGACTGCGCGGGGCGGGCCTGCCCGGTGTGCGCATCCATGATCTGCAGGCCGAGACCGGATGCCGCATCGCGCGCGGCGCGCGCGTCGGTGTGCTGCAGGCGGTATCGGCCCGACGACATGTCGTCGAGCCGCAGGTTCGCCGCCTCGACGATCTCCTCCAGCTCCGCCGCGAGGACGAACGACTCGAGCGTCATGCGATGCGTGTTGGGCGCCTTGCCCGCGACGGTGTTGGCCAGCCGCGCGACCATCTCGTGCTCGTCGGCGAGCTCCGACGATCTCCGCGTGCGCGCGGGCCGCGCGTTCGATCAGATCGCGCAGGCGCGCCGCCGTCTGCACGGCGTGGGCCGCGGCATCCACCGTCGCACTCCAGCGTTCGCGCGCGTCGGCGAGGGCCGTCGCGGTGGCGTTCAGATCGATGAGGTCTTCGGGCGCGCCGGCGAGCTCCAGTTCGAGGTCGCGCAGCCGATCGCGTTCGGCCCGCAGCGCCGCGTCGTGGTCGCGGATCCGCTCGTCGAGGGCGGTGCGCACGGCGGCGTCCCGCAGGGCGCCGGTCGCCTCGGCCGCATCGGAGAAGTCGGATGCCGCGACCCGCGCGTCGCGATCGGCCACGGCATCCTGCGCGGCAGCCTCGCGCACGGTGGCGTCGGCGTGCGCGTCGGCGAGCGTCTGGGCGAGCCGCCGGCGACGGGTCGCATCGGCGATGCGATCGGCGACCGTCTCGAACCCGCCGCGGGCGGCGTCGACGGCGCGACGTGCGGCCGCCACCTGCTCTTCCGAGGCCGCTGCCGACTCCCGCGCCGCAGCCAGATCGGCCGCGAGCCCTGCGCGCTCGGCCTCGGCGGCGGCATCGGTCTCGACGAGCTGTCGGCGCTGGACGGCGAGGTGGTCGCGCGCGTCGGCGGCGTGCTGAGCGGCGATGACCGCGGTCTCGGCCGCCGCGTGCGCGACCTCGAGCGCGGGAACGTCTTCTCCGCCCGCCCGCGCGGCCGCGTCGGCGTGCACGGTGCGCGCCGCCCGTGCCGTCTCGGATGCCGCCCGCTCGGCCCCGGCCGCGGCGTCTTTGCGTCGCTCGGCCTCGGCGAGGTCGTCATCGGTGACCGGCTCGTCGGTCAGTGCGGCCGGGTCGGGGTGCTCGGTCGAACCGCAGACGGCGCAGGCCTCGCCCTCGATCAGCGCCGCGGCGAGCTCGCCCGCATGGCCGGCGAGGCGGCGCCGCAGCAGCGCGGTGACGGCGCCGGCAGCCTGCTCGAGCGCGACGAGCGCCGCCTGCGTGAGCGGACTCCGCCTCGCGCTGAGCGGCGGCCAGCCGTTCGGCGTCGCGAGCCGCGTCCCGTCGTGCGGCGGCGGCGGCGAGCTGAGCCTCTGCCGTGGCGAGCGCCCCCGCTGCGGCAGTGTGCGCGGCCAGGTCGGCATCGAGCTGCGCGAGGCGTTCCGGCAGGCCCGCGCGCGCCGAATCGATGCGCGCCAGCAGTGTGTCGAACTCCTCGATGCGGGCGCGTGTGGCGGCAAGGGCCACTTCACCTTCCTCGAGCACGCGCTCCTGCGCCGATGCCGCCGTCGCGACGGCGAGATCTCCGGTGAGTTCGTCGAGGCGGATGCCGAGGGCCGCGGCATCCGCGCTCTCCCCGGCCGCGATCCATGCCGACCGCGCCTGCTCCTCGACCTCCGCGGCGGTCGCCGCGGACGCAACGGCGTGCGCGGTCGATTCGATCGGCGCGCGCAGTGCTTCGGCCGCGCTCGCTCGCTCGAGCGTGACGCGATCGTCCGCGATCGATGCGGCGCGATCGTCGAGCGCCGCGAGCGCGGCGCGGGACCGCGCGCGCTGTTCCTGCTTCTCACGCAGCGTGCGGGCCGTGGCGTGGGCGAGGTCGGCCTCGCGGTGCGCGGCATCCGCGGCATCCCGCTCGCGGATCAGCGTGTCGGCACGGTATGCGGACCGCTGAACGGCCCGCTCGCCCGCCTCGAACCGCGCGGCGATGCCCACGGGGCGCTCGACGGTCGGGGGCTCGAGGGACTCGCCGCCGAGATCATCCGCCGCGATCAGGCGATCGGCTTCGTCCAGCAGGAGGACGACGCCGTCGCCGGCGGCGGCGAGGGCGCGTTCGGCGTCCTTGCGGCGCTGCTCGAGGGCGCTCTGGTAGTCCTCGTAGGTGCGCGTGCCGAAGAGCTTGCGCAGCAGACGCTGCCGGTCGTCGTTCTTCGCGAGGAGGAACTCGGCGAAGCGGCCTTGCGCGAGCAGGATCACCTGCAGGAACTGCTGCTGATTCAGGCCCAGGATCTCGTCGAGCTCGCGGGCGACGTCGACCGGGCGCGCAGCCCTGCCGATCCACACCCCGTCGACGAGCTCGTCGAGCTGGGCGCGGTGCGGCTCGGTCGTGAGGCCGGATCCGCGCTGCTTGGGACGCTCGTACTCGGGTGAACGCGTCACGCGCCAGCGCGCGCCGGCCGCACTGAATTCGACCATGACACTCGTCGGATCGTCGGGAGCGCAGTGGTCGCTGCGCAGGCGCTTCTCGACACCGTCGTAGCGGGGCGCTCCGCCGTACAGCGCGAAGCAGACGCCGTCGAGCACGCTGGACTTGCCGGCGCCGGTGCGACCGGCGATCAGGAAGATGCCGTCGGCGGCGAACGCGTCGAAATCGACCACCTGGCGCTCGCGGAACGGCCCGAAGCCCTCGAGCTCGAGTCTGTGCAGCCTCACGCGCTCGCCTCCACGAGCGAGCGCTCGTCGATCACGTCGCGGATGACCGCGGCTTCACGCTCGGTGGCGCCCTCGCCGTCGCGCACATGCGTGAGGAACGCATCGACGAGTTCGGCATCGCTGCGCGCCGCCCGCACGCGGCGGGAGTACGTCAGACCGTCGGGCCCGCGCACGCCTTCGGGCGTGTGCATCACCGTCGCGCAGAACGGGAAGCGGCCCTGCAGGCGACGCATCGGGTCGGTCTGCGGCGTCGCATCCGTGTACTGCGCGCAGACCCAGGCGTCTTCGTGACCGGCGAAGCGGGGATCGTCGAGCAGCTCGTCGAGCGGCGCGCGGAGGGTGACCAGCCGACGCGGGATGGGAAGGTCGAGCCAGGTCACGGAGGCGAGTCCACCGCCGTCGAGGTCGACGAGCCAGGAGCCTCGCGGCTTGTCGGCCTCGCCGAAGCTGTAGTGCAGCGGTGCACCGGCGTACCGCACCCGCTCCGAGAGCTGCTGACGCCCGTGGATGTGGCCGAGGGCCACGTAGGAAGGCCCCTCGAAGGCCGACAGCGGCACCACGTCGAGGCTGCCCTGCCGGATCTCGCGCTCCACGCCCGGAGTGGCGTCGACCCCCGCCGCGAAGCAGTGCGCGATCGCCACCGACCGACCGCCGCGCTCGGCGAGATCGGCTCGGACGAGGCTCATCACGTGCTCGATCGTCGCGCGCTGCGAGCGCAGCTCGACGCCCGGCCACAGGTGTCGCACGAGTGCGGGCTCGAGGAACGGGATGCCGTAGAAATGCACGGGCCCGTGGGCGTCGTCGATCGTGATCGGGATGCCGGCCGCCCGCGGATCCGTCACGACGTGGATGCCGTCGCGCAGGAGAGCCGACTGGAAGCCGAGCCGGGCGGCGGAGTCGTGGTTGCCGCTGGTCACGATGATCTGCGCACCGTTGTCGGAGAGGGCGCGCAGCGTGTCGGACAGGAGTGTGTAGCAAGCCGCCGCGGGAGCGGCGGAGTCGAAGACGTCACCCGCGACGATCACGACGTCGACGTCGTTCTCGCGCACCTGGACGGCGAGCGTCTCGAGCACGCCGCGCAGCGCATCGAGCGTGGCGTGGCCGTGGAACGACCGCCCGATGTGCCAGTCCGAGGTGTGCAGGATGCGCATGTTCACACGGTACGGCGGCCGTGCGACATCGCCTCAGAGGCGGGCGGGCGGTTCGCTCATCGCGAATCCGCGCGGCCTCTCTCAGCGCGCGCGGGCCGCCTTCTTCCGCCGGCGAGAGCTCAGATCGACGACCGCGATGAGGAACGCCAGCGACACGAAGATCGCGACGGCCGTCATCCCGTAGGCGTAGGCGTCGTGGTAGACGACGATGTCGGGCGCGCTCCCCGATTCGCGGTAGATCGTCGCGTAGAACAGCGACAGCGCGACGGCCGTGCCGACCGACGTGCCGATCCGCTGCCCGAGCTGGCCGATGGATCCCGCCACACCGCCCTGCTTGACGGGGATGTCGGCCAGGGTGAGGGTCTGATTCGGTGACATCACCAGGCCGCCGCCGACCCCGCCGATCACCATGACGCCGGCCATGACCCAGCCCACCCACTGCGCGGGGACGAACAGCGCGGCCGCGGCCAGGCCGATCACGCACGCGAGCACGCCCACCAGCCCCCACACGACGACCGGACGCCCGTAGGTGCCCACGAGGTTGCCGCCGATCCACGAGAAGAGCGCGCTGCTCAGCGCGAAGCCGATCGTGACCATACCGGCGTACACGGGCGCGAGCCCCACCCCCGTCTGCAGGAACAGCGTCGTGAGCAGGAACAGGGCCGGTAGCGCCGTGAAGTACGCGGCGATCAGCAGCGTGCCGTTGCGGAACGACGAGACGCGGAACAGCGCGAAGCGGATGAGCGGCTGCTTGCCGGTGCTCTCGTAGTGCCGCTCCCACGCGACGAACGCGCCCGCGAACAGCACGAAGGCGACGAGGAGCCACCAGCGTCGCGGGTCGTCGTCGGGCGAGCCGGTGGTGAACAGGAACGGCCACATGAGCGAGAGCACCGCCAGGCCGAACAGGAACACCCCGAACAGGTCGAACGAGAGCGCTTTGCGGGAGCGCGTGCGCGTCTTGGGCAGCACCCAGACCGCGAGCGCGATCGCGATGATGCCGAGCGGCACGTTCATCCAGAAGATCAGCCGCCAGCCGTCGGTGTCGCCGCCGACGAGGATCAGCAGGCCGCCGATCGTCGGGCCGAACGCCGTCGCGATGCCGATCGTGGCGCCGAACAGCCCGAACGCGCGTCCGCGCTCCTTGCCCTGGAACAGCTGCTGGATGAGGCCCAGCACCTGCGGCATCTGAATGCCGGCGGCCACCCCCTGCAGCAGCCGCGCGACCAGCAGCATCATGGGGCTGACGGCGACCGCGCACAGCAGGCTCGTCACGGTGAACAGCGACAGCCCGACGATGAACAGAGCGCGGCGCGAACGCTGATCGCCGAGCCGGCCCATCGGCACCAGCACGAGCCCGAACGTCAGGACGTAGCCCGACACGATCAGCTGCAGTTCGGTCGAGCCCGCACCCAGCGCCGACTCGATCGACGGCAGCGCGACGTTGACCTTCGACAGGTCGAGGATCGTGATCCCTGCGACCGCGACGCAGACCCAGAACGCACGCCACCGCTGCGGCGAGGTCAGAGCGATCTCGGTGGTCGGCGGGTGGGCGCCGCTGCTCGTCGTGCGAGAACCGGTCTTCGTGGGGGTGGAGTCCGACATTCAGCCCAGGCTATCGCCGTAGCGGATGCCGGTAGCCTCGGGGAGTGAGCGACATCGCGTCCTTTACGCACGCGGGTGCGACGCTCATCGCCGAGACCTGGCGCCCTGCTCAGGCTGCCTCACCCGGCAGCGAGCCGCCGACCTACGTCCTGATCCACGGGATCGGCATGGGCCGGACGATCTTCGCCGACCTGGTCACCCATCTGCGCGCCGCGTCCCCGGCGCGGGTGGTCGCGATCGACCTGCCGGGCTACGGAGAGGCCCCCGAGCCCGCGCGCGTGCTCACGATGGAGCGCACCGCCGATCTGATCGCCGCCTACCTGCGCAGCAGGTCGATCTCGCGGGCTGTCCTGGTCGGCCACTCGATGGGCACCCAGGTGGCTGTCGAAGTCGCCGCGCGGCATCCGCACTCGGCGGAGCAGCTCGTCCTCATCGCACCGACGGTCAACCCCCGCGAGCGCACCGCCGTTCAGCAGGTGCTGCGGCTCGCCCAGGACCTCGCCGTCGAGAGCCCCCGGGTCATCTTCGTCGGCGCGCGCGAGTACGTGCGCGCCGGCCCTCATCTGCGCGCCAAGTTCCGCGCCATGCTCGTCCACCGTCCCGAGACGACCTACCCGCGCGTGCTCGCGCCGACGCTCGTGCTGCGCGGCGAGCACGACTGGGTCTGCCCCCGCGCCTGGTGCCGCTTCGTCGCGGCCTCGCTGCCGGACGGGCGCATGGCCGAGGTCGTCGGGCACGGTCACGAGACGATGATCCGGGATGCCGCACCCGCCGCCGCGATCATCCGCGGGTTCATCCGCTCGAGCTGACTCGATCTGGCCCGGACGATCGAAAACCGCCTCGGTTGCGCGGAATCCTGCCAGTGCCGGCGGGTGCGGCAATGTCGGAACCCCTTCGTGCGTTGCACCTGTCGGAACCTACGGAGGAGCCATGCTATCCATCATCAATGCCGCTGAAACGCAGTTCCGTCACGAGTCCGAGATCCGCATGCGCGAGCATGCTCTGCTGGCCTCGATCCGGGAGCGCCGAGCGGCCGAAGCCACCTTCGCGCCGGTCGGCGTCGCGCCAAGCCGCGACGTCGGCGCCATCTCCCCGGCCCGCGACACGCGCAGCCCGTGCGCCGCGCCCCCTCGGAGTCGACACCTGCACGACGGCCTGCGCCGTCGCCTGATCCACACGCTCGGGAGGAGAGCCGCGCGGCGGGCATGTCAGGTGCCGCCGCCGGCGGTCTCGGTCAGACGCCGCTGCCGCCCGCGGAGCGCCGCGCGAGCTTGGTCACGTCGTCATCGGTGAGCTGGATGTCCGAGTCGTTGAGGCGCTGACGAAGAACCTCTTCGTAGCGCTCATGCGACTCGTCACCCAGGTCGACGCGGGTCTGCGCGGCGATGCCGTCGAGCTTCTCCTGCGTCGTCGCGTTGTTCTGCTCCAGCACGGGTTCGTCCTGAACCGCTTCACCGGGTGCGGGCGCGTTGCTCTCGCCGCCCTCGTGGTGCACGGCGCCACCGACGCCGGCGTCACTGCGCTGCTCCGTGCGGATCGGCCGGCGCGGCATCCGAGTCCTACGTCCGGGTAGTTCCGCCCGGGTCTCTCGAATTCGTTCGCGGTGCCCGACATCAGGAGTCCCCCTTGTCGAGATCGTCGTCGGTGATCAGGTCGGGATCGGCGTTCTGACCCGGCTGCGTCACCCTCGATCGCTCCCGGAGCGTCGGCCGTGGCATCCGTCCCGTCGGGCGTGTTCGGGGGAAGACCCGAATCTGATCCGATTCCATCCGTGCTCATTGACGTCTCCTATCGACGTCTTCCAGCATCTCCTGCCGGCGCCGCATCCCCACAGGGGCTTGACGCACACCGACACGCGGAGCTACACCGGCGTCGGTTCGCCCGCCGCCCGAGCGGAGGCGGCGCGATCCTTCGAGACCGCCTGGCCGATCATCTGGCCGCCGCTCGTGAACAGCGCCCGCCGCCACGGCAGCATGCCCTCGATCTCGATCTGGATCGACATCGACAGGATCGTCCGGATCAGCACGATGATCCCGAGGATCAGCGCGTCCTCCATCGACGGCTTCGAGGTGATCGTGCGGATGAGGTCGGCGGCGACGAGCACCTCGAGACCGAGGAGGATCGCGGCGCCGAGCGTCGTGCGCAGCACCGAGAACGCCGCCGTGCCGCCTTCGCCGCGGCGCAGCGAGCGACCAGCCGAGCATGAGGGCGATGAGGAAGCCGACGATCATCGAGAGCGCGCCGATCGCCTCGAAGCCGACGGCGACGACGGTGAAGACGGTCTCGAAGTCCACGAGGCTCAGTGTACGAGCCCGGCGGCCGCTGCTACGCGCGTGGCGCGCTGGTGCAGGATGCCGTCGCGCTCGGGGTGCGCGGCGAACCAGTCGGCGACGTACCAGCACACCGGGATCACCTGCCGATCGCCCTGTCGCTCGAGCTCGGCGACGGCGCGGTCGACGACCTCGCCGGCGTACCCGTGCCCGCGGAAGGTGGGCACCGTGTAGGCGCGGGTCATCGCGACCGTGCGCCCGTCGTCGCGGTAGTCCAGCACGCTCACGAGGTCGTCGCCGCGGTGGAGCGTGTAGCGCGAAGCGTCGGGTTCGTGCGTGAAGGTCATGCGATGTCACCCCGACAGGCTACGTCCGTCCCGCAGGACATCGGGCGCGACCTGGCTGTGCGATTCCCGAGAAGGATGCCGCGCATCGCGCGACGGCTCACCCGGTGACCTCCGCCAGGTCGACCGTGAACGTCTCGCGACCGCCCGTCGGGCGTCGTGACGGTGACCTCCGTCGTGCCGGACCCGCCGGCGAACACCCGCAGCCGCAGTCCGTCGAGGTAGTCGTAATCGGGCCGGTCGCTGCGCGCACCCCACGGGATGACCGCGCCGGGCCGCACATAGAGCGGCAGCGACGTGAACCCGTGACGCTCGCGCCGCCACGCGCCACCGCTCGACCTCCTCGCCGGTCAGCAGGTTCGTCCACGTGCCGGCGGGCAGGTAGAACTCGACGTCGCCGGTCGCCGTGAACACCGGGGCGACCAGGATGTCGGCGCCGAGCATGTACTGCCGGTCGAGGTAGGCGACCGCGGGGTCGTCGGGGAACTCCAGCTGCATCGGCCGCATGATCGGAGTGCCCGCCGGCTGCCGCCTCGAGGCTGGCCGCGTAGAGGTAGGGCATGAGGCTGCATCTTCAGGTGGGTGAAGACGCGGGTGACCTCGACCGCCTCCTCGTCGAACACCCACGGCACGCGGTACGAGCCCGAGCCGTGGAACCGGCTGTGCGAGCCGAGCAGGCCGAAGGCGGTCCAGCGCTTGAAGACACCGGCATCCGGCGTTCCCTCGAACCCGCCGATGTCGTGGCTCCAGTGCGCGAACCCGCTGAGTGCCGAGCGAGAGTCCGCCGCGCAGCGTCTCGGCCATCGACTCGAACGTCGAGGTCGAATCGCCGCCCCAGTGCACGGGCATCGACTGCCCGCCGGCGGTGGCCGACCGGGCGAACAGCACGGCCTCGCCCTCGCCCTTCGCCTCGACGAGCACATCGTGGACGGCCTTGTTGTACAGCTGCGTGTAGAGGTTGTGCATGCGCGACGGGTCGGAGCCGTCGAAGTAGTCGACCTCGAGGGGGATGCGCTCGCCGAAGTCGGTCTTGAAGCAGTCGACGCCCTGATCGATCAGCGCGCGCAGCTTGCCCTGGTACCACGCGGTCGCATCGGGGTTCGTGAAGTCCACGAGCCCCATGCCCGGCCTGCCAGAGGTCCCACTGCCACACCGAGCCGTCGGGACGCTTCACGAGGTAGCCGGATGCCGCCGCCTCGGCGAACAGCGGCGAGCGCTGCGCGATGTAGGGGTTGATCCAGACGCACACCCGCAGGTCCTTCTCGTGCAGGCGCGCGAGCATCCCGGTCGGGTCGGGGAAGACCCGCGGATCCCACTCGAAGTCGCACCAGTTGAACTCGCGCATCCAGAAGCAGTCGAAGTGGAACACCGACACCGGCAGCTCGCGGCGCGCCATCTCGTCGACGAACGACGTCACGGTGGCCTCGTCGTAGTCGGTCGTGAACGAGGTCGACAGCCACAGGCCGTACGACCACGCGGGCACGATCGGCGGACGCCCGGTGAGCGCCGTGTAGCGATCGAGCACCTGCTTGGGCGTGGGGCCGGCGATCACGAAGTACTCGAGCACTTCGCCCGCGACCGAGAACTGCACGCGCTCGACCGTCTCGGAGCCGATCTCGTACGAGACGTGACCGGGGTCGTTCACCAGCACGCCGTAGCCGCGGTTGGACAGGTAGAACGGCACGTTCTTGTACGCCTGCTCGCTGGAGGTGCCGCCGTCGGCGTTCCAGATGTCGACCGACTGCCCGTTCTTCACGAGCGGGCCGAAGCGCTCGCCGAGTCCGTAGATGAGCTCGCCGACGCCGAGGTCGAGCTGCTCGTGCACGAAGGCGTGCGCGTCGGGAGCGGCTGTTCCCGAGCGTGCGTTGCCGACGATGCCGGTGTCGACCTGCGCGTCGCCGGCGAGCTGGATGTAGCCCTGCGCCCTGCCGCCGCTGCCGGTCACGCGCGTGCCGTCGACCTCGAACGACAGGTTCCACGGCGCGCCCGGCGCCACGCGAGCGGTGAGCGGGCCGGTCTCGAGCACTCCCCCGTCGGCGGTGACGGATGCCGCTCCGCGCCGCCTTCGACGGCACCCGGCAGCTCGAACCCGCCGTGCCACGTGCCGCCGGTGTGGTGGGCGATGCGCACGCGGACGACGCCCTCGAGCGGCGAGGACAGCGTCACGGTGAGCGTCGGCCGGTTCAGCACGTCGCCGCGCGAGGCGATGACCTTCGTGGGTGCGGTGACGACCAATCCGTCGCCATCGGCGGCGGCATCGGTCTGGTCGATGTCGTACGCCTCCTGCGCGTACAGCGCGGTGACCCCGGGGCGCAGCTGCCAGAACCCGTCGGTGAACTTCATTACTTGACCGCTCCTGCCGTGATGCCGTGTGTGAGTGTGCGCTGGAAGATGAGGAAGAAGATCAACGTCGGGATGATGCCCAGCAGCGCCGAGGCGCTCGTGGTCGTGACATCCATGAGTCGATCACCCTGCAGAACGCTGATCGCGACCGGTATCGTCTGGTTCGCGTTGGAGGCGAGGAACGTCAGCGGGATGAGGAACTCGTTCCACGTCCAGATGAAGAAGAAGACGAGCAGCACCGACAGGGTCGGGCGGCTGATCGGGTAGACGACCCGCCACAGGATCTGCCAGCGCGACGCACCGTCGATCGATGCCGCTTCGAGGATCTCCTTCGGGAACGTGCCGTACACCGACGAGAGCAGGTAGGTCCCGAACGCCGCCTGCACCACGACCATGATGATGATCACCGACCACACGTTGTCGTAGAGACCGACCTCCTTGAACATGAAGTACAGCGGGTACAGGAGTGCCTCCTGCGGCAGCAGGTTGGCCATCAGGAACAGCAGCACGATCCACGCCCGGCCGCGGATGCGACCGATGCCGATTGCGAACGCACTCACCATCGAGAGGATCACCGCGAGCACGGCGGTGACGCCGGAGATGAAGATCGAGTTCCACAGCTTCTCGGGGAAGTTGACGCGGTTCCAGAAGTTCACGATGCCCGTGAAGTCCAGCGCCTGCGGCAGCGCGAGCGGTCCGCCGGTCGCATAGTCGATCGGCGACTTGAAGGAGTTCACGATGATCAGGTAGAACGGCGCGATCACGATGAGCGCGCCGAAGATGACCAGCGCGAGCAGCAGCCAGTCCACGCCGCGCTTCCTGTTCATGCCGCCCCGACTGCGCGGCGCGCGGCGCGGGCCGCGGCCGCTCGTGGCAGGCGTGGTGACGAGAACGGTTCCGACAGCCATCAGAGCCCCGCCCTTTCTTTGCGCTCCATCGAGTTCTGCACCCGGATGAAGATGACGGAGACGATGACGACGACGATCGTCAGCACCGTCGCGATGGTCGCGCCGTAGCCCACGTTCCGCTTGGTGAAGAACTCCTGGATGGCGTAGTAGGCAGGGACCAGGGTGGCGCCGGCAGGGCCCCCGCCGGTGACCACGTACACCGGCCCGAAGACCTTCAGCGCTGCGATGGTCGAAGTGAGCGTCACGACGAAGATCTCGGGGCGGATGATGCTCATCGTGATCGCGGTGAATCGCTGGTACCAGTTCGCACCGTCGAGCTCGGCCGCTTCGTACAGCTCAGGGTCGACACGTTGCAGCGCTGCCATGAAGATGACGACCGGGTATCCGATCTGCACCCAGACCAGGACCACCATCAGGACGATCAGGGCTGAGGGCATCTGACCCAGCCAGTCGTAGGGCGGGATGCCGAACCACGACAGGATCTGGTTCGCGGCGCCGTCCTTGCCGGGCCGCACGATCCACCCGAAGACGATGCCGGCGATCACGATCGGAAGAATCTGGGGCAGGTAGTAGGTCGCCCGCAGGAAGGTTCCGACCTTGCCGCCGAACTTTCGCCCGATGACGTCGAACAGGAGGGCGGCGACGATGATCCCGACGATGGTCGGGACGACGACCATTGCGAGCACCATCCAGACGGAGTTCGCGAACGATGTCCAGAAGTCCTCGTCCGTGAGGAGCTTCTGCCAATTCTCCAGACCGATGAACTCCGGTTCGCCCACGCCTCGCCACTTCGTGAACGTGAGGTACGTGTTCCACACGAGCGGGATGACGATGACGACCAGCAGGAGCACCAACCCCGGCAAGAGGTAGAGCCAGTATCCGGCCGAACCGGACTTGCCCTGTGGAATGGCAGGCTGCTCGGGAGGCAGCTTCACCTTCGCGCGGGCCGAACGGGTGTCAACAGACATTCTTCACCTCCGGGGAAGTGGTGGGGGCGGCATCCATCACGGGCACCGCCCCCACCGGTGGGTCAGCGGAAGTCCGCTGTTCCCTCGTCGTACTGCTCACCGAGGTTCGCGTTGGTGGTTTCGACGTCCTGTACACCGGTGACCAGGCCCTGCAGCTCCTGGACGATCACGTCGTAGAAGCCCGGCGCCGGCCAGTCGGGGTAGAACGAGAGGCCGTCGTTGTCGAGGATGCCGTTGAAGGTGGCGATCAGCTCGGCGCTCTTCTCGTCGGTGATGTCGGCCGGGTCGGCGGCGACGGGGACGCCGCCGTTGTTGCCGATGATGGCCTGGATCTCGGGGCGCATCGTGATGTCGATGAACTCGTACGCGAGCTCCTTGTTCGCCGCATTCTCAGGAACGACCCACAGGTTTCCCGACGAGCCGAGCGAGAGATCCGACTCGGGGAATGCCTGCAGAGTCCAGTCGAAACCCGTCGCTTCAGTGACGAAACGACCGAACCACCACGAACCCGACACGAAGATCGGCGCCGTGCCGTTGATCCACGAGACACCGGCGTCATCGGCCTTGACCGATGAGACGTCCGATGCGATGTAGCCCTTGTCGACGTAGTCCAGCAGAGTCTCAGACGCGTAGGTGAGCTCATCGCCCTGCCAGTCGACCGGGTTCTCGTAGAGCTGGTAGTCGTTCACGAACTGCCGGTCGGCCTGGCTCAGCGCGAGCTGGTACCAGAGCTGACCCAGGGGGTACTCCGCGCCGGCCTCGGCGAGCGGGGTGATGCCCTGGGCGACGAACGCGTCGAGCACGTCGACGAACTCGTCGTACGTGGTCGGCACCTCGAGACCCGCCGCTTCGAACGCGTCGAGGTTGTAGTACACGCCGACGAACTCGCCGTAGTTGGGGATGCCGTACCAGGTGTCGCCGCCCATCACGCCGTCTTCGCTGTACTTGGCGGTCGTCTGCAGCGACGGGGCCAGCTTGTCGGCCCAGCCGTACTCGTCGACCGCTTCGGAGATGTCGGTGATCAGTCCGGTGCTCGCCAGGAAGCCGGCGGTCGCGTTGCCCTTGTTGAATTCCATGAGGTCGGGTGCCGCGTCGGTGTCGAGCACCTGGCTCGCCGTCGACTGGATCTGCTCGAAGGACTTCTCCTCGAACTCGACCGTGGCGCCGGTCTCCTCCTCGAAGATCGTGATGGCTTCGGCCCAGGCCTTGCCCATCGCGCTGTCGGCGCCCTCGTAGTGCCAGAGCTTGAGCGTGTCGCCGGATTCTCCGCCGGCATCGCCGGATCCGCCGGCGCAACCGGCGAGCGCGAGACCGGCGATCGTCAGCGAACTGACGATCGCGATCCCTCGCGTGGTGTGTCGAGTGGTGCGTGCCATCGGTGGCACTCCTTTCTGGGTGACCCGCATTGGTCGGGACATGTGGTGGATGGTGTTCAGTTGGATGATTGTCGAAGCGCTTCGATGATGCACGTGGAGAAGCGCCGCGACGCGGCGATGGAGTTACGAGGGGCGGTCCGACGGACCCGTGCGAGGAGTACGTCGGGGCGATCAGTCGCAGGCCCGGCTCGGGCCGGTCGTCGCCCAGGCTGCGGATCGCGAGATCGACGGCCAGATCGCACGACGCTTCGGGCACGAGCGGGATGGAGTCGAGCGGGGTCGCCAGGGCGGTGGTGTCGAACGACGCGCCGACCGAGACGACGGAGATGTCGGCGGGGACGCTCAGCCCTCTCTCGGCGAACTCGCCCAGCACGACGGCGTGGGCCTCCTCGGTGCAGTGCAGGACGAGGGCGGTGGCCCCGGCATCCCGCAGCTGCGCGACCGTGCGTCGCGTGGCCGTCCGGCTCGTGTGCTTGGTGCCGGTCGTGCCGAAGACGGCGGAGAGGCCACGCTCTTGCGCACGAGCCTCGAACGCGGCGCGCACCCGCGGCGGGAAGTTCGACTTCTCGTAGCTGACGTCGGGCTGGCCGACGAGCCCGATGACGGTGTGGCCGGCATCGGCGAGCCGGTCGACCGCGAGCGCGGTCGCCGCCTCGAAGTCGAGGTCGACGCAGATGAGCCCCTCGTTGTCGTCGGGAACGCCGATGAAGATCGTCGGCGTCGAGATGGCCCGGGCGAGCCCGACCCGCTCGTCGTCGGGCGCGACGTCGAGCACGAGGATCGCATCGACCAGCCCGTTCGCGGCGACGCGGCCCATGCCCGCCTTCGCATCCTCATCGGTCAGCAGGAGGATGTCGTAGTCGTTGCGGCGCGCGGCGACGGCCGTCGCGAGCACGAACGCCATGTGGGTCGGTGCGTGGGTGTCCTTGCGCAGCGGCTCGGTCAGCGCGAAGATCTGCGTCCGGCTCCCGGCCAGCATCCGTGCCCCGGCATTCGGGCTGTAGCCGAGTTCGCGGACGGCGTCTTCGATGCGCCGGCGGGTGTCGGCCGAGATGGGGCGCTTGCCGCTCAGCGCGTACGACACGGTGCTGATCGAGACGCCGGCGGCCTCAGCCACCTCGTTGATCTTCACCATTGCCGACTCCGTTGTATGCGACTGCCTGTGGGTCGAAGCGCTTCGCGGAAGCGCTTCGACAGTGATGCTAAGCGCAGGCTGACCGCCGAGCGCAAGTGTTTTGATGGATTGGGCAACAAATCTGTCTCGGCAGCCTCCCTCCGCAGACCGCTGCGCGCGGCCATACCCGCCGGCCGCACGCTGAATTGAGCAATCTGTAACATTGCGTCACGTGGGAGGCGCCGCATCCGTGCGATTTGACGCATTGCGACGCAATCCGTCATAATCGGCGTCATGACTGACAACGCACGCTCTCTGTCCGCCTTGGAGGCGAACGGGACTGCCGGCATGATGATGGCCGGCCGCGTCGTCATGTGTTGTCGAATGTGTCGCTGACAGGAAGCGTCGCTGACACAGTGACCCCCGCCGGATTCGCGCGCAGCTTCTGAAACGCCGCGCAGGATCCCCCGAGCACCCGGCTCGTCGCGTCGATCACGCACATCCGGATGCCGCACCCCAGGCCCTCCTCTGAGGCCGCACAGCAGCACAACCGAACTCCCGGCCGACCACGGCGCGGGGTTCCTTCCTCCAAGGATCATCATCATGTCGAACACCGCTCTCCTCGAACGCCCGGCCACCGCTCGTCACCTGCGCGCCGTTCCCCCGATCGCCGCCGATCGTCCCGCAGTCCCCGCCGCTCCCGCGGCTCCTGCCGCCGACGCGCCGGTGCCCGCAACCTCCCCGCCGGAACCGCGCCCCGCGGCTTCGCCCTCTACGTCGGCATCGACGAGGCCAAGGCCGCGGCATCCGGTGTCAGCCTCGGCGTGCTGGTCGATGCGCTCCGTCGCACGCTCGCCGAGCTCGCCCCCGACGCGGAGACCTACGCGACCGTCGCGCTCGCCCCGGTCGGCTCGGGCGGCCGCGACGTCGACGTCGTCCGCCTCGCGCTGCACGAGCCGTCGGCGATCGCCCGCACGAAGCAGGACGAGCCCGAAGACGAAGACCGCGCGCCCGGCGGAGTGGTCGTCGACATCTCGCGCAAGCGCGTGCTGATCGACGGCGATTCGGCCGCGTTCACGTTCAAGGAGTTCGAGCTGCTGCAGTACCTGGTGCTGCGCGAGGGCCGCACGATCGAGCGGGCCGAGCTCGTCGGGTCGCTGTGGAACGGCGCGACCGAGGAGGACTCCCCCGGCGAGCGCACGATCGACGTGCACGTGCGCCGCCTGCGCGCGAAGCTCGGCCGGTACGAAGACATCGTGCGCACCGTGCGCGGTGTCGGCTACCGCTTCGACCGTCACGCCGACGTGTCGATCCGCTACGGCCACGGCACTCCCTCGCCCGACCGCTTCTGAGCAGATCCCGTCGGGGACTCAGGAGTTTTCGACACATTCGCGTCGCAACCGCGTCGGTTCGACCGATTCTCCTGAATCAGCCACGCGAGGCGGCGCGCTCCGCGGCGGACGAATGTCGGAACCCCGCGCATAGAGTAGGCGCATGACGATCGTCGAGGCTCGCGCCACCCCGCGGTCCGAGACCGTCCGTCCGATCGAGACCGAGTACCGGCCGCGGCACCCCGTCGACGTGCGGCGCACCGTGCTGTACCAGCGGCACGGCGGGGGCGACCCGACGATGGTGGTCGCCGGCTCCGTGATCTGGCGTGCGAGCCGCACGCCGCTGGGCGTCGCGACGCTGGCGATCCGCGAGACCTCCCCCGGTGTGATCCGCGGAGCGGCGTGGGGCCCGGGCGCCGAGTGGGCGCTCGCTCAACTGCCCGCTCTCTGCGGCGGGCAGGACGACCCCGGCGACTTCGACCCGCACCGGCACCCGCTGATCGCCGCCGCGCATCACCGCAACCCGGGCGTGCGGATCGGTCGCACCGACGTCTTCTTCGACTCGCTGGCCAGCGCGATCATCGAGCAGAAGGTCACCGGCATGCAGGCGTTCGCCGCGTGGCGCTGCCTCGTCACGTGGCACGGCGAGCGGGCCCCCGGGCCGACTCCGCGGCCGATGCACGCCCCGCCGAGCATCGACGGATGGCGCCACGTGCCCTCGTGGTCGTGGCACAAAGCCGGCCTCGAGCCGCCGCAGGCGCGCACGATCGTCGAAGCCGCGCGCCGCGGCGAGGCGATCGGCCGGGTCTTCATGACGGCGACCGACGGCGAGGCGCGCGATCGCGTGCTGATCAGTCAGCGCGGAATCGGGCCGTGGACCTCCGCCGAGACCCGCATCCGCGCCCTCGGCGACCCCGACGCGGTGAGCGTGGGCGACTTCCACCTCGCGCACGAGGTCGGCTACGCGCTGACCGGCACGCGCGTCGACGACGACGGGATGCTGGAACTCCTCGCCCCGTGGGCGGGGCAGCGGCAGCGGGTCATCCGCCTGATCGAGGCCAGCGGCATCCGCGAGCCCCGTCGTGCGCCCCGGCTGCACCCCGAGGATCACCGCGACCGCTGAAATCCCCGCATCGGCGCGCAACAGCGGCATGATGGGGCGCATGATCGAGCAGCTGAGCGACCTCCCCGACTCCGTCATCGGCTTCCGCGCCGTCGGCACGGTCGAGGCATCCGACTACGAGTCCGTCGTCGACCCCGCGATCGACGCCACGATCGCGGCGGGACACAAGGTCAACCTCGTGTTCGTGCTGGGCGACGACTTCGAGCGCTACTCCATGGGAGCCATGTGGCAGGACGCCCTGCTGGAGGGCAAGCCCGAGCGCAGCTGGGGGCGGATCGCGCTCGTGACGGATCATTCGCTCGTCGGCGAGATCATCCACGGCATCGCGTTCCTCTTCCCCTGCGACCTCAAGATCTTCGCCGTGGCCGCCCAGGACGACGCGGTGCAGTGGGCCTCGGAAGGGCCGCGCGAGCTCTGAGACGCCGGATGGTCGCCGACAGTCGGCACCCGGATCGTCCAGAGCAGGCGAAGTAGTCTCGTGAGCGTGTCGAGGCTGAAGGTCGCATCCTCCGCCGGCGACGTCCTGGGGGGCGTCGCGGCGCTGCTGCACGACGCCGCAGTCGACGGTGCGCCGCTGCCGACCAGCACCGACGCGACGGGACCGGTGCTCGCCGTGTCCGACACCCGCTCGCCGCAGACGCAGCGTCAGATGGATGCCGCGACCGGCGGCCGACTGGTTCGTCCAGCCGCTCGAGCTCGACGCCTCGCGCGCGGCCTCCCAGCTCGATTGGGTGCTGTCGGCGCTGCGCGCCGGCCGCAGCGTGGGACTCACCGCGCCGGGTGACGGGCCGGAGCTCGGGACGATCGCCGATGCCGCCGCCGCGATCGCGGCAGGAGCGGTGGCCGCAGGGGCGACCCGCCGGCTCATCGTCAGCGGTGGCGAGGCCTCGATCCGGGTGCTCCGGCTGCTCGGAAGTCGAGTCCGTCTCGATCGTCGCGAACCCCGAAGACGACGTCGCGCTGCTGCGGAGCCATGCCTCCGATCCGGCCGCGGACGGCCTCGAACTGGTCCTCACCGACGGCCGCGCCGGCGGCGACGACCTCTTCGTGCGGGTGCGGGGCACCTGAGATCGACGCGACGGTGCACGGTCGTAGGCTGGGCTCATGTCAGAACCTCGCACCGGCTGGCCGAAAGGCCGCGTTCAGTGGCTCCTGGGCACGATCCTCATCCTCGCTCTCGGCGTGCTGTTCGGCCTGATCTGGGGTCAGCTCTGGCTCGGTCTCGTGCTGGCCTTCGCCCTGTCGATCGGCTGGCTCATCGCGTACGAGTCCTGGCGCGGTCGTCACGTGGGCCTGGACGACCCCGACGACAACGGCGCCCAGCTGTAGAGGATGTCCCACCGCTGGCTTCCGCTGGGCGCGATCGGGCTCTCGGTCATCCTGTGGTCGGCCGCGTACGTCGTCTCCGGCTGGGCGCTGGAGACCGGCTCACCCGCCGTCCTGTCGGTCGGCCGGTTCGCGATCGCCCTGCTCGTGCTCGTACCGCTCGCGGCACGCCGCCCCGCGTTCGCGCGCACCCTCCGCCAGCCGCGGACGATCCTGCTCGGACTCACCGGCGTCACCCTGTACTACTCGCTCGCGAACATCGGGCTGCTGTTCACGACCCCCGGCACGGCCGCGCTGACCGCGGCCTTCCTGCCGGTGCTCACGGCCACCGCCGCCGTCCTGATGATCCGCGAGCGACTGTCGGGTCGCACGTGGGTCGGGCTCGGACTCGCGACCGCCGGTGTCGCGCTGGTGGCGGCATCCGGCTTCCGCGTCGATGTCGGCGTGCTGCTGAACATCGCCGCCCTCGCGTCGTACGCGATCTACACCGTCCTGCTGCGTCGCGACGCCGGCCGTGAGGACTCCCCCGATGCGCTCGTGCTCGCCACGGCGACCGGCGTCTGGGGCACCGCGCTCATGCTTCCGTGGCTGGGGTGGGAGGCTCTCACCGGCACGCTCGCCGTGCCGAGCGACCCCCGCGGGCTGCTCAGCATCCTCGCGCTCGCGCTCATCGTGACCGCGCCCACGCTCGTGCTGTTCAACTACGGCGCCGAGCGCCTGCCGGCTGCCGTCTCGGGTGTCGCGACCGCGGCGATCCCCGCCCTCGGCTACGGCTTCGCGCTGCTGCTGGGCGAGCCGCTCGACCCGATCAAGGCGATCGGCGGTGCGATCGCCCTGGTCGGAGTGATGATCGCCACGCTCGCGAGCCCGGATGTCGAACCGAGTCCGCCGGGCTCCGGCCTGCCCGAGCCGGCGGAACTGGCCACCGGTCGCGCACGCCGTGCACCGGAATCCGCAGTGAGGAGAGCACCCGATGAGGATCGCCGTCGCAGGAGGGACCGGACAGGTCGGCGCGCACGTCGTCGCCGTGGCGCGCGAGCGCGGGCACGAGGTGGTCGTCCTCACGCGCGGCACCGGAGTCGATCTGGTCGCCGGAACCGGAGTCGCCGAGGCGCTGGCGGGCGTGGATGTCGTGATCGACGTCGCGAGCGTCACGACGCTCGACGCGGACGAGTCGGTCGCGTTCTTCAGCGCGGTCACGCGCACCCTGCTGGATGCCGAGACAGCGGCCGGCGTGCGCCACCACCTCGCACTGTCGATCGTCGGCATCGATCGCGCGCCCTGGGGGTACTACGCCGGCAAAGTGGCGCAGGAGCGCCTCATCGAGAGCGGTGAGGTGCCGTGGACGATCCTGCGGGCGACGCAGTTCCACGAGTTCGCCGAGCAGATCTACGAGCGCGCCACGATCGGCCCGCTGCACGTCGCGCCGCAGCATGCGGACGCAGCCGATCGCCGCGCGCGAAGTCGCCGAGCACCTCGTGTCGCTGGCCGAGGCGGGGCCGGCCGGACGCACGCGCGACCTCGGCGGGCCGCGCGAGGAGCGGCTGGTCGACATGGTGCGCGGGCTCGCCCGCCGGCGCGGATCGCGGGCGTGGATCCCGGCGATCCCGCTGCCCGGCGCGTCGGGGCGCGCCCAGCGCGACGGGTCGCTGCTGCCGGGACCCGACGCGGTGCTCGGGACGCAGACCTTCGCGGAGTGGCTCGCGGCGCGGGCCTGAGGTCACTCTCGCGAGGGAGGAGAGGAGCGGGCTACATCTCCTCGTGCGTGTTCGGGTCGGCACCCCACAGGCGCCCGCGCTCGAGCGCGGAGATCGCCGACACGGCGTCGTCGGTGAGCGTGAAGCCGAACACGTCGGCGTTCTCGCGCTGACGCTCGGGGTCGGCCGACTTCGGGATCGGGGTGCTGCCGAGCTGCACGTGCCAGCGCAGCACGACCTGCGTGGGCGTGACGCCGTGGATCTCGGCGAGTTCGGTCAGCACTTGCTCCTGCAGCAGCTCGCTGCGCCGTGCGAGCGGGCTCCAGCTCTCGGTGCGGATGCCGTGCGCGGCGTGGAAGGCGCGCAGAGCCGCCTGCGGGAAGTACGGGTGCAGCTCCACCTGGTTGACCGCCGGGGTCACCCCGGTCTCGTCGATCAGCCGGGTCAGCATCGCCTCGGTGAAGTTCGACACGCCGATCGAACGCACGGAGCGCTGCTCGCGCAGCTCGATCATGGCGCGCCACGTGTCGACGTACTTGTCGACGCTCGGGTTGGGCCAGTGGATGAGCGAGAGGTCGAGGTAGTCGAGGCCGGTGACGGCGAGGGAGTTGTTCGTGCTGCGGATCGCCTCGTCGTACCCGTGGTCGCGCCCCGGGATCTTCGTGGTCACGAGCAGCTCGCTGCGGTCGATGCCGCTCGTGCGCACGGCCTCGCCGACCTCGCGCTCGTTCTCGTAGTTGACCGCACTGTCGAGCAGCCGGTAGCCGGCGTCGATCGCGGCCACGACCGACGCGACGCCCTCGGCGCCGCGCAGGTTGTAGGTGCCGAGGCCGAGTTCGGGGAAGGCGGTGCCGTCGTTGAGGGTCACGGTGGGGATCGTCAGCATGTCTCCATCCTGGCCCATCGGTCGTCAGCGATCACCGTCTGCCAGGATCGAACCATGCACGCACGCACAGTGGCGCTGGCCGTCGACCTCGGGGGCACGAAGGTCGAGGCCGCGCTCGTCGATGCGGCCGGCACGGTGATCGCGGGCAGCATCCATCGCTCCGCCACCGGACCCGACGCCACCCGTGACGGCATCGCGGATGCCGTCCGACGCGTCGCCGGCACGGCACTGGCCGACATCGGGCCGGACGACCGCCTGGTCGGCATCGGCATCGGATCGGCAGGGCCGGTGGAGCTGACCGCGGGCGCGATCGCGCCCCTGAACATTCCGGCCGCCGCGGGGCTGCCGATCGTCGCGCTGCTGCGCGAGCTGCGAGCGGACGTGCCGGTGCGGCTCGCCCTGGACGGGGCGTGCATCGCACTCGCCGAGCACTGGCGAGGAGCAGCGGCGGGCAGCCGCAATGCCCTCGCGATGGTCGTCTCGACCGGGATCGGCGGAGGGCTGATCATCGACGGCGCACCGGTGACGGGGGTCTCCGGCAACGCCGGGCACATCGGCCAGCTGCGCCTGCGCGCGCGGATGCCGGGGGCACCACCCACCGACGGGACCCTCGAGAGCCTGGCGTCGGGCCCGCGCACGGTCGCGTGGGCGCGCGCCGAGGGCTGGAGCGGCACGACCGGAGAGGAGCTCGCACTCTCATACGCGGCCGGCGACCCGATCGCGATCGCGGCGGTGCACCGCTCTGCGCGCGCGGTGGGCGAGGCGATCGCGAGCGTGGGCGCCCTCCTCGACCTCGAGGTCGCGGTCATCGCGGGCGGCTTCGCGCAGGTCGCCGACGACTACCTCGACCTCGTCCGCGCCGCCGTGCAGGATGCCGCGGCCTTCGACTACGTGCGCAGACTCCGGGTCTCGGCATCCGGTCTCGACGGTCACGGACCGCTCATCGGCGCCGCCGCGCTCGTGCTGCGGTGACGGCCGACGTCGACGCGTCGAATGCGACATGATGTCGACATGCCGCTGGATGCCCCTGACCTGCTGAGAGAGCGCGCACACTTCAGTCGCGCCGAAGCGCGGGAGCTGGGCAAGAGCCTCAGGCGCGTGATCGCGCGATCGGAGCTCGCCGAGCACCGTCCCGCGGTGCGGGATGCGGTCGCGCACCTGCGCGAGCAGAACGCGTCGCGTGTGCCGGAGCTCGTGCCGGTCCGGATGCAGCGCATGCTCGCGAGCCCCTTCGCCTTCTACCGCGGCACCGCCGGCCTCATGGCGCTCGACCTCGGCCGAGACCCCCACTCCGGCATCCTGGTCGCCTCGTGCGGTGACGCGCACATCAGCAACTTCGGCTTCTACGCCTCTCCCGAGCGCCAGCTCGTCTTCGATCTGAACGACTTCGACGAGGCTGCCGTGGCCCCGTGGGAGTGGGACGTCAAGCGCCTCATCACGAGCGTGATCGTCGGCGGGCGGGCAGCGGGCTACGACGAGGGTGCGGTCGAGGCGATCGCCGGGCGCGCCTTCGCGCAGTACGTCTCGGTGCTGCGGCGCATGGTGCAGCTCAGCCCGTCCGACCGGTACTTCATGCACCTGAACGTCGAGTCGTCGCGCCGGCAGCTCAGCCGCGACGGGCGCAAAGTGCTGGGCGCCGCGCTGGCGGCAGCGGAGCGGCGCACGTCGCTGCGGGCGATCCGCCGAACGACGGAGCGCAACGCCGACGGCAAGCTGCAGTTCGTCGAGAACCCGCCGACGATGGTGCGGTTCCACCTCGACGAGGCCACGGCGCTGAACGGCGCCGAGCGCGCGGAGTCGGTCCACGCGCTCTTCGGCTCCTACCGCGACACGGTGAGCATCGACGTCGACACCGTGCTGGCCCAGTACGAGCCGACCGATCTGGCGCGGCGCGTGGTCGGGGTGGGCAGCGTCGGCACGCGCTGCTACCTGCAGCTGCTGCAGGGCGCCGACGAAGACGCGCTGCTGCTGCAGGTGAAAGAAGCGGGCGAGTCCGTGGTGTCGCAGTACGGACGCATTCCGCAGCCCGCGCGCATCACCGAAGGCGTCGCCGCCCACGGCGAAGGATTCCGCGTGGTCGGCTTGCAGCGCGTGCTCCAGGCGGTCTCCGACCCTTTCCTCGGCCACCTCCAGGCGAACGGACGCGCCTTCTACGTGCGACAGTTCCACGACATGAAGGGATCGGTCGAGCTCGACGGACTCCCCCTCGACGCCTACAGCGACTACGTCGTCGCGTGCGCGGGGCTGCTGGGGCGCGCCCACGCGCAGAGCCCGACGGCCGGCCAGGTCATCGGGTACATCGGCACCTCGAACATCGCGTCCCGGGCGATCGTGAACTGGTCGATCGCGTACGCCGACCGATCCCTGAGCGACTTCGAGACGGCATCCGCCGCGACGTGGTAGCCCCCTCGCCCCTCCGCTGAGCGGAAGAGCGAGGGGGCGACCCGCGCGACGGCCGAGCCCTACCGGGCCTCGGTGATCGTGACCGTGCCGGCCGAGACCGTGACGTCGACGACGTTGCGGGCACCCGGCTCGGTGCGCAGCCCGTTCTCGAAATCGCCGGCCGAGACATCCGAGCGCACGTCGTAGGCGGCGTCGGGAAGCCGCAGGTCGAGCGAGCCGGCGCTGACGTCGACCGTCACCGTGCGCGGCGCCGTTCCGGTCAGCCGGGCGTCGACCGCACCGGCGCTCACCGAGAAGTCCGCCTCGGTGACGTCCGCCAGGTCGATGTCGGCTCCGCCGGCGCTGAGGTCGGTGGTGACGGTGCGGGCCGACCCCTCCACCGTGAGGGTTCCCGCGCCGACCTCGATGCCGAGGTCGCCGAAGGCGCCCTCCACCGTGAGCTCGCCCGCCGACAGCTCGAGCGAGGCGTCCAGCTCGGTCCCCTCCAGTTCGCGCGGCAGCGTGAGCGTGGCCCGCACTTCGCCGCCGAACATCCAGCCGGCTCCGAAGCGGTTCGGAGTGGCCACGGCGAGTTCGTCGCCGTTGCGCTCGAGGGTCCAGTCGCCCACGCCGAGTCCGCTGGTGACTTCGAGCGTCGCCTCCGGGACGTCGGCGAACTCGATGCGCAGGGATGCGGCATCCACCGCCACGTCGAGGGCGTTCACACCCGCGACATCCGCCGTCTGCGTCTCGGTGCGCACGCTCGCGGCGGCGACGGTCGACCAGATCGCCGAGCCGAGAGCGCCGAGCACGATCGCTCCGCCGAGGGCGACGGTGAGGATCGCGACGACACGAGAGGCACCGCGGGTCTCGGGCGGAGGCGCCGCCGGCGCGGGCGGTGCGGGAGGGAGGGGTGTCGTGGTGCTCATGAGGAGACTCCTGTCTGCGGCATTCCGCCGCCGTGCTCGAGGTGGACGAGGGCGGCCAGCACCCTGCGGTTGCCGGAATCGTCCGGCTCGAGGTCGAGCTTCTGGAAGATCGCGGTGATGTACTTCTCGACGCTCGCCTCCGAGACGAACAGCGTCGATGCGATGGCCTGGTTGGACTTGCCTTCGGCGATGAGCGCGAGCGTGGACGCCTCGCGGGCCGTGAGCCGCTGCATCCGCTCGTCGCGGGGTCGCCGGCTCAGCAGCTGCGCGACGACCTCGGGGTCGAGGACGGTCGCGCCCTCGCCGATCCGCGTGATCGCGGCCAGGAAGTCGGTCACGTCGGCGACGCGGTCCTTGAGCAGGTACCCGATCGCGCCGCCGTGCGCGGTGATCAGGTCGGCGGCGTAGCGCTCTTCGACGTACTGAGAGAGCACGAGCACCGGAAGGGCCGGGTGCTCGATCCGCAGGCGCAGCGCGGCGCGGATGCCCTCGTCGGTGAACGTCGGCGGGAGTCGGACGTCGAGGATGCACAGGTCGGGCGCGGTCTGGGCGACCGTGGCGTCGAGGGCGGTCGCATCGGGCAGAGCCGCGACGATCTCGTGACCGGCGTCTTCGAGGAGGCGGACGAGCCCTTCGCGCAGGAGGACGGAGTCCTCGCAGATCAGGATGCGCACGGGACGCTCACCTCCAGCGACGTGGGCCCGCCCTGCGGGCTGTCGAGGCGCACGGTGCCGCCGGCGGCGAGGATGCGGTTGGAGATCCCGTCGAGTCCGCCTCCCGGGCAGCACCTGCGCTCCGCCGATGCCGTTGTCTTCGACGCGCGCCCACAGGGTGCCGCCCTCGCGCTGCCGGACGATCACCCGGCACTCGCTCGCACGGGAGTGCTTGGCCGCGTTGGTGAGCGTCTCGGCGATCGCGAAGTACACGGCGGCCTCCGCGGTGCGGTCGCACCGGGTGTCGAGGCGCACGTCGAGGTGGACGGGGATGTGCGAGCGTCCGGCCAGCGCGGAGAGGGCGGCATCCAGCCCGCGATCGTCGAGAACGGACGCGTGGATGCCGCGGGCCAGCTGTCGCAGCTCGGTGATGGCGGCCTTCGTCGAGGTGTGCGCCTCGGCGAGCAGCGCTTTGGCCGCCTGCGGGTCATCGTCGATCTTCTGCTGTGCGAGGCCGAGCGTCATCCCGACCGAGACCAGCCGGGGCTGGACGCCGTCGTGCAGATCGCGCTCGATGCGGGTGCGCTCCACTTCGGAGGCGCGGATCGCTCCGGCGCGCTGCGCGTCGGACGTGCGTGCCTGCTCGGTCAGCTGCGCCTCGCGGGTGGGCACCACGATCACGCGGGCGAGCACCCCGTGCAGCAGGGCGAGGCCGACGACGGCGACGAAGGCGACCACGGCGGCCAGCACGCCGACCACCGACGCCCACGCGACGGGCACGTCGATGCCGGTGCCGGCGAGGCGGACCGCGCCGCTGCGGGCGAACAGGGGGGCGAAGGCCAGGACGACGCCCGACGCCATGATGGACAGGAGCGGGAGCACGACGAGTCCCAGAATGGTCGAGATCGCGGCACTGGCGACGGCGCGCCACATCGACGGGTCGATGAACTGCTGCCACACCATGCGGAGGAATCCGCCGAACCCGGGACGGATGCGGGCGCGGGGGCGCAGCCCCGGGAGCCCCAGCGAATAGAGCCCGTCGACCCGGGCGGTCTCGAGCCAGCCGAGGCCGTAGAGGGCGTAGACGAAGCCGAGCAGCAGCACCAGGCCGATGCCGATGACCGGCACGAGGCCGAGCCCGACGCCGAGCAGCCCGAAGAGCACGGTGAAGACGATGGGGCCGACCACGCCGAGAGCGGCGAGCTGCGCGATGGCGCCGGCCACGTGCAGCGGGGTCGAGAAGGTGGAGCGACGCGTGGGCGGTGCCGCTGGGGCGGCCGGCTGCGTCAGGGTCTGGGTGGTCATGCGTCCACGGTACGGTTGCGGCTGCCTGCGCGCCCCCCGGTCGACCCGACTCCTGCCTTCGGGTTATCCCGAAGGAGTGCTCACCCCGACAGCCCCGAGATCCCGCTGCCGAGCACCATCGCGCCGATCACGAGCAGCACGATCGACAGGACGATCGCGTTGTTGCGGACCAGCCACCCGCGCGCACCGTTCAGGGCCGGTGCCACGCGCTCGCCGGCCACGGCGACGGCGATGACCGGAATTGCCACACTCAGGCATGCCAGCACGACGAAGACCGCGCCCAGGACGAACACCTGGCCGATCGGCAGGAAGGCTCCGCCGATCGTGAGGCCGGCCCCCGCGGCGAAGGCGATCTCCTTGGGGTTCGCGACCGTCAGCACGAAGCCCAGTCGCAGCGACGCGCCCCCGCCCATGCCCTCGATCGAGCGCATCCAGCCCGGGAGCTCCGGCTCCGCATCCGTGCCCGGGCGCTTCACGAACTTGCGCACGGCCAACACGATGAGCCCCGCGCCCAGCAGGATGCGCAGGATCGCCGCGGGGAGGGTCGACCCGGCCGCGGTGTCGATCGCCTCGGACAGCACGGCGAACAGCGCCGTGAGCACGGCGAAGCCGACGAAGCGGCCGAGGAGGAAGAGCAGGCCGCCGCGGACTCCGATCGGAGCGGTGAGCAGCAGCAGTACGGCGATGATCGGGAACGGGCTCAGCGCGACCCCGACCGCGAACGGGATGATGTCGCCCAGCACCTGGATCACGGCACCTCCGGGTGTGCTCGGTACTGCGCGGACGATGCTGGCGGAACTCTAGCGCACTCCGCGCGTCGCGAGGCGCCGTTGCGCGGAGGGAGTACAGTCTCCCTCAGCCATCACGCTGTCTCAGGTGATGGCTGCGCCCGGGCACCGGGCGTGTCCCCCCGCAACAGAAAAAGAGATCACCATGGGTTTCCTCGCATTCCTCATTCTCGGCCTCGCAGCCGGCGCCATCGCCAAGCTCATCCTCCCCGGCAAGCAGGGCGGCGGCTGGCTCATCACGCTGCTCCTGGGCGTCGTCGGCGCCCTGCTGGGTGGATTCCTGGGCAGCGTGCTGTTCGGTGCCAACCTCCAGGACTTCTTCTCGATCCAGACCTGGCTGCTGGCCATCGGCGGATCGATCATCGTCCTGCTCATCTACGGCCTCATCGTGAACCGTAAGAAGGCCTGACCTTCTTCGAGGGCGTCGACGGGTGCACAGCATCCGTCGACGCCCTTTTCTGCGCCCGGGCCCGCCCACGCCGCCCTACGATGGGCACACGATGACCGATCCGCTCCCCCGTTCGCCGTTCTGCGCCACGCTCGTCGTGGACGAGGCGATCACCTTGCCCGACGCGCTCGGAGCGGTGGCCCGCTCGCTCGGCACGTCGATCCGCCGCCCCGGCACCAGCCGGCCGTTCGTCGAAGCAGAGGACGACGCCTGGGCCGAGGTGGAGATCCCGAAGTTCGGCGAGGCCCCGCCGCTCTCGATCGACGTGTACTCCACGCTCAGCAAGGAGCACGCGCAGACGGCCGCCCTCACGCTCATGCAGCGGCTCGTCGCCTCGACCGGCTGGGCCGTCCAGCCGATGTTCACCCCCTGAGATCAGGCGCGGGCGGCGGTGCGCAGCGAGGCGACGAAGTCGAGCTTGTCGAGCACGGGCGACGGGATGACGAACGGGTAGAGGTCGTCCTTGCCCATCGACCGGTTGATCATGTTCAGCGCCGTCGACAGCGGCACCCAGACACCGGTCACGAGGTCGCGGAAGTGCGAGAAGGCGTCGACCCCGGCGACCGCCGTCAGGCGGTACTCGGATGCCGTCTCGATCGTGTCGCAGATGTGCAGGTAGTGCGCCCACGTCTCGGCGAAGTCCTCGTACGGGATGCATCGTGGCGTACATCGTGAGGTGGGACAGCTCCCATCCCGGGGGCGGCCCCTGGGAGTAGTGCCGGTCGATCTCGGCCTGGTAGTCGACCGTCTCGTCGCCGAAGAGCGCGCGGGCGCGCTCGAGGCGCTCGGCATCGCCGCCCTTCTCGACGAGCTGCCACTCGTAGTAGTGCCCGATCTCGTGGCGGAAGTGGCCCAGCATCGTGCGATACGGCTCGTCGAGCTCGCCGCGCAGGCGCTCGCGGTAGCGCCGGATCGCTCTCGGCGAGATCGATCGTGATCACGCCGTCGTCGTGCCCGATCGTCACGCTGCGGTCGGTGCTGGAGAGGAGGTCGAAGCACACCCCGTTGACCGGATCGCCGCCCGTGGCGGCATCCCTCCCCTGCACGGGGAATCCCAGCCGGTCGAGTTCGACGATGAGGTGGCGCTTGGCCCGCTCGGCGACCGGGAAGTTGCCCACGCCGGCGGCGTCGGCGTCGTTCGGACGGGTGCGCGTGAGCGAGCAGCTGAAGCACTGACCGCCCTCGAGCGGGGCGAGCCAGGTGCAGCCGGAGAGATTGAGGTTGCGGCACACGTGCCAGATGAGTCCGGACGCGTCGATGTAGCGGCCGTCGAGCCCGACCGGCACGATCTCGCGCCTCCTCGCGGGAGTAGCCGAGGCCGACGCCGCAGGCCACGCAGACCGAGTTCTCGAAGTAGAGCGGGCTGCTGCAGACACGGCATCGATACGATTTCACCCGCTCAGGCTTGCACACCCGACCTGGGAGAAGGTCACCCTTGCGAATACTCCTCGAGTGGTGCAACGTCCACCGACACCCGCAGCGTGGACTTCTTCGCCTCGGTGTAGATGACGCCCTTCACCGGGGGCACATCGCCGTAATCACGGCCCCACGCGACGGTGACGTGGCGGTCGGAGACCCACTGGTCGTTCGTGGGATCGAACGCGAGCCACTGGTCCGACCCGGGGATCCACGCGGCGACCCACGCGTGCGACGCGTCCGCGCCGACCATGCGCGGCTTGCCCGCCGGCGGCCGCGTCGCAAGGTAGCCGCTGACGTAGCGCGCCGCGATCCCGTGGCTGCGAAGGCACGCCAGGGCGAGGTGGGCGAAGTCCTGACACACGCCGGCGCGCTTGTCCATGACATCCGCGACCGTGCTCGTGACGGTGGTGGCCGTCTTGTCGTAGTGGAAGTCGGTCTTGATGCGGTGCATCAGATCGGTCACCGCTTCGCCGATCGGTCGGCCGGGGGCGAGGGATGCCGCGGCATACGCCCGCGCCGCCTCGCACGTGCCGCGCCTTGGGCGACTCGACCGCGAATTCGGTCGCCGCCCACGCTCCGCGGGAGATGCCGGGGTTCAGGATCGGACGCGCACGCTCCCACGGCTCGAGCAGGGCGTCGGCGTCGTACTCGGTCGGCACGACCTCCACCTCGCTGAGCGCATCGATCGTGAGGCGCACGTGAGGCTCGGTCACATGGAAGTACGACACGACGTTGCCGTAGCAGTCGATGTCATCGGTGATGTCGCTGGGCGCCGGGTCGATCGACACGCTGCGCGACGACACCTGCTGCCAGGGCAGCTCGCGCGGCCGGCAGTGGGCGATGCCGAAGCTGCTGGACACGTCGTCGTCGTACGAGTACGTGGTGCGGTGCGAGACACGGTATTTCATAGGTGCATTCCGTACGTCATGAGCCCGTGCCCGTCAGCTCGGTGAGCGTGAGCGACGAGAGCGGCTGCGGCTGCGGGCCGCCCTCGAAGTGCAGATGCACGATCGCATCGCCGAGGCGATGCAGCTGCGCGTGCGTCTCGGCCAGGAACTCCTCCAGCTGCGGTCGGCGCCCGTCCGTCGGCGCGGTGAGGGCGGCGATGTCGGCGGCCTCGAGCGAGTCCTCGAGGTGCTCGAGCAGCCGCTCCGGGCGCGTCGACCCGGTCGAGCCGGCGAGCTTCGACAGGTGGAACCGCAGCCGGGCGAGCGAGAACGAGATCGACCGCGGGTTGTCGGGATCGATCAGCAGCAGCTCCAGCACGTCGGCGACGCGCACGCTGCCGCGGAAGCGGCGGCGATGGGTGACCGAGCTCTCGGCGGCCATCAGCACGCCGCCCATGCACGGCGCGGTCGACGCCGATGCCGAGCGAGGCGGTCGTGGTGGCGGCCAGCAGCGTGCAGACCTGGAGCGAGCGCTCGAGGTAGCGGCCGGCCTCGATCGCGTGCCAGCCGTCGTCGCGGATCATGTTCGCCGTGACGCCCTGCAGCGACAGGATGCCGCCGAGCATGCGGCTGGCGGACTCTGCGATCTGCGGCCGGCGCGAGCCGCGCAGGGCCTTCATCGCGCGGTCGGTGCTGCCGAACGCGCGCCAGGTGTCGACCGACAGCTGGTCGCGCACGCCCTCGAGCGCGTCGCGGAGGCGCTCGAGCGAATGGGCGGCCGAGCCGGGCCGATCGGCATCCAGCAGCAGGGAGCGCTGCTCGAGGTCGGTGTCGAGCCAGCGCGTTCCGCAGAGGCGCTGCAGCACGCCGATGAGCGCGCGCAGCGCCGCGCCGCCCTGCGTGGACGAGGCGTAGTCGAGCTGCTCGGCGTAGGCGCCCGCGGTGATGACCAGGCGCACGAGGTCTTCGGCGCGCTCCGTGTAGCGCCCCGACCAGAACATGTCCTCGACGGCGCGGGGCGAGAGCACCGGCACCGCCCGCGCCAGCGGCAGCGGCGCGACCTCGACGATGCCCTGATCGGGATCGCCCGGCGCGGCCTTGAGCACCCAGACGTCCTTCGTGCTGGGGGCGGCCGCGCGGTCATCGACCAGCGTCGCCAGACCGCCGACGAGCGGCCGGTAGATGGCTCCGTCGCGCACCGTGAACGCGCGCAGCACGAGCGGGTGGGCGTTCGCCCGCCCCGAGGCGCGGCCCGAGTCGCCCCAGGCGGGCGCCTGCGACAGCGGCATCCGCTCCTGACCGACGAACCGATGCGGGGCCGACAGGATCCGCTCGCGCAGCTCGGCGGGCGCGAGGCCCTCGAGATCGCCGGCGCGGCCGTCGATCTGGCGGACGATCACGGTGGACGAGTCGCCGTCGACGGCGGCCAGCACCGCCGCCAGGCCCTCGGGGTCGCCGCACCACTGCGTCGAGACCGACGGCAGGCGCAGCTGCTCGCCGAGCAGGCGCTCGCAGACGGCCGGCATGAACGGCATGAGGCCCGGGTTCTCCAGGACGCCGGCGCCGAGTCCGTTGACCAGACGCACGCGCCCGCGCCGCACCGCTTCGGTGAGTCCGGCGACGCCGAGCTGGGAGCCGGCGCGCAGTTCGAGCGGGTCGCACCATTCGGCATCCACGCGTCGCAGGATCACGTCGACCCGCTCGTGCGGCGCGTGCTGCGGGAAGCCGGCCGGCTTCATCCACACCCAGCCGTCGCGCACGACGAGGTCTTCGCCCTGCACGAGCGGGAAGCCCAGGATGTTCGCGATGAAGGCCTGGTCGTACGCGGTCTCGGAGTGCGTGCCGGGCGAGAGCACCACGACCCGCGGGTCGGCGACCTCGGCGGGCGCGGCCTGCAGCAGGGCCGAGCGCAGAGCCGAGAAGTACGGCTCCATGCGGTGCAGCCCCGCCTCCTCGTACAGCTCGGGCAGCACGCGCGAGAGCACCCGGCGGTTCTCCATCGCGTAGCCCAGGCCCGGACGGCGCCTGCACGCGGTCGGTCAGGACGCGCCACTCCCCGTCGGCGTCGCGGCCGAGGTCGGTGCTCGAGAGGATGAGCGGGTTCGGGTCGAATCCGCGGGTGCGCACGATCGGGCGCGTGTACCCGGAGTGCCCGAACACGACCGCTGCGGGGATCACGCCCTCGGCGAGCAGGCGCTGCTCGCCGTAGATGTCGGCGAGCAGGGCGTTCAGCAGCTCGGTGCGCTGCGCGAGCCCGACCTCGAGCCGCGCCCAGGTCGCGGCATCCAGCACGAGCGGCATCGGATCGAGCTGCCAGGGCTGCGATCCGGACTCGGGGTTGCCGTACGTCGCGCCGTCGTCGGCCAGGAGCGTCGTGATCTCGCCGTCGATGCGCCCGAGCTCGGCGGAGGTGAGGTCGACCGCGATCGCCGCCATGCCCTTCCACGCCGGCCGCAGGGCGCCGTCGGGCCCGACGACCTCGTCGAAGCGCCCGGCGCCCCCGGTCAGGGGCAGCGTCGGCTGCGCGATCGACGCCGCGTAGTCGCGTAGGAGGCTCACTCGATCGGGACCCTCCGCAGGTCGAGAGTGTGCGGGTAGTCGGGGCTGAACGCGCGGCGCGCGGCTTCGCGGAGCGCGGCGACGTCGAGTCGGCCGGCGGTGTGGCCGTGCGGCTCGAACCGGCTGGCGCGCCGGGCCTCGGCCTCGTTCGAGTTGATCGGCGGGTGGTCGTACGACCGGCCGCCGGGGTGGACGACGTGGTAGGTCGCCCCGCCCACGCTCACGCCCGACTCGATGTCGACGACGTCGAACACGAGGGGTGCGTGCACCGGGATCGACGGGTGCAGCGCCGACCACGGCTGCCAGGCGCGGTAGCGCACACCGGCGTAGTACTCGCCGGCGCGACCGGTCGACGTCAGTGGCACGGGAACACTCTGACACGTCACGAGGTGCATCCGCGGATCCACGCCGGTCACCTTGACCTGCACGCGCTCGACCGACGAGTCCACGTACCGCGCGGTGCCGCCCTCGGTGACCTCTTCGCCGAGCACGTTCCACGGCTCGATCGCCTGACGCAGCTCCAGCTCGATCCCGCCGGCGAGGCGGGTCATGCCGATGCGCGGGAAGCGGAACTCGGTGAACGCGTCCAGCCACTCGGCCTCGAACGCGATGCCGTGCTCGCGCAGATCGGCGACCACCTCGCCGATGTCGGCGGTGGCGCCCTCGGGCAGCAGGAAGTCCTCGTGCAGGCGGGTGCCCCACCGCACGAGCGGCGCGGTGTAGGGCTTGTCCCAGAACATCGCGACCATGCTGCGCACCAGCAGCGCCTGCACGAGCGCGAGCTGCGGATGCGGCGGCATCTCGAATCCGCGCAGCTCGAGCAGTCCGAGCCGGCCGCGGCTGGAGTCGGGGCTGTAGAGCTTGTCGATGCAGAACTCGGCGCGATGCGTGTTGCCGGTGAGGTCGGTGAGCAGGTGGCGCAGCGCCCGGTCGACGAGCCACGGCGAGGACTCCTCGCCGAGTTCACGCGCCGATGCGGTGAGCCGGCGGATCTCCTGCAGCGCGATCTCCATCTCGTAGACCGCTTCCGGGCGGCCCTCGTCGAAGCGCGGCGCCTGGCTGGTCGGACCGATGAAGCGCCCCGAGAACAGATACGACAGGCTCGGATGCCGCTGCCAGTAGGTGATCAGGCTCGCGAGCAGATCGGGGCGGCGCAGCAGCGGCGAATCGACCGGCTGCGAGCCGCCGAGCGTGATGTGGTTGCCGCCGCCGGTGCCGGTGTGCAGGCCGTCGAGGTCGAACTTCTCGGTCGCCAGGCGGGACTGCCGCGCCTGCTCGTACAGCGTCACCGTCAGGTGGCGGAGGTCTTCCCACGACGAGGTGGGCTGCACGTTGACCTCGATCACGCCGGGGTCGGGCGTGACGATCAGCTGGGTGAGTCGCGCGTCCGGCGGCGGCCCGTACCCCTCGATCACGAGGCGGCAGCGGGTCAGGCGCGCGGCCTCCTCGATCACGTGCAGGAGGTCGCAGTACGCCTCGAGCGTGATCGTCGGCGGCAGGAACACGTGCACGTGGCCGTCGCGCGCCTCGAAGGTCAGCGCGGTCGTGCGCGCGTCCTTCGGGTCGACGACGGTGACCTTGGGGATGCCGGGTGAAAGCGGCGGTCCGGCCTCGAGGTACGACGGCTCGCCCGGGTGCTCGGGGTCTTCCCACGAGATCGAGTCCAGCGGCAGACGCAGTCCCACGGCGCTCGATCCGGGGATCAGCACGAGCCGGCCCCGGCGGAAGCTCCAGGCGGGGCTCGTCCATTCGTCTTCGGTCGTGAGGGGCAGCACCCAGCCCGTCTCGGTGCTGACGGTGCGGTCGAGTTCGGACACGTCGACCCCCGCCGCCTCGTCGAGGTCGGGCCGCGGCCCCTCCGGCTGACGGATCTCGGCGGCGATCTCGGCGAACGGATCCTCGTACGCCGGCAGGAGCCGGCGATCGGGGATGCCGAGGAGCGCGGTGACCGCACGGCCCAGCGCTTCGGCGTTCGATCGCGCGTCGGGGTCGGCATCCTTCCCCCACGGATCGGCGAACAGCGTCGGATCGTTCCACAGCGGCTCGCCGTCGGTGCGCCACTGCAGCGCGATGTTCCACCGCGGCAGGTCTTCGCCGGGGTACCACTTGCCCTGACCCCGGTGCACGACCCCGCCGAGCGCGTAGGTGGCGCGCAATCGCTCCGCGAGGATGCCGGCGAGCTCGCGCTTGTGCTCGCCATCGGCATCCGTGTTCCACTCCGCGCTCGTCGCGTCATCCAGCGCGACGAACGTGGGCTCGCCGCCCATCGTGAGCCGCACGTCTCCCGCCTGCAGCCGTTCGTCGACCGCGCCGCCGAGCGCGTCGATGCGCGCCCACTGCGGGTCGGTGTACGGCTTGGTCGTGCGCGGATCCTCGTGCACCCGGATGACCTCGTTGCGGAAGTCGAAGGTCACCTCGACCGGCTCGGTCGTGCCCTGAATGGGCGCGGCGCTGGAGGGATGCGGCGTGGCGCTCAGGGGAATGTGGCCTTCGCCGGCGAACAGGGCGCTGGTCGGGTCCATGCCCACCCACCCGGCCCCGGGGATGTAGACCTCGGTCCACGCGTGCAGGTCGGTGAAGTCCACCTCGGTGCCGCTCGGACCGTCGAGCGCCTTCTGATCGGCGGCGAGCTGCACGAGGTACCCCGAGACGAACCGGGCGGCGAGGCCGTACTTGCGCAGCAGACTCACGAGCAGCCACGCGCTGTCACGGCATGATCCGATCGCCCTGCTCAGCGTCTCGTCGGGCGTCTGCACGCCCGGCTCCATGCGGACGTCGTACGCGACGTCGCGGTGCACCGCCGAGTTGAGCCCGGCCAGGAACTGCACGGTCGGCACGCCGTCTTCGGGGAGCGGCGGCAGCGACTCCTTCCAGATGCCGGTCTGCTCGCTGTCATCGACCGGACGCAGGTACGGTGCGAGGTCGGCCTTGAGGCTCGGCTCGTAGTCGAACGGGAAGTACTCCGCGTACTCCTCGATGAAGAAGTCGAAGGGGTTGATCACCATGAGATCGGCCACGAGGCTCACCGTGATCGAGAGGTGGTCGATCTTCTCGGGGAAGACCAGCCGGGCCACCCAGTTGCCGAACGGATCCTGCTGCCAGTTGATGAAGTGGTTCGCCGGGCTCACATCGAGCGAGTACGCCTCGATGGGCGTGCGGGAGTGCGGGGCGGGCCTCAATCGCACCACGTGGGGCGTGACGGTCACCGGGCGGGCGAACGTGTACCCGGTGTAGTGCGTGAGCGAGACCTTTGTGGACATTCCCACAGTGTCCCCGAAAACTGTTGCGTCCGCGTTTCGTGTGTCGGCTCGAGCTCGCATCGGCACCCGGCGGCCGACATGTGAAAGCCCTCCGAATCGCACGCAGAGGTTGCATCGGATGCCGGATCTCGGAAGCGTGGCCGGTTCATCGCACGCAGACAGAAAGGCACAGACATGCTCGTCCTCACAGACAACGCCACCACCGCGGTCAAGGCCGTCACCTCCGACCTGTCCGGCGCGACGGATGCCGGCATCCGGATCGCGGTGCCCGGAGACCAGGACCAGGGCTTCGCCCTCGCCATCGTCCCCGCCCCCGAGGCGACCGACACGGTCGTCGAATCGGCCGGCGCCCGGGTGTTCCTCGAGCCCGCCGTCGCCGAGGCGCTGCAGGACCGCACCCTCGATGCGGAGGTCGGCAGCGACGGCGCCGTGCGCTTCGCGCTCCGCTCCCAGGCCTGACCCCGCACCGCTGCGTCCACTTGCCCTGTATGCGGGCCGCCGCTCGGCGTGTCGCCGGCAGTCAGGGCAAGTGGACCCGCGGGTGCGCCGCTACCCGAGCAGCTCGGGGCGCTCCCACTCGGCGCCGTGGACGTGCTGATCCAGGAACGCGAAGACCGTCTGGTACCAGACCACCGCGTGCTGGGGCTTCAGGACCCAGTGGTTCTCGTCGGGGTAGAACAGGAACCGGTGCACGGTCGAGCCGTCGGGTTCGGCGTGATGCTCGGCGAGCTCCGACCACAGGCGCAGGCTCTCGCCGATCGGCACCCGGTAGTCGCGATCGCCGTGGATCACCAGGAGCGGGGTGCGGATGCCGGCCACGAAGCGGTGCGGAGAGTTCTCGATCATCGCCTCGGGCGTGAAGATGCGCTGCCAGTAGTCGGAGCTGTCGGTCGTGCCGCTGAACTGATCGAGCGCCCACAGGCTCGCGTGCGTCACGATCGCGCGGAACCGGTCGGTGTGCCCGGCGACCCAGTTGGCCATGTACCCGCCGAACGAGCCGCCCATCGCCGCGGTCTTCGTCTCGTCGATGTCGCCGCGTGCGACGACCTCGTCGGTGATCGCCATCAGGTCGGTGTAGGGCTTCGCCGCCCCAGCTGTTCCAGCCGCGGGCGATGAACTCCAGCCCGTACCCCGTCGACAGGGCGGGGTCGGGCAGCAGCACGGCATAGCCCCGCGCGACCGCGAGCAGCGGCGCCCACCGCCAGCTCCACGCGTTCCAGCTGTTCAGCGGCCCGCCGTGGATCCACAGCAGCAGCGGCGCGGGCGCGGCATCCGTCGCGCCCTCCGGCAGCAGCAGCCACCCGCGCACCCGCGCGCCGTCCTCGGCGGTCGTCTCGACCTCGGTGATCGTGCCGGGCGCCGTCGGGGCAGGCGCCGGGGTGACCAGCGCTGTGACGGTGCCGTCGGCGGAGATGCGCACCGGGTGCGGCGGGGTCACCCAGTTCGAGCGCAGGGCGACCAGGTCGCTCGAAGTGCGATCGACCGCGACGTGCGTGTAGGTGAAGTCGTCGTGCGTGAGCTGCGCGGGCGCCGAGCCGTCGAGCGGAAGGCGGTAGACCGGACCGCGGCCGTCGGAGTCGGCGGTCGCGATGAGCGCGGAATCGTCGGCGGCGAACGCGAAGCTCGTCGCCCAGCGGTCCCAGCCGGCGGCGATGCGCCGCGGGGCGGATCCGTCGATGCCGGCGACCCACAGCTCGTAGTCGGTGGGGCCGGCCGGCGTGCTGCGCTCGACGCGCAGGTACGCCAGCAGCGTGCCGTCGTGGCTGACGGCCGGCACTTCGAAGTCGACGGCGGGCTCGTCGAACAGGGTGACGCGATCGCCGGTCGCGACGTCGATCGAGACGAGCACGAACCGCCCGTCGCGGGTCTCCGGCATCCGCATCGCGGCGATCAGGGTGCCGCCGTCCGGGCGTCAGCGCGGCGCCGGCGATGTCGGCGGTGCGGCCCGGCTTCGGAGTCAGGTCGACGGGGCGAGGCAGCGTCGCGGGATAGGGGGTGCCGGCATCCCCGCCCTCCTCGACGGCTTCGTCGGGGGCTCGCTCGTCCGACTCCTCCGTGACCGCGGCGATCGTGTCGGCGAGCGCGGACAGGTCGAGGGCGAGCAGATGCGGCTCGGCGGGCCCGAGATCGTGGTCCCAGTACCGCACCGGGTAGGCCTCGTGCAGGATCGCCGAGACCTTCTTCTTCTTGCGCAGCGCGCGCAGCGTCGCCTCGGCCTCGAGGGTCTCGGCGGCCGGCAGCAGCTCGGCGCTGAGGACGACGCGATCGGATGCCTCGGCCACGGCCGCGATCCCCGCCACTCCGCCCGCGAGCCGCGTCACCGGACGCCCCTCGCCGCCCGCGGCGGGCAGGAGCCAGAGCTGACTGGACTCCTCGTCATCCTCGGCCTCGGCATCCGGGTCGCGCCGAGACGAACAGGATGTCGCCGTTCGCGGTGAACGCCGCGCTCGACTCGCCCTTGGCCGATCGGGTCAGGCGCGCGGGCGTGCCCGTGCCGTCGGCGGGCACCGACCACAGCGAGCGCTCGTAGCCGGTGGCGTCCTTCTTCAGCGTCGCCACGGTCAGCACGGCGCGCGTGCCGTCCGGCGAGAGGGCGAGCGCCTCCACACGAGGGAGGGCGATGTAGTCGTCGAGCGATGAGAAGGGTGCGGATGGCATGGGCTCCACGCTAACCCGCGCGACCGTCACGGCCGCCCGTGCGGCTCACGCGCGCGCCGACTCAGCGGATGCCGGCGAACTCCGCTGCGGCGGCATCCATCGTCGTGACCGCGTCGGCCGCGGCCAGGGCGACCATCACGTCGTCGGTCAGGTCGTCGACGTGCTCGAGGCCGATCGAGAGGCGCACGATGCCCGCGCCCGGCTTCGCGGGCCCGGCGACCGGGCGGTGCGTGAGCGAGGCGGGGTGCTGCACGAGAGAGTCGATCCCGCCGAGCGAGACGGCGTGCTCGATCAGCTCGCACGACTCGGTGAAGCGGGCGGCGGCGTCGTAGCCGCCGGCGAGCTCGACCGCGATGATCGACCCCGCGCCGTCGAGCTGGCGGCCGAGAAGTCCCTTCGGGTCCTGCCCGGGGAGCCCGGGATAGAAGACGCGGGCGACGGCGTGGTGCGCGCTGATGCGCTCGGCGAGCACCTGCGCGGTCTGCTGCTGCGCGTGCACCCGCAGCGGCAGGGTGCGCAGACCGCGGTGCAGCAGGTACGCGGCCATCGGATGCAGCAGTCCCCCGGTGAGGGCGCGCACCTGGCGCAGCCGCTGCACCCACTCGGCGTTCGTCGCGACGACGCCGCCCATGACGTCGCCGTGGCCGCCGAGGTACTTCGTGGCGCTGTGCAGCACGAGGGTGGCGCCGTGCCGCGCGGGCTGCTGGAGGACCGGGGTGGCGAACGTGTTGTCCACGAGCACCGGCACGTCGCCGGCCGCGGCGACGACCTCGGCGAGGTCGATGAGCTCGAGCGTCGGGTTCGCGGGCGTCTCGACGATCACGAGACCGGTGTCGGGGCGGATCGCCGCGGCGATGCCGTCGGCGCTCGCCCACGTCACGGTCGTGCCGAGCAGGCCGCTCTCGAGCACGTGATCGGTGCCGCCGTACAGCGGGCGCACCGCGACGACGTGCGGCTTGCCGGCGGTGACCGATGCGATCAGGCACGCGGTGAGCGCGGCCATGCCGCTCGCGAACGCGACGGCGCCCTCGGTCGCCTCGAGGTCGGCGAGCGCGTCTTCGAACCGCGCGACGCCCGGCTGCCACAGCCGCTGGTAGACGGCGCTGCGACCCGGCGCCAGGTCGTGGCCGGTCGCGAGCTCCTCGTAGGCGAGGCCGCCGCTGTCGACGTCGGGCAGCGGATACGTCGTCGAGAAGTCGATCGGCGGAACGTGCGCGCCGCTCTCGCGCAGGCCCGCCATTCCGGCGTGCACGGCGCGGGTCTCGAGTCGGTGATGCCTCTTGTCCATGCCTCGAGAACAGCAGAAACTCGCACGATCAGGCAATCGACCGTGAAGGATGCCGGCGCAGGGCTACCCTGGATCGAAGAAGCTTCATCCACGGCGCGGCGAAGGAGCCCCATGGCGCAGGTCCTTGATCTCGACCGAACCGACCGCGCACTCCTGCGGGCGCTCACGGCGAACGCACGCGCATCCGGCGCATCGCTCGCCTCGACGCTCGGCATCGCCGAGTCGACGGTGTCGCTGCGTCTGCGCAGACTGCAGACCAGCGGCGTGATCCGCCGCTACCGGGTCGATCTCGAACCCGCTCGCCCTCGGCGCGACGGTGCAGGCGCTCATCGCGATCCGGCTCGTCAAGCACGCGCGCGAGGAGATCGAGGCGTTCCGCCGCGCGGCGCCGAGCCTGCCCGGCGTGCTGAGCCTGTTCCACATGGCCGGCGCCGACGACTTCCTGCTGCACGTGATGGCCCGCGATGCCGCCGAGCTGCGCGAGTTCGTCCTGGCGCACCTGACCGGGCACCCCGCCGTGGCGCACACCGAGACGAACCTCATCTTCGAGCACGCCGACGGCGACGGCTGGGAGCGGCTCATCCGCTGAGCCGCACGCCGGTTCAGGTGGCACGATCCTGCCGCATCCGGCGACGCGAAGCGGCAGATACTGCCCCCTGAGCCAGGGACTCCGGCGTTCAGGTGGCACGATCTGCCGCATCCGGGCGCGCGAAGCGACAGAATCTGCCCAGTGAGCTCGCACCGCACCGGGGCTGGCGCACGCGGGCCAGGAGCGGCAGACTTTCGCCGAAGGGAGCGTTGCCATGAGCCCCGATGAAGGCCCCACCGCCGACGAGTTCGCCGAACGTCTTTTCGCGTCGGCACTCGGCGTCGCCGACATCCTCGCGACCTACCTCGGCGATCGCCTCGGCTGGTACCGCAGCCTCGTCGCGGACGGACCGAGCACGGTGGCCGAACTCGCCGAGCGCACCGGCACCTCGCCGCGGTACGCGCGGGAGTGGCTCGAGCACCAGGCCGTCGCCGGAGTCCTGCTCGTCGAGGGGCAGCGGTGCCGACGAGCGCCGCTTCCGCCTGCCCGCGGGCCCGGCCGAAGTGCTGACCGACGAGAGGAGCCTCACGTACCTCGCGCCGCTGGCCCGGATGTTCGCGGCCGTCGGGCCGAGCCTGCCCGATCTGCTCGAGGCGTATCGCACCGGCGGACGGAGTGAGCTGGGCGGCAGCTTCGGCGCCGACGCGCGCGAGTCGCAGGCCGACATGAACCGCCCGTGGTTCGATGAGCTGCGCCGGCGCGTTCGCCGAGGTCGACGGCATCCATTCGGTCCTGACCCGCCCCGGCGCGCGCATCGCCGACGTCGGCACCGGAGCGGGCTGGTCGTCGATCGCCCTCGCGCGCGCGTACCCCGACCTGCAGGTGGACGGCTTCGACGTCGACGACCCGTCGATCGAGCTCGCCCGCGCGAACGCCGCCGAAGCGGGCGTCTCCGATCGGGTGCGCTTCCACAACGCCGACGGCGACGGCCTGTCGAACTTCGGGCGCTTCGACGCGGCGTTCGCCTTCGAGTGCATCCACGACATGCCCCGCCCGGTCGACGTGCTCGCCGCGATGCGGCTCGCCGTCCGCGACGACGGCCCGGTGATCGTGATGGACGAGGCGGTCGCCGAGACCTTCACGGCGCCCGGTGACGACCTCGAACGGATCATGTACGGCTACAGCCTGTTCGTCTGCCTGCCCGACAGCCTGTCGCACCGGCCGAGCGTCGGCGACGGGCACCGTCATGCGCCCCGACACCCTCCGCGGGTACGCGCGGGAGGCGGGCTTCGCCGACCTCGAGATCCTGCCGATCGAGGACTTCAGCTTCTTCCGCTTCTACTCGCTGACGCACTGACCGCGCGGCGCCGCATCGCGCGAGCTCAGCGCGCGTCGATCGAGCCGGCCGGCGCCCCGAGCAGGATCTCGGCGGCCCGGGCCATCTTCTCGACGTAGCCCTCGCCCTCGATGCCCCGCGCGAGCGACTGCGCGTTCAGACCGTCGATCATTCCGAGCAGCTGCCACGCGGCATCCGACGAACTCGACGTCGTGAACGCGCCCGACGCGCAGCCGTCGTCGATCACGGCGGCGACCATGCGGTGCCAGGCGTCCATCTGCTCGCGCACCGCCACCGCGAGCGCGGGGTTGCGCCGGCCGAGCGCCCACGCCTCGACCCAGACGACCGTGAGGTCTTCGCGCGTGCCGTCCAGCAGCGTCTCGATGAGCGCCGCCATGCGCGCCGCCGCGTCGATCGCGCCCGGCCAGCAGCGCCTCGACCTCGCCGATCTCGGCGGCGACCAGGTCGCTGTAGACGCGCGCGACGAGGTCGTCCATCGACGGCTGATAGTGCGCGATGAGGCCGGATGCCACGCCCGCACGCTCTGCGACGGCCCGCAGTGTCAGGGCGCTGAGTCCCTGCTCGCGTGCCAGCTGCGTGGCCGCCTCGAGGATCTCGGCGGAGCGCTGCGCCGGCGACTTGCGGGTGCGGACTTTCGTCGAAGTGCTTGACATGTCGTCCGCCAGTGTCAGGTACCTTCGGCTTTATTGATCGCTTGATCAATACTACCTCACATCGAAGGCGGATGACATGAGCATCACCGCACAACACGCCGGGCGCGCCGGTCGAGACCGGCGATGTCGCCGGCCACATCGAGACGCGCGGCATCGACCACATCCCCGCCGGCGAGCGGCACGGGCGCCCGCGCGCGCTCTTCGGCATCTGGGCCGCCGCCAACGTGCTCTACCTCAACTTCGTCTTCGGCGGCATCCTGATCCTCCTCGGCCTGGGCCTGTGGCGAGTCGCTCGCTGATCTGCGTGCTCGGCAACCTCTGGTGGTTCGTGATCGGCTGGATCGCCACGAGCGGCCCGGCCTCGGGCACACCGAGCGTCATGATCATGCGCGCGATGTTCGGCGTGCGCGGCAACGCGCTGTTCGGCTCGGGGCTCGGGGTGCTGATCGGCCTGTTCTACATCGTGCTGAACATCGCCTTCACGACGCTGGCGAGCGAAGCGCTGCTGGCGAGCGTCGGCATCATCCTGCCCGCCGGGTTGAGCATCGTGGTGCTGGTCGTCGTGTCGGCCCTCAGCCTCGTCGTGAGCGTCTTCGGCCACGCGACGATCGAGAAGCTGAGCACCTACCTGTCGATCGCGGTCGGCGCGTGCTTCGCCGCCGTCGCGGTCTTCGTCTTCGCCGCGGCCGACTGGTCGTACACCCCCGAGACGCTGCCGGCCGGCGACCACGTCGCGATGCTGCTGCTCGGCCTGACCGTCGTCGCCTCGGGCCCGCTGTCGTGGGGCACGAGCGCCGACTACTCGCGCTACCTGCCGTCCGCGACCCCGCGCCGCAGCGTCGTGCTGTTCACCGCGCTCGGCGGCTTCGTGCCGTCGGTGCTCATCGCCGGCCCTCGGCGTGATCGCGGGGACCGCGATCGACATGACCGACCCGCAGACGGCGATCGCCGAGATCCTGCCCGGCTGGCTGTACCCGATCTTCCTGCTCGCGATCATCGTGGGCACCCTGGCCAACAACGTGCTGTGCTCGTACTCGACCGGCCTGTACGCCCAGGCGTTCGTGCCCCGCATCCGCCGATCGGTCTCGGTCGTCATCGTCGGGGTCGTGGCCGCGGTGCTCGCCGCCTACCTGCTGTACGGCGCACCCCGCTTCCTCGACACCCTGAGCTACGCGATCGAGATCGCCGTCGCCGTGATGGGACCCGCTCGTCGCGATCTACGCGATCGACATCGTGCTGCGCCGCGGCCGCTACGACGGCCTCGCGCTGAACGACACGAGCCGCCGCAGCCCGTTCTGGTACTCGGGCGGCTGGTTCCTGCCGGGAACCGTGGCCATGGTCGTGGCGACCACCGTCGCCGTGCTCATGGTGAACACCACCCTGTACACCGGCCCCATCTCCGCCGCCCTGGGCGGCGCCGACCTGTCGTCGCTGGTCGGACCCGCGCTGGCCGCCGGCCTCTACACCCTGCTCTGGCGCACGACACGGCCCTACCGTGATCCGGCTGCCCGGCCGGCGCACCGAACACGCAGGTGCGCCCGCGCACCGCACCCAGCAAGATGAGAGCATCGCCGTCGCGTCGAAACACCCGGCGAGCCCGTGAGGAGCACCCGATGACCTGGACCATGCCCGCCGAGTTCGCGCCGCAGGAGCGCATCTGGATGGCCTTCCCCCGCGTGGGCAACACGCTCGGCGACGACGCCGCCTCCGCCGACGAGGCCCGCGACACCTGGGCCGCGGTCGCGAACGCGGCGGCCGGCTTCGAGCCGGTCACGATGGTCGTCGACCCGTCGGCGGTCGCCGAGGCGCGCAAGCGGCTCTCGAGCGAGATCGAGGTCGTCGAGGCGCCGCTGGATGACTACTGGATGCGCGACATCGGCCCGACGTTCGTGCTCGACGAGCAGCGGCGCGCTCGGCGCGGTGGACTGGACCTTCAACGGCTGGGGCGCGAACGCCTGGGCCACGTGGGAGCGCGACGACCGCATCGCGAGCACCGTCGCAGGTCTCGCCGGGGCGACGCACCTGCCCTCGCCCCTCGTGAACGAGGGCGGCGGCATCCACGTCGACGGCGAGGGCACCGTGCTGGTGACCGAGACGGTGCAGCTCGACCCGCGCCGCAACCCGTACACGACCAAGCAGCGCGTCGAGTGGGAGCTGCAGCGCACGATCGGCGCGACGAAGGTCATCTGGCTCCCCCGCGGCCTGACGCGCGACTACGAGTCGGCGGGCACGCGCGGGCACGTCGACATGGTCGCGACCTTCGCCGCGCCCGGCCGCGTGCTGCTGCACTGGCAGGACGACCCCTCGCACCCCGACTACGCGGTCGTGCGCCAGGTGCGCGCCGTGCTCGAACAGGCGACGGATGCCGCGGGCCGCAGCCTCGAGATCATCGAGCTGCCCGCCCCCGACACCCTCCGCGACGAAGACGGCTTCGTCGACTGGAACTACGCGAACCACCTCGTCGTGAACGGCGGCGTGATCGCGTGCGGCTACGGCGAGCCGGATGCCGATTCCCGCGCCGCCGCGATCCTGGGCGAGGCCTACGGGCGCGAGGTCGTCACGATCGACGCCCGGCCGATCCTGCAGCGAGGCGGCGGCATCCACTGCATCACGCAGCAGCAGCCCCGGTCGGGCGCGCGATGAACGTCGTCGAGGCCTCGATCGCCGATCTGCGCGCGGCGCTCGAATCGGGCGCCACCACGAGCGTCGCGCTCGTCGAGGCCTACCTCGCGCGCATCGAGGCATATGACCGCAACGGCATACGCCTCAACGCCCTCGTCGAACTGAACCCCGACGCGCGTGCCGAGGCCGAAGCGTCGGACCGTCGGCGGCGCGAGGGCGCGACGCTCGGGCCGCTCGACGGCATCCCGTACACCGCGAAGGACAGCTACATGGTCCGCGGCATGACCGTCGCCTCGGGCTCGCCCGCGTTCGCCGACCTCGTCGCCCGCCGCGACGCGTTCTCGATCGAGCGGCTGCGCGAGGCCGGATGCGTCTTCATCGGCCTCACGAACATGCCGCCGATGGCCAACGGCGGCATGCAGCGCGGGCTCTACGGTCGCGCCGAGAGCCCGTACAACGCCGACTACCTGACCTCCGCGTTCGGGTCGGGCTCGTCGAACGGGTCGGGCACCGCGACGGCGGCCTCGTTCGCGGCCTTCGGGCTGGGCGAGGAGACCTGGTCGAGCGGCCGGGCGCCGGCATCCAACAACGCGCTGTGCGCCTACACGCCCTCGCGCGGCGTGATCTCGGTGCGCGGCAACTGGCCGCTCGTGCCGACGATGGACGTCGTCGTGCCGCACACCCGCACGATGGCCGACCTGCTCGAGGTGCTCGATGTCATGGTCGCCGACGACGCCGACAGCCGCGGCGACTTCTGGCGCACGCAGCCCTGGGTGCCGATCCCCCGCTCGTCCGACGTGCGCCCCGCCTCGTATCCGGCGCTGGCCGACGACGCCGCGACGAGTCTCGCGGGCAAGAGGTTCGGCATCCCGTCGATGTATCTCGGCGCAGGATCCGGATGCCGGCACCGGCCCGGGCATCGGAGCCTCGACCGGTCAGCGCATCGAGCCGCGCCCCTCGGTGCTCGACCTGTGGGCGCAGGCGAAGGCCGACCTCGAGGCCGCGGGCGCCGAGGTCGTGGTCGTCGACTTCCCGGTCGTGAGCAACTACGAGGCCGATCGCGCCGGAGCGCCGTCGATCTTCGACCGCGGCATCGTGCCGGCCGACTACTTCGACGTCGAGATCTGGGACATGTCGATGTGGTCGTGGCACGACTTCCTCGCCGCGAACGGGCAGCCGGGGCTCTCGTCGCTCGCCGAGGTCGACGGGCCGAAGATCTTCCCGCATCCCGACGGCGCACTGCCCGACCGGTACGGATCCTTCGACCTCGACATCTCCGAGTACGTCACGCGCGCACGCGCGAACGGCATGACCGACCCGCTCGGCGGGCTGCTCGCCGACCTGATCCGCGCCGGACTGGAGGGCCTCGAGCGCACGCGCCGCATCGACCTCGAGGAGTGGATGGCAGCGCCTCGGTCTCGACGCCGTCGTCTTCCCCGCCGTCGCCGACGTGGGCCCCGCCGACGCCGACGTGAACGAGGAATCCGCCGTCGCCGCATGGCGCAACGGCGTGTGGGTCGCCAACGGCAACCTCGCGATCCGGCACCTCGGCATCCCGACCGTCACCGTGCCGATGGGCACGATGGACGACATCGGGATGCCGGTCGGCCTCACGTTCGCGGGGCCGGCGTACTCGGACTCCGACCTGCTGCGGTGGGCGGCGGGCTTCGAGTCGCTGCGCCCGCGGCGGACGCGCCGCCGCGCACGCCCGCGCTCTGAGCCACTGCGCGCGGCCGCGACGACAGGGCATCTCGCCGAGACACGGACGGCACACCACCGTGTCTCGGCGCGAAAGTCCCCTGTCTCGGCGAACTCGGATGCTGCGGCGGCTCGCCGCGTACGCCTCGCGCAGCAGCTGCTCCCGCACCTCGCGGCGCAGCACCTTGCCGATGAGCGAGCGCGGCAGCTCGTCGACCGCGAAGAACTTGCGCGGCACCTTGTAGGCGGCGAGGTGCAGCTTGCAGTAGTCGCGCAGCGCCTCGGGGTCGAGCACGGCGCCCTCGCGCAGCACGACCGCGGCCACGACCTCTTCGCCGCCCTTGCGCGGGAGGGCGACGACGGCGGCCTCCGCGACGTCGGGGTGGCCCTGGCAGGGCCTCCTCCACCTCGGTCGGGGCGACGTTGAAGCCGCCCGGTGATGATGATCTCCTTGAGCCGGTCGACCACGGTCACGAATCCGTCGGGAGAGACGGTGACGATGTCGCCGGTGCGCACCCAGCCGCCCGAGAGCAGCGACTCGGCCGTCTCGGTCGGGCGCCGCCAGTAGCCCTGGAACACCTGCGGGCCGCGGATGAGCAGCTCGCCCGACTCGCCGAACGGCCGATCCACGCTGGGGTCGGCGGGGTCGACCACGCGGATGTCGGTGCTCGGGAACGGCACGCCGACCGTGCCCGGGCGCCGCGAGGGACCGATCGGATTGCCGAGCGCGACCGGCGAGGTCTCGGTCATGCCGTAGCCCTCGACGAGCAGGCCGCCGGTGGCCTCCTCCCACCGCGTCACGGTCTCGACCGGCAGGCTCATCGCGCCCGAGATCGCGAACCGCACGGTCTTCAGGTCGATCGTGCCGTGCTCGGCCGCACGCGCGAGCTGATCGTAGATCGGCGGCACCGCGGGCAGGAACGTCGGCGGAGACTTCTTCGCGGCATCCGCCACGAGCTTCGCGTCGTATTTCGGGAACAGCACGAGCTTCGCACCGATGCTCATCGCGAACGTGAGGCACAGCGTCATGCCGTACGCGTGGAAGAGCGGCAGCACGCCGTAGAAGGTCTCCTCGCCCTCGAGCAGCCCCGGCACCCAGGCGCGCCCCTGCATCGCGTTCGCGCGCAGGTTGCGGTGGGTGAGGATCGCGCCCTTGGGCGTTCCGGTGGTGCCGCTCGTGTACTGCAGCAGCGCGATGTCGTCCAACACCGGACGCGGATGCCGCCGGCTCAGGCGCTTGCCGTCGACGAGCTTCTGCCACGTGAGCACCCGGCGCGCCTTCGGCGTCGCGGTCAGCTGGGCGCGCGCGGTGCGGGCCTTGGGGATCGGCAGGCGGAGCGCGACGCGGGTCGCCCACGGCATCGCCTCGGTGATGTCGACGCTGACGATGCGCTCGAGCTTCAGGTCGGACGGGAAGCCGTCGAGCGTGTCGTAGACCTTGTCCCACGCGATCGCGAAGCGCGCCTGGTGATCCTCGAACTGGTGGCGCAGCTCCCGCGCCGTGTACAGCGGATTGTGCTCGACCACGATCGCCCCGAGGCGCAGCACCGCGTAGAACGCGACCACGTGCTGCGGGCAGTTGGGCAGCACGATCGCGACCCGGTCGCCGTGCGTGACGCCGAGGCGGCGCAGGCCCTCGGCGGCCCGGTCGATCTGCTCGCCGAGGTCGCCGTACGTCGGTGGTCGCGCCGAAGAACTCGAGCGCGGTCGCCCTGCCGTAGCGGGCGATGCTCGCCTCGATCATGTCGGAGAGGGTCTGGGTGACCTCGTCGATCGACTCGGGCACGCCCGGCGCGTACGCCGCCAGCCAGGGTCGTGAGGCGTACGGGTTCTGCGCGTCCATCCTGCGAGCCTGGCACACTCGGCTGGGCGGCGCCCGACTTCGCTCAGCGCACGCTCTCGCGCAGACTGTGCCCCGCCTGCGCGACCGAGTCCTGCCGGCTCGCCCTCGTGCTCGCAGCATCCGTCTCCGCCACGGTGGCGCCGGACTCGTCGACGGTGTCGAGCGAGGGCGGCGCGTCCGCGTACGCCGCCGACAGCTGCCGGTAGGGGCGCGAGGCGAAGGCGAGCAGCACGACGACCAGCAGCAGCGCGCTCGCGATCACGAAGACGAGCGCGATTCCGCGGGCGTCGCCGTCGCCGAGCAGCCAGCCCAGAGACTCCTGCCCCTCGGTCGACTCCATGAACGGGATGAGCCAGAACTGCGCGAGGGGGCCGACGATGAACGCCGAGATCGGGGCGGCCGCCGATTCGACGCTTGCCGCGAATCCGAACACCCGCCCCTGCTTCTCGTAGGGGACGACCCGCTGGATGATCGTCTGCTCCGACGCTTCGGCGATCGGCATGAGCGTCATGAAGACGAGGATGCCGAGGGCGTACAGCCACCACCACTCGCGGATCGCGAAGGTCATCCCCAGCACGGCGATGCCGACGTTGACCAGCAGCAGCGTGCGCAGCGGGTTCCTGCCGAGACCGAACTTCGCGACGATCAGTCCACCGGCGATGAAGCCGATGCTCGTGATGCCGAGGATGATGCCCCAGATCTCGACCGAGAAGAGCGTCAGGCCGTAGGGATCCATGAGCGCCATGAAGACGCCGCCGACCAGGTTGTTGAAGGTCGTGAACAGGATGAGTGCCAGAAGACCGGGCACGACCATGATCGCGGGGATGATCCCGCGGAAGTCCAGTCCCGTCGGCGCAGCCCCCTCCACGTGCGCGATTCCTCGCTCGGGGATGCGCACGAACAGCAGATGCAGCAGCGCCAGCGCGGTCGCCACGATCGCGATGACGACCGTCCACCCCATGCCGAGCAGCCCGATGGAGAGCCCCGAGAAGACGCTCGTGACCATGAAGGCGATGCCGTGCACCGTGCCGACCAGGCCGTTCGCCTTGTCACGGCGGTCGGCGGGCACGAGCAGGGTCACGGTCGTCGACAGGGCGATGTTGCGGAGGTTCTCCACGACCCCGCCGATCAGGATCACGCCCGCGAAGACCCAGAACCAGGGTCCGCCCCAGTCCACGAGGACGTCTTCGGGGAAGCTCAGATACAGCGCGCCGGCCAGGAGGTAGGTCGCCAGCGTGATCGAGCTGGAGAGGACCATGACGGCCTTCTTCTTCATGTGATCGACGATCGCGCCGAAGACGAATCCGAACACCGCGACCAGCAGCATGTACGAGCCGCCGATGATCGACGTCGCGAGCACGGAGCGCGTCTCGAGGTACGCCCAGAAGGTCAGTGCCCACCACAGGTAGCTCGAGGTCACGTTGGCCACCGCGGTGTTGGCCAGCACCTGATAGAAGCTGCGCAGCGTGCGGGCTCCGGGTGCCTCCTGTGCGACGTGGGGGGATGCCGGGGCCGGCGCGGTCATGATCACCTCTGAGTGTTGCCCGCGGGAGCGATGCAGCGCGGGGCTAGAGTCTTAGTGGACAGTGTCCACATGCATGTTCACACCGTACACACCTGATCGAGGCGGTGCAATGATGAGCTCGCTCGCACGCGGCTATCATCACGGGGACCTCCGACACGCACTGATCGCGGAGGCCTCGCGACAGGCGCGCGCGGGCGGGCCGGCGGCGATCTCGCTGCGCGAGGTGACGCGCGCGGTCGGCGTCTCCCCCAACGCCGCGTACCGCCACTTCGCCGATCGCGAAGACCTGCTGCGGGCCGCCGCCGCCGAGGCTCAGAACGCCCTGGCGCGGGCGATCATGGCACGTGCCGCGGCGGCACCCGACCTGTCGCCGGCACTCGCGTCGATCGAACGGCTGCGCCGCGTGGGGCTGGCCTACATCGACTTCGCCCGCACCGAGCAGGGATGGTTCGAGCTGGCGTACGTCACCCAGGACCCTCTGCCGAGCGAGGGCATCGTGACGCTCGATTCGGAGGTCGTGCCCCCCTTCCAGTTCTTGCTGGACACCCTCGATCAGATGGTCGAGACCGGCGCCCTCGCCGCCGAGCGGCGTCCTCTGGCGGAGTGGGCGTGCTGGTCGGCGGTGCACGGCTTCGCCGACATCGCCACCCACGGACCGGTCCGCTGGCAGCCCTCGGAGGTCATCGACGCGCTGGCCGCGGCGGTGGTCGAGGCGGCGATCGCCGGCGTCCGCGGCACATCGGCCGCGCCGGTCGAGGCGGCCTGACCGCGCGACGTCTCGTGCGCCGTGGCCGCCGCCGCTAGCGTGGAGGTCGTGACCGCTCCGATCGATCCCACGTCCACGTCCGCCTGGGCCGAACTCCGCGCCCACCGAGACTCGTTCACCCCCGATCTGCGCGGCTGGTTCGCGGCCGACCCCGGCCGGGTCGAGCGCCTGAGCTTCCCCCTCGGCGACCTGCACGTCGACCTGTCGAAGAACCTCGTCACCGACGAGATCCTCGCCTCGCTCGTCGCCCTCGCCGAGCAGACGGGTGTCGCCGAGCGGTACGCCGCGATGCTCGCCGGCGAGCACATCAACACGACCGAAGACCGCGCCGTGCTGCACACGGCGCTGCGGCGCCCGGCCGGCGCCTCCCCCGCGCTCGTCGTCGACGGGCAGGACATCGACCACGACGTGCACGACGTGCTCGACGCCGTCTCGCGCCTTCGCCGACCGGGTGCGCTCGGGTCGAGTGGCGCGGCGTGACCGGCAAGAAGGTCACGCACGTCGTGAACATCGGCATCGGCGGGTCGGACCTCGGCCCCGTGATGATCTACGAAGCGCTCAAGCCGTACGCGGATGCCGGCATCCACGCACTCTTCGTCTCCAACATCGACCCGACCGATCTGGCGCAGACCACGGCCGGACTCGACCCCGAGACGACGCTGTTCATCGTCGCGTCGAAGACGTTCACCACGCTCGAGACCCTCACGAACGCGCGGCTCGCCCGCGACTGGCTGTGGGCCGGGCTCGAGGCGGCGGGCGCGATCGACGGCGGCGCAGGAGTCGAAGACGGATGCCGTCGCCCACCACTTCGTCGCGGTCTCGACCGCGCTCGACAAGGTCGCCGCGTTCGGCATCGACCCTGCGAACGCGTTCGGATTCTGGGACTGGGTGGGCGGCCGCTACTCGGTCGACTCGGCGATCGGCCTGTCGCTGGCGATCGCGCTCGGCCCCGACGTGTTCCGCGAGCTGCTGGCCGGCTTCCACGACGTCGACGAGCACGTGCGCACGACGCCGCTCGCGTCGAACGTGCCCGTGCTGATGGGGCTGCTTGAACGTCTGGTACGTCAACTTCCTCGGCGCGCAGTCGCACGCGGTGCTCCCCTACGCGCAGCAGCTCAGCCGGTTCGCGGCGTACCTGCAGCAGCTGACGATGGAATCCAACGGCAAGTCCGTGCGCTGGGACGGCACGCCGGTCACCACCGACACCGGCGAGGTGTTCTGGGGCGAGCCGGGCACGAACGGCCAGCACGCGTTCTACCAGCTGATCCACCAGGGCACCCGGCTGATCCCGGCGGACTTCATCGCGTTCGTGAACCCCGCCTACCCGCTGAAGGACGACGGGCGCGATGTGCACGGGCTGTTCCTGGCGAACTTCCTCGCGCAGACCAAGGCGCTCGCGTTCGGCAAGACCGCCGAAGAGGTCGAGGCCGAAGGCACCACGGGCCCGCTCGTCGCCGCGCGCACGTTCGCCGGCAACCGGCCGACGACGTCGATCTTCGCGGCATCCCTCACTCCGCGCGTGCTGGGCCAGCTCGTCGCGCTCTACGAGCACATCACCTTCACGCAGGGCGTGATCTGGGGCATCAACTCGTTCGACCAGTGGGGCGTCGAGCTCGGCAAGCAGCTCGCGCTGCAGATCGCCCCGGCGATCGAGGGCGACGCCGATGCGCTGGCGGCGCAGGATGCCTCGACCCGGGCGCTGCTGGAGTACTACGCCGCGCACCGCAAGGGCTGAGCGAGGCCGCCCGCCCGCGGCAGCACTGCCTCACTTGACGCACATCGTCGCCTCCGTCTCCGGATGCGACGGTTCGCGCCCACTGATCGCGTCCAGCGATGACATCAGTTGGCGCATACCGTCGCTGCGGAGGCCCGATGCGACCGATTTCGCCAACCGAGTCCCGAATGCCGGAAGCGATCGGACCGCTCAGCCGTACAGCTCCCCCACCGGCACCGCGATCGGCAGCACGTTGCCCGGTTGCGCCAGCGGGCACGCCCAGGCGGGGTCGTAGGCGCACGACGGGTTGTACGCGAAGTTGAAGTCGAGCACGATCGTCCCCCGCGCCGCGTCCGATCCGAGGTCGGCGCCCTTGATCGTGTCGATCAGGTAGCGACCGCCGCCGTAGGTTCCCCCGGGGCGACCGGCCAGCGCATCGCGCACCGGCACGAAGATCCCGCCGCCGTAGGTCGTCAGCCGCCAGACGTCGAGGGTGCCGGCATCCGGAATCTCGACCAGGCCGACACGCTCGAACGGCACGATTCCGTCGGTTCCGGTGGCGAACTCGAACCCGCCCGGCTCGGCGGGCAGGATCGGCAGCTCGTAGCGCCACGCCGCGTCGTACGGCGCGATCGAGAGCCCCTCGAACAGCACGCGGTCGTCGTCGAGCAGAGGCGAGGCCGGATGCCGCCCCATGAGGTCGTCGCGCTCGATGCGCCACAGCTCGTGGGCGTCTTCCGGGTCGTCCTGCGCGCGCACCGCGTCGTAGAGGGCGAAGACGCGACGGCGCCAGTCGGCGATCTCGAGCGCGGTGCGGGCGGTGACCATCAGCCCAGGCTACGCCGGGGCTTCGGGGGCGAGCTCGACGTCATCCGCGACGACCAGGCTGTCGAGGTACGCCCGGTGCCGCAGCAGAAACGCCCGCTCGTCGAGCTTCTTGCGCCGCATCCAGCTCGTGACCTCGTCGTTGGACTTGCTGGCGTTGCACGAACGGCACGCGGGCACGATGTTCTGGACCGTGTAGCGCCCGCCGCGCGAGAGCGGCAGCACGCAGTCGCGCTGCAACGGCACCCCCACCGCGCGGCAGTACGCGCACCCCGCCCATGCGGCGCGGATCTGCGACCACTGCAACGGGGTCAGATCGTTGTCCGCGGCATCCATCCGGCGCTTGCGCTTTCGCGACGCACGCGCGCGACGGGAGTGACTGACGACCATGCTCGTCAGCGTAGGGGCGACGGATGCCGCACCCGCGGCGACGCTCCGCCCACCGCGCCGCCGCTCACGTGCCGCCGCAGCGCAGCAGGGCAGCGCGCGTCAGAGCGCGGTCACCTCGAGCAGGAGCGCCTGCTGCGGGGAGAGCAGCGGCAGCGGCAGTCCGATCTCGGCCAGCACCGCCCCCGAGAGCTCGACGGGTGCGCTCTCGAACCACGGAGGCGGGGCGTCCTGCACGGCACGGGGCCGGCCATCGAGGAAGAGCGGCTCGACGCGGTAGGTCGCGGCAGGATCGAGTCCGGGCAGGCGCGCCGGCGGAGGCTGCGCGGCCTCCGGTGCGCCGAGCATCGCCACCGAGAAGACGGCGTGCGACCGATCGTGCGCCACGACGCCGTGCAGCCACTGCGCGGCGTCGGGCGAATCGCCGCGCACGAGGCGGCCGCCGTGCAGGAGCGGCCGCAGACGCCGGTACTCGGCGATCCACCGGGCGACCGCATCGAGCTCGGCCGGCGCCGCCGTCGACAGGTTCCATTCGATGCCCGCGCTGCCGAACAGCGCCGTCGCCATGCGCAGCGACAGATCGGAGGAGCGGCCGGTGAGATGTGCGACCGCATCGCCGAGGTGCGCCCCGAGGTACTCGGGCGGCACGAGGAGCGAGGTGTACGCGTGGATCAGCTGGCGGTCGAGCGGATCGTTCGTGTCGCTCGACCAGACGCGGTCGACACGGCGCAGCATCCCCAGATCGATGCGGGCCCCGCCCGACGCGCAGGATTCGATCTCGACGCCGGGATGGGCCGCGCGCAGCCGGTCGATCAGCGCGGTACACGGCCGCGGTCTGCCGATGCGACGACCCGTCGAGCAGATCGCGGTTGTGATCCCACTTGAGGTAGCCGATCGGGTACTCCGACAGCAGGGCGCTGAGGCGACCGAAGACGTGCTCCGCAGCACCCTCGTGAGCCAGATCCAGCACGCGCTGGAACCGCCACTCGAGCGCGTCGGTCCTGCCCATGACCCATTCGGGGTGCTCGCGGGCCAAAGCGGAATCCGCGCTGATCATCTCCGGCTCCACCCACAGGCCGAACTCGATGCCGGCCTCGGCCAGCCTGTCGGCGAGCGGATGCAGTCCTGCGGGCCACACGTCCGGGTCGACCGTCCAGTCGCCCAGCGCCCTGCGGTCATCGCGTCGGCCGGTGAACCACCCGTCGTCGAGCACGAACCGCTCGACGCCCACACGGGATGCCGCCGCGATGAGCGGTTCGAGCCTTTCCAGCGAGTGGTCGAAGTACACCGCCTCCCATGTGTTCAGCGTCACGGGGCGAGCACCGCGCAGCGTCGACCACGACCGCACCCACGGATGCACGCGGTCGGAGACCCCGTCCAATCCGGCATCCGAATACACCGCCACGCACCACGGCCCGACGTACCGCTCCCCCGGGCCCAGCACGATCTCGCCCGGCGCCGGCAGCTCGCCTGCGCCCAGCACCGATGCGCCGAGCGGCGAGGCCTCCGCCCACAGCTCGGTGTCGCCGCTCCACGCGGCGTGCACGGCCCACACCTCGCCGGTGCGGAATCCGAAGCTCGGCGTGCCGGCGGCCAGCAGAAACGCGCTGTCGTGCCCGCCGCGCCCGTGTCGCCCTTCGCGGGCGTGCACGCCGTGCGCCAGCGGTCGGCGGATCGGCCGGCGCTCGCGCCCCCACACGCCGCTGAAGTCCTGCAGTTCCGTCGCCCGCGCCGGAATCGGCAGCACCGACGCCGCCCGGGTCACCACGAGCGGGCCCCGACCATGGTTCTCGATCTCGAGGCGCGTCGTCAGCACACCCTCCGGGGTGAGCTCGAGCGGCACGCGGATCGCGACCCCGGCCTCGTCGTCCGTGAGGTCGAACACCACCGAGCGACCATCGCGCCCTGCCACGGCATCCGTCCCCGTGAATCGCGGGGCGCGGGCGCGCGCGGCGGCGACGGGGCCGTCCGGTCCGGACGGGTCGCGCGAGACCTGCAGTCCTGGACGCCCGCTCCACCCGTCGCCCCAGGTGGGCACGAGCCCCACCCGCAGCGGCACGTCGATCGATGACGGTGCGACGGCGGGGACGGATGCCGCGGCCACGGCCTCGGCCTGCTCGGTGCTGAGCTCACCGAGGTCGCGACCCCAGTGCAGCACGGTGGGCATGGCCGTGCCGCGGGTGTCGACCAGAAGGCTGACACCCGCGGCACGGAGGTGATGGATCACTCGCGCCCGGTCCCTACTCTCGCAACCGGGATCGACTGCGCCTCGAGAGCCGCGATCGTCTTCTCCTGGCCGTCGGCCAGCGCGTCGGCGAGCGTGCCGTCACCGGCGATCGCCGCCTTGAAGCCGTCCGAGACGTCGGCGTACGTCTGCGTCATGGTCGGGCCCCACACGAAGTCGGGGTTGACCTCTCCGGCAGCCTCGGCGAAGACCTCGTAGATCTTCTGGCCGCCGTAGAACTCGACGCCCTCCTGCAGCACGGGCAGCTCGAGCCCTGCCTTGGTCGCCGGGTAGATCGCCGCGGTCTCGTTGAGCGAGGTCAGCGCCTCCTCCGACGTGTTCAGCCACAGCGCGAACTTCGCCGCCTCGTACAGGTGGTCGGTGCCCTTGAACACCGCGATCGACGATCCGCCCCAGTTGCCGGCGGCCGACGCTCCGGCCTCCCACTGCGGAGCCTTCGCGACCGACCAGTTGCCGGCCGTGTCGGGAGCACCGCTCGCGATCGAGTTGGCACCCCACACGGCGGAGTTCCACGTCCAGACCTCACCCGAGTTGTAGGCGTTGTTCCACTCGTCGGTCCACGGCGGGTAGACCGCGACCAGGTCGTTCTCGATGAGGTCCTGCCAGTAGTCGGCGACCGTGATCGACGCATCGCTGGTCAGATCGACCGTCCACTCGTCGCCGTTGTTCGTGAACCACTCGCCATCCGCCTGCCAGACGAACCCGGCGAACTGGTTGATGTCGGACTGCGAGAAGTTCGTGATGTAGCCGCCGAGTTCGCGGATGGTCACCGCGGCCGCGCGGTACTCCTCCCACGTCGTCGGGACCTCGATGCCGTTCTGCTCGAACAGGTCGGAGCGGTAGAACAGCGCCATCGGGCCGGAGTCCTGCGGGATGCCGTACACCTCGTCCTCGGTGCCGAGTCCGACCTGGCCCCACGTCCATTCCACGAACTGGTCCTCGGCCGCGACGACCTCCTCGCACGCGGCGAGGTTCTCGAGCCCGTCCTGCACGCGGAAGTTCGGCAGAGCGTCGTATTCGATCTGGCCGAGGTCGGGGGCGTTGCCGGCCTCGAGCTGGTTGAAGAAGTTCTGGTACGTGCCGGCGTTGCCGGACGGACCGGTCTGCACCTCGACCTGGATGTCGGGGTTGGCGTCGTTCCAGATCGCAACGGCGTCCTCGATGCCGGGGATCCACGACGTGAACGTGAGGGTGACCTCTCCGTCGGACGGGCTCGCAGGCGGCGGCGTCGCTGCCGCCTCCGCTGCCACCGCTCGCGGAGCACGCGGCCATCGTCAGGGCGACGGACGCGATCACCGCCACGCCTGCTGCTCGTTTCATGTGACGCATGATCTCTCTTTCGTTGGTGTGGACTTGCAAGTTGCCGACCGGTGGGCCCCGGTCGGGTCGGTCACTTCAGCGCGCCGGTGCCGAGGCCCGTGCGCCAGTACCGCTGAAGCAGAAGGAAGGTGATGATCAGAGGGATGATCGACAGCAGCGCGCCGATGAGCACGAAGCTGCGCAGCTCGGGGAACTGGTTGATGGTCGAATTCCACGCGTACAGCCCGTAGGTCACGGGGAAGAACTCCTCGCTGCGCAGCATGATCAGCGGCAGGAAGAAGTTGTTCCAGATCCCCACGAACTGGAAGAGGAAGATCGTGATGAGCGCGGGCAGCATGAGCCGGATCGACACGGTGAAGTAGGTGCGCACCTCGCCCGCACCGTCGAGACGGGCGGCCTCGAGCAGCTCGTCGGGCACGCTCGCCTCGGCGAACACGCGGGCGAGGTACACGCCGAACGGGCTCACGATGCTGGGGAGGAACACGGCCCAGAACGTGTTGGTCAGCTGCACCTGGCTGAACAGCAGGAACAGCGGGAGTGCCAGGGCGGTGGCCGGCACGAGCACGCCGCCGAGCACGACATTGAAGAGCAGCTCGCGGCCGCGGAACCGGTACTTGGCCAGCGCGTAGCCGCACATTCCGGCGAGGATCGTCGCCACCAGAGCGCCGACGCCGGCGTAGCCGATGCTGTTGACGATCCAGCGCAGGTAGATGCCGCCGTCGTAGTTCAGCAGTGCGACCAGGTTGTCCCAGAAGTTGAGCTCAGCGAACCACAGCGGGTTCGTCGTGAACAGGTCGCCGCGCGACTTGGTCGATGCGACGAGCAGCCACCAGATCGGCACGAGGAAGTAGAGGGTGAAGACCACCATGATGAGCATCGCGACGCCGCGGGAGAGCAGGCTCTCCTGCGAACCGCGCCCGGCGGTCTTCCTGGCTCCGCTCGACGATTCGCGGAGCGCGCGGGTGTCGGCATCCATCACGCGGCTCATGCGTCTGCCTTCCGTCGGGTGATGCGCAAGAACGTGAACGACAGAATGAAGGTGGCGAGGGCCAGCACCACCGAGAACGCGGCCGCGAGGCTCACGTTGGGGATCGCCGAGGTGGCGTAGATCGTCATGTTCGGGGTGTACGTGCTGGTCACCGCCGAGCTGAACGAGCGGAAGACCTGGGGTTCGGCGAGCAGCTGGAGGGTTCCGATGATCGACAGGATCGCCGTCAGCACGAGCGATGGTCGCACCATCGGGATCTTGATCGACCACGCGATGCGCGCCTGCCCGGCGCCGTCCAAGCGGGCCGCCTCGTAGATGTCGGTGGGGATCGCGAGGAGCGCCGAGTAGATGATGAGCATGTTGTAGCCGACGAACACCCAGGTCACGACGTTCGCGATCGCCCAGAGCACGAGTTCTGCCGAGAGGAAGTCGACGTTTCCGGTGAGCACGGTGAACGGCGACAGATTCGGCGAGTACAGGAAGCCCCACATGATGGCCGCGATGACCCCGGCACCGCGTAGGGGACGAAGAAGGCGAGCCGGAAGAACTTCTTGCCGCGCAGGAGAGGGGAATCCAGCAGCAGGGCGAACAGCAGCGCGAGCCCGAGCATGACGGGCACCTGGACGATACCGAACAGCAGCACGCGAGCGACCGACGTCCAGAACGCCTCGTTCTGGAAGACCAGCACGTACTGCGAGAGCCCGCCGAAGACCTCGGTCGCTTCGCCGAAGGTGCCTTCGCGCTCGACGACGAGGAGCGACTGCCAGATCGCATAGGCGATCGGCACGAGGTAGAAGAGGAAGAACAGGATGACGAACGGTGCGACGAAGATGACGATCGCACCCTTGTGGTGGGTCTTTCCCCACCCGCGTTCTCGCTTCGACGCACGTCGGCCCCGCTTCGGGGTCACGAGCGCTTCGGTGGCGGTCTGTGCGGTCATGAGACGGCGTCCTCTCGGATCACTCGGACGGACCCGGCGGGAACGCGGACCGTTCCCGATGCGGTCTCGCCCGTGACGAGATCCACCCCTCGGGCGTTCAGCAGCACGTCTTCGCTGCCGTGGTTGATGATGAAGCGATAGCTGCGGTCCTCGCCGATGCGCCGCACGACGTCGACGTCCGAGCGCGCGCCCGGTGCGCGCACGGCGCCCGCCGAGGTCAGCGCCTGGTCGACGACCTTCGCGAGGCCGGCGGCATCGGGCAGGGTCGCGAGGTACCACGCGTCGCCGGCGGCGTCACGACCGCGCCGACGGGTGAGAGCGGGCAGGCCGCCCGCCGGTCCTCCGACGAAGCGGTCGAGCACGTCGGCGTCGTGCGCCACGAGCCGCTCGGTCCACAGCGACGCGCGCGTGCCCGACTCGAGGACGACGGCCTCGCCCGGGAGCACGGGCGCGAACTCCTCCACCCGGATGCCGAGCAGGTCGCGCCAGACGGCAGGGTGACCACCGGGGCGCACGCGGTCGTTCTCATCGACGATGCCGCTGAAGAACGTGACCAGAGCGTGCGCACCCGCCGCGACGGCCGCATCGAGAGTGGCGGCATCCTGATCGCGTACGAGGTGAAGTCCGGGAACGACGACGAGCCGGTAGCCGGAGAGGTCGGCGCCGGGCCTGACCACATCGACCGTGGCGCCTGACTGGCGCAGGGCGCGGTGCAGCGCCCACACCTGGTCGAGGTAGGTCACGGCCTCGCTCGGGCGGTTCTCGGCGTCGCCGGCCCACCATGCCTCCCAGCTGAAGAGCATCGCGACGTCGGCCACGACGCGCGTTCCGGCGACCTCGGCCATCCGATCGAGCAGCGCGCCGAGCTCGAGCGCCTCGCGCCACAGCGCCGAGTCGGTGCCGGCGTGCGGGATGAGCGCGGAGTGGAACTTCTCCGAGCCCTGCAGCGACGCCCGCCATTGGAAGAAGCAGACGGAGTCGGCACCGCGTGCGACGTGCTGCAGCGAGTCGCGGATCATCTGGCCCGGCGCCTTCGCGAGGTTGTGGGGCTGCCAGTTGACCGACCCGGTCGAGTGCTCCATCAGCATCCACGGCTCGCCGGCGGCGAGGCCACGGGTCAGGTCTGCCGCGAAAGCCAGTTCGGACGCGGGATCGTCCAGGCGGTGGTCGAGGTAGTGGTCGTTGGCGACCACGTCGACCTCGGGCGCCCACGTCCAGTAGTCGAGCTCGCGGATGTGCGCCGTGACCATGAAGTTGGTCGTGACCGGCGCCGCGCTGTGCCGGCGGATCACCTCGAGCTCGGCCCGGTAGTAGCCGAGCAGCTCATCGGAGCTGAACCGCGAGAAGTCGAGCACCTGGCTGGGGTTGCGGGTGGACAGCGTGAGCCGTGGGGTGCCGATCTCGTCCCAGTCGGTGTACCGCTGGCTCCAGAAGCTCGTGCCCCACGCCGCGTTCAGCGCGGCGATCGACCCGTAGCGGGCGTGCAGCCACGTCCGGAACGCGGCGGCGCTCACATCGCAGTAGCAGTGCGCGTTGTGGCAGCCGAGCTCGTTCGAGACGTGCCAGAGGGCGACGGCGGGGTGCCGGCCATAGCGATCGGCGACCGCCTCCACGAGCGCCAGGGCGTACTCGCGGAACACGGGCGAACTCGGGCACCATGCCTGGCGGCCACCCGGATAGCGCGTCGTGCCGTCGGCGACCATCGGAAGGATCTCGGGATGCCGCGTGGTCAGCCACGGCGGCGGGGAGGACGTCCCGGTGCCGAGGTTGACCCGGATGCCGGCCTCGTGCAGCAGCGCGATGATCTCGTCCAGACGCGTGAAGTCGACAGCGCCGTCGGGCCCCTGCAGCTCCGACCATCCGAAGATGTTCACCGCGACCAGACTCACGCCGACCTCGCGCATGAGCGCGACATCCTCACGCCACACGCTCGGATCCCACTGCTCGGGGTTGTAGTCGCAGCCGAAGTCGATGCCCCGATGCGCGTAGCGGGGCCGAGCGATGCTCTGCTCGGTCGTGGCCAGTGGTCGGTTCACGGGTCTCCAGGTCGACGTCATCGGCGATGTGTGTGCACGTGCACAGGTTTCCGGGGAGAAGATCAGCCTCGAACTTCTGTGAACGTACACAGAGTGTCACTGCGCGTCCCCTCTGTCAAGCGCCGGGAACGCTATGGTTGTCGCGTGTCGACGACTTCCGGACGTCCGCGGCGCGCGACCGTTCATGATGTGGCGGTCGTCGCCGGCATCTCGCGCGGCACGATCAGCCGGTACGTCAACGGCGATCCCTACGTCTCGGCGGCCGCCCGAGAGGCGATCGAAGCCGCGATCGCCGAAGTGGGGTACGTGCCCAACACCGCGGCGCGCCATCTGGTGATGCAGCGCACCGAATCGGTCGCCTTCATCGTGCACGAGCCGCACTCGCTCTTCGTCGAAGACCCCAACATCGGCGGCATCCTGCTCGGCGCGAACGCCGCGCTGTCAGAGGCCGACCATCAGATGGCGGTGCTGATCGTCGACTCCGACCGCGACACCGACCGGGTCGCGCGCTACCTGTCCGGAGGATCGGTCGACGGGGCCATCATCGTCTCCGCACGCGCGAACGACCCGGTCGCCCGGGTCGTCGAGAAGCTGCGGCTGCCCGCGGCGTTCGTCGGGCATCCTCCCGGAGCGTCATCGGCCGCGTTCGTGATCATCGACAATCGCGGATCAGCCCGCGCGATCACCGAGCGACTGCTGGCGACCGGACGCCGCCGCGTCGGAATGATCGCCGCGGCCCTCGACCGCGACTCCGGGTCGGAGCGTCTCGCCGGCTTCGCCGACGCCCTCGGCGACCGCTTCGACGACGAGCTGGTCGAGCGCATCCCGCTGTACTCCTACTCGGCCGGTCGCGACGGCATGTACGCACTCCTGGAGCGCGCCCCCGACATCGACGGCGTGTTCGCCGCGTCGGATGCCGTCGCCGCGGGGGCGATGGAGGCGCTGCGGGCGACCGGGCGCCGTGTGCCTGCCGATGTCGGCATCGTGGGCTTCGACGACAGCGCGTGGGCGCGCCGAACGCTTCCGGCGCTCTCGACCGTCCGCCAGCCCGCCGAGGGGCTCGGCCGACAGGCCGCGGCGCTCGTTCTCGAGCAGCTGCGCGGCGACCCCGCACCCCGCGAAGTGCTGCTGGAGTGCGAGATCGTCTGGCGCCAGTCGGCGTGACTCGCGCCCGCGCTCATCCGGTCCGCAGCCGCCGTCGGTAGGCGCCCGGCGACTGCCCGCACCACCGCGCGAATCGCTCGTAGAACTGGCTCTGCGAGCGGAAGCCTGCGGCGAATCCCACGTCGGGAACAGGCTGGTCGGTGGTCAACAGCAACTGCTGCGCCGTCGCCACCCGGCACTGGGCGAGGTAGTCGCCGATCGTGACGCCGAGCGAACGGCGGAACACCGTCATGGCGTACTGCGGATTGAGGTGGACGGATGCCGCCACCTCGGCGACGGATATGTCGTCGGCGGCGTGCTCCGAGACGTACGCCGCCATCGCCACCGCCGCGGTCCGCGGCGCCGTGTCGGCGGTCGGCGGGCCCGACCCGCGCGGGGCGGAGACGCCGCCCACCACGCCTGCCACGCGCAACGCAAAGGCTTCGATCTCGATCTCGGCGACACGGCGCTCGACGCCGTCCGCCCCGAGCTCGGGCCGCCATCGAGTCGCCAGCTCGTCGAGTCGGATCGCGGGGGCTGAAGGCGTGACGGCGACCTCGCCGCGCAGCATCCGGCGCATGAATTCCGTGGGCAGCCGCCAGCCGAGCGCCGAGCGCAGCGGCACGGTCAGCCACGTCTCGACGCCCGGCGCGGAACCGCCCACCAGCTGATGCGGCCGTGCGGCCCAGAACACCGCCACCGTTCCCGCCGCGATCAGATGCGAGCGTCCGTCGATGACGTATTCGAGGTCGACGTCGGCGTGGTTGAACTCCAGGTCGTCGTGACGATGGGCGACCGTCATCGCGCGGGTCGGACCACGCCAGCACGCGAGCCCGAAGGAGCCGTCGTCCGACGGGCCAATGCTCATCATTCCGGAATTTTCTCACATCACGGCGGAGTACTTGCGGAATCCTGGCCTCTAGCGTGAAGGCAACCACTGTCGCACACCTCGGAGACCACCATGACCCTTCTCACTTCCGCGCCGGCTCACCGGGCCGTCGCGCCGCAGCGATACCACCTCAGCCCGGACGAGGTCGCACGATTCGACCAGGAGGGCTACCTGGTGCTGAAGAACCGGATCCCCGCCCCTCTGCTGGCCCGGTTGCAGGCGGCCGCCGACGGCTGGATCGCCGACGGCCGTCGGATCGACCCCGGCAGTGAGGCGGCGGTCGACTACCACTACGCCCAGCGCGGCGGCGAGCGCCGCATGTTCCGCATCGACTACCTGCACAGCAAGGGACGCGCGGCATCACTCGAGCTTCTGGGCAGCTCCGCCGTCCTCGGCATCGCCGAGAGCCTCGCCGGCCCGGACTTCGTTCCCACATACGAGTCGCTCGTCTTCAAAGACGAGGGTGACGGCGCCGCGATCGACTGGCATCAGGATGCCGTGCACCCCCGCACGCACCGCATCTTCAACATCGACGTCTATCTGGACGCCTCGCGTGCGGGCGAAGGGGCGCTGCGGGTCGCCCCCGGCTCGCACCTCGCGAAGGTCGACGTGTGTCAGCTGCAGGACGAGTACGGCTGGGATGCACCCGGCGTGATCCAGGTCGAGCTCGAGCCGGGTGACGTGCTGGTGCACGACGTGATGATCGTGCACGGCAGCGAGGCGGTGCAGGGAAACCGTCTGCGCCGCACGATCTACTACGAGTTCCGCTCCGCGCACCAGATCGCCGCGGAAGGGCCGTGGGATGCCGAATGGGTGGACCGCCGCCTGCGACTGGTGCCGGTGGCCCTGCGGGAGAACGCGCGGCGCACCCCGGCGGATGCGCGCTTCACCTGGAACGTCTCCCCGGAGATCGCGCCGGCCGTCACTGAAGACGATGACGCGGAGCTGCGCATCGCGCACGGAGTGCACTCGCCGGGGTCGTACTGCAGCGCGGGCAGCGTGCCGTTCTGAGCTGCCGCTGCCCGCGTCAGCGCGTCTTGACCACCGTGAAGAGGATCACCGCGTCTTCGACCGCCTCGAGCGAGTGCAGGCCGTCGGGGATCGTCAGCAGGTCGCCGACCGAGCCGTTCCACGACGCCTCGCCGAACCGGAGCAGTACGCGCCCGGTCAGCACCTGCACCGTCGCCTCACCGGGGTTCTCGTGCGCCGAGAGCTCCTCGCCGGCGCGCAGCGCCATCACGGTCTGGCGCAGCTGACGCTCGTGACCGCCGACGACGGTCTTCGCGCTGCGGCCGTTCGAGGAGTCGATCGCGTGGCCGAGTTCGTGCCGGGCCAGGGCGATCAAAGAGGTCTTCTGCATGGGCGCGCCCTTCTCGGGGCGACAGCGTCCCGATCTTCCCCACGGTAGTCCGATTCGGCGTCGTCGCCGACCCCCTGGAAGCACTTTCCGAACCGGCCGCTCCCACGGTTCTGCCAGGCGTCGCAGGGGTTTCGTCCAGACGGGCCACGCAGACTCGATGTTTTGCGCCGACCCGATGGCGCATCGCGCCGCCACGCGCCGGCGCCACACACGTCAGGAAGACCACTCCCCCATGCTCCATCCCCAGGATTCCCGCCGCGCCCGCCGCGCTGCCCGCACCCGCCGCACCCACACCACCGGCGCGGTCGTCGCGATCAGCCTTCTCGCACTGGCCGGTCTGAGTGCCACCGCGCCGGCCTTCGCCGCACAGACGGGCGCGACCTCCGACATGGCCGCCGTGGCCGTGACGGGGTCGGATGCCGAGACCCTCCGCGAGATCTCGGCAGACGCCCAGTCGAGCCTGGATTCCGCACGCGAAGCGCTGACCGTGGCCGCGGACGTCAGCACCGACATCGCCGCATCCGGCCTCGACGTCGGCGTGGACAAGACGACGATCGACACCACGGCCCTCCGTGCCGAGATCGATCGACTGTCCGATCTCGACGTCATGCCGGCCCTCCTGCTGAGCGGCATCACCGACGAGACCGTCACCGAGACGCGTCAGGTGCTCGCTCACGCCGGTGTGCTGCGCGGCCGGCTCGAAGTGGCCCTGGCCCAGAAGGCGGCAGAAGAGGCGGCCGCGAAGGCGGCGGCCGAAGCGGCCGCGCAGGCGCAGCGCGAGGCCGAGGCCGCCGCGGCGGCAGCGGCGGCACTGGCCAATGCGAACACCCCGGAGGGTGCGCAGGCGACCGCGCGGCAGATGGCCTCCGCGAACTACGGCTGGGGCGAGGGCGAATTCTCCTGCCTGGTGTCGCTGTGGAGCAAGGAGTCCGGCTGGAACTACCAGGCCTACAACGACTCCAGCGGAGCGACCGGCATCCCGCAGTCGCTCCCCGGCAGCAAGATGGCCAGCGCCGGCTCGGACTGGCAGACGAACGCGACCACGCAGATCGCGTGGGGACTGGACTACATCTCCGCCGTCTACGGATCGCCGTGCAGCGCGTGGGGCCACTCGCAGGCCACCGACTGGTACTGACGCCGGGCGCCCTCGCGAGAGGGCTCAGGCCGTGTGCCGGTGCACGACGACCGAGCTGTGCGCCGGACCGTGGTCTCGCGTGACCTGCCACGCCGAGCCCTGACCGAACACCGACGCAGCCGCGGCGGTCTCGTCGGCCCGCCAGCGGACGGCGGTGTGCTCGTCGATCGCGAATCCTGCCTCGATCAACCCGGCCCCGGCCGCGGCGATCAACCGCGACAACGTGCCCCACTGGGCCGCGTGCACGTCGACCGAGAAAGGGACGAGCCCCAGGCCGTCGACCACGGTGACGTCGTCGAGTTCTTCGCCGGCATCCTCGTCGCACACCGCCACCCCATCGACGCAGGTAGCCGCCGATCAGCGCGCGCTCGGCGGCGATCGCCGCGCCCGCCGAGAACCCGAGGTAGGGCGTTCCCGAGTCGACCAGTTCGCGCACGAGCGGCGCGATCCGGGCGAACGCGGCGTGATAGGCCGGGGTGAGTCCACCGCCGACGAAGAGGCCGTGCGCTCCGTCGACCACCGCCGCCTCGAAGGTCTCGCCCTCCGCGATCGCGTGCACCACGACGTCCGCTCCGGCACGATCCAGCGCGGTGCGGAAACGCTCCACGCTCTCGTCGTCGTCCTCTTCGAGAACCAGCAGAGCGTGGATGCGGGGCCGTGGGCCGGCCCCGTCGCGAGCGGATGCGGCATCCTTCACGAATCGGGCGAAGAGGGCGACGACCGCGTCCTCGTCCCTCCCCCCGCCGACGAGATGGACGGTACCGGGCTGTCCGGGCATGGGCGCTCCTCGTGATCGACGCGTCTGTCGCGATCAGTCTTCCGCACGGAGATCGAGCTGACCATGGACGCGATCGACTGATCGCTTCGCTTGACTCGCCGTCGAGGATATGTACGCTGTGAACACGGCATGTGTACACCGTGCACATGTGCGGACGCGTCGCAGCGTCCGCCGAACCCGTGAAAGGTGACACCGATGGATCCCACGACCACCACCGCGCTTCCGCCCGTCGCCGACGCCGCCGAATGGCGCCGGCAGCTGGACGAACTGCGTGTCCGCGAGAAGGCCGCCACGCGCGAGCTCGACGCGATCGCAGCCCAGCGACGTCGACTGCCGATGGTCGAGCTGCCCGACTACGTGCTGCAGAGCGAGGACGGCCCGGTGCGGCTGGTGGACCTCTTCGAGGGCAGAACCCAGCTGATCACGTACCACCACATGTGGGCGCCCGGAAAGGACTGGCAGTGCCCCGGCTGCACCGGGTACACCGCGCAGTTCACGAGGCTCGACTTCCTCGATTCGTACGATGCCCGGTTCGTGATCGTCACCCAGGGCGAGATCGGCGAAGCCCTCGCCTACCGCGACAAGGTCGGCAACCGGATGACCTGGTACTCCACGGCCGGCAGCTCGTTCGGCGCCGACGTCGACGCCCCTCCGGGCGGCGGGTTCGCCGTCAACGTGTTCCTGCGCGACGGCGACAAGGTCTACCGCACGTGGCACACGAACGGACGCGGCACCGAGCAGCTCACGCACACCTTTCCGCTGATCGACCTGCTGCCGTACGGTCGGCAGGAGGACTGGCAGGACTCGCCGGAGGGCTGGCCGCAGCATCCGCCGTACGAGGGCTGGCAGGACTCGAAGGACATCGCCCGTCTGTACGGGGCCGACCATCACTGAGGGAATCCGATGCTGACGCCGGTCGCCGACGGCGTCTTCGTCCACGAGAGCGCGTTCCTCCAGAGCAATGCCGTCGTCGTGCAGGGCGCGGACGGGGTGCTGCTGATCGACCCGGGCATCACACGCGACGAGCTGGCATCCCTCGCGGACGACCTTCGCGCGTCCGGCCGGACCGTCGTGGCGGGCTTCTCGACGCACCCGGACTGGGACCACGTGCTCTGGCACGAAAGCTTCGGCGACGTGCCCCGCTACGGCACGGCGCGCGGCGCCGTCGCGATCGCCGACGTGCTGGCGCAGGCGGACTGGAAGGAGCAGATCGCCGAGGGTCTGCCGCCCGAGCACATCGACGAGATCCCCATGGACCTGCTCGGCCTCATCACCGGCCTGCCCGCCGGCGCCACGCACGTTCCGTGGCGCGGCCCGACCGTCCGGATCATCGAGCACCGCGCCCACGCCCCCGGTCACGCGGCGCTGCTGATCGAGCAGAGCCGCGTGCTGGTCGCCGGCGACATGCTCTCCGACATCCTGATGCCGTTCCTCGACCTCGCGGCCGACGATCCGCTCGAGGACTACCTCGCCGCGCTGCGTCTGTTCGACGGGGTGGCCGACGAAGTGGATGCCGTCATCCCCGGCCACGGCTCCGTCGGTGATTCCGGGCAGCTGCGCGCACGAATCGACCAGGATCGTGCCTACGTGCAGACACTGGTGGACGGTGGCGTGCCCGACGACCCGAGGGTCGGCGCCTCGGCCCCGCTGGAGTGGCTCCCCGACGTGCACCACGGGCAGCTGCAGCGGCTCGCCGAGAAGCGGGCGCGCGAGACCAGCTAGCGACCCTGACGCTTCTTGTAGGGCTTCGGCTGTCCCTTCACCGAGGGGGCGCGACCCTTGCCCTTCGAGGCCTTGGCCTTGCCGCCGGCAGGCGCGACGGGCTGCGTGGCAGCGGTCGGCGCCGCGGCGAGCTGTTCCTTCGCTTCCGCGAGGAGCAGGATGCCGGCCTTGGTCAGCCGCGTACGGCTCTTGTCCTGCGCGAAGAGCGGGTGCCCGACCTCGGCCTCGAGCTTCTCGATCGACGAGTAGAGCGCCGGCAGCGGGATGCCGAGGGCGGCCGCGGCACGCGGGAAGTGCAGCTCTTCGGCGACGGCGACGAACCTCGCCAGCTGGGTCGTGTTCATCGGAGCCTCTCCCTTCGCGTCGCCGCGCCGTCGTCGATCCGGATCACCGTCACTCCGCGACCCGGCGCCGGTGCGCTCATCGCGGCGAGCGCAGCCCCGGCAGCCTCCAGTCCGATGACGTCGCCGACCAGCCGCTCGGGTCGGAGCGCACCCGATGCCACGAGGTCCAGCATGCCCGGATAGTCCCGCGCCGCCATGCCGTGCGAGCCGTAGATCTCGAGCTCCTTGGCGATGACCTGACCCATCGGCAGCGCGGGCGCCGCGTCGTCGCCCAGCAGGAGTCCGACCTGGATGTGCCGGCCGCGCGGCCGCAGGGATTCGATCGAAGCGATCGCGGTCGCCGTCGAGCCCACGGCGTCGAGCGAGACGCGGGCGCCGCCGCCGGTGATGTCGCGGATGCGGGACGCCGAGTCGTCGCCGGATTCGAGCGTGACCTCGGCGCCGAACTCGCGTGCCAGGCTCAGCGCCGCGGCGGAACGATCGACGGCGATGACGCGCGCGCCGAGGGCGGAGGCGATCATCACGGCCGACAGTCCGACCCCGCCGCATCCGTACACGGCGACCCACTCTCCCGGCTGAACGCGACCGTGGACGGTGACCGCGCGATACGCCGTGGCGAACCTGCAGCCCGAGCGACGCGGCGGCGACGAAGCCGAGCTCGTCGGGCAGCTGCACGACGTTGAAGTCGGCGGCGGGGATCGCGACGAGCTCGGCGAACGAGCCGGGCATGGTGAAGCCGGGCTGGGACTGATCGGGGCAGATCTGCGCGTCGCCCGATGCGCACCACGCGCACCGTCCGCAGCCGCAGACGAACGGCGCCGTCACGCGGTCTCCGACCTTGCACGCCGTCACCTGCGCGCCGACGGCCACGACCACTCCCGCGAACTCGTGCCCGGGGATCTGCGGGAGCGCCACCGGGTCATGCCCCTGCCACGCGTGCCAATCCGATCGGCACACTCCGGTCGCGCGCACCTCGATCACGACACCGTCAGCCGGGCACTCCGGGTCGTCGACCTCGACGAGGGCGGGGGCGGCTCCGTACGCGTCGTATCTGATTGCCTGCACGGTGCGATCGTAGACGCGCAGCGGGCGATCTCACGACGGCGACAACGGGTATGCCACACCGATTCCGGTTGCGCGCGCCGCCGTCTCGTCCCCGACCGCGGGCACGGACTCGGCGTGCACGCGGGCGAGCAGCGACAGTCCGTCCGACGTCGACACCTCGACGATCGCATCGTGCCCGCCGTAGCGAACACGCGTGACGCGCACGGCGACACCCTGCGGGCCGAGCGTGAGCTGCTCGGGCCGGAGCATCACCGCTACCGGACCGACGGCATTCGAGGTCAGTGTCACCTCGCCGAGCGGCGTCATCGCGCGAGTGCCCTCGGCGATGCCGTCGACGAAGTTCGCCTCGCCGAGGAACGCAGCGGCCCACGCGGATGCCGGGCTGCGGTAGGCCTCGACAGGAGTGGCCTGCTGAACGGTGGTTCCGTCGCGCATGATGATCACCGAGTCGGCCACGACGAGCGCTTCACCCTGATCGTGGGTCACGAGCACCGCGGTCACTCCGAGCCGCCGCAGCATCGCCGCGAGGTCATCGCGGAGTTCGGCGCGCAGCTGCGGATCCAGCGCGGCGAACGGCTCGTCGAGGAGGAGGAGATCGGGCTCGGCGGCCAGGGCGCGCGCGAGCGCGACACGCTGGGCCTGGCCACCCGAAAGCTGATCGGGGAATCGACCGGCGAGGTCGCTGAGACCGGTGAGTTCGAGCAGCTCCTGCGAAAGGGGCGACAGCGAGGCGCGTCGACGTCCGCCGCCCGACCGGGAACCTCCGAGTCCGAACTCGACGTTCTGGCCCACCGTGAGGTGCGGGAACAGCGAGGCCGCCTGCGGCACCCATCCCACGCGCCGGCGTTCCGGCGCCACGAACGTCGAGTCGTCACTGAGCGTGGTGTCGTTGAGCTGGATGCGCCCGGCCACAGGTCGAATCAGGCCTGCGATCGCTCGCAGGAGAGTGGACTTGCCGCATCCGCTGGGTCCGACGATCACAGCGAGCGCGCCCTCGTCGACCTGGATCGCGACATCCTCGAGCACGCGATGCCCGCCCAGATCGACGGCCAGGCCATCGACAGTCAGCCTGCTCATGGTTCCCTTCCCGCCGAGGCTGCTGTCGAGATCCGTTCGCTGCGCGGTGAGAGCAGCACCGCCGGCACCGCGGCCAGAAGAACGAGTGCAAGCGCGTAGGGAACGGCAGCTCCATACGCCGCGATGTCGGTCTTCGCCCAGAGCTCGATCGCGAGGGTGGTGGTGCCCGTCGGTCGCAGCATGAGTGTCGCGGGAAGCTCCTTCATCGCTGTCACGGCGATGAAGAGCGTCGCCACGACGATACCGGGCCGCGCGAGGCGGGCGGTGATGTGCCACCAGCGATGAAACGCCGAGTATCCGAGCGTGCTGGCCACGTCTTCGAGCTCGCGGGGCACGCGCTCGATGGACGAACGGATCGTGCCGATCGCTTTGGGCAGGAACAGCACGCCGTAGGCGAAGACCAGCATGACGGCGCTCTGGTACAGCGCCGGCACCGCGAGGAGCGAGAAGAACACCAGCCCGAGCCCGACCACGATGCCGGGCACGGCGAGCGGCAGCGACCCGGCACCCTCGAGGATGCGGGCTGCGCGCCCCGGGAAGCGCGCTGCCACCGTTGCGATCGGCAGGGCCAGAAGCACCGCGATCACCGCGCCCGCCGCCGAGAGGGCGATCGTGTTGCCGGCCGCCTGCGCGAGCCTTTCGAGGTCGACCTCGCGCACGTCCTGAGCACTCCACAGTCGGGTCAGAAGACTCGTCAGAGGCACACCGACAGCGAGCACGGCAGGCAGCGCGACGATCACGACGGCAAGCGCCGTGAACGGCCCCCAGTCGAGCTTCGCGCGGGCCCCGGATCGCGCGACCGACGTCTCTCGCACAGGTCGCAGGCGCCGATCCAGCAGGAAGATCGCCAGGGCGATCGTGACGAGGACGGCTGCGAGCACTGCGGCGTAGTTGCGGTCGAACGACGAGCCGTACGCCTGGTGGATCGCGGTGGTGAGCACGGGGAAGCGGAACAGCGCGACTCCGCCGAAGTCGGCGAGGACGTAGAGGCAGACCAGCAGGGCACCGGCGACGGCGGAACTGCGGATGCCGGGCCAGACGACCGCGGCGAAGGTGCGCACCGGACCGTAGCCGAGAGTGCGGGCGACCTCCGCGAGTGTCGCGGACGTGCCCCGCAGCGCGGCCGCGACCGGAAGCAGCACATACGGAGTCGTGACCACCGTGAGCACGAGCCACGACGGCCAGAAGCCGTCGACTGCGGGAAAGGCCGCGAGCCAGCCGAAAGCGACAAGATACGACGGCACGGCCAGCGGCAGTACCGCGACCACCGCGAGAAGCCGCGGGACGGGAACGCGGACGCGGCTGAGCACGAGAGCGCCTGCCACGCCCACCATGGTCGAGGCGATCGTGACGGATGCCGCGAGCAGAAGGGTGTTGACGAGCAGCAACCCGAGCCGCGGGCGTGCGAAGACGGCGAGCACACCGTCGAGTCCGGCATCCGTGATCCGCACACCCAGGTAGATGAGCGGGATCGCCGCCAGCAACGCCGAGAACCCCGCGACCGCGATCAGCGGCAGCGGGGCCCTCGTGCGAGCGGCGGCGGACATCAGATGAGGCCGTGCACCGCCAGGAGTTCCTGCGTCTCGGTGAGCGAGTCGAGATCGCTCAGATCGAGCTCCGGGTTGACCAGGCTCTCGAGCGACGGCAGGCCCTCGGGTGCGTCGATGCCGGGGACGAGGGGGTATTCGTACGTCTCCTCGACGAAGTACGTCTGACCGGCATCTGAAAGGAGGTACTCCACGAAGGCGAGCGCGTCGGGGTCGCCTTCGGCGCCGGCGAGGATCGCGGCGCCGGTGACGTTCACGATTCCGCCCGGGTCGCCGGGCAGGAACTTCAGCTGTGCCCGCATGTTGTCGGCGCCGACCTCGGATGCCGCCTCGAACCAGTAGTAGTGGTTGATCAGACCGATCTGCGCGGTTCCGGTGTTGACGAGCTCGAGCGAGTCGCCATTGCTCTCGGTCAAGACCGGTGCGTTGGCGGCGATGCCGGCGACCCACTCATCTGCTGCATCTTCGCCCTCGAGAACCCGCAGTCCGGTGACGAACGACTGGAAGCTCGCGTTGCCCGGAGCGAAGGCCACCTGGCCGCTCCACTCGGCGCCGGTGAGGTCGTCCGTCGAGTCGGGCACATCCGCCTCATCGAGCTGCTCACCGTCGTACGCGATCACCCGAGCACGGCCGGTCACGCCGACCCAGCTGTCATCGGTGCTCGTGAAGCCCGCGGGCACGGCATCCGCGATCTCTTCCGGAAGCGTCGATGACAGGCCCGCCGCGGTGATGGCACCGAGCGCGCCGGCATCCTGCGACAGGAAGACCTGCGCGGGTGATCGGTCGCCCTCTTCGAGCAGGAGGGCGCTCATCTCGCCGGTGGATCCGTAGCGCACTTCCACCTCGATGCCGGTGTCGGCCGTGAACTGTTCGATCAACGGTGCGATGAGGTCCTCGCTGCGACCGGAGTAGAGAACCAGCGACTGGTCCGATGCGGCGGAGGTATCGGGAGCGGCGGACTCCTGCGGAGCGGCAGCGGCGCAGCCGGTGGAGATGAGGGCGAACGCAGCGAGCGTCGAGCCGGTGGCGAGAAGTCTGCGGGCAGGCATGATGATGGAGGTTCCGTTCGGTGTTAGGACAGCCTAACCTTATGGTTCCTCCACTCGAAGGTCAAAATGATGACGATCGATGACGCCCACGGAAAGAATCACAAAAAGATAACGGGAACCTCTTCCCTTCCGTTACCTCGTCGTTATAGAGTCAGAGCACGGAAGTTGTTTTGCTGTGGCAACGACCGCATGTGATTGCAGGACACTCTTGGTGCAAGGGACAAGGGCCGGTCGGGAGCCTCTCCGACCGGCCCTGACTCTTGCCCCGGCTCGGCGCTCGGCAGCGGCGCAGGCTCAGACGGCCGCGCGCAGACCCCGCCGCCGCCGCCGCCACCGCCGCCGCCCGACGAGCCGCCGCCCGAGGAGCCGCCCGAAGTCGACGACGACGAGGCCGAGCTCGCCGAGAGCGAGCCGATCCCCGCCGAGAACGAGCCGGCGCTGAAGCCGTGCGATCCCGCGTACCAGCCGGGTGAGTTGCCCTCGCCGTAGAGCACCGCGAGGTGTTCGGCCCACTCCTTCTCCTGGCCGAACACGACCGCATACGGCAGCAGCACTTCGTACAGCTTCAGCATCTGCGCCGGGTCGCTCGGGTCGATGCGCACGCGCTCGGCACCCATCGGCGACTGCAGCATGCGGATGCGGTCGGCCTCGGCCCACTCGATGAACTCCTTCAGTCCCTTCAGGTGGTCGCGCACCTCCGCCCCGAGAGCCGTGAGCGGCTTGCGCGAGATCAGCCCGATCACGACGAAGAAGGCGAGGCTCGAGGCGATGATCATGAGGATCGGGATGAGCGGATCGACCGCAGACACGAAGGCGAAGATCGCGCTCGCGATCACCAGACCGGAGGCGGCCATCGCCGCGAGCACGGGCCACGCCCGCACGGTCGCCGGCACGTCGCGGCGCAGCCCCCGTCGCGTGAGCTCCTCGTTCGCGACCTTGAGGATGTTCTGCGCCGCCGCCGAGAACCGGGTGTCGGTCTGCCCGAACTCGTACTCGGTGCCGGGCTGCAGCATCGGGAAGAGTCCCGCCAGCAGCAGCCGCCCGTCGCCGTCGGCGCGCCACGGGTCGATCAGCTGCGCCTTGAGCTTCACCCCGCCGAAGAACTTGCGGTCGCCCTCGACGATCCGGATGCTGCCGACCACCGCCTGCTCGAGCACTTCGGCGGGTATCGCCTTGGTGGTCTTGCCCAGCAGCACCGCGCTCTCGAGCGCGTCGACCTCGCGCGGCGGCGTGTACTCGGCGATGATCGTCGGCCGGCCCGGCTCGTCGCTCAGGTGCCGCACGCGGGTGAACACGGCGAAGACGACCGCCGCGAGCGACCCGAGTCCTGCGATCGCGTTGAGCCATCCCCACGGGGACGCCAGATACGACGAGTCGAACGGGGTGAACGTGCCCTCCTCGAAGGCGACGGCGATCGTCACGGTCTGATACGCGTACACGGGGGCGGCGGATGCCGAGAGCGTCGCGCCGCCGTCGGCTGCGGCATCCCGAACGATCTCGCATGTCTGACCCGACCCCTGGTAGCCGACGTAACAGGCCTGCGATCCGGTGAGCGAGCCGGCGAGGTCGGGCGGCACGATCAGGTCGACCGAGACGCGCCCGAAGTCCTGCGCCCACTCGGTGCCGTTGACGTCCCAGTAGAACTCGTCGACGCCGGTGTCGCCGAAGAACCGCGCGACGTTCTCGAGCGTGTAGGTGAAGACGTAGGTCTGGGCGCCCTGCACGTAGTCGTCGGCGCGGGAGGTCATGCTGAAGTAGCCGTCCTCCGAGCCGGTCTCCGACGCGCGGGGGTTGCCGTCGCCGTCGGTGATCGAGATCAGCCGTGGGTTCAGCGGCGCGCCGAGGTACGAATCGGGGATGCTGCGCCGCATGCCCCGGTTCTGGTCGTAGTCGGGGAAGAGGGCGACGAAGCGCTCCTCGACCCGCAGGGTGCTCGTGCCGTCCTCGGCTCTGCCGAGCGTGTACGTGACGTCCATGCTCTCGAAGGAGAAGTCGTTGACATCGGTCGAGACGGGCGCGCCGAGGTCGGCGGCTGAGGAGCCGAACGAGCACGCCGACAGCAGCGCGATCGGCAGCCCGACGGCCATGAGCGCGACGACGAGAACACGCAGCAGTTTTGCCCCCATGTGGGCCAGCCTAGGACCCCTCCTGTCGCCTACAGTTGTCGCTATGACCGACCGCCGGCTCGCGATCGACGCCTGGGAGAGCCTGTTCCGTGCGCAGCACGAGGTCTTCGACGAGATCAGCTGCGACTTCGACGACGACACGCTCACGCAGGCCGAGTACGACGTGCTGCTGACCGTCACGCGCGGCGAGGGCATGACCGCGCGGCTCCGGGACGTGACGGCGAACATGCTGATCAGCCAGCCGAGCGTGTCGCGCCTCGTCGACCGCATGGCCGCGCGCGGTCTCATCTCGAAGTGCGCCGATCCCGAAGACGGTCGCGGATCGCTCGTGCGCGCGACCGCCGAGGGCGCCGCCGCCTTCCGCAGGGTCGCATCGAACCACGGCCGATCGATCGCCGAGCGGATGTCGCTGCTCGACGACGACGAGCTCGCGCAGCTGCGCGACCTCACCGCGAAGCTGCGCAAGAAGCAGGAGAGCTGCTGAGCCCGCTGCTCCTACGGCGTGCGTCGCCGCAGCGTCAGCGACGCCAGGATCAGCGCACCGAGCAGGAAGCCCCCGACGACCAGCAGCGGACCGTAGACGTCCCAGCCCTCGTCGCCGGCGGTCACCGCGTTGATGGCGTCGATCGCGTAGCTCAGCGGCAGGAAGTTGCTGATCACGTACAGCGCCTCGGGCATCTGGTCGCGCGGCATGAACAGCCCGCCCAGCAGGATCTGCGGGAAGACGATGAGCGGCATGAACTGCACGGCCTGGAACTCCGTGCGCGCGAACGCGCTCGCGAGCAGCCCCAGGGCCATGCCGAGCACCGCGTCGATGACGGCGACGAGCCCGAGCTGCCAGACCGGACCCTCGGTGTCGAGTCCGCACACCCAGACGGCGAACGACACCGTCACGATCGCCTGGATCATCGCCATCAGGCCGAAGGCCAGGGCGTAGCCGACGATGAAGTCGGCCTTGCCGAGCGGCGTGGTCATCAGCCGCTCGAGCGTGCCCGAACGACGCTCGCGCAGCGTGGTGATCGACGTGATCAGGAACATGATGATGAACGGGAACAGCGCCAGGATCGGCGGTCCGTAGATGTCGAACACGCCCTCCTGGTCGCTGAACAGCCACGCGAACAGGCCGACGAGCAGGCTCGGCGCGATCAGCATGAGCGCGATCGAGCGGTGATCGTGGCTGAGCTGGCGGAGCACTCGGCCGGCGGTCGCGAGCGTGCGCGTGCCGTTCATCGGTCGCCCTCCCCGCGCAGATCCCGTCGCGTGAGCGGATGCCGGTCCCCCGCGTGCGCCGCGGCATCGCGCTCGATGAGCGCGAGGAACGCGGCATCCGGATCGATCGCGCCGGTGTCGGCGAGGAGCGCGTCGGGCGTCGTGTCGGCGATGATGCGACCTGCGCGCATCAGCAGCAGGCGGTCGCAGCGCAGCGCCTCGTCCATCACGTGACTGCTCACGATGATCGTGGTGCCGCGCTCGGCGAGCGCGCGGAAGATGCCCCACAGCTCGGCGCGCAGCAGAGGGTCGAGTCCGACCGTCGGCTCATCGAGCACCATGAGTGCCGGCGATCCGAGCATCGCGACGGCGAGCGAGACGCGGCTCTCCTGCCCGCCGCTGAGCGACGCGACGGTCTGCTCGCCTTGATCGGCCAGTCCCACCTCTGCGAGCACGCGGTCGACGTCGCTGCGCGGCGCTCCGATCAGCCGCGCGAAGTACGACAGGTTCTGGCGGATCGTGAGGTCGTCGTACACCGATGCCGCCTGGGTGTCGTACGAGACCCGATGCCGCTGGAGAGCCGAGCCGGCGGGCTCGCCGAGCACCGTCACCGTGCCGCTGTCGACTTTCTGCACACCGACGATCGAGCGCATCAGCGTCGTCTTGCCGCATCCGCTCGGTCCGAGCAGTCCGGTGACCTGGCCGCGGGGGATGTCGAGCTCGAGAGAGTCGAAGACGATGTTCCTGCCGCGCTTCACATGCAGTCCGCGCACCTCGACGGCGTTCGCCGCGGAGGTGCCCGCCGCGCCGGTCGGCGATTTATTCATCACGCGATGAATTATCCGCGGCGCGGCGGCCGCCGTCAATGGCGCCGCGCGGCGTCAGCCCGCCGGATTCGTCGCCTTGCCGTCGAGCCAGAGCGTGTCGGATGCATCGCTGTGCGCCCCGCCGGAGTCGACGTGCTTGGCGTCGATCTTCGGCGCCCTTCGTGATCACGTGCACCAGCGCCATCGCGTGACCGCGCCCGAGGCCGTAGTCCTCGCCGAGCCACGCGACGATCTCGCCCGCCTTCGTGCCCGGGGCCGAAGCCCTTCTGCGCCCGCGAGTTCGATGAACTGCCGCGGCGTCAGTCCCGGTCTTGTCCTCGATGTTGTCGAGGTATGCCTGGAACGACATGTGGTCTCCTTCTTCAGTCGGTCAGGTAATGCTGCACGGTGGGTCCGACACGCGCGACGATCTCGTCGACGCTCGCCGCGGCCATCGCCGGCAGCTGCAGCACGTAGCGGGCGAGCAGCATCCCGGCGATCTGACTGGCGACGAGCGACGCGCGCAAGCGCGGCATCCGGGGCATCGATGCGCGCGGCGATGCGGCCGATCAGCTCGCGCTGCAGAAACCCGGCGAGCAGCGGGGTGGTGAGACGGTTGCCGATGCCCGAGCGCAGCAGCGTCACGCCGCGCTTGCGGGTCTCGGGGCGCTCCCACGCCTCGAGCACGTAGCGGACGATGCGCTCGCCGAGCACGTCCTGCCGGTCCTTCGAGGAGCGCCGGCAGGTCGACGTCGGGCCGCATCGGCGCCCCGACCGTCTGCGCGAACAGGTCGGCCTTCGTGCCGAAGTAGTGGTGCAGGAGCGCCGAATCCACTCCCGCGCGCGCCGCGATGCCGCGCATCGTCGCGCCGTCGTAGCCCGAGCTCGCCGAACTCGTCGACGGCCGCGGCGATGATGCGCTCCTGCGCGTCGGACTCGCCCCGTCGCGGCCGGCCGCGGCGCCTCTTCGGCGTCGGCACGGCGTACTCGGGCATGCGGTCAGCCTAGACCGGGGCCGGATGCCGCCGACCCGGCATCCGGAGCGTGATTCGCGCCGCCGCGCGGCGGCATCGCGGGTGCCAAGATGAGGCATGGCTTTCGGGATGCGGCGCGACGTGCTGCGCCCGAGCGACTCGCCCCGCGCCGACCGCGTCACGTACGTCGAGCTGTTCTTCGACCTCGTCTTCGTGTTCGCGCTGACGCAGCTGTCGGCGTACCTGTACGACAACCAGACGCCGCTCGGCGCGCTCGAGGGCGTCGATCATGATCTGCGCGCTGTGGTGGGCGTGGGTCTCGACGACCTGGGTGACGAACTGGCTCGACCCGGTGAAGCTGCCGGTGCGCGGCGCCGTGGTCGCACTCGCGTTCGTGTCGTTCGTCATGAGCGTCGCGATCGCCGAGGCGTTCGGCGACCGGGCGTGGACGTTCGCGATCGCGTTCGTCGTGCTGCAGGTCGGGCGCACCGGCGTTCATCGTGTGGGCGACGGCGCGCCACGACCGGCCGGTCTCGCGGGACTTCCTCTGCATCCTCGTGTGGACCGCTGGCCGGCGCCGTGCTGTGGATCACGGGCGCCGTGCTGCCGCTCGCGCTGCAGCTGCCGTTCTGGGCCGCCGCCCTCGGGCTCGAGCTGATCGGCACCGTGCTCGGCTACCCGGTGCCGGGCCTCGGGCGCGTGAAGATCGCGTCGTGGGACGTCTCGGGTCCGCACATCGCCGAGCGCACCGCGCTGTTCGTGCTCATCGCGCTCGGCGAGGGCCTGCTCGTCACCGGCTTCGCGTTCGTCGCGATGGAGTCCTCGACCGAGGGCATCATCGCGATGGTCGCGGCCTTCGTGGCGGCGGCATCCGCCTGGTGGATCTACTTCGACCACGGCGAGCGCATCGGCGCGGAGGCGATCGAGGCCGCCGACGAACCGGGGCGCCTCGTGCGCACCGCGTACACCTGGATCCACCTCGCGATCATCGCGGGCATCGTGCTGCTGAGCGTCGGCGACAAGGAGGCGCTCGGCCACCCGCACGCGCACAGCCTCGCCGCGACCGTCGTCGTCCTCGGCGGGCCCGCTGCTGTTCCTGATCGGCACCGTGCTGTTCCGGCGCGTGCTCGAGCAGCGGTGGGCGCGCGCCCACGTGGTCGGCGTGGCCGGCATCCTGGCCCTCGCGCTCGCTGTCGCCGCTCCTCGACGTGCTCGGCGAGTCGGTCGCCGTCGCGCTGCTGCTGGCCGCGGTCGCGGTCGGCGAGACGGTGCGGCCGGCGTGCGCCGGGGGCGGCGCGCCGGGCGGCGTGAGATGCCCGAGTCCCGCGCCGGAGACGGCCAGTCGCACCGCTCAGCACTCGATGACGTTGACCGCGAGGCCGCCCTCGCTGGTCTCCTTGTACTTGTGGCTCATGTCGATGCCGGTCTGGCGCATCGTCTCGACCACGGCGTCCAGCGAGACGTAGTGCGAGCCGTCGCCGCGCAGTGCGAGCCGCGCTGCCGTGACCGCCGTCGACGCCGCGATCGCGTTGCGCTCGATGCACGGGATCTGCACGAGACCGCCGACGGGGTCGCACGTGAGTCCGAGGTGGTGCTCCATCGCGATCTCGGCGGCGTTCTCGATCTGCCGGTTCGTGCCGCCCATCACGGCGGTCAGTCCGCCGGCGGCCATCGCGCACGCCGACCCGACCTCGGCCTGGCACCCGCCCTCGGCGCCCGAGATCGACGCGTTCGCCTTGAACAGCGACCCCAGCGCGGTCGCCGTGAGCAGAAAGCGACGGATGCCGCGGCGCCGGTTCGCGTCGGCGAGGAGTTCGGGCGACTCCTCGACGAGCTCGGGCGACCGGGGCGTGGAATCCGAGCAGCGCGCTGCCGACCAGCTCGCCGTGCGGCGTGACGGCGTTGCCGACGCCGAGCCCCGAGTCGGCGAGGAATCGCCACCAGTACATCGCGACGGCGGGCAGGATGCCGGCCGCCCCGTTCGTGGGAGCGGTGACGACCCGCCCGCCGGCGGCGTTCTCCTCGTTGACGGCGAGCGCGAAGGCGCCGAGCCACTCCCCCGGCAGCTCCCGGTGACCGCCCGCTTCGGCCTCTTCGAGCTGCTCGCGGATCGCGCCGGCGCGGCGCTTCACGCGCAGCATCCCGGGCAGCACGCCGTCGGCATGGAGCCCTGCCTCGACGCACCCCGCCATCGCGTCCCAGATGCGGTCGAGGCCGGCGGCGATCTCCTCGTCGGTGCGCAGCGCCTCCTCGTTCATGCGCGCGGCCTCGGCGATCGTGATGCCGCGCTCGTCGCACAGTGCCAGGAGCATCTCGGCGCTGTCGAACGCCAGCGGATACGCGTGCGCCGCCACGCGGGGCTCCTCGCCCTCGCGCCGGATGAATCCGCCGCCGACCGAGTAGTAGGTGTCGGACGAGCAGCGGCGCTCGTCGCTCAGTGGTCGCCCCAGGCCTCGAGCGTCATCGCGTTCGGATGACCGGGCAGCCGGGTGCGCGGCGCGAAGACCACATCGGCCTTCGCGAACGGCGACGGCACGGGTGCCGTCGAGCTCGAGCAGCGCACCCTCGACCCAGTCCGTCCACGCCGAGCGCACGGCATCCGGATCCACCGTCTCGGGCGAGAGACCCCGCAGCCCCGCGACGACGGCATCCGGTGTGCCATGGCCGATGCCGGTCGCGCCGAGCGATCCGTACAGCGTGCACGTGACCCGCTCGACGCGGTCGAGCAGACCCTGCTCGCGCAGACGGATCGCGAAATCACGGGCCGCCCGCATCGGGCCGACCGTGTGGGAGCTCGAGGGTCCTACTCCGACGGAGAACAGCTCGAACGCCGAGACGTATGCGCTCACTCCCCCAGGCTACGCCGCGGGCGCGGCCTGATACGACGGACGCCCCGGGCTCTCGTCCGGGGCGTCCGCGTGTCAGGGCTTTCAGGCCCCGAGACGCTCGGCCGTCGTGAACGCCGCGTCGTGCACCCGCTCGAGCGCGCCCGCCCCGTCGAGCTGCTCCCACCCGTGGGCGCTGGTTCGAGGCAGCGAGGCGATCGCGTAGCCGAAGTCGAAGTCGTTCCGCCTCGACTGCTCGACGGGCTGCGGTGCGTCGCTGCTCTCGTGCGCCTGGATCACCGGCGAGGCCTGCTCGGTCTCGACCTCGATCTTGCGCGGCTTGGCCTTCTCGCTCACCGGGATGGTGACGTTCAGCACGCCGTTGCTGTAGTTCGCCGCGATGCGCTCGGTGTCGATGCCCTGGCCGAGGTTGAGCTGCCGCAGGAAGCTCGCGGCCTCGCGCTCGCGCGTGATCCACTTGACGCCCTCGCCGCCGGCGAGTGTGCGCTCGGCCCGGATGGTCAGCAGCTGACCGTCGACGTCGATGTCGACCGAGCCCGGGTCGATGCCGGGCAGGTCGGCGGTCAGCACGTAGTGGTCGCCGTCGCGGTAGAGGTCCATCGGCATGCGGCGCGGCCCGCGACGGGTGTCGAAGAGCGACGACGCGAAACGGTCGAGGTCACGGAACGGGTCGTAGTTGGCCATGATTCATCTCCTTGTCGTGGGCCGGACGCAAGCGTCCGGCAGTGGGTTCTGAGAGTTGAGTCCACTTGACTCAACTACCATCAGATTAGCACTCTCGGTACGCGAGTGCCAGCCGTTCGCCGACAGCGAATCACCCGATCAGAGCAAGATCGAGAAGGATGCCGCTCGGCGGCGTCAGTGCCGCTGGAACGCGACCAGTCCGACGGTGTTGCCCTCGGAGTCGGCGATGAACGCCTGCCACTCGTCGTGCCCGGCGGGCCCGAGGGTGTCGTCGTGGTGCGTGAAGATCACGTGCGGACGGGACACGACATCAGCGAGGCCGTCGAGGCGCTCGAGCGCGTCGTGCACGTTCTCGACGTGGAGATAGAGGAGGGATGCCGGGGCGCTGCGATCCAGCAGCAGGCGCACGCCGTCGAGGTCGAAGAACACCAGGCCGGCGTCATCGAACCGCGAGAGGGGTGGGGACTCGAGCAGCACCGTGTAGAAGTCGGTCGCGCGCTCGAGGTCGTCGGCATGAAGCGCCACCTGGACAAGTCTCATCATGACCTCCTCGGTCCCGTCATCCACAGTCTGTCAGCCCTATTGTGGGACGAGGCACAAGCGTCGCACAGAGGAGTGTCATGCCGAGACTCACCGCCGAGTGGGCGGCCGATATCGACGACGTCCGACGCATCGCGTCCGAGACGATCGGCCCGTTCGACCCCCCGTTCGCACGGCGCTTCGCCGAGCACTTCCCCACTCTGCATCCGCTGTTCGTCCAGTTGTACGGCGAGCGCGACGACGGGCTCGAGCAGCTCGCCTCCGTCATCGCCGAGGCGGCCTCGTCGTGGAATGCGCGGCCCCTCGAGCTGAAGGCGCGCGATGATCTGCGCGAAGCCGACCCGGGCTGGTATCTGTCGAATCAGATGCTCGGCGGCGTCTGCTACGTCGACCGGTACGCCGGCAACCTGCGCGGCGTGCGCGACAGCATCCCGTACTTCGAAGAGCTCGGCCTGACCTACCTGCACCTGATGCCGCTGTTCGAGAGCCCCGAGGGCAATTCCGACGGCGGGTACGCGGTGTCGAGCTACCGGCACGTGAACCCCGCCCTGGGCACGATGGACGAGCTGGCCGCGCTCGCCGCCGATCTGCGCCTGGCCGGCATCTCGCTCGTGGTCGACTTCATCTTCAACCACACCAGCAACGAGCACGAGTGGGCCCGCAAGGCGATCGCGGGCGAAGCGGGCTACGAGGACTTCTACCTGATCTTCCCGGATCGCACGATGCCCGACGCGTACGAGAAGACCGTCCGCGAGATCTTCCCCGACGACCACCCGGGCTCGTTCGTGCAGCTGCCGGACGGCCGGTGGATCTGGGCGACGTTCTACCACTTCCAGTGGGACCTGAACTATGCCAACCCCGCGGTGTTCCGGGCGATGGCGGGCGAGATGCTGTTCCTGGCGAACCAGGGCGTCGAGATCCTCCGGATGGACGCGGTCGCCTTCATCTGGAAGCGCCTGGGCACGGCCTCCGAATCGCTTCCCGAAGCGCACCTGCTGCTGCGGGCGTTCAACGCGGTGCTGCGCATGGCGGCGCCCAGCCTGCTGTTCAAGTCGGAGGCGATCGTGCACCCCGACGAGGTCATCGAGTACGTCTCGCTCGAGGAGTGCCAGCTCTCGTACAACCCGCTGCAGATGGCGCTCACGTGGGAGGCGCTCGCCACGCGCGATCCGCGGATGCTGCAGCAGGCGCTCGAGCGTCGCCACGCCCTGCCCGACGGAACCGCGTGGGTCAACTACGTGCGCAGCCACGACGACATCGGCTGGACGTTCGCCGATGAGGATGCCGCGGAGTTCGGCATCAACGGCTACTTCCACCGCCGCTTCCTCAACGACTTCTACGTCGGCCGCTTTCCGGGCAGCTTCGCCCGCGGCGTGCCGTTCCAGGAGAACCCGAAGACCGGTGACGCGCGGATCGCGGGCACGACCGCCTCGCTCGCCGGCGTCGAGGCCGGCGACGCGGGCGGCGTCGATCGCGTGCTCCTGGCCCACGCGATCGCGATGTCGACCGGCGGAGTGCCGCTGCTGTACCTCGGCGACGAGGTCGCGCAGCTCAACGACTACTCGTACGTCGACGACGAGGCGACGGCGGGCGACAGCCGCTGGGTGCATCGGCCGCTCCGACCGGCCGCGCGCTACGCGCAGCGCGCGGATGCCGCCACCGACGCGGGCCGCGTCTACGCCGGCCTGACCGCGCTCATCCGCGCCCGACAGGGGACGCCGGAGTTCGCGGGAGGGACGCTGATCGGCTTCGATGCGCGGCATCCCTCGGTGCTGGCGTATCAACGGCCGGGTGCGGATGCCGTCATCCTCGTGCTCGCGAACGTCGGCGACGATCTCGCGCTGATCGATCCGCTCACGCTCAGCGGCTTCGCGCACGCGCGCGACGGACGTCGTGACCGGCGACGAGGTCGATCTCGCGCACGGGGTGGCGCTGCTGCCGCACGGATTCGTCTGGCTGCGGGTCACCCCGCTCTGAGCCGCTGGATTCTGGGTTCTGCCCGCCCGATTTCGGCTTCATCGACGATGGGCCGTGACATATTCGTTACATACGGGTAGCTTGGGAGAGTCCACAGGCGGAACTCCGCTGCCGGACCTCACCCGGACTGCCTCATCGGCTCGTCGCCCGGGTGGTGAGCCCCGATGCAGTGCCCCGACACCGCATTCCGACGAGTCAGCGCCCCCGCGCAGAGGCGACGGAGGATCTCTTGCACCACGACGTGAGTTCGCCCGCGACCCAGGCCCGCAGCGACGAGACGATGCTCCGTCGTCGGGCCCGCGGACGAAGCTCCGCCGTGGCGCTCTCCGGCAGCGCACCCGTCGTCGCGGCGCGCCCGGAGGCGGCGCGCGGCTCGCGCGAGCGGTCGGCGCCCCGGCCGGCTCGGCGCAGAACCCACCCGCTGCGGAGCCTGGCCGTTCTGGCGATCGTCGGTGGTCTCATCGCGACCGTCGCCCTCCCCGCATACGGCGCATGGCGACCCGCCGCCGATGCCCTCACGCTGCAGCAGGTGGCCGCCGACGACGCGCAGTCTCTGGTGGTCAGCTCCGACTCGGCGAGCGAAGACCTCTCGCGCGACAGCTACTCCGCCACGACGCCCGAAGAGATCCAGAAGAAGAAGGACGAGGAAGCCGCCGCGGCAGCCGCAGCAGCAGCCGCTGCCGCCGCCGCTGAGGCGGCGGCCGCCCGGGCCCGGCTCACCACGAGCGCCTCAGCATCCCTTCCCGTCGATATCAACCTCGTCTCGCCCGGCAGCGGTGAAGTGCGGTGGCCGATCCTGAACTTCACCCTCGGCCGTGGCCTGTGGGATTCCGGCTACCACCAGGGCGTGGACCTGCTCTCGTCGTGCGGCGAGCCTCTCTACGCCGCGGCGGCAGGTGTCGTCCGCGTCTCCCAGGAGAGCTACGGCGGGTATGGCGTGGCGGTCACGATCGACCACGCGCTCGGCGGCCAGGCCGTCGACACGCTCTACGGGCACATGACCTACGGCAGCCGCCAGGTCTCGGCCGGCCAGTCCGTGCAGGCCGGCCAGCTCATCGGCCTCGTCGGCTCGACCGGAAGCTCCACCGCCTGCCACCTCCACTTCGAGGTGCACATCAACGGCGGCGTCGTCGACCCGTGGGCCTGGCTCCAGGCCAACGCGGGCTGAGTCCGCCGAAGCCTGAGGGCCTCGAAGCCTGAACCCGTCGAGGCACGGCCCGAGGGGTCAGTGGTCGGTGTGGCCGAGGTCGGCGCGCGGCGCGAAGCTGATCGAATCCGACGCGGCGTGCAGCTCGAGGATCGACGACTTCGTTGCGGCCCTCCTGAAGGATCGGAGCCGGCACGTAGAGGGTGCGCTGCGGCCCGCGCGACCAGTAGCGGCCCAGATTGAATCCGTTGATCCAGGCGACGCCCTTGCCCCAGGCCGACGTCTCCAGGAAGAGGTCCGCGACCCTGTCCAGGGTGAACTCGCCGCGCGCGAAGACCGGGCCCGCGAGCCGACCGCGCCGCGAGGGGGCGGCATCCCATTCCGCGGCGATCGGTGACAGATCGCCCAGGGCGAGCGGGAGCACCTCCCAGCGTCGCAGCGGCTCGCCGTCCAGGAGAACCTCGCCGATCAGGCCCTTGGGTTCGCCGATGCGGCTGCCGTAATTGACCCGCCCCTGGTCTTCCACGAGCAGATCGAGCGTCCCGCGCGCGTCTGCCGGCAGGGTCAGCCGGGTGTCATGGTGGTCGCGCGCGAGCACGCCGACGGGCGATCCGTCCAGCAGCGCGATCACCCGATCCCGCACTTCGCCGATCTCGAGCACCGACGCTCCGTGCGCGTCGATCTCGGTGCGGTACATCGCGAACCCGTCGAACACGCCGAGCGCATCCATCGTGGGAACGTCGCTGTGCGGCGACCACTCCCCCAGCCGGTCGACGACATCCGCGAGCGCGACGGCCCGGTCGAACGAGCCCTGCGGCGTCGGGGAGGGCGGGCGGACCGCAGGCACGTCGGCGTCGTCGAGCGTCGCGTACTTCTGCCAGCACCGAGCGGAACGCCCAGTACTTGTCGGTGGGATCGCCGGCCTCGTCGAGCGGGGCGTCGTAGTCGTAGCTCGTGATGAGGGGCTGGTACACGCCCTTGTCGTTCGCGCCGTTGGAGAAGCCGAAGTTCGTGCCGCCGTGGAACATGTAGAGATTCACCGAGGCGCCGGCCGCCAGCAGATCCTCGAGATCGCGCGTGGACTGCTCGACCGTCGTCGTGTGATGGTGCGCACCCCAGTGATCGAACCAGCCGTCCCAGAACTCCGAGCACATGAGGGGCCCGGTCGGCTGGTGCTCGCGGAGCGTCGCGAGCCGCTCGAGTCGACCGCGAGCCGAACGATGCGGTCTTGTGCAGACCCGGGATGCTGCCGTTCTCGAGCATCTCCGCAGTGGGCTGGTCGACCGTGGTGAACGGAACCGTCAGGCCGATCGCACGGTTGATGCCGACGAGCTTCTCGAGGTAGACGGGGTCGGAGCCGTAGGCGCCGTACTCGTTCTCGATCTGCACGAGGATGATCGGGCCGCCCCGGTCGATCTGCCGGGGCTCGAGCACCGGTGCGAGCTGCTGCATGTACCGCTCGATCGCGCTCAGGTACTGCGGCTCGTCACGCCGGACGCCGACGGTCCCCGAGCTGAACAGCCAGCCCGGCAGCCCGCCGTTGGTCCACTCGGCGCAGATGTAGGGCCCCGGTCGGACGATCGCGTACATGCCCTCGGCCGCCACCTCGTCGAGGAACCGTCCGAGGTCGAGCCGGCCGCTGAGGTCGAAGACGTCCTCCTGCGGGGCATGCGCGTTCCACGCGATGTAGGTCTCGATCGTGTTCAGACCCATCTGGCGCGCCTTGCGGATGCGGTCGCGCCACAGATCCGGGTGCACGCGGAAGTAGTGCAGCGCCCCCGACAGGATCTGGAAGGGTTCGCCGTCGAGTTCGAAGTGCTCGGCGCCGATACGGAAGTCAGACATTCGTGGGCTCCTCAGCCGGAGAGAATTCGAGGATCGACCATGACAGCGCCGGAAGGGTCACCGTCACGACCGTGTCGTGTTCGTGGGGAGTGAGAGTCGCCCCCGTCAGCGGCGGTCATCCCGACCGGCTGCGCGGTCGCGGAGTTGACGGTGAAGCGGTCGCCTGCGGGGGGAATGGACAGCGTCTCGCTCAAGGTCAGGCGCAGGGATGCCGCGGCGACGGCGAGCGAGAGCTCCGCCGGTTCGGACACCGACCTGTTCGTGACGAAGACGCGGATCAAGCCGTCGGCGGAGACCGTGGCGACGGCATCCATCAGCGGCGCCTCGCCGTGGATCGTCCGTCATGACGGAGGGAGCGGACGCTTCGGGGACCACGACCCGACCGACGGCCAGGGCTGCGGCACGCTGGAAGGGGAAGAACGTGGTCTGCCGCCACGCATGGTCCGCCCGGCTCGCAGCGGATCGGCGCGATCACGTTGACCAGCTGTGCGAGGTTGGCCATGCTGACGCGGTCGGAGTGGCGGATCAGGGAGTTCAGCAGAGACCCGACGACGACGGCATCCGTCACCGAGTAGGTGTCTTCGATGAGACGCGGGTGCTCGGGCCAGTCGCCGGTCATGACGGCGTCCTTGTCGACCTCGTTCCACCGTGTCTGGTACCAGACGTTCCACTCGTCGACGCTGATGCCGATCGGGTGCGGCGGACCCGGGGCCGGCGCCGGCCTCGTCGATGATCCGCGGCGACCGTCTCGATGTAGCGGTCCAGAGCCGTGCCCGAGGCGAGGAAGCTCTCGCGCATCGCCGTCGCGCTCCTCGTAGTACGCGTGCAGCGAGATGTGGTGCACGAGGCCGATGGTGTGGCCGAGCACGGTGCGCTCCCACTCGCCGAAGGTCGGCATCTCGGCGTTGGAGCTGCCGGCCGCGACGAGCTCGACCGTCGGGTCGATGAACGTCATCAGCCGTGCGGCCTCGGCGGCGAGCCGACCGTATTCGTCGGCGGTCTTGTGACCGATCTGCCACGGTCCGTCCACCTCGTTGCCGAGGCACCACAGGCGGATGCCGAAGGGCTCGTCGCGTGCCGTTGGCCCGGCGCCGCTCCGACAGGGCGGTGCCCTTCGCGATGGTTGACGTACTCCAGGACGTCGGCGGCCTCCTGCACGCCGCGCGTGCCGAGGTTGACCGCGTACATGAGCTCGAGGTCGGCAGCTCGCGCCCAGCCGGCGAACTCGTGCAGCCCGACCTCGTTGGTCTCGAGACTGTGCCACGCGGCATCCAGTCGCCTGGGCCGGTCGTCGCGCGGCCGACGCCGTCCTCCCAGCGATACCCGGAGACGAAGTTGCCGCCCGGATAGCGGACGGTGCGTCGCGCCGAGCTCGCGCACGAGATCGAGCACGTCCGTGCGGAAGCCGTCGACGTCGGCGGTCGGGTGCCCGGGTTCGTAGATGCCCTCGTAGACGCTCCGGCCCATGTGCTCGACGAACGTGCCGAACAGTCGACGCGGCACGTCGACGTGCGCGGACGACGGATCGACGGGCAGATGCGGGCGTGGTACACGGAGAGCCTTTCGAGGCGGATGGAGCAGGGAGAGGGATGCGGCGACCCGTGGGCCGCCGCACCCCCACCCGCGCGGGCTACTTGACCGTGAAGCCCTGCTGGTTGCCGTAGTCGACCAGCTGGTCCTGCCAGGTCTGCAGACCCTCGTTCAGGTCGGTCCCGTTCTTGTAGGACTGGCCGACGGTGTCGCCGAAGATGCTGTTGGCGTACACCTGGTACGGGAGGTACTGCCATCCCGATGACACGTTCTTCGCGCCCTCGACGAGCACTTCGTTGATCTTCTGTCCGCCGAAGTACTCGGGTGCCTTCGCGAGGAACTCGTCGGATTCGAGATCGGCGGTGGTGGCCGGGAATCCGCCGGATGCGAGGAAGACCTCGATCGAGGCGGGGTCGGAGTTCAGCCACTTGAGGAAGGCCGCGGCCAGCGCCGGGTTCTTGCTCTGCTTGAGCACGACCTGTCCGCCGCCGCCGTTCTCGGCGTTGGCCGGAGTGCCGTCGTACGTGGGCATCGGGGCGACGCGCCAGTCACCGGACGCATCCGGGACGGACGATTCGAGCACGCCGGGCATCCAGGCGCCGGTCAGCAGGGTGGCGATGGTGCCGTCGCCGAGACCCCGGAACCACTCGTCGCTCCAGCCCGGCGTGCTGGAGAGGAGTCCGCCTTCGACCAGGCGGTTCCAGCTGTCGGCCCACTTCTGCGAGCCTTCGTCCTGCAGGTCGATCGTCACATCGGTGCCCTCGGCGCTGAACGGGCGGCCGCCGGCCTGCCAGATCATGCTCGTCGCGAAGCCGGCGTCGCCGGTGTCGGAGGTGATGTACGCGTTCGGGTCGGCGGCGTGCAGCTTCTCGGCGGCCGCGACGTACTCGTCGTACGTCGTCGGAACCTCGATGCCGTACGTGTCGAAGACGGTCTTGTTGTAGAACATCGCCATGGGGCCGGAGTCCTGCGGCAGGCCGTAGACGGCGTCGCCCGACGGTCACGGCGCCCCACGGACCGGGGGTGTACTGGTCCTCGAGGTCGCCGAAGCCGTACGGTGCCAGGTCGACGAGCGAGTCCGACAGCGAGAACTGCGGGATCGCGTAGTACTCGACCTGCGCGACATCGGGGGCGCCCGGAGCCCGCGGTGATCGCATTCTGCAGCTTCGTGTACTCCTCGGTGTTCGTGCCGGCGTTGACGAGCTTCACGTCGACGTTCGGGTAGGCCTCCTCGAACGCGGCGACCTGAGCCTCGGCGGACGGGGTCCAGCTCCAGTACGTGAGCTCACCGCCCGCTTCGAGAGCGGCCTCGAGCGACTCGGGCGAGGCATCTCCGCCGGCGGCGCCCGGCGCGCCCGAGGCGCAGCCGGCCAGTACCAGGCCGAGCGCGAAGGTGGATGCTGTGGCGAGCGCGACCGTGCGCAGCCGGCTCTTTCCGGTGATGGTGGTCATCGGATGTTCCTTTCGTTCACTTCGTTGTTGATAGGTGTGGGCAGGACGCCCGGAGTGCACGTGCGAGACGGCGAGAGTGCGGGGATCATTGCTTGACGCTTCCGGCGCTCAGGCCGGACTGCCAGAAGCGCTGCAGGAACAGGAAGGCGACGACGATCGGGATGATCGTCAGCAGCGAACCGGTGATCACGAGGTTGTAGATCGGCTGCGCCCCGACGCCGACGGCCTGTGCGCTCCACTGGCTGAGACCGACGGTGAGGGGATACCAGGTCGGCTCGCTGAGCATGATCAGCGGAAGGAAGTAGTTGTTCCAGGTCGCCACGACCGCGAACAGGAGCACCGTCACGATGCCGGGCGCCAGCAGTCGCAGCGAGATCGTGAAGAAGGTGCGGAACTCGCCCGACCCGTCCATGCGCGCGGCTTCCAGCAGTTCGGTGGGAACGGCATCCACCGCGTACGTCCAGATCAGGTAGAGGCCGAACGGACTGATCAGCGAGGGCAGGATGACCGCCCACGGGGTGTTCGTCAGACCGAGCTGGCTGAACATCAGGAAGGTCGGGACCGCGAGCGCCGTCCCGGGAATCGCGATCGCACCGAGGACGACGGCGAAGACCGCCCGCCGACCGGGGAAGTCGTACTTCGCCATGCCGTAGCCGGCGACCGTCGCCAGGAGCGTCGCCCCGCCCGCGCCGACGACGACGTACAGCAGCGTGTTGCCGAACCACTGCACGAAGATGCCGTCGCGGTAGGTCAGGGTGTCGACGATGTTCTGCCACAGGTTGAACTCGGAGCCGAACCACAGGCCGAACGTGGAGAAGAGGTCGCCCTGGTCTTTCGTCGCGTTGATCACGAGCCAAGCCAGCGGCACGATCGAGTAGATGATGAAGATCGTCATCAGGATCGTCAGGACGATCGACTTGCGCTCGCGCGGCGGTGTGCGGCGCACGTAGTTCGGGCGGCGTGCGAAGGCGCGCGGCGCGGTGCGGACCTCGGCGACGATCTGTTCGTTCACGGTCATCTCAGCGACCTTCCTGTCGCGAGCCGCGCAACTGCACGATGTAGGCGATCGCCGCGGTGATCACGCCCATCACGATCGCGACGGTGGCGGAGTAGTTGAACTGCTGGCCGGCGAACGACAGGTTGTAGGCGTACATGTTCGGGGTGAAGTAGCTGCTGATCACGTTGGGGGCGAGCGCCTTCAGGAGGTTCGGCTCGTTGAACAGCTGGAAGCTGCCGATGATCGAGAAGATCGTGGCGATCACGAGGGCGCCGCGGATGCGCGGGGATCTTGATGCCGGTGATGATGCGGAACTGGCCGGCGCCGTCGATCTCGGCGGCCTCGTACAGCTCCGTGGGGATGACCTTGAGCGCGGCGTAGAAGATCAGCATGTTGTAGCCGATGAACTCCCACGTGACGATGTTGCCGATCGAGGCCAGCACCCACTCCGAACTGAACGGCTGCAGGATCTCGGCGCCGAGCATGTCGTTGATCGACCCGGTGAGCCCGAACTGGTTGCCGTAGATGAAGCCCCAGATGAGGGCGGCCACGACGCCGGGCACCGCGTAGGGCAGGAAGATCGCGATGCGGAAGAAGCTCGTTCCGTGCAGGCGCGCGCTGTCGATCGCGAGTGCGGCGCACAGCGAGAGCGTCAGCATGATCGGCACCTGCACCACGAGGAACAGGGTCACGCGGAACAGGGACTCCCAGAACTTGGCGTCCTGGAAGAGCGTCGACGTAGTTGCCGAGGCCGACGAAGCGCGTTGCCGCCGACCAGCTGCTGACGGAAGAGGGTGAGCACGAGGGCGTAGACGACCGGTGCGACCAGCACGGCGAGGAAGACGACCATGAACGGGCCGACGAAGGCCCAGCCGCGCCAGTCGCGGCGGGCACGCCGCGCAGGCGGTGTGGCGCGGGCGGCCGCGGGGGCGAGTGACGACGCCGTTGTCATGGATCCAGTCCGTTCGTTGACCGAGTTGAGCGATGTTTGCGTAACCATGCCCGCGGCGAGCATAACATGTTTGCGTAACCATGCAAGACTGGGTTTCGAACATTCCGAAAGGCGGGCGCTCGTGACCGACATCGATGGGCTGACGGACGCCCGCGTCGCGCCCCGTCCATGGCGGACGTCGCCCGCCATGCGGGCGTGTCGGCGCAGACGGTCTCGCGCGTCTCGAACGGCCACACGAACGTCGACGATTCCACGCGGGAGAAGGTGCTCGCCTCGATGCGCGCGCTGGGCTACCGACCGAACGGCGCGGCCCGAGCGCTGAAGAGCGGTCGGTTCCACACGGTCGGTGTGATCATGTTCACGCTCGAGACGCTGGGCAACGTGCGCACCCTCGACGCGATCGCCGGTCGAAGCGGCGAAAGCCGACTATTCGGTCACGCTCATGCCGGTCCCGGACCCCACGCTCGGTGCCGTCTCAGGCGCCTACCGTCGGCTGACCCAACAGGCCGTCGACGGGGTCATCATCATCTTCGAGGCGTCACTCCTCGATCAGGTCGAGATCTCGCTGCCGCCCGGGCTGCCCGTCGTCGTCATCGACTCGAACGCCGGATCGGGCTACTCGGTGGTCGACGTCGACCAGGCACTGGGAGCCCGTCAGGCCACCGAGCACCTGCTCGCGCTCGGCCACCGACAGGTCTGGCACATCGCCGGACCCCGATCCTCCTTCTCGGCGACGCACCGAGCCGAGTCGTGGCGCGACACGCTGATGCCGCGCGGGCATCGACCCCGCCCGAGCCGCTCTACGGCGACTGGACGACCGAATCCGGGCTACCGGCTCGGACTCGAGCTCGGACGCGATGCCCGACGTCACCGCGATCTTCGCCGCGAACGATCAGATGGCCCTCGGCGCGATGAAGGCGCTGCACGAACTGGGCCGCGACATCCCGGGCGATGTCAGCGTGGTGGGATTCGACGACATGGACGAGGCGCGGGCGTTCTGGCCGCCGCTGACGTCGGTGCACCAGAACTTCCGCGAGGTGGGACGCATCGCGATGGAGCGGATCCTGGCTCAGATCGACGACCCCACGGTGACCAGTGAGACCGCCCTCATCCCGACCGAATTGGTGGTGCGAGACAGCAGCGGTCCGCCGAACCCGGGTCGAGGCTGAGGCCCGAGCCCTCAGCGCGGCTCAGCCTCGCCGTCGTCGGCGGCCAGGCTGTGCCAGATGTCGAAGGAGACCGACTCCGCGCCGGCGGCGTCGCCCGCCGCGAGGAGGTCGATGAGCTCGTCGTGGCGCGCGACGGACGTCTCCCCGTCACCACTGAATCGCAGCAGCTCCGCCCGGCGGACCAGCGGCTCGAACTGTTCGATGACCGCCTCGAGCGCGCGATTGCCGAGCGCGGCGACGGGGATCCTGTGCAGCTCCTCATCGGCATCCAGCGCCGCGGCCACGTCGCCGGCGGCGAGGGCCTGAGCGAAGCGGCGGTTCGCACCGCGCATCCGGCTCACATCTTCGGCGCCGAGGCGGCCGGCGATCTCACGCACCGCCAGCCCGTGCATCGCGGCGATCACGTCGCGCGCGTCTCGGACCGCCTGCGGGTCGATCGTGCTCACGGTCGTGGATCGGCCCGGCACCGCGACCACCAGCCCGCTCGCCCCCAGGCGCAGAAGGGCTTCTCGAACCGGAGTGCGGCTGACGCCGAGCCATTCCGCGAGTTCGCCGTCCTTGAGCTGCTCCCCCGGCAGGAACGTGCCGTCGACGATGGCGTCGCGGAGACGCCGGTAGACGTCATCGCGGAGGAGCGATCGGTCTACCGTGATGGCGTTCTGCGGAATCGGCATGCAATATATTGCGCACGCCGTCTGCTCCGATGCAAATCACTCCGCAACGTCGCCCTCTGGCAGCGTGTCGCGCGCCTGCGGCGCCCGACGTTCTGATCCGAGCTCACCATCACGAACCGCCCGCAGTATTCTGCGGGCGGTTCGGAGTTCGCCCTTCGCGGGGGCGCCTCGAGCTATCTAGCTGTCCTCACGCAGTTCGCGGCCGTGGACGATCAGGGCGTAGATGATCAGCACGTCGATCGCGATCACGATCACCGACCACCACGGCTGGGCCGGGATCAGAAGCAGCGCGCCGGCGGCGTTGAGAATCACCAGGATGACGGCGACGACGCGAGCCCAGGTCTGACCGGCGAGCAGCGCCACCGCGACCAGGACGAGAAGCAACCCGATGATGAGGTTCCACCATCCCCAGCCCGTGACATCCAGCAGCCACAGGGATCCCTCCGTGACCACGTAATAGCTGCTCGGTCCGATCAGAGCGACGAGCCCCTGGACCACGCTGAATATTCCGACGGTCATGAGAATGACTCCTGCGAAGACGACCCAGCCAGTCCAGCCGGTTGTCTTGGTTGTGCTCATGTGTTGCGTCCTTTTCTTCGATGCCCAAACGGACTCTTCGGCACCCAGGGCTTACCCCGAGCGCCTTGAATGAAGTGAAGCGCTGATCGGGGAGCGTGCGCATCATCCATGTCGGATGACACCCGAGAGCCGAGTCATCACCCCTCGGATTCCGTCGGCGTCGGCGACGGCTCGGCGGGCGCTTCCGGTTGCTGGAGTTCGGCGATCGCCTTCTGGAAGGCGCTGATCGTCGCGGCATCCACTGTTCCGGTCGGCTCGACGCCGAGCTCGACCTGGAACGCCTGGAGCGCCTCCGTCAGAGCCGGCGTCCAGGTGCCGTCCACAGGCCCATCCCAGAAGCCCGCGAGCTTCAGCGTCTGCTGGACGGCAGCCGTCGTCGCCACAGACTCCTGGGCGGCCGCGCCGCCCAGAGCGACCAGTTCGGCCTGCAGCGCTTCAGCCGTCGCCTTGTCGACGGTGCCCGTGACCGGCAGCCCGTTCGCCTTCTGCAGCTCCTCGACAGCGGCGACTGTCGCCGGCCCATAGATGCCATCGACGGCGTCGGTGTAGTAACCCGCGGTGGCGAGATCCTGCTGCAGCGCTGTCGTGTACGCGGCCACAGCAGCCTGAGCCTGCTGCTTCTGGTCATCGGGCAGGCATCCCGCGTCGACGAACAGTCTCAGCCATGCCATCTCGAGAGCGACAGCGGCACTGTTGAACTGCTCGGATGCGTCGGCCAACGGTGTCTCGTCGGTGATCGCGCTCTGCGCGTCAGCGAACTCCGACTCGGCCTGCATGACCCGATCCACGGACGCGGCCGGCGCGAGCGGCGCGGCGGGCGAAGACTCGACCTCGGATTCCGCGGGCACCTCGGTGGAGCCCGTCTCGGCCCGCTCCAGAGCCGCCTGCGCGTCCGCGAGCTCTTGTTCGGCGGTGATCAGCGCCTGCTGCGCTTCGCCGGCAGCCTGCGCGCTGTCGAGTGCGGCACCGCTCGGATCCGCGAGGTCCGCGCCCGCCGCCCTCACATCGCCGACGGTCGGCGCCGTCTCGTTGAGGATGTCGCCGTACTGGTCCAACGCCAAGATGTACGTCTGGCTCGACTCGCAGAAGTCAGCCGACGCAGCCGTCAGGTCAGCCTGAGCCTCTGTCACCGCCTTCTCCTTCGCACTCACCTGAGCCTGTGCCCGCTCCACATCACTGACGCCCTCCCCGCACCCGGCCAGTGCGACGGCCATGATCGCGATCGATGCCACCGCAGCAGCCCGAGCGGTCAGCGACCTGGGAGTGTCGATCCTCATGAGTGGTCTCCGATCACGAACGGAACTGGGGCGAGAGGGTTCAGATCTCTGCGGCGGCAGGAGTGCTGCGGCAGCGACCTCGCGTCACGCTATTCCTCCGCCCCACTCGCCCCATCACCCCAAGCGAATGATCTCCACCACCGAGAACGGCGCCCGTTCAGGAGAGGCCGCGTCAAAGCGTGGAGCGAAGGATGCCGCCGTGCGAGCGTCTTCCCCTACGATCGGGCCGTGACCGATGACACTGCACATGCCGGAGCCCGTCGCCGGACAGCGGAACATGTTCGACTGGATCAAGCGACGGGTAGCGCGGAAGAGGACCTCTTCACCGCCAATCCTTGGTACGAGTGGGGTCCTTATCTGTCGGAGCGCGCGTGGGGCACGGTGCGCGAAGACTACAGCGACGATGGCGATGCGTGGGGCTACTTCCCGCACGATCATGCTCGGTCCCGGGCCTACCGGTGGAATGAGGACGGCATGGCGGGCCTGTCCGACATCCATCACGATCTCTGCCTCGGACTGGCACTGTGGAACGGGGCCGATCCGATCCTCAAGGAGCGGATGTTCGGGCTGACCGGCCCTGAAGGCAATCACGGCGAGGACGTGAAGGACTACTGGTGGTACCTCGATGCGTTGCCCAGTCACGCGTGGCTGCGCTGGCGATATCACTACCCGCACCAGGCGTTCCCGTACCAGCGCCTGGTCGAGGAGAACGCGCGCCGCTCGCGGGACGAGCCCGAATACGAATTGCTCGACACTGGCGTGTTCGACGACGACCGCTACTGGTCGGTCGATGTCGCCTACGCGAAAGCATCCCCGACCGAGGTCCTGGCCCGGATCACCATCGAGAACCACGCGGCGGAGGAGGCCACGCTGTCGGTGCTGCCGACGCTGTGGTTCCGCAATACATGGCAGGTGACCGGCCAGGAGGCGCCGTCATTGTCGCTGGGCGCAGACGGAGTCGTCGTCGAGCACCCCCGCTTGGCCGGCTATCGACTGGAGGTCGCCCCCACCGCTGACGGCACCCTCCCGCAGGCGCTCTTCTGCGACAACGAGACCAACACGGCCCGCATCTTCGGGGCAGAGCCGATCACGTCCTACCCGAAGGACGGGATCAACGACCATGTCGTCTCGGGTGCTGCCACGGTCAACCCCGAACAGCGCGGGACAAAGGCCGCGTGGTGGTACCGCGTGACCGTGGCCGGCGGGGACAAAGTCGAGTTGAGGCTGCGGCTGCACCTCCCGGACCCGGAGCAACCCACAGGGCCCGAGCCGTGGTTCGGCCCCGCGTTCGACGAGGTGATGTCGGCCCGGGAGCGTGAGGCGGAGGAGTTCTATGCGGCGATCGCCCCGGAGGACACCGGACCGGAGCCGATGCGGGTGTTGCGGCAGTCCTGTGCAGGACTGATCTGGAGTAAGCAGATGTACCCCTACGGCGTCAGTCGTTGGCTGGACGGCGATCCCGGCCAGCCGAAGCCTCCCGCGGGGCACCGGACAGGCCGGAACGCGGCCTGGAAGCATGTGGACGCCTTCGACGTTCTGGCAATGCCGGATCCGTGGGAGTATCCCTGGTTCGCAGCGTGGGACCTGGCGTTCCACACCATCCCCTGGGCGCACCTGGATCCGGCGTTCGCGAAGTACCAGTTGCTCGTGCTGCTCCGGGAATGGTTCCAGCATCCGAACGGCGCTCTTCCGGCGTACGAGTGGAGCTTCGATGATGTCAATCCCCCCGTGCATGCCTTGGCCGCCATCAGGGTGTTCATCATCGACGGCGGAACCGACCTGGACTTCCTGAAGCGGGTCTTCCACAAGCTCCTGCTCAACTACACCTGGTGGCTGAACCGGCAGGACCCCGACGGGAACAACCTTTTCGGCGGCGGGTTCCTCGGCCTCGACAACATCAGCCCGCTCGACCGTTCCCACCTGCCGCCGGGCTTCAGCCTCGATCAAGCTGACGGCACCGCCTGGATGGCGTACTACTCGGTGGCGATGCTGACCCTCGCCGTCACACTCGCCGAACACGACGACGCGTACGAGGACATGGTGGTCAAGTTCCTCGAGCAGACCGTCCTCATCACGGACGCGCTGGAAGACTCCGGATGCTACGACGATGCGGACGGGTTCTTCTACGACCAGCTCACCGATCCCGCCGGCAACCGCGAGCCGGTCAAGGTCCAGACTCTCGTGGGCGTCATCCCCGCATTGCCCGCGGTGTCCCTCCCTGCGCGCGACACCGACCGCACGAAACGCCTGCGGAAGCGCTTCGCGAGGCGACTGGAGCAAGCCGACCGCCACGAGATGCTGGATTGGCAGGTGCGCGGAACGGGAGAATCCCGGCGTCTGCTGCTGTCGGTCATCCCGATCGAGAGGCTGTCCAGACTGCTGGGCACCCTGTTCGACGAAGACGCGTTCCTGTCCCCGCACGGACTCCGGTCACTGTCGAAGCGGCATGACATCGTCTACACGGTGCCGGGCGTTCCTGCCGCCGCCATACAGTACGAACCCGCCGAGTCACGCACCGCCATGTATGGCGGCAATTCGAACTGGCGGGGGCCGGTCTGGTTCCCGGTGAACTATCTGGTGATCAGGGCGCTCCTTCAGTATGACGAGTTCTTCGGCTCCGACTTCACCATCGAGTACCCGACCCGGTCGGGAAGACGGCTGACCCTTCGAGAGATCGCCGGTGACCTCTCCGACCGCCTGGTCGGAATCTGGCTACCCGGACCGGACGGTCGGCGACCTGTCTATGGTGGCGTCGAGCGATTGCAGACCGATCCTGCGTGGAAGGACAACCTTCTCTTCTTCGAGTACTTCCACGGCGACGACGGCGCAGGGCTCGGCGCCATGCATCAGACGGGGTGGACCGCCTTGGTCGCCGACCTCATCCTCGACCCGCCTCGCGACAGCAGGCACATGATCTTTCGCGACAGCGTCGACTGAGCCCACTGACCCCGTCCGCGAGGTCAGGGCCCGGCGTATCGGTCGTCTCCTGGAACTTCGCTTCTCGCAGGAGGCTACGCCCGCGTTCCTCTGCGCCGTATCATTCGGTCAGGGTGATCTGGGCAACACCGGTCCACGGTGCCGGCGTAGCGTTTCAGCCGTGCCGGACGCCCGCCGGACTCGGCGATGGTCGGAGACAACTGTGAGCACAGAAGCGAAGAGCGGCTCTGAAGGATTCCTTCCGATCCTGCACTGGTTGCCCCGCTATGAGCGGCGGTGGCTGCGCGCGGACGTCATCGCGGGAGTGGCCGTCGTCGCGATGATCGTGCCGAAGAACCTCGGGTACGCCGAGATCGCGGGCATCCCGGTTCAGAACGGCCTGTACGCTGCGGCGGCCGGCGCGATCATCTACGCGCTGTTCTGCACCTCGCGTCAGATCTCCACCGGCCCGAGTTCGGCCCTGGCGACCGTCGCGGGGGGTGCGGTGATCGTGACCGGGGTCACCGGCGGCGATGCGGCACAGCTCGTCGCGGCGATCACTCTGGTGACCGGCATCCTGCTGCTGCTTCTGGCGCTCTTCCGAATGGGATGGATCGCCCAGTTCCTCTCGAAGGCCGTCGTCACCGGGTTCCTGGCCGGGGCCGCGATCGACGTGGTCGTCGGCGAGCTGCCCAAGCTGACCGGCACCTCGGGCGAGGGCGACAACGTCTGGCGGGAGTTCGCGTCGTGGATCGTCGGGCTGGGCGCCATCCACCTCCCGACACTCGTGGTCGGCGCGGTGGCTCTCGCGGCGATCCTGGCTCTGCGATTCTGGGCGCCGAAGGTTCCTGGCGCACTGGTGCTGGTGGTCGGCGGACTCGTCGCATCCTCGCTGCTCAACCTGGGTGAGCGAGGCGTGACGCTGGTCGGTGACGTGCCGAGCGGGCTGCCCGTCCCGCAGCTGCCGAGCCTCGACATCATGCTGGCGAACATACCTGAGATCGTGATCGCGGCGTTGGCGCTCCTTCTGATCGGGTTCTCACAGACGGCGGGCGACGCACGGACCTTCGCGACCCGGCACCACTACCGCATCGATGTGAACCAGGAGGCGGTCGCCCAGGGGATGGCCAACGTCGGCGCCGGTCTCATCCAGGGGATGCCGGTCTCGACGAGTCTGTCGGCCAGTTCGCTCAACGAATCCGCAGGTGCGCGCACGCCCGTGGCGTCGCTGACCACGGGAGGGCTGGTGATCCTGACACTGCTCTTCCTCGCGCCGCTCTTCTCGGAGCTGCCGAAGGCCGTTCTGGCAGCCATCATCATCGACGCGGTCGTGTTCGGGATGATCGACCTGAAGGAGTTCTCCCGGTTGCGGCGCGTGTCCAGATTCGACTTCTGGATCGCTGTGGCGGCCTTCGTGGGTGTGCTCTCGGCGGGCGTGCTCTTCGGGATCGTCATCGGCATCGCGCTGTCGCTCGGGTGGCTGATCTACGTATCGACGCGGCCCGCCATGCCTCTGCTCGGCCGTGAGCCCGGCACCCAGGTCTTCCGCGACATCGACCTGAACCCTGCCGATGAGACCATCCCCGGCATCGCCGTCATCCGTCTGGACGGCGGCCTGTTCTTCGCCACCGTCGAGGCATTCGACGAGCGCATCCGCGAGATCATCTCCGCTGACCCACGGCCCACGGCCCTGGTGATCGATCTGGAAGGCGTCGCGCTTCATCGACTCGCAGGGCGCGGCGAAGCTCACCGAGCTCGTCGACCTGACCGAAGCGGAGGGCGTCGCGCTGCGGCTGGCGCGCGTCAAGCCACAGGTCCTCAGCCGTGCTCAAGGCCCAGGGCATCCTCGATCGGATCGGCACCGACCACCTCCACGGCAACGTCCATCGGGCGGTCGAGGCGCACCTGTCCCAGAGCGCAGACGACGAGACATGAAGAAAGCGGAATCCTCCGCGTCACGTCCGAGATCCGGGTGAGTTCGAGGCCGTGCTACATCCTCCCCGGGCGCGAGGACGTGACGGGCGAGAACAGCCGCGGAGCGTGGGTGCGCGCGACAAGATCGCGGAGCGCTTCGAGTGAGCTGTTCACGGCGCCGAGCGCCCGGGCCTGCACCAGCACGTTGCCGAGCGCCGTCGCCTCGACGGGGCCGGCTAGGACGGGCAGTCCGGCACGATCGGCGGTGCGCTGGCAGAGCAGCTCGTTGAGCGACCCGCCGCCGACGATGTGGATCGTGCGCACGTCGACGCCGCCGATCCGGCCCGCCTCGTGCGCGGCATCCGCGAATGCCTGCGCGAGCGACTCGATGATGCTGCGCGCGTACTCGGCACGCGTGCGCGGCGGGGCGATGCCGTGCTCGGCGCACCACGCGTCGATGCGCGCGGGCATGTCGCCCGGCGGGAGAAAGCGCGGGTCGTTCACGTCGAAGACCGGAACCGGTGTCGTCACCTCTTCGGCCGAGTCCAGGAGGGTCGGCAGGTCGATCGGGTGGCCCGCGCGCTCCCACGTGCGCACGGCTTCGCTCAGCACCCACAGACCCATGATGTTGTGCAGCAGCCGCACGCGCCCGTCGACGCCGCCCTCGTTCGTGAAGTTCGCAGCCAGCGCCTCGGCGGTCAGCACCGGTCGCTCCACCTCGACGCCGACGAGGCCCCACGTGCCGCAGGAGATGTAGGCGGCGGCATCCGGCCGCATCGGCACGGCGACGACGGCCGAGGCGGTGTCGTGCGAGCCGACCGCGGTCACCGCGACGTCGGCGTTCGCGCCGATCGACGCCGCGACGGCGGGCAGCAGCGCGCCGAGACGCTCGCCCGGCGCGATGAGCGGGGGAAGGATGCCGCGCGGCAGGCCCAGTGCCGCGATGAGTTCGTCGTCCCAGCCGCCGCCGGCTCGGAGGAGTCCGGTCGTGGACGCGTTCGTCTGCTCGGCACGGGCCTGTCCGGTGAGCCAGAAGCCCAACAGATCGGGGATCAGCAGGGCACTGTCGGCGAAGGCGAGAAGGTCTGCGGGTTCGGCGGCGAGCTGGTACAGCGTGTTGAACGGGAGGAACTGCAGCCCGTTGCGCGCGTAGAGCTCGGCGTGCGGCATCCGCTCGTGCACCGCCTCGACTCCTCGCGCGGTGCGGGCGTCGCGGTAGTTGAAGGGGTTGCCGAGCAGGCGGCCGTCGCGCAGCAGCCCGTAGTCGACCGCCCACGAGTCCACCCCGATGCTGCGGATCGCCGGGCTCGCTGCGAAACGCCTCGCGCAGACCGTTCACGGCTGCGCCGTACAGGCCGAGGATGTTCCAGTGCAGACCGTCCGAAGTCTGCACCGGGTCGTTCGGGAAGCGCGCGACCGTCGTCGTCTCGAGCGTGTCGGGCCCGACGTGACCGACGATGACCCGGCCGCTGGTCGCCCCGAGGTCGACCGCGGCGACCGCTGCCGTTCCCCCGGTCATCGTGCCCTACCTCGGCGACTGCTGCAGTTCACTGCGACCGCGCCGACGCGCGACGCAGCGGTCGCAGGAAAGTGGCGCGCTCGCGCACGAGCGGGGGCGGGCGCGCTCATCGCAGGAACGCGGCCGCGACGCCGGAGTCGACCGGGATGTGCAGGCCCGTCGTGCGGGTGAGCTCGGGTCCGGTGAGCACGTAGACCGCGTCGGCGACGTTCTCGGGCACCACTTCGCGCTTGAGGATCGTGCGCTGGGCGTAGAACTTGCCGAGGTCCTGCTCGTCGACGCCGTAGGTCGCGGCGCGGTTCGCGCCCCAGCCCGAGGCGAAGATGCCCGAGCCGCGCACGACGCCGTCGGGGTTGATGCCGTTGACGCGCACCCCGTACTCGCCGAGCTCGACCGCGAGCAGGCGCACCTGGTGGGCCTGGTCGGCCTTCGTCGCGGAGTACGCGATGTTGTTCGGGCCGGCGAAGACGGAGTTCTTCGACGAGATGTAGATGACGTCGCCGCCCATGCCCTGCTCGATCAGCGCCTTCGCGGCCGCCTTCGAGACGAGGAACGAGCCCTTCGCCATCACGTCGTGCTGCAGGTCCCAGTCCTTCTCGGTGGTCTCCAGCAGCGGCTTCGAGAGCGAGAGCCCGGCGTTGTTGACGACCAGGTCGATGCCGCCGAACGCGAGCACGGTCGCGTCGATCGCGGCCTGCACGCCCTCGGCATCCGCCACGTTCGCCGCGACGCCGATCGCGACATCCGTGCCGCCGAGCTCGGCGGCGGCGGCCTGCGCCTTCTCGAGGTCGAGGTCGGCGACCACGACGCACGCGCCCTCGGCGGCCAGGCGCGTCGCGATCGCCTTGCCGATGCCGGATGCCGCTCCCGTGACGAACGCGATGCGGCCCTGGTGGGTCTTCGGCTTCGGCATCCGCTGCAGCTTGGCCTCTTCGAGCGCCCAGTACTCGATGCGGAACTTCTCGGCATCCGAGATCGGCGTGTAGGTCGAGAGCGCCTCGGCGCCGCGCATCACGTTGATCGCGTTGAGGTAGAACTCGCCGGCGACGCGGGCGGTCTGCTTGTTCGCGCCGAAGCTGAACATGCCGACGCCGGGCACGAGCACGATGAGCGGGTCGGCGCCGCGGATCGCGGGGCTCTCGGCGGTCGCGTGCGCGTCGTAGTAGGCCTGGTAGTCGGCGCGGTAGGCCTCGTGCAGCTCCTTCAGCCGCGCGAGCTGCTCCTCGACCGGGGTGTCGGCGGGCAGGTCGAGCAGCATCGGCTTGACCTTCGTGCGCAGGAAGTGATCGGGGCAGCTCGTGCCGAGCTCGGCGAGCGCGGGCGCCTTCGCCGAGGCGAGGAACTCGAGCACGCGCGGGTCGTCGGTGAAGTGCCCGACCATCGGCTTGTCGGTCGAGGCGAGACCGCGGATCGTCGGCGCGAGCGCGGCAGCCTTCGCGCGGCGCTCGGCCTCCGGCAGTGCCTCGAAGCCGTGCACAACTCCTCCGAAAGGTTCGGGCTGTGCCGTGCTTCTCGATGTATTCGGCGGCGGTGTCGATGATCCATGAGGAGTTCTGCTCGGCCTCGTCGGAGGTGTCGCCCCACGCGGTGATGCCGTGCCCGCCCAGGATGCAGCCGATCGCCTGCGGGGTTCGCCGCCTTGATCGCGGCGATGTCGAGCCCCAGCTGGAAGCCGGGGCGACGCCACGGCACCCACACGACCTTGTCGCCGAAGATCGTCGACGTCAGCGCCTCGCCGTCGGCGGCGGTCGCGATCGCGATGCCGGAGTCGGGATGCAGGTGGTCGACGTGCGCGGCATCCACGAGTCCGTGCATCGCGGTGTCGATCGACGGCGCCGCCCCGCCCTTGCCGTGCAGGCAGTAGTCGAACGCGGCGACCATCTCGTCCTCGCGCTCCAGGCCCGGGTAGACGTCGACGAGCGCGCGCATGCGGTCGAGGCGCAGCACCGCGAGCCCCGCCTCGGTGAGCGTGCCGAGGTCGCCGCCCGAGCCCTTGACCCACAGCAGCTCGACCGGCTGGCCGGTGACCGGGTCGGTCTCGGTGCCCTTCGCGGAGGTGTTGCCCCCGGCGTAGTTCGTGTTCTTCGGGTCGGCGCCGAGACGGTTGGAGCGCGCGATCAGATCGGCGGCAGCGGGGTTCGTCATGAGGGTTGATCCTTCGGTGGTGAGGGTGGCGGCGGCGCGAGCCGACACATCGGTGCCCGAATCCACAGATTCGAGGAGCGTGGATGTGTGGATCGGCGCAGAGATGTGTGGATTCGGCGACCCGCTGCCGCACGGGCGACAAACCACTTTCGCGTCGAGGCGACTGGCGCCGCGTGGTTTCTCGCCCTGAAAGTGGTTTGTCAGCACGAGGATCAGGCGCCCCAGCCGGCCTGGGTGCCGCCGACGCGCTCGGCCTCGATCTTCTGCTGGTAACCGGATGCCGCGAACGCGGCCATCGGATCGGCGGGCAGGCCGCGGCTCTCACGCCACTCGGCCAGCGCCGGGCGCACGTCGGTGTAGAACGCGTCCATGAACACCGCCTGCGCTCCGAGCACGTCGTTCGCCGACTGGGCGGCGGCCAGCGCCGACTGGTCGATGAGCAGCGCGCGAGCGGTCATCTCCTGCACGTTCAGCACCGAGCGGATCTGGCCGGGGATCTTCGCCTCGATGTTGTGGCACTGGTCGAGCATGAACGCGACGTCGGGGTTGTTCAGGCCCCCGCCGCGGATGACCTCGACGATGATGCGGAACAGCTGGAACGGGTCGGCCGCCCCGACGATCAGGTCGTCGTCCGCGTAGAAGCGCGAGTTGAAGTCGAACGACCCGAGCTTTCCGAGGCGCAGCAGCTGCATCACGATGAACTCGATGTTCGTGCCGGGCGCGTGGTGGCCGGTGTCGAGGCACACCATCGCGCGGTCGCCGAGGGTCGCCACCTGGGCGTAGGAGGTTCCCCAGTCGGGAACGTCGGTGTGGTAGAACGACGGCTCGAAGAACTTGTACTCGAGCACGAGGCGCTGCTCGCCGGTGAGGCGCTCGTAGATCTGCGCGGAGCGAGTCGTTCAGGCGGTCCTGGCGGGCGCGCATGTCGGTCTGGCCCGGGTAGTTCGAGCCCTCGGCGAGCCAGATCTTCAGGTCGCGCGAACCAGTGGCGTCCATCACGTCGATGCACTCGAGGTGGTGGTCGATCGCCTTGCGGCGGATGCGGTCATCCTCGTGCGTGAGGGCGCCGAACTTGTAGTCCTCGTCCTGGAACGTGTTCGAGTTGATCGTGCCGAGCGCGACGCCCAGGTCTTCGGCGTGGCGGCGGAGCACGTCGTAGTCGTCGACCTTGTCCCACGGGATGTGCAGCGCGACGCTCGGGGCGAGGCCCGTGACGCGGTTGACCTCTGCGGCATCCGCGATCTTCTCGAACGGATCGCGCGGCGTGCCCTCCGTGGTCCACACGCGGAAGCGCGTGCCGGAGTTGCCGAACGCCCACGAGGGCAGTTCGATGGCCTGCCCTGGGCGAGGGTCGCCTGGATGTCGGCGGAGAGGATGCTCACGATGCGTTGCTTTCTTCGGTGCGGGATGCCGCGTTGCCGGCCGCAGCCAGTTGGTCTTCGAGATGGAAGATCTCGGTTGACGGAGGGAAGGCGGTCACGGGGTGCTCCTGATCGACTTTGAATCGTTTCAACCACCATACTGGACCTTGTGAAAGGTTTCAAGAGGTGATGAGCGCGAGCATCCGAGACGTCGCCGCGAGAGCCGGGGTGTCGGTCGGCACGGTCTCCAACGTGCTGAACCACCGCGACAAGGTCTCGCCGGACGCGGTCCGCCGAGTGCGGAGGCGATCGACGAGCTCGGGTACGTGCGCAACGACGCGGCGCGACAGCTGCGTATCGGGCGCAGCTCGACGATCGGCCTCGTCGTGCTCGATGTGCGCAACCCGTTCTTCACCGATCTCGCCCGCGGCGCGGAACGCGAGGCCACCCAGCACGGGCTGTCCGTGATCCTCGGCAACAGCGACGAGAACGTCGACCGCGAGGCCGGCTACCTCGACCTCTTCGAAGAGCAGCGGGTGCGCGGCATCCTGATCTCGCCGTACCGGGAGGTGGGCCCGCGGTTGCGTCGACTCCGCGAGCGCGGCACGCCCGCAGTACTCGTCGACCGACGCAGCGAAGACGACACCTTCAGCTCCGTCAGCGTCGACGACGAGCTCGGCGGGCACCTCGCTGCGAGTCACCTGCTCGAGACCGGCCGCCGCCGCATCCTCTTCGCCGGCGGACCGCAGGACATCCGCCAGATCACCGATCGACACGCGGGGGCGCAGCGTGCCGTCGACGCGTCGCCCGGCGTGAGTCTCGAGACGCTCGCGACTCCGGGAGCGAGCGTCGCCGACGGCCGCGCCGCCGGCGAGGAGATCGCCTCACGGACCGCCGCTGATCGCCCCGACGCCGTGTTCGCGGCGAACGACCTCGTGGCGATGGGTGTTCTGCAGGCACTGGCCCGTCACGGCGATCCGGGTGCCGGACGACGTCGCGATCATCGGTTTCGACGACATCGACTTCGCTTCCGCCGCTGTGGTGCCGCTTTCCTCGGTCAGACAGCCGAGCGAGCTGATGGGCGAGACCGCGCTGCGTATCCTGCTCGACGAGATCGCCGACCCCGACTCCCGGGCGCAGCACGTCGTGTTCCGCCCCGAGCTGATGATCCGCGCCTCCACCACCGCGCGCTGAACGCCTGACGTTCGATCGGAGTCCTGGAGCGACAGCGCGCCCGACCCGCGTGAGGGATCGGGCGCGCCGTGGCGGTCTCGACTTAGAAGTCGAAGTCGCCGATGTTGTCTGCGTCGAAGACGTAGGGGTCGCCGAGCAGGACGGTCGCGTCGGCGCCGACCTCGTACGAGCCGAGCTTGCCGGCCTCGAACGAGTCGCCCTCTTCGCCGGTGATCTCACCGGTGATCAGCGCCTGCGTCGCGAACGCGGCCAGGTAGCCCAGGTCGGCCGGGTTCCACAGCGCGAACGCGGTGACGGTGCCGTCCTCGACGTACTCGCGCATCTGGTTCGGGGTGCCCAGCCCGGTCAGCGCGACCTTGCCCTTGTACTCCGACGTGGACAGGTAGCGTGCCGCGGCCGAGATGCCGACCGTGGTCGGGGAGACGATGCCCTTCAGCTCCGGGTAGGTCTGCAGCAGCGCCGCGGTCTTGTCGAACGAGGTCTGGTCGTCGTCGTCGCCGTAGACGACCTCGACGAGCTCGATGTCGGGGTGATCCGACGCCAGCAGCTCCTCCATCATCTCGATCCACGCGTTCTGGTTGGTCGCGTTCGCCGACGCCGACAGGATCGCGATCTGACCCGCGTCGCCGATCTGCTCCGCGATCAGGTCGACCTGGATCTTCGCGATGCCCTCCGCGGTGGCCTGGTTGATGAACAGGTCACGGCAGTCCGGGTTCGTGTCCGAGTCGAACGTGACGACCTTCACCCCGGCATCCCGTGCCTCGTTCAGCGCGTCGCAGATCGCCTCCGGGTCGTTCGCCGAGACGATCAGCCCGCCCGCACCCTGCTGCGCCGCGGTCTGGATGTACTGCACCTGCGACGTCGGCGACGCCTCCGACGGGCCGACCTCCTCGAACGTGCCACCGAACTCGGACGTGGCCTCTTCGGCACCACCCGTCGAGGTGTCGAAGTACGGGTTGCCGAGGTTCTTGGGCAGCATCGTGATCGACAGGTTCGCGTCGCCGCCGTCCCCACCGGCGTCACGCGGTGCCGCCACCGGAACCGGAGCAACCGGCGAGCGACGAGTGCCACGCCGACGGCGAGCGTGCCGCCGCGAGCGCCAGGCGCCCCTTTCGCTGAAGTCCGAACATCATTGTTTCCTTCCTTGGTGCACGAGTCTGTGCGGTGTATGTGTAGTGCGGGGTTGCGTGCGTGGCCGTGCGGTCAGGATCCGTCGGGCGACGTCCCGGCTCGCCCCTTCTTCTTGCCGACGGCTGCGGAGCGACGTGCTTGCAGCCAGGCGAGGAAGCTTGCGGACACCACCGAGAGGATGAGCAGCACGCCGGTGATGACGTTGATGATGTCGCTGGTGACTCCGGCGAGGCGCAGCGCGCTGCCGAGGGTGCCGATGAGCAGCACGCCGGCGATGACGCCGTGCAGCGCGCCGCGGCCGCCGAAGATCGAGACGCCGCCCAGCAGGACGGCGGCGATCGACCTGAAGCTCCAAGCCCGTGGCGTTGTCGCCGCGGGCGTTCGAGTAGAGCAGCGTGAAGTAGACGCCCGCGAAGCCCGAGACGGCCCCGACAGCACGAACAGGACGAACTTCGTGCGCCCGACGTCGATGCCGGAGAAGTGCGCGGCCTCCTTGTTCAGTCCGATCGCGTAGAGCGAGCGACCGAACGGGGTGAAGTGCAGCAGGACGGCGAACGACGATCGCCGAGGATCGCGAACGGGATCATGATGACCGGGATCGGTGTGCCCGGGATGTTCGCCTTCGCGAGGTCGGTCCAGACCTCGGGGAAGTCCGTGATCGCCGTGGTGCCGAAGGCCCACCGCGAGCCCGCGGAACAGCGCGAGCGTGCCGATCGTGACGGCGAGCGACGGCAGGCCCGACGACGCGTGACGAGGAAGCCGTTGAAGGCGCCGCAGACGCGTGCCGACGAGGATGGCAGATCGAGGGCGGCGAGCTCGAACGGGAGCCCGGCGCTGCGTCAGGATCGCCGGTCGTCACGGCTCGAGAGCCCGACGATGCTGGCGACCGACAGGTCGATCTCCTCCGTGATGATGATGAGCGTCATCGGCAGGGCGATCAGCAGGATCGGTGCGATGTCGCGCAGGAGGTAGGTGACCGTGAGCGGGCTGTCGAAGTTGCGGCACGGTGACGAGCGCCGACGACGATCACGAGCACCAGCAGCGCGATGATCGCCGTCTCGCGCGTGAGCGAGCGCGTCGCCGCCAGGCGGTCGCGCGTGCGGCTGATACGACGCCGGGCGCGCGAGGTGGTCGGTGCGGCGGTCATCGGTCCACCTCCCGTTGTGCGATGAGTCGCTCGATGTTGTCGGACCGCGAGAACCCGGTCGAGCACGATCGAGCCGATGATGAGGACGCCCGACGACGGCGCGCTGCCAGAAGTCGTCGATGCCGAGGATCGGGCAGCGCGCGGTTGATGGTCAGCAGCAGGACGGCGCCGATCGCGGCGCCCCAGCACGGTGCCGACGCCGCCCGAGATCGCGACGCCGCCGATGACGGCCGCGCCGATGGCCTGCAGCTCCCATCCGGTGCCGGCGGCCGAGCTGACCGTGCCGTAGCGGGCGGCGTAGAGCACGCCGCGAGGCCCGACAGGGCACCCGAGAGGACGAACGCCGTGATGACGCGCGGGTGACCTTGAGTCCGTAGAGGTGGGCAGCCGAGGGATCGGAGCCGATCGCATAGAGCTCGCGACCGAGCGCGGATGTTGCGCAGGTACCACGCGGCGGCGATCGAGCACGACGACGGCGATGATCGGTCAGGATCGGGATGCCGAGGATGCGATCGGTGCCGAGTCGCACGGAAGTCGCGCGGGCAGGTCGCGACGCGTTGATCCGGTCGCTGCCCGTCCAGGCGACGTTGATGCCGCGGTAGATGTACAGCGTTGCCCAGCGTGATCACGAGCGCCGGAACCTTGGCGCACGCGACGAGGACGCCGTTGATCAGGCCGAGCAGTCCGCCGAGCAGGATGCCGACCGATGAAGACGACGATGAGCGGGATGCCCGGGATGTCGATGAACAGGCGGCCGGTCAGGTAGGCGGTCAGCCCGACGATCGACCCGACCGACAGGTCGACGTTGCGCGTGATGATCACGATCGCCTGACCCGACCGCGACGAGCAGCAGGAGCGACGGGGTCAGCAGCAGGTCGCGGAACCCGTCGTTGGAGAACAGGAAGTTCGGATTCGCGGCGGTCGCGGCGACGACACGAGGAGAGGCGCGATCAGGATGCCGGTCTCGCGCGCGGTCGCGATGCCGCGCGACGAGGGCGGTCGCTGCGCTCGAGCCCGCGCGACCGGGCGGGTGTCGACGGCGGTCACTTCGCCACCCCCGCATCCGCCGTCGCGGCGAACATCACGGCTTCGGGTGTCGCCTCCTGACGGGAGATCTCGCCGGTGAGGCGACCCTCACGCATGACGAGGACGCGATCGGCCATTCCCAGCACCTCCGGCAGTTCGGACGAGATCATGAGGATCGCGATGCCCTGCCTGGGCGAGTTCGCTCAGCAGGCGGTGCACCTCGGCTTTCGTGCCGACGTCGATGCCGCGCGTGGGCTCGTCGACGAACAGCACCGTCGGCTCGGTCGCGAGCCACTTCGCGAGCACGACCTTCTGCTGATTGCCGCCGCGGAGCGTGCCGGTCTCGGCATCCAGCGCGGCGGTCTTGACCTCGAGCCGACTGGCCCATTCCTGCGCGGCGCGGTTCTCGGCGCCGCCCCAGAGCAGACCCCACTTCGCGAGCTTCTGGCGAAT